>CBDCSG010000006.1:0-1037924 GCA_965221525.1 Acidimicrobiales bacterium | reverse complement strand
ATGTTCACCACGACCGGCCCGACCGAACTCCCGCCCGAGGACTACGCGCTGCTTCGCGATCGCCTCGGCGCCGGAGTCGAGTTCACGAGGCCGTCCTCGAGCATCTGGGGGACCCTGCTGCCGCTGCTGCTCCCGGTGGGCCTGCTGATCCTGTTCTTCTGGTGGATGCAACGGCGCGCCCAGGGGCAGATGAGCGGCATCATGTCCATCGGCAGGTCCCGGGCCAAGACGTACTCGACCGAGCGGCCCGCAACCACGTTCGACGACGTGGCCGGCTACGAGGGCGTGAAGCGGGAAATCACCGAGGTGGTGCACTTCCTGCGCGAGCCCGAGAAGTTCGCCCGCATCGGTGCCCGCATCCCCAAGGGCATCCTGCTGGTCGGCCCGCCGGGCACCGGCAAGACGCTCATCGCACGCGCCGTGGCCGGCGAGGCCGGGGTGCCCTTCCTCTCGGTCACCGGTTCGGACTTCATGGAGATGTTCGTGGGGGTCGGAGCCAGCCGGGTGCGGGACCTGTTCAGCTCCGCACGCAAGATGGGCAGCGCCATCATCTTCATCGATGAGATCGACTCAATCGGCCGCAAGCGGGGCGCAGGACTCGGCGGCGGCCACGACGAGCGGGAACAGACGCTGAACCAGATGCTCTCGGAGATGGACGGGTTCGAGGCCACCGAGGGAATCGTCATGATGGCCGCCACCAACCGGCCGGACATTCTCGATCCCGCGCTCCTGCGTCCCGGCCGTTTCGACCGCCAGGTCGTGGTGCCCCTCCCCGAGTTGGACGACAGGGTCAAGATCCTGGAGGTGCACGTCAAGGGCAAGCGGCTCGACGACGGGCTGGATCTCTCCGTCATCGCCCGTGGAACGCCGGGGATGAGCGGCGCCGACCTGTCCAACGTGGTGAACGAGGCGGCGCTGGCGGCGGTACGCGCCGGCGAGGAGACCATCGGCATGGCCCACTTCGAGCAGGCCCGCGACCGGGTGTTGATCGGGCAGAAGCGCGACTCCCTGGCGCTCGCGGACGAGGAGAAGACCGCCGTCGCGTATCACGAGGCAGGTCACGCCGTCTGCGCCGCCACACTCCCCAACGCGGATCCGCTGCACAAGGTGACGGTCATCCCCAGCGGGATGGCGCTCGGCGTGACGATGCAGCTGCCGGAACAGGAACGGCACATCTACCGCCAGAACTACATCGAGGACTCCCTGGTTGTGCGGCTGGGCGGACGCACCGCCGAGGAACTCGTCTTCGGCGAGATCTCCACAGGCGCCAACGACGACCTCGTGGGCGCCACCCAACTGGCCCGCAAGATGGTGCGCGAATGGGGTATGAGCGACCGCCTCGGCCCCATGGCCTGGGGTGCGCACGGCGAGGTCTTCCTGGGCGAGGAGATCGTCAGCGCCCGGGAGTACAGCGACGAGACGGCGCGCCTCATCGACGAGGAGGTTGAGCGGATCCTCCGGAATCAGGAGCAGCGGTGCCGGGTGCTGCTCACCCAGCACCGCGACGCCCTCGACCTCGTCGCGCAAGCCCTGCTGGAGCACGAGACGATCGCCGGCAGCGAAGTGCAGCGGCTCGTGGAGGTGGCTCGCACGAACGGTTCGGTGACCGCCCCCAGCGCGGTCGCGGCCGCCACGAGCCTGGACGACCCCGCGGTCTGAGCCGGATCCCGGCACCCTCAACCGGTGCGCACCGCTCCCCTGGCACTGATCCTCGGGGCGGTGGCGTGCCTCGTGGCGATCGTGGCCTCACGGAGACGCGGGCGCTGGCGCGGCGTGCTCGCCACATCAGCCATCCCCGAGGTGATCGACCGGGCGGCCTTCGAGCAGGCGGGGCTGGGCGACGCCGGAACACCCTGGCTCATCGCCACCTTCACCGACAGCGCCTGCCGGAGTTGCTCATCGACCCTGGAGCGGCTGCGGTCGCTCACCGGACCCGACGTGGGCCTGGTCGAAGTGGACACGGCGAACCACCGCGACGTGCACCGGTTCTACGGCGTGGACACCGTGCCCCTCACACTCGTTGCAGACACCACCGGAGCGGTGCTGGCGTGGATCCTGGGGCCCCCGACGGCGGCCGATATCACCTCGGTCCGCCGCGTGGTCACCGCCGATGGATTCCGGCCATCGCCGGAATGAGCGGCGGGGGCGGGCGACTCAGAGTTTGCGGGCGGCGCGGTGTCCCTCGTAGACGGCCTCGTAGGTGGTCCGCGGGGCGATGGCGTCGCCGATCATCTCCACACTCGCCCCGCGCCCGCGCACCTCGTGGTACAGGTCGTTGTCCGACTGCCGACCCGTCGCCATCACGATCCAGTCGGCGGGCATCGTCTGCGTCATCGTCTCGACGTAGACGTTGAGGAACTCCACCTCTGCACCGCGGATCTCCTTGACGAAGAGGTCCGGCAGTAGCTCGACCCCCGCCTCGTAGAGGTGCTGGCGCACCCAGAGGTAGTACACCTCCGGGATCGTCTCCATGCCGATCATCGGCCAGCGCGTCACGAGCTTGGTGTCACAACCGGCGTTGGCCACCTTGACGGCCGTCAGCGGGGCCATGGCGTCCTGCAGGTCATCGATGACGATCACCGAACCCGACGGCTCGACGGCACCCATGGCCACGTCCACCCAGCTCACGCAGTTCCCGGTCTCCCAGCCGGGCAGCGGCTGCGCCGTCTGGCCCTGCCAGCCGTCACGCCGGTAGTGCGAGCCGGTGGCGACCACGACGTGGTCCGGCTGCTCGGCGGCGAGCAGCGCGTCGAGATTGCCCGCATCGACGTTCTCGCCCGTCCGGATGACGGCGCCGTTGCCCCGGGCCTGGGCAGCGAGCCAGACGGCGATCTGGCCGTACTCCGAACGCTTCGGGAGTTGGGCGTGCCAGCGGACGTGCCCACCCGTCTCGTCCTCGCGCTCGACCACGACGACCTCATGGCCGCGCGCCGCGGCGATCCGGGCGTACTCGAGGCCGGCGGGGCCACCGCCGATGACCAGCGCCTTGCGGCCGGCGGGCACCGCGGTGAGGCTGCCCTCCCCCCACTCGCGCTCGCGGCCCACGACGGGGTTGTAGACGCACTGCACCCGCCCCCCGGTGATGACGCTGCGCCAGCAGTAGTTCGCCGCCACGCAGCGGCGGATGTCCTCTTCGCGGCCCTCGCGGACCTTCTGCACCCAGTGCTCGTCGGCGAACAGCTGGCGGGCCAGCAGGATGGCGTCGGCCTCGTCGGCCTGGAGGATCTCCTCGGCGATTCCGGGATTGGTGATCCGCCCCACGAGCAGGACCGGCGTGTCGGTGACCTCCTTGACGGCCTTCGTGTAGCCCCGTTCCCAGCCGGGCTCATAGGTCATCGGGGTGTGGATGAACGAGTGGTGGACGCCCGCGGAGATGTTCACGTAGTCCACGTCGGACCGCTCATCGAGGTCGACCACGATCTGCTTGACGTCGTCCATCTCCAGGTCGCCGGGCCAGAACGAGGCGGAGTTGATGCGGTAGCCCACGATCCCCTCGTCGCCGGCGGCCGCACGGATGCTCGCAAGGGCCTCCAGCGAGAAGCGCAGGCGGTTCTCGTACGAGCCGCCCCACCCGTCGGTGCGGTGGTTGTACAGCGGCGAGAGGAACTGCCACGGCAGGTAGCCGTGCGCCATGTGGAACTCGACGCCGTCCAGCCCGGCCTCGAACGCCCGCCGGGCAGCGCTGCCGTAGGCCTCGATCATCTCAGCGATCTCGTGTTCCTCGATCTCCTTGGGCATGGGGGCGTTGGGATACTCCCCCGGCGGCACCTGGCTGGGCGCCACGTGCCACCACTCGGCGTCGTGGTCGTAGGCGGGATCCTTGTTGACGACGTTCATGGCGCGCAGGCCCGGGTGCAGCAGTTGGGTGACCAGCCGGGTGCCGTGGCGCTGCACGGCCTCGGCCACCCGGGCGAGACCCTCGATCTGATCGTCGGTCCAGAGGCCGGGGAAGTTCAACTCGGAATACAGCGCCTCGCGGTGGATGATCGTCCCGCCGATGATGATCATGCCGAGACCCGAGCGGGCGCGCTCCTCGTAGTAGGCCACCGCCTGATCGGTGAAGATTCCCTCGAGCGGGTCGGCCACCCACGTCGGGCAGGTCGGGGCGAAGACGACGCGGTTCGGGACCGTCGTGTGGCGGACCTGCCATTCGCTGAAGAGCTTGGGATACGAGGTCATTGGCGGTCCTCCCGGTGCGGTCGGGTTCGTGCGGACGGCCCGGCAAAACGGGCGCCTGCGAGGCCGCCGCCACGAAAACTAGTCACTCCGGTCACTCCGCGCGGGATGTCCTCGGGATGTCCTCGGGTCGACCGGCGGGTCCGCGTCGCGGATTCCCGCCGGACCCCGAAGCGTCAGAAGACCAGCGTGTCGACTTCCACCACGGTCTCACGCTCGACGATGGCCTCGACCGCGCCGGGGCGGCCCGCCCGGGCGTACGACGCCGCCACGGGCTCGCTGGCGCTGAAGCGCAGCGCCAGCGCCGTGGCATCCAGAGCGACGTCCGCCAGCAGGCGCTGCCGGGGCCGGATCTCGAGTTCGCCGAGTCCCGCCAGGGGCTGCCAGCCGCCGGCGGCGAGCACCTCGATCGTCACGCGGCTGATCGTTTCGAGGGACGGGTTGACGATCGCCACCGATCCCGGCGTCTCGGTCTCGGTGGGCCACACCAGCAGACCGCGGCGCGAGGCCTCCGCCCGTCCGGCGATCGCGGACACCCCCGGGGCCACCGAATCCGCCGGCGCGGTCCGCAGGCGCTCGGCCACGACACCGGCACCGTTGAACGACCGGACACTCACCCAGTACTTCTCGCTGGAGATCAGCCGTGTCGCGGCGTCCACGGCATAGGTCGCCGACGATGGATGGGCGGCCCCGTCCGGGCTGCCGCTGCCCCTGAACGTCAACTCGACACGCTGTCCCGCCGGGATCGTGAACTCGAACGGGGGGAGACCCCGCGAGCGGAGTGATGCGTCGAGTTCAGCCGCCACGTCCACCCTCGCCTCGGCGGCACCCGGGTTGTAGAGCACGAACGAGTTCGTCGCCCCGGCGTCGGCGCCCGTCACCCCGAGCGGGAAGAGCCACGCTTCGCCGGCTCGCGGCGATCCGGCTTCCAGAACCACACCGGCGATCCCCAGATCGCCGTTGAACGTCTGCAACCGCGCGGCGACCACGTTCCCGCTGCGCGCCGTGACGGAGAACGACGCCTGGTCCCGGCGCGTCACCTCGGCACCGAGGTCGAGAACCGTCAGGGCATTCGCCGGCACCACGAGTCCCTGGTACGCCACGGGCTCCCGGCGCCCGTCATCGGTGACGAACACCAGATCCACGACGGCGTCATCGGTGAAGGGGTTCAGCAGAGAGAGGCGAACCCGCGCGTCGCGCCTCGTACTCATCGAGGCGAAGTGCCAGACCGGCGACGTCGCCGTGGTGCAGGGGCTCAGGTCGGCCTCACCCTCGACGGCGGAGCTCTGCAGCACGACACCCCCGGCGGCATCCAGCAGGATCTCCGCGGCGACGAACACCTCGGCGAAGACGGCAAGGTCGGGCGCAGCCTGCGCCACCGTCGCGACCGGATCGACGGCGAGGCGAGAGTAGGCGCCCACGGCCACGTCGACGCGGGCCGCCGGCCACTGTTGAGACTGCCCACCCAACGGAACGGCGGGGAAGAGCCGCATGCTGCCGCGCAACTCGCGCGCGGTCGTGTTGACGACGACGACCTCCTGCCGCGAGCCTCCCGCGCCGCCGGCGGCGCCGGCGCAGAACCACGTCTCCGGCTGCTCGCCGGCGGCGGCGTAGCCCGCTCTGGCGACCCCTGCGATCGGCGCCGGCGCCGGCGGGTCCGCCTCGGGCGCCAGCCGATCGGCGACGACGAGCGCCGCCACCGCGACGGCGAGGGCGAGGATCGCCGGCCAGCGCATGTCAGCCGTCCTCGTCGCGGCGCGCCAGGATGGCGGCGGCGATGTCCTCAGTGGGATCCGCCGCGGGCTCGACCGGCGTCTCCGTCGACCGGCGGCGCAGCATCGCCAGCGGCGTCACGACCAGGACGAGCGCCCACAGCACGGTGCGGCTCACGTTCCCGGCAACCCGCTCGTGGCGGAGCACGGCCGTTCCGCCGGCCCCTGTCGGGAAGCTCTGCGCCCATCCCAGCGCCGGCTCGGGGGAGACCCGCGCCCCGTTCACACGGAGGTACCAGCCATCGGAGGCGTCGGCCAGATACAGCGTGGAGCCGGCCGGCACCTCCCCGCGGGCGGTCGTCGGCGCGTCGAAATCCGGCAACGCCAGGTTCGCTGCCGCGGCGATCCGCGGCGGCGTCACCTCGCCGGTCCCCTCCAGGAGCGTCCGCGTCGGCCGCCACGCGATGTTGCGGTACACGGCAACCCCGCCGCGGGACTCCCGACGTTCGAGATCGAACTGCGCGCCGAGGCGGTCATGTATCGCCTCGTGCACCGGCTCGACGAGGTCTCCGAACGGCTCCGGGGCGATCCGGTCCATCACGATCACGTAGCGCACGCCGAGCGGGGCCAGGCCTGCGCCCATCCTGTCCGTCCTGCCCGACATCGCCTCATCCCAGGCGGCCCGCAGCCCGGCCGACGCCGGTGGCTCCTCTCCCGGCCATCGGAGACCCACGTCGGGAGGCACCGACACCGACGTGGCAAAGACGAGCCGATCGTCGAGTTCCCACCCGCCGAGCGGGAGAACGTCGGGATGGCCCACCCAGAGGATCCGGAACGCCCCCAGCCGCGACTCCTCCTCCACGACCGCCAGCGGGGTCGTGAGATCGCCTCGTGGCATGCCCCACTGGCCGTCGAGACTCAGCGCAAGCATCGGGACGGTGCCCGCCACCAGGGCGACGAGGCCGGCACCGGCGAGAAGCCGCCGGCGTCCGGTCCTCACCCCACGCCGCCGGGGAGCGCCACCGGCTCCCAGCGCGATGACGAGCGCGAGGCCGAACGCCCCGGGCGCCAGGAGGACCTCCGGGCGGGGCAGGTTCCAGCGACTCCAGCCATGCTCGGCCGCGAGTGCCAGAAGCACCGACATGACCAGCAGGCTCCAGCCCCGCACCGCCCAGACGAACCGGCTCCCGCGTGCCAGCACGAGAGCCAGCGCTCCGGCCGCCAAGAGACCCCAGACGAGCCGACCGCCGATCGCCGAGCCCGTTGCGAAACGCAGCATCTCCGCGGCGGTGAGATCGCCCCCGGCGTCGGGACGCGCCCCGCCGGCACCGAACAGTTCCCCCGGCGAGGAGGGCGCCGCCGGCCAGTTGAGCAGCCATCCTAGAACCAGACCCCCGACGGCCACGCCCGCCAGGCGAATCAGCCGGCGCGCGTCGCCGGCGAGGAAACCGCCGGCAACCACCGCCACAACCAGCATCAGGAACACCACCGGGGCCAGCGGTACGAATGCGCCGACCAGGGCGACGAGGGCTCCCACCATCACCAGCGGGAGCCAGAAACCTCCTGCCGGCCTGGCTTCGGTGAGCGTCGGCGACCCGACCACCCGGGCGAGCCACAGGCAGATCCAGGGCAGCACGCCATAGACGGCCAGGGCGCTCCAGACTCCGTTGGCCAGCGCGTTGTACGGCAGCGGCATGGCGACGAAGGCCGCCAGCCCCACGATCTGCACCCGCCGGCTGCCGATCGGCGCCAGCAGGCGCCAGAGCCCGACGGCCCCGAACGGCACGAGCCCCAGCAACAGAACGGTTCGGGTCATCCCCATCGCCCCGAGCAGCACCGACGATGCCACGGCGAGGACGCCGTAGGCGGTGGGGGCCGGCCCCTGCGATCCCAGACCGGCCTCCCGCCAGCCGCTGAACCAGGATCGGAACAGATCCCCCGGGGACTCCCCTATCAACATGATCTCGCCGAACACCGGGACACCCCGGGTCAGCAGATGGCGGCTTCCGAACATGAACACCGCCATGATCAGGATCCACGCGACCGCACCGGTCCGCATCGAGGTGCTCCGCATGGCGTCAGCCAGGCGCCGGCGGCGACCCCAGAGCGCGCCGGTCGTCTCGACGGATGCATCGCCGCGCACCAGACGGTCTGTGAACCGCACCAGCGACACATACCGCCGGCGCGTCAGGCGAGCCACCCGCTCGTGGCCCGGCGAGTGAGCGACCCGCTGGCGCCGGCCCAGGATCTCCGACAGCCCGAGCAGGTTCCACCACCAGGCCCCCAGGAGAGCAGCGGCGCGCTTGAAGTGCGCGGTCAACAGTGCCAGCGCCGCCTCCATCAACGTGAGTCCAAGCGTTGCCAGCACCTCACCAGGGAGTCGCGGGCCGTCACAGCACACGAGCACCGACCGCAACTGGTGCCGGTAGGCGAGCATCTCGCGGTCGCGGCGCGGCCGGCGCTCGATGAGCCTGCCGCGATGGCGGACCGTCGCCGCCGGCACCACCAGGACGGTCTCCCCACTGAGGTTGACGCGTCGCCCGAGATCCAGGTCCTCGCCGTGATAGGTCATCGCCCCGTCGAAGCCGCCGAGCCGGTCGAAGACCTCGGTGCGGATCAGCATGCAGGCACTCGGGACCGCCAGCACCTCGACGACGTCGTCGTGCTGGCCCTGGTCGTACTCGCCCTCGGCCACCAGAGGCACCGGAACCCCCATCCGATCCGACGAGAGCCCGACGCATTGCAGGAATCCGGGCGCGTCCCAGTCCACGATCTTCGGGCCGACCACGGCCGCCCGCCGCGCGACCGCCTCGTCCACCAGGCGCGTCACCGCGTCGGGGGCGAGGGCCACGTCGTCATGACAGATCAGGAAGAACGCCGCACCGTCGGCGAGCGCTGATGGCCGCTCCTCGATCCTCTCGATCTCCCCGGTGGGATCGCCCGGTCCGGTGCGGTCGGGCGACTCGCCGTCCGGCGGGCTCGCGGTGAGCCGGTCACCTCCCATGAACATGCGCGCCGCCGCGTTCACGGCGGGAGCGAAGCCGGGGTTGCCGGGTACGGTCATGACCGTCGCATCCGGCAGCACCTCGGCGACCTGCTCGACGACGCCGAGCGAGCCGTCGTCGGCGTCGTGGCGCTCCGAGACGTCCACGACGGTCACCGACAACGACGAGTAGTCCTGGTCTCGCAGCGAGGCGAGACTCTCGGCGAACCAGTCCCCGGGCTCGTGCGCGACGACGATGGCGCGTACGGCCGGGCCGATTCTGCCGAGGCGCTCGGGTGACACAGCAGTGCCGTGCGACGGGTCCACTAGGGTTCGAGAGTATCCCCGGCGCATCGGACAGGACTGCCATGTCGCGACGAGACGGGCCGGCCCCGCACGTCACGGTTCTCGCCGGCGGATACGGCGCGGCCCGGCTATTGCAGGGACTCGTCGAGGTCTGCCCAGCTTCGAGCGTGACCGCGGTGGTGAACTGCGGCGACGACATCGTGCTGGGTGGGCTGCACATCAGCCCCGACCTCGACACGATCATGTACTGCCTCGCCGGCGAGCTGAACCCCGAGACGGGCTGGGGACTTCGCGACGAGACCTGGCACGCCCTGGAGACGCTGCGCCGGCTCGGCGGCGAGAGTTGGTTCGGGCTCGGCGACCGTGACCTCGGAACACACCTCTACCGGACGCAACGCCTGTCCGAGGGCGCGCCGCTGTCGGTGGTCACCGCCGAACTGGCGGCGCGCTGGGGAGTCGAGATCCAGCTCCTGCCCGTCACCGACGACACGCTGCGGACGCGGGTCACCGTCGCGCCCGGAGCGGACGAGCCCGGCGGCGCGCCGCAGGGAGAGATCGGCTTCCAGGAGTACTTCGTCCGGCTACGTCACGCCGTGCCCGTCAGCGCGGTTCGATTCGCGGGCGCCGACGAGGCGACTCCCGCCGAGGGTGTGATCGCGTCGATCCGCGAGGCCGCCGCTGTGATCATCGCCCCCTCCAACCCGATCGTGTCCATCGGTCCCGTCCTTGCCGTGGGCGAGGTGCACCGAGCGGTCGTCGCGAGCCGGGAGCGGGCGGTGGCCGTCTCACCGATCGTGGCGGGCGCCGCCCTGCGGGGCCCGGCCGGCCGCCTGATGACCGATCTGGGGCACGAGGCGTCCGTCGTCGGTGTGGCCCGCCTGTACGCACCGCTGGCGTCCGCGCTGATCGTCGATGAGGCGGATGCGCCGCTCGCCGGCGCCGTCGAGGCCGAGGGGATGCGGTGCATCGTGGCGCCGACGATCATGCACACGCCGGCCCATGCGGCCGACCTGACGCGATCGGCGCTGCAGGCGGCCGGTGCCCGGATCGGAGGGCACCGGTGAGCACGACCCCGGCCCGCCTGTCGGTCTCCGGCGTGGGCGGGATCGGAGAGATCGAACCCGGCGACGACCTTGCCGCACACATCGCCGCCGCGGCCGAGTTGCTCGACGGGGATGTCGTCGTCGTCACCCAGAAGATCGTCTCCAAGGCCGAGGGTCGTCTCGTCGACGTCAGCCACAGCGACGTCGACGGGCGCAGGCGCCTCGTCGAGAGCGAGTCCGTGCGCGTCCTCCGCCGTCGCGGCGAACTCATCATCGCCGAGACCGCCCACGGATTCGTGTGCGCCAACGCCGGCGTGGACTTCTCCAACGTCCCGGACGGGCAGGCGGCTCTCCTACCCCGCGACCCCGACCGCTCGGCGAGGCGCATCCGCGACGGGATCCGGGCCCGCAGCGGCCACCGCGTGGGCGTCATCGTCTCGGACACCTTCGGCCGCCCGTGGCGCCGCGGATTGACCGACGTGGCCATCGGCTGCGCCGGCATCCTGCCCGTCCTCGACCTGCGCGGATCCTCCGACGCCGGCGGGCGGGAGTTGCAGGTCACCGAGGTCGCCGTCGTGGACGAGATCGCCGCCGCCGCGGAGTTGGTCATGGGCAAGGACCGCGACGTCCCGGTGGCCGTCGTCCGGGGTGTGCCGCAATCGTGGTTCGGCGAGGGCCGCGTGGCCGGAGATCTGGTGCGCCCGGCGGCCGACGATCTCTTCCGCTGAGCGAGAGGCCGCTGATCGAGAGGCCGCGGCGCGCGGGGGCTCAGCTCACCCGGCCGGCCGAGAGGCGACTGCCCCGCAGCACGTGGCCGGCCTCGACGACGACGCCGTCACCGATCAGGGTGAATCCCAGCACGTGCGCCCCGGACTCGATCACCGAGTCGTATCCCACGACCGAGTCCTCGACCACCGCGCCCGCGCCGATCCGCGCGCCGGGCAGCACGACCGAACCGGCCAGTCGCGCCCCTGGCGAGACGGTGGCCCGCTCCATCACGACGCTGCCGATCACCTCGACGCCGGGGGCGACGTCGGCCTGCGGACTGACGGCGTCGAGTGAGACCTCGCGGCGCCCCGACACGAGATCCGCATTGGCCTGCAGGTAGGAGCGCGGCGTGCCGGCGTCGATCCAGTAGGCGTCGGAGCGCAAGGCGTAGAGGCCCCCGTCGGCGGCCACGGCGGGGAAGGTCTCACGCTCCATCGAGACCGGCCGACCGCTGGGGATCCGGGCGAGCACCGACGGCTCCAGAACGTAGACACCGGCGTTTATCCAGCCACTCGTGGCGTCACCCGCCGGGGGCTTCTCGACGAAGCGCGAAACCCGCCCGGCGTCGTCGGCCTCCACCATCCCGAAGCGCGAGGCATCGGCCATCGGGATGGTCAGGATGGTGGCCTCGGCGTTGCGGGCGCGATGCAACGCCAGCAGGTCGCCCAGCGCGACATCGGTCAGCACATCGCCGTTGAGCGCCCAGAACGTCTCGGAGAACGGATCCCCACCGCGGGCGTTCCCGTTGCCGGCGGCTGCCTCGCGAGCCGCGAACAGGACCGCTCCGGCAGTGCCGAGCGGCTCCGGTTCGGTGACGTACCGGAGGGCGGCGCCGCGACAGCGGCCCGAGGGGTACGCCGCGCCGAATGCGTCGGGCCGGTAGCCGAGCGAGAGGACCACGTCGTCGACACCTTCGGCTGCGAGCTTCCCGACGACGTGCTCGATCATCGGGCGATCGACGATCGGGAGCATCTGCTTCGGGCGCATCTCCGTCAGGGGACGGAGACGTGTCCCCAACCCACCGGCGAGCACGATGGCCGATCTGCCGCTCATGAAGGCTCCACCGGGCCGCTGTGACGTGCGCTCAGCGCCACTCCGGCGCCGTCGGCTCGATTCCCCGGTACCGGTCGATCACTCGCCTGCCGGCTCGGTGACCAGAGGCGTCGACTCCTCGCCGGCACGGAGCGCGAACGGATCGATCTGACCGAGCCAGGCGATGCTCTCCGGCGGCGGGAGATCCGCCCCCTCGGGCGCCCGGGCGATCACCCACGCCTCGCCGTTGTTGCGGAAGCGGATGTCGGCGAGGTTCTCGGTGAAAACGTCCGGCGCCTCGTCGACGGAGCTGGCGAACTCCCAGCGATGCACCTGGATGACAGCCGGCTCGCCGCCGCAGGTCACGTCCTCGCCGAGCACCTCGCCGGTGTCGAGCGTGATGGCGTCGTCGGAGATCTCCGCGCGCATCGCGGTCATGAAGTCCTCCAGCGTGGCGTTCTCGCCCGAGGCGGCCTCGAAGTACGGGTGGACGTGGATGATCGCATCGTCGTGGGAGTGGATGCCGAGACCGTCGTCGGTGCTCGTGAAGTGCGGCAGGAACGCGCCCTCGTCGCCTGCGGCGCAGTCCCACAGGGCATAGGGCGAGTGCCAGTGGTCCTCGTTCTGCACCGGCCGGGCCTGCACGTCGCGCGTCGTATAGGCGAACGCGACGAGGGCCACACCCGCGGCGATGATCAGCACCACGAGCGCCGGGAAACTCGGCCGCAGGATGCGGCTCAGCCTGTCACCGCGGCCTCCACCACCGGTACGCGCGGCGCGCTCGACGTTGCGCACGGCGTCGGTCAGGGAGGAGCGGCGGATCCGGGAATCTCGCGCCATAGCGAAAGGCACACTACCGCCGCGAGCCGGCGATAACGCCCGGAGCCGCAGACGGCCTCATCGGGGAATCGGGAATCCCGCTCCGACCGAACCGACCCTCACGGCTAGCCTGCCGCGCGTGAGCGAGCCGGTTGTCTGGCTGAACGGCGAGATCCTCCCGGAGTCCGCGGCGCGCATCTCGCCGCGTGACCACGGCCTGCTCGTCGGCGACGGGGTGTTCGAGACGGTGCGGGTCACCGCGGGGGAGGCGTTCGCCCTGAGCCGCCACCTGCGGCGGCTCGCTCGGTCGGCGTCGGCCCTCGGGCTGGACCTGCCGGCGTACGGCGAGTTGCGTGGCGCAGCGCTCCGCGTGCTGGCCGCCTCGGGCGTCGCCGAGGGGCGGCTGCGGATCACCGTCACGAGCGGACCGGGCGTGTTCAATTCCGCGAGACCCCCGGGGACGGCGACGGTGATCGTGGCCGCGGAGGACGCCCCGCCGTGGTCGCCGGATGTGGCGGTGATCACGGTTCCGTGGCCTCGCAACGAGCGCGGCGCCGCAGCGGGCGTCAAGACCATCTCCTATGCCGAGAACGTCGTGGCGCTGCATCGGGCGCATGCCGCCGGCGCAAGCGAGGCGATCTTCGCCAACACCCGGGGCGAGCTGTGCGAGGGCACGGGCACCAACGTCTTCGTCGTGTCCCGTGGGCGGCTGGTGACGCCGCCGCTGTCGTCCGGGTGCCTCGCCGGCGTCACCCGCGAGCTGGCGCTCGAGATCACCGGCGCCACCGAGGAGGTCCTCCCGCTCGCCGCCCTCGGGGCGGCCACCGAGGCCTTCTTGACGTCCACGACCCGCAACGTGCACCCCATCTCCTCCGTCGACGGGGAGCCGCTCGCCGCCTGCCCCGGCGCGGCGACGGCGGCGGCCCAGCGGGCATTCGCCGACCTGATGGCCAAGACGCTGGACCCCTAGTCCGGATTCCGCGGCACCCGGCCCGGACGCAACCGGATGGATCCCCGGCCGGCGCCCCGATGGCGGTCGCCCGCGGGCCGCACTCCACCGAACGCTCAGGGAACCGCGGATCGGGCGTCGCTCAGAAGCAGGCCTCGCGCACGATCGGGTAGGGGTTGATGTGGTTCCCGCGCCCGCCGAGGTGGTACTCGAAGTGCAGGTGCGGCAATCCGGCCGCGTTGCCGGTGTCGCCGACGTAGCCGATGACGGCGCCCGCCGGCACCCAGCCGGCGCCGACGTTCTCGTAGGCCGAGAGGTGGGTGTTGTAGTAGTAGTTGCCGGAGTCGGCGAAGAGGTAGGCCGAATTCCCACCGATGCGATTGGCCCGGTGCTCGACGCGGCCGCTCTCGACAGCCAGCACCGGCGTGCCGGCCGCCGCGATGAGGTCGTTGCCCTTGTGCCAGCCGCCGTAGTGACGGGGATCCCCGAAGTCGTCGAAGTGGCTGAACGGTCCGGCGAGCGGGCATATCCAACCGCTGGCCGCCTGCAACACGGGCAGATCCGTCACCGGCGCGGCCGCTGCCGCCCCATCGGTGGGTTCACCGGGTCTGACGGGTGGCAGCGCGCCGGCACCCGGCTCCGCCGCAGCCTGGGCGACCGCCTCCCCGGCGATCCTGGCGGCCTCCTGCCGCGCGACCTCCCCCGCCGCGGCCACGGCCGCGGCGGCCCGCGCCGCCTCCAAACGCCGGGCCTCCTCCGCCCGCCGCCGCCGTAGTTCCTCCTCGATCCGGCGGCGCTCGGTCTCCTCGAGCGTGTCGAGGAGCCTGTCCTGCTCGTACAGGAGCGGCGCGATCTCCAGGTAGACGTCGCCGATGGCGCTCAATTCCCCCTGCACCTCGGCGGCGGCGACCGCGGCCTGGGCGATCAACTCCTCCTGGTGGCGGGCGCGCTCGGCCAGCTGGGCCTGCGCGATCTGGAGGTCGTCGCGCGCTCGCCGGTAGTCGTCGATGACATCCAGTGACCCCTCCCGGACGAAGCGGGCGAGGGCGTCGACGACGGCCTGGCGGTTGATGTCCTCACCGGCCAGGATCGACGGCGCTGTCGTCGAGTCGATATAGCGCTGTACGGCGATCTCGATCATCCGCTGCCGCAGATCGGTCACGTGGGCGTCGATGCCGGCCACCCGCTCCGACAGGGTGGCGATCTCCGCGGAGATCTCGTAGAGGGCCAGGTCGGCCTCCCAGTAGCGGGCCCCTGCGGCATCCGCCCGGTTCTGGGTCTCGATGAGCTGAGCGAGATAGCCGTCGATCTCATCCTGCAACGCGGCGACGACCTCGCGGGTCCTCTCCAGTTCGCTCTGAGCGACGGTCGCCGAACTCACGCCGAACAGCAGGATGACCAACAGAGCCCACAACAACTTCCGGGGCATCACATTCGACCCTACAGAACGTCGCTCTCGTCCCTGATGTCGCCCACGAGCAACTCCAGCACGTCCTCGAGCGTCACGAGTCCAACCGTAACGGCGCCGTCGCGCACCACCGCCACGTGAGTGCGATGCCGGCGCATCAGCCGCAACAGATCCTCCAGCGGCAGGTCGCGCCGCACCATGAGGGCTCGCCGGACACAACCGCCGGGAACTGCCTCGGACCAGCGCTCGGGCGGGACCCTCAGCAGGTCCTTGGCGTGCACGAACCCGTCGGGACGGTCGGGATCGCCCAACAGCAGCCGGGAGTGCCCGCTGGCCACCACCGTCGCCTCCGCCTCGGCCACGCTGGCGGCCCGCGGGATGGCACAGATCCGCTCCCGGGGCACCATGATCGACGCCACCGGGCGCTCGCCCAGTTCCAGCGCGGAGGCCAGCAGCGTGTGCTCGAACTCGCTCAACAGGCCACCGGTGCGCGACTCGGCCAGCAGCTCGGACAGCTCGGCGGGCGTGCGGGCGCTGGAGGTGCGATCCACCGGGACCACCCCACACAGGCGAGACAGCGCCGCCACGAGCCACTCGAGGGCCCGGATCACCGGCCGGAACGCCCCGACGAAAAGCCGGTGCACCGGCGCCAGCCACATGGCCAGGCCCTCGGGATTGCACAGGGCGGCGTTCTTCGGGACCATCTCGCCGATCAGCACGTGGACGAAGACCACGATGGCGATCGCCACCGCCACGCTGGCGCCGTGGCCGAACCCCCCGAGGACACCGTCGAGCAGGCGCGCCACAGCCGGCTCGACCACGTATCCGAGTCCGAGGGCGGTCATCGTCAGCCCGAGCTGCGCGCCGGCGAGCTGCATGCCCAGATCCCCCATTGCCCGCACCGCCACCCGGGCGCGCCGGTTGCCGGACTCGGCCAGCACCTCCAGGCGGCTGCGCGACGCCGCCACGAGAGAGAACTCCACGGCGGTGAAGAAAGCGTTGCCCGCCAGCAGGACCACCGCCACCAGCAGCGCCAGGACGGTCACGGCCGCTGCCTCTCGGTCTCGGCGACCCGCACGGTCACGATCCGCCGTCGCAGCATCTCGGCGACCTCGAAGCGCCAACCCTCCCAGGAGAACGAGTCGCCGACCACCGGGATCCGCCCGAGCCGGTACAGCACGAACCCGGCGAGGGTCTCATACGGGCCGTCGGGCGTGCGAAGCCCGCAGGCCTCCTCGACGCCGTCGGCGCGTAGGTCGCCGGCCAGCAGCCATTCGCCCGGAGGGGCCGGCGGGGTGAGTTCGACGATCGGGTCGTGCTCGTCGTCGATCTCCCCGACGATCTCCTCCACGATGTCCTCGGCAGTGATGATCCCCGCGGTGCCGCCGTGCTCGTCCACGACGACCGCCAGGGACTGGCGCATGCGGCTCATCTCGCTCAGCAGGCTCCGCAGGTCGGCGCTCTCGGGCACCGCCCACACGTCGGCCATCACCTCCTCCACGGTGACCGTGTGACGCTCGGCGGGCGGGACCCGGTGCACCGACTTGATGTGCACCACGCCCCGCACGTCGTCCAGATCAGCGTCGGCGACGGGGAAGCGCGAGTGACCGCTGGTGACCGTGGCCTCCACCAGATCGGCCATCGTGTCGGTGGCGCCGACGGTGATCACCTCCACACGGGGCACCAAGGCGTCGGCGGCGGTCTTGGCGCCGAAGCGGATCGAGCGAGTCAGCAGCGTCACGTCCTCGGGGTCCAGCTCGCCGCTGCGCCCCGACGAGCGGATGATGTGCTCCAGTTCCCGCAGCGTCCGCACCGACCTGAGTTCGCCTGTGGGTTCGAGTCCGGCGAGGCGCACGATCCGGTCCGCGGTGCCGTTGAACAGCGTCACGAACGGCCACGTGAGGTACCCGTACAGGCGCAGCAGCCTGGCACACAGCAATCCCGTGGTCAGGGGTCGCGAGATGGCCAGCATCTTCGGCAACTGCTCCCCCGTCACGAGTTGCACCACCGTCGCCAGCGCCAGGGCCACGGCCACCGCCGCGGCGTGAGCCGAGGACTCGCTCAGCACCGACCCGAAGGCCCCCAGCAACAGCTCCGCGATCAGCGGTTCGGCCGCCCAGCCCAGCAGCAGGGACGTGACCGTGATGCCCAACTGCGCAGCCGACAGGTGGAACGTGAGCCGTTCGGTCACCCGAAGGAGGCTCTGAGCAGCACGGCGTCGCGACTTGCGCGGGCTCGATGCCGCCTGCTCGAGAGGGCCGCGCTCGGTCGAAACGGCAGAGAACTCGGCTGCCACGAAGAAGGCATTGGCGCCGATCAACGCGACGACGGCGAGAAGTCCAAGTGCGACCCTGATCGCGTGCCATCCTACCGCCGGGACACCGGCGCCTACCGGAGCCGGAACACCGGTCCCGCGGAGGGCCGGCGGTAGCATCCCCTCCCATCACCAGCGCCGCCTACATCGATCCCGACACGTCGAAGGGCTGGCTGCGGCGCCTGTGGCCGATCGTGGCGGCGCACCGGTCGCTGCTCGTGATCGGCGCCTCCAGCGGCCTCGTCGCCCTGGCGACGCAGGTCGCGGTGCCGGCCGTCGCCCGCTGGGCGATCGACGCCGCCGGCGAGGGCTCCGGCGAGCGGCTGCGGGCGTTCGTCGTCGCTCTGGTGGTGCTGGCGGTCGCCCGGGGCGTCACCGGCGGGGCGCACCGCTACGTGCTCTTCAAGCTGTCGTTGCGCATCGACAGCGAGCTGCGCACGATCCTGTACCGCCACCTCAGCCGCCTGTCGTTCTCGTTCTACGACCGCACCAACTCGGGCGACATCATCTCCCGCGCCAATACCGACATCCGCTCCATCCAGATCCTGTTCGCCTTCGCTCCCCTGCTCGGCATGGCGATTCTCACGTTCTTGCTGGCGTTCGTCCTCATGCTGACGATCCACGTGCCGCTCACCTTCGTCGCCCTCGCCATGCTGCCGGTGGTGGCGGTACTCGGGAACCGCTACCGCAACAGGTTCCTGCCGCTGTCGTGGATCATCCAGGGCCGCAGCGCCGAAGTGGCGGGTGCCGTGGACGAGAACGTGAACGGCACCCGGGTCGTCAAGTCCTTCGCCGCCGAGCGGTCCGAGATCGCCGGACTCGCCCGCGCCGCCCGGCGGCTGCGCTGGGCGTCGGCCACCAGCGTCGACGTACGCGCCCGCTACAACCCGCTGCTGGAGGCGCTGCCCCGCATCGCCATGGGGCTGATCCTGCTCTACGGGGGCTGGCTGGCCATCGACGGGCAGGTGTCGGTCGGCACGCTCTTCGCCTTCAGCGCGTATGCGATCATGCTGCAATTGCCGTTCCGGATGTTCGGCTTCATCATCATGCAGAGCCAGCGGGCCGCAGCCTCCGCCGAGCGGATCTACCAGGTGCTGGACACGCCGCCGGCGATCACGGGCTCCCCGGGCGCGCCCACCCTCGACAGTGCCGCCGGGAGCCTGGAGTTCGAGGGTGTGGTCTTCGGATACGACGGCGGCGACGGGCGTCCCCGCAGGCCGGTGCTCGACGGCTTCGACCTGAGGATCGAGGCGGGCGAGACCGTGGCCCTGGTGGGTCCGACCGGGTGCGGCAAGTCCACGGTGGCCCGACTCGCCGCCCGGTTCTACGACACCGACGGTGGGACGGTACGCCTCGACGGCCATGACGTTCGCGGCCTCGATCCGGCGTCGGTCCGCGGGGCCGTGGCGGTGGTCTTCGACGAGCCGTTCCTGTTCTCGGTCTCGTTGCGCGACAACATCGCCTTCGGTCGACCCGGCGCGCCGCTCGAGGAGGTGATGCGGGCGGCGAGGCTGGCGCAGATCCACGACACCGTCGCCGCACTGCCCGACGGCTACGACACCGTCGTGGGCGAGCGCGGCTACACGCTCTCCGGCGGCCAGCGCCAGCGCATCGCACTCGCCCGCGCCCTGCTGGCCGAGCCCGGCGTGCTCATCCTCGACGACGCCGTCAGCGCCGTCGACACCGGCGTGGAGGAGGCCATCGGCGCCGGGTTGCGGCGGGCTCGGGCGGGCAGGACCACGCTGATCATCGCCCACCGGCTCTCCACGATCAGCCTGGCGGACCGGGTGGTGTTCACCGAGGACGGCAGGGTCGTCGCCACGGGCACGCATGCGGAGCTCATGGCCTCCGACGAGCGCTACGTGCAGGTGCTGGCCGATGCCGAGGCACGGGCCGCCGAGGCACCGCAGCGGCCGGCGGGCGGCGCACCGGCGAGGAGTCTGCCCGCAGCGACCGTGCCCGGCAGAGACCTTCCTGGAGTGGGCCTTCCCGGAGCGAAGGACGCGTTCCCGTGAGCTTCATGGGAGGTTCCTACGTGGCGGGGCCGCAGGGTCCGTCGTCGTCGCAGGCCAACACGGCGGCGGGGCTGCCGTTCGCGGGCATCCCCGACGAGATGATCGACCGGGCGGCGGACATCCTGGACTCCGAGCCGGAGCATCCCGAGCCGGCGGTGGAGTTCTCGCACCGCCCGCCCGATGCCCCGCCGTTGACGCTGCGCTCGATGCTCCGCCCCCATCGACGCCGCGTGCTGGCCGTGCTGGCGCTCGTCGTCGTCGAGGCCCTCGCCACCCAGGCGGGTCCGCTGCTCATCCAGGTCGGCATCGACGAGGGGGTCGTGGCGCACCGCTTCGGCCTGCTGGGCATCGTGGTCGCCGTCTACTTCGGCACGATCCTCGCCCAGGTGGTCGCCGGCCGCGCCCGCACCGCGCTCGGAGGCCGCCTGGGGGAGCGTCTCATGTACAACCTGCGGGTGCGGGTGTTCACGCACTTCCAGCGGCTGTCGCTGAACTTCTACACCTCCGCGCGGGCCGGCGTGCTGATGTCCCGCATGACCACTGACGTCGAGGCCCTGACGATGCTGCTGCAGGAGGGGCTGGTGATGATGGTCGTGCAGGGATTGACCCTGGCGGCGATCACCGGGGTGCTCTTCTACCTTCACGTCCCGCTCGCCGCCCTCACCGTCGGCATCGTCGTGCCGGCCACCTTCGTGCTGTCGCTGTGGTTCCGCCGCGCCTCCGAGAGGGGCTACAGCCGGGTCAGGGACCGCATCGCCGCCGTGCTGGCCGACCTCTCCGAGAGCCTCGCCGGAATCCGCACCATCACCGCCTACAACCGCCAGCGCCACAACATCGAACAGCACACCGCGGTGGTGGCCGACCACGAGGACGCCAACGTCTACACGGCGCGGATCTCCTCCTACTACGGATCGGTGGCGGAGGGGATCGGGATCGTCGGTCAGGCCGTCGTGCTCGGGATCGGCGGCTGGCTGGTGGTGGACGGTCGCCTCTCGATCGGCACCCTCACCGCCTTCGCGCTCTACCTGACGGCGTTCTTCGCGCCGATCGGCCAGCTCGTCATGCTGTACAACTCCTACCAGCAGGGCCAGTCGGCGACCGCCAAGCTGCGGGAACTGCTGGCACAACCGCCCGACGTGGCCGAGGCACCCGATGCCGTGGCGCTCGGCCCCATCGAGGGGCGGATCACCTTCGAGGACGTGTCGTTCGCCTACGTGCCCGGTGAGCAGGTGCTGAGCGGCGTGAACCTGGACGTCCCCGCGGGCGGGAGCCTGTCGATCGTCGGACCGACCGGCGGCGGCAAGTCCACCATCGCCAAACTTGCGGTGCGCTTCTACGACCCGGATGACGGCACGGTCAGCATCGACGGCGTGGACCTCCGCACGGTGCAACTGGAGTCTCTGCGGCGCCAGTTCGGGGTGGTGCCCCAGGAGCCGTTCCTGTTCAACAGGACCATCGGGGAGAACATTCGCTTCGCGCGGCCCGACGCCACCGATGACGAGGTGGACGAGGCCTGCCGGGTGGTCGGCCTGGACTCGCTGATCGACTCGCTCCCCGACGGGTTGGACACGCCGTGCCACGAGCGGGGCGCCTCACTGTCGGCGGGCGAGCGCCAATTGCTGGCGCTGGCCCGGGCGTTCCTGGCGCGGCCACGCGTCCTGATACTCGACGAGGCCACCTCCAACCTGGACCTGCGTTCGGAGGCCCAGGTGGAGCGAGCGCTGGACGCCGTGCTGGAGGGCCGCACCGCGGTCATCGTGGCGCACCGCCTGGCCACCGCGATGCGCGCGGACCGGATCTGTGTGGTGGACAATGGGCGGATCGCGGAGATCGGGAGCCACGACGAGCTCGTGGCTGCGGGCGGGCTCTACGCCGCCATGTACGCCACCTGGGAGGCCCATGCCTCGGGCGGCGTCGAGCGATGACCGACGAGAGCGCTCCGGCCCTGCGACTGACCGGAGTCGGCGTCGTCCGCGACCGCCGGGAGCTGCTCGCCGAGGTGGACTGGACGGTCGAGCCCGGGGAGCGGTGGGTGGTGCTCGGACCGAACGGGGCGGGCAAGTCGACGCTGCTGCGGGTGGCGGCCCTGTACCTCCACCCCACGACGGGCACCGTCGAGGTGCTGGGCCGGCGCCTGGGCCGGGTTGACGTGCGCCGCATGCGCCACCGTGTCGGCTACGCCTCGGCGATGCTCTCGGACCGCATCCGGCCGACGCTCAGCGCTCTCGACTCCGTCATGACGGCCCGTCACGGCGCTCTCGAGCCGTGGTGGCACAGCTACGACGACGCCGACCGGCAACGGGCCGCCGATCTGCTCGACCGGATGGGCTGTGGCCACCTCGGCGCCCAGCAGTTCGGCCTGCTGTCCTCGGGCGAGCGCCAGCGCGTGCAGATCGCCCGGACCCTCATGACCGAGCCGGGACTGGTCCTGCTCGACGAACCCACCGCCGCCCTGGACCTGGCCGGGCGGGAGGAGTTGGTGCGCACCCTCGACGCCCTCGGCGCCGACCCCACGACGCCGCCGACCGTGCTAGTCACGCATCACGTCGAGGAGATCCCCACGGGTTTCGACCGCGTCCTGCTGCTGCGCGAGGGCCGGGTGGTCGCCGCGGGCCCCATCACCGACGTGCTAACGGACTCGCACCTGAGCGACTGCTTCGGCATGGCCCTGGAATTGGAGCGCCACCGCGGCCGCTGGTGGGCCCACGCATCCGGCTGACCTCGAGCACTCTCGCGTCGAAGGGTTCCCATGGACATCGGAGAAACGCTCTATGTCCACCACAGGAAGCCGTGGCGCGAGTGGCTGGAGGCCAACTTCGAGACCGCCACGGAGATATGGCTGATCTATCCCAACAAGGCGTCCGGCAAGCCTCGCATCCTCTACAACGACGCCGTGGAAGAGGCGCTGTGCTTCGGATGGATAGACAGCATCATCAAGAAGCTCGACGGCCTGCACTCCGTCCAGCGTTTCACTCCGAGGAATCCGAGGAGCAGCTACTCCCAGCCGAACAAGGAGAGGCTTCGTTGGCTGGCCGGCGAGGGTCTGCTCCACCCGACGGTGACGGAGGTCGTCAGCGACATCCTCAACGAGGAGTTCGTGTTTCCCGCGGACATCCTGCAGGCCATCCGGGCGAACGAACAGGCGTGGAAGAACTTCGAGGGCTTCTCTCCTGCCTACCAGCGGATCCGCGTGGCATACATCGACGCCGCCAGGAAGCGCCCGGAGATGTACGAGAGCCGGCTCAGGAACTTCTTGGCGGCCACCGAGAAGGGCAGGCAGATCGGCTACGGCGGCATCGACAAGTACTACTAGGAACGTCTCCGTTCGGCGCCGCCGGAGCGGTGTTTCGTCGGCCGGTCGTGGGTTGGTGAGTCGGTATGCCACGAATTCGTAGTCGGCCCATATGACCAGCGTCGTCCTGACCGATTTGCTCCTGCCCTCTCGTGTGACCAGCACTCGAGGGCGTCGGCGTACAACTGCGCCGTCGACGGTGTCAGCTACCCCAGAGCCAGTCCAGTTCGGGAAAGGCGAGGCTGCGCCCGAAACGCCCGAAGTTGTCCTGGACGTTGAGGATGAGGCAGCGTTCGTCGCCGCCGTTGAGCGGGCCCCTCAGTCCCCGGCCGATCATCTGGAAGTAGCGGTTGGGGCTGTAGACGGGGCGAGCCACGACAATGGCGCGGGTCTGCGGAGCGTCAAATCCCTCCGTGAGCACGTTGTAGTTCACGAGCACCCGGATCTCGCCGCGCCGGAATCCTTCGATCGCCTGGTGACGGTCCGCCCTGTCGGTCCGACCGCTAACGCTCCGGGCGCTGATCCCGCGCAGTGTCAATAGCGCTGCCACTGTTTGCGCATGCTCCACCGATGTGGCGAACACGAGGACTGGCCAGTCGTCGGGGAGCGCAGCGCACCCGTCGATGATCCGTAGGGTGCGCTCGGCATCGGCGGCAATACGACGCTCTAGCTCCGGAGGCAAGAAGGCCAGCAGCCGGCGCAAGGCGTCCGGATCGCCCGGATCGATCGCGCCGAACGACGCTTGCTCGCCGGCTGTGTCGCCGACGAACCGCTGGATGAGCGCGAAATCGGTCTCGTCGAAGACGATTCTGCCGCCGTCGATGGTCCCGTAATCGGCCTGCGCGAGAAACTCTCTTCGCTGTAACTCTCGCACGACGGATGGGGCATCGTCCCGCTCGAAGGCCCCCGCATCGAGCCGGTTGCCGTCGAAGCGTCTCGCGAGCCGTGCGGTCTCTTCCTCGTTGTAGCCGCGATACGGAGTAGCGGAGAGGCCGAGCACTGGCTTCTCGGTTGATCCGTCGCGTGGCTCGAGCCCGATTCGCCGCATGACCTCTGTGTATTCCGGGACGATCGCCCGATGCGCCTCGTCGAAAACGACCAGACCAGTGCGCTCCCGGAACCCATACGGCTCGCCCGCGATCTCGGGTCTCGATCTCAACGTCTGGATCGTCGCCACAACGACGTGTGAGGCATCCGGGGCACTAGGGACTCGCGGCGGTTCCTGGCCACCCCACAGTCGGGAGACACGAAGCGTAACGTTCTTCGGTCCGATGTTCGACCACACTTGCCGCCACGCCTCGACGGCCTGTTCGCAGAGTTCATTCCCGTGAGCGACCCACAGCACCCGACCATCGAGTTCCCCGTCGCGGATGGCCTCGACGATGGCCTGCACTGCGACCAGGGTCTTCCCTGAGCCGGTTGGCAGGCTGATCATGCCGCGTCGCCTGCCGCCCTCCGCCGGGTCTGTCCGGATCATCCGCCGCACATTCTCGACGATCGTCTGCTGGTAGTCGTGGAGGGGAGGGAGCAAGCGCGGCCCGTCGACGTCTACGAACGGATCAGACCTCGGACTTGGCGATCCCGCCCAGGAGTCGGGGAATCCGAGCGAACTGACGAACTCGACCGCTGGTCTCGACCCCGCCCACTTCGACGGTGGGGCGAGATCCTGCAAGTGCGCTCGGAAGTGCCGCAGCGTTCCCGTTCCGTAGACGGCAATCGCGGCTCGGGCCACTTCCTCGGTAGTCAGTTCACCGCCGTCGGGCTCCATGACCGCCAGGAGAAAGTCGGGCAAACCGTCGCGCAGCACCTCGACCCCGACCGCGGCGACCAGACGCTCCTCATCGGTCGCGAGAGCTTGGATCTGCTCCCGTCGCCGCCCGATCTCCTCGGGTGTGACGTACTCGAGAATCGCCCGAATGTCATCATCGGACAGCGCGAGCGGTAGCTCTTCTAAGACGAGTCTCAAGCAACACTCATCCTGCGTGTCGATCCCGGCGGAGTCGGTGTCGGCGAGATAGACAGTGCCCTCGTAGAGCTTGCACTCGGTCGATTCTCCCAGGACGCGAACCTGACTACAGCGGACCAGGGCGAATCCCCTCTGCCGCGGCTCGAGATGCCTACTTAGCCCCGGCCAGACTTCGGTGAGCGACCTTGGCTCTTCGTCGCCAAACACCTCCGGGATCGGTTCGATCAGACCGAAAGTCTCCCTGATCCGCTCCGCGTTCGGATGCTGCAGCAGCACGTGCAGGGCCGCTGGGCTCGCAGGCCGCGTCCCGAGCGCATCCGTGAACGGCATGATCCCACCCGGAGTCTTCACTCGACCGTACCGCCGGATTGCGCGAATCGTCGGCGAATCGCACTCGAATTCCGGGCACCGGCACGCGATCACGACCTCGTGTCGCATGACCCACGGACGGAAACACGCATCCAAGCTCAGCAGCGCGTCCGTGTACAGCGCTCTGCCCTCCTCGGAGAGCGCTGCGAGAACCCCGACGGGACCGACACCTCTTGTCGAGCGAAATTTAAGGAGGCGATGTTGCGGTGTGTGCTCCAAGTTGGGATGGGCGCGAAACTCGTTGCGACACTGACTGAGTACCGGCCAAAATACGAGTTCCACCGACAGATCCCGGCCATCTTCGGGGAGGTCGGTCACTCCGAGTTTGCTGAGCAACTCCGCGTCTGCTGCGTGGAAGGTCAGATCGACGGTCGCGCCGTCGTCCCTCGTCCCATCGCCAGGCACGATGTCTCCTGGCATCAGCACGGAATGGAGCGGCCGCCAATCACCCGCGCGAGTCCGCACTCGGAGCACGCGCCGCCACCCCTTGTGTTGCTTGATGATGCCGCGCGCTTCCACAACGGGGGGCTTGCGCGACCAAGCCCAGAAGCTCTCGAGTAGGTCTCTGCGAGGAGACTGGCTCGTCAAGACACGCACGGCGAGCGCTTCGAACCTACTCGTCGGCGAGGGCTCCTGGAATCCCAATTCATATAGCGCCACTCGGGTGCCAGGGTCCGCCACCAAGGCTTGATGGACGCACAGCTCAGGGGCGAGAGGGCTGTCATCCTCCAGCGACTCGTCGGGCAGGAATATGCGGCTGGGATCGGGAGGCTGCCATTCTCCCGCCTCCGTCAGCACAATCCTGCCTAGATCGGCGTCGTCTCGTCTGTCCGGTGGAAGAAGCGCTGCAGTCTGGATCGCTACCATCGAAGCCGCGACCGCGCCGCCGAGCCCCGCCTCGGCGATGAGGGCTCCCAACCAGTCGGCGATGGTCGACCGGGGCGCTCCCGACCATTGGGACGGTTCGCCTTGGGCATGGAACAAACGATCGACCGCGGCCAGCCGGCTCCGGGTAAATGCACTGTGATGGAGCCAGTCCACAGGCCGCTCGGGATGCGACGCCCACTTCTCGAACGCAGCCGCGCTTGCCTGACCCGAGTTCGTGAGGGCGAGCGGAGGATAGAACATCTCCTCCTTGAACCACAGATCCCCGTTCTGGTCGGGAAGGACGTCACGTTCGTGAAGGAGGGTGAACAGGTGCTCGCGTAGCCCATTGGCGAATTCGTTGTCGCCCGACTTGTGGCGCCGGGGTAACGCGTCCAGGTGTCGAGCAGGGTCTTCGTCCGTCGTGAGTTCTGGAAGGCTGTCGGCGATCATCTCGGCCGCCGCATCGATCAACTCCTCGTTGTACGCCCCTGACAGCAGATTCGATCTATCAGCATTGGTTTTCCACGGAGCGTTGAGGATGCCTGCAACGAGGCTCGTCGTGTTGGTCGGGAAGAATGCCCAGAACTCGCCGGGATCACGCAATTCGTCGACCGGCACCGCCCACCAGATGGGCACCTGGTCGCGGTCGTCGCCTGGTCGGTGATCGGCGACTGCGTGGGTCGTCAACCGATGTTCGCGATGGAACACCCGCCATCGACTGCTCGCATCACCGTCAGTGAGCCGGTAATCGTCGTCAGCTCTCTCCAGGCTCAATTCGCGGTTCAACTCGGGAGAATCGTCGGTAAGCACGAGTTGGCCGACGTGGGGCACGAAGAGAAGGAACGCGGCCGGAAAGTTGCAGAGTTGTTCACGGAGATCCTCACGTGCTCCACGCCTGAGCGGCAGTCGCACGATGTTGGCCGCCCAGTTCATCAGGCCGCGCAGGATGTCGTCCGATTCTCGGAACTCGGCAGGATCAACTGGCTCGGCCAAGCGCAGCATCGGACAGCTTGTGACACCTGGTGCGACCACTCGGATCCGCTCGCGTGAGCGTTGTCGATCGAAACGGAAGGAGCCGGAGCGACTGAAGAACTCAGGCGAGTCGGTGACGCCGAGAACGGCTTTGAATCCGAGACCGAAAGTGCCGATCTGATCGGTGCCACGCTTGGGCGATAAGTGCGAGAACATGAGCGCCCGCACGCCGTCGCCGTCGATGGATCGGCCGTCGTCAGCACAGTAGAGGGAATCCTCGGTCAGGCGGATCTCGATCCGTCCACCGCTGCGAGCCGCCGACAGATCGTTGGCATTCCGGCTACGAGCGGCCAGCCAGAGAGCGTCGGCGGCGTTCTGGACCAACTCGAACAGTTGACGGCTCTGATAGCCACCCCGTGCCGTGTCCTGTTCGCTATTGGCATCCTGGCCAACCAGGATCGGCTGGACGCCATACGCGTTCAGTGAGTTCTCCGACACCTTGGTGATGTAGCGACCCAAGTCCCCGTCAGGTCCGGCCCAATCGTCCAGATCCGTGCTCGTTGCGAAGTCACCCAATCCCACCATCCGGGACTTTCTTACCTGCCGAGTGGCGAATCTCCACCTCGGAATACCGCTCTGGGCCGGGTGCGATCATCCGACCACGCGCACCCGCAGACCAAACCGGGGCGTGCAACAATCTCGCTACGTCCGCAGACAACCGCACCCGGTGTGCGGCCACTCAGGATCGCCGCAGACGCTTGGACACTCCGTACGCGTATCGAGACACTGTCGAGAACATCCAGGAAGGGCCGAAGAGCCGGCGCCTATGCGGGAGGAACTCCTCCGCCTCGAGATCCTCGAGGGCGGCCAGTGTGCGGTCCAGGCCGAGTCCCAGCAGCCGCACGCTCCGCTCGTTGGAAATGTCGAGACCGCCGGCGCTGACAACGATGACGAGCATGCGCACGAACATGTTCTGGCGGTAGAGGCGCCAGCAGTCCTCGCGAGCGATCCCCTCCACGCCCGCCCGGCGGAGGGTGTCGTGATACTCGGCGACGGCCTCCCGCTCGATGGTGCGGCGCAGGTCGGTCGGCAGGCTCCCGCCCAGGAAGTACGCCACGTCGCCGAGGGGGTTGTTGCCGCCGCAGACCTGCCAGTCGATCACGGCCAGGTCGTCGGGATCCGGGCCGAAGAACATGTTGTCCAACCGGTAGTCGCCGTGGCCGAACGCACGGGGGCCCCTCGCCAGGTCGCCCATGTAGTCCGCGGCCTTCCAGCCGAGCGTCTCGGTGATCCGCCGCATGTCGCCG
Source organism: Acidimicrobiales bacterium (assembly GCA_965221525.1). GTDB lineage: Bacteria > Actinomycetota > Acidimicrobiia > Acidimicrobiales > CATQHL01 > VXNF01. The sequence continues at coordinate 1,009,626 of CBDCSG010000006.1, read as the reverse complement.
GAGAAGTGATCGCCGAACACCTCGAACGTGCGTCGCAGCGACGCCAGGTAGATCAGTTGCACCGGTGGCCGCCACTTCGGATCCAGCGAGTCGAAGATGTCGATGTACGGCGAGGTGTGGGTCTGCCCCCACGAGTAGGCGTGGAACCTGGCGATCGCCCGCACGACGGTGCGCGCCTGCTCCGCATTGGCCCCTTCGATCTCGTCGACCCTGTCCATGCCGTCCAAGTCCTCCAGCACGAGGGCGAGCCGGTTGCTGCGGCGGTCGTAGTCGCCGTAGTAGAGGATCGGCGACCTGATCGGGGCGTGATGCGACAGGAGGCGGTAGAACGCGCACTCACGCCGGTACAGCCGAACCCGCCTGGCGAGCTTGTCGGTCGACGGGTGCGAGGAGTGCAGCTTGACGAACACGGTTTCCGGCGCCCCGGGCGCCTCCTCCGCGTAGGTCAGACGGCAGCGCACCGACTGCCCGACGTGGCCGATGCCGGCACCGACCTGCTCCACCGCGATTCCCTCGATCGCCGGAACGTCGGCCACGCCCCCCGCCGCAAGGGCGTCCTGGATCCAGGTCGCCGTCAACTGCTCGACGCCGGCGGGTATCGCCGGCCCGGACTCCACGCCCGCGTTCCTCGACTCAGTCCCGGTCGTCGAGTTGCAGATCGGCCTCGACGTCGAGGCGGATCTCCACCTGGCGGCCGACGAGCAGAACCTCGGGTACGCCGGGGGCGTGCACGTCCATGTAGCCGGCAACGCCGAAGTCGTCGCGTCGCAGCTCGCCTGTGGCCTCGAAGGACATCTTGGCCACGGGCAGGGACGGGTGGCGTACCGCCCCCAGGAACCGCACGGCCAACTCCAGCGGCAGCGTGATGTCACGGACCGTGAGGTGGCCCGGCAGCACCCACGAGTCGGCGCCCGCGGGCCGGGCTCCCGCGCCGACGAAGGTCAGTGCCGGATGGCGCTCGACATCCAGGAACTTCGGCCCGCGCAGATGCTCGTCCGCCTTCGGATGCGCGGTGTCAATGCTCGCCGCTTCGATGCGCACCTCGGTGCGCGACTCGGCGGGGTCCGTGGCGATGAGGACGGTGCCGGCGACGCTGCGGAAGCGGCCGCGCATGGCTGTGAGCAGGTGACGGGTGGCGAACGCGACCGATGTGTGCAACCCGTCGATCACCCAGTCCCCCGCCACCGGCACCATGCGCCCGTCGACGATCCGCGTGTAGTCATCCCTCACGCTGGCGATGCTAGCCACACGCCTATGGCGGAGCGTCCGCAGCTGACCGTCCCGGGTCAGACTGGTCTCCATCCGGCCACCCGGAGCGAACCTCCCCGGTCCTCACGGCTCGACGACGGCTCCGAGCCAGATGTTCTTTCCTATGGTGGCGAGGTTGGCCTTGTGGTGTTCGTAGCCGGGCATGACACGGTTGACGGTGTTCCAGAAGTCGGGCGTATGGTTGGTTTCACGCAGGTGGGCGAGTTCGTGGACGAGGACATAGTCGATGAGGCTCGGGGGGAGTTGGAGGGTGGCCCAGTGGACGTTGATGCGCTGTGGGCCGTCAATGGGTCGGGCTGAGCCCCACCGGTAGCCGAGGTCGCGCACCTCGACGCGCGCCGTGTTCTCACCCAGGCGGGCCGCCCAGGGGCGGATGCGGCGTCGGAGCCATTGACCGCCGACGTGGGTGTACCAGCGGCGCATCGCGGTGGCGCCTCGGTCGGCTTCAGTCGCGCTCAGGTGGAAGCGACCTCGGTCCAGGCGAACACCTGATAGCTCCGCCTGCCTTGCCTGGCCGGCCCGCGTCCGGCGGATCATGCGATCGCTGCCCGAGGGATCGCCGCGGGCAGGCTCGAGGAGGCCGCCGGCCGGCTCGGTGAGGGTGAGGCGGTAGCTGCGTCCGAGGTAGGCGAACCCCTCACCCTCGACGAACCGCTTCACGATCGGCGGGCCGGTCAGGGCGTCCTTCTCGGCGAGCTTGCGGTAGATCCAGGTGCGCTTGTCGGTCACGAACTGTGTGGCTCGCTCCGCGCTCACGCCGTGGGGCGCTTTCAGGACGAGCGAGGCGTCGCGTTCGACGACGATCTCGATGGTCTTGCGCTCCCCCGGTGGCGCGACTTCGAGGGTGAGGTCGCCGACGACCAGTGTCCGGTGCTCGTGTACTGAGGCGACGGTCGTGGGACTCACGTCAGCCGGTGCTGGTTCGCTTTGGCGAGGGCGAGGAGTTCGACCGCGAGTTCGTCCAGGCTCTCGTAGCTGAACAGGTCGCTGTCGTCGAGCGTGCGCTTGATGGCCTTGCGCAGGTCGTCCTGCCTGGTGGGGTTGTCCCAGAAGCCCACCACCCCGATGATCCGGCGAATCTCGGCCACGAGGTTCCGAGTGAGCGCAACGACCTGTTCGGCCGTGTCGGGGCCGGAGTTGGCGACCTTCTCGGCCATCTGGCCGTGGAACGGCAGTTCTGTGGTCGGGTCGAGCCCGGTGTGCTCCTCGTCGCTGCGACCGGCGTGGATCTCGGAGATCAGCCCTTCGAGTTCGAGGGCGATCTGCTCCCAGCGTTCTTCGAGGCGATCGAGGATCTCGTCGATCCGCTCCGAGAGCTTCCCGTAGTACACGGGGTCCTGGTCGAGGCGTTCGCGGATGTGATGGCGAGCGGCGTGTTCCATCTCCGACGCCCTGGTCCGGTGCGAGATGATTCCGGCGATGTGATCACGGAACGCGGGGTCGGTGATGCGCAGCGGCGGGATCCTCCGGCTCAAGTCGAGCGCGACGACGTGCTCGTCGATCAGCCGGCGGACCTTCTCCTTGTACTTGTGCGGATCGAAGTCGCCGTCGGGTGTGTCCCGGTAGCGCCGCCGGGTCCGCACCTGGATCTCGCCGAACAGATTCACGTCGTCGACGAACGGCAGCGCCTCGGGCCGGGGCAGGACGGTGTCGAACGTCGTCAGGAAGGTGCGCAGCGCGACGTCGAACTCGGCCCGGAGTCGCTTGTCGGCGAGGAGCTGCACGCACGCCTCGACGGCGTCCTCGGTCTCGGCCGGTTCGACGCCCTGCTGCACGAAGATCTGCCGGATCCGCTGGCGCTGCGGTTCGAGCTTCTCGATCTCCTCGCTGAGCGGGCGCAGCGCCCCGTCCACATCGGGATCGATGCGGCCGGCGGCGCTGGTGTACACGGCGAGTGCTTCGGTGAGTTGCGACGACACGCCGTAGTAGTCGACGGTCAGACCGTAGGACTTCTTCGGCGCGGTCCGGTTGACGCGGGCGACGGCTTGGAGCAGTTCGGCCTGCTGGATCAGCCGGTCGAGGTAGAGGACCTGGGCCTGCGGAACGTCGAACCCCGTGAGCAGCATCGACTTCACGATCAGCAACGCCAGCGGGCTGCGCTTCTCGCCGGCGAGGCCCAGTGGGAGCCGGAAGCGGTCGATGCGCTCCAGTTGGTGGGACTTGTCGGTCCACGGGAGGTACTCGGGCGGATCGTTGTTGTCCCCCGAGATCACCGGCGCAAACTCGAGGACGCGTATCAGGTCGACCTGCCGGGCGGCCGCCCGCAGGAACGACTCCTCGGCATCCAACGATCCACTGGGCCGGGCAAGCAGGTCATCCCCGCGCCGGTCGACCTCCGTGATCAGTTCATCCCGGGCATCCTGCAGCGCCTCGCGGTAACGAAGGCAGGCCTTGCGGCTCGTGGCGACGATCATGCCTTTGAAGCCGTCGGGCATCACCGTGGCGATGTAGTGACGGAGAATGTCCCGAGCCTTCGCAGCTATCAACTCGGGCGCTTCGAGCACGTCAGCGGTGGTGGCGTACTTCCGCTGCAGCGTCTCCCGCTGCTCCTCGGTGAGATCGGCGAACCACCGGTAGAACACCTCATCCATCTGCGAGGCGCCCTTGACGGCGGCGTCGGTGGTTCGCCCCTCGTACAGGATCTGCACCGTCGAGCCGTCGGCCTCGGACTCCGTCAGCGTGTAGCGGTCGAGGTAGTCGCCGAAGATCTCCAGTGTCCTCTTCCGCTCGCCCATGATGATCGGCGTCCCGGTGAACCCGATCCGGGCCGCATTCGGCACAGCAGCCATCAAGTTGGCGTGCAGCGTCGAGGCCTGCGAGCGGTGCGCCTCGTCAACGAGCACGAGGATCGCCTCGGACTCGTTCAGCGTCCCGAACGTGTCCCCCTCCCCAAGACCATCAGCGCTCTCCCCGTTGTCGGCGGTGTCGCGCCACTTCTGGATCATTGCCATCACGAGGCCGGGGCCGTCTGGGCGCAGCAATTCCCGCACGTCGGCCGCGCTGCGGGCAACCTTCACGGTCTCGCCGGTCAATGCGGCCGTCGCGCTGAGTTGCTGATCGAGGTCAGTCCGGTCGGTCACCAGCACGATCTTGAAGCGCCGCAACTCGGGGTGGCTGCGCATCGCCCGGATCAGGAACACCATCGTCAGGCTCTTGCCCGACCCCTGGGTATGCCAGATGACTCCACCACGACGGTCGACGTGACCGTCCACAGATCGGGTCTCGCCGCTAAGCAATCGCCGCAGAGCCTTCCCCACGCCGCGGTACTGCTGGTACCGGCCCACCAGCTTGACCGTCCGCCTCGCGCCGATGTCCTTGAACACCGTCAAGTGCCGCACGATGTCCAACAACCGCTCCGGCGCCAACATCCCCGCCGTCAACACCTCCTGCTGCGTGAGAGCATCAGCAGGCTTACCGAGTTGCACCGCGACCTCCTCGCGGGACGCGGGAAACGGATCCTTCCACGCCAGGTAATGCTCAGGCAGCGCCGAGAACGTGGCCGCCTCCGCCCGCTCGCCGGTGGTGGCGACGGTGAACTGATTCGTCCGGAAAAGATGCTCAGCGCCTTCGGGAACCTCACTCCCCCGCTGGTTGGCGTAGCGGCGGAGCTGATCGATCGCATCGGCGATGCCGCTGTCACTCCCGGGCGGCTTGGCCTCGATCACGACCAGCGGAACACCGTTCACGAACAGCGTCACATCCGGCCGGATGTTCGGCGCCCGCCCCGGCGTCGCAACCGTGAACTGCGACACAGCAAGAAAGTCGTTGGCCGACCAGTCCTCCCAATCGATGAAGTCGATGCTCCGATCCCGACCGCCGTCCCAGCCGCCGAGCCCGCTAACGGTGGTGCCACGGAGCAATAGCTCGGTCGAGAGTCGGTTGGCCTCCAGCAACCCGACCCCCGCGGGCATTGTCCGCAGATCCGCGACCGCCGCATCAATCCGGTCCTCATCAAGCCAAGGCAGACAGTCCCGACCAAGGTTGATGCGCCGAATCGCTGAATGGAACCGCTGCTCGAGGAACACGTCCCGATCAGACGACCGGTCGACCTTGTCCGAGGGCTGTCGCTCGGACCAGACCAGCGTCTCCCACCCGAGCAAAGCAAGATGCTCAAGCAGAGGCCGCTCAACCAGCTCCCACTCGGGTCCAGAAGTCATGTTGAGACTGTGCGAATGCGACCCGACAAGAGATCGGTCGCAAGACCCATCCGAAGCTCCCGTAGCTTCTGTAGCTGACCCTCGTTGGCTCGAATATCCTCGTTGATGGTGTCGAGAATCGCCACGATCCGGTGTTGTACCTCCAACGGGGGCACAGAAACCTCAATGAGTGTGAGATCGTGTCTCGAGATCTCCAAGAAGGTTGTGCCCGAAGACCGTCTCATGAGTTCACGGACGAGCGTACGGCAGACGTAGTAGAGGTAGGACGAGTCGACACTACGCGTAGGGATAATGTTCTTGAATCCCTGATTGGTCGTCATTTGCGTTCCGGCAATTGCGCACCATCCTATCGACGCTCTACTGGTAATCAGGATCGCACCCTTTGGCAGTAGTCTCGCTCCAGAGGTGAAGAGTCCCTGATCAGTGATCGAGTCCTGCGTCTTGAAGACATATTTCTCGTCGCGTCCGGTTAGCTCGCTAGGAGTAAGCCAAGGGATGTTCCCATTCCAACACTTCTCATTCTCACGCGAGGGTGTTCCGCCGCCGACCACTGAACCGAGTTCTCCTAGTTGGCGCCGTGTCCAGTCACCCGAAGTCTGTCGGTTGCTCAAACAACGCCTGGACTGTTGCATCACGGTCTCGTGCAGGTCTCCGTCTTCAGTAGAAGCAACCTGAGTCCTCTGGGAGAGCAAGACCGACTCCAGACCAGCACGAACTCCTCGTCTCTTGGCGATAACGCGTTCGGTGGCTCGGATGGTTTCGTCGATCGTGTCGAGGATCTCCGCAATCCGCCGCTGCTCCTCCAACGATGGTATCCGCACGACGTGTCGACCGAAGAACTCCGCTGGCACCCTTCTTTGACCAGCCGAGCCGGACATGAGGCCCTCGCCCCGCAGCCGAAACTGTGCTGCACGAGTAAGGTGATATAGATAGCGATCCGACGTAGTAGAACGGGGTCGCAGCACGTGAAACTCCGTGCTACCGAGACCACATCGCGTGGGAAGGTCCCCAACATGAGCGCCCTTGCCATTCTCGAAGCAGGGCGTGATCTTCGCAACGAGCACATCACCGACAGCAAAACGCGTGTACCCACTTGAGGCCTTTCTCAGTTCGAAGTTCTCGATGAATCCTGACTCCGAGACATCAGCCATCGCGACGAAGCTGACCGTCTCGCCAGCGGTTGGCGTCGGTGATCGTGGATTGATCTCTGCCAAATCACTGAGCGGAGCCCAGCTCGAACCCACCTGATTCGATCCCGGCTGCCTAACATCATGCAGTTCACATCTGCTCCGAGACTCATCCATACCCCAACTCCGTTAGGTGCTTTTCGACCCGAGCGGCGGAGGCTTTTCGCTCGGCTTCGAGGTCCCGGAGGGTAGTGCCGTACTTGTCGGCAAGGTTGTCGTACCAGACGAGCATGCTGCGCTCGACATCGCTGAAGTGCTCAACGATGAGTGCCTCAATTCGGTCCCGGAGCGCGCCGATGGCTTGTGCAGGAGCATCGTCTGGTGACGTTGTGTCCAACGTCGTCCTGGCAGTGTCGAGGAGCGAGGCGTCGACGGCCTTGACCGCCCTCCTAGCCTTGGTGCGCGCCGACTTCAGTTTCTTGATCTGGGCGGGGCTGAGGACAGCGTCGTCGGGTTCGTCATCTTCGTCGCCCGACGCCTCGGCTGCCTTGATTTCGGCTTCGAGTCGGTCACGGTCGGCTACCAGGTCGGCTCGTTCCGCCAGCTCACTGTTCGCGAGGAGCCTGATGGCGATCTGGTCGGCCAGGTCGGGCGCCTTCTTGTCGTCCGCTGCCGCTTCGGCGGTTGTGAGCCAGCCATCGATCACCGACTTCCAACCCCGGTTGGCGGCAGATGCCAACTCGTGGGCACTCGACTCCCACCAGGTAGCCGCGAGACCCGCGGCCTCGAAGCGATCCATGCCGACGGGGGTCATACGCACCACGAATTCCTCTACGAGTCGCCGCCTCTGCCCGACGAGAATCCCGGTATCGGGCAGGGCGAGCAGCATCGGGTCGACGGTGTCAGCCCACCACTCGGCCCAAGGATTGGTGGAGGCCTTCTTGGCGACGCCATCGGCGATCGCTCGGTGCGCGTCGTCGCGCCCGTTGGCGGACGTGACGATGTGGCACCAATCGGCGTACCCGTCGCCGCGGTCCTCGAACAGGGTCGCCGCTTCGAGTCCGGCACGCGCCAGCAGTCCCGCGGCGTCGTCGATCTCTACCATCGGCACGCCTCCGTGGAGGTGAGCTCGCACGTCGTGGGGTTCGGGAAGTGGGGCGTTGTCGGCATAGCGGCGGATGTTGCAGTTGAAGTCGTTCTCGGCCAACTCGTCGATGGTGACGACCCTGGCGAAGCCGTCGACGTCGACGAAGTTGCGGTAGGTGGCGGTGATCTTCTCCTCGTCGCGGGGGCGCAGGCGGTTCTGGGCGCGACCCTCGCCGTAGTCACGGTCGGCGTTGATGAACAGCACCTTGCACCGTCGATCGGGCGGTTTGGAGCCCTTCGCCCGCAGGATCAGGATGGCGGCAGGGATGCCGGTGCCATAGAACAGGTTCGGGCCGAGACCAATGACGGTGTCGAGAAGGTCCTCCTCGATGATCCTCCGGCGGATCTCCCCCTCGGCGCCGCCCCGGAACAGCACGCCATGCGGCATGACCGTGGCGACCATCCCGTCGCGTTTGAGGACAGCCAGCATGTGCTGGAGGAACATCAGGTCGGCCTTCTTGGCCTCGGAGGTATAGCCATAGCAGAACCGCTCGGTGTGGGTGAGAGCGGCCTTGTCGTAGTTCTGGCTGAAGGGCGGGTTGGTGATCACGCGGTCGAACCGCGTCAATTCGCCATCGCGGACGTGAGCGGGGTCGGTGAGGGTGTCGTTGTTGCGGATGTCGGCATCGCGGATGTCGTGCAACAGCATGTTCATCTTTGAGATCGACCACGTGGTGCCGTTGGTCTCCTGGCCCGCGAGGATCAGGTCGCGGGGATCGCCCCCGCTCTCGGCCACGTGATCGCGGGCGTAGATCAACATGCCGCCCGAGCCCGAGCACGGGTCGTAGACAGCCATGCCCTCCTGCGGATCCACGAGCCGCACCATGAGCCGCACCACCTGGCGAGGCGTGTAGAACTCACCACCCTTCTTGCCCGCCGAGTCGGCGAAGTCGCGAACCAGGTACTCGTAGGCAGCGCCGAGCAGGTCGGGAAACTCGAAATCCTCATTACGCAGCCGGTACTTCGAGAAGTGGTCGATCAGATCGCGCCACTTCTTGTCCGACACTGTCGTCGTACCCACCCGCCGGTTGAAGTCGATGTGCTGAAGCACCCCCTCCGGCACGAAGAACGCCTCCGAGTAGGAGTCCGGGTCCTCCGCCCGCACCAGGGCCTCCTCCGACGACCGACCCCGGACCCGCTGCAAGGCGACGATCCGCCAGTACTCCTCCTCGAACACATCACTCGCCCGCTTCAGGAACAGCGCCCCGAAGATGTACTCCTTGAACTCCGACGCGTCCATCTTCCCCCGCAAGATGTCCGCGGCGGCAAACAGATGTCGCTCAAGCTGCCCCAACGTAAGCACGGCGAAAGACTAGAGGCCGACCCGAAGCACTGCTCCCCGACGAAGCCGACGAAGCCGGAACCCCCCGACATCGCAGATCATCCACTGCGAACCCGCCTCGCGGACATCCACACAGTCGTCCGGCTCGCGACTCACGCGTCAGGCCCCACCCGTGCCGACCGACACCACACCCAGGCCCCACCCGAGCCACTGACGACAGCACGTACCTCCGACAAGCACACCGACGTGCCTCCGATTTGCTCCGGCCGATGGGAGAGCGAAGCAACGCGTTTAGCCTGAACGTCGCCTCAGCCATTCCGCGTCATTGGGGCCCGGGCGCGCCAAGGCTGCCGCTACTGCTCCTGCGATTCCAAACGCGTGTTCATCCTTCATTTCCGCAATCCACCGATACTTCGTTCCGTCGACGTCCTCAAAGTAGAACGCGCCTGACGTTTCTTTGGATGCGAGGACCTCTCCGGGAGGATTCGAGCCTGGCTCAAATGTACGTACAATCAACTCCGAGGGCTTTAGGGTTGCCCCGAGATACTCCCAGTCGCCCTCCTGGACTTCTACGACCACAGCAACCGATGTCTGCCTGGTATCGCCTCCAACAGGCTCCAAGGGAATAAAGGGAAATCCTGATGCTGATCCGAGTCGGACACTATCGCACTTGGGCTGGAGGCATAGGAGATACTGAAATCGATCGTCCACCGATCTACGCACGATCGCCCCAAGGGTCAATGCTCGCCGTTGCTGCGGATAACGGGTCTTCAGGTTGAGCAAAGATGCGAAACGGTGATTCGAGAGCATCGCATCAGCAGCGTCATCCGTGAATGCTGCTGTTCCATCACGAACTAGACCGGGCTTACCTCCTTCAGGAAGTTGTACCTTGCCGGACTCAATGCCGCTGCGGAGCAAGGGCAACCATCTATCAACTGCACTAGCCGTACCCGAGAATCGAAATGGCATTGATGTGTCGGGACCTCCTGCTCTACTCAGCCAACGTTCGATCGCTTCAATATCTGCGTGCATTGCCGGTCGATCTTCCTCAAGCACGGAAATCAGCTCTGAACCGAGCGCTGCTACGAGGTGGTCCTCCGCGTCGGGAGGATGCGGGAGTAACATCCGGTGTCCTAGGTATGCGGCGTCTAGGGTTTCGTCGAACTTCGTCAGTATGCGGTGCGAATTCTCTCGAATCGTGGCGATTCCCGCAAGAGCAACATTGCGTAGCAGCCCCGAGGTAATTAAGGCGAACTCATCTACTAGCTTGCCTGCCAAGTCTCCTTCCGAGACCTGCTCGTAACCGAGGCTGGTCAAGTGCTCGTTGATTGCTCCGCCCTTTGCGAGGACTACGACGTGTGCTGGCCCCTTGGACATACGTATGAGATCGATCGCCGACGGCTGACTCGAGGCGTAGAACCCTTGTAGGACAGACTGGACGCGGTCGGATACGCTGGCAAGGTCTGGTTCGCCCGTGTAGATAGCTATCAGCCTGAGCCGGGGATTGTTCTGATCGTCACGGAGAATCTCCTTCATCACGTCCAGTGTGACACCCCCGTCCGAATCGCCGATCTTCCAGTCCAGCACAACAATGTCAGCTCGGTGAGCTGCCTTCGCGATCCGAGCCGGAAAGGCATTGTCAGGAGCAGCGTTCAGTACGGCGCACACCACGCCAAGATCGGCAAACGCGTTGATTACAGTGTCGGCGTTCAGCGGCACACCCGAACGATCGGTGTTGACATCATTCTCGTCCGGTGCTGACGATTCGGGATAGTCGGGAGTGACGATCGCCGTGTCCGGTACGTCATCCTGCTGCTCTACTCCTTGTTGAGACAGAACAACGAGGTCGTCGAGGATCACGACTGTCTGCAGGAACGACTCGACGATCGCTCGAGACTCAGATGCAGGACCCGTCGACATGTCGGCGTCACTCATCTTGATCGACAGCCTGCGGTTGTATCATGAACCTCGCACCGACTCCGTCGGCAGACTCACCAACGGTCAGCTCGTAGCCGACTCGGGCCAACACGTCACGAGAAATATAGAGACCCATTCCACGGCCGCCAGGCTTGCGCGTGAATCCCAGTTCGAAGATGGCCTCGCGATCGCTAGAGCGAACACCCGGACCGTTGTCAGCGACGATCATCGTGTTACCACTGGCGTCCAACGAGATGGTGCGTGGTGGTGGTTGATCCCGCAGCCAGAAAATGGCGTTGTCCAGCAGGTTGACGAACACCGGATAGAACGTGGAGGGATAGCCGGTGAACCGGTGACGCTTGAATGCCGGTGTCACTTTGGCCTCTACGCCGTGGCGTTCGAGACGTTCCCCGAATAGATCCAGGAGGAACTTGCTGACATCACTTCCCTTGATCTCAATCTCAGACCGGTACAGTCTCCTGTGCAGCGGCGTGAACAAGGTAAGGTAGCCGTCGAGGTGTTCGAAACTCACTCGGATCCCGTTGTAGACTTCCGACAACTGTTCATTGGCATCTGCCCACGCCCGAAAACGGCGAAGATTGCTTCGAACTGACCGAATCGTTGCCTGGAACTCGTGATCAATGATCTCGACGGCCATTCCCAGTTGGGTTAGCTCCAAATCGGCTTCGGCGCGTTCTTGCAGATTGAGTAACTGCTCCTCCACAGCTCCGACTATATCTACCTGGGTGACAATCCGGCCCTCGCTGTCAGGAGCAACGGTGATCGCCTGGAGTTGCTCTGTTATCAGATTGAGTTGCTCCTCCTTGGCGGATGCAATGGAATCGATCTGAGCGTCAAGTTCAAACTGGAGATCCACGATCTCGGCGTCGGTCAAGACCGTCAGGTCGGTTCGCTGAACCCGTTGCGCTATCTCGTTCAATTGTGACTCCAGATCAGCAATCGTCTCCCGGATCGCATCGCCAACGAGTTCGCTCGTAGCCCGCAACTGCTCCTCCGAGTCGCGCCGGCGGGCGGTAACCGCCTGTAGAGCGGTCCGTCCGAATTCCTCCACCGCGGCATCGAAACGACGCCGCCGGCTTACATCGAGACTGTGGGTTGCGTCGGCAACCACTTCGTCCACCAAGGCAACGGCGGGTTTGAACACTTCTTCATCCAGTTCGACATGCTCCTGCCGATACGCTTCGAGGTCACGGCGCAGCGCCCTCGAAAGCGCGAAGCCTCGCGCCGACGGGACCCTGAGTTCATCTCGCAGCTCGGCCAACTTCCGCTGCGCCGCCAACTCAGCTTGGAGAATTGATCGGAGTTTTCGATCTGGATCAAGTTCGTGGGCGGCCGCGCGGACCTGTGCAACGAGCTCTTCGATCACCGCTTCGACCCTGGCCGTCGGTTCATCACCGGCGAGCATGGCCGCTCGTTCGCGCAGCGCGCTCTGGAACGCCTTGCGCCGCTCTCGCGACTGCTGGGCCTGTCGCTCGCGCGCCCGAGCCTGCCGATCCAAGTCGGCCTTCGTCTGCCTGTACTGACTGCCGAGCGCCGCCTCGTCCCGAAAGTAGTCCGCAGCAAGCTGGACGAGGAAGTTCTCGAGAATCTCACGGAAGTCGCGGTAGGCCCTGTTCTCTCGGAACCCCTCACGACCAGCCTTCTCGATGAGACGGCGCGAACTCTCGGGCGGAAGTTCGATTGCACCGAACATCCGGCGGTACGAGAAGAAGTAGTACGTCGCTCCGAAGTTTCGCCGTTCCTCAATATGGAGAAAGTCGTAGTCCGTGTTCCCGTACGGCAGGATACGGATACCGTTCCGGTAGATATACAGCCCTCCCATCAGATTCAGCTTCTTGATGAGTTCACTCCAGCGGGCACGGGGAATCCGCGACTCGCGGGCCAAGCCCTGTACGTAGGCGAAATCAATGGTGAAGGGACCGCAGGCGGTCTTCCGACCCCTCGCGGCCGGCCACACGATGGCGTGGTGCTCGGGCTCGCCGCCGTAGACGGACACCGTTCCGGAGAACTGGCCGTACTCGTCGAATGATCCGTGGATGTGATGATCGGCGCCGCGGAACTCGTCCGGCGTGAAGAACTCGTCGGGACCGATGACCGACTCGGAGAGGTCCAGAGAGCGGTGATCGCGGAAGGTCGTCACAATGGGTGCCGGCGGGTGATCGGGCATCATCGTGTTCGCGAACCCCATCAGCGTCTTCTGCAAGTCACCGATCCTTCGCTGCTCCGGCTTGTCATCCAGGGCGGCCGCGAGCATGGGATCCGTGGGCTGGATGTAGAACTGCGTTCCGGTCGCGGAACCCAGGAGGGCAGCCGACTCGAAGCGCTTCTGCAGGGCGGCGACGTCGAACGAGACTTGGGCCAGCTGCCGCTCAATGTCGTCGACGGCGACGCCGTCCGATCTACCGCGCACTCGATCGAGATTCTCACGGACAACGTCAACCAATGCTGACAGATCGTCGGCGTCGGGTAACTCACCGTCAGGAAACTCCTGGACGGGGACTTCGATTTCATCCAGTGAGATCCCCGGAAGCGCGAAGAGCGACCAGTTGACGAACGAGACCACAGTGGGGTGAAGCCCATCGGGTCGTCTCGCCCGGGAAACGAGCAGCACTTGGGGACCGATCGCCGCGATGGCCAGTCGGCCGATGCCCTTCTCGCCGGTCGGGATGCGGGCCTCCAGACCCATGGTCGACGCGAGGGCATCCAACTCTTCGCTGCCACCGACCTTGCTGTCCGTCCCCAGAACGAGCCAGCGCTCGATGATGTCCTCGTGAGTCATCCCCAAGCCGTCGTCTCGCAGGACGAGCAACTGCTCGGGGCGGTAGTAGTCGGCCTCGACGCGCGTGGCGTACGCGTCGTGGGCATTCTTGAACAACTCGCTGATAGCGGTAGGAATCCCCGCTATCTGCTGACGGCCGAGCATGTCCACCGTCCGGGCGCTCGTCCTGAAACTAGGCATGCACCAGGCCTGTCCCGGGGGCACGGCCGTTCGTCACGGTCGCGCTCGGGGCCGAACGACTCCCCATATCGCCGAGGACATTCGTGAGATGGCGGGCGATGTGTTCCCCGAACTGCTGCGCGAGCAGCGCCGGGACCGCGTTCCCCACCTGCCGGGCCTGCGAGTTGAGGTTGCCGACGAAGACGAAGTCGAGCGGGAACGTCTGCAGGCAGGCGGCTTCGCGCACACTGATGGCCCGATCCTGCTCCGGATGACCGAAGCGCCCATTCGAGTAGCTGATGCACCTGGTCGTCAGCGCGGGCGCCGGAGAGTCCCACTTCAAGCGGCCGTAGACGTCGGTGAATCCCGTGAAGCCGGACTTGCGGCTGTCCGGCAGCAGGTGAGGCGGCAGGTTTCTCCAGCCCCCTCCGGGCGGCGTGGCGCGGATCCGCTGAAGATTCAGCGGTGAGAGGCGAGCCGCTCGATGGTTCGGCACGAGCGAATGGGATTCCCCGGCTGAAATCTCGGGCAAGTCACGTATCCAGTCGGCCACCGTGGCATAGCTCGGTTGTTCGGTGCCAGGACCGTGCGTCCTAACAGGAGGCTCGACCGGGCCGAGCCGGCTCGCCAGCAGCATCAGTCGCGCCCTCCGTTGTGGCACACCGTAGTCCTGCGAGCGGACGACGCTGTGGTTGGTGTGATAGCCGAGTTCTGTCAATGCCCGAGTGAATTGCAGAAAGATCTCCCGGCCGACGCTCCCGTCCCGGAGACCGGGCACGTTCTCGGCCAAGATCAATTCGGGACGGTGCCTTCGGACGAACCGGAGCACGTCGTTGAGTAATCCCAGACGCCTGTCATCTCGCGCCGCGTCCCCTCTCCGCTGTCGCGAGAACGGCTGGCAGGGGGCGCACGCATTGAACAAGAGCGGGTGATCCTCCCAGCGGCCGACAACCTCGTCGAAGGACTCCTCAGGCACGGCTTCGATGTCAGCGCACACGAACTCCGCCTCCGCGAAGTTGGCTCTGAACGTTCGTGCCGCTTCGGCGTCGTTATCCAAGCCGAGGGCTATCTCGAGTCCGGCTTCCCGAAGGCCGGCGCTCGCACCGCCGCATCCGGAGAAGAAGTCGAAGACCTTGATCGGCTTGCACAGATCCGGTGAGCGCCGTGGCCTCCCCTCGAGCGCCACAGCGTCAACCCGTGCCTGCCGAGAGACGATCGGCGGCAACCGGCGCCGTCTTGTCGGTCTCGTTCATAGCTCTATTCTACTTCGGTAGATAATGATCTTCTGACGAACATTTGATCGTACCTTTCGATTTCACCGTGGTCAGGCCGTCATAACGGCGACGGTCGCCCACGTGCGACCGGCGGCGGACGTAGGTCCTGATCACACGGTCGGCCGCGGTCGCTACCTCGTGCTCCCATAGACGCACGCACTCCCAGCCGTGCTCGCGCAGCAGGCGTCCGGTGTCTGCATCTCGCACACGATTCGCCCTGATCTTGCTCTCCCACGACTCTGCATTGGTTGCCGGCCATGTCGCATGCGCCGGGCAGCCGTGCCAGAAGCATCCGTCGACGAATACGGCAAGACGCACTCCTACGAACGCGATGTCAATCGACCTCCTCCGGTTGCCCGGCACCGGGTACCCAACTCGGTAGCGCATGCCGCGAGCGTGGAGTTCGCGCCGGAGCGCCATCTCGGGCTCGGTGTCCCGAGTGCGCTGCCGCGACATGCGCGACGAAGCGGGACTCGCCGACGGGGTTGTGCCACCATCATGCCGAGGGAGTACGACAGGGGTTCGGCCGATTGAAGCCGAAGTCACGCCGTCACGCGAGTCATTGCCAACTCCATGATGATCTTCACGGCAGTCGTACATCACACGCAGCTATTGCTGTTGTCTGACTCTGGGGAGTCGTATCGCCAGTGATGCTTACGATGGCTCGATCCACTGGGCACGGACACGCGGATGCAAGGTAGCACTCGGGCCGCTGGTGGTCAGACATGAGAGCACCTGAGACAACGGCGCGGGGATGATCTGCGGCGTTGCGTGGGTCACAAAACGCGAGCACCGCATTCTCCGCCGGCCGGGGTCGGATCCGGCGCGGTTCAGGGAGCCCGATTACGTCTCGCTGATTTCGGCGACGTCGACGGCCTCGCCGCGTTCGACCGACGCCATGGCGGCCTCGAGAACGGCGATCACGGCGAGCCCCACCTCGCCGTCGGTCTCGACGGGGCCCGCTCCCCTGATGGCGCCGGCGAACTCGGCGACCTGCTCCGCAAGGGCGTCGACGGGCTGCAACGGCACCTCCTCGCGCTGCATCTCGCCCCGCTTCTGCACGAATAGCCGGGATCCCTCGTTCTCGCTGCTGGCCGAGGCCGCAGAACCCGAGATGCGCAACTCCTCGGTGAGCGCGTTGTAGTGCGACGTCACGAGGTTCCCGACGGCTCCGGAGGTGAACTCGAACAGCAGGCCGGTGGCGTGGTCGCAGGGCTCGCCGGCCAGGACGGCGTTGCTGAAGGCGCTGACACGCCCGATGGGCCCGACGAGGTAGTGGAACGAGTCGATCATGTGGACCCCGAGGCCCGTCATACCCCCCAGAGGGCTCTCGTCGGGCGACGCCCGCCAGTTCGGCCGGAAGCCGCGGGGCACCGTGAAGGAGGCGGATGCCAGGAGCGGCGTCCCGATCGTCCCGTCGTCGACGAGGGTGCGGATGCGGCGGATCGCGGCCAGCCGCCTCCGCTGGTGGCCGACCATGAGGACGGTGCCGGCCTCGGCCGCTGCGTTCACCGCCCGCCGGCCGTCGGCCACGTTCAATGTGAACGGCTTGTCGACCAGCACGGCCTTGCCCGCGGCGGCGACCGCGCAGATCTGGTCGGCGTGGGTGCTGTGCGGGGTGGCGAGCATGACGCCGTCGACGTCGTCGGCACCCACCAACTCGGCGAAGGACCCGGCTGCCCGGCAGCCGCGGGCCTCGGCGAAGGACTCGCGCGCCGACGGCGTACGGGCGTAGCAGGCCACGACGGTGGCCGCGCCGCTGCGGGCGGCGGCATCGGCGAGTTCGCCGCCCCACCATCCCAGTCCGATCACGCCCAGGCGCACCCGCTCGGTCGCATCACTCATAGCAGCAGCCTTTCCTCGTACTCGACCCGCGAGAGGACGACCGGATCGTCCTCTGTCACCATCACCATGTCCTCGATGCGCACGCCTCCGCCGCCGGGCACGCCCGGCACCCACACCAGGGGTTCCACCGCGAAGACCATGCCGGGACGGAACTCGTGCACCGTGGCGCCCGGCATGCTCTCACCGATGTACGGCGGCTCGTTGGCCCCAACGCCGATGCCGTGGCCGATGAACAGGCTGAAGAGGTGCTCGGCGAGGCCGTGCCCGGCGATCTCGGCGACGACGGCGTCGCTGGCGTCCGCGGTGGTGAACCCGGGCCGCATCTTCTCGATTCCCGCCATCAGCCCCTGGTAGACGGCGGTGTAGATCTCCTGCTGGCGGCGGTTCGGGCGGCCGATGATCGTGGTCCGGCCGATGTCGGCGAAGTACCCGTTCCACATGGCGCCGATGTCGATGAAGCAGAGGTCGCTGTTGCGCATCAGCTTGTCGGTGGCCAGGCGATGCGGGGGCGACATGTGCTCACCGGAGGCCACGAACGGGGTGATGACGTGTGCCATCTCCCCGCCGAGGTGGAACAGGGTCTGCATGGCGTCGCCGGCGACCTCCAGCTCGCGCCGCCCGGCGCGGGTCTCGTCGAGGGCGCGCTGCGTGACGGCGTCGCCGATTGCGCACGCCTCGGCGATGATGGCGAGTTCGACGTCGGTCTTGATGAGCCGGGCCCGCTGCATCACCGTGTCGCCGTCGACGAGTTCCAGGTCGGGCAGGTGGGCGCGCATGGAGTCGATGAAGGAGATGTTGGCGGCGTCCACCCCGAGGCGGCCGCTGTCGAGACCTCGCTCGCGCAGGATCGGCCGCAGGATGTCGCGCACGAAGCCGTCCACGAGTTCGGCCTGCTCCATGATGGGGATGGCGTGCGCCTCGGCGATCCACGGCATACCGGCCCGGGCCTTGTCGATCTCGCCTCCGGAGCAGAGCAGCACCGGTTCATCGGCGGGCCCCAACAGCGCGCCGTTCAGCGCCATCGTCTTGCCGGCGATCAGTTGCGCCCGCAACGAGGTGAGGTAGCGGACGTTCTCGTCCTTCCACACCATCAGGGCGTCGAGGCCGGCTGCGGACAGCTCGCGCCTGGCGGCGGCCACCCGGTCGCGCCGTAGCCGCGCCATGTCGTAGCGCTCCTCCCAGTCGACCGCGAACGGTCCCTTGGCGTAGCTGCCGGGCGGGAGGGCGTGGTCACTCATGGGGTCCGACTGCCGGTCGCGGACTCCGGTACGGGCGCCGGGCAGGATGCCGAGCCGGGCCGCACGATGCCTGAGCGGCTAGCCCGCCTCGGCGAAGTGCGACTCCTCCATCATGGCCTGCAGCTTGAACAGCCCGAACGCCGGCGGGTCCGGCAGCGGGACCACCACGGGGCACGCCTCCAGGCGGGCATGGGTGGTGGGGCTGCCGCGCAGGATCTGGGCGTCCCACTCGGGCCAGTCCGACGGCTGGCTGCGGGCCATGATCGGCCAGGCGTCGGCCGCGGTGTAGCCGTGCAGCAGGAGTCGCCGTTGCTGGTCGGTGTGGTTCTGGGCCGAGCCGTGCAGCAGCCGGACGTGATGCAGCGAGATGTCCCCGGGCTGCAACTCCACCGGCACCACGTCGGCGGGGTCGAACTCGCCGGGCCGCACCCCCCCGACGAAGCGGCCGTTCTGGCTGTGGTCGTAGGCGCGGCCGGTGTGGGTGCCGGGCACGACCAGCATGCAGCCGCTGGCCTCGGTGCACGGATCGATGGCGATGCCCACCTCGAGGACCGAGTCGTTGGTGTGCGGGTAGTAGCCCCAGTCCGTGTGCCACTCGCCGATGCCCCCGCCGCCGGGCTGCTTGGCGTTCAGCTTGGAGTGCATCCAGCGGATGTCGTGGCCAATGAGGTCCTCCACGACGTCCAGGATCCCCGGATGCGCCAGCATCTTGGCGAACGTCTCGTGGTTGGTGTGCGGGCTCTTGATCCGGCGGATCAGCGGCGGCCCGTCCGCCAGGTGCGGGGCGTCGTCGAGTTCGATGACGTCGGAGTCCTCGGCCAACTCGAGGGCCTGGCGGGCGAAGAAGTCGCAGGTGTCCTGCAACTCCGCCAACTCCGCCGCCGTGAGCGCCTCGCGCACGATCAGGTAGCCGTCGCGCTCGTAGGAGTCGATCTGGGTCTGGGTCAGTGCCATGGTGCCTCCCGGTGCCGTCGCCCCACGATACGCCAGCAGCCGAGGCGACGGCCACGTCGGCAGGTCACCGGCGTGCGGATCCGCAGCCGGCGGATCCTCTCAAGGCCTGATCGCCAGGATCACTCCCGTCTCGAGCGACACGGTGGCCTCAGGATCCGTGAGGACGTTGCTGACACCGCGGCTGGAGCCCGGCTGCAGGGTCTCGCCTTCCAAGGCCCAGCGCAGACCCGTCGTGCGCACCCCCGTGGCGGGCCCACCGTGGGCCAGCAGCGTGACGAGGTCGCCGACGGGGCCGCGTATCGTCTCCTGGTGGCGCACGACCCAGAGCCGGGCCGGCCCCATGAGCGCGTCGACGCGCACTGCAGCCAGTTCGTCGCTCGCCAGCACGGCCACGTTGGCCAGGAAGTGATCGAGGCGCCCGCCGGAGCCGCCCACGACGCTGATGCTCTCCGCACCCCTGTGGCGGGCCTCGGCCAGTGCCAGAGCCAGGTCGGTGGCGTCCTTGCCGGTCGGGAAACGGCGCTGCTCGGCGACCGCGGCGGCCCCCGCCGCGCTCACCGAGTCGAAGTCGCCCACGATCACGTCGGGGAGCAACCCGAGGGCGCGGGCCACGTCAGCGCCCGAGTCCGCCGCCACGACGAGTTGCGGGGGCGCCAACTCCCCGAGCCGCTCGGAACCCTGCGGCCCGCCCCCGGCGACAACCCAGGCGTGCAGGCTCATCGGCGCGGGATCGGCCGAGCCAACCGGACCGACCGCGCGTTCGCCGCGGCGGTTGCCATGTGGAAGGTGTGATAGCGCATGGGTCGGCTCTGATGCACACTGTATGTTCCCAGCGACAACGAGACGAGGGAAGTTCGGGGAGGAATGAAGGCCGTACAGGTGACCGCACCCGGCCGGTTGGCGTACGGCGATGTGCCTCCGCCGCAGGGTCCCCCCGGAGTGGCTGACGCGCTCGTCGGCGTCGAGGTCGTGGGGATCTGCGGCACCGACGTCAAGATCCTCTCGGGGGGCATCCCCGTGGAGTACCCGCGCGTCATGGGCCACGAGATGGTGGGCGAGGTGATCGACGGCGGGGCGACCGGCGTCGGCGCCGGGCAGAGGGTCATGATCGACCCCGCCATCTCGTGTGGCTCCTGCGCGCTGTGCCGGGCCGGCCGGACGAACCTGTGCCTGCACGGCGGGCTGCTCGGGCGTGACGCCGACGGGGTCTGGGCCGAACTCGTGACGGCGCCGGCGAACCGGCTGCTCCCGGTGCCGGCACACCTGGGAGCCGAAGCGGCGGCGATGGTGCAGGTGGCCGGCACGTGTGTGCATGCCCAGCGCGCCGCGCCGATCTTCCCCGGTGACACCGCCCTCGTCATCGGGCTGGGCGTGAGCGGCCTGATCTTCACGCAGTTGCTGCGCGCCTCGGGCGTGACGGTCATCGGCGTGACCCGCTCGGGCTTCAAGCGCGAACTGGCCGCCGCCTTCGGCGCGGTGGCGACGGCCGCGCCCGACGACGCCGCCGCGGTGATCGCCGAGGTCACCGACGGCCGGGGTGTCGACCTGGCCGTCGAGGCCGTCGGCACCGAGGCCACCGTCAGCCTCGCCATCGAGTCGGCACGCATCGGCGGTGAGGTGCTGGTGTTCGGCACGGTGACCGGCGGCGGCAGCGCCGGCCTGCCCTATTACCAGCTCTATTTCAAGGAGTTGACCGTGCGGAACCCGCGGGCCGCCATCGCCGACGACTACGCCCGCGCCATCGAACTGGCCGCCTCGGGGGTGCTGGACCTCGAGCCGATCATCACCGACCGGGTCGGCATGTCCGACGCCTCCCGCGCCTTCGAGCGTGTCCGGAGCGCCGACTCGCTCAAGGTGCTGATGCCCGTCGGCTGACGCCGGCGGGACATCGAGGCCTCGTGGGAACCGTCGACATGCCACGCATCGAGATCGACCGCGAGGGGTCTGGACCCCCGCTGGTTCTGGTCCACTCGCTGCTGACCGACGCCCGGGCCTTCGACACGGTGGCGCCGCGGCTCGCGTCCCGGTTCGAACTCCACCGGGTCTGGCTGCCGGGATTCGGCGCCTCCGAACCGCTCGCCGGGGGGTCGCCGACGCTGTTCGACATCGCCGATGCGCTCGCCGGGGCGCTGGAGACCGCCGGTGTCACCGGCCCCGAGGTGGCCGTGCTGGGGAACGGCTTCGGGAGCTTCGTGTGCGTGGCGCTCGCCGCGAGCCGCGGGGACCTCTTCGGCCCGCTGATCGTGGCGAACGGCGGCGGCGCCTTCTCCGAGCCGCGCCGCGCCGCCTTCACCACCATGAGCGACCTGGTGAGCGACTCGGGCATGGAGGCCGTGGTCGAAGTGGCAGTGCGCCGCATCTTCACCGCCGAGTACCTCGGGGCGCATCCCGAGGCCATCGAGGAACGCCGCGCCGTGCTCCTGGAGATCGATCCGGGGTCGTTCGCCGCCTCCTGCCGGGCTCTGCGCGACATGGACCTGCGCCCGCACCTGGACGCCATCGGGAACCCGACCCTGGTGATCGCAGGCGGCGCCGACACCACCACGCCGCCGGAGATGGGCGCCGAGCTCGCCGCCGCTGTGCCGGGCGCGGAACTCGTCACGATCGATGACTGCGGCCACTGCCCGCCCCTGGAGAGCCCGGCGGCGTTCTGCGAGGCGGTGGAGGACTTCCTGGCCAGGACGTCACCGGTCTGAGAGCGGCAGGGAAGCCGCCGCAGCGGGCAACGGACGTCGGCGGAGTGGACCGTACTGGACTTGAACCAGTGACCTCTCGCGTGTGAAGCGAGCGCTCTACCAGTCTGAGCTAACGGTCCGAGCGAAGCAGGATTCTACGACCGTGCGCCCGAACGGGCCACCCCGTAGTGGTGGGCGACGATGTCGGGATAGCTGCGGCTGAAGTAGTTCCAGAGTTGCTCGCCATAGGTGCCGGGCCGGTAGTCGCTCGCCATGTCGCCGACGCCGGCGTCGAGTTCGTCCTTGGGGGCCATGAAGCCGGCACCGGAGTGGTGGGCGCTGGCCGCCACCGCCCGGGCGAAGCGGGCGTCGAGCGGCAACGGGTCCAGCGGCGCCTCCAGCGAGGGGCCGCAGAAGTACCCGCTGGAATAGCGCTCCTCGGTCGAGATGACGCGGTGCGGCGTGGCGACGAGATAGTTGCCGGTCATCGCCTGCAGGCTCTCGCCGAGGTTGACGACGAGCGAGCCGGGCACCAGGGGAACGTCGATCCAGTCCCCCGCGGGGTTCTGCACCTGCAGCCCCGCCACCCCGCCGGTCGCCAGGATCGTCAGGAAGCCCGTGTCGTGATGGGCGTTGACGCCGGCGGCTCCGGGCGGCGTGGCCGGGTAATGGATGAACTTCGTGAGCGACATCGGCTCGTCGCCCATGAAGCGTTCGAGGTGGTCCCCCGGTAGGCCGAGCCCGTGCCAGAGAGCGCCCAGGAGCCGGACGGCCAGCGTGGCCAGGGCCTCCGACCAGCGGTTGCTGAGTGCCTCGTGGCCCGCCAGAACCTGCTCCGGCAGCCACTGGTTCGGACCGAGAAGCCGCAGGAAGCCGGGCTCCACCTCGCGAGGCCGGGCGGGCCATTCGGTCCAGCAGTCGATCTGCTCGCGGATGTCGGGACGGTTGTTGGTGTACTCCGTCCCGATCGGCTCCCAGCCCCGGAAGTGCCGCGACGCCTGCTTGTCGATCAGTCGCTTGGCGTCGTCGGGAAGGCTGAAGAAGCGGCGCATCATGTCGAAGGCACCGTCGTGCAGCCCGTCGTCGATGCCGTGATTGACCACGAGGAAGAACCCCACCTCGTGGCAGGCCCTGCACAACTCCTCAGCGAGCGGTTCGGGCGGCGCGCCCCCGCCGGCGAGGGGTGCCACGTCGATCACCGGAATGCTCTCGAAGGCCGCTGGAGGCATACGACGATTCTAGGAAGCACCGCGGGATGTGGCACCGAGCGGGATCGACCGGACGGGTCGCACGCTCCACACGATCAAAAGACTTTATCTGTTATTTCAATGTATTTATCCACAATCTGTTGCTAATGTGTTGACTATGTGATGCGCGGTGCCGGAGCGCAGCTCCGACCTGCGAGGACGTCGCACCCCGCTGGCCGCCGGCTAGCCGGCGGTGGGTCGCAGCAACGCGGCGGCGAGGCTCTCGAGTCCGGCCACCCTGCTGCCCTTGACGAGCACGGCGTCGCCCGGGCCAAGCGGCCCCAGCGCGGCGAGCGCCGCGGCGGTGTCGGGCACCGTTGGCCGGCCGTAGGCCTTCTCCGCCACAGCCACCACCTCGACACCCAGGTCGGCGGCGAGCGCAGCCACCGAGGCATGATCAGCCGCGTGGGAGTCCCCCAACTCGGCCATGACTCCCAGCACGGCGACACGCCGTCGCGCCGGAGCGGCCGCCAGCGCGTGCAGCGCCGCGGCCATTGACGAAGGGTTGGCGTTGTAGGCGTCGTTGATGACGAGCGCCCCGGATGGAGCTGTGGCGACCGCCATCCGCCATGGGGACAGCTCCGCCCGGCGCAGGCCATCGGCCACGATGTCGATTCCGGTCCCGACCACCAGGGCCGCGGCGGCCGCTCCCAGGGCGTTGTGCGCCGTGTGCAGGCCGGCCGCCCGCATCCGCACCGTTGCCTGACCCCACGGCGTCACCAGGATGAACGACGGGCGCAGACTCTCGTCGAGTGTCACGTCGGCGGCTCGCACGTCCCCGGTGTCGAGCCCGTAGGTCACGACCTGCGCATCGGTCAATGCCGCCATGGCTGCGACGCGCCTGTCCTCGGCATTCAACACGGCCGTTCCCCCGGGCGGGAGCGCCGCGACCAGGTCCCCCTTCTCGCGAGCGACGCCCTCGAGGCTGCCGAGAGCGGCCGTGTGCGCCGCGGCGACGGCGGTCACCACCGCGACATCGGGGCGGGCCAGCGCCGCCAGATCGGCGATCTCACCGGGCGCGTTGGTTCCGATCTCCACGACGACCGCCTGTTCGGTTCCCGTGGCGCCGAGCAGGGTCAGCGGCACACCGATGGCGTTGTTGAAGGAGGCGGGGCTGGCATGTGCCCGCCCCGCGCCGCGCAGCACGGCCGCGAGCAGATCCTTCGTGGACGTCTTCCCGACCGAGCCGGTGATCCCGATCACGCCGGCGGCGATGCGGGCCCGCGCCGCGGCTCCGAGCTGACCGAGAGCGGCGGCTGTGTCGTCCACCGCCACAATGGGCACACCCGGAGTGCCCAGATCGCCCAGCCGGTCTCGTCGGGCCAGGGTGGCCGATGCCCCGGCGGACACTGCTGCCGGGATGAAGTCGTGGCCGTCCCGCGCGGCGACGAGTGGGACGAATAGTTCGCCTGCTCCCAACCGGCGCGAGTCGACCGACACCCCGGCAATGTCGGTGTCGGCACCGATCAAGTCCCCGCCGAGGATGCCCGCCACCTCCGATGCGGAGAACCTCACGGATCGAACGTACACCGGTGGCGGAAGCCGGACCGGGACCGCGCCCCGCCGGCGGAGCCCGGTCGCCGCGGTGAGCGGCGCTGATGTGCCGGGGCAATCGGTCGCAGCACTAGCGTGAGAATCGTGACCGGGCGAATCCGATTGGTCGTGCTGTACGGGGGCCGCTCGGCCGAGCACGATGTCTCACGGGTGTCGGGGCGCTACGTGGCCGAATGCGCGCTCGCCGCGGGCTTCGAGGTGGAACTGGTGGCGATCACCCGCGGGGGCCGCTGGGTCCGGCCCGAGATCGTGGCCGGCGATCTGAGCACCCTCCCCGGCGACGCCCTACCGGAGCCATCCGACAGCAACCCGGCCGCCGGCAGCGACGTCGTCCTGCCGCAGAGTCCCGACGAGACGGTCGTCGTCTTCCCCGTCCTGCACGGCCCGTTCGGGGAGGACGGCACCGTCCAGGGGTACTGGGAGATGGCCGGCGTGATCTACGTCGGCCCGGGCGTGCTGTCAAGTGCCGTTTGCATGGACAAGCCCGTCTCCAAGGTGCTCCTCGCCGCCGCCGGGCTGCCCGTCGCCCGGCACGTGACCGTTGCCGGCCGGGACGTCGACGCGGAGACGCCTGCTGCGCTCCTCGCCGCTCTGGGCAGCCCCGTCTTCGTGAAGCCGGCCAACATGGGCTCCTCGATCGGGGTGACCAGGGCGACCGATGCCGCCGGGGTTGCCGCTGCGCTGGAGTTGGCCGCCGCCTACGACGATCGGCTGATCGCCGAGGAGTTCGTGGCGGGGCGCGAGATCGAGGTGGCTGTGCTCGGCAACGAGACGCTGCGGGCCTCGCTGCCCGGCGAGATCGTGCCCGCCGGCGAGTTCTACGACTACGCCGACAAGTACCTGAACGACGCCGCGGCGCTGCACGCGCCCGCGGACCTTCCCGTCGAGGCCATCGAGCAGGTTCAAGGACTCGCCGTCGCCGCATGCCGGGCCCTGCACGTCGAGGGTCTGGCGAGAGTGGACTTCTTCTACGACGAGAGCGCGCCCGAGCCCGATCGGCGGCTCATCGTCAACGAGATCAACACCATGCCGGGCTTCACGCCCATCTCCATGTTCCCCCGTCTCTGGGCGGTCTCCGGCCTCGACGGCCCCGCCCTCATGGCCGAACTGGTCCGACTCGCCCTCGACCGCCACCGCCGCCGCGCCGCCCATACGCGCACCTCGCTCTGAGGGACACCTTCAGGGCCATCCGACCTCGATACTTGGTACGGAGATCACTCTTACCAAGTAGGCTCTTGACATGAGCGATCGGAAGGAGTTCCGGGTCTCATCGTCGGGACAGATGTCCCTTCCCGCAGAAGCCCGCCGGCGCTGGGGCCTCGACGACGGGGGACCCGTCGACGTGCTGGACCTCGGCTTCGGCGTCCTGACGGTGCCCCGGGGCGAGAGTGCCCGGCTGCTCGACGACCTGCTCAGTCGCGACGATCACGCCGCGTTCGTCCGGTCCCTGGCCGACGACCCCGACCTCGCCACCACGTGACCCGGGCGGTCCTCGACGACCATCTCCTCCGCGACCTGCTGACAGGCCGGATCAGCCTCGGGCTCGAAGCCGTCCTGACGGATCACGAACCGGCGACGACCAACCTGTACCTGCTGCGTCTGTGCAAGAGCGTCTCCGCCGCGGCGGGTGGCGCCCTGACGGGTTCACTACCGGCCGAGGTGCGCCGCGCGCTGGGACGGCGGCTCGTCATCCTCCCCGACGACATCATGGTTGTACCGATTCGCGAGTTCGCGTTCCGGATCGGGGAACTCGCCACGGCGCACCGGCTGTCGAGCCTCGGAGCCGAGGCGGTCGCCGCAGCCGAACACCTCGGCGCGCCACTCTGCGTCTGGACCGGCGACGACGGCCCGCACATCCGGGCCGCCATGTCGACGCTCGGCGACTACCGGACGATCAGCCGCGATCCCTGAGAGATCCGCCCGCCGCTGCCCCGTACATCTCGCGTCAGCCGGGGCACGCAGACGGCACCGGAAGACCGGAGCCCGGGCAGGAGAGGGGGTGCGACCGCGGGGCACTCAGCCGACGAGGGCTGAGCGGAGGAAGCGGAGGAGCTCGCGGCGGCGCAGGACGGTGTCGCGGAGGGTGGGCTCGACGCCGACGGCGCGCAGCACCTCCACCTCGGTGGCGACGCCCATGACCGTGGAGTACGTGGAGACCAGCAGGAGCCGGGGATCGCAGCGCCGGATCCGGCCGGAGTCCATTCCGGCCTCGAGGTAGGCGCGGGCACGCTCCACCAGCGGTTCGAAGCCTGCTCGCACCCGGTCCATCCATGGTGGGCCCAGCCGCGTGACCTCGCGCAGCAGCCCCAGCATCTCCGGGCGGCGCACCGCGAACCGGAAGACGGCCCGCACGATCGCCTCGACGCCGGCCCAGGCATCGAGAGACTCGCCCTCGCCGCCGGCCACCGGTGGCGCCGCTTCGGCAGCCGCTAGCAGCGCCGCTGTGAGATCGGCGACCGTGTGGTCGATCACGGCCGCCATCAGGGCTTCCTTGGAACCGAAGTAGTACAGGACGGTCTGCTTGCGGATCCCGCTGTCCCGAGCGATGGAGTCCAGCGACGAGGCGTCGTAGCCGCGACCCCCGAAGGACACCAGCGCCGCTTCGAGGATCCGGTCGCGCGTCTCCATCAACGGAAGCCTAGTTGCGGCCGGGATTCTCTACCATCTGGTAGAAGTTGCTGGCCAGGCCTTGTCCGTCAAATCGCCCTACCATGTGGTAGACGCCTCTACCACATGGTAGAAAGAGGGGATGATCTCGGAGGCACTCGCCGGCAAACGCATCGCCCTCACCGGCGCCACCGGGTTCTTGGGCACGGCACTCGTCGAGAAGCTGCTGCGCTCGGTGCCCGAGTGCGAACTCGTTCTGCTGGTGCGACCCGGGCGTCGCGGACCCGAGGAGCGGATCCGCCGCGAGGTCCTTCGCAACGACGCCTTCGACCGCCTGCGCGCCGGGCTCGGCAACGAGGGCTTCACGGCCGAGGTCGCCCAGCGCATCCGGACCATCGCTGCCGACATCAGCGTCGACGGCCTCGGGATCGACCCGGAGGGTCGGGACCTCCTGGCCGGCTGCGACATCGTCATCCACGCCGCCGCAGCGGTCGCCTTCGACAATCCCTTCGACCTCGCCGTCGAGACGAACCTGCTGGGGCCCATCCGCCTCGTGCAACTCCTGGCCGACATCGGCACGACACCCCACCTCATCTCGGTGTCCACCGCCTACGTGGCCGGCAATCGCCGTGGATTCGCGCCGGAGGAACTGCTCTCCGAGAGCCACTTCGCCGTCGCGATGGACTGGCGGGCCGAAGCCGCATCGGCGCGACGCAACCGCGACGCCATCGAGGACGAGAGCCGCACACCCGAGCGTCTCGACGAGTTCGCCGCAGAGGCCGACAACGAACTCGGAGCGGCCGGCACCGCCGCCCCGAGCGCCAAGCGCGAGCAGATCCGCCAGCGCTGGGTGCGGACACGGCTGGTGGACGTGGGGCGGGCGCGCTCGGCCTCGTTGGGGTTCCCCGATTCCTACGGGCTGACCAAGGCCCTCGCCGAGGCCGCCATCGTCGAGACCCGTGGCGCCATCCCGCTCACCATCGTGCGGCCATCCATCATCGAGTCCTCGCTCGCCGAGCCGTTCCCCGGCTGGATCCGCGGATTCCGCATGGCCGAGCCGATCATCATCTCCTACGCCCGGGGCCTGCTGCAGGACTTTCCCGGCACCCCCGAGGGAACCCTCGACGTGATCCCCGTGGACATGGTGGCCGCCGCCGTGTGCGGTGTGGCCGCCGACGGTCCCGCGGCCGACGGCCTACCCAAGGTCGTGCAGGTGGCCTCCAGCGAGGTCAATCCCTTCCGATTCGAGGAACTGCACGACTGGTCGCACGCCTGGTTCTGCGAGAACCCGATCTATGACGAACGCAACCAGCCGATCTCCCCACCTCGCTGGTCGTACCCCAGCCGCAAGCGTGTCCAGAACAGCCTGGAGCGCGCCAAGCGCGCCCTCGAGACCGGCGAGAAGATCCTCAGCGCCCTGCCGATCAGGGGCGAGAAGGCGGGCATCGCAGCCGACTTCGCCGAGAAGCGCGCCCTGGTGGAGCGAGCGCTCAGCTACGTCGACCTCTATAGCGGCTACGTGGAGTGCCAGGCCACGTTCGGGATCCGCGAGCTTCTGGCGTTGCACGGGTCGCTGAGCGCCGCGGACCAGGAGAACTTCAACTTCGACCCCAGCGGCATCGACTGGCACCACTATGTCACCGAGATCCACCTGCCGTCGGTGATCGTCCAGGGAAGACTCAAGACGGCACCGGCAGTCCGGGTCGGCGCCGACCGCGACACCCGCAGACGGTCGCAGGTGCTCTCCCCGCAGCGGCACATGGCCGCCTTCGACCTCGAAAACACACTCGTGGCGTCGAACGTGGTGGCCTCCTGGGGCTGGCTGGCCACCAAGCGGATGCCCGTTGCCGACCGCGCCCGCCTCGTGGCCCGCACGCTGGCCGAGGCGCCGAAACTGCTGGACCTGGACCGCGCCGATCGCAGCGACTTCCTGCGCTACTTCTACCGCCGCTTCGCCGGGGCGCCCGTCGATCAGGTCGCAGACGACAGCTTCGAGATGTTCAGCGACCTGCTGTTGCGGCAATCGTTCCCCGCCGCCATCCGCAG
Organism: Acidimicrobiales bacterium; assembly: GCA_965221525.1. Lineage (GTDB taxonomy): Bacteria > Actinomycetota > Acidimicrobiia > Acidimicrobiales > CATQHL01 > VXNF01. The sequence goes on along the minus strand of CBDCSG010000006.1, from coordinate 980,329 downwards.
GGTGCGCCACCACCGGGCACTCGGCCATCGCACCGTGTTGATCACCGGCGCGCTGGACTTCGTCATCGCCCCGTTCGCCCCGCTGTTCGACGACATCGTCTGCGCATCCCTGACGCGCACACGCAGCGGCAGCGCCTACACCGGCCAGCTCGCCACCGTGCCGCCGACCGGCGAGAGCCGCGCCGAGGCACTGCTGGACTACGCGGCCCGCGAGGGGTTGTCGCTGGCCGAGTCGGCGGCATACGCCGACTCCACGAGCGACCTGCCCATGCTGGAGGCGGTGGGATTCCCGGTGGCGGTGAACCCCGAGACCAAGCTGGCGACCCTGGCGAGGCGTCGCGGTTGGCTCATCGAGAACTTCCGCCAGGCCCCCGGCGGGCCGCGCAAGCTGCTGCCGCTGGCCACCCCGGTCGCGCGACGATGATCGGCCGATGAACCCCCGCACCGCCTCCCCCACACCCCGCCCCGGCTTCGTGCTGGAGGTCGAGCGCTCTACGCCGCCGATCCTGTTCCACCACGGGGAGGGGTTCCGCCTCGAGCGCCTGCCCGCGGGACGATCCCGGGTCGTCTACCCGCCGAGCCCGCTGGAGGGCCTGCCGGACCCCGCCGGCGCCATCCGCCACGCCCTCGAGCACCCCATCGACAGCGAACCCCTGCCCGCCCTGCTGCGACCGGGCATGAAGCTCACCATCGCCTTCGACGACATCTCGCTGCCACTGCCGCCGATGCAGCGGCCCGACGTGCGCCAGCAGGTCATCGAGACGATCCTGGACATGGCCGCTGCGGCCGGGGTGGACGACGTGCACCTCATCGCGGCGCTGGCGCTGCACCGCCGCATGACCGAGGCCGAACTCCGCCACGCCGTCGGCGACCGGGTGTACGAGGCCTTCGCCCCGTCGCGCCGCCTCTACAACCACGACGCCGAGGATCCCGACGGCATGGTGACTCTCGGCACCACCGGCCACGGCGAGGAGGTGCAGATCAACCGCCGCGCCGCCGAGAGCGACCTGGTCGTGTACGTCAACATCAACATCGTGGCCATGGACGGCGGCTGGAAGAGCACCGCCACCGGGCTGTCGGGCTACCAGGGGCTGCGCCACCACCACAACGTCGCCACGATGCTGAAGTCCCGGTCGTTCATGGACCAGCGCCACTCCGAACTCCATCACTCCAACTGGCGCCAGGGCGCCGTGCTGCGCGACTCCGGTCCCCGGATCTTCCAGATCGAGACCACGATCAACAACAACAGCTTCGGCACCAGCGGATCGCTGTCCATGCTGCAGAAGCGCGAGTGGGAGTGGTCCGCACGCGACCGGGCGACGTTCCTGGCCATGCAGACGGGGCTCGGCGTGATGTCACCCGCCGCCCGGCGGCGCGCCTTCCAGTCCTGGCGGGCGCCCTACGCCATCACCTCGGTGCAAGCCGGTGAGGTGGAGGCCGTCCACAAGATCACGACCGAGAACGTCTACCGCCAGCAACTCGTGGCGGTGCAGGGCCAGACCGACGTGCTGACGATGGGGCTGCCCTACATCTGCCCCTACAACGTGAACTCCATCATGAACCCGATCCTGGTCATGTGCCTGGGGCTCGGGTACTTCTTCAACCTCTACCGGGGACGGCCGCTCGTGCGCCCCGGCGGGGTCGTGATCATGACGCACCCCACGCCGTGGGAGTTCCACCCCGTGCATCACCCCAGCTACATCGACTTCTTCGAGCAGGTCCTCGCCGACACCACCGACCCGGTCGAGATCGAGGCCCGCTACGAGGAGCAGTACGCCACCGACGAGTGGTACCGGCACCTGTACCGCACCTCGTACGCCTACCACGGCGTCCACCCGTTCTACATGTGGTACTGGGGTGCGCACGCTCTGCAGTACCTGGGACGGGTGATCGTGGTGGGCGGCGACCGGGCAGCCGTCCGGCGCATGGGATTCGCCCCGGCGTCGAGCCTCGGCGACGCCTTCGAGATCGCCGGTGACGTCGTTGGCAACCACCCGTCGGTGACCCACCTGCACCTGCCGCCGTTCGTGATGGCGGACGTGTCGTGAGACGCAGCCCCGTCGGTGCGCTGGTCCGGAGCCTGGAGTTCCCCTGGCGCCCCCCGACCGTGCCGCTGTCCGCGCCGCCGGGTGAGGAGCCGGCCACGCTGGGGGCCGACTTCGACACCGACTGGGCGCGCCGCTGGCCGGCCCGCATGGTGCGTGCCGGGATGATCGAGTTGTTGTGGCGCCCCGTCGTGGGCGCGGCCGCCAAGCCCACACGCCTGGGGCTCGACCGCTTGGCGGCGCTGGACGGCGAGCCGGTCATCTTCGCCGCCAACCATCACAGCCACCTCGACACACCTTTGCTGCTGACGTCCATCCCGGAGCCGTGGCGCCACACGCTGGTCGTCGCCGCGGCCGCCGACTACTTCTTCCCCACGCAGACCAAGGGCTTCGCCTCGGCACTGTTCATCGGCGCCGTGCCTGTCGAGCGGGCGCGGGTGGGGCGCGACTCCGCACAGGAGGTGGCGGCCCTGGTGCGCAAGGGCTGGAGCCTGCTGCTGTATCCCGAAGGCGGCCGCAGCACCGACGGCTGGGGGCAGCCATTCCGGGGCGGCGCTGCCTACCTGGCGCACCGCTGCGACGTGCCCGTGGTGCCTGTGTACCTGGCAGGCACCCGCAAGGTGCTTCCCAAGGGAAGGCTCGTCCCGACGCCGGGGCGGACGCTCGTGGTGTTCGGCGATCCGGTGCGCCCCGACCCGAGCGAGCGGATCCGCGCACTCGGCGTGCGCATCGAGTCGGCGGTGGCCACGCTGGCCGACGAGGTCACCACGAATTGGTGGCAGGCCCGCCGGCGGGCTCACGCCGGCGAGACACCATCGATGACCGGACCCGACGCGGCCTCGTGGCGGCGCGCCTGGGCGCTCTCGCACCGCAGCAAGCCTCGGCAGCGCCGCTGGCCCCGCTGAGCACCGCGACCGGTGGCGCCGCGGCGCCGGGGCGGTAGAAACGAAGCGAACCCCCGCCCCGAGAGGTACACGTCATGGCCGTTCATGCCAGCACCCCCATCTCCCTGATCGAGGCCGCCTACGCCCGTCTGGCCGCCGCGGTCGCCGCCGCCCGGCCCCGCGCCGACCGGCCGTTCACCGCGGCGGAGAAGATCCTCATCGGTCACCTCGACGATCCGTCGGGTCCGCTGCCCGAGCGCGGCCGCAGCTACGTCGACTTCCGTCCCGACCGGGTCGCCATGCAGGACGCCACCGCCCAGATGGCCTGGCTGCAGTTCATGACCGCCGGGCTGGCGGAGGTGGCAGTGCCGACCACGGTGCATTGCGACCATCTCATCCAGGCCCGGGTGGACGCGCGGCGCGACCTGCTGGCCGCACTCGAGAACCACGACGAGGTCTACGACTTCCTGGAGTCGGTGAGCGCCCGCTACGGAGCGGGGTTCTGGAAGCCGGGCTCGGGCATCATCCACCAGGTCGTGCTGGAGAACTACGCCTTCCCCGGCGGGATGATGATCGGCACCGACAGCCACACGCCCAACGCGGGCGGGTTGGGCATGATCGCCGTCGGGGTCGGCGGCGCCGACGCCGTCGACGTCATGACCGGATTCCCGTGGAACGTTCGCTGGCCGACGTTCATCGGCGTGCGCCTGACGGGCCGGCTGTCGGGCTGGTCGGCGCCCAAGGATGTCATCCTGAAGGTGGCCGATCTATTGACCGTGGCCGGCGGCACCGGCGCCATCGTGGAGTACTTCGGCCCTGGCGCCGAGACGATCTCGGCGACCGGCAAGGCCACGATCTGCAACATGGGCGCCGAGATCGGCGCCACCACCTCGCTGTTCGCCTACGACGAGTCGATGGCCCGCTTCCTGAAGGCCACCGGGCGCGAGGAGATGGCGGCCGCGGCCGACGCCGTCGCCGAGCACCTGCGGCCCGACGACGGGGTGCTTGCCGACCCGGAGGGCTGCTACGACTCGGTCATCGAGATCGACCTCTCGACGCTGGCACCGCACATCAACGGCCCCCACACCCCCGACCGGGCCCGGCCGGTGTCCGAGCTCGGCGCCGAGGCGTCCGCCGAGGGGTGGCCGATGGAGATCTCCGCCGCACTGGTGGGCTCGTGCACGAACTCCTCCTACGAGGACATCACCCGTGCGGCCAGCATCGTCTCCGGGGCGGTGGCCCGCGGGTTGAAGGTGCGGGCACCGCTGCTGGTCACCCCCGGGTCGGAGCAGATCCGGGCCACGATCGCCCGCGACGGGCTGCTGGGCGTCTTCGAGGAGGCGGGCGCCACGGTGCTGGCCAACGCCTGCGGGCCGTGCATCGGCCAGTGGTCGCGCAGCGACGTGGCCGAGGGCGACACCAACGTGATCGTCACCAGCTACAACCGCAACTTCCCCAAGCGCAACGACGGTCTGGCGTCGACGCTGGCGTTCGTCACCTCACCCGAGGTGGTGGTCGCCCTGGCGCTGGCCGGGCGGGTGGACTTCGATCCGCTCGCCGGCACGCTGCGCAACGAGGCCGGCGAGGAGGTGCGCCTGCCCGAGCCGATCGGCACCGAACTGCCGCCCGACGGGTTCGACCCCGGCGAGGCCGGCTTCGTCGCCCCGCCGCCGGTCGGCGAGCGCGGCGACATCGGCGTCGTGATCTCCCCAGAGAGCAGGCGCCTGCAGGAACTGGAGCCGTTCGCCCCCTGGGACGGCAACGACTACGAGTCGCTGCCGGTGCTCGTGAAGGCGGCCGGGAAGTGCACCACCGACCACATCTCCGCCGCCGGGCCGTGGCTGCGCTATCGCGGGCACCTCGAGAACATCAGCGGCAACCTCTTTGCCGGCGCGGTGAACGCCTTCGGCGGGGCCGTCGGCGAGGGCAAGGACCAGACCGACGGGCAGACCCGCCCCTACCCCGAGATCGCCAAGCGCTATCACACCGCCGGCTGGTCATGGGTTGCGGTCGGGGATCGCAACTACGGCGAGGGCTCCAGCCGCGAGCACGCCGCCATGGAGCCCCGCTTCCGGGGCTGTGTGGCCGTGATCACCCGCTCCTTCGCCCGCATTGCCGAGACCAACCTCAAGAAGCAGGGCGTGCTGCCGCTCACCTTCGCCGACCCGGCCGACTACGACGCCATCGGCGAGGACGACCGTGTCTCCATCCGGGGCCTCGCCGGCCTGGCACCCGGCAAGCCGGTGCGCGTCGAGGTGTCGCGCCCCGACGGCTCGACGGTCGCCTTCGACACCCACCACACACTCTCGGCCGACCAGATCGACTGGTTCCGGGCCGGCAGCGCCCTCAACGTCATCCGCACACGGCTGTAGCCGCCGCAGCGGTCGCCGGCTCGCAGACCGGCGCTGCGGTCAGGGCAGCGTTTCGGGTGGCAGCGGGTGGCGGAAGAGGGCGGCGGCGTTTCGGTGGCAGATGTCGGCGATGACGTCGCCGGGCAGGTGGCCGATCATCTCCTCCAGAGCGTCCTGGCAGCCCGGCCAGGTGCTGTCGGCGTGGGGGTAGTCCACCTCCATCATGACGTGGGGGCGATTCAGCGCCACGACCGCGTCGATGCTGGACGGGTCGCTGATGGTGCAGTACCAGATGTTGCGCAGCAGCAGCTCGTGGGGGCCGGTGGCGCCTTCGGGCCAATCCTGGCGGCCGTGGCCGGAGACCTCGATCTGGTGGCGCATCCGGTCGTACATGGTCGGCACCCAGCCGCAGCCGCCCTCGGACAGGGCGATGCGGATGTTCGGGAAGCGCAGCCCGATGCCCGACCACACCCACTCGGCGGCCGCCACGTAGGCGTGCATCTGGAACAGCGTGGCCCGCACGGCCAGGTGTGGTCCGGCCTCGTCCTGGGGCATCCAGTGACCCGAGGAGCCGGTGTGCAGGCAGATGACGGTCTCGGTCTCCTCGCACGCCGCCAGCAGCGGATCCCACCAGCGGTCGTGGATCGACGGGAGACCCATGTGCGCCGGATTCTCCGGCAGGGTCACCGCGGTGAAACCCCGCTCGGCGTTGCGGCGGACCTCGGCGGCTGCCAGGTGCGGGTCGCGCAGCCACGTGATGCCCATCGGGATGATGCGCTCCGGGTAGGCGCCCCACCACTCCTCACAGATCCAGTCGTTGAAGGCCCGGGTCACCGCCAGACCCAGGTCGGGGTCCGAGCAGCTGGAGTACACCGCCCCGCAGAAGCCGGTGATCACCGACGGGAAGCAGGCCGACGCCCAGACCCCGCCCAGGTCCATGTCCTTGATCCGCTGGTGGATGTCCCAGGAGCCGCGGCGCATGTCACTGAAGCGCGCCGGCTCGAAGATCACGTCGTCGCGGTCGGCCCGGCCGACCTGGGCGTTGAGCCCCAGTTGCTCGTACACCTCCCCGTCGAAGAGCCAGGCCTGCGTGCCGTCGCCCTGCTCGATGACCCGCGGCGCCTCATCGGCGAAGCGGCGGGGCAGGCGCCCCTCGAACAGCCACGGCGGCTCGACGAGGTGGTCGTCCACCGAGATGAGGGTGTAGCGGATCTGCTGCGCCGGCGGATCCGGCAGCAGCATCTCGCTCGGCGCCTCGTCGAGGTCGACGACGCTCATGTTCGGCCACCCCGCGGTGAGCACCGTGTCGCGGCGCCACGTCCGGTCCCGTTCATGGGCCGGATCGTAACCGGCCCGAGCGGGTGGTCAGGCTCCGGAACGCTCCGGGCGGCCCGGTCGGGCCCGGCTGATCAGCTTGCCCAACTCCTCGGGGTCGGAGGTCAGCGTCGTCACCGTGGTGGCGTCCACGTCGGCCACGATGATCTCACCCACCTCGTCGGTCACCGAGGCGAACAGCCCCTGGCGGCACATCCGCACCGTCTGGTACCGGTTGTCGTCGGTGGGGGTGAGGTAGTGGACCGACGTGGCCTCGTAACGCAGGATCAGGAACAGGTGCACCAGGGTCATCAGGCGCTTGCGGCGCATCTGCGGCGCGTGCGTGTTCTGGTCGCGGACCGACAGGATCGACCGGCCGCGGCGGTCCCGCAGCACGGTGAAGATGATGTTGGCCAGCGCCTTGCCCGCCGGCTTCCCGCCGCCGTCGAAGATGGCGAGTTCGAGGATCTCCGAGCCTGCCTGCCAGGGGCGCAACCGCACCCGCGGGCTGATCCCGAGGTCGTGGTGGGCGGCCCAGCGCTCCAGCCACTCCTCCAGCACCCGGACCGGCACCTCGGTCTGGACGAGATGCTGGAACTGCGTCGAACCCTTGCCCATGGCCCGGGTCGTGGCGGTGCGGCCGGTCGACGCCATCAGCGCCGCGTCGAGGCGCGGTCCGCCGACGAGCGTCTGCGGTGTCCGGTACGGCGAGTCCACCAGGCGCAGGCGGCGCTGCAGCTTCGCCAGGGCCAGCATCCCCTCCTCGCGAAGGGATGCCGCGAACTGCTCGCCGGCCATGCCGTCGACCTGATGGCCGCCGTAGGTGATGAAGTTGAAGACGTACCCCAGCTTCGCCAGTTGCGCGGGGAACTCCCGCATCTCGGCATCACTCATGCCCGTGGTGTCCCAGTTGAAGGAGGGCGAGAGGTTGTAGGCCAGCATCTTGTCCGGGTGGACGGCGTGAATCGCCTCGGCAAACTCCCGCGCGTCGGCGATGTCGGCCGTCTTCGTCTCCATCCACAGCACGTCACAGAACGGGGCGACAGCCAGCGACTTGGCGACCGCGTAGGGGATGCCTCCCTGCACCTGGTAGTAGCCCTCGGGGGTGCGGGCAGGCTCGGCATCCCAGAAGACGTCGATCCCCAGTTCGGCGGCGCGTGTGCGTGCGCACTCCAGACTCGCGTCCCGGGCGAAGTCCAACCACTCGTCGGCGCTGACCGCCACACTCCCGGACTCGGCGCGGACGGCATCGATCTGTTCGGCGACGGCCTCCGCGTACGTGCAGAGTCCCGCAGCCGACTGCCACGCCTCCACGAACGCGTCGGTGGCCCGGTCCGCGACCTCCTCGCCGCGCACGCCCGCAGAGGCGGCGAATGCAGCGAGCACCCCGGTGATGGCATCGCCGACGCCGGCGGCATCCAGCCAGGCGTCCGCTCGTTCGTACTGGCCGTCCGGCAGCGCGTACAGCAGGTGACCGTTGGCACCTTCCACACCCCCATCGGTCAGCCGCCTGAGCACGGCCAGGTAGGCCGCCTTGTAGGAGGGAATGCTCCGCCGGGTGACCCCGAGGACGAACGGCTGGTCACGCTCGTCGGCAGCGCTGTCGAGCAGGCTGGCCGCTTCGGCGTCGGTGCGCGCCACGATGATGCCGCCGACGCCCATGACGTCGAGTTGGAAGCGGGCCGCGTTCAGGCGCTTGATCTGCTCGTCACAACCCACCAGCACCTTGCCGCCCTGGTGGCCGCACTTCTTGACACCGGGCCGCTGATCCTCGATGTGATAGCCGGGCACGCCGGCCTCCACGAAGCGCCGGATGAGGTTCCGCACGTGCGGGTCACCGCCGTGGCCGGTGTCGGCGTCGGCGATGATGAACGGCGAGTAGTCCACCTCGGGAGTGTCGGCTCGCTCGGCGGCGGTCATCCGCGAGCGGGCGAAGCTCTGGTTGCGGTCGGCAGTGAGGAGGGCGCGCACGATGCCGGCGGCCTCGTCGGGAACCATGCTCAGCGGGTAGCCCGCAAGGTCGGGGCCGGGATCCTCGTGCTGCGCACCCTTGGCCGACGTGGCCCAGCCGCCGAGGTAGATGCCATCGATGCCGGCTCGCTTCATGGCGACGGCCTGCCCAGGCGAGTAGGGCCCGAAGGTCGTGATGCTGCGGCGCGACTCGAACAGCCGGCGGAGCAGTGCGTGGAACCGCTCCGCCGCCACCCGCGCGACGGTGTGGTCCTGGTTGATCGCTCCCCGCTGCTCGACCACCTGACGAGCCGAGTAGAGCCGCCGGAGGCCGGCGAACCGAGGCGCCGCCATCCAGCCGCGCGCGGTCTCGATGTCGGCGTCGTGGGCGTCCAGGGGTGCTTCGCCGCCCGGCGACCCCGCCGGGTTCGGTGACGCCGGCACCGGCGAGGGCTCGAGAACGGGAGTCGGGGTTAGGACGCTCATTGGCTTGGACCTCCTCTGCGGGTCTCTTCGATCGACGCTTCGAGAGTCGGGTAGGACATCAGTCCGAATCTTATGAACTAGTTTCGGTTAAATCAGCGCTTCGGCGGCACTTGAGGGCATCGATAGTGCGTAAATATTGATGAAGTTTTCGATTATCGTCACTTCTGTGATCTAGCTCTCGGATCGACGCCCCCGTCTCGAGCCATCGCTCAACCGGGAGAGGGCGCCGCCCGGCCCCGGTGGCCGCGGCGGCAGGACCGGACTGCCGGATGCAGGTACGTGACCTCTAACGTGAGGGCATGGCAGACAACGAACACGTCACCATTGGACGTTTGGAGGTCGCGGCCTCCCTCGACGACTTCGTCCGGCGAGAACTCGCTCCCGGGACCGGGATCTCGCCCGACGGGTTCTGGGAGGGCTTCGAGGCGCTCGTGGCCGACCTGGACCCCCGCGCTCGCGCCCTTCTCGCCGCCCGCGACGACCTCCAGGCGCAGATCGATGAGTGGCACGTCGCCCGGCGCGGGCAGCCCCACGACGCGGGGGCCTACGAGGCGTTCCTGCGCGAGATCGGGTATCTGGCGCCCGAGCCCGCCGGCGTGCGGGTGGCGACGGCCAACGTCGACCCGGAGGTCGCCGAGGTCGCCGGACCGCAGCTCGTCGTGCCGGTGGACAACGCCCGGTACGCGCTCAATGCCGCGAATGCCCGTTGGGGCAGCCTCTACGACGCCCTCTACGGCACCGACGTCATCGCCACCGACGGCGACGCCACCCGCGACGGGCCGTACAACCCCGTCAGGGGTGACCGCGTCATCGCCTACGCCCGCGACCTGCTGGATCGCCACGCCCCCCTGACGGCCGGCTCTCACAGCGACGCCGTCGCCTACCGGGTCGCCGGCGGCGCTCTCTCGGTCGACTTGGCAGGCGGGGACAGCGCCGGCCTGGCCGCCGGCGCCGAACTGGCCGGCTACACCGGCTCCCCCGACGAGCCCGATTCGCTCCTGCTACGTCGCAACGGGCTCGGGATCGAGATCCTCATCGACCGCACCCATCCCGTCGGGGCGGTCGACCGGGCCGGCGTCGCCGACATCGCGCTCGAGTCGGCGCTCACGACCATCATGGACCTCGAGGACTCCGTCGCCACCGTGGACGCCGCCGACAAGGTGCTGGCCTACGGCAACTGGCTGGGACTCATGAAGGGCGACCTGGCGGCGACATTCACCAAGGGCGACCGGGCCATAACACGCGAGTTGCGCGCCGACTCGCCCTATCTCGACGCCAGCGGGAACGCCATGACGCTGCGGCGCCGCAGCGTCATGCTCGTGCGCAACATCGGTCCGCACATCGAGACCGGCATCGTGCGCCTCGACGGTGCGCCTGTCATCGAGACGTTGCTGGACGCCGCCATCACCGCGTGGTGCGCCATGCACGATCTGGCGGGCCGCGGGCCGCACCGCAACAGCGCCGCGGGTTCGGTCTACATCGTGAAGCCCAAGATGCACGGGCCCGACGAGGTGGCCCTGGCCGCCGAACTCTTCGGCAGGGTCGAGGACATCCTCGGGCTGGCACCCAACACCTTGAAGATGGGCATCATGGACGAGGAGCGCCGGACCTCCCTGAACCTGGCCGCCTCCATCGATGCCGCCTCCGAGCGGGTCATGTTCATCAACACGGGATTCCTGGACCGCACCGGCGACGACATCCACACCGCCATGGAGGCGGGGCCGATGATCCCCAAGGCGGAGATCAAGACGGCCACATGGCTGACCACCTACGAGGACGTCAACGTCGACGTGGGGTTGGCCGCGGGTCTCATCGGTCACGGCCAGATCGGCAAGGGCATGTGGACGCGACCCGACGACATGGCGGCCATGCTGGCCGAGAAGACCGGCCACCCGCTCTCCGGGGCATCCACAGCCTGGGTTCCGTCACCGGTCGCCGCCACGCTGCACGCCCTGCACTACCTGGAGATCGACGTGGCGGCTCGCCAGCGTGAGCTGGCCCAGCGCACGCCGGCGAGGGCGCTCGACATGCTGCAGTTCGCCACCCTCGAGCCGGGCCGTGAACTGACCCCCGCCGAGATGGCCGCGGAGTTGGAGAACAACGCGCAGGGCATCCTGGGCTACGTCAGTCGCTGGGTGGGCCAGGGGGTTGGCTGCTCGAAGGTGCCCGACATCGGTGACGTGGCGCTCATGGAGGACCGGGCCACGCTGCGGATCTCCTCCCAGCACATCGCCAACTGGCTGCACCACGGGCTGCTGAGCACCGAGCAGGTTCACGCCACGATGGAGCGCATGGCGGCCGTCGTGGATGCCCAGAACGCCGGCGATCCCGACTACCACCCGATGTGCGGTGACCTGGCCAACAGCATCCCCTACCAGGCGGCCGTCGCACTGGTGATGGAGGGCCTCAGCCAGCCCAACGGCTACACCGAGTACATCCTCATCGAGCAGCGCCGGAGGATGAAGGCCGCTCTGGGCGCCGGCTGAGCGCGGCGCGCCCGCTCGAGGCGGTTGCCGGGCCGCCGGCCGCCGACTCTCTCACCAACTCCCCCGAGGCCTCGCCCGGCGCGCCGGCCTCTCAAATTCACGGTACGAGTACCCGCGAAATCACGGCAGAACATCCCCAAGATTCACGGTAGAACCCAATACGCCGCGGACTTCGGCGATGGCTTCGGGCAGGTCCTCGACCTCTACCTCGTGGACGCTGTCGGGGCCGAGGAAGACGAACACGCAGCGTGAAACCGAACGGCCGGTGGCCTCGGCGAGCATGAGCGCGTAGGCGGCGATCTGCAGGCGGTAGCCGGGCTTCTGGCGAAGGTCGGGGCGCTCGTCGGAGTCGTGGGTCTTGTAGTCGATCACCACGAAGGATCCGTCGGGCGCCTCGTAGAGCAGGTCGATGAACCCCTCCAGGAGGCGCCCCTCGACCTCGGCGGCGGCGTACAGCTCGCGCCAGTGACGCTGCCGGGCCGCCTCGCGGATCACCGGGGCCGCCAGGGCGTTGCGCGCCCGGGCGGCCACGTCGCCGGCGAGATGGTCGATGCCCTCGGCGGCGGCGTACCGCTGGGCGGCGAGTGCCAGCGCCTCCCCCGGCGCCTCGAAGTCCGCGGCCTGCAGCACGGCGTGGACCGCCCGGCCGAGAGCCGTGCCGTAGCGACCCCTCCGCCATACCGGCGCGTCCTCGTCGATCTCGTCCTTGTCGAGACCGCCGTCGGCCGCGCCTCGCTGCGAGGAGAAACCGCCCCCAGCGGTCGGGTCTGGCGGGGTCAGGCCTCCGGACCCGCGGGGTGCTGCGGCCTCGTCGCGGACCACGGTGCGTCCGGCTGTCGGGTCTGCCGGCTCCGTGGCGTCCGGTGATCGGTCGCCGGCCGGCCTCGCCACCGCACTGGCGGCCACTACAGGACTGCGCGCCGCGCGGTGCCACAGGGCGGCGCGCTCGCGCTCCCACTCGTGGCGCGGCGGGACGGCGGCGGCCGGTGGGCTCGTCACCGCTGCCGGGTCCGCACCGGGTCGAGCGCGGTCCGGATCCTGGTCGCCCGGCACCGGCGGCGCATCATCGGAGGTCGCTTCCTCGGAAGCCGCATCGTGCGGTGAGGTCCCCGCCCGCAAGGTTTCCAAGGGGCGGCCCGCCGACCAGCCGGCCAGCTCCAACGCCCAGGCGAACCCCGGCGGGGACGAGGCCGGCACGTCCTCTCCCTCCCCGTCGGCGTCGCCGGGTGCATCCAGCGCCACGGTCAGCGGGTGGGGCGCAACCGCGGTCTTCGGGCGCTGCGGATCCACGACCTCGGCGACGGCGTGGGTCAACAGCTCGGCGAGGGTCATCTTCGGCAGGGCCTCCGCGACGGCCAGCTTCTCCCAGGACGGGGGCTTGCGACCGGTGCGATGGAGCGATACCGCCAGGTAGTCCTCGGCCCGCGTGCAGCCCACGTACAGCTTGCGGATGTCCTCGTGGAACTCGTGTAGCGCCTCGGAGTCCGCCACCCCGTCGCTGCCGAACGACCGGACCCGACCGCCCAGCTTGCAGAACGCCCCCCCGCTGCGCGGGAAAGCCAGCTCGGAGGTTCGGTTGCCCCGGGTCGGCCCCGTCGTGCCGGAGAACCCCGCGACCACCACGAACGGGAACTCCAGGCCCTTGGCGGCGTGGACGGTCATGATCCGCACGGCGTCGTCGTCGGTCTCGGGGACCAGTGCCTCCACCACCCGGGCGCCCTCGCCTCGCTGCATGTCGACCCAGCGGAGGTATGCCCGCAGCGTGCCGCCCGTGGAGTCGGAGAACGCCCGCGCCTGGTCCGCCGCCCGGCGCAGGCGGCGCCAGGTGTCACGGTGACGGTCCTCGGCGAAGGCCAACTCCAGCAGGCGGCGGTCCCGCAGCACCCGGTCGGTGATCTCCCCCGGACTGCACCAGAGCCGCTCGTCGTGCAGCTCGCGCAGCCACCGCAGCGCCTCGCCGATCGGGTGGTCGGGCTGCGGGCTCAGATAGTCCCACGCCCGCGGGGAGCGACCGCACAGCTGCCGGTAGTCGTACAGGTCGTCGTCGCCGAAGCCGAAGGCCGCCGAGCGCAGCGCCGTCACGACCGCCAGATGGTCCGAGGGGTCGTCGATGGCGCGCAGGGTGGCCAGCAGGTCGCTCTCGGCCCGCGTGGCGTAGACGAGACTCGAGGACTCCACCCGGTACGGCACGCCGGCCGACTCGAACGCCCCGACGAGCGGCCCCAGCACGGTGCGCGCCGGGATGAGCACGCACATGTCGCCGAGCCGCAGAGGCCGCGTCCCCGGACCGTCGCGCACGGGCCAACCCTCGCCGACGGCCCGCCAGACAAGGGCGGCGACCTCGCCGAACTCCGTGCTGCGGAGCCGCTCGGCGGGGATCCCGCGCGACTCGCCGCCGCCGTGGCTGCCGGTCCCCAGCAGCAACACGGGGGCTCCGGCCCCGCCGGTGATCGGCCGGTGGGCGGCCTGGAGCGGCACGTACTCGGGCTGGGATCCCTCGGCGGGCCGGACCAGGCGCCCGAAGACGGCGTTGACCCACTCCACGATCGCCGGCGATGAGCGCCAGTTCCGGCTGAGAGTCTCGCGGGCCTCGGGGCCTGCCCAGTCCGCCACCTGCAGGTACAGCCCGATGTCGGCCCGCCGGAACCGGTACAGGGACTGCTTCGGGTCGCCCACGAAGAAGAGCGCCCCGTCGCCGCCGGTGAGGTCCTGCCATGCCACCTGCCCGACACCGTCGTCGGGATCCTCGCAGGCGATCAGCAGTGCCAGCTCCACCTGGATGGGGTCGGCGTCCTGGAACTCGTCGATGAGCAGCCGCCGGTAGCGCCCACGCAGCGCGCGGCGCACGGCGGCACCGCTGCCGGGTCGGCGCAGCAGGTTCCTCGCCTGCACCAGCAGGTCGTGGAAGGCAAGCCGTCCCTGGCCGCGACGCCGGTCGGCCTCGGCCAGCACGAACCCCGCCAACCGCGCCAGCAGCCGCGCCGAACACGCCCGTCCCGCCATGTCGAGCCGCACCCCGGCCTCGTTGCGCAACTCCCGCAGGCGCTCGCGCACAGCTTCCTTGTCGAACGCGGCATGCCAGTTGGACTTCTTGCCCCGCGGCATCCGTCCGCCGGCCAGTTCCTCGAGCAGCACCACGGCCTCCAGTTCGTCCGCGCCCTCGAGGCGGTCGGCCAGCGGGCCGAGATCCACGAGGACGTGATACAGGTCGTCGTACTCCGCGGTAATCGCCTCGGAGAGGCGATCCGGCGGGACCTCGTGGTGCCAGCGGCTCTCGGCGGCGAGCTCGCGCATCGGCGCGATCAGGTCGGCGAAATCCAGCGGCGGCACCTCGGGCACGTCGTCGAGGGAGGGGATGCGCTCGGCGGCCAGGTCCCAGTTGTCGGCCATGCCCCGGGCCACGGATCTCAGGTTGGACATCCGCATCCCCAGGGCGTCGCCCAGCACCAGCGCCCGCTCCAGTTGCGGATCGGCCAGCGCCTCCTCCACGAAGCGCTCCCAGGCGTCGGCGAACTCCATGTCGGCGCCGATCTCGTCGAGCATCTCCAGCCGCGGCGGCAGGCCGGCCTCCGTGGTGTGCTCGCGCAGGATCCGCTGCGCGAACGAGTGCAGCGTGCAGACCGCCGCGCCGTCCAGGTCGTCGAGCGCGCCGCGCAGGATCTCGGCCTGCTCCCCCGAGGCTCGCTGACTCTCGTCCAGGAGATCCCGTCTCAGGCGCTCGCGCAGCTCGGCCGCCGCCTTCTCCGTGAAGGTGATCGCGGCGATGTTGGAGAGCGCCACCCCGCTGCGCACCAGCGCCATGATCCGCGCCACGAGCGCCGTCGTCTTGCCGGTTCCGGCACCGGCCTCCAGGAACAGGTCCCGACTCAGATCCTCGACCGCGGCCCGGCGGGCGCGGGCGTCGCCGTCGGCCTGTCCCTGCAGGCTCACGTGGGATCCTCCGAGCCGGACTCGGGCTGATCGGCAGCGGGGGGCCCGTCGGCCAGGCCCTGCCGCTCCTCGGCCGGCAGCAGTTCCCTGGCGCCGACCCGGAGCCAACCCAGCAGTTCGGGGCTCTGGGCCTTGCGAAGCAGCTGCAGGCCAACCTCGGCGGCACGGTGGCGATCGTCGTCGCAGTAGTCGCAGTGCGACGGGTGGCCGCGCGGGCGCGGGTAGGCGGGGAAGACGCCACCGGCGATCCCGTCGCAGATGCTCGCCAACGTCCATTGCGCTTCCTCCCGCACCGGCGCGCCCGGCGGCAGCGGTAGCCAGCGGAAGTTCTCGCGTGCGGTGACGAACCGGTACCCGGCGATCACGTCGACCTCAGCGCCGGCCAACTGACGCGCCGCCTCGGCGTACAGCGGGAGTTGCAGCCGCGGCAGCGCCTCACGCTTGGGGCCTCCCCGGCGGCCGGCCCCTGCGTAGATCGCCCACGGCTCCTCGCCGAGCCGCTGGTAGACGTTGCTGCGACCGGTCTTGTAGTCGATCACCACGAACTCCCCGGTGCCGGCCACGTCGATGCGATCGACCGCGCCACGCAGGCGGATCGCACGGCCATCGCCCAGCGAGACCTCCACCGGAGGCAGGGATTCGTCGTCGCGCCGGCCCGGCGGCATGCCGAAGCCCTTCTCGGTGGCCCACGGCACGCAGCCCTCGGAGCGGCGCCACCCTTCGTCGACGTCAAGGAACGCCAGCAACTCGCGGCGGATCCTGCTGCGCTCGGGTGTCCAGAAGATCCGCTGACCAACACGCCCCTGGCCCTCCCGCTCGGCGAACGCCTCGCCGGCAATCTCCTCGAGACGCACGCGCTCGGCGTCGCTCCAGGCCGTGGCCGGATCCGGCGCACCCTCCGCCAGCACCTCGCCCAGGAACCGGTCCAGGATCGCGTGGATGAGGTCTCCGCGCTCGAGCGGGGAGATCCGCAGTTCCCGCTCCGGCCGATCCACCGGCTCGACGCCGAGCATGTAGCGCATGAAGTAGCCGTGCGGGCACGTCGCCCACGCCTCCAGCTGCGTGGCCGAGACGGCCCGCCCGCCGGCGGCGGGGTCCACGATGTCGCAACCGGCGAGGTTCCCGTCGAAGCGTGTGAAGGCGGTACTGTGCCGCTCGCTCAGCATCCTCACCGCGGCCGCCAGGGGTGCGCCCGGTGCGGCGAGCGGATGCTCACCCAAGGTGCCGCCCCGGTCGCGGTGATCGAGCAGCAGGCGGAGGTCGTACTCCTGAAGCGTCGGCGGGAAGGCGCATGCCCGGAGAGCGGCAGTGGGCGAGGGCACGTCGGTGAAGGTGCCGCCGGGCAGTCTCGCCAAGCCCTCCTCGCCGAGGATCAGGTCCGGCCCGCCGGCACCCGCGCCCGCCGCTTCCCGTGCCGCCGCCAGCAGCCAGCGCGACGGCAACCTCTCCGCGGTACGGCGCAGATCGCCTCTCGGGTAGGAGAGCGTGCGCTCACCCGACGCCCCGGCCAGGGCAGCCAGGAACCGGCGTTGGTCGTCGGCCAGGCGAGCAGGAGGCGCCAGCAGGGCATCGGGAACCGCGGCCCGTTCGGTCTCGGCGAGCAGGGTGTCCTCCGCAGTCCGGGCGGGGAATGTGCCCTCCGCCAACCCCAACACCCAGACGCGCTCCAGCTCCACCCCGAGCGCGGCACCGACCGGCCCGGTCAGCAGGCCGTGACCTGTGCGTCCCTGCCGCCCCCTGCCCGCAGCGAGCTCGGCCTCCAGGGCGCGGCGGAACCGCGGCAGGTCCGGCGCAGGGTCGACGCCGTCCAATCCGGCGAGCCGCTCGAGGCAGGCCTCGACGCGTTCGGCGGCGGCGCGCTCTTGCGCCGGCCAGTTGTGCTCGCGCCACTCGGCGCCGCCGACGAGGCCCCGGACCGACGCGACGGCCCAACGGGCGAGCCTCCGCCACGAGTTCAGTGCCCGAGCCTCCTCGCCCCGGGCCAGAACGTCGGCCATGAAGAGTCGCAGGCTGTCGGCGGTGGCCACGTCGCGCTCGATCTGCGCCCGCCGCCAATCGCTGTCCTCACCGAGCCGGTCCATCTCGGATCGCCGGTTGTCGCAGTAGTCCGCGAGGCGCCGGCCCCATTCCCCGGCACCATCGATCACGCCGGCTCGGCGGCTGATCCGCTCCCAGGCGGCAACCGGAACCGGCCGCCATCGCCCGTCTCCGCCGGCATCCAGTTCCGAGCGGACCGGCGCGGCAGACAACCAGGCCATGACGTCCTGGCGGCTGTAGCGGCGCCCCGGCAGGCCGAGCAACCCCAGCACGAACCGGCCGAGCACGCTCTCGGCCAGCGGCCGCGCCGACGGCCCGCTGAAGGGGAGTCCCGCCGCCCGCAACTGGTCGGCCAGCAGGCGGGCGTACGGGTCGTTGCGGCCGTACAGCACCGCCATGCGCTCCAGCGGGACGCCGTTGCGCATCGCCTCCACCACGCCCCGCAGTGCGGTGCGCACCTCCTCGTCGGCGTCGGGTACGGCGACGATGCGGGTCGGCGCGGGCACCGGGACGGCAGGAGGCTGCCAGGCCTCGGCCCCGGCAAGGCGGTGCACGACCGCCGCCACCGGAGCGTCGGCGTCGGGATCGCCGCAGCTACCGGCCAGCACCGTGAAGCCGTCGACGGCCAAGGTCAGCGCGCCCAGAAGGTCGAGCGCGGTGGGGCCCAGCCGCTCCGGCAGGTAGAGCACGAGCCGACCCAGGTCGCCGAGATCGACGGCCAGGCGCTGTTCGCCGTGCGCCGCGGCCGGCCTGCTCGCCCTGCGGGAATTGCCGTCGCTCAGGTCCGGCGGCTCGGGAGCCGCTGATGGCCTCACGCCGCCGACGATGTCGGTGGCCTGCTCCGGCGGCGTAGACCGGACCCGGTTCACGACTGATTGACCCCCGCCGGCGACGACCTCCGTGGCCTGCTCCAGCAGATCACGCTCGTCGTGGTAGCCGACGGCGGCGAGCCGCCGCTGCACCTGCCGGCTGATGGCCACGACGTCGCGGGCCCGCGCCGAGGACGTCGCCAGCACGCCCAGTTCGTGCTCGCTGAGATCCCGCAGCTTCCGGTGCGCATCGACGAGGGCCCGTTCGGTGGCGAGGTGCTCTCGCACCTCCCCGAACACCCCCGCGGCTGGCGTCCGCAGCACCTGGCGCACGGTCGCCGCCAGCACCGCCGCCGAGGCGGGGCGCCGCCCCTGCGCCGCCAGCGTCTCGCCGGCCAGCCGCTCGGCCAGTTCCCGAAGCGTCACGCAGTCCACCCCGATGAGCCCCCGCCGGGCCAGCGCCCGCCGCGTCACGATGGCGAGGCGGTGCTCCCCCACGACCACCGTCACCGGCGCCAGGAAGTGTCCCGCCTCGGTGCGCGCGGCTTCGATCACCTCGCACAGCGCCTCGAACGCCGGCGCCCCGTATGGCGTCAACCGCACCGCCACTCTCACGCCCGCAACTGTAGGGACCGCCTGTGACACGCTCCGCCACAGCCGGCAACTACCGTCCGGGCGGTGAACATCCAGCGCGCAGATGCCGTGATCATCGGGGCCGGGGTGATCGGTGCCGGTGTGGCCCTGGAGCTCTCGCGCCGCGGGCTGGCCACGGTCAGCGTGGAACGTCTGGGTGGCGCGGGTCAGGGATCCACCAGCGCCTCCAGCGCCGTGGTGCGGTTCAACTACTCCACCCGGGCCGGGGTGGCCATGGCGGTGGAGGGGTTGGGCTACTGGCAGCGCTGGCGGGAGCACGTGGCCGCGCCGGCCGGGGCTCCGGTGCCGGACTTCGTGCAGTGCGGGATGCTGGTCTTCAAGGTCCCGGGCGCCAACCACGAGCAGGCCGTCGAGCACTTCGAGGCGCTCGGGGTGCCGTACCAGGACCTCGATCGCAGCGAACTGGTGCGCCTCTTCCCGTACCTCGACGCCGGGAGATTCGGTCCCCCCGGGCGCATGGACGACGACCGCTTCTGGGCCGAACCCGACGGGCACATCGACGGCGCCATCTGGATGCCCGAGGGTGGCTACGTGACCGACCCGATGCTGGCGGCCCGCAACCTGGCGGACGCGACGACGGCGCTCGGCGGATCGTTCTGCTACGGCAGGACCGTCACCGGCGTGCTGCGGGAGGCCGGCCGGGTCGCGGGCGTGGCGCTCGATGACGGCTCGGTGGTGCGCGCCCCCGTGGTCGTGAACGTGGCGGGGCCGCACTCGTCGGAGATCAACCGCATGGCGGGCATCGTGGGGACCGCCACGATCTCCACCCGGCCGATGCGCCGGGAGGTGTACGTGGTGCCCGGGCCCGAGGACCTGGACTTCGACGACGCCGGCTGCGTCATGGGCGATCTGGACTGCGGCTTCTACCTCCGGCCCGAGCGCCCCAACAACATCCTGATCGGCAGCGTCGAAGCGGCCTGTGACGAACTCGGCTGGGTGGACGACCCCGATGCCGTGTCGTTGACCACCACCCGGACCGAGTTCGAGACGCACGTGCTGCGGGGCGCCAGGCGGATCCGCAACCTCCGCCTGCCGCACGAGCACCGTGGCGTCGTCGGCGTGTACGACGTCACCGAGGACTGGCTGCCGATCTACGACCGCACCGACCTCGACGGCTTCTACGTGGCGATCGGCACGAGCGGCAACCAATTCAAGAACGCCGCAATCGCCGCCCACTGCATGGCCGAGTTGATCACCGAGGTGGAGGCCGGCCGGGACCACGACGCCGACCCGCTGGTGGTCGAGGGCCCCCACCTGGGCCTGCCCATCGACCTGGGAACCTTCAGTCGCAACCGCCCCCTCGACCCCGACGCCCCGGTCAACGTCCTCGGGTAGCCAGGGCGCGCACACGACGAACCCACCACCGCTCGCGAACCCATCACCGCCCGCGAACGCACCGTCATCCCGGCGAAAGCCGGGGTCCACGTCCAACGCCGACCCGAGCACCGCAACCGCAACATGGTTCCATATTATTAGTCGATTGTTTACCGCTTTTGTCCAAACAAGTGTTGCGTCTGTCACAGGGGTCCGGTAGAGTACGGGGCACCGGTCATCGACCACTGCCCAGCAGAGGTTGAGCTTCCCCGACCGGCTTGCCGGCTCCGGCCGGCGCGAAGTTCACGACGACGCACGCCCCGGGGAGCGACCGATGACCGATCCCACCCTCTTCACCGCCGGAACCACTGGCACGGCGCTTGGTGCAGGCGTTGTTGTCAATGGTGTGCGCGACATCGGTCCGAAGTCGGCTGACGCGACGACTGGATCCTCGGCCGCCACCGCCACGGTCTCGCCGCCTCCGGAGCTGGCAACCCGCGCGGTGGAACTGCTCGATGCGCTGGTCGTGACGTTGCGCTCGCTCGGTGGCGATTGGCTCGAGGAGGGGGGCGTCCCGTGGCGTGGTGGGCTTTGGGGTTGAGCCTCGGTGTTAGTTGCCGACTGTGAGTTCGGCTGTGGCGAGATTATCGCGTTCGGGGTAGAGGAGGCTCATGGAGTCTTCGGAGAGGTAGCGGCGGTCGGTGGTCTGCCATTCGTCGTGGAGGTCGGCGAGGATGGCGCCGACGAGGCGGATGGCGGAGGCCTCGTTGGGGAAGATCCCCACGACCCGTGATCGTCGCTTGATTTCCTTGTTGATGCGTTCGAGGGGGTTGGTGGACCAGATCTTCTGCCAGTGCGCCCGCGGGAAGGTGGCGAAGGCGAGGACCTCGGTCTTGGCGCTGTCCATGAGCGGGCCGATCTTGGCGAAGCGGGCGGCGAGTTGGTCGGTGACTTGGTCCCAGGCGTCGGCGACGGCGCCGGCGTCGGGTTGGGCGAAGATCGTCCGGAACACCGCGGCGGCCATGTGCTGGTGCGATTTGGGCGCCAGGGCCAAGAGGTTGCGGATGAAGTGCACCCGGCAGCGCTGACGGGCCGCGCCTTGGAACCACCGGTCCGCGGCGGCACCGAGGCCGCGGTGCGCATCAGAGATCACCAGTTGCACGCCGCCGAGGCCCCGGTCGCGCAGCGAGGCGAGGAACTGTTGCCAGAACCCTTCGCTCTCGCTGTCGCCGACGTCGCAGCCCAGGACCTCCCGGTTGCCGTCTGCGGTGATGCCGGTGGCGACGACGGTGGCCATCGAGGCGGGCTGGGCGAGGTTGTTGCGGACGTTCAGGTAGGTGGCGTCCAGATACACGTACGGGAACTCGACGTGGTCCAAGCGGCGACAGCGGAACGCGTCGACCATCTCGTCGAGGCCTCCGCAGATGCGCGACACCTCCGACTTGGAGATCCCCGAGGTGGCGCCCAACGCCGCCACGAGGTCATCGACAGAGCGCGTCGAGACGCCGGCCACATAGGCCTCCATCACCACCGCCCACAGCGCCCGGTCGATGCGCCGGCGCGGCTCGAGCAGCGACGGGAAGAAGCTGCCCTTGCGCAGCTTGGGGATCTTCAACTCCACGTCGCCGGCCTGAGTGGCCAACAAGCGGGGCCGGTGCCCGTTGCGCTCAGTCACCCGCGCCTCGCTGCGCTCATAACGCCCGGCGCCGATCGCCTCAGCCGCTTCGGCCTCGATCAGCTCTTGGAGCACCAACTCCACCGCCTCGCGGACCAGACTCGCGCCGCCGCCGGCGCGGAAGCTCTCCCACAGCTGCGCCGTGGCAGTATCAGAAAGGGTCATCGGTGTGTCCTCCTCGATGAGTGAGTAGCTGCTCTCACCGAGGATCACGCCGATGACCCACCTACAGGTGGACCCTCCCAGCTACCTCAAAACCCCACCACCCGGCGGGACGCTGCCTCGAGGAGCGCCTGGGGCTGTTGGGCCGTTGCGAAGCCCGGCTCTCTTCGGTGAAGAGCGACACAGTGGCCGAACTGGCCCGCCGCCAAGGTGAGGCAATGGCCGCCGAAGCCGTGCGGGACCGGCTGAAGCAGTCCCGTGGCAAGGCGAAGCACGACGTGAAGCTGGCGGGGCAACTGCTCGACCTGCCCGAGACCGCCGGTGCGCTTGCCGACGGATCAATCACACTCCAGCACGCCCGGATGATCGCCGATGCCGCCGAGCACGTCGCCGTCGACGAGTCAGAATTGCTGGCCGCGGCGGCGCGTGAGCCCACCGACACTTTCGGCCAGACCCTGCGCAAGCACGTCAACGAGCGGACCGCCGATGAGGACCTGGAGACCCGTCGCCGCCGCCAGCGGGCCCGACGGGAGGTGTCGATCACCAAGCAGCCCGACGGCATGTACAAGCTGTTCGGTCTGTTCGACCCCGTTGCGGGCGCCCGCGTCGAGACGGCGCTCGCCGCCGAGGCCCGCAAGCTGCGACGTGCCGAGGATCCCAAGAACCGCGCCACACCCGCCCAACGCTCCGCCGACGCCCTGGAGATGCTCGTCACCCGCACCGCCAAGGGCACCAAGCAGACCACGACACTGCTCGTGATCGCGAACTACGACCTCGTCGCCGGCCAACTCGCCGACGCGCAACTCGTCGACGGCACCCCGCTCGCGGACGATGAACTCGTGCGACTGGCGCTGGAGGCCAAGATCCTGCCCGCCCTCTTCGGCGCCGAGGGCCAGCCGCTGTGGCTGGGGCGGGAGTACCGCGACGCAAGCGACGCCCAGCGCATCGCCCTCGCCGCCCGCGACCGCGGCTGCATCGGTTGCGGCGCCGGCAACAGCTTCTGCCAACCCCACCACGTCAGGTATTGGGAGAACGGCGGCTTCACAGACCTCGACAATCTGTGCCTGCTATGCAGCCACTGCCACCACACGCTGGTACACGAACTCGGCGCCGACGTCGTACGGGGACCCGACGGCAGATTCGAACTCACGCTCCCGGCTGACAAACCGAGCCCGCCAACACACTCGCGAGCCGACGGACGCGCGCACCGCACCGGCGCAACCGGCGCACGCCCCACCGTCAACCAGCCACTCAGACGCTGATTGCGGCCGCCGTCGGCAGACACCGAGGACGGGGCTTCGTGCCCGAGTACCCGAGCGTTGGCCGGGACGGGGCACCAATGCCAGGCACCGGGAAGGCGCTGCGACTCCGAGGATCAGACCGGCGCTGCGACTACGAGGATCAGACCGGCGCTGCGACTACGAGGATCAGACCGGCGCTGCGACTACGAGGATCAGACCGGCGCTGCGACTACGAGGATCAGACCGGCGCTGCGACTACGAGGATCAGACCGGCGCTGCGACTACGAGGATCAGACCGGCGCTGCGGCTCCGAGGATCAGATCGGCGATCCGGCTCCGAGGGTCAGATCGGCGATCCGGTCAGACACGCCCGTCGGGCGCGCCGGCGATCAGCGGGCGCCGAGGAAGGCTCGGCGGACCTCGGGGTCGGTGAGGAGGTCCGCAGCGTCACCGGCGTGGGTGATGCGGCCCATCTCGATGACGTAGCCGCGGTGGCTGGCCTCGAGGCCCTGGCGGGCGTTCTGCTCGATCATCAGCACGGTCAGACCGATCTCGCAGTTGAGGCGCTCGATGGCGGCGAAGATCTGGCGGGTGATCTTCGGCGCCAGACCGGCCGAAGGCTCGTCCATCAGCACCAGACGCGGCTCGAACATCAGCGAGCGGCCGATCTCCAGCATGCGCTGCTCACCCCCGGACATGGTGCCGGCCAGCTGTCTCGAGCGCTCGGCGAGCCGGGGGAACAGGCCGTACACGTAGTCGATGCGCTCGCGGACCCGTTGCTTGTCGCGCTCGGTGACCATGCCCATCTCCAGGTTCTCGTGCACCGTCATCTGCGCGAAGACGCTGCGCAGCTGCGGCACGATCGTGATCCCGGCGACGCGCAGGGCGTCCTGGGGGGCGATGTTGGTGATGTCGCGCCCGCCGCACAGCACCCGCCCCGACCGCACCGGGACCAGGCCGTAGACCGCCTTGAACACGGTGGACTTGCCGGCACCGTTGGGCCCGATCACGCACACGATCTCACCCGGGCGCACCTCGAGTTCGACGCCGTTGAGGATGTCCTGGCCGGCCAGGTAGCCGGCGCGCACGTCGCGGACCTCCAGCAACGGCGCGCCGATCGAGCGATCCGGGTTGCCGGTCACGGCGCAGGCTCCTCTCCGCCGCTGCCGGAACCGCCGGGCTCGCGCCACGCCGGGTCCTTCCCCGCCGGATCTCCGGCGGCAAGGCGATGTCCCGGGGCACGACCCTCGGACCCCGCATCTCCGGCGGCAAGGCGATGGCTCGGGGCACGACCCTCGGACCCCGGATCTCCGGCGGCAAGGCGATGTCTCAGGGCACGACCCTCGGGCCCCGGATCTCCGGCGGCAGGGCGATGTCTCGGGGCACGACCCTCGGGCCCCGGATCGCCTGGAACGCCGCCGTCGTCACCCGCATCACCGGGATCGCCGAAGTAGGCCTCGATCACCGCGGGGTTCTCCATGATCTGTCGCGGCGTGCCCTCGGCCAGCACTGCACCACCGTCGAGCACGACGACCCGCTCGCAGAGGTCGGCGATGAACTGCACGTTGTGCTCGACCAGCAGGAACGCCACATCCTCCTGCTCGTTCACGGCCCGGATCCGGTCGGCGATGTCGGCCACCAGCGTGGGATTCACCCCGGAGGTGGCCTCGTCGAGCAGCACCAGGCGCGGCTCGCTCATGAGCGACATGCCGATCTCCAGCAAGCGGCGCTGGCCGCCCGAGAGGTTGCCGGCGCGCTCGCGGCGCAGCGGTCCCAGCAACAGGAACTCCAGCAGCTCGTCGGCTCGGCGGCGGGTGGCCGCATCGGTCCGGGCGAAGAGCTGCGGCACCCCCAGCGACCCCCACTGGATGCTGAGGTGCATGTTCTCGGCCACGGTGAGGTCGCGGTACACCCGGATGATCTGGAAGGTCCGCGACATCCCCAACCGGGCAACGTCGTGCGGCCGGTGCTCGCCGATGTCGATGCCGTCGAAATGGATCGATCCGCCGTCGATCTCCTGCACCCTGGAGAGGCAGTCGAAGAGCGTGGTCTTGCCGCTGCCGTTGGGGCCGATGAGACCGACCATCTCCCCGGCGTCCACGCTGATGTCGACACCGTCCACGGCTGTCAGACCCCCGAAGCGCTTCACCACGCCGCGAGCCTCCAGCAGCGCCGTCATGACGGGGGCACCGCGTTCTCGCTGTTCCCGCCGGCACCCGGGAATCCACTCGCGCCACCTATTGAATCCGTCTCTCCGCCAGGCGCGTCCGGGCCTCCAGCCGGGGGGTTCCCGGCGCCCCCCGCCGGCTCGCCATCCGGCGCGCCAACGTCTGGAGAGCTTCGATTCTTGCGGTCGCCGTCCTCTGCTCCCGCGCCGAGCCACCGGCCCTTCAGCCCCCAGAGTTCCGCCAGAGACGTGCCCCGGGGATCGACCAACCCCACAAGTCCCCGCGGCACGAAGAGCACGATCACGATCAGCAGCACACCCTGCACCAGCAGGTGGTAGTCCAGCAGGTGCGTCCACAGCGTCTCGCGCAGCCAGTACAGGACGGCCGCGCCGAGCACCGGGCCGGCCACCGTCCCCAGACCTCCGAGCATCGTGCCCATGACGGCGTCGATGGTGCGTACCTCCACGAAGGCGATGTCGGGGTCGACGAAGGTGTTCTGGTACGCCCAGAGCGCACCGAAGAGCCCCGTCGAGGCACCGGCGAAGCTGAAGACCGCCGTCTTGAGCCGCGTCGTGTCGATGCCGCGGGTCTCGGCGCCCACCTCGTCCTCGCGGATCGCCACCAGCGCAGTCCCGAATCGGGTGCGGCGCAGCCACCAGCTGAAGGCCACCAGCACCGCCACCAGCGCCAACTCCATGTAGTAGAAGAGCTCCCTGTTCAGGTAGGGCGGCAGCGTGAGGCCGACGCCGCCGCCGGTGAGCGGACTCCAAACGCGGACGATCTCCCGGACCGCCACGAACGTTCCGAGCATCGCGATCGAGAAGTACGGACCCTTGAGCCGCATCGTGGCCCGCCCGATGACCGCCGCCAGGACGCCGGCAACCGCGGCGCCGACCAGGATCGCCGGCACCGGCGGCCAGCCCACCTGCGGCCCGTTGCTCTGCAGCGACATGAGGATCGTCGTGCCGTAGGCGCCGATGCCGAACCACACGGCATGCCCGAAGTCCACGTATCCGGTGAACCCGCCGGTGAGGTTCCAGTTGATCGCCACACCGATGCTCGTGAGCATCAGCGTGAGCGTGAGCAGCGTGGCGTTGGACGTGCCCGGCAGCAGCGGGAGCACAGTCAGCACCACGAGCGCGGCCAGAGTCGCGGCCCCTGCGGCCCGGCGCCACGATCGATCACCTGCGCCCGCACGCCGGCGCCACGACCGACCGCCTGCGGCGGCGCCCGGGTGCGACCCCTCGCCGTTCACCCCGAGCACCTCACGTACTCGTGGCATCCACGTGCCGCAGCCCCTTGAAAAGGCCCTGGGGTCGCAGCACGAGGGCCGCCACCAGCAGCACGAACGAGGCCACCACGGCCAGATTCGTGCCGATGCGATCCACGTACAGCGCCAGCATCGCCTCGACCAGCCCCAGCACCATGGCTCCCCCGACGGCGCCGCGCACCGAACCGAGACCGGCCATGGCAGTGACGGCGAAGGCCTTGAGCGTCAGCGGCGGCCCCTGGAACGGCTGCACCGCCAGCAGCGGGCTGATCAGGGCGCCGGCCACGCCGGTGATCCCGATGCACAGGGCAAAGGTCACGGCATACACCCGGCGGATGTCGATGCCGACGATCCGGGCCGCCTCACGGTTCTGCGCCGCGGCGCGGATGCTCTTTCCGAGCCGGGTTCGCATCAGGAACAGGCTCAACGCCGCCGCCACGCAGATGGCGACCGCCAGCACCCAGAACCTGGTGACGGGGACGGTCAGCCGGTCGGTCAGCCTCCAGGCGCCGTCGAGGTCGGTGTTGGCCAGGCGGAAGTCGGCGGAGAACGCCACCTTCATGATGCTCTGCAGGATGATCGACACCCCGAACATCACCAGCAACGACACCAGCGATGACCGGTCGATCACCCGGTTCACGAGAATCCGCTGCACCAGGTACCCGAAGATCACCATGACACCGAAGACCGCCGGCGCGGACACGAACGGGTCGACGTCCCAGAGCTCGTTGGCCGTCCACGCCAGGTAGGCGCCGACCATCACGAACTCGCCATGGGCCAGGTTGATGACGCCCATCACCCCCCAGATGATCGAGAACCCCAGGACCAGCAGCGTGTACATGCCGCCCAGGGCGATGCCGTTGATCAGCGCCTGGGCGAAGTAGCTCACAGCGCCCGCCCCCGCGCCCCGCCAAGCCGGTCAGCCACGGGGGAACTCCAGTCCCGCCACGGCCGCGGCGTCGGGCGCCACGACCCGGATCTCACCGCCCTGCACCTGGATCGTGCCCATCGGCTTGGCCACGTTGACGCCGCGCTCGTCGAAGGCGACCGGGCCGTAGAACGTGTCCGCCCGCAGCGTGCGCAAGGCATCCCGCACGGCACCGGTGTCGGTGCTCGCGGCGGCCTCGATGGCGAGGTGCAGGACAAGGGCCGAGGCGGTGGCGCTCGCCGCCTGGTACACGGGTGGCTCGCCCCAGAGCTGCTCGTAGTAGGCCGCGTAGTCGGCGGCGCTGCCGAACCACGAGCCCCGGTAGGCCATCGTGGCCTCCCACTGGGTGGGGCCGAGAACACCCTCGACATCGTCGTCGAGTTGCTCGACGAGCCGCGGGTTGGACGGCCCAACGGTGATCAGCATGGCGTCCGGCTCGAAGCCCAGCTCGTCGGCCGCGTTGACGAACAGCACGGCGTCGTTGTAGTGGCCACCGCCGAGGAACACGTCGGGATCCAGGTTCCGGAACTTCGTCATGATCGCCGAGACGTCCTGGATGTCCTTCGGATAGGTCTCGGTGGCGAGCACCTCGATGCCGTTGTCCTCCAGGTGGCGCCTGGCCCCCTCGGCGACCGAGGTCGGGAAGGTCGTGTCCTCATAGGCGATCACGGCGGTTCGCGCTCCCCGGGCCGCCAGCGCCTCCACCGCGGACTTCGTGTAGTCGCTGGCAATGGTCGCCACGAGGAACAGGTTCCGGAACCCCCGCTCGAACATCGTGTCGGAGGTTCCGTTGCCCTCCACCATGATCACGTCATTGGCCTCGGCGATGGCGCTGGTGCCGGTGGTGAGACCGCTGGAGTACGGCCCCAGCAGGAAGTCCACCTTGTCGGTGTCGATCAGCCTCTGGACCAGGTTGGCGGCGGTGTCGGCATCGGACTCGTCGTCGTAGTAGACGATCTCGGCGCCGTAGCGCTTCCCGCCGATCCGGATGCCGCCGTACTCCTCGTTCACCCAGCGCACCCAGGTGTCGTAGCCCTGGCGCGAGTCCTTGCCCTCGACGGCGAACTTCCCGGTCTCGCTGAGTGCGGCGCCGATCCTGACCGTCCCGTCGAAGGCGTCGAGGTCGACCCGCCCAGCGCCCTCGGCGACCGGCTCGGAACCCCCACCACTCGGGGACGGCCCGCAGGCGACCCCCGCGGCCGCCAATCCGGCCAGCGCCAGCGCGAGCGCTGCGAATACCCGTCGCCATGCAGGTGCGCGCACGCCTGTCGCTCTCCCGCCGGTCTCCGTGTCGCTCCCCGACCGGCCTCAGGTCCGCGCCGCCGCGGTGGGGCGACCACCCAGGCTGCGCAGGAACGCCACGGTCGCCACGCCGGCCAGCGCGGCGCCGAACAGGCCGCTGTAGTGGCTGAGGAACTGGAAGTCCTGCCACGCCACGACCGCACCCCCGGCCACGCCGGCGACGCTGCCCGAGGCTGTCATCAACAGGTCGGCCGCACCCTGCACGGGGACGCGTTCGGCGGCCGGCACGGAGGCGGTGAACAGCGCCGTCCCGGCCACGAGGCAGCAATTCCAGCCGAGCCCCACGCCGAACATTCCGACGAACATGCCCCAGGCCACGTCCGGCGGCGTGTGGGCGGCGATCTCCGCCCCGACGAAGCTGATCACCCCGCCCGCGACGATCATGGGCACCGGCCCCAGACGGTCCGTCACCCATCCCACCAGGGGTGCCAGTGCGTACATCCCCACGATGTGGATGGAGATCACGAACCCGATGAGCTCCAGGGTCTGGTCACCTTCGGTCATGTGCAGCGGCGTCATGACCATGGTCGCCACCATGACGCCCTGTCCCACCATCATCGCCAACGTGGCCAGGCGGGCCGCGGGGATCCGGGCGATCAGGCGGATCGATCGAGCGAGGTTGCCGGCGCCCCCGCCGAGTCGTCTCGCCACCAGCAGCGGATCGGGCCGCAGGCCGCGATCCGACAGCAGCGCGGCCAGAACGAACGCCGCCGCGGCGAAGAGGTACGGGCCGGACAACTCGTCCAGACCGACGGCGGTGGCCACGGCCGTCGCCGGGCCCAGTGCCAGCGTGGGACCCAGGATGGCACCCACCGTCGTGGCGCCGACCAGGAGTCCGATGGTCCGGGCTCTCTGCGCCGGCGCCGCCACGTCGACGACCGCGAACCGGGCCGCCAGGTTGCAGGCATTGCCCGTGCCGACAGCGGCGAAGCCGACGACGACGAGCGCGTAGGCGTCCATCTGGCCGCCCAGCAGCGCCACGAGCGCTCCAGCCAGCGCCAGGAAGTATCCCGAGCGCAAGCCCACCCGCCGGCCGCTGCGGCTCATGAGTTTCGCCATCGGCACCGCCACCAGGGCCGAACCGATGGTCAATCCACTGGCGGCCAGGCCGCTGAGCGTCTCGCTTCCTGTGATCCGCTCGGCGAGCACCGCGGCGACACTGAATGCCCCGGCGGTGCCCGCGCCACCCACAGCCACGACGGCCATCAACACGCGCAGCGTGCGCCGCTGGATGTCGCGGATGTCGCGACCGGTCGCCGGGTCCCGTTGCGCGACCAGTGGCGGCGTGTCCCCGACAGCCGAGGCCCCGGAGCCGGCAGCCGCCTGGTTCGTGCGCTCTGACGGCCCCGTCACGCGCCCAGACTAGGCGGCTGCGTCCCGTGACCCCGCCCCGAGAGGCCTGCGAGGCTCCGGGCCGGGCGTAGAGCGACGCGGCCGGTCGGGGTAGAGTCGCCCCCGTGCAATGGTCAAGTCCCCCACCCATGAGTCTGGATCCGGCGCTCCGCTACTCGGCGACGCTCGACACGAGTTGCGGCCAGATCCAGATCGATCTGCAGGCCGAGCGCTCACCCCTGGCTGTCAACAATTTCGTCTTCCTGGCCAGGGAGGGCTACTACGACGATTGTCCCGTACACCGGGTCGTCCCGGGGTTCGTCGTGCAGGGCGGAGACCCGACCGGCACCGGGCGCGGCGGGCCCGGTTACCGCTTCGCCGACGAGGTCGAAGGCCGCGGCCAGTACCGGGAGGGCACGGTGGCCATGGCCAATGCAGGACCCAACACCAACGGGTCGCAGTTCTTCATCTGCCTGGCCAGCGTGGCCCTACCCCACGCCTACACGATCTTCGGCCAGGTGACCGCAGGTATGGACGCCGTCCACGCCTTCGCCGCCCTTCCCCGCAAGGGGGAGACACCGAAGGGTGACGCCAAGATCAACTCGGTCACCATCGACACCGAGCCGGTCGCCGCTTCCTGAACCCCGCGCACCGCGCTGATCGGTGTCCGAGAGTCGTACCGTTCGGATTCCCGCGGGGCTGACCGGCGGGCACTGAACGCCTTCAGGCCCGCAATCCCCCGATCACGAGCCGGGAGAACTCCGCTCCGATCTGCGCCGGGGTGGCGCGGCCGTCGGGTCGGTACCAGAACGACATCGAGTTCATCATCCCGATGATCCCGATGGTCGCGAGCCGCGAGTTGATCGCGGCGTCGATCTCACCGGACTGCTGGCCGCGCCGGATCTGCGAACTGAGGAACCTGCTGTAGACATCGGCTGCCTCGCGGATCGTCTCCTGGCGCGCCGGGGACAGCGCCCGGAACTCCTTGAAGAACACCGAGGACTGGACGAAGGTCTGGGAGAACACCTCGGCGTGCCTGCGGACGAGCGCGTCGATGAGTTCGAGTGCACTGCCCTCGCGCTCCTCGAGGTCCTCGATGACGCCGAGAGCGGCGTCATAGGCCTCCTGGATCACGCCGAACAGCAGGTCTTCCTTCGTGTCGATGTAGTAGTAGAGGCTGCCCTTGAGGATCCCGACCTCTTCGGCGATCTCCTGAATCGAGGTGGCCTCGTAGCCCTTCTCGCTGAAGATGCGGGCAGCGACGTCCATGACCTCCTGCCGGCGGCGTTTGGAAGGCTTGCGGCTGTCCGGGGCGCCTTCCGGCATTCGACCACTCCTCAAACAACTGTTGGGTTGACTATGCGGCGCTAGATTGTAGGCCAGCACCACACCGTACACAGCGACGCGCTTCGCTTACCGGAATCCCGAAGGGAAGGTGCAACCACTCCGCGGGTACTCTGGCGGGAGCGGTTGAGACACTTCGGGCGACCCGGTGGGCAGCCCGGCGCAGGGTCGACCATGAGCACTTTCGACGACGATTCCCCCGACCACACCGAACCGGGCACCGACAAGGACTCGCCGCGCGACCAGGCCGAGGCGCAGTGGCGGGCCGCTTTCGAGTCCGCCCCGCAGCGAGACGCCTCCTTCGAGACGATGTCCGGTGTCCCGCTCGCCGGGGTTCACGGAGATCCCCCGTATCCCGGCCAGTTCCCGTACACGCGCGGCATCCACCCGTCGATGTACCGCTCCCGGCTCTGGACGATGCGACTGTTCGCCGGAATGGGCACGGCCGCCGACACCAACCGGCGCTTCAAGAAGCTGCTGGAAGCGGGAGGTACCGGCCTGTCGACCGCGTTCGACATGCCCACCCTGATGGGCCGGGACTCCGACCATCCCTGGGCGATCGGCGAGGTCGGCCGGGCCGGCGTGGCCGTCGACACGATCGCCGACATGCAGGATCTGTTCGCGGGCATCGACCTCGGCAACGTGAGCACGTCGATGACCATCAACGGCCCCGCCAACATCCTGATGGCCATGTACATCGTCACCGGCGAGCGGGGCGGCACCGAGCGCGCCAGGCTCAGCGGGACGATCCAGAACGACATCCTGAAGGAATACCAGGCGCAGAAGGAGTACATCTTCCCGCCGCGGCCCTCGGTGCGCCTCGTCACCGACCTCATCCGCTTCACGACCGCCGAGATGCCGCGCTGGCACCCCGTCTCCATCAGCGGCTATCACATCCGCGAGGCGGGCTCCACGGCGGCGCAGGAGTTGGCCTTCACCCTCGCCAACGGCTTCGCCTACGTGGAGGCGGCCGTGGCCGCCGGCCTGGACGTGGACGACTTCGCCGGCCGGTTGTCCTTCTTCTTCAACAGTCACATCGACTTCTTCGAAGAGATCGGCAAGTACCGGGCGGCACGCCGGATCTGGGCTCATTGGATGCGGGAGCGCTACGGCGCGAAGGAGGAGCGTTCGCTGCAACTCCGTTTCCACACGCAGACGGCCGGGGTGTCGCTGACGGCCCAGCAGCCGGAAGTGAACATCGCCCGCGTCGCCACCCAGGCCATGGCGGCGGTGCTGGGTGGCACCCAGAGCCTCCACACCGACAGCTACGACGAGGCACTCGCGTTGCCCACCGAGAGGGCGGCCAGGATCGCCCTGCGCACCCAGCAGGTGATCGCCCACGAGACCGGCGTGGCCGGCGTGGCCGACCCGCTCGGCGGCTCCGCCTACGTGGAGTGGATGACCGACGAGATGGAACGCCGAGCCACGGAGGTGTTCGAACACCTCGACAAGCTCGGCGAGGGATCCATCCTGGAGGGTGTCTACGAGGGCATCGCCAACGGCTACTTCGTCGGCGAGATCGCCGACAGCGCCTACCGCTTCGAGCGCGAGGTCAATGCCGGCAGGAGGGTCATCGTCGGTGTGAACGCCTACACCGAGGGCGACGACGGGGACACACCCATTCTCTACATCGACGATGACGTCGAGGGCCGGCAACTGCAGCGCCTCGCCGAGGTGCGCCGGCGCCGCGACGACGGGGCCACCGTCGACGCACTCGAACGGCTCGTCGCCGACGCCGCCGAGCCGACGGTGAACCTCATGGAGCCGATCATCGACTGTGTCCGCGTCGACGCCACCGAGGGGGAGATCACCTCCGCCCTCGAAGGTGTCTTCGGCACCTACACCGAGCCTGCGGTGGTATGACCGCTCCCGACCGCCGCGGCACACCCGAACAGCCCGTGCGAGTGGTGCTCGCCAAGCTGGGACTCGACGGGCACGACCGGGGACTGAAGGTCGTGGCGCGGATGCTGCGCGACGCGGGGCTCGAGGTGATCTACCTGGGATTGCGCCAGACGACCGAGTCGGTGCTGCAAGCCACCGAGCAGGAGGACGCCGACGTCATCGGCCTGTCGATACACAACGGCGGTCATCTCACGCTGGCTCCCCGGATGGTCGATGCTGTGCGGGAGGCCGGGATGGACGTACCGGTCGTGGTCGGCGGGATCGTCCCCGATCAGGACCTCGACCGCCTGCGGGAGGCCGGCGTCTTCGCCGTTCTCGGCCCCGGCGCGTCCGCTGTCGACGTCGCCCGCACGGTCCGGGCCGCAGCCGCCGGTCGGGAATGACCGTCGATCCTGCGGCGTCGCTGCCCGGACCATCGGGGGCGCGGCCGGCCGGAACACTGGTCGACATTGCGGATCTGTTCGAGCGCGCCTGCAACGGTGATCGCCGGGCTCTGGGGCGGCTGCTGACGTTCACCGAGCGCGGCGGGGACCTCGCCGACGCCATCGCGGTCACCGCGTGGCCGCTCGCCGGCAGCGCCCAAGTCGTCGGCATCACCGGCGCCCCGGGGGTCGGCAAATCCACGCTCACGGACTGCCTGGCCCGTGCGGCGGCCGAGGACGGATGGCGCGTGGCGATCCTTGCCGTCGACCCGAGTTCGCCGCTGACCGGAGGCGCCATTCTCGGCGACCGGGTGCGTATGGGCAGCGCGGCGGAACGCGACGGGCCGTTCGTCCGGTCGATGGCGAGCCGGGGGCAGTCGGGCGGGCTGGCTCTGGCGGCGCTCGCCGCGGTCCGACTCCTCGACGCCACGGGTCACGATCTGATCATCGTGGAGACGGTCGGCATCGGCCAGGTCGAGGTGGACATCGCCAGGACCGCGGACACGACGATCGTGGCGGTCAGCCCCGGCTGGGGTGACGCCGTGCAGGCGAACAAGGCAGGGCTCCTGGAGATGGCCGACATATTCGTCGTGAACAAGGCCGACCGGGCCGGGGCCGCCGACGCGCGGCGCGATCTGGAGCACATGCTCGATCTCGGCCACAGCGCGCCGTGGCGACCCCCGGTGACGCTGACCGTGGCGACGGAGAACCAGGGCGCCGACGAACTCTGGAAGCACGTGCAGGACCACCGCCGCCACACCCGCGCTGCCAGCCGCACCGACGACCGTCGATCGCGCCACGCCGCCGAGGAGGTGCGCCGGCACCTGCACCACGGGATCGACGCGCTCGTCGCCGATCCGTCCGGCCGGACGGCCGAGTTGCTCGCCGAAGTCACCGCCGGCCGGCTCGCGCCCTCCGACGCAGCGCGACGGCTGGCGGCGCAACTCGGCGACGAGCCCGGGCCGGCCGGTGTCGCCGGAGCCGGCGGGAGGACCTGAGATGCAGGGAACCCTCGGTGGCGGACCGGATGCGATCGTGCTTCGCGGCTGGCAGCAGGCCCGCGAGGCCTACCGCAGCAAGGACCTGTGCCAGGCCATGTACGACGAGGGCGCCGTCATCATGAAGGATTGCCTGCTGGTCCTGCACGGTGACGCTCACCGGCGGCGGCGGCGCGTCGAGAACCGGCTGTTCCGCCGGGAGGTCTTCGCGCACTGGGAGCGCCGGGTACTGGGCGAGACCCTGGACGCGGTGCTTGCGCCGTACGTGGCGGCCGGCCGCGCCGATCTGCGCGCCCTCGGTTACCGGGCGGCCATCAGCCTCACCGCCACCATCGCCGGGGTGGATCACGATCCGGCGAACGTCGCCCACACGTCGCGCCTCGAGGACTTCGTGCGGACCTTCAGCGCCGGTGCCACCCTGGCGCACTCCACCCGTGACCCCGAAGAGGTCCGCGCCGAGGTCAGGGAACAGTTGGCGGCTTTCCGCGCCGAGATGTTGACGGCCTCGCTGGATCGGCGCCGTGCCCTGCTCGGGAGGCTCGCTGCCGGGGAGATCGGCGAGGACGACCTGCCCCGCGACGTGGCCACGTTGTTGCTGCGCCATCAGGAGTCACTCGACATGCCGCTGGACTTGGTCGAGCGGGAGATCTGCTTCTACCTGCAGGCGGGCGCACACAGCACCGCCGACGCATTCACGCACGCCCTCGACGAGTTGTTCTCGCGCGCCGGGGCCCACCCGGAGGACCTGAAGCGGGCGGCAACCGACATGGCGTTCGCGCAACGTTGCGTTCACGAGTCGCTGCGTCTCAATCCGGCGAGTCCCGTGGCCTGGCGCGAGCCGCTGCGCACGGTCACGTTGCGCGACGGGACGGTCCTCGATCAGGGCAGGCGCGTGGTCATCGACCTGGCGGCGGTGAACAGCGACCCCGAGGTGTGGGGCCCGGACGCGGACACCTTCGACCCGTACCGGGCGGTACCCGCGGGGTGCAACGCCTGGGGCCTCAGCTTCGGCGGCGGCGCCCACGCCTGCATCGGCGCCGAGTTGGACGGCGGCATGGAACTCATGGGTGGCGGCACTCTCGACGACGATCACCTCTACGGCACGGTGGCGGTGATGGTCGCCGCAACGCTCGCCCAGGGCGGTCGCCCCGACCCCCACCACCCGCCCATCGCCGACCGGAACACCAAGCGCCCGCACTTCTCCTCGTACCCCATCGTCTTCAGTTCGGAGTCCGAGACATGACCAACCAGCAGCGCTCCCTGCTCGTCACCGGCGCCGCAGCCGGCATCGGCGCCGAGATCGCCCGGGAGGCGTGCGCCGCCGGCTACCGCGTCGGCGTGCTCGACGTGGACGGTGAGGGCGCCGAACACACCGCCGCCGAGATCGCCGGCGCCGTCGCGTTGGCGGCCTCGGTCAGCGACGAGCCCCAGATCGAGGCCGCCCTCGACGCCTTCGGCGCAACCCCCGACGTCGTCGTCAACAACGCCGGCATCGTGCGCTTCGGGCCCCTGCTGGATCACGGAGCCGATGACTTCCGGGCGGTCGTGGACGTCAACCTCATCGGCACTTTCCTGTGCGGCCGGGCGGCGGCACGCCGCATGGCCGGCGCCGGCGGCGGGCGGATCGTGAACGTGGCATCCATGAACGGCATCGCTCCGGGCCCGAATGCCGGCGCCTACGCCTCCACCAAGGCGGGAATCATGATGCTGACCCAGCAGATGGCGCTGGAGTGGTCCCGCTTCGGCATCCGCGTGAACTGCGTGGCGCCGGGCCTGATCGACGGCGGCATGTCCGCACCCATCAACGCAGACCCCGAGCTGCGGGCCGAGCGCGAGACGGTCGTGCCCCGCGGCCGCCTCGGCACCACGACCGACATCGCCCGGGCGGTCCTGTGGCTGGCGTCGGATGACGCGGACTACGTGACCGGCCAGACTCTGCTCGTGGACGGCGGCGTCACCATGTCGATCCTGTCGCACCTGCCGCGGCCCCGCAGCGTCGACGGGGTCGGTGACGAGGCGCGCACACCCGGCCGGGCGACGGCGCAGTGAGACCTGTCGACGGCATGTCGGTGCTGATCACCGGCGGTGGCTCGGGCATCGGCGAGGGCGCAGCGGAGCACTTCGTCCGCGCCGGCGCCTCGGTGACGATCACCGGGCGGCGCGAGGCCAAGGTCGCGGCGGTCGCGGAACGGCTCGGCGAACGCTGCCGGCCCGTTGCAGGTGATGTGACCAGCGCCGCCGACCGTGAACGCATGATCACGACCGCCGTGGGCCACGGTGGCGGTCGCCTCGACGTGCTGGTGTCCAACGCCGGCAACATGTACCGGGGACCGGTCGAAACCCTGGAGGAGGACCGGCTCCTCGAGCTGTTCCACACCAACGTGGTCGCGGGCATGTTGCTGTGCGGTCTGGCGGTGCCCCACCTGCGCCGCACGAAGGGCTGCGTGCTGTTCGTGGGCTCGGTGCACACCAAGCGCAGCTTCCCCGGCGTGGCGCCGTACGCGGCGACCAAGGGGGCCATCGAGACGCTCACCGGCGTGCTGGCCGCTGAACTGGGGCCACAGGGCATCAGGGTGGGCTGCGTGCGACCCGGTGCGGTCCTGACCGAGATCAACCAGCGGGCCGGCCTGTTCGACGATGACCAGGCCGCGGCGCGCCTGCACGCCATGTCGGGCGCACACGCCCTCGGGCGCATCGGGACCGCCGGTGAGATCGCCGAGGCGTTCGAGTACCTGGCACGGGCCGAGTGGACGACAGGTGAAGTGCTGGTGGTCGACGGCGGGCTGGGACTCGGTGTGACACATGACTGATCTCGGTGCCCGGAGCCCCCGCCAGGTCGTCGAGGACCACCTCGCGGCGGTCCTGACCGGCGATCCGGTGGCCATGGCGTCGGACTATGCCGGCGACGCGGTCCTGGTGCGCCACGACGCCTCGTATGAGGGCGCTGCGGTCATCGCCGAGTACTTCACCTCCGTCCCGCAGCGGCTCGGGGGCGGCGAGGTGCGCTTCGGCGAGCGGCGCCACGAGAGCGACGACACGGTCTCGGTGCGCTGGCGCATCGCCGGTGGACCCGCTGACGGGACGTCGGGGCGAGACACGTTCACGGTGGCCGGCGGGTTCATCGTGCACCAGACGGTGGCGCTGGACGATGCCGACTTCTGAGCCACTCCCTACCATGAGGCGCCGATCATGAGCACAACCACCGCCCCGCGGTCCATCACCATCGACACCTACGCCGCCGCGCAGCAGTGCTACCGCAACCGCGACCTCCGTCAGGGCTCCTACGACGAGGGCGATGTCGTCATGGCCGACGTCGTCATCAACCTGCACGGCGCCGAGCACCGCAACCGGCGCCGCCTCGAGAACCGCCTGTTCCGCCGGGACACCTTCTGGCACTACGAGCAGGACCTTTTCCCGGCCATCTTCGATGAGACCCTGGCGCCGCACCTGGCGGCGGGCCGCACCGAACTCGTGCGCTTCAGCCACCAACTGATGATGAACCTCGCGGCGCTCACCGCCGGCGTGGACCGCCCCGAGGGAACCCCCGAGGAGACGTTCCGGCTCTACGACTACCTCATGCTGTTCATCGAGGGCGCCACGATCGCGCACTACACCGGCGACAAGGAAGCCAAGTCGGCCGAGATCGGGGCGGCGCTGCAGGCGTTTCACCGGGAGTTCCTGGCGCCGGGTATCGAACGCCGCCAGGCCATCCTGGACCGCATCACGGCCGGCGCCGCAACCGAGTCCGAACTCCCTCCGGACGTGTTGAGCGTCCTGGTGCGCAACCAGGACAACCTCGACCTCACACCCGAGATCATCTGCCGCGAGGTGGCCTTCTACATGCTCGCCGGGGCGCACACGAGCGCCACCGCCTTCACGCGCACGATGCACAACATCTTCAGTTGGCTGGAGGCCAATCCCGGCGACGCCGACCGCCCGCGCACCGACCGGCTCTTCTGCCAGCGGGCCACCCACGAGACGATCCGCCTGCAGCCGTCCAGCCCGGTCGCGGTGCGCTGGGCCGAGGCCGACCTGACCCTCGGCGACGGCACCGAGATCACCGAAGGCGACCGCGTCGTCATCGACCTGCCGGTCGTGAATCGCGACCCGGCCGCCTTCGGGGAGGACGCCGACGACTTCAATCCCATGCGCCGGACCGCCGAGGGAGTCCACCCCTGGGGGCTGAGCTTCGGCATGGGCATGCACGCCTGCATCGGCCAGGACCTGGCCGCGGGAATCGTCCTGGACACCGAGACCGGCCTCGACGGGCACCTGTTCGGCGTCACGCCGGTCGCCGTGCAGACCATGTTCGACCACGGCTGCATCCCCGACCCCGACGATCCCCCCGAGATGGACCCGTCCACCACCCGGCCCTATTTCGGGCGCTACCCGGTGATCTTCACCAGGACGCCCTGAGCCGGGCATCCGTGCGACCGACCCGTCAACACACCAATCGACACGACCTGTCACCACAACGATCACCGACCCCAACACGAGCATCGGAGGCAACCTGATGACCATGACAACAGTCGCGCCGAGCACCACCGAACTCTCCGACATGACCCCGGCGGAGTTCGTGGGACGCCTGCGGGACGAACTCACCAGGCCCGGCTGCGGTATGGCCGACCACCCGGTCGTGGGCGCCATGGAGGACGGCAGCGTCACCGTCCCGCAGCTGATCCTGTTCTGCGAGCAGTTCTACCTGCACATCTCGCGCATGCTGCCGTGGATCGGGGCCATCTACGTCAACTGCCCGCACGAGGACGTGCGCACCACGCTGGTCAAGAATCTGGCCGAGGAGTGCATGGGCATCGAAACCGGCACCAAGGCCCATCCCGAGCTGCTGCTGGAGTGGGGCGCCGCCCTCGGCGGTGACACCGAGGCCATGCGCCGGGCCGAGCAACTCCCCGCCGGGCGGCGGCTCACCGAGTACTTCGAGTTCATGGGCCTCTGCCGCGACTGGTGCGTGCCGCTCGCCGCCATCGGCATCGGCCTGGAGTCCTTCGTGCCGGACACGTTCACCCGCATCGTGGCCGCCCAGAAGCAGAACTACGGCATGAGCGACGAGGACCTGATCTTCTGGACGATGCACATCCTCGCCGACGCCGAGCACGGCGACGAGGGGATCGAGATCGTCTCGGAGTACGCCAGGACGCCCGCCCAGCGCGACGCCGTGTACCACTGCACCCTGGAGACGGGCCGCCTCTTCTACGACATGTGGAACGTGTACCGGACCGTTCCGGCGTGACCGACCTGACGCCCGAACAGGAGGCGCTGCGGGAGACTGTCGCCGCACTCGCCGCCGACCTGTACGCGCCGCAGGCCGCGGCCTGGGACACCGAGCGCACGCCCTTCCCCGACGCGGAGCGGCGCCGCCTGGCGGAGTTGGGATACATGGGAATGGGCCTGCCGCCCGAGTACGGGGGCGGCGGGGCCGACCTGCTGGACTCGCTCATCGTCATCGAGGAACTGGCCAAGGCGGCACCCACGGCGGCGTTCGGTGTCTTCGAGGCCAACACCGGGCCCGCCCGGGTGATCGACCTGTTCGGCACGGATGAACAGAAGCAGCGGCTGCTTCCGCCCGTTGCCGCCGGCGAGGTGACGATGGCGATCACCATCTCCGAACCCGACGCCGGGTCGGCCGCCACCGACATGACCACCGCCGCGGTGCGCCAGGGCGACCGGTACGTGATCAACGGCACGAAACGCTGGTGCTCGGGCGCGGGACACGCCGAGCAGTACCTGGTGTACGTGCGCCTGAACGACGAGCGCGGCGCCCGTGCCATCGGGGCGCTGGTGGTGGACCGCGACTCCGACGGGCTCACGTTCGGCCCCCAGGAGCGCCTCATGGGCTTCCGGGGCATCCCCTCGGCGGACATGTTCTTCGACGACGTGGCCGTGCCGGCGGAGAACCTCATCATCGATGCCGGCGGCTTCGGGCGCCTCTTCACGGCGTTCAGCATCGAGCGGCTCGGCAACGCCACGATGAGCCTGGCCATCGGCCAGGCCTGCCTGGACCTCTGTGCCGCCTACGTCACCGAGCGGCGGCAGTTCGGCAAGGAGATCGTGGAGTTCCAGACCGTGCAGACCGCGCTCGCGGAGATCATCCTGCAGGTCGAGGCGGCCCGGCTGTTGATCCATCGGGCTGCGGCGCGGGCGGGCCGCGGCGCGCCCCGGACGCTGGAGGCGTCCATGGCCAAGTGCTTCGCCAATGAGATGGCCAAGAAGGTGGCCGACGTGGCCGTGCAGTTGCACGGCGGCTACGGCTACAGCGAGGAGTACGGCATCGAACGGCGGCTGCGCGATTCGCACGGCTGGGCCATCGCCGGCGGCACGCCCACCATCCAGAAGGTGCGGATCGTCTCGGAGTACCTGCAGCGCCGCTTCAACCAGCGCGCCTAGCCCGAGGCGGAAACACAAGCCAAACCGCTCCGATCGCCATTCCGGCGCAGGCCGGAATCCATGCACGGTCAGACGGATGGCGCTTCAGGTCGACGGGACGACAGTCCCCGATCTGCCTCAGCGATCGGCGCCCAGCAGGACCGCGTTGTGGTACTGGGCGCCCGAGCCGGCGCCGGTCACCAGCGCAACCTCCGCGCCCGGAACCTGCGACGGGCCGGCAGTGCCGCGGATCTGGCGCACGGCCTCGACGATCTTCAACGTCGGCCCGCCCCAGCCCACGTGCGAGTTTGCCAGCAGTCCCCCGTCGGTGTTGGTGGGGTGCCGACCGTCGAGCCCGATACCCGCCTCGGCCAGGTAGTCAACGCCCTCGCCCTCCTGACACAGGCCCAGCGTCTCGAACTGGCGGATCACCTCGAAGGTGTTGATGTCGTAGAGCTCGAAGACATCGGTGTCGCCGGGGCCCACACCGGCCATCTCGAAGGTCCGCCGGTAGGCGTCGGCGCCGATCCGGGAGACGTCGTCGTAGCGGGGTGGGTCGACGTATTGCTGGCGGTGCCACTCCGAACCCCCGCCGAGCACGACCGCGGGCGCCGACGGGCAGTCGCGGGCACGCTGGAGGCTGGTCACGACCATGGCGGCGGCGCCCTCGGTGGCCAGGCAGAGGTCCAGCAGGCGGAACGGCTCCGCCACC
The DNA here is from genome assembly GCA_965221525.1 of Acidimicrobiales bacterium. Taxonomy (GTDB): domain Bacteria; phylum Actinomycetota; class Acidimicrobiia; order Acidimicrobiales; family CATQHL01; genus VXNF01. The sequence continues at coordinate 938,233 of CBDCSG010000006.1, read as the reverse complement.
GGCAGTGAGGCCAGCACGTCGGCGGGGCTGTAGGGGCCGCGCCCGTACATCACGGCCGCCGGGTTGGCGGACCCGGAGTTGCGGATCGTGGCCGCCACCAGCGCCATCCGCTCGGGATCAGGGGCGAACCGGTGGACGTACACCTGCGCAACCAGAGCGAACTGCGCGGCCGTCAGCGAGCCCCAGCACGCCACGAACTCATTGTCGGGCCGGGTGTAGCTAGCGACGGCGCGCGAGGCGTCGTCGCCCGAAGACACCGTGGCGCTCGTGGCACCGTCGCCCGAACACACCGTGGCGCTCGTGGCGTCGTCGCCCGAAGACACCGTGGCGCTCGTGGCACCGTCGGCCGAAGACACCGTGGCGCTCGTGGCGTCGTCGGCCGGGGAGACCCCTCCGGACTCCCCCGCCCGGCCGCCGAACACCAGCACCGTGGAGCACTGGCCGGCGAGGATGGCTCCGGCGGCGTCGAGCAGACCAGGTGCGCCCTGCGGGTAGGTGTCGCCCACCCAGTCGAATCCCTTGCCGAAGATGGCAGTCCAGTCCACCGAACCGGGATGGAAGACCGTGCCGCCGGGGCCGGGCCAGCGCGCCGAGATGCCGTCGATCTCGTCGAGGCCCATGCCGGCGTCATCGAGCGCCGCCCGGGCCGCCTCGAGGCAGATCTGCACCGAGTTGCCGTCGATGCTTCGGGCCTGGCGCGTGGCCGCCACTCCGGCCACGGCGATCCCGGCGAGTGGGTGGCGCGATCGCCCGGCGGGGCTCACACCTGGCGCCCCTCGCCCCAGTAGCGCTTGCGTAACTCGTCCTTGGCGATCTTGCCGACGGCGTTCTTCGGCAGGGCGTCGATCAGTTCGACCCGCTCGGGCACCTTGATGGACGTCAGTTCCGAGTGGCGGCAGTGCTCCCGCAACTCCTCGGGGCCGACCGTCGCCCCGTCCTTGAGCGCCGCCACCGCCACGATGGCCTCGCCCCAGTCGGCATCGGGCACCCCCACCACCGAGCACTCCAGCACGGCCGGATGGCGGTAGAGCACGTTCTCGATCTCGGTCGGCGCGATATTCAGCCCGCCCCGGATGATGAGGTTCTTGAGCCGGTCGACGATGTAGATGAAGCCCTCGTCGTCGACTTCGGCCACGTCGCCGGAGTGCATCCACCCGTCGCGCAGCGACTCGGCGGTTCGCTCGGGATCCCGGTAGTAGCCCTTCATGACGTAGGGGCCGCCGAAGATGACCTCGCCCCGCTCGCCGGGAGCGACGTCGCGCCCGTCCGGGTCGACAACGCGCACATCGACGGCATAGGACGGCTGGCCGCAGGAGCCCAGCAGCGCGGACCGCTCGGTCAGGCCCCGGTGGTGGTCCTCCTTGCGCAGCATCGTGCCGATGGAGGCGATCTCGGCCATGCCGTAGAGCTGGTTGAAGATGTTGCCGAACCGGCGGACCAGCTCCCGCAGCCGCTCCGGGGAGATCGGGGAGGCGCCGTAGCCCAGCGTCACGAGCCCGCCCAGCAGGCCGTCGCGCGCCGGCGGCAGGCGGTCCAGCAGGCGCATCAGCTGCGTGGGCACCAGGAAGGAGTGCGTCACACCCTGGCGGTCGACGGTCTCGGCGAACCCCGCCGGCTCGAAGCTGCGGCTGTCGCGGAACCCCAGGGCGGCCCCCATGAGCAGGGTCGGCACGATGGTGATGTTGACGCTGGAGTTGTGCGGGATCTGCAGCAGGTAGCGGCTGCGGCGGGAGATCTCGTACTCCAGCGCGGTCACCGTGGCGTGCTGCAGCACCCGGGCGTGGTCGAACAGCACCCCCTTCGGGCGACCGGTCGTGCCGCTGGTGTAGACGATGCAGAAGTCGTCATCCGGGCGCACCTCGTGCAGGGTGGGCGGGGGCGCGGGTGATCCCGCCGCCACGAGTGAGCGGTACGGCTCCGAATCGATGTCCAGGACCTCGAGTTCGTACTTCTCGGCGACGTCGGCCGTCTGCGGGAGGTGCTCGGTGTCGCCGAGCAGCAGCCGCGGTTGGGCGTTCTCGATGATCTGGTCGAGTTCGGAGGGGCCGAGACGGAAGTTGAGCCCTACATAGACCGCGCCCGCTTTGGTGATGCCGCCGAGAACCTCGACGACCTCGGGGCGGTTCGCCACGAGCAGCGCCACCCGGTCACCCGGCTCGATTCCGAAGCGCTCAGCGAGGGTGTTGGCGATGCGGTTCGTTCGTTCGTCGAGTTCGGCCCACGTGATGTCGCGGCAACGCGGGCCCACGCCGAACAGAGCCGTCCCGCCCGGATACCGCCGAGCGTTCCGCCCGAACGACAGGCCGACGTTCATCTGATGCCTCTCATGACGTTGCCTCCCTGCCCCAGCCGTCGGCGCCGTGCGGCAACCCGGGACTGTGTCCGGTCCCGGCGTCGCTCACGATGCCGCCCCGGCAGCGCTGCGAGCGACGGCACGGGGGGCGAACGCCGGCAGCGCCGCTCCGTCGGCACCGGGCACGAACCGGACCTCGACCTCCATCCCGATGCACACCTCGCCGGGCGGGCAGTCCACGATCCACGTCAGCATGTGCCAACCCTCGGCCACGTCCACGATGGCCAGGACGTACGGCGCCTCGAAGGCGGGCTCGGGCGGGCGATGCACCACCGTGAAGCTGTACACCGTGCCGGCCCCGGTACTCCGCTTGTAGCTCCACCGGCCATCACCGCAGGAGGGGCAAACCACCTGCGGCGTGAAGAAGCTCCGTTCGCAGCGTGAGCACACCGGCCGCAGAAGTTCACCCCGGTCGACTCCGGCCCAGAACTCCCCGGTCAGCGCTCGGTCGGCGCGGTCCGGCGGCTGCATGGGCGGCTCAGTCCTCGTGCAGCAGGAGCGCCATGGCCGCGTCGCGCACGGGCATGCCGACCTCGACGCCCCGGGCGACCGCCAGGCGGTTGCAGGCCCCCACCTTGCCGATCTCGTAGGCCTTGAAGGCGTCACCGATGGGCGCCGTCCAGGCATCGAAGGAGCCGCCGGCGAGCCCGTGTTCCTCCACGAGCGCCAGCCCGGCGATCCCGGAGTCGTTCTTGGCGCGCCCGCCGTCGGCGCAGATGAAGCCGTGTGGCGAGACCTCCAGCAGGAAGCCCGCCCCGCTGCGGCCGGTGTGTCCGGCGGTCACCAGCACGTTGCGCGAATCGGCGGGCTGGGCGAACACGATGGAGTCGGTCACCACCAGCTCACGCCCCGTCGGCGAGGTGGCCATCACCTCGCGGCGGATCTTGGTGCCCTCGTCGATCTCGCCGACCGGGTCGTTGCAGGCCAGGAGCCGCGCCGCCTCGGTCACCGGCATCCCCTCGGTCACGCCGCAACGCTCGGCGTAGATGTTCAGCCGGCTGATCACCCCGCAGGTGTACTGGTCCATCCCGTTGCCCAACTCCGACGACTCGGCCGAGGCCGTGGCGGCGGGAATGCCCAGCGCCTCCAGATACCAGAGCCCGGCGATCCCGGCCCCGTCCATTCCCACGGCGCCGTCGTGGCCGATGACCGCCCGGGGCCTGTGGGGCACCATGAGCCGCGCCGGGAGCACGCCCAGGTACGAGGCCGGCACCACGACGTCGGTCCCCCGGTTGCGGGCGTCCACGTAGCGGGCCGAGTCCATGACCACGATCCGCCGGTCACCGTGCGTGGCGACGACCTCCTGGGGATGATCCGCCTCATTCGCCAGCAGCGGCGCCTCGGTAGCCATGATCTCCTCCTCGTTCCGGCCGGATCTCCCCGACGATTAGGCGCCTCAGGCCAGCAAGTGCGGCGCCCGGTCGCCGAGGCGCAGGAGCCGGGAGGCGTTCTCGTTGAGTGTGCCCGCCAACTCGCCCACGTCCGGCCCGGTGCCCCGGTCCCAGCCTCCGAAGTTGGTGCCGTAGACGAGCCGGTCGGTGCCGAGGACGTCGATCACGAAGGCGAACTCCGCCGCCCCGGTCACGTGGCAGTCGAACCAGAGCCGTTCGAGCTGGGTGTCGAAGACGCCTTCGGGCTTCAGCCAGTCCGGCGAGGCGGGGCGCCGCTCGGCCAGCTTGCGCAGCTTCGACAGCGTCAGCGCCAGGGATCCCCCGCCGTGGCTCAGGCAGATGTCCAGGGCGGGGTGGCGGCGCAGCACGCCGCCGAAGATCAGCGTTGCTGCCGCCAGGGCCTCCTCGAAGGAGTACTCCAGCACGAGGTCCAGGTCCCAGCGCCGCAGCCGCTCGTTCAGCAGGGGGCCGTCAATGCCCGACTGGGTGGGGTGCAGGAAGAGCGGCACGTCCAGTTCGACGCAGGACCCGTACAGCGCGTCCATAGCGGGCGCGTCCAGCGGTGTGCCGAAGTCGGTGCCGACGAAGCCGCCAAGCAGCCCGAGGTCGGCGACGATGCGCCGCAGCTCCACGCAGGCCGCCTCGATGTCCTGCATCGGCAGGGCGCCGAGGCCCACGAACCGGTCGGGGTGGTCGGCCACGACCTCCGCCAGGCTGTCGTTGTGCGCCCGGCAGAAGTCCACGGCCGCCGGGGCGTCGATGAAGTGCAGGAAGGTGAGCGGGTTTGGCGAGAGTGCCTGCACCCTGATGCCGGCGGCGTCCATGGCGGCGAGGCGCATGTCCACGTCGATGAACAGCGATCCCCGGTAGGCCACACCGTCCAGCTGGTAGTTGCCGACGCGGAACCAGGGGCTGCCGTCGGCGTGCTGGCCGATCTCGGGGCCGCAGGCGCCGGCCTGCCCCATCGAACCCTCCAACACGATGTGGCCGTGCACGTCGATGAGGCCCTCGACAAGGCCATCGGCGGTGCTCACGGCCGGCCCTCCATGATGCCGTCGGCTCCCGGCAGCCAGGACGCCACCCCGGCCACGGGGATGGCACAGGTGACCGCCTCGATGATCTGGGCCTCGGTGCAACCGGCTCGGCGGGCGCCGTTGGCATGCACGTTCACGAACCGCGACGAGAACTCCGCCGCGTTGATCGTCAGCAGCAGCAGCTCCGCGTGGGTCGCATCCAGGACGTTCTCGGCGAGTGACCACTCCCGCATCAGCACGTAGCCCTCCAGGGCGCGGGGAGCGTCGTCGGCCATGAGTCTCACATAGTCGGGCACGAAGCCGAAGTAGTCCTCGAAGTAGTCGAGGCAGCCCTGGCGGTCGATCGGGAACTCGGGAGCGTCACCGGCGGGCGGCGTCATCGTGTCGCCGAACACCTCGTCGATGGCGGCGTTGAACATCGTGTAGACCGCCTCGCCGCGCGAGATGAGCACCGTGAGGGCGGCCCCGCGGGCGTCGGTCAGCTCCAAGCCCAGGTTGCGTGACCGTTCCATCTGCGCCATGAGCATGTCCCTGTGGCCCTTGACCGCCGCGGCGCACGCCATGTACAGCGCCTTGGCCCAGGCCTCGCAGGCGCCGTCGGTGTCGGTCACCTCGCGGACCCGGGCGAGCCCCTCGGCGAACTTCGGCGAGACGGCGTCGATGGTGCCGCTCGCCAGGGCGGTGCTGCCCAGGGCGGAACGATCGGCGCCGGTTCTGGTTGCGGACTCAACTGTCATGGGACCTCCTCGGTGGAGCGGAAAGCGGTTCGAACGGGGCGCCCGCCGCCGGACGCCTCAGCAGGTGCGGCCGTCAGAGCTTGGCCACCTCGCCACCGTCGATGACGAAGCAGGACCCGGTGACGAACGCCGACAACGGAGACGCCAGGTAGCAGACCAGCGGCCCCAATTCGGCGGGGTCGCCCATGCGGCGCATGGGGATCTTGCGCAGGCGCGCGGCCAGCATCTTCTCGTCGGCCAGGACCTGCGCCTGGGCCTCGGTGGCGAAGGCGCCGGGGGCGATCATGTTCACCCTGATGTTGTGGCGGGCCCACTCGGCGGCCAGAGCCTCGGTGAAGCGTGCCAGCGCCCCCTTCGAAGCGCTGTAGGCCGCCAGCAGCGGTTTGCCCTTCAAGCTGGACGTCGAGCCGACGTTGATGATCGAGCCGGCGGTCCCTTCGGCGACGAAGTGGCGCCCTGCGGCCTGCGAGAGGATCGCCGGGGCCAGCACGTTGACACCCACGACGTCGGCCAGCACGGCGGGATCCTGATCCAGGAACGTCCCCGCAGGGGCGATACCGGCGTTGTTGACGACGCAGTCCAGCCGGCCAAAGCGATCGACCGCCGCGTCGACCAGACCCGCCACCTCATCACGGTCGTGCATGTCGCAGCGAACGGCACAGATGCGGCCACCCGACCGCCGGGCCAGCTCATCCAGCGCGTCCTGCGAGCGCGCGGCCGCCACCACCCGCGCCCCCTCGGCGACAAGTGCGGTGGCTGCGGCTGCGCCGAGGCCACGACTGGCTCCCGTGACAATGGCCACGGTGCCGTCCAACTGCAGATCCATATCAGCAACCTCGCTTGACCGCCCTCACTCGGGCGACCCACTCTCGACGATGTCGCGGCAGAGCCGGGCGGCGATCCCCAGGCGGAGCACCTCGCTCGCCCCCTCGTAGATGCGCATCGGTCGGGCCTGCCGGTAGTACTGCTCGATCCGGGATCCCTTGATGAGACCCCAACGTCCCATGACCTGCACGCAGCGGTCGACCACCCGGGACGCCGCCTCGGTCGCGGCGAGCTTCGCCATCGAGGAGTGGTCCAGCGTCGTGGCGGGATCCTGGCGCGCCATGTCCGCCGCCCGGTAGGCCAGCAGGCGCGAGGACTCCAGGTCGGTCCAGGAGTCCGCCAGCAGGTTCGCGACCGCTCCCAGGCGTGCCAGAGGCCGACCGAACTGGTGGCGCTCGGACGCATGGCGGGTGGCGATCTCCAGCGCCCCCTCCATCAGCCCGACGGCGGCGCCCGCCACCGACGAGCGAAACACCGAGAGGGTGGCCAGCACCAGAGCGAAGCCCCTCCCGGGCTCCCCGAGCCGATGGTCGGCGGTGACCGCGACGTCACTGAAGTCGACCTCGCCGAGGACATGCGGGGCGATGATCTCCGGCGACGGCGAGATCTGCACGCCCGGGCTGCCCGCTGGAACGAGCACGACCGAGTACAGGTCCTCGCCAACTCCCCCGGGCGCCGGTTCGCGGACCAGCGTGGTGAAGAAGTCGGCCACCGTGGCGTTGGAGATGAACGACTTGCGTCCGGAAACCACGAACCCCTCACCCCCGGTTCCCGTCGGCCTCAGTGTCGTTGTGATGGCCTTGAGGTCCGAGCCCGCCTCGGGTTCGGTCAGCGCCAGAGCCGCCAGCGATTCCCCCGACGCCACCTTCGGCAGCCAGGACCGCCGCTGGTCCTCACTGCCGCCGAGGGCGATCGCGTAGCTGCCGATTCCCTGCAGCGCCAGCAGGGCGTCCAGGTGCGCCGAGGCCTTCATGCACGCCTCTCGCGCCAGGCAGACGGCGAGAGGGTCCACCAGCTCGAAGCGCCCCCCATAGGCGGACGGCACCATCAGTTCGGTGAGCCGGCTGGCTCGCAGGGCCTCCAGCGTGGGCGCATGGATCTCGGAACACTCGTCGGCCTCGGCGGCGAAGGGGGCGACCTGCGCCCCGACAGCCCGCGCCTCCGCCTGCACATCCTTGTAGAGCTGCGGGAGTTCGAGGATCGACATCCTGGGGGCATCTCCTTGGTTCGCCTCACCGACACAACCGTTCGATGAATTCGCGGTGCCGCAGCGTAACGGGCGAACCGCCCCGCCCTGGTACCGGTAACTACACTAAACGGTTGGTAGAAAGCGGCCACACTCGGAGACACCTGCGGCCGGCTGCGCCGAGCGGCCTACGCTCCGCAGTGGCCGAGGCTCGCACCGTGGGCCGGGAGGATGCCGCTTGATCGGCTGGACTCCCCCGGTCTCGAACGCGACCTCGGTGCAGCGAGTGAGCCCGTGCGAGAGGAGAGCAGGCCATGGCCGACGTGATCGCCGACCGGCAGGATGAGATTCTCTGGCTGCGGCTGAACCGTCCCGAACGGCTCAACGCCTATGACCGCACGACCGTCGACGAGATCATCGCGGCCCTCCGGGAGAACGCGGACGCCCGGGTGACCGTCATCACCGGGGAGGGTCGGGCGTTCTGCGCCGGCGGCTACCTGGCGAACCTGGCCGATCCCGACTTCTGGGAATTGCGCGCCATGTTCACCGGCAGCCTCGAGCTCTTCGACGCCATCCGTTCGGCACCCATGCCGGTCATCGCCGCGGTGAACGGCCCGGCCTTCGGCGGCGGCAACGAGCTGGTCGTGGTTTGTGACCTGGCGATCGCCTCGGAGAGCGCCAGGTTCGGCCAGACCGGCGTGAAGGTCGGCAGCGCCCCTGTGCTCGGCGGCACGAACCTCCTGGCGATGACCGTGGGCGAGAAGAAGGCCAAGGAGGTGGTCTACCTGTGCCGCCCCTACAGCGCCGCCGAGGCGCTGGATCTGGGCTGGATCAACGCCGTGGTCCCGCACGACGAGTTGTACGACGAGGTCGAGCGCTGGTGTGCGGAGATCTGCTCCATGTCGGCCCGCTACGTGGAGATCGCCAAGATCAGCACGAACGTCTGGTGGCACCAACTGCGCGACAACATGCAGTCCGGTCTCGGAATGCTGATGCAGGCCATCGGCTCGCCCGACATGTTGGAGGGGGCGACGGCCTTCATGGAGAAGCGCAAGCCGCAGTTCCCGCCGCGCGACGCCCGCTGAAGGCGCCCGGTATCCCCCCAGCCACGATGGCCCCTCGAAGCTACGACCAGTACCGGCCGACTTTCGCCGACCGGCGCCACTGGAACTCCCCTCAGGTGCTGCGCCATCGCGCCGCGACGCACGCCGACCGCACGTATCTCGACGTTCCGTCGACGGGCGAGACCTACACCTACGCGGAGACGCTCGAACTCTCCGAGCGAGTGGCTCGCAACCTGCTCGCCGCCGGAGCGGCCCCCGGCGACAGGCTCCTGATCATGCTGCCCAACTGCTCCGCCTACATCCTGGCCTGGCTGGGATCGTCGTTCGCGCGGATGGCCGAGGTTCCCATCAACACCGCCTACCGGGGCAGCTTCCTCGAACACCAGGCCAGGACCACCGCGCCGAGCGTGGCTCTCATCGCCCCCACCTTCGCCGAACGTTTCGTCGAGAGCGCCGAAGCCGTCCGCACCGTCGAGCGCTTCTACCTGGCCGGCGGCACCGCCGATGAGCGTGACACGGCGGCGGCGATGCTGGCAGCGGCAGGATTCGCCGCCTCCGACTGGGCCGAACTGCTCTCCGACGGCCCGGACACCGGCGCCGTCGAGTTGCCCCCCGTGCGGCACTCCGATCTGGGATCGGTCTTCTTCACCTCCGGGACGACCGGGCTCTCCAAGGGCGTCATGATGCCGCACGCCCACATGCACCTCTTCGCCGACCAGTGCGTCTCGCTCAACCGCCTCACCGACGCCGACGTCTACATGTCCGCCGGTCCCCTGTTCCATGGCAACAGCCACTTCCTGGCCGCCCATCCCGCGCTGATCGCCGGAGCCCGCTACGTGCTGCAGGAGCGGTTCAGCGCCAGCGCATGGACCCGCCAGATCCGCGACAGTGGCGCCACCGTCACCAACTTCGTCGGCGTGATGATGGACTTCGTCTGGCAGCAGCCTCCCCAACCCGACGACGCCGACAACGACCTGCGTTGCATCTTCGCCGCCCCCACGGCGTCGGGGATCCTGGACGCCTTCAAGCAGCGGTTCGGCACCGAGGCGTTCGTGGAGGTGTTCGGACTGACCGAGACCTGCATGCCGATCCTCAGCCCCTACGGCGAGGACCGCCCGCCCGGCGCGGCGGGGCTGGCGAACACCGACTGGTTCGACGTGCGCCTCGTGGATCCCGAGACCGACGAGGAGGTCCCGGCCGGCGAGTTGGGCGAACTCGTCGTGCGTGCCCGCCACCCGTGGACGCAGTCGGTCGGCTACTACAACATGCCCGAGGCGACCCAGGAGGCCTGGCGCAACCTCTGGTGGCACACAGGCGACGGGATGCGCCGCGACGCCGAGGGCTGGTTCTACTTCGTCGACCGCCTCAAGGACGCCATCCGGCGTCGCGGTGAGAACATCAGCTCCTATGAGGTGGAGCAGGCGCTTCTCGGTCATCCCGGCATCGCCGAGGTGGCGGTGGTGGCCGTGCCGGCCGATCAGGAGGCCGGCGAGGACGAGGTGCTCGCCGTGATCGTCGCCGAACAAGGGGCCGAGATCGACGCACCCGACGTGTGGGCCTTCGCCGAGCGGCGGCTTCCGTACTTCGCCGTCCCCCGGTACCTGCGATTCATGGCCGAACTACCCAAGACGCCCTCGGAGAAGGTTCGCAAGGTCGAACTCCGGGCCGCCGGCGTGGCCACCGGCACGCACGATCGGGGTCCGGCGCCGCGACGGGGAGCACGCGCTCAGAAATGAACGCGGCCGGCGATCGGAGATGATCCGGGCAGGATCCCGATCCGCCCGAACCCCCTAGCCTCGGAGGCCCCTATGACCGGACCGGCAACCAACGAGCAGGTACCCGCCCAGCAGACCGTCGTGTTCACGTCACCGACGGGGCGGGGACGGGTCTGCGCGATGGACTCCGCCTATCACGTCGACCCGGGGAACCGGGGCCGGGACATCTGCGTGAACTCCTCCTATTGCGGGGTGCTGCCGGCCCGCTTCATCGCCGAGGCCTCCCCGCGCGGCGCCATCGGCATGGACTGCGGCATCGGCCCCGAGGGTTCGGCCATCGCCGGCCTGTGGTACCTGGAGGCCCTGGACATCCCCGCGGCGGTCGCCGACGTCATGAGTGCGCGACTCGGCGACGGCGTCCACCTCTACCGCAACGGGGTCATCAGCTTCCTGAACCAGCCGGCGGCCGACTGCGGCGTCGAGGCGGGGATGGCCGTCACCGAGGCTGCGCGCCTGATGCTCGAGAACGACCCCGTCCCCGCCACGGCCGATGAGATAACGAACCGCACGGTGATGCACACCGCCCCCGACGGCCGGCAGGTGATCGCCACCGACTCCATCGCCTTCGCCACCGCCGCCGACCGCGGCCGCAACGTTCTGGTGACCGCCGGGCACACCGGCCGCAGCGCGGCGCCCTACCTGCGCCGAGCCGCCGCCCGGGGGTTCATCTGCTCCGACGGCGGGCGCGGCATGGACGACTCGGGCATGGCCGGGCTGGCCATCGTGGAGGCCGACGGCTTGGCCGGCGCCACCGTGGACGCCACCCGTGCCCGGATGGGCAGCGGCCTGTCGCACTACCACGACGGCATCATCTCGGCGCGCAACTCCCTGGCCGCCGACCGCGGCGTTGAGATCGGCATGCCCTGCCCCGAGGCCGCCAGGCTGCTGCTCGGGGATCCCGATGAGTCCTGAGGCGCGCACGTCCGGCGAGCCGGCCGCCCCGGCGAGGAGCAGCGAGCACGAGTTCCCGCTGCTGTTCCGGCCGTTGCGGATCGGCCCGCTGGAGATCCGCAACCGGGTGATCTTCGCCGGCCACGGGTCGCGCTTCGTGGACTGGCACTCCCACCACCTGACCGAACGGCAGGGCCACTACCTCGCCGAGCGGGCCGCCGGGGGTGTCGGCCTGGTGATCCAGGGATCGTCCATGGTGCATCCCACCGGGTTGGCAGCGGCCGGCGTCAACGAGGTCTACAGCGACTCGGGCATCCCGGCTTACGCCCGGGTGGCCGAGATGGTGCAGTCCAACGGTGCCGCCATCTTCGGTCAGCTCTCGCATCTGGGCCGCCAAGGCGACACGTTCGCCGCCCACCGGGAGCTCTGGGCGCCGTCAGCGCTTCCCGACCCCGCCAGCCGGGTCGTCCCCCACGCCATGACGCAGCGCGACATCGCCGAGCTGACCGGCTGCTACCGCAGCGCGGCCCGGCGGCTGGTTGCGGCGGGCTTCGACGGGCTTGAGGTGTACCTGGCCCACGGCTACCTGCTGTGTGAGTTCCTGTCGCGGTTCAGCAATACGCGCAGCGACGGTTACGGCGGCTCGCTGGAGAACCGCTGCCGGCTGCCGCTGGAAGTCCTCGAGGCGGTGCGGGCCGAGGTGGGCGACGGCGTCCCGGTGGGGATCCGCGTCAGCGCCGAGGAGTTCGTGCCCGGCGGGCTCACTCCCGGCGAGTGCAGCGAAGTGGTGGCACACCTCATGGCCGCCACCCGCGTGGACTACGTGAGCGTCAGCCAGTCCAACTACGCCTCCATCGACCGGATGATCCCCGACATGAGCTACCCCCGGGCACCGTTCGCCCACTACGCGGGCGAGGTCCGCCAGGCCACCGGTGGAACCCCTGTTTTTGCGGTCGCCCGCCTGGTCACACCCGAGCAGTGCGAGGAGTTGCTGGCTGCCGGCACGGCCGACGCGGTGTGCCTGGTGCGCCCGCTCATCGCCGACCCCGAGTGGGCATCGAAGGCTGCCGGTGGTCGCCGGGAGGACATCCGCGAGTGCATCTCGTGCAATGTGGGCTGCCGCGGCGGCCCGCACCGGGGCTCCCCCATCGCCTGCCTCGTGAACCCGGCGGTCGGCGACGAGGCCCGCTGGGGCTTCCGGAGGCTCACCAAGGCGCCCAACGCCCGGCGGGTCGTGGTCGTCGGCGGCGGTCCGGGAGGGCTCAAGGCGGCCGAGACGGCAGCGCTGCGGGGCCACGAGGTCGTCCTTTTCGAAGCGGCCGAGCAGCTCGGCGGCCAGGTGCTGGTCGCCGCGGCGGCCATGCCGTACCGGGACGAGTTCGCCAACTCGGTCCGGCACCTCGAGCGCCAGATCCTCAAGCTGGGCGTGGATGTTCGCACCGGGACGCGCGCCGACGCGGAGACGGCGCTGGCGGGCGACCCCTCCTGCGTGATCGTGGCGACCGGCTCGTTCCCGGGTGGTTTCGACGTGCCCGGCGGGGACATGATCCACCCGGCGCACGAGGCGATCATCGAGGGCGTCGCCGGCTCCCGGGTGGTGCTGGTCGACGCGGGTGAGGCCGGCTGGAAGGTCTGCACAACCGCCGAGAATCTCGCCGCCGCAGGTCACCGGGTGACACTGGTGACACCCGGGTCGGTCGGCGCCTCCATGGACGCCTTCAGCCGCCCGCCAATGCTGCGCCGCCTGCGCACCGCGGGTGTCGAGTTCCTGGAGTACCACACGCTCGCCGCCGTGAAGCCCGGCTGCGCCGAAGTCACCGAGACGCTGACCGGCCGGCAGAGCCTGGTGAGCACCGACAGTGTCGTGGGGGCCGCCTACGGCATCGCCGACGATGTCCTGTTCGGCGAACTGTCGGCTCTTGTCTCGACCGGTATCGCACCGCATGCCGAAGTACACGCCGTCGGCGACTGCCTGGCACCACGGCAGGCCATTGACGCCATCTGGGACGCGTTCCGGGTCGCCCGCGCCCTGTAGCCGTCGCAGGGTCCGCCGACACTCGCAGAGAATCCCAACCGGTCGTTCGGCAGACTGAGCGGATAGCCGGTAGGGTTGCCCGTTCATGTGTTCGCCTCAGGGGCGGATGCCGCAATCAGCGATCACCGGGGAGGTCACCGATGCGGAAGCTTCGGATCACACTTGTACTACTCGCCGTCTTCGCCGTGTTCGCGGCGTCGTGCGCGAGCGATAGCGGTTCGGAGGCGGCTGCCGATGCCCTTGCTGAGGCGCAGGCGGCTTCCGCCGCGGCCACCTCGGCGATGAGCGAGGCGCAGTCCGCCAGCGCCGCGGCAGCCGATATCGGCGCGGCGATGGCTGAGGCGCAGGCCGCGTCAGCGGCGGCTGAGGCCGCTGCGGCAGCCGCTGCTTCGGCGGCAGCCGACGCGGCTGAGGCTCTGGCCGCGGCCGAGTTGGCTCAGGCCACCGCCTCGGGCAACGAGGCCGCCGTCGCCGACGCCGAAGTCGCCCTCGCGGATGCCCAGGACGCGGCCGAAGCCGCCCAGGGCGCTGCAGCCGCGGCGCAGCAAGAGGCCACCGCGGCGCAGGAAGAAGCCGCCGCCGCGCAGGAAGAGGCTGAGGCCGCGAAGGCCGAGGCCGCCGCCGCGCAGGAAGAGGCCGCAGCCGCTGAGGCCGCCGCCGAGGAGGCCGCCGCTGACGCCGCGGCCGCTGCTGCGGGCGAGATCTGCGGTGGCAACACCACCGGCGACCTGCCCCAGGGCGTCGACAGCGACAACGGTGTGTTGAAGATCGGTACGGTCCAGCCCGTCGGCGGCGCCGCTGTCGTGGCGGGTATCGAGTTGCTGGGCGGCATCAAGATCGCCGTGGACGAGATCAACGCCAACGGCGGCATCGACGGCTGCATGATCGAGCTCGTCGACTACAACTCCCAGTACGAGGTGGAGGAGCTCATCAACCAGACCCGTCGCATGATCGACCGCGACGGCGTGTGGGCCATCCTCTCGCCCGCCGACAGCCGGGCCATCCCGGGCACCTTCGACTTCCTCGCCGAGAGCGGCGTCATCATGTGGGCGCCCATCTCGCCGCCCTTCGAGATCGAGCGCCAGGAGGTCTACTGGCTGGCCAGTAGCCGGACCGAGCAGGCCCGCATCTGCGTGGACCACTTCGACGACCTGGGCCTCACGAAGGTCGCCACCATCGGCGCCACCAACCCGCTGGGTGAAGAGGTGATCGCCGGCGTGGAGATCCAGGCCCCCATCAACGGCATGGAGATCGTGGCGCAGGAAACTGTGGAGTCGGCCTCGGAGATCGTGGGCCCGGCGGTGCTGAACGTCATCGCCAGCGGTGCCGAGGGCATCGTGGCCGGCGTCGACAACATCCAGAACGCGCTGATCCTGCAGATCCTCAGCGAGAACAACAGCGACGCGCTGCTCTGCTCGGACCAGGGTGCTGCCGGCACCGGTGGCCAGAACGCCGTCGGCCCCGCCGAAGAGGCCGCCGACGGCTTCCTCGGCGCCCTGCAGGTCGCATTGCCCGACACCGACTCCCCGCTGATGAGCCAGTGGCGCGCCCTGCGCAACGCCTACTGCGACTCCATCAGCGACGAGTGCCGCGCACCCAACTTCAGCCAGCAGACCTACCTGCACTCCATCACCTTCTTCGAGGTCGTCGACCGCCTCGACGGTGACCTGAGCTGGGACAACTTCCACACCGTCGCCGAGAACCTCCGCAACGACCCCATCGAGACCGGCGCCATGCCTCCGATCGGCTGCGGACCGCAGGCCGACGGCGGCCACGCCTGCGCCTCCGGTGCCGGCCTTGCCGAATACGACTTCGAGACGGAGACCTGGACCCAGATCCGGGAGTTCCAGGCACCGAAGTCGTAGGACTTGAGCCGGGTATCCCCCCATCTGGCTCGACTCAGCGGCGAATCGCCGTGCGCGGAGCATCCCCCCGCTCTACGCACGGCGGTTCGCCGCCTACACTCTCCCGGCTAGTCGACAACCGCCGAGCTGACCGGCTCGGCGGATAGCTAGGAATCACCAGTGCAGGTACTGCAGCAGATCATTGCGGGACTCGAGGACGGCAGCGTCTTCAGCCTGATCGGCCTCGCCATCGTGGTCATCATGAAGTCCACGGATGTGCCCAACTTCGCCATCGCGCAGATGGGCATCATGTGCGCCTACATGGGTTGGTTCCTTTCCGCCGACCCTGGTGACGGGGGCGTCGGCTGGCCGTTCTGGTTGGCGATCGTCATCGCCCTGCTGTTCGCCGGCGTTTTCGGCGCGGCGACCCAGTTCCTGCTCATCCGCCCTCTCGTGGGCCTCTCCAACCGGCCGCTGGCCTACGCAGCCGCTGCGGTGATGACCTACCTCTCCATCGACTTCCTGCACCGTGAGGGGTTGCCGACCTTCCTGGACTGGTTCCCCACCCCCGACGGTGGCTGGTCGTGGGGTGCCGCCGTCCCGCTCGGGATTGTCGCCGGCATCCTGACGCTGCTGGCCGCCCGTGCCTGGGTCAAACCGCTCGCCAAGGTGGACCACTTCCCGCTGCTGCTGCTGACCATCGGCATGACGTGGGCACTGCTATCGGGCAACCAACTCCTCTGGGGAGTCCAGGCCCGCGCCTTCGACGCCCCCTGGGACGACAAGACGCCGCTGAAGCTCACCAACCCCGACGGATCGGTCCGCCTCATCATCGGTGCGGATGAGGTCGTTGCCATCGGCACCGGCCTGGCAATCGCCATTGCCGTGGGGCTCTTCTTCAAGTCCTCCTGGGGGGTTCGCATGCGGGCCATCGCCGAGGACGGCACCACCGCCCGCCTCCTGGGCATCAACAGCGGTCGCATCTCCCTGCTGGCCTGGGCCATGGGCGTCGCCATCGGCGCCATCGCGCTCATCCTTCGCACCACGTCGGCCGTGCTGGACGTCTCCACCGCCAACGTGATCATCCTCAAGGGCTTCATCGCCGCCGTGCTCGGCGGCTTCACCTCGCTGCTGGGTACGTTCGCCGGGGGGATGGTCATCGGCGTCGGCGAGAGCCTCGTCGGCGGGCAGATCTCCACCAGCGTGCAGGCGGCTGTGGCGTTGATGGTCGTCGTCGTCGTCCTGCTCGTCGTACCCGGCGGCCTGACGCGCGAGAAGTCGGCGCGAGAGGTCTGAGCCGATGAGCGACGCTGCGAGTACCCGCCCCCTGTACAAGCCCCGCGCCAAGGGCGTGCTGGGCTACGGCGAGCCGGTTGGGGTGGCAGCGCTGTTCGCTGTGGGCGCGATCCTGCCGCTCCTCCCCTATGGCGGGCTGAACGGCCCGTACTGGCACGGCGTCCTCACGGGAATCCTCATCCACACCATCTCGGGCATGGGCTTCAACCTGCTCGTCGGTTGGGCCGGGCAACTCGGACTGGCACACGCCGGCTTCTTCGCTCTGGGGGCCTACGGGACGACCCTGCTGTACGAGGACGGCGTTCCGTTCCTCGCTGCCATGGTGATTCTCGGCGTCGTCTGCGCCATCGTGGGCATCGTCGTCGCCTTCCCGGCGGCACGACTCAAGGGTTTCTTCCTTGCAATCGCCACCCTGGCCTTCGGAGAGCTTCTCGTGAAGCTGATCGAGTTGGGCCCCGACATGTGGGGCTGGCTCGACACCGGTGCCAGCGGCGGCCGCAGCGTCAAGAAGGTGTTCTCCATCGGTGAGAGCAACGGCCCGCTGACTCTCTACTTCACGGCGCTGGTCATCCTCCTCATCTCGTACCTCGTGATGCTGGTGCTCACCCGCGGCCGCATGGGACGCACACTCAAGGCCATCAAGGACATCGACATCGCCACGGGCCCCATCGGCATCCCCTCGACTCGCTACAAACTGGTGGCCTTCGGCATCTCCGGGTTCATCGCAGCGATCGCCGGTGGCCTGTACGCCCAGGACATCCGCTTCCTGAGCCCCGCATCGTTCAAGGACAACATGCTGGTGTTCATGCTGGTCATCCTGGTGCTCGGCGGCGTCGGGAGGATCTGGGGGCCACTGCTCGGCGCCATGTTCTACATCCTCATCCGCGAGCAGCTCGCCAGCTTCCAGATCCTGCGTCTCATCATCATCGGCATCGCGCTGATGATCGCCATCCTGGCCCTGCCGAACGGCTTCGCATCGTTGCCGGGGCGCGTCCGGGACAGCCGCTTCGGCCAGCATCTGAAGAACGTGCCGCTGGCAAGGCTGTTCACGCTATGAACGCCGACGTGCACCCCCTTGAGCTGCGCGACCTCCACGTCGCCTTCGGGGGCAACCGCGTGCTCGAGGGTGTCGACCTCACCTTCAGCAACGGGTTCAACGGGCTCATCGGGCCCAACGGCGCCGGCAAGACGACGATCTTCAACGTCATCTCGGGCTACGTGGCTCCCTCGCAGGGCGAAGTCCTCCTTGGCGGTGAGAGCCTCACGAACCGCAGCCAGACGGCCCGCGTCAGCGCAGGCATCGGCCGCACATTCCAAGCCCCGCGGCTTGTCCTCGACGCCACCGTCATGGAGAACACCCTCCTGGGACTCCAGCAGCGCTACCGCTGGGGACACCTGTCGGAGTTGCTGCGCATGCCCTGGTCCCGGGCCGAGGAACGCGAGGCGCGGCGGCATTGCATGGACATGCTCGAGCGCTTCGGCCTCGCCGAGTTCGCGCACGACGACGCCGACTCCCTGTCACTCGGCAACCAGAAGATCGTCGAGGTGGCAAGGGCTCTCGTGGCCGAGCCGCACGTGGTCCTGCTGGACGAGCCGGCGGCAGGGCTCGGGGCCGACGACGTCACCGTGCTGCTGCGGGGACTGCGGGGGATCACCGCCGAGTCCAACCTCTGCATGATCATCATCGAGCACGATCTGCAGCTCGTCACCAGTCTCTGCCCCCACATCGCCGTGCTGGACTTCGGTCGCATCATCTCCGAGGGCGACCCCGACCACGTGACGCACGATCCCGCCGTGATCGAGGCCTACCTGGGACACGGCTTCGCCGCCCGACTCGAGGCGGAGAGTCTGGGGGTCGACATGGCCGACAGCGAGACATCGTCAGGAGCGGAGTGATGGCTCTCCTCGAAGTCAACGACCTCGTCAGCGGCTACGGGAGCCTGGAGGTCCTGCACGGGATCTCCCTCGACGTGGGCGAGGGCGAGATCGTGTCGGTGCTGGGCGCCAACGGTGCCGGCAAGACCACGTTCCTGCGAGCCGTCTCGGGGGTGCTGGACACCTGGTCGGGCAGCGTGAGCCTCGACGGCGACGACCTCGCGGGCATGTCCGTCGAACGCCGCGCCGGGGCCGGCCTGGGGCACCTGCCGGAGGGTCGCGGCGTGTTCCAGAACCTGACCGTGCGCGAGAACCTCGATCTGGGCACCGTGCTGCGCCGCGACGGCGCGTCCGCCGTGAACGCCGACCGCGAACGGCTGCTCGGCATCTTCCCCGATCTGGCCGAGAAGATCCGCGACGGGGCCTCGTCGCTGTCCGGCGGCCAGCAGCAGATGCTGGCGTTGGCACGGGCAATGCTCACCCGCCCGAAGCTGCTGATGATCGACGAACTGTCATTCGGCCTGGCGCCGTTCCTCGTCGACGAGCTGTTCACCCTCGTGACCGAATTGCGCGAGGAGGGCAACACGTTCCTGCTCATCGAGCAGAACGCCCAGGTGCTGGACATCTCCGATCGCACATATGTGTTCCAGACGGGCAACAACGACATCTCCGGCCCGTCGGCCGAGCTGCGCCAGTCCCACGACCTGGTCCGCTCCTACCTCGGCACCTGACGCGGCCGAGGCTCTGACGAGTGGAAGGCGCTGAGCGAATGCGGCGCACCACATTCGCCGTCATTCCGGCGCACGCCGGAATCCATACCCGGCCGGCGCCGGCTGCACCGGCCGCCGATCCCCCGGCTCGCGCCTAGGCTCGCGCGCAACACGTATGGCCCCCGAACCCACCACTTCCGCGCCGACGGGCCTCTTGCCGACCGAGGGCTTCTATCACTGGGGCATCGTGGCGACCGACTTCGACGCCACGTGCGAGGAACTCGCGGCGGTGTGCGGGCTGACTTGGGCCAAACCCATGCGGCGCCAGTTCCAGGTGCGCCAACGAGACGGTGTGAAGGACGTGGACTTCCGGCTCACCTACTCCATCGAGGGCCCCCCGCACTACGAGGTCCTGGAAGCCTCGCCCGGCACCGTCTGGGACCCGGCCTACGCCGGCGGCGTCCACCATCTGGGGTTCTGGTCGGACGACCTGGCCGGCGACGTCGCCCGGCTCGAAGCCGCGGGCTACCCGGTCGGAGTCACTGCCGCCACCCCCGACGGCCGACCGGCCGGGTTCACCTATCACCGGCTCGACAGCGGCCTGTGGCTGGAACTCGTTGACAGCGCCCGCAGGGCCGCCTACGAGAGTTGGATCGCAGGCGGCGACTTCCCCACCTTCACGCTCCCGCCGGCGCCGGACGTCGAACCGTCCGGTTGAGCGCCGGCAACTCGGGGACCGCCGAGATGCCCGCCCCGATCGACGCCGCCGACGTCGTGGTTGTCGGCGGTGGCCCCGGAGGGTGCGCAGCCGCCCTCGAGGCAGCGCGAGCCGGCGCCTCGGTGATCCTGCTGGAGAGCCTCGACACTGTGGGGGGCAACGCGGCTCGATCCACGGGCTACATGGCCTTCGCCGACTTCGAGGCCCAGCACGCTGCAGGCATCGCCGACTCGCCGGAGGCGTATCTCGCGGACATGGTCGCCGAGGCTGCACTGCAGCAGGATCGCTACGGGGTGATCTTCGACACCGAACTGGCCGGCCTGTACGCCGAGGAGTCCGCCGACACCTACCGGTTCCTGATCGATCTGGGATTCCGCTTCGGCCGCTTCGTGCCACGACCGCGCCAGCACACCACCGACCGGATGATGGACGTTGCCGAGGTGGCGATGTTCAGCCGGCTCTTCGACGCGGCGCTCGACGAGGCAGGCGTGGCAGTGCACCACAGCGTGCGAGCCCGCCGCTTGACGGCCGGGCAAGGGCGGGTGACCGGAGTGGTGATCGAGCCGTACAGCGGCGCCGCGAGCGAAGCCGCACCCGCCGAGGCGATCGAAGCGGGCGGAGGCGTCGTCCTCGCGGCCGGTGGCTACCAGGCCAACCACGCCCTGCGGTCGCGCTACCAGCCCGGCTACATGGCCGGGACCCCCTATCTCGGCGTCGACAGTGACCAGGGCGACGGGCACCTCATGGGCCAGGCCGTCGGCGGCGACCTCATCAACATGACGATGATCCCACCGCTGGTGATGGTTGCCTCGGCACTCGTCGAGGACTCCATCGCCGTGGACTCGGGCGGGCGGCGATTCCATGACGAGGCGGGCCCCTACGACGAGCGGGTAGCCGCCCTGGAGGCAACCGGTGATCGCCGCGCCTTCTACATCTTCGACGACCGGACCTACCGGGCGAGACGAGACCTGGTGGATCAGATGCCCGAACCCGCCGTCAGCGCCGCCACCGCCGGGGAACTGGCCACGCTCATCGGCTGCCCTCCCGAGACGCTCGCCTCGACCGTCGACGAGTGGAACGCCACGGTCACCTCCGGGACAGCCCGCGACCCGGCCTTCGGCCGCGTCGTGTTCGGCGCCTCCCGGGTCGGCATCGTGCAACCGCCGCTGTGGGCGTCGCCCATGGTGGTGGGCGTCAACTTCCCCGCGGGCGGATTCCGGGTCTCGCTGGACTGCGAGGTGATCGACGTCTTCGGCGACGTGATCCCGGGGCTGTTCGCCGTCGGCGACTGCGTCGGGGGGATCGCTCCGGCAATCGGCCTCGGCGGCGTGAAGATCTCCAGCGCGGTGACCCTCGGGCGGATCGCCGGGCGGGTGGCCGCCGGCGGTCGGCGAGACGCCACTGCGTCGGTGCCATCGAGCCAGGCTCCGGGTCAGTCGGCCGGCTCCGCCGGCAAGGACGCGGGACTCTCGCGCGCTGCTGGCGGCCAGCGCATCCCCATCGTCGGCTGACGACCCTGCGGCTGTCCGGCGATCACGGGCGCTGCGGTGGGCCGCGGGTAGGTTGGCTCGAGATGGAGCATCCGCCGTTCTCCCTCCGGGCACTTGCCGCACTGCTGGCGGTCCTGGCGTTGGTCACCGCAGGCTGCGGGCTCGAGGCCGATGAGGCACATCTGTCACCCCGGACACCGCTGCTGCCCCCCACGACCGAAGAGCTCGGTGCCCCGACGGCCCTGACACCGACGACCGCCGCGACAGCCCCCGCGACGGCAACGGATCCCGCTCCGGCACCCGGGACCGCAGAACCCTCCGACACCACCGGCGAGCAGCCGGCCTCCGACGGCGACGGTGCCCTCAGCGACGAAACCGGCGAGGCGCCCGACGGGTCGGCCGACGGCACGACCGATGAGCCGCAACTCCTGCAGATCGTCGTCGTGAACGAGCTGCTGCACAGCCCGACCGCGTTCACCCAGGGACTGGAGATCTCAGACGGGCGCCTCTACGAGAGCACGGGCGCCCCGGCCGATCGGACCAGCAGCCTCCGGGAGCTGGCGCGCGACACCGGCGACGTGCTGCGACTCCAGGAGATCACCGAGGACCTCTTCGCGGAGGGGCTCACCGTCGTGGACGGCGCCATCTTCCAGCTCACCTGGCAGGACGGTGTGGCCCTGGTCTGGGATCCCTCCGACTTCACCGAGATCGACCGGTTCGACTACGAGGGACAGGGGTGGGGCCTGTGCTTCTTCGACAACAGGGTGCTGGTGATGAGCGACGGCAGCGCCGAACTGCACTTCCGGGATCCGGTGAGCTTCGAGCGGGTCGGCGACCCGGTGCCGGTCACACTCGACGGCGAGGAGTTGCCCTCGCTCAACGAGCTGGAGTGCGTCGGCGACAGCGTCTGGGCGAACGTGTGGCAGACCGACCTGCTCGTGCGGATCGACCCCCAGACCGGCGTGGTGCGCGCCCTCGCCGACGCCTCCGAACTCGGCCGGCCCCGACCCGACGACCCCAACGCGGTGCTCAACGGCATCGCCTGGGATCCCGAGACCCAGACCTTCCTGATCACCGGCAAGGACTGGCCGGTGATGTACGAGATCTATTTCGAAGCCGCCGGAGCCCCCAACGAGGACCCGCAGCGTCTGGATCCCTAGCCGCCCAACGCCGCCCGGAGCGCTGCCGTCGCCTCCTGCTGCGCCGCCTCGGCCGCATCCATCTGGGAGTCGAAGCCGAAGAACCCGTGGAACATGCCGTCGTAGCGCGTGCAGGTCACGTCGCAACCGGCCGCCGCCAGCTTCGCTCCGTAGGCCTCGGCCTCATCGCACAGCGGGTCATACTCGGCGGTGATGATCAGGCCGGGCGGCAGATCGGCATGGCTCGCCGCGTGCACCGGCGACATGTACGGATCGGTCCGGTCGGCGTCGCCGGTGTAGTGGTCGTAGAACCATCCCATGACCGCCCGGGTGAGCAACGGCCCGTCGGCATTGGCCGCCATCGACCACCAGGCGTCGGGATCCATGTCGCAGCACGGGTACACGAGGAGCTGGAACGCAATCGGGGGGCCGCCGCGGTCCCGGGCGACGAGTGTCGTCACCGCGGCCAGGTTCCCCCCGGCGGAGTCACCCGCCACCGCCAGGCGGGTCGGGTCGACGCCGAGTTCGGCGGCGTTGGTAGCCACCCAGCACGTGGCCGCGTAGCAGTCCTCGACGGCGGCGGGGTACGGGTCCTCGGGCGCCAGCCGGTACTCCACCGAGACGTAGACCAGTCCGGTGCGGTTCACCATGGCCCGCACCTGCGGTTCGTGGGTGTCGATGCTGCCGAGCACCCAACCGCCGCCGTGGAAGAACACAACCACGCCCGGTAGCCGGTCACCCTCACCGGAACCGTGCGGCCAGAAGACCCGGATCGGCAGGTCGTTGCCGTCGGGACCGCGGATCACCCTGTCCTCGACACGCCCCACCGCGAGAGGCTCACCCTCTTGCTGGGTCTGGATCGTGTAGCCGCGCATCTCGGTGGGTGTCATCTCCGTCGAGAGTCTGAATCCGGCCTCCTCCATGGCGGCCAGGACCTCGACGGCCTGGGTATCGAGCGGCATGTTGTCTCCTTCTCCGATGAGTCCTTGCGCGAATCCGCGGGCCTACCAGCCTTCGCCGAACGTGAGCACCGACCGCAGCACTCGCCCCGCCTGAAGGTCCTCCAGCGCCTCGTTGGCCTCCGCCAGCGGGCGCCGCTGGATCAGGTGGTCGGTCGTCACGACGCCGGCGCGGTGCAACTCCAGCACGTCGCGGATGTCGTCGGGGGTGAAGCCCCGCGAGCCCCACACGCTCGACTCCCGCCAGACCAGGTCACTGGCCTTCAGCGTGAACCCGTCGATGGTCGTGCCGATCATGATCACCCGGGAGCCGATCCCGGAGGTGTCGATTGCCTGGCGATCCACGACGGCCGACCCCACGGTCTGCACGACCACCTCCGGCCCCCCGGGTCCGCACAGCGCCCGCACCTGCTCGGGAGCGTCGTCACCGCCTCGCACGACGTGATGCGCGCCGAGACGTTCGGCGAGTTCCAACTTGGCGTCAGAGCGGCTTACGGCGATCACCCGGCAACCCAGGTGAGCGGCGATCTGCACCGCGTTGGAGCCGATGCCGCCCACGCCGAAGACCACCACGGTCTCGCCGGCCTGCACCTTGCCGACGCGCACCAGCCCGTGGTACGGCGTGGCGACGGCGTCGGTGAGGACGGCCACCTCGGCGGGGTCGTCGCTGGGCAGCACCGGGATCACGTTGCGCTCGGGCACCAGCACCTGGCTGGCGAACGCCCCGTCGTATTCCACGCCCATGCGGCGAACGCTGAGGCACATGTTGACCCGGCCGATGCTGCACATCCGGCACGAACCGCAGTGCTCGATGTAGTAGAGCGCCACAGGGGTCCCCGGCGGGGCCACCGACGGGTCGACCCCGTCCCCCAACTCCCGCACCACACCGGAGGCCTCGTGGCCCGGCACGATCGGCAGCGTGGAGTTGAAACCGCCCTTGCGCAGGAAGACGTCGCTGCCGCAAACGCCGCAACCCCGCACGTCCACGAGGATCCACCCCGGACGGGGCTTCAAGTCGGGCCGCTCGACGATCTCCAGCGGCGTGTTGTAGCGGTGCAGGACCGCCGCCTGCACAGCGCCGCCTCAGCCGATGCCCGGCAGGCCCAGCGCACCGGCGTCGGGCAGCTCGCCGGCATCGAAGTGCGAGGAGCCGAACACGTTGGGCTTCTTGCGCCCGACACGCTCGTAGGCCTCCTCCGGCACCGTCGTGGGGTCCTTGTACATGGTCCACTGGCACTTCTGGCGCACCTCGGGATCACGGTCCGTGTCGGGGTAGACGGGCGGGTCGATCACCCTGGTGGGATAGCCGAAGCGGTCCATCGGCATCTCCTCGTTCAGCACGATGCAGTGGGCGCAGTAGAGGCAGATGCCCTTGGTGTAGTGGTTCCACGAGGCCGGCTCCTCCGAGACGGCCCAGTTGTACGGGGGCTCGACGCGTGCGGGGGTGTCCTCCTCCCAGTCACCCCGGATGATCCGCTGACCGGAGCCGCACGGATCGAAGCGGATGACCCAACGATCCTCTTCCTCGATGAGCTCCATGTCGCCGGTGCGCTCGGGGCCCACGAGGTGACCCCGCATGGCCTCGCACGAAACCGTCAGCAGCGTCTCGAGCGCCTCGTCCCAGGGGTGCGAGTCGATGTCGAACTTCTGGTAGCGCCAGGAGAACAGCGGCAGCAGCACCCGCTCGTACATGTCGGCGATTCCCTGCGCGCCGTGGTTGTCCTGGATGGCCGACATCAGACCGTATGTGTGATCCACGTCGCGGTCGTGCGTCTGGCGCCAGACGTCCTTCATGACGTCGAGCATCTCGAGGGCCTCGTCGGTCTCCGCGCGGTAGATGTGCTTCAGCAGGTTGCGCTGGTGGGTGCGGAAGGAGTCCCAGTGGCGGTGGGCGTTCCAGGCGTTTCCCTCCGGCGTGGTGAGCTTGGACTGCACGTCGGCGTCGACGGCTGCCAACTCGTCGGCGTCCATTCCGTTGTCGGCAAGGAAACCCCGCAGGTCGTTGACCCACTGCCGGTAGAGCGTGAAGCAGACATTCGCCTCGTCCACGAAGTAGTCGGCGAGGTCGGCGGCGTGGTCCCAGTCCCCTTCCCGGATGGCTTCGCCGATCTTCACGTAGGTGCCGATCGTCTGGTCCTGCCAGTCGCCGATGCGCACCCGCCGGCCCAGCATCTCGGAGAACTCGATCCTGGTCTTCTCACCTGTTCCCATCCGTCGGCCTCCTCGGCTTCCCTCCCGCGCCCGACCCACAGGCCGGCGTCAACGTGCCCGGCGACTATACCCAACCGCCGAGAACGCGGGCGAAACCGAACACCACCATCGGTCGTACCGCTGAAGGCAAGGATGAGCACCTCCGCGCAGCTAGCCTCCGCACATGCTGAGCAGTCCTGCGGATCCTCCCGCGCGTCATTCCGGCGAAGGCCGGAATCCATCGTGCGACAGACCGAGCTGGAGTCTCGCTGGATCGCTCAACTCACTCCTCAGCGGCCGATGAAGCCATCCTCGCCGGTGCACGCCGCCGTTGTTTCTCCCTACTGGACGTTCTGGGAGGCCAGCGCCGGCGGATCCGCGCTGCGGGACGATCGGCGAAACCTGCTGGACGAAGCCATCGCGGCGCTGCGCCGCAGCACCGGCCCCGGCGGGCTCGAGGTGGCCTGCGAGGGTCTGCTGGACTCGCCGGAGACGGGCCGGGAACTCGCCGGCGGCGTCGACGCCGAACTCGACGTCATCGTCGTGGTGATCTGCATGGCGGCGCCCCCCACGCACGGCCTGGCGTTCCTCGACCTCTTCCGGACCGTCCCGGTGGTGGTGTGGTCGGTGCAGCGCTCCCGCAACATCCGGGCGGGCTTCGACGCCTCGGACATCACCTCGGCGGGAACCGCCGTCGGCACCCCGCAGCTCACCAACATGCTCGCCCGCTCGGGGAGGGCGTACGACATCGTGGTCGGGGCGCTGGGCGATCCGGCATGCCACGCCCGGCTAGCCCGAGCGGTACACGTCGCTGCGACGGCGAGTGCGCTCCGGCGGGCGCGAATCGCCCGCGTCGGACAGCCTCCGCCGGGTTACGCCTGTGTCGACACCGACGCCGAGAGGCTGCGGCAGGCCACCGGCATCGATCTCGTGGAGGTCGACCCGGCCGACCTGAGGCGGCGCTGGTGCGCGGTCGACGAGGCGAGCATCGACCGCCTGCAGCGAGAGACGGAGACGATCGCGGAGATCGCTGTCGCCTGGGACACGGCCGGGCGGCGCTCTCTGGCCGGCGCGGCGGCCCTGGAGGCCCTCGACGACGAGTTGGGCGTGACGGCCGGTGCCATGAACTGTCACGTGCCCGAACTTCGCTTCGGCACCGAGGTGGGGGTCACGCCCTGCTACGGGTTGGGCCGGGAGACCTCCCGCGGCATTCCCTGGACCTGTGCCGGCGACGTGGTGACCGCTGTCGCCATGCTCGTCGGCAAGCGTCTGGGGGGCGCCGCGCTGTACCACGAACTGGAGGTCATCGACTTCGACACCGACGAGATCGCGATCGCCAACTCCGGCGAGCACGACCTGGACTGGTGCCCCGCCGGTCGCCGGCCACGGCTGCAGCCCAACCCGTGGTACACCGACGATCCGCTGACCGGTGCCTGCATGTGGTTCGAGCTGCCGCCGGGGCCCGCCTCGCTGATCGGCTTCACGCCGCACGCCGCCGAACCCAGCGGCTACCGCTTCATCGTGGCCGAGGGCCACATCACCGAGCGCTCACTCCCCCAGAGCCCCACCGTGGGCGGCGTGTTCCGCTTCGCCGGCGACGCCGGCGTGGCCGAGTCGTGGCGAGCGTGGGCGGCCGCCGGCGTCAACCACCACAGTTCGTGCAGTCCGGGCCACCTCGCCGCAGACATCGCCATGGTGGCCCGCTACCTCGGCATCGGCTGCGTCCAGGTCTCTTAGCGACGGTCGCGTCCTGCCCACCGGTCGGCGCCTCCGCGCAGGTCGCGTTCCGTCGACACGTGCGGGCAGGCCGGATACGCTCACGGATGCTGATCGGTCGCTTGCCGGGCGAGGCAGGCGGTACGCCACGAACGGGGAAGTGGACTCATGACAACCGTCCAGAGGCCTGAGCGGCGCCGCGATTGGATCCCCGAAGAGCCAATCGAATTCGCACCCATCTTCGTCTGGCCCCCGCAGCCCCGCAAAGTCGCCAAGTACCTGTTGGGCTGGGGCGGCTTCCTGTGGCCGTGGCGGGCCATCTGGTTGGGCCTCGCCATCGGGTCGTGGTACTGGCTGTCGCCGGATCTCGCCCAGGCCCGCAACCTCGAGGTGGGCTGGATCGCCACGATCTTCATCCGGAACCTGGTGCTCATCTGGCTCATCGCCGGCGGCATCCACCTGGTCCTCTACACGCTCAAGCTGCAGGGCAAGGACCTCAAGCACGACCCGAGGTGGCTCATCGAGGGCCGGCGCACGTTCCTGTTCCGCTCCCAGATTCGCGACAACGTGTTCTGGAGCTGCGTCAGCGGGGTCACCATCTGGACCGCCTGGGAGGTGCTGTTCCTCTACGGCTACGCGCACGGCTGGGTGCCGTACCTGGGCTGGTCCGACAACCCGGTGCTGTTCGTACTGCTCTTCGTGGTGGTGGTGTTCTTCCGCAAGATCCACTTCTACTTCACGCACCGGATGCTCCACTGGCCGCCGCTGTACCGCAGCGCCCACTACCTGCACCACAAGAACACCAACCCGGGGCCGTGGTCGGGCATGGCGATGCACCCCATCGAGCACCTCATCTACCTGAGCTCGGTGGCCATCCACTTCGTGGTGGCGTCGCACCCCATCCACATGATGTTCAACATCTTCGAGACCGCGCTCGCGCCCGCGCACGGCCACACCGGCTTCCACGGCAAGACCGTCAAGGGGCGGCTGCCGGTGGGCGACTACTTCCACTGGCTGCACCACCGCTACTTCGAGGGCAACTACGGCGAGAATGTGATTCCCCTCGACCGCTGGTTCGGCACGTTCCGCGACAGTCCCGAGGCCTACGAGGCCGCAGCCACCCGCCCCACCGAGCGCCACTACGCCCTCGCCGGCGAGGACCCCAACCAGCCCGCCGGTCAGTAGACCTCACGGGGAGAGCGGCTACCTCTCGTCCGGCGGGGTGACGGCCGGCGCCCTGCGCGTCGCCGGGTTTAGCGGTGCCTGCGGGGGACGCTCCTGATTGGCTCGGAGACAAGGGTGTCTCCCTCGGGGCTGGCGAGTTGTCGCTCCAGTGCCGTGAACGCCTCGATGACCTCGGGGGCCTCGAACGCGCGGTTTCGCCGCCCGAAGGTCAGCTGCGCGAGAATGCCGGCTCCCACGAGCCGCTCGATCGCCTGGTTGGTCGCCTGGAACGACCGGCCGATCAACTCCGAGGCCGTCGTGACGGTCACCAGGGGCGCGCCCGGCAATGCGCGAACGAGCAGATCGGCCGCCGACCCGCGACGCATCGACCCGAGCCGCTCGCGCCAGGAGCCCTGAAGCGCACGCACCTGCGCCTCGAAACGCCCGGCGTCGGTGGCGGCGCGCCGGCATGCGCCGGCGAACAGCGCGATCCAGCGGTTCAGGCCGGCATGGGCTTGCTCGGACTCGGGCGCGCCCTCGTAGCGAGTCCCCGTGAGTCCAGCCACGTAGTCGCGAGGCCACGTGGCGAGGATCAGCGAGACCGGCGGAAGGACGCGCGGGGCAAGTCCGCGCCGTCGCAGCACCAGATGGATCAGCACGCGCCCGGTGCGCCCGTTCCCGTCGACGAACGGATGGATCGTCTCGAACTGTGCGTGGGCAATGGCGGCCTGCGCGACCGCAGGCAGGGAGTCGTCATTGCAGAACGCGACGAGATCCGTCAGCAGCGCTTGGACCAGGTCGTGCGGCGGTGGCACGAATGCCGCCGAACACGGGTTGTGGTCGCTGCCACCGATCCAGTTCTGGACGGTACGGATGCGGCCACCGTGCTCCGCGAGACGCGTCCCGGCGAGCAGGCGGTGATGCGCCTCCATCACGACCTCCGCGGTGATCGCCCCCGCGGGCGGCACCGCCTCGATGGCCCAGAGCATCGACTCGATGTTCCCGAGCACCTCGACCGCGGTGACGTCGCTCGGGTCCTCGCCGAGTTGGCGGGCGGCCTGTGCGCGGAGGAGCCGGCGACCCCCAACCTCCAGCCCTTCGATCCGGGAGGACGCCACCGCTTCGGCGCGGAGCAGCAGCCGGGCCAGCGCCTCGGTGTCGGCGAGCGCGCCGGCCGTCGCATCGAGACGGGCCAGCGCCGCCTCGGCGTCGGCGACATCGGCTGCAACATCCCCGTCGAGCACGAACCGCCGACCGGCCAGCGGGTCGGGGATGTAGACCTCGTAGTCGCAGGGACGGCGATCGCGGCGTGTGAGGCCGCGATCATCACCCGCCCAGTGCCGCGTTTCCAACCGGGCCATCTCGACCTCCTTATTCAAGGTTACACAAAAAGCTTGAACATAAACCTCGACAGTTCAAGGAGAAGGTGAGCGTCCCTAGGACTCGTCGGCGAACAGCCGCAAGAAACCAGGGGGTAGACGGTCCCAATCGGTTGAGTGTCGGCGTCCGAAGGACGCGGCGCATTGAACTCGCTGACGCGTCAACTCGGTGACCCACCCCCCACCTCAAGTCAACTGCCACTTTATTGGAGGTCTAACCGCCACTTTATTGGCGGATAGACCTCCAGAATGCAGGCTGACAGGGCAGAGACGACGTACGCAGCCCGGTGATCTCACGCCTGAGGGGTACTCGCCGCGCATCGTGGACGGCGACATAGCGCGACCGGCACGCGCCGTCGCCGCGCCGACCAGCGCCGACGTCGGGGGAGGCGGTGAACCCTTCAGATGCGGTAGACGCGCTCCGCGTTCTTGGAGAGCATGGCCTCCTGCTCGTCGCGGCTGAAGTCGGCGATGATCTCGCGGTAGGCCTCGACGACGGCGGCGTAGCTGGAGTACATCCTGTCGACCGGCCAGTTGGTGCCGAAGAACGAGCGCTCGACGCCGAACGCCTCGATGCAGCCCAGCACCCAGCGGCGGATGGAGTCGGTCGTCCAGTTGGTGCCCTCCATCTGGTGGCCCATCCCCAGCCCGGAGATCTTGATGACGCAATTCTCGGCCTCGGCGATGGTTGCCATGCCGGCCCGCCAGTTGGCGAAGTACTCGTCGTCGAGGGCCTGCGGGAAGCCGGCGTGGTCGAGGATCATGACGATGTTGGGGTACTTCTTGGCCAGGGCGCCGGCCTTGCCCATGTTCTCCCAGGTGCAGTCCAGGTCGTAGACGAGGTTGTACTTCTCCAGCAGGGCGTAGCCGCGGTGGAAGTTGGGGTCCACCAGGTAGTCGCCCTCGGCGAAGTCCCGCAGCCCGCGCATCAGGGGGAACTCGCAGTGGCGCTCCAGAACACCCTCCACGTCGGGGCTCTGCATGCGGGCATCGCCGGTGATGCCGTGCGGCCAGCCCGTGGCTTCGGCCATCTCGGACAGCCAGCGGGTCTCCTCCACCGGGTCGGCCGTGCCGATGGCCGCCTGCACGTGCACTGCCTTGGTGACACCGCAGCCCTCGATGTCGGCGAGGTACTCGTCA
The DNA here is from genome assembly GCA_965221525.1 of Acidimicrobiales bacterium. Classification (GTDB taxonomy): domain Bacteria; phylum Actinomycetota; class Acidimicrobiia; order Acidimicrobiales; family CATQHL01; genus VXNF01. The sequence continues at coordinate 907,322 of CBDCSG010000006.1, read as the reverse complement.
GGTGTGTAGCGCCTCATGTCCTTCAGCGGGCGGATGTCGCCCAGCTGCGGGTGCACGAAGTCGTCCTCGAGCCACACCCACTCCAGCGGGGGATGCGGGCGATCCCAGTAGTGGATGTGCGAGTCGACGAAGGCCAGATCGGCGCTCATGGGCAACCTCCTGCGTGAGCTTCTCGAGAGCGTTGGGGCGTCGAGGCGACGATACCTGTTACGTGTCTGCGCTGGCGAGCCGGATGCGGATCCTGTCGACGGTCACGGCGCCGAGCAACAGCGCACCCTGGGCGACCTCGATCCAGAACGTCTGCACGTTCAACTGGATCATGCCGTTGCGCAGAACGCCGATGACGAACAGCGCCAGCACCGTGCCCAGGACGGTGCCGCTACCGCCGGAGAGGCTGGCCCCGCCCAGGATGACGGCGGTCAGGACCTGCAGTTCCCAGCCCAGCCCGGTGTTGATCGACTGCGACCCCACCTGCGAGAGGCGGATGAGCCCCGCCAACCCGATCATGACGCCCGAGAGGATGAACCCGTAGGTGATGTAACGGCGCACCCTGATGCCCGCGAGGCGGGCCGCCTCGGGACTGGCACCGATGGCATACAGCGCCCTGCCGTAAACGGTGTAGCGCAGCAGGCACACGAACAGGATGACCACGCCGGCGAAGATGAACACGCCGAGGGGGATGTTCCACAGCGGGCGCGAACTCCCGAGGGCGCCGAACTCGTTCATGCGCACCGTCTGGCCCTCGCCCAGCACTTTCGTGAGACCGCGCCAGACCGCCAGGGTTCCCAACGTCGTGATGATCGAGTTGAGCCCCAGACCGGTGACGAAGAAGCTGTTCATGCCGCCGACCACGAACATCGTCCCGACGGCGATCAGGATCGCCGCGGGCACCCCGAGACCCAGCCCGTAGGTGGTGATGGTGGAATCGGTGGCCGTCTGGGAGATGGCGGCCATCATCCCGACGATGCCGGCCCCAGACCCCACGGAGAGGTCCACCTGACCCGCCACGAGCAGCAGCGTGGCCGGCATGGCGATGATCCCGATGGGCGCCATCGTCTGGAGGACGTTCACGATGTTGTCGTAGGTGAAGAAGAACTCCGACTTGATCGCGAAGAAGATGACCAGACCGGCCAGGACGAGGATGAGCGCCAGCGATTCCTGGACATTGCCGAGTTTGGGTCGGGATCCCATGATCCGCGCCACCCGGCCGGCCGCCTGCTCGGGACTCTCCTGCTCGCGCCCCCCGAAGACATCGGCGGTCGTGGGCATCGTACGTTCGTCCCGCCCCCCCGGAGCGCTGCGGCTCTGTCCGTTCGTGTTGTCGTCAGCCACGATTCCTCCGGCCGTAGTACATGTCGATCAGTCGATATCGGTAAGTCCGGTGCGCCGGCTCAGCCGCCCGCCAGTTCGAGGAGGGCACCGGTCGTGATCTCGTCGCCCTCCAACTCGGCGACGATGGCGCCCTTGGTCATGACGTAAACGCGGTCGGCAATCTGGAAGGCCTCCTCGTAGTCGGACGTCACGACGAGCACACCGACGCCGCTGGTGGCCAACTCGCGCAGAGCCTCGTAGATGTCCTCCCGAGCACCGACGTCGACGCCGCGCGTGGGTTCCACGAGCACCAGGACGTCCGACTGGTTCTCGAGCCAGCGGGCCAGCAGCACCTTCTGCTGATTCCCGCCCGAGAGGGTGCCCATGATCTGCTGCGGATCGTTGCGGGAACGGATCGAGAGCTTCTCGTGCCAGCGCTGGTAGGCCTCGGCCTCGGTGGCCTTGCGGATCCAGAATCCGTAACGGGCGAGACGCTGCCAGGACGCGACGGCCACGTTCTCGGCCACCGGGCGCACCATGAAACCGCCGGCGGTCTTGCGTTCCGCGGGCAGGTAGCCGATACCGGTGTTGACCGCGCCGATGGGGCTGTCGGGCGCCTCGTCGTCGCCGGAGCCGATACACAACTCGCCCCGGTCGATCGTTCGAAGGCCGAAGGCCGTCTCAGCCACCTCGCTGGCCCCCGATCCGAGCTTGCCGTAGAGGGCGACGACCTCATGCGGGCCGACCGTCAGGCTGACTTCGTCGAAGTAGTCCAGGCATCCGGCGCCGGACCACTGCAACACCGGCTCATCATCGGCGCCGTTGCCGACCGGGGTCGGGCGACCCAACTCGCTGGCGCGCCGGCCGATCATGGCCTCGACCATCGCCCTGCGATCAACTTCGCTGGTCGGCGCCTCCAATGCCGTGGACCCGTCGCGCAGTACCTGAACGCGATCGGAGATGCGCTCGACCTCGTCGAGGCGGTGCGTGATGTAGACGATCGCCACACCGTCGGCGCGCAGGCGCCGCACGAAGTCGAACAGAACCTCGGCCTCGTGGAAGCTGAGGGCCGCGGTCGGCTCGTCGAGAATGAGAACCTTCGCGTCGCGGCTCAGGGCTCGGGCGATCTCGATGATCTGGCGCTCACCGAGGCGCAGGTCGCCGACTTTGCGGTCCGGATCGATATCCACTTCCAGCGCGGAGAGGATGTCCACGGCTCTGCGCCGCACTTCCCCCCAGCGGACGAATCCCCGTCTGGCCGGGAGGCTGCCGAGAGAGATGTTCTCCGCCACCGACAGTGTGGCGGCATCCTGGAACTCCTGGGAGATGATCGCGATCCCCTGATCGCGGGCTTCCCGCGAGGTCAGGCTGGCGTACTCGTGCCCCCCGACGTGGATCGTGCCGGCGTCGGCCGTGTACACGCCCGAGGCGATCTTGACGAGAGTCGACTTTCCGGCGCCGTTCTCGCCCAGCAGCGCCAGCACAGAGCCGCCGGAGGCGACGAGGTTCACACCATGGAGAACCTCGACGCCTCCGAACGACTTGCGTATGCCTCGCGCTGCGAGAATCGGTTCCGGACTTGTCGACATCCGGTCCGGTCTCTCGCAGCGCGAACGGTCAGCCGTCCCTAGCAGCCGCTGACCTCGTAGTAGTCGCCGATGTTCTCCGACGTGATCTGCTGGTGAGGCGTGAACAACTGGCCGGCGATGCTGTTGCCCTCGATGGCGTTGATGATCGCCGGGACCAGGATCGTGCCGTACCGCTCGGGGAAGTAGGCCACCGAGGCGATGTAGTTCGGGTTGTTCTCAACCTCGCACCAGATGCTCGGATCCGTGCCCTGGCCGGAGTAGTAGAGGTCGCCGTCACGGCCCAGTGTGCGGGCGGCGGCGATGGCACCGATGATGCCGTCCTCGTTGATGGCCACCACGGCGATGCGCTCGCCGGGGAGCGCCGGCAGCAGGTCGGTCAGCTGCTCAAGCGCCGGGTCGGTGCGGTCGGCGCCGTCCATGACCCGCTCGTTGATGATCGGGCAGTGCTCCTGGAAGCCCTCCCGGTAGCCGCCCATGCGATCGAAGTTGGCGGCGCCCGCCGCGGTGGACTCCAGCGAGATGTACGCCGTGTAGTCGCAGTCGAAGTTCTCCTTGAAGTACGCACCGAGGGCGCTGCCGCCGAGCCAGCCGGCGTAGCGGTTGTTGGCGCCCATGAAGGAGAGCTGGCACGGGGGCTGGATGATGTCGATGGCGATCACGGGGATGCCCTCGGGCAGCGCCGCGCAGATCTCCGGGCTGGAGTCCTGGAAGACCTGGAAGTTCAGCAGGCCCTCGACGCCCTGAACGGCGAAGGTCTGGGCGCATTCCAGAGCCTTGCCGGCATCGATCTCGGAGTCGCAGAACAGCAACTCGACGCCCTGGCGCTCGGCCTCTTCTTTGATGCCGTCGGAGACGAGCTTCACGAACGGAACCTGGTCACCGAGGGAGATGTAGCCGACCTTGTAAGCGGGACGCTCTGCTGCCGCGGCGGCAGCCCGGGCGGCCTCAGCCTCATCCTCGGCCCGTGCGGCCGCGGTGGCGGCGGCATCCGCGTCGGCGCGGGCGGCCTCAGCCTCGGCGCGGGCGGCCTCAGCGGCGGCCTGCGATTCCGCGTCACCGCTGGCGGCGGCCTCAGCCTCGGCGCGAGCGGCATCAGCCTCAGCCTGCGCGGCCGCTGCCTCGGCCTGCGCGGCCTCCACGTCGGCGGCGGCCTGCGCGGCCTCTTGGCGGGCCGCCTCTGCCTCGGCCTGCGCGGCCGCTGCCTCGGCCTCGGCGGCCGCGATCGCCTGCTGCGCGGCAGCGTCGGCGCCGTCGTCGCCGTCGTCGCCGGCGCAAGCCGACGCCACGAGGGCCAGCACAAATGCCAGTGCCAGCAATCGTCGAATTGATTTCATCGTTTGGTCTCCCTGTGTCCCGGGTTGTCTCGAGTCCGGCACGCCGAGCAGCCATCGCTGGTGCCTGCGCCCGCGCCGCGGCGCCACGCCTGTGTGAACGCGGGCCAAGCATATGCTGCCGCATTCCGTAGTCCAAACCACCGTTTGGGGCAGCGACGCCCCGCGCGGTGTTAGCGTCGCGGGGTCGCCGCCGGCCGGCGCGCACCCCTGAACACCAACCCGGGAGGACCAATGGAGCGGTTCTGTTTCACCTTCGAGATCTTCGAGGGCGCCGAGGACGAGTACAAGCGCCGCCACGACGAGATCTGGCCCGAACTGGTGGAGCTGATCCAGGAATCGGGGCTCAAGAACTACACGCTGTTCCGCCGCGGAACCCAGGTCATCGCCTACGTGGAGTGCCACCCCGACAAGGACACGGCCTTCGCCCATATCGCCGGCTCCGACGTGAACGCCCGCTGGTCCAAGTGGTTCGAGGAGGTCATCGTCAGCCTCACAGACGACGACGGCAACCTCTACGAGGCCGCCGAGGTCTGGCACCTCGACTGACTCGCCGCGCTAGCGGTCGTCTCGGTAGCGCTCCACGTAGTCGAGGTCCAGTTCGATCCCCCAGCCGGGCCCCTGCGGCAGCGGGTACATGCCGTCGGTGATCTCGGGGCGGTTGGCCAGGAGGTTCCAGAAGAGCGGATCCCTGTTGGGGTGGAAGCACTCCACGAAAGTGCCGTGCGGGATCGAAGCCAGCATGTGGGCGGAGATCTGCGGCTCCTCGTGATGGCCCACCTCGACGCCGTAGACGGCCGCCATGGCGGCCACCCGGCGCCACTCGGTGGGGCCGCCGCTCCAGGACGCGTCGAAGTTGCACACGTCGACGGCGCCGGTGGCCATCAGTTCGCCCGCTCCCTTGCGTGACATCTCGCTCTGCCCCGCGGCGACGCGCACGCCGGTCATGTAGCGCACGTCGCGCATGCCACGGGCGTCGTTGAACCAGCGCACCGGCTCCTCGAACCAGCGGAGGCTCTCCGCCCCCACGAGGCGCACGAATCGGACCGCCTCGGCGACCGTGTAGCCGCCGTTGGCGTCGGCCATCAAGATGAAGTCCTCGCCGGCGGCCTCCTGCATCACCTTGAAGCGGTGTGCGTCCAGCTCCGGCGCTTGGCCGCCCACCTTGGTCTTGCACCCCGCCAGGCCGATCTCGCGGTAGTACTGCATCTCGGCGGCTAACTCGCCGTCCGACTTTCCGTGGTACCCGCCGATGGCGATGATCGGCATGGCGTCGCGGTAGCCGCCCCAGAGGCGGTAGAGCGGCATGTTCGCCGCCTTGCCGACGACGTCCCAGAGGGCGCTGTCGACGCAGGCGATGGCCATGATGACCAGCTTGCGATCGCGCAGGATGTCGAACGTGAGGGGTTCCATCGCCGCCCAGCAGTTCTCCACCAGCAGCGGATCGCGGCCGATGAGCATCGGCTGGATCTCCTCGGTGATGATGCGGGCGATCTCACCCTGGGTGTGCACCTCGTCGCCGTTGTAGATCTCGCCGGTGATGCCCTCGTCGGTGTGGACGCGGGTGATGAGCGTGGCGCGCTCGGACATCGAGTAGGCGGAACCCCGGAACGTCTCGGCCAAGGGCACCACCAGGGGCACTACCTCGATTCGTTCGATCTTCACGGGCTCTCCCTGTCGCTCGGCTCGGGAGAGTATAAGGGTGGCCCCGGCTTCGACCGCCGGGCCGCGGCTCGCCGCGGCCGATCCCCGGATATGCCGCTTGCCGGCCGGCGTTGCGCTTCGGAGATCCCCACCGGCCGGCGCGGCTCGCCGCCGCCCGTCCCCGGGGGTGTTGCTGGGGGAATAGGATCACCTGCCGTGCATGAAGAACCCTCGTGGACGATGGGGATCGAGGAGGAATACCTCATCGTCGATCGGGAGACCGGCGCCCTCGTGGCGCAGCCGCCCGGCCTGATAGAGAGGGTCGTCGACCTGCGTCACGGCATCGTGAGCCAGGAGTTGTTCGACTCGCAGCTCGAGATCGGGACGGTCGTCTGCGAGGACGTCAGGCACCTCCGCGCCGACGTGGGCCTGCTGCGTATCGCGGTGACCGAGGCCGCCGGGGAGTTCGGTCTGGCGCCCATCGCGGCCTCCACCCACCCCTTCGCCAGGTGGGAACAGCAGCACTTCACCGACAACGAGCGATACCGGGCCCTGGCCCAGGACTTGCAGTACATGACCCGGCGCATGGTGGTCTCGGGCCTCCACGTGCACGTGGGGATCGAGGATCCCGAACTGCGGATCGATCTGATGGGACAGATCGCCTACTTCCTGCCGCACCTGCTGGCGCTGTCGACCTCGTCACCGTTCTGGGAAGGCCAGGACACGGGCCTCAAGAGCCACCGAACGTCGGTCTTCCATGCCGTGCCCCGCACCGGCCTGCCGGAGAAGTTCGAGTCCTGGGCCGAGTACGAGCGCCATGTGGACGTGCTCGTGCGGGCAGGGATCATCGAGGACTCCACCAAGATCTGGTGGGACGTCCGCCCGTCGAAGCGCTACCCCACCCTCGAGTTGAGGGTGACCGACCTGCCTACCCGGATGGAGGACACCATCGCCATCGCCGCCACCTACGTGTGCCTGCTGCGGATGCTTTGGCGGCTGAAGAGGGAGAACCAGCGCTGGCGTGGCTACGCCAACTTCCTGGTCGCCGAGAACATCTGGCGGGCCCAGCGCTACGGCGTCGAGGGCACGCTGCTGGACCTGGGGCGGGGCGAACTGGTGCCCGTCGCAGAACTGGTCGATGAGATGGTCGAACTGGTGCGGCTGGACGCCGACGCGCTCGGATGCACCGAGGAGTTGGAGCACATCAGGACCATCTGCGAGCGCGGCACCTCCGCCGACCGGCAACTGGCCGTCTACCGGGAGGCCCTCGTGCAGGACGCGACGACCGATGAGGCGCTGAAGGCCGTGGTGGACGCCCTGGTTGCCGACACGCTCGCCCCTCCTGGGGGGTAGGGCGGACTCGAAGCGATCGGGCCCGGTGCCGGCGGCGCTCAGGACTCGATCACGCAGATAGCCGAGCCGACCTCGACCTCGTCCTCGATGTCGACACGCAACTCGGCCACCGTCCCCGCCACCGGCGAGGGAACGTCGGCCTCCACCTTGTCGGTCTCGACCCGCATGAGTACGTCGCCGGCGGCGACCTCGTCGCCGGGGCCCACGTTCCACTCCAGGACGAGCACCTCGTTGGCCGTGTCGCCGAGCTTCGGCAGCTTCACGATCTGGCGCATCGTCGATCCTCCCTCGCTCAGACCAGGACGTTCTCGAACATGCTCGACACGCCCGGGGACTCCGCCGCCGTGCACACGGCGACCGCGGCGTCGACCTCCGCAGCGATCCGGGTGGCGATCTCGTCGATGTCGCCTTCGGCGAGAAGTCCCTCGGAGATGAGGCGAGCGCCGAACGTGTTGATGGGATCGCGTTCGTACCACTGCTCGAGTTCGCCCGCCGGGCGGTAGGGGGCGGTGTCGGACCGGGAGTGCCCGGCGTAGCGGTAGGTCTTCATCTCCAGCAGGGTGGGGCCGTCGCCGGCCCGCGCCCGGGCAACGGCGGTTTCCATCGCGGCGAAGGTGGCATCGGGATCCTGCCCGTCGACCACGTCACCGGGAATCCCGTAGGCGACGGCGCGGTCGGCGATGTTGGCGATGGGCGTCGTGGCCGCGATCGGGCTGTACTCGCCGTACTGGTTGTTCTCGCAGACGAATATCGCCGGGAGCTTCCAGATGGCCGCCAGGTTGATGCCCTCGTGGAAGGCGCCGATGTTGGCGGCACCATCGCCGAAGATCGCCACCGCCACGTCGTCGGTTCCGCGGACCTGCGCCGTCAGCGCGGCGCCGGCGGCAACCGGCACGCCCGCCCCGACGATCGCGAACGTCGGCAGGAGACCGACCGACGTCTCGCAGAGGTGCATGGACCCGCCGACGCCGCCGATCGAACCCACGACGCGGCCCATGATCTCTCCGCAGACCTGCTGCGGCGTCAGACCGAGAGCCATGCCCATCCCGTGGCCGCGGTACGTGCAGCACACGGAGTCGGTCGGGCGCAGCGCCGCGGCGATCCCCACCGAGACGGCCTCCTGGCCCTGGCACGTGTGCGTGGTGCCGTGCACGAGTCCTTCGGCGAATAGCTCGCGCACCTTGTCCTCGAGCGCTCTGATCTCCACCATCCGCTCGTAGCGCGCCCTGCGATCGGCGCGTACGGCCTCCCGGCGCGCCAGTACTTCACTGCTCATGAATCAACCTTCCCGTGCGTCGCCTTCGTCCCGCCCTAGACCAGTGCCCCGTCGCGCTCCCACCAGTGCGGCGGGGTCTCACCGGTCGCCAGCAACTCGCCAACCTGCGCGGTGACGTATTCGGTGCTCGGCAGGTAGCGCTGCTCCAACTCCTTGCCGAACGGGACGTGCACGTCGGGTGCCGTGATCCGGATCGGCGGGGCGTTCAGGTCGCCGAATGCCTCGGCGACGACCGTCGAGACGATGTCGGCGCCCCAACCGCCCGAATAGGGGCACTCCTCCACGACCGCCAGCCGGCCCGTGCGCGACACCGACTCGAGGACCGCCTCGATGTCCCAAGGTTGCAAGGTCTGCAGGTCCAGGACGTCGGCCGACCAACCCTCCGCGGCGCCGGCCGCGTCGATGCACGTGCGGACCGTCGAGCCCAGCGACACCAGTGTGATGTCGTCGCCGCTCGCCGCCCTGGCCGCCTGCCCGAGCGGGATGATCCCCTCGACCCCGGTCTTCACCTCGCCGCGAACGGCGTAGAGGATGCGCGGCTCGAGTACCGCCACCGGGTTGTCATCGCGGATCGCTGCCCGCATGAGGCCATAGGCATTGTGGGGGCCCGACAGTGCCACGATCTTCAGCCCGGGCGACCCCACCATCCACGACTCCATCACCTGCGAGTGCTGGCAGCCGAAACCCAGCCCGGCACCCACCGAGGCACGCATCACCATGGGCGCCCGCACGGTGCCGCCCGAGAGATAGTTGAACTTGGCGGCCTCGGTGACCAACTGGTCGAGCGCCACACCGAGGAACTCCACGAACATGATCTCCGCGATGGGCCGCAGGCCGGTCGCCGCCGCGCCGACGGCCGCCCCCATGAAGCCCATCTCGGCGATCGGCGTATCACGCACCCGCAGCGGACCGAATTCCTCGAGCAGCCCGTCAGACGTCTTGAAGGGCCCGCCTGCGACCGCCACGTCCTCGCCGAACGTGACGACGTCGGGATTCTCCCGCATCTCATCCGCGATGGCGGCCGCAATGGCCTGGTTCATGCGCATTCGTGCCACGGCATGCTCCTCTGTCGTGAGATCGCTGCGAGGCTAGCGGAGAGGAGGGACAAGTCCCCAACCCGGAACGACCACGGGCGCCGGGGCGTGGCAACGGCCACCGTGGCCCCGGCGAGTGATGCCGCCGGCAGCCGGCTACGCCTGCCCGGGGTCGAGCGAGCCTAGCTCCCGATGGTGGCACCCAGAGGTACTGGGTTCGTGTTTTCGTTCGTGTCCTCTGCTCATGGTTGCTCGTGGTCTGGTTCGTACTCTCTGCTCATGTTCTCGTTCGTGCCCTTACGTGTCGTGATTTTGCATTCACTCGTGGGTGTGGAAATCTTGTACAAGAACTTGTGCAGAAAGGGAGTCGAATGGGGGAATTCGACAACCAAGGCGCATTCCAGGATCGCCCGTGCCGCCGACCGTGCCGCCGGAACAGGCGATCGAGGCTTCTCCTGCCGCCGAGCCTGCTCGGCGCCTTGGTGGTGCCGGCTCTGGTGGGCGCGGCGACGCTCCGTGCCGCGCCGGCGGCTGCGCAGCAGGACTCCCCCTCCGAACGTGCCCCCGACGCCTGCTTTCAGGCTTCGAGCGTGTCGGTCCCCGAGGGGGCGGGGAGTGCCGCCTTCGACATCGCTCCACCCGCACTGTCCATTGCTTCGGGCACGAGGGAGGTCAAGTGGATGACGTTGGACGGAACAGCGACCGCCGGCAGCGACTACGCCGGGGTCACGACCAAGCAGACGGCCCGGTGGATCGGCGCGGGGAACGCGCAGACCGACACCAGGACGGTCACGGTGGCCATAACGGACGACCTGATCGACGAGGACGACGAAACCTTCACCGTCGCGCTGAGCGAGCAGTTCCCGACAATCTCAGGGGAACTCCATATCGGCGTCTGCCACGGCACGATCACGATCATCGACGATGACCCTCCCCCCACGGTGTCGGTCGTGGCGCTCTACGCAAGCGTGCACGAGAACCCGGCGGCGACCAGTTTCACGATCCGTCTGAGCGCACCGAGCGCCAAGACGGTCACGGTCGACTACAGCCTCGGCGGCACCGCCCAGCACCTGACTGACTACACGTCGGTGCCGTTGGCGAGCAGCGGCACGCTCACCTTCGCGCCCGGCGAGACGACCCGGCAGATCTGGGTCAAGCCGCTCGCCGACGGCACCGAGGAATCCGACGAGACCATCACCGTCACCCTGACCGACCCCTCGAACGCGACGGTGGGCGTGGCCGGCGCGACCAGCATGATCACCGACGACCCCCAACCTCGACGACACACCTCACGGACCTCTGTCGGCGAGGTCTATTTCGAGCGAGTCACCGACGAGTGCTCCGAACCGCGGACGATCTGGCGGATCGCCGAGAACGGGCACCCGGTCAGTGGCTGGAACAACTACAGCACCGTCATCCACCCGGACGGACGGCGAGAGCAGTTCTGGCGCTGGCTGGAGATACCGGCAGTGCTGGAACGGGCGGGATCATCGTGTTGGCCCGCGACCCACTGCTACGCCGATGCCAGACACGTCACCGACGTCGCCACCGGCCAACGAGGCACGGTCGCCGCCGGCTGCTGGCGCGTCTGGTCGGACGACGGCAGCTGGGGAATCCTCGGCGGCTAGCCGCTAGCCCACCATCCCCGACCGGCGATCACCGAGGCGCCGCACCTCCACTCCTTACGGGACGACTGCACGTAGCCACTCCACGCTCTGGACAACCACATGATCCTCGTTCGAACCCTCCGGCAGCGTTCCGATCTCCACACACGCCAGACCGTCGAACCTTGTGGCACGCAACTCGCCCAGCGCACCGTCCAGGTCCAGATCACCCTCGCCGAGTGCGCAGCACGGCCACCAGCCGCCGGGGTTGCCGAAGTCGGCGTCGGCCAGCAGCAGGTCCTTCACGTGCAACATGCGGACGAACGGGGCGAGGCGTCGCGTGCCCGCGCAGAGATCCTCGCCGATGCGCACCAGGTTGGCGGTGTCGAGCACGACACCCAGCTCGGAACGCCCGACCCGGTCCAGCAGCTCGCAGAGAGCGTCGAGAGTCAGATCGCAGTGGGTCTCGACGGCGAGTTCCAGGCCCAGGTCCGCGGCTCGCTCGCACCCCTCGGCAACGAGCGGCACCACGCGGTCCAGGACCGGCGCCTCGGGCTCCAGACCCCAGTGGGTGAAGGTTCCCACCACGATGCGCACCAGCCCGCACCCTGCTGCGGCTGCGATCGGCAGCGCGTCCAGCATCCGCCGGTGGGCCGCCGCGGAGGTGCCCATCCGGAGCCCCCCGGGGTGCCCCCACGCCAGCACCAGCTCGAGACCGTGCTCGGTGGCCTGCGACGCCAGCCGCTCCGGCAGGGCCGGGTCGTCCATCGGCAGGTAGCAGGTCTCCAGGCTCACCCCGTCGAGACCCAACTCCCCGGCGCGGCGCATGAAGTCCTCGTGGCTCCAGCGGATGCCCGGATCCTCCTCCCCCTCCCGCAGCTCGCCGAAGTAGCGGTGGTAGGAGTAGCTGTCGAGCCCGAGTCGCACGGCGCCTTCCGCTACGGGTGTGTCGGGTAGACCACGGGCGGTGCCGAAGTTGCGACCGGATGCGGGATCCCGGCCTCCGCCGGCATGGCGGGAGGCCGTGCCGGCCGAGTCGGCCGTACGGACCGGCCGTCTCTCGGCACGTCAGGCTCCGGCGCCCGCCACGGACGCCGGAGCGCCGGCGCGGACGCTCTCGTAGGCGGCGTGGACAACCTCCACCGTCCGCGCTCCGAGCTCGCCCGGCGAGCGGTTCGGCACCTCCTTGCCGAGCGTCAGGTCCACGAGCGTGTTGGGCGGGCCGTCGCACGTGTACAGGCCCGCCGAGGGCGGCAGATCCACCTTGTTGTCGCGCTCGTCGGTGTAGTGCCACAGGAAGTCCCGCTCGAAGTCCAGGATCATCTGCCCGGCACTGCCGTAGATGCGAATCAGCAACTGGTGACGGGGCCAGATCTCGTCCAGGCTGTCGTCGGCGTTCGCCGGACCCGGGCAGCTGGCTCCGCTGAGCGTGCCGGTTGCGCCGGAGGCGTAGCGGATGGCGATGGCGTCGTGCAGGTCGACACGCGCGCCCACGTTGTTCATGAAGCCGAACACCTGAGCCGCCCGGTCGCCGGTCAGCCACATCGCCATACCCATGGCGTGGCTGAGCTGCGCCGGCGCGTACCCGCCGCCGGAGACCTTGGGATCGGTCCAGGTGTCCCAGTCGGGCATGATGTCCGCGGCCGAGCCCTCATACGCCCCGGTCGCCCGCAGCAGCTCGCGTGTACCCGACGCCATCTGCACCATGACGTGCTCGACATCGCCGATCCCGCCGCCTTCGGTCATCAGGCGCTTCGCCTCCACCCCCAGCGGGCCGTAATTCCAGCCGAACGAGATCAGCAGATGCCGCCCGAGGCGCCGCGCCGTCTCGTCGATGTCCCAGGCGTCGGCGGGGTCGATGGTGACCGGCTTCTCGCACAGCACGTTCGCGCCCGACTCCAGCGCCGCCTTGGCGTGCTCGTGATGCAACGCCGAGGGCCCGGCCACGACGACCGCATCGAGACCCTGCTCGAGGGCGTCCCGGTAGTCCTCGCTGGCGTGGGCGAAGCCGAACCTCTCCTGGACGAACTGGAGTGCCTCGGCGCCCTTGCGCACCACCGACACCAACTCCACGTCGTCGCGTGCCGCCAGCACGGGGATGTGATTGCTCACAGCCCAAGAGCCCGCACCGATGACCCCGACACGCACCTTGCCCGAACCGCCCATGAGGAGACCTCCCGTTTGCCTTGCCGGCGCCTCCATGACGCCGCGACCGATGCCAGGGCTGGACGCCGCCCGAACCCCGGCGCCCCACAGTAGGCGGTGGCCGAACATCCGGGGATAACGTTCCCTGACCCACAGGCAGCCCCGGACGGTACACATGACCACAGACAGCGCAAACACCGCAGCGGCCGGCGGAACGGGCGCTCCGACGTTCGGCGGATTCGCGGGCAGGGTCGCGGCCGTGACCGGAGCGGGCCGAGGGATCGGCCGCGCGGCCGCCGATGCGCTCGCCGCCCAGGGCGCCTGCACCGCGTACCTCGATATCGCCGAACCCCAGCCGCCCCTCGACGGTGACGAGTGCTCCATGTTCGTGCACTGTGACGTGACCGACGAGGCGTCGGTCGACGCCGCCTTCTCGAGGATCGAACAGGCTTGGGGAACGGTCTCGATACTCGTCAACAACGCAGGGATCTTCTGGATCCGCCCGCTCTCCGAGACGACGCTCGAAGCCTGGAACCAGATGATGGCAGTGAACACCACCGGCGCCTTCCTCTGCGCGCGACGGGCGCTCGGGGGCATGCGCGCTCAGGGCTACGGGCGCCTCATCGCCCTGGGGTCGTCGGCAGGAAAGACCGGTGGGGCGAAGGAGACCGCCGCCTACGGCGCCTCGAAGGCGGCGATCATGGCCCTCGCCAAGTCGATCGCCACCGAGTACGCCGCCGACGGCATCACGTCGAACGCGCTGGCGCCCGCCTTGATCAACACCGACATGGTCGCCGGCATCGCCGACCTCGCCGGGCGCATCCCCGTTGGGCGCCTCGGCGAACCGGCCGACATCGCCGCCGCCGTCGTCTTCCTGGCCAGCGAGGAGGCCGGGTTCATCACCGGCGAGGTCATGGACATCAACGGCGGCTTCCTCATCGACTGACCGCCGCGAGCCCGTCCCTGCCACGACCCCACGGCAAATCATCAAGTCATACTGCGGCAATTGGCAAAGTTTTTCTTCGTCAAAAGCCCTAATTTAGCCTAGGTCGGGTTACGCTCGGGAACGTGGGGCACCTCTACCCGCGGGTCATCGAGCAACTGCTGGCAACCCAACTGCTGCCCTACTTTCCCGCCATCATGCTCACCGGTCCACGTGGGGCCGGCAAGTCCACCTCGGCCGGGCGACTCGGCGACACCGTGGTGGACCTCTCCGAGGAGGGGATGAGGCGGTCCGCGCTGGACGACCCCGACGCTCTCCTGGCCACCGTGTCGGGAACCGTCATCATCGACGAGTGGGAGGAGGCTCCGGGAATCCTCGCCGCGTTGAAGCGGTCGGTCGATGCCGACAGCGGGCAGACACCCGGTCGATTCATCGTGACGGGTTCGGCACGGGCCGCCTTCGGCGCGGCCACATGGCCTGGCACCGGGCGACTGATTCGGGTGCGGATGTACGGCCTCACCCAATCCGAACTCGCGAACGACAACCACTACAACCCCGTCGACACCTTCTTCTCCGACGACCCTCCCGACTTCGGCCGGTCTGACCTGGAGCGATCTGACTACATCGAGCGAATCGTCGCGGGACGATTCCCCGCAGTCCTACCTCATCGGGGGTCGCGCCGGGCACGCTGGTTCGACGCATACGCCGATCAACTGGCAGAACGGGATGCTCCGCTGATCTCCGGCTCGAATCCGAGGCCACGCATCATGCGGGAAGTGCTGGCGTCATGTGCCGCCCGGTCCGCTCGCCTTCTCAACAAGGATGCCGTGGCGCGAGACGCCGGCGTGTCGAGCGCCACCGCCGACAGCCATCTGCGACTGCTGGCGGACCTCTCGATCCTGGCGCTGTTGCCCGCGTGGCACAGCAACCGGCTCCGCCGGCTCACGCGGGCACCCCGCATCCATCTGACCGACCCCGGACTGGCCGCGCACCTGCTGAACGCCGACGCCTCCGTGTTGGCCCGCGATGGCAATCTCGCAGGTCAACTTTTCGAGTCGTTCGTCGCCACCGAACTGCTCGCGCACGCCGAGACGGCGTCGGATCGCACCGAACTCTTCCATTACCGCAATCGAGACGGGCGCGCGGTGGACCTCCTGCTCGAACGACGCGGCACAGTTGTCGGCCTTGAGGTCAAGTCGGCCTCAAGTGTGCGCCGCGAAGACGCCAAACACCTCATCTGGCTCCGAGATCGCCTCGACGAGTCGTTCCGTTTCGGAGCCGTCCTCTATGCCGGGAAGGTTCCCTACCGCATCGATAACCGCGTCTGGGCGCTCCCCATTAGCACCCTCTGGCAATCGCCGAGCGCCTCTGCCGAGAGTGTGCTCTCCGCGTGAGCGACGACACGATGTGCGTGAACTTCGACGAAGCGGGTGAGAAGCTGCTTGAGCACCATTCCCTCCCAGCTCGCGCTGAGCTTGGGATGGCGCTCGAGGTCGAGCCGGCTGCTAATCCCGAGGAGACGGTGCAGCAGACCGCTGTGTCCGACTTATCGGCCATATCGCCGATACATCCTTGAATATCTGCCGGATGAGATCATCTTTTCGAGAACAGTCGCCAGGACTGGGCGCCGACAACCGGTCGGTCCCGGACTGGTAGGTCTCGTTGTTCCAGGTCTGAGCGCCAACGGAAGCGCCCGCATCGGCCTGGTAACTGGGGAATGGACGGCTTGGTGCCGCCTATGCGAAGCCTGTCTCCTCGGCACCGACCACGGTGAGCAGGCGGCGCCGAATGGCCATGCTGTCCGCCGCCAGGTCCACGGTGGCGAAGCGGATGCGGTGCCCCTGGATGGTCGCCGCCTCGTCTACGTGGCGCCCGACCGAGGGATGCAATAGCAGGCCCGAGGCGTTCAGCGACAGGGGATCGTCACTGTGTTCCTGGGATCGCAAGTAGGCGTACATCTGGTACACGTAGCTGCTTCGTAGCTTGTCCTCCCCGTACCGCGCGGGGCTCAAGATGTGCGTGAACTTCGTATCGATGACGAGTCGCTCGTGCGCCTGCCGCTCTGTTCCGGCGGGCGCTTCCAGGACGATGTCTGTCTGCATGGAGGGCAGGATCTCGGTCATGCCAGGGGTCGCATGTTCAACCTGCCAGTGGATTCTCCTCCCCGCACCGACTTTCCAACCTCGAGGAGAGAGCACGGTTTCGTAGAACCCCCCGACGGCGGCTTCGAAAAGGGTCCGGGCACGGACGTCGTCGCGATCCGGCGAGGACAGGTGGATCGATCCCGGGTCCTCCGTCGGCAGCCTCAGCCTGAAGGCGAGCCTGGCCGCCGCCAGCATCTGCCGGTCCTCGGCGTTGGTTCGACCGGTCGTCTCCGGTGTTGTGATCCCGCTCCGATATTGATTCGACGACGGCTCGCCGCGGACCCCGGCCCGTTCGAGCGCCGCGGCGCCGCTACGACAGCGCCGGGCCAGTTCCTCGTTCCGGACGGTCCTGGTCAGTTCCCGGAGGCCCGCCTTGACGAACCGGTTGCGTGGCGTGTCGGTGGTCAACTCATCGAACGTGCATGCGACCTTGCCGCGTTGCAACAGGCTGCGGCGTTCGGTACTCAGGTAGTCGATCCGTCCCCGGACCCGGGTGAGGTCGGCCTGCCGGCGTCGAAGCTCGGAACTCAGATTGCGGCGCAGGCGACGCTGCACCGCGTGGACCAGGATCTCCGCCACGAGGTTCGGTATGTCGTCGGGATTCTCCTCGACGGCGTACCGCCGGCTGCCGGGGATCTCTCGATACAGCCGGGAGGCGTACAGCATCAGCAGCCAGACGTTGCGCACCGGGATCCTGCCGACGAGGGCGTCGCCGCCGGCGGAGTAGCTCACAGCGTGAGGCCTCGGAGCAGCTTCTCCCCTTCGTCCTCCGCCCTCTTCGGATCGTCGAACCAGTACTCGGCCAGAAGAGGCATGATCTCGGTCTCCACGACTCGCCTGAACCACTGCTGAGGATCGGGGATCTCATTGTCGCCCGGAGGGGTAACCACGCTATGGCCGACCCGGAAGTGCGGGCCGAGGACGGCATCGCTGGCGATGGTCTCGTTTAACGCGGTCAGGCGGCTCTCGACATTCCGCAGGAACGCCTCATCGATCCGGCACTCCTTGCTCACCCATGTCCGCCAGCCATCCCCGAAGGTCGGTTCGAGGTCCACGAACGCGAACCGGCGGCGCAGGGCAAAGTCCACGAGAGCCAGCGAACGGTCGGCCACGTTCATGGTGCCGATGACGTAGAAGTTCGGCGGGATGTGGACGCGCTCGGCGCTGCGCCTGCGGTAGCTCAACGCGAGCGCCTCGTCGCGGGTGCGCTTGTCGGCCTCGAGCAGGGTAAGCATCTCGCCGAAGATATGAGCGGGATTGCCCCTGTTGATCTCCTCGATGACGAGCACATAGGCATCGTCGGGGTCACCTCTGGCAGCCTCGACCGCCTCGAGGAACGGCCCGTCGACGAGTTCCAGCCCACCGTCCGCCTTGGGGCGCCAGCCGCGCACGAAGTCCTCGTACGAGAGGTTCGGGTGGAACTGGAACGGCCGCACCCGACGTTCCGACCTACGGCCGATCAGCGCGTACGCCAGCCGCTTGGCCAGCCACGTCTTCCCCGTACCCGGCGGGCCCTGCAGGATGAGGTTCTTCTTGTCCTCGAGGCGCTCGAGCATCGTCTCGAGCCTGCCCCGCTCCAGGAAGCACCCTTCACCGATGATGTCATCGACCGAGTACGGCCTGTGCTCCTCTGGCTCAGGCGGTTCGTCTGCTGGCTCGCGTTCGCTGTGGTAGGCCACAGCCGACAATTCCGGGAAAGAATGAACGATGGCGTCCTCGTCCATGAACAGCGCTACGAGCCGCTCGCGCAAGTCCAGATACGCACCGGCTTCGAGTTTGCCCTTGGCGAGATCGATCTTCAACTCGCCGGAGATGAACGAAGATGAAGGCCCATCCAGCGTCGGATAGTGCCAAGGCCTCGCCCAATACAGTCCTGTGGTGACCCTCCGCCCGACCCGAGGAAGGGAGATGGCCTCATTGAAGTCGTCGGTCAAGGCCTGTTGACTACTCTCATCGCCGTGATCGGCATACTCCAGAGCGGCACCAAATGCTCGCCAAAGGACATCAATGTGATCAGAGCGTCGCTTGTCCGCGTAGGGGAAGAACCAGGAGTTGAAGTTGTTGAGCAGAGGAATCCCTTCGAAAGAGATAGGCAATGGCTCTCGCACGCCGAGAAAGTCGGCCAATCGCTTTGCTATCGTCCTACGGTTCTCATCCGTCATCCCCCGGTTGAACAAACCAAATGTGGTAAAGGGGCAAATGTCCTTCAGGGGTCCTCTGGAGCCATCGACATAGCGGTCGCGCACAGGCAGCGGACGATCTAGACCATCGGAGATCTCGTGTATCGCCGACACCAAGGGCCCACGGTCCTCGGCGTATGCAAGGAGGTGGTCAGCGAATGCTGCATAGAACACGGACCAGGCAAAGCGGTCTGTGACTAGTGGCTGATCGCCAAACCTGTCTGACCAGAAGGGACGATTCCGGAAACTGTCGATGTCCTGTCGCTCACCCTCGAAGGTGAATCGTAGAAGCTCGTCGCCCCACTTCTTCCCGGACACGACCTTCCAGATGGTGCGCATGTGCGTGAAGAAGTACCACTCCCTGGGCGGATCCACGGGCGTCCAATCGACCAGAAGACGGCGCCCGTCGCCGGGGTTGTCCGCGACGATGCCGGTGGCCTTAATGGCCATGACCGACACGAAGTGTCCACCGTTGTCGAATGGCAACCCGTGCTTCCGCGTGTACGTGGCCTTCAGGGCGACCCTTTCGCCAGACCGGATGGACTTCACGTCCTCGAGATAGCGACCCGAATGGCCTTGCTCCCAGACGCCCTCTCGGACGAAGCGTGCCGATTGGTCGTCGTCCCCACCGGCGAACGCCGCACCGAGGAACCACGCGTAATCGACACCGGTGCCGTCACCGCTTGAAGCCACGTCTCACACCTCGCCCCTTCGATCATGTTCAACGGCGGCATCCTAAACATCCCATTGTCCCACCGCAGAATGGGATTCGTTAGGGGTACCGCCGATGGGTCGAGGACACAGTCCGGCGGCCTGGGTGTCGGGCAGCCGCTGATGTGGCACAATTGTGGCCATGACGAGCGAACCGCTGCGGGTCGTGAGAGATCGGTTCTCAGAGTTCGTCGAGCGGGTGCGCGTGCACCACGAGCGGGTCATCGTCACGCGCAACGGCTCACCGGCCGCGGTGTTGATGAGCCCTGAGGACCTCGAATCGCTCGAGGAGACCCTGGCGATCCTGGGCGACAGCGATGCTCTCCGGGAACTCGCCGAGGCACAGCGCGCCCACGCCGAGGGCGATGTGGTGCGCGGCGTCGACGCTGTCAGGGCGCTCAGGCCTTGACGGCGGATGAGCCGTATCAGATCGTCGTCGCCCGGCCCGCAGCGAGGACCATCGCGGAAGAACTTCCGGAGTTCGTGGCGGCAGCGGTCGTCGAGTTGATCACCGGGCCGCTGCTGGATAGCCCCCGCCGCCTCGGTGTGGCGTTGCAAAACGAGTTGGGCGGGCTGTGGAGCGTCCGCCGGGGCGCCTACCGCGTCGTCTACCGGATCGACGATGCCCGGCGCGGGGTCGTGATTCTCCGGGTCGGCCACCGCCGGGACGTCTACCGGCCCGACTGAGCCGAGCCGGGCCGGACCCGCTGCTGCTCACCTGAGCCGCTGGAGGAGGGTGCAGATGGCCAGGCCGCCGGCGCCGGCCACCGCCACCAGGCCGTAGGTGCCGTCGATGCGCTCGAGTTCGTGTATCGCCTTGGTGGTGAGGATGCAGCCCGTGGCGCCGAAAGGATGCCCTTGCGCTATGGCGCCGCCGTTGGGGTTGATCCGAGCCGGGTCGGCGTCGACGGTCCGCTGCCAGGCGATCACCACTGACGCGAAGGCCTCGTTCACCTCGAACACGTCGACGTCGCCCACGGTGAGCCCCTCACGCTCCAGTATTCGCTCAGTGGCCGGCGCCAGACCGTTGTAGGTCATCACCGGATCACAGCCCACCTGCTCGGTCCCAGCCACACGAACACTGGCCCTGAGCCCCAGACTGGCTGCCCTCTCCGCCGACATCAGCAGCACCGCCGCCGCAGCGTCGGCGAGTTGCGCTGACGTGCCGGCGGTTAGGATCCTTCCGGCGCCTAGCAACGGCTCGAGCGCGCTCAGAGCCTCCATGCTGGTGTCACGGGCCACCTCGTCGCGGCAGAACTCCACCGTCTCGCCGGTCTTCGTCCCGTTGGCATCCACCAATGCGGCGTCGACGGGCGCTATCTGGGCCTCGAAGCGGCCCTCGCGCTGGGCTGCCGCCGTGCGCAGTTGGGACTCCAGGCCGAATTCATCGGCCTCAGTGCGAGAGATACCGACGGCGGTGGCGAGGCGCTCGGCACTCTCGAACGTGGGGATCGACTCATAACGCTGCAAGAAACTTCGAGAGGCCGGCCTGCCAGGGCCGTTGACAGCGTTCGAACCCACGGGCACGATCGACACCGACTCCACGCCACAAGCCAGCACCGTCTCGTTGACCCCCGAAGCGACCAGGCTGTACCCCAGGTTTAGGGCTTGCTGGCTCGATCCGCACATCGCGTCGATCGTCGAGCACGGCGTCAACGGATCGCCTCCGTGGGACAACCAAGCCGTCCGGGTGATGTTCCAGGACTGGGCGCCGACCTGGGCAAGGCATCCGCCGAGAACTTGGTCGACGTCGTGACTGCCGAGGCCGACCCGGCGCAGGCACTCCATCTGCACCTGCCCGAGGAGGTCCGCCGGATGGGTGTGTGCCAGGGTGCCGTCGCGCTTGCCCGCCGGCGAACGGGCCGCTGCAACGATCACGACATCGGTCACTGCGGACGAAACGGCCGCCTCCCCTCCCATAGACGACGGCAGCCTAATGTTTCATCACTAGGCACATCCGACGTCACGACTGGCTGGACATTCCTTGCACTGTTAGCTTGTCGCCCGCTTTCACACGCCGATCCCAACGAGTGACGACCGCCCAAATGGAACGTTCCGTGAGCGCTGCGAGCGATGGCCCCACGAACGGCGACAGCACGGCCGTCCGCTACGAGCCCGACGACGAATGCCCTCCGCTCCTGCTCCTCGGTGTCGGCCTGCAGGGCGTCATGCTGATACTGGCCTCGATCGTGCTCATCGTGGCGATAACCGCCCGAGCGGGCGGCCAGGACGACAGCTACATCTCGTGGGCGGTATTCGCCGCCCTGGTCCTCGCCGGGGCTCTCACAGCGCTTCAGGCGACTCGAGTCCCCCGCTTCGGCGCGGGGCACGTCCTCCTGATGGGACCCACGTCCACGTACATCGCCGTGTCGGCACTGGCACTGGACGCCGGAGGTCAGGCGCTGCTGGCGAGCCTCACTGTGGCCTCGGCCCTGCTCTGCCTCATGCTGTCGCACTGGCTGCCCTTGCTGCGGCGGATCGTCACGCCCGTCGTGTCGGGCACGGTGCTCATGCTGATCGCCGTCTCCGTCTTCCCGCTCGCGCTCGACAGGATCCGGGAGGTCCCCGAAAGTGTGCCACCGGCCGGCGGGCCGATCATCGCCCTGGTGACGCTGGTCGTGGGCGCGGCGCTGGCCCTACGCGCTCCCCGGAGTTGGAAGCCCTGGTCGCCCCTGGCCACTCTCGGCGCGGGATGCGGCGTGGCGGCGCTGTTCGGGGCCTATGACATTCAGCCCGTGATCGACGCCGGCTGGTTCGGCATTCCCGCCGGCGGGGCACCCAGACTCGACCTTACCCCCGGGCCGGACTTCTGGACGCTGCTACCGGCGTTCGCGGTGGTGAGCCTCGTGGGCACGCTACGGAGCGTGGGCAGCAACGTGGCCGTGCAGCAAGCCTCGCGGCGCAAGGCCAAGGTGACCGACTACAGGCTGGTGCAGAGTTCGCTCAACACCAACGGCCTCGGCATCCTGCTCTCGGGGATCGCGGGAACCCCTCCCACCACGCCCTACACGTCTCGCAGCCTGTCGCTCATCACGTTCACATCGGTCGCCGCGCGTCGCGTCGGCTACGTCGTCGGCGCCAGCCTCGCCGTCCTGGCGCTGTTCCCGAAGCTCGCGGCCGTCCTCATCTCGATTCCGAGCCCGGTCATGGCGGCCTACATCCTCACCGCCATTGGGATGCTCTTCGTCACCGGCATCAGCACCCTGGTGAAGGACGGCCTCGACGTGCAGAAGACCCTGGTCGTCGCGATCTCCTTCGGGATCGGCGCCGGCCTGGAACAGGGGACGGTCTTCGGCGACCTGTTCGGGGGAGCGTGGTCTCATCTCCTCGACAACGGCGTCGTGATGGGCGCGGCTGCCGCAATCCTGATGACGCTGCTCATCGAGGCCACCAGCCCGACTCGCCACGCTCGCCTCGAGGTCGACTTGAGCGTTTCCTCGCTGCCCGAAATCGACAGGTTCCTCAGCGAGATCGGGGCCAGGATCGGTTGGAACAGCTCCTCGACGCAGCGGTTGCGCTCGGCCGGCGAGGAGACGCTGCTGAGCCTCGTGGATCCGGATCGGGCGGAGTCCCATCAAGGCGTCCACCGGTTCATCGTCATCGCGCGCCCGAGCGTCGACCTGGTCGAAATCGAATTCCTCGCTGTGCTGGACGAGACGAATCTCGAAGACCGGCTGGCGCATCTGAGCGAGGAGGCCGAGGGGATCCAGGGATTCGAGGGAGGCGAGATCTCGCTACGACTGCTGCGCCACTACGCGTCCACCGTCCAGCACCAGCAGTACCACGGCCTCGACGTCGTGACCGTCCAGGTCAGAGGATCGCGCTAGGCCGTCAATCCCCGCTCGAGGGCTTGGTGCGGCCAATGCGGGTGTAGGTGTCTTCGGGGATGGCTTCGATGGTCTTGTAGACGGTCCAGGTGCAGGGCTTGGGGTTCTCGCCGGCGGTGTCGTCGGGGAACAGGGGCGGGTCGACGCGGCGCACCGGGTGGCCCCAGCGCTCGGCGGGGAGCATCTCCAGGGTGAAGCAGCAGTGGGCGCAGTAGTAGCAGACGCCCTTGCTGTTCCAGGACCAGTCGTAGGCCTCGCTGGTGACGCCGAACCGGAGGGCGCGCTGCGGACCGGCGGGTGAGTCCTCCACGTCGGTTCCCCGGACCTGGCGGCCGCCCGAACCGCAGGGGTCGAACTGGAACACCCAGCGATCCTCGTGTTCCGTGCACTCGATGTCGCCCATGCGGTCGGGGCCCACGAGGTGGCTGCGCATCGCCTCGAAGGAGGTGTAGACGTTGCGGAACACCGTGTCGGCGTAGTCCTGCTCCCGCAGGTCGTAGACCATGTAGCGCTCCTGGATGTAGGGCTCCAGGGCGTGGCGGTAGACGTCCTCCAGCGCGGCCTCGCCGTACCGGTCGGCGCACAGCTTCATGATCCCCGACAGGAAGTCGGCCCAGCGGTCGTGCAGACGTCGCCAGGCGACCCGGATGGCGTCGAACTCGGCCACGGCCGCCTCGGGATCGATCAACTCGGCCCGCACGGCGTGCGTGAGCCGGCCCGCCTGCTCGCCCAGCGCCAGCCACAGGGCGTCGCCGTCGAACGGTGTGCCGTCGAGCATCGCCAACTCGACGCGCAGGTCCTCCACCGCCGCCGCCAACTCCTCCTCGCCATAGCCCTCCTGCTCCAGCCACTCCAGGAATCCCGGCGTCCACGTGTCGTAGATGAACTGGACGACCTTGGCCTCCTCCATGAAGTAGTCGATGAGCTGCGCCGCCACCTCGCTGCGTCCCTCGCGGATCGCCTCGTTGACCTTGGTGACCGTGCTGACGGCCTGGTCGGTCCAGTCGCCGGTGCGGACGCGCTTGCCGAGTTCATCGGACCATGTGAGATGTGTCATCGGGGCCCCTCTTCTGCCAAGCGGAAACGCCGGGAGCCTAGCGGTGGGGCACCCGCCGGCTCGTGGTGCACCGGCGTGCGGCCTGTGCAATCATGCCGGTTCGTGCACACGCCCTCGCGGCGACAGGAGACGGGGGCAGATCGGAGGGATGGCCAAGATGTCGAACAACGGCGACGGAGGGCAGCGCAGGATCGTCGTCACGGGCGCAGCGCAGGGCATCGGCCGGGGAGCTGTCGAGCGGTTCCTGGGCCAGGGCGACTCGGTCCTCGGCGTCGACTTGAACGCCGCCAAGCTTGCCGAGATAGGGCCCCTCGGCGCCGACACCTTGGTCGCCGACCTGGCTGATCCCGACGAACGGCAGGGGGTCATCGAGGCCGCTGCCGGCTGCGACGCCCTCATCAACGCCGCAGGCATCATCATCCTCAAGAACCTCCAGGACGTCACCGTCGAGGACTGGCGCCACATCGTTCAGGTGAACGTGGAGTCGATCTTCTTCCTGTGTCAGGGGATCGGGCCGACGATGCCGCCGAACAGCGCCATCGTGAACCTCTCCTCGAGTTCCGGCAAGCTCACCAGCACGACCGAGGCCGGCATCTACGGGGCCACCAAGTGCATGATCCTCTCGGTCACCCGTTCATTCGCGTACGACCTCGCCCACATCCCGGTGCGCGTCAACGCCATCTGCCCCGGCATCGTCGACACGCCCATGCAGGACAAGGTGCTCGCCGAGGTGGCCCCGTTGCGGGGCATGACACCCGAGGAGCTCTCCGACGCCCGCACCAAGGTCGTCCCCCTGCAACGAGGCTCGACACCGGAGGAGATCAGCGGCCTCATCAGCTTCCTGGTGGGACCCGACAGCGCCTATATGACGGGGCAGTCCATCAACCACACCGGCGGGCTGGTGATGTGGTGAAGGCCCCGACCGCACGAATCGAACACTGAATCGACAGGAACCGCCATGTCAATGCTGACGACGTTAGGTGCGGTACACCTGGGAGGATCGATCGATCGATCGATCGATCGATCGATCGATGACACAACAAGGAGCAGCACCATGAAGATCGCCGCCGTCGAGCCGATCCCGGTCACCTACCCGGAACCGAACGACTTCAACGCCTACCGGCATCTCTGCCTGGTGAAGGTCACCGCCGACGACGGCCAAGTCGGCTGGGGCGAGTCCATCACCATGTGGCCGGAGGCCTCGATGGCCACCGCCGCGGTGATCGACGGTCTCGCGGAGTTGATCATCGGCAAGGACCCGGTGTCCAACGACGCCCTTTACCGGGCCATGAAGAACCACACCTGGTGGTACGGCTACGAGGGGGGCATCGCCTCCTACGCCATCTCGGCGCTGGACATCGCCCTGTGGGACCTGAAGGGCAAGGCGCTGAACACCAGCGTGACGAAGCTGCTGGGCGGGCCGGTACACGACCGGCTGCCCGGCATCGCCTCCTGCCACGCGCACTATGCCGAGATCCCCGCCATGTGCGAGGAGACGCTGGAGTGGCTCTCGACCGGCCTGCAGGGGATCAAGACCGGATTCGGCAAGCGGGGCGACGCCCATCTCGGCTACGAGCACGACCGCGACGTGGAATACGTGCGGGCCATGCGCGAGGCCATCGGGCCCGACAAGCAGCTGATGATCGACATGGGCATCAAGATCCGCTGGGACGTGACCACGGCGGTGCGGCGCTGCGAGGCGTTCGACGAGTACGACCTGAACTGGATCGAGGAGCCCCTCGGAGCCTGGGACCCCGAGGGCTACCGGACACTGCGGGACAAGACCTCCACGCTGATCGCCTACGGCGAGCGGGAATGGACCCTGAAGGGCTTCGAGCGGCTGCTGGAGACCGGCACCGTGGACGTCATCGGCTGTGACCCCGGCCGGGCCGAGGGCATCACGGGCTTCAAGAAGATGGCCGAGCGGGTGGAGTACTACCGGCGTCAGGCAAACGCCCACGCCTGGTCCTCGGCGATCGTGAGCGCGGCCAGCCTGGCGGTGAGCTTCTCGAGTTCGGCGTGCACGCTGTTCGAGTTCAAGCCGCTGCGCAACCCCATGCAGCACGACCTGGTGACCGAGCCGCTGGACCACGTCGACGGCTGGGCCTATCCGCCCACCGGGCCGGGCCTGGGGATCGAGGTGATCGAGGAGGTCGTGGACTTCTACCGCCTCGAGAAGATGGAAGACGCCGTCCAGAAGCCCGGCATGGGCCAGCCCGGCTAGCGGCCGGCGGGGTCGCGCCGCGAGCCGCCTCGGTGGATCCGGCTGCGCCCGCGTCCGACGACTCGCAGCGCACCGCTTGCCGGAACCGCGGGCTGCCCGCTTCGCAGCCGACTCGTTCGAGCAGGCACCCGCGGCGACAGAACGGATCGGCTAGACACGGCGGAACGAACCGGCAGGAGCGCCGGTTGAGGCGAATGGGCGCTGCTGTGCCACTCGCCGGATCGGGATCGTGGAACAGAAGGAGGGAACATGGCTTGGGATCTGGGATCGGGGCTCGAGGGCAAGGGCGTGATCGTCACCGGTGCCGGGGGCGGTATCGGGCGGCCGACCGCGGAGATGTTCGCCGCGGCGGGCGCCAGGGTGATGGCGGTGGACCTCCGCCAGGAGGCCGTGGACGAGGTCGTGGCGGGCATGGAGGGTGACGGCCATGTGGCTGCCGGCTGCGACCTGACAGACCTCGACGCCCAGGGCGCGCTCGTGGACCGGGCCGTCGACGAACTCGGCAACCTCTACGCGCTGGCGCACCTGGCGGCCGTGCTTCGGCGCCGCAGTTCGATGGACGAGGTCACCGAGGACGACTGGGACTTCCAGATCGACACCAACCTGAAGGCCTCGTTCTTCCTGGCCCGCAATTGTGCCAACGCCATGATCGCCGGCGGGGTCGGCGGCCGCATGATCCTGTTCTCCTCCCAGGGTTGGTGGAGCGGCGGCTTCGGCGGCTCCACGGCCTACTGCGCCTCCAAAGGCGGCATCGTGTCGATGTCCCGCGGCATGGCCCGCACCTACGGCCCCCACCAGATCACCGTCAACACCGTGTCCCCCGGCCAGGCATCCACCTCGATGCTGCTCACCGACCTGGACCCCGCCGTCCTGGAGTCGATGACCAAGGACACCCCCCTGGGCCGCATCGCCGACCCCTCCGAGATCGCCCCGGTGGTGGTGTTCCTTGCCTCCCATCACGCCCGCTTCGTCTCCGGCGCAACCATCAACGTCTCCGGCGCCCTGCAGATGTACTGACCGCCCGCGGGGCGAGATTCCAGCCCACCGACTGTCGGTCCGACACTCCGGCTGCGACCCGCACCCAGGTGCCCGCGATCCGACAGCACGGATGAGCCCACTGCCCTGGGGCTTTCGATGATTCCTGGCTCTCGGAGATTTCTGGCTCTCGGACCGCTGTGACCGGTTAAGACGATCTCCATGATTTCACGAAGAAACACATACACGTGTTGGCATACTGTCACAGACTCGCTATACTATAGGTAACAGCAATACGAGGAGAAGCTCAGGGGAGCTTCGAGAGGGGCGAGGGCAGATGGGTCGCGATCCGGCGCACAGCGAACCGGCCGGCACTGACCGCAAGGGCGAGTGGGCGGCGTTGGGTGAGTGGCTGGCGTCGCCGCCGCCGTTGTTGCGCAACGTCGACCTCGCCGTGTTGCAGGAGCGTGTGGGGTTCATCGGCCGGGCGCGGTCGTGCCTGGCGGCATTGGAGGCGCAGTTGGTGGGTGAGATCGCTCGCCGCGACGGCGACGCTGCTGCGGAAGAGATGCTGCGGCGAGGCCAGAAGCGTTCCCGCCGCGGCGCCCGCAAGGCGGTGGAGACCGCGGCACGGTTGGAATGGGCGCCGACGGTGGCCGAGAAACTCGCCGAGGGCGCCATCACGCCCGAGGCCGCGGGGCTGATCCTCGACGCCGGCGCCGAGGCGCCGGTCGATCAGCGTGCGCTGGTCGACGCTGCCGAGACGGAGCCGGAGGATCAGTTCCGCCGCACGCTCAAGGACCACGTCAACGAGCGCACCAGCGACGAGGAACTCGAGATACGTCGGGCGCGCCAGAGGCGCCGACGCCGCGCGTCGATCAGCGAGCACGGCGACGGCATGTTCCACCTCTTCGCCCAACTCGACCCGCTGGCCGGCGCGCGGGTCCAGGCCGCGCTCATTGCCAGGTCCGACCAGTTGTTCCGCGCCGAGGACTCCAAGAACCGGCCCAGTGCGCCGCAGCGCTTCGCGGACGCGCTCGCCGAGTTGATCTGCACCAACGACGGTGCCGGCGCCGGCGCGCCCGCCGGCGTCGAACTGTTGGTGCTCGCCGATTACGACCAGACCCGCGACGCCATCACCAACGTCCGCCTCGCCGACGGCACGCGCCTCACCGAAGCCGAAACCCTCGCCATCGCCTGTGACGCCAAGATCCTGCCCGGCATCTTCAACAAACACACCGGCAACCCCCTCCTGGGCCGCTCACAACGCAAAGTCAGCCCCCGACACCGCAAACGCCTCGTCGCACGCGACGGCGGCTGCATCGGCTGTCGCGCCTCAGAGAAGATCTGCGAAGTCCACCACGACAAACACTGGGCCCACGGCGGCGAAACCACCCTCGACAACACCTGCCTACTCTGCTGGCGCTGCCACCACATACGCGTCCACCGCCACGGCGAACAGATCACCCGCCACCCCAACGGCCGCCTCACCCTCGCACCACCCGCCAAACCCGGCGGCGACAGCAAGAGAACCTCCCGCCCACCGCCACACAACCACCACCGACCCCACCCCCGACCAGCCGCCGACCAAACCCGACCCGATACCCAACCTGGGTGGTCCGATGGGCCGTGCCCCCAACTACCCCTACCGACCCCCACCCCCAGACGATGCTGAGAATCACTCCGGCCACATCGCCGACACACGACGGTGACGGTGCCGGGAAAGCGACCTGCGGCACCGCTCGGCGGTCTCCTAGGCTTGCGAGCGCTGGACATTCTCTGAGCTCTGGAGGCCGATGATGGTGATCACGAGCCAACTGCCGGACGTGTCGTTCCCCGACGTCCCGGTTACCCCGTACATCTTCGAGCACGCTTCGGGGTACGCCGCCAAGGCCGCCCTCGTGGATGGCCCGTCGGGGCGGACCTACGACTATGGGACCCTGCAGGCGATGATCCAGGGGTTCGCCGGCGGGCTGGTGGAACGTGGCTTCCAGGCGGGCGAGGTCCTGATGATCCTTGCCCCCAACATCCCCGAGTACGCCATCGCCCTCCACGGCACACTCGTCTGCGGGGGCACGGTCACCACCGTCAACCCCACCTACACGGCCCGCGAGTTGCGCCACCAGATCGAGGACTCGGGCGCCACGTGGCTGTTCACCATCCCGCACTTCCTTCCGCTCGCGCGCGAGGCGATGGCCGGCGGCAGCACAATCGGTCGCATCATCGTCCTCGGAGAGACGGACCCCGCCGACGACATCATCGGCGCCGTCGCCGTAGCCCTCGGCGACGCCTACGAGGGGCATGCCGAGGTGGACGTGCGCGACCAGGTCGCCGTCCTCCCCTACTCCAGCGGCACGACCGGGAACCCCAAAGGCGTGATGCTGACCCACCACAACCTCGTCTCCAACCTCGTCCAGGGCAGCTCGGTCGTGGCCGCCGAACCCGACGACGTGGTCATAGCGGTACTGCCGTACTTCCACCTCTACGGCCTGCAGATCCTCATCAACTTCAACCTGCGCCTCGGCGCCACCACCGTGTCGTTGCCACGCTTCGACCTCGAGGAGTTCCTCAAGACCATGCAGGATCGCAGCGTGACGCGGGCATACCTGGTGCCGCCGATCGTGCTTGCGCTCGCCAAGCACCCGCTCGTGGACAGCTATGACCTGTCGAAGCTCAAGACGATCGTCTCCGGGGCGGCACCGCTCAGCGAGGAACTGGCCGACGAGGTCACCGAGAGAATCGGCGTCGAGATTCTCCAGGGCTACGGCATGACCGAGACCAGCCCGGCCACGCACGTGGCGCTCGAGGGCTCCGGCAAGCCCGGCTCGGTCGGCGGCCTGGTGCCCAGCAGCGAGTGCCGCGTCGTGGACGTGTCCACCGGCGAGGACGTGGCGCAGGGCGAGTCCGGCGAGATCTGGGTACGCGGCCCGCACATCATGAAGGGCTACCTCAACAACCCGCAGGCCACCGCCGAGACGATCGACGGCGACGGCTGGCTGCACACCGGCGACATCGGCTACATGGACTCCGACGGCGACTTCTACATCGTCGACCGGCTGAAGGAACTCATCAAGTACAAGGGGTTCCAGGTGCCGCCGGCCGAGCTGGAGGGGCTGTTGCTGTCGCACCCCGCGGTGGGCGACGCCGCCGTCATCCCCGTGGCCGACGAGGAGGCCGGCGAGATCCCCAAGGCCTTCGTGGTGCTCAAGCCAGGGGCCGAGGCCACCGCCGGCGAGCTGCAGGGATTCATCGCCGGCCAGGTCGCCAGCTACAAGCAGATCCGCGAGCTGGAGTTCATCGACGCCATCCCGAAGGCCATCTCGGGCAAGATCCTGCGCCGCGTCCTGCGTGACGCGGAAGCCGCCAAACGCGCCTAGCGCGAGTTGCCCAACTCCTCGTCGGCGCGGCGGATGAGTTCCTCCGCCTCGTCGATTCGCTGCTGGTAGAGATCGAGACGTCCGTCACGGAGCGCCTCGTCGGCCTCGGCGAAGCGAGCCACCGCCTCGGCCAGAAGAGCACCGACCTCGTCGGGGACGTCGCTCGGCGCCACCGGCGGCGGCGGTGGAGGCTCGGGCGGCGCCGGGGCGGGCTCGGCCGGCGCAGGAGCGGGCTCAGCCGGCGCCGGGGGCTCGGCCGCGGCGGTCTCCGCCGCGAGGCCGGCCGTATTGCCGACGCAGCTCGAGGCCGAGGCATCCTGGGAGTCCGACACGAGCGTCAGACCGAACAGGCCGCGCAGCGCCTCGCTGAGCGTGGGGCACATCACCACCCGCTCACCGAGAACGGCGATGACCTGCTGCAGTTCGGGAACCGGCGGGCTCTGCGCCACGACGTACAGCGGCCGCACGTAGAGGATCGAGTCCTCCACCGGTACGAGCACCAGGTCGCCGAACTCCACGCGTGACCCCTGCTGGTTCAGCAGGGTCACGACGCGCGAGATGCTGGGATCGCTCTGGATCTTGGAGTTCACCAGGGCCGGTCCGTCGGTCAGGCCGAGCGGCTCGACCTTGTACACGACCAATTCGCCGTACTCGTCCGGGTCGCTCTTGCCGACCATGAAGGCCGTGAGCTCCCGCCTGGTGTCCTCGGTGGACACCGGCACGTACGAACGCAGGATGACGAAGTCCTGATCGTCCTCCTCGGGCAGGCGGGTCAGGAGGTAGTACGGGTCGATGCGGGCCTCCCGCGACGGCTGCTGGACGATGCCGTCGGGGGTCGTGACCGGGGAGGTCAGGACGCCGGTCACGGCGCCGGGATCCTGCGCGACGGACCACCCCTTGGCCTGCTCGTAGAACTCCTGCGGGTCATCGAGTTGGTAGCGGGCCCACACATTGGTCTGTACGCGGAAGAGATCCTCGGGATAGCGAATGTGGTCGCGGATCGCCTCGGGCATCTCGTCGAAGTCCTCGAACAGCTTCGGGAAGATGTTGCGGTAGGCCTGCAGGATCGGGTCGTCCGGGTCGACCACGTACAGCGTCGTCGTGCCGTCGAAGCCGTCGACGACGGCCTTGACCGAGTTGCGAACGTAGTTGAACCGATGGCGCAAACCGCTGTTGTCGCCGAGTTGTTCGGTGTCCGCTCCCTGGCTATACGGGTAGCGGGAGGTCGTGGTGTAGGCATCCAGCACGTACTGCACGCGCCCACCGGCGAGCACCGGATACGGGTCGTTGTCGATGTGCAGGAACGGGGCCAGCTTCTTGACGCGCTCGCGGACATCGCGGACGTAGATGACCTTGCTGTCCTCGCTGACGAAGCCGGAGAGCAGGGGGTCCACCTCCCAGAATCGCAGCGCGAAGGACGCCTGCCGGAAGAAGCCGCCGATCGGCACGCCGCCCTCACCCGTGTAGGTGTACGACTCCTCCTCGCCGGTGCTGGTGGGAACGTCGACTTCCTGGCGATCGGTCTGGACGACGGCGTAGCCGCCGAGCTCCTCGCCGTAGTAGAGCCGCGGCTCGTCGAGCGCGATGCCGAGATCGTTGGCCACCGGCAAACCGCCGATCCGGAAGTCGGGCAGCCCTGCCTCAACGGTGTTGGAGGGCGCCAGGGCCAAGCCGAAGCCGTGCGTGAAGCTGAGCGTGCGGGCCTCCCAGGAGTTCTGCGGGAGGTTCCCGGGATTCAACTGGCGTGCCCCCAACACGACCGGTGTCAACTTACCGTCTATCTCGTAGCGGTCGACGTCGAGGACCTCGGAGAAGTGGTAGTAGTTCCGCTCACCCTCACGGTTCTCGAACGTCTGGGGCAGGATCGACGGGTCGAGCAACGGAAGGTTCTCGATGATGTCGATGTTCCGGCTGACGGCATCGAAACTGAGGTCCCCGGTGGAGTTGAACGAGCGGATCTCGACATTGTCGAGCGCCATGGCCCGGCGCGTGAACGCGATGTTGTGCTCGATGTACTGGTGCTCCCGGGTGGACTCGGCAGGCTCCACCCGCAGGCGCTGGATGATGAGCGGGTAGATCCCCCCCATGACGATGGCCACGAACGCCCAGAGGCCGACCGCGAGTGTC
Organism: Acidimicrobiales bacterium; assembly: GCA_965221525.1. GTDB lineage: Bacteria > Actinomycetota > Acidimicrobiia > Acidimicrobiales > CATQHL01 > VXNF01. The sequence continues at coordinate 874,470 of CBDCSG010000006.1, read as the reverse complement.
GGCAGCACCCAACCCTTGAGGCGGATGTTCACGATCAGGAGCACGAACGCCAGCAACGAGATCAGGATCAGCAGGTAGTGGACGGGCAGGCGCGCGTTCACGTCGGTGTACGTGGCGCCGTCCACCACGCCGGCCGTGGACGTGGTGAGCTCGAAACGCCCCAGGTAGTAGTCCGCCGCCTTGATGATCGCCAGAAGGCCGAGCAACACCGACAGGTGCGCCTTCACCTGGGGGATGACGCGCTGCCCCTTCTTCTGGAAGCGGATCCCGCCGTTCACGTAGTGAGCGATGGCGGTGAGGAAGAAGGTGAGCAGGACGATGTTGAACAGCCAGTTGACGATGTAGGAGTAGAACGGCAACTGGAAGACGTAGAACCCGATGTCGTTGTTGAACAGCGGCTCGGTCATTCCGAACTTCACGCTGTTCGTCAGCAGGAGCCATTCCTCCCATTGATCGGAGGCGCCGGCCCCGATCGGCAGGGCGAACACGACGGTCACGGCGAGGCGGACGAGCCGCGGCCGCTGCCCCGCCGAGGCGTGGTAGCGGGCCAGCACGTCCTCTTCGGGGCCCCGCGGGCGCTGCGCGGGCGCGAGCCGATCGGCGATGGCGAGGTTGCCGTACAGCATCGCGAAGATCACAGCGATGAAGATCAGGGCCAGGACGACCCGGGACAGGATCATCGTCCGCCAGACGTCGGACTGGGACAGGGCGTCGAACCAGAGGTAGTCGGTGTAGAAGCTGGCGGCGCCGCGCAGCGACACCAGCACGATGATCACGACACCGATCGCAATGAACAGTCCCCATCGCAACCGGCGGGACCTCACGGGAGTCGGCGGACTGCTCGGCCCGCGCGGCCCCCTCGGTCCTGTCGTCGACATGGCGGGCAGCCTACTGTGACCCGCCTGGTTTACCCGCGGGCTCCACCCGCCGATGGGTGGATCGGGGCCTCAGCCCGCGCCGCGCGGAGCGACCGGACCGCCGTCCTATCCGCCCTGGGGCACCGCTCCACCGCTACCGGGGGAGGGCCGGTCCGGCGTCCGCTCGGCGCGGAGCCGCTCGAACAGCGCACCGACGCCGCCGGCGTCCTCGTCCAGCACGTCGGCCGAATCCGGAATCACCGTGTCGGCGTTGGCCGCAATCTCCAACGCGCAGGCGATCTCCGCACCTTCTTCGTCGCTGCCGTCGTCGGTCCCCGAGCCGACGGTCACGAAGCCGGCAAGACGGGCGGCCTCCAGTTCTGCTCGGCTCTCCTCGAGGCTCAGGGGGGACTTGTCGCGGGCTCTCCGCTCTTCCAGGTCGCCGGCGGCACGAGCAGCCACCAACGCGCCGTCGAGCTGACCGAGTTGCTCGCTCACGGCGCTGAGGACCTCGGACAGTTCCGCCCGGAGCCGGTCACGCCCGGCGCGCAACCGCACGATCTCGGCATTCAGTTCCCGGCGGCGGCGATCGAGGTCGCCAAGGACGTCGTCTCGCCAGGCCTCCGCCGACACGGCCTCCAGGAGGACCTCCTCGACCTCGCCGCTCGCCGGCAACGGACCCCCCGAGTCCACCGTCGCACGCACCAGCCGGCGCTGGAGGACCGCGACACGTTCGGCCGCATCCTCGAGCGCCGCCGCCACCAGTTGCAGGAAGGTCCGGACCTCTTCGCGGTCGTATCCCTTGCGCGCCGGGGCGAACTCCCGGGCCGCCACGTCGTCGGCGGTCAACTGGTCATCCGGCGAGCCGGACGTCACGACGATTGCCTCGGACTTCGCACCGCGGCAATCGTACGACCTTCGACGGCAACCGCCGGGTACCGCAACGGCCCTCAGCCCACCGGCGGGGTCCAGTTCGGCGCCACCGCCTCGAGGGCCTCCGCCATCGTCGACACCTCCACGATCTGGAGTTGGTCACCCGCGGCAGCGCTCGCCTCATCGAACTGGCCCTCGGGAACGAGCATCAGGCGGAAGTTGCGGCGTTCCGCCGCCACCACCTTCTGCGCGATCCCGCCGACGGTTCCGACCGTCCCGTCCGGGGAGATGGTTCCCGTCACCGCCACGGCCTCCCCCTCGGTCAACTCGCCCGGGGTCAGCAGGTCCGCGACCGAGAGGGCGAACGCCAGACCTGCCGACGGGCCGGCGATGTTGCCGGTCGCGAAGTCGATGTCCACGTCCAATTGACCGACGTCGTTGCTGAGGATGACGCCGAGCAGCGGGCGCTCGTCCTCGCTGGAGGTCCGGTTCTCGGCATCGATGCACGGGTCGGCACTGGATCCCAGCCTGATGTCGAATCGCATGCTCTCCGAGTCACCCTCCTTCCGGATCCCGAACCGGACGACCTCGCCGACCGAGCGGCTGCGCACCGCCGATGACACTTCGCTCGAGGTGGTCACCGCAACGCCGCCCACCTCGGTGATGACGTCACCGATGGTGATGTGGTCGGCCGCGGGCATGCACGGGATCACGCCGCTCACGATGACCTCCGATTGCGGGAGTTCGTATCCCAGCTCGCGCAGCGCGACGTAGACCGAGACGTCCTGGGACCGGGTCATCAGCCGGGTGTCGGTGTTACGACGCTCCTGCGGTGTCATCCCCCTGTTGAAGACGTCCTCGTGCTGCAGGGTCGCGGAAGGGTCGAGATACGCACCCACCCACTGCCACAAGGAGTCCACCCGCTGCGCGGAAATGGTGACGAAACCGATGAGGCTCATCGGCTCGTACGTCGTCTCGCTCTCCGAGGAGACCGCTCCCGTGGCGGAGTAGACATCTCCCGGATAGAGCGCGTAGTAGGGCACCGAGACGAACGTCATGACCAGGATCGCCGCCACGGTCAGCCCGACGAGCGCTGTGCTCGCAATGGTGCGGCGGGGATTTCTCCTGAGCAGTCGCCAGAGACCGACCGCCAGACCACCGAACCCCACCCGGCGGAGCCCGATGATCCCCAAGCGCAGGGTCCGCAGGGGTCGCCCGAGCCTCCCGGCCCGGTACTCCCCTCCGGTCAGACCCGAGACCTCGGTCCGATGCCGGAATCGACGCCACCGGCTGGGTAGCGTGATGTCGACTGTGTTCTCACCGGCCACCGCTCACCTCACGACCGCCGGAGATGCGGGTTCGCCCTCAACGCTAGAGGGCGCGCCCGGCCGCACGGGCGCCGGGATGCTCTGGCGAGACCCGTTCCGGCGCCAGCGCGCCCGCCACGGACGCGGCGCCGGATTCCGCTGGTGGCACCGGCTGGGCGCCGGCGTTGCGCTCCTGGCGCTCATCGGCATCCTCGGCGTTCTGCTCGCCGCGCTCGTCGGGCTCGGCGCCTTCATCGGCGGTGTCGCCCTCGAGGCCGTCATCGGGTGACCGGCAACGAGCCGGGGACGACCGGGAATCCGGCACCTCCCGATCCCCGGACGCTCCGGCGGCGGCGTGACATCGCGCTGGCCGGCTTCGAGGGTTCCGGGACGGCGGCCCGTGAAGGGCTGAACGATCCGAGTCCCCGGGTCCGCTGCGCCGCGCTGGGGGCGCTCGAACGCCTGGGTGTTCTCGACGCCACAGCGCTCGGCGTCGCGCTCGCCGATCCCTCCCCGGAGGTCCGCGCCCACGCCGCCGAGCTGTCCGCCGCACATCCCGACGTCGATCTCCACGATGCGCTCTCCGACCCGCACGCGCAGGTCATCGAAGCGGCCGCCTGGGCCTGCGGGGAACACCCCGCGCCGGTCGCCCGTGTCGTGTCGCGCCTGTGCGAGTTGGTCACCGGCCATCCGGACGCTCAATGCCGCGAGACCGCCGTCGCGGCGCTGGGGGTCATCGGCGACGAGGCCGGCCTCCCCGCCATCCTGGCCGCCACCCGGGACAGGGCCACCGTGCGCCGGCGTGCCGTCCTGGCTCTGGCCGCGTTCTCGGGAAACGAGGTCTCCGAAGCGCTGGAACGGGCGGCCGGCGACCGGGACTGGCAGGTCCGCCAAGCCGCGGAGGACCTCCGTTAGCTCATTCCTCGTCGGAGATGTCCACGAACATCCCGCGCATCAGATCCAGCGCGTCCAGTGAACGTCCGGCCCCGCGCACGACGCATTCCAGAGGGGACTCGACGCGGCGCACCGGGACACCTGCTTCGTTCGCGATCCGCTGGTCGATCCCGCTGAGCAGACCACCACCGCCCGTGAGGAACAGGCCGCGGCGGGCAATGTCGTTGGCAAGCTCGGGAGGCGTGTTGGACACGCAGTTCAGGATGGAGTTGAGGATCGCCCGCAGCGGCCCGGCGATGGCCTCGCGGATCTCACCCGAACTCAACGTGATGACCTCCGGCGCGCTCATCGACACCCGCCGCCCGTGGACCTGCATCTCGGTGTCCTTGCCGATATCGAGCGCCGAGCCGACCGTCACCTTGATCCGCTCCGCCGTCTGCTCCCCGACGGCAATGTCGTACTGGCTGCGGAGGTAGGTCTGCACGGCGTCGTCGATGGCGAACGAACCGACGCGCTCGGCCTCGAGCGACACCACGCCACCGAGGGAGATCAGACCCGACTCCGTCGTCCCGCCGCCGATATCGACGATGAGATTGCCGACGGACCGGTCGATGGGAAGGTTGGCTCCCAGCGCCGCGGCGATCGGCTGCTCCATCAGCATCACATTGCCGGCGCCGGCGCGGCGTGCGGCGAGCTTGACCGCCCGCATCTCCACGAGCGTCAGTGCGGAGGGAACGCAGACCACCACGCGCGGGCGGTTGAACCGGTTCACGCCGACCTGGTGGAAGATGGCACGCATCATCTGCTCGGTCATGTCGAAATCGGTGATGGCACCGCTGCGAAGCGGCCGGTGAGCCACGATGTAGCTGGGAGTCCGGCCGATCATGCGCCAGGCCTCCGAACCCATGGCGAGCACCTCGCCGGTCTGGCGATGGACGGCGATCACCGTCGGCTGGCGGTAGAGGATGTCGTGACCGGGGGAATAGACGAGTGTGTTGGCCGTCCCCAGATCGATTGCGAGACTGCGCGCCATAGTGCCCTACCTGTGCCAGCGCCGGCGACGTCCGCCGCGCTGGGGAGGCCGCAGCGCCGACATCTCGGCATCGAATCGGTCCATATCCGACGTGAACGTCGTGCGGTCGCGGTGGCGCAGCCACAGCACGAGGAAGCCGAGGAGACACACACCGACCGCCACGAAAAGAAAGATCACACCAGCCACTTGATTCCGGAGCCCTCCTACAGCTGTTCGGCCTGCTGGACGTATTCCGCGATCTCCGAGAGGTGCTGGGCCTCCTGGCCCCAGCTCTCGCCGCCCGACCACTTCTCCCGCTTCCAGATGGGGACGGTCGCCTTCAACGCATCGATGCAGAAGCGGGCCGCACCGAACGCCTCGGTGCGGTGCGGCGCGGACGCCACGACCACGACGGCGGCCTCCCCGATCGCCAGGGTACCGGTGCGATGCAGCAGCGCCAGGCAACCGGCGTCCGGCCACATCTGGCGCGCCTGGCGTGCCACCGCCGCGAGGCGACGCTCGGCTTCGGCGTCGTACGCCTCGTATGTCAACTCGTAGACACCCGGTCGGTCCGGTGAGTTGTCGCGCGCGGTCCCGGAGAACATGACGACCGCGCCGCAGTGCGGCCGATTCGCCCACTCGACGGCCGCCATCAGCGGCAATGGCTCGCTGAACAGGCCGATCCAGGTCTCACCCTGGGGTGATTGCACGGATCAAGGATAAGTCCCGCCGCGCCCGCAACCGTTCATTCCGGATCGGTCGGCTCATTCCGGCGATGCGCCGCCGCGGGCGCGGGAGGCCCCGGTTCACGGACGCGGAGACCGCGCGGCTCGCCGGGCCCGCGCCATCACCCCGATGGCGATCCCGAGGCCGATCGCCCCGAGTGCGATCAGCACGGTCAACGACCGGCGCTGCAACACCGACGAGGTCGTGATCGCCCACGGCTTGGCATGATGCGAGTCGACATAGCACTCCTCGTTGCTGTGGCGCGGCTCCCAGCCGGCGGCACGCAGCCGGCTGTTCGACACGACCCAGGGGAACCGGGTGTAGGGAACGACGCCAGGTGGCGTCGGCGCCAGGCGCCACCGCCACCTGAAGCGCGCCAACCAGGAGGCCACTTGGGGCGGCACCCGCAACCAGGGCACCGCGCCACTCAGCTGCCGCATCTCCGTCGCCGGGACGTAGCCATCGGGCGCAACGTTGTAAGCGCCGGCGAGGTCGCCGAGGAGGGCCAGCTCCACCGCCGCGGCGAGATCATCGAGGTGCAGGAACTGCACCGGGGGGTCGTCATCGCCGGCCGCCACGGTCACCGCGGCTCGCAGGATGCGGGCAGCCCAACTGCTCTCGCCGGGGGCGACCGCGGTCACGGGGCGCAACACGACGAGCCGGACATCCGGATTGTCCGCATGCCACTCGGCGGCGAGCCGTTCCACCTCGGCCTTGTGCGCCGCGAAGGAGAAACCCGGGTTCGGTCGAAGCAGCGCTTCCTCATCCAGCGGGACCGGGTTGTTGGCCCAGGCGCCGTAGACCATGGCACTGGAGATGAGCACCACGCCGGACACGCCCGCCTCGGCGGCGCCGGCCAGGAGGCGACGCAGGATCTCGATGTCGAGAGCCGCCGACTCCAGGCCGTCGCGGCGCGGATCGAACGCCGAGACCAGGTGGGCGACGACATCCACTCCCGCCAGCATCGCCGTCACGTCGTCGGTGCGGAGATCGCCCTGCCGCAGATCGGCGCCGAGATTCGCCTGGAGCGGCTGCGTGTCGACACCGACGACGCGCACCTCACCGGCTCGCGCTGTCAACCGGGCCGCCAGGCGCGAGCCGATCGAGCCCGCCACGCCTGTGATTGCCACGACGAGCGGTCCCGAGGACTCACCGGTGGAGCGCCCGGGATCGACCGGGTCCGTGAGGCGACTCATGGTGAGACCCCAAGGTAACGGCGCCGGTCCCCATCTACGATGCACGCATGTCTCCACCCGATCCGCCCCACGGCGACGAGACGGCCGATCCCGGCGGCGGGGAAGACCCATTCAGTGGATGGCCACTTCTCGGCGACCTGACCAGAATGCTCGGATCGCCGGGGATCAGCCGCCAGGCCGCCGACCAGCTCGCGGCGGCGGTGGCCTCCGGCGGGGGCTCCGAAACCAACATCGCTCCCGCCGATCGGATCGCGTTCGACGAGTTGGCGGGGGTCGCGCAACTGGCCGCCGAGTCCGCGACAGGACTGCCGATCACGGCGGACCGGAAACCGATCGAGGTCTCGGTCGTGAACCGCACCGGCTGGGCACACCACACGCTGCGCGATTGGCGACCGCTCTTCGGGAAGCTGCAGGAGGGGCTCACCGCCGCGAGGGGCGAATCGGCGACATCGAGCGAGGGCGGCCCCGAGGACCTCCTTCGGCGCCTGATGGGTCCCATCACCCCGCTCCTGGCCGACATGACAGCCGGATCGCTCACAGGACGGCTGGCCCGCGTCGCGCTCGGCTCCTACGACGTCCCGCTCCCCCGCGTCCGCAGCGATCGCCTGCTGCTCGTCGAGCCCAACATCAGCGCCTTCGCCGAAGCCTGGAGCCTGCCGCGCGACGACACCTGCCTCTGGGTCTGCGTCCACTCGCTGACCTGCAACGCCATCCTCAGTGTCCCGCACATTCACCAGCGCCTGATTCATCTTCTCGGGCAGTTCACGAGCGGCTTCGAGATGCGACCCGAAGCCATCGCCGAATCACTGCAGGAACAGCTCGGCGAGTTGGACCCGGCCGAGGCCACCTCGGAGATGTCCAAGCTGTTGACCAACCCGGAGACCCTGCTGGGAGCGACCCGCTCCGAGAGCCAGGATTCCGTTGCCGCTGAGCTGGCGGAACTGTTCTCGGTGCTGACCGCCTACGTCGACGCCTCCACCGACAGTGCGTGCGCGCGGCTGCTCGGGTCCCACAGCCCGGTGCGCGAGGCGTTCCGGCGACGCCGCCTCACACCCCCCGCAGAGGCTCGGCAGCTGGGTCGGCTCCTCGGCACCGACATGACGCCCCGGGAATCGGCTCGCGGGGTCCGCTTCGTGGAGGGCGTTCACGAACGGGCCGGGGCCGAGGGGCTCGGGCGCCTCTGGCAGGCGGCGGACAATTGGCCGACGACCAGCGAGATCGACGCCGCCGGGCTGTGGCTCGCCCGCCTCGACCTCTACGGGTGCTCCGGGGAACCTGGTCCCGACCCCGGCGCCTGAGAACCTCGGTCGTCGCGCCTGAGCCGCCGCGGCAGGTGACGCGGCAGGCTGGGCGGCGGCTGCCCACGGCTGACGTTCCTCGCCCCGATCAGGTGCAGGACCCAGGCTGCGGACAGCGCCAGGGTGATCAGGATGAACCCGAGGCGCAGGGACATCGGGATCACGGCGAGAGCCGACCCGACGACCCACGAGAGCTGGAAGCGGGTCTCGAACCGGCCGAAGCTGCGCCCGTAGTCGGCGTTGGGCGCGTCGCGCTGGACGACCGAGTCGAACGCCACCTTGCCGGCCGCCGCCGCCAGCCCGACGACCAGCGCCACGCCGATCGCTCCCTTCAGTCCACCGTCCCAGATCGCCAGCAGGCACACGACCGCCGGCACCAGCAGCATCAACTGCAGGATCGACTCCTCGCGGGCACCCTCGCGCATGCGGGCGGCCACGGCGGAGCCACCCAGCGTGCCGATCATGGCGAAGGCCCCAACCAGGTACACCTGCCAGACCGCGTCGTCGCGCAATCCGAAGGCCACGAGGAAGGTCATGAAACCCAGGACGCCGCGCAGCACGCCCGTTCCCGACGCAGCCAGGCGTATCCCGAATCCCTTGATCTGCATGGTTGCCGAGCCGGCGCCGCGCCGCGGTGCCACCTCGGCCGGCGGCAGGCGGAAGGCGAGCGCGCACGATCCGAGGAAGACTCCCGTCGCCACACCCATGACCCAGTCCGATCCGGCGTAACGCTGGATCAACCAGGCAGGCACGCCGCCGGCGAGACCGGCAACGCCGCTGAGGACCGCCAGCCGGGAGTTGCGGTTGACCAACTCGTGCTCTGTGCGCACCGTGATGGGAACGATGGACGCCTTGGCCACCGCATATCCCTTGCCGAGAACGAGGACGGCGAACGCCAACGGGAACAGCAGGCGCGAGTCCACGTTCCCGATCATGAAGAAGGTGGTCAGGGCCCGCCCGGCGTTGAGCAGCACGATGAGCAGCCGCCGGCCACCCGGCGCCCGGTCGACGGCGGGTCCGATGAGCGGCGCCACGAGTGCGAAGGGCGTCAGGGTCAGGAACAGGTACCACAGCACGCTCGACCGCGCCGCCTCCGCGTCGACGGAGAAGAACAGTGAGTCGGCGAGCGCCACCGCGATCATGGCGTCGCCCGCGGCGGAGAGTGCGTGGACGCGAGCCAGGCGCACGAAGTCGCTGACGGTCCGGCCATCGGCATCCGGCGAGCGGGGGTGACGCGGCTCGCGAACCGGAGACCAGCCGCCGGCGGTGGACATTGATTCCTCCTAGCCGTCTCCCTCGGCGCCCAGGGAGTCGGCGCGGCCAGCGTACTTGTACCCCACACCCCGAACGGTCAGGATCCGCCCGGGGCTGGACGGATCGACCTCGACCTTGCGGCGCAGCCGGCGGATGTGCGCATCGAGGGTCTTCGTGTCACCGACGTAGTCCGTCCCCCAGACCTGATCGATCAGATCATCGCGGGTGACGACGCGCCCTGCGCTCGCCATCAGGGCCCAGAGCAGATCGAACTCCTTCAACGGCAGGCGAACCGTCTCGCCCCGGACAGAGACCTCGTGGCCGTGCGGATCGATCGACACGTCGCCGATCACGAGAGGTCCGACGGTGTCTGCCTTCACCACCTCGGACTGCGCGGCCTGGACCTGCGCCCGCCGCAACGCGGCGCGAATGCGGGCCACCAACTCCCGGAACCTGTAGGGCTTCGGGACATAGTCGTCGGCGCCGACCTCCAGGCCCACGACCGTGTCGATCTCCTCCCCCTTGGCCGAGACCATGACGATCGGGACGTCGGAGATGCTCCTGATCTCGCGGCAGACATCCAACCCGGAGAGCCGGGGGAGCATGACGTCGAGCAGGACCAGATCGGGCGTGCACGCCTTGAAGCGGTCCAGCGCCTCGCGGCCGTCCCGGGCGATGTCCAGCGCGAAGCCCTCCCGCCTCAGGCCCGCGCTCAGCGCCTCCACGAAGGACGGCTCGTCCTCGACGACCAGCACCCTGGGAGAGCCGGTCACGACGCGCTCCCCCCGACCCGGGATCTGCCTGCCGGTGCGCCGCCGCGATCACCCGGCGGCGATTCGGTGGCGATGGGTGTTGCCGCACGGTGCCCGCCGGCGGCGTGGACGAGCGGCAACCGCAGCGTGAACGTGCTGCCCTCGCCTTCCATGGACTGCACCCCCACGTCGCCGTGATGGTTGATCGCGACGTGCCGGACGATGGCCAGGCCGAGCCCGATCCCACCGGAGGTCGACGCCCGCGAGCGGTCCACGCGGTAGAACCGCTCGAAGATCCGCGGCAGGTCGCCCTGGGGGATGCCGACACCCGTGTCCTGCACGGAGAGTTCGGCCGAGCCATCCAACCGGCGGACTCGAACATTGATCGACGTTCCCGATTTCGAGTACTTGAGCGCATTGTCGAGCAGGTTGTGGACGGCCGAGGCGATCTGGCGCCGGTCTGCCCGGATGAACACCGGATCGGACGGTGTCGCGACGCCAACGGTGATGCCACGCTGCTCGGCCGCGTTGGCGAGACGCTCGACAACGACACCCACGATGTCCTGGAGTGCCATGATGCTGCGATCACCGTCGGCGTCGCGCTCGACGCGGCTGAGTTCGGCGAGATCCTCGATGGCTCGCGTCATGCGATCCGCCTCGGACACCAGGCGGGCGGCGAGGCCCACGACGGTTGCCCGGTCCTCCGCGCCGGCCGTGACCGCTCCGGCGGGGCCGGCATTGTCGGCCACCACGTCCGCCAGCGTCTCAGCCAGGAGGCTGATGGCGCCGACAGGCGTGCGCAGCTCATGGCTGATGTTCGAGACGAAATCACGGCGCATCGTCTCAACCCGCTCGCGCTCGGTGACGTCCTCGATGAGCGCCAGCGCTCCCTCGGCCATTGGCGACGCATTGAGCAGGAAGATGCGCTCCGGTGGACCGAAGAGACGCACCTCCTCGGTGACCGTCGTCCCCGTGCAGGCTCGGCTCAGGACGCGGCTCAGCGCGGCCTCCATCAGCGCGTGACCGTGCCGGCTCGAGATCGCCGGATCCACGGTGTCGTCGCGGAGCACGACGCGGCCATCGGCATCGGAGATGACCACTCCCTCGGTCATCCGGGACACGACCTCGCCGAGACGCCGCATCCATTCGGCTCGAGCGTCGCCGGACCGCTCCAGGGATCGGAGCCTGTCACCCAGGGCTTCGATCGCATCGCGGATGTCGTCCGTGCCGGTTGCGCGGAGCGGGTCCGCCTCCGTGCCTTCCAGGAGGCCCGCCAGGCTTCCCTCCGGTCCCGACTCGGTCCGGGCGCTCCCGGCGGAACCGGCCACGAGCCTCTCCACCGACCGCCGGGCGAGCCGGTCGCGAACCACCATGACTCCCAGCGCGCCGGCGGAGACCGCGAGCGCCGCAGCGAGGATCGCGATCGCGGCCGTCACCGCTCCGGCTCTCCGGGGCGGGTCGCGCCGTTCTTGCCGCTCTTGCCGCCGCCGGCGGAACCGGACCCCCGATCCAGCAGCCGGTCCAGGGACCGCTCGCAGGCCGACTCACCGTTCGGGGTCAACTCGGCCAATCCCGCCAGGGCGGTCAGGGTGATCCAGCCTCCGGCTACGAGCGCCCGATCCGAACGCTGCGGCGCCGCGGCGGGATCGGTGGACCTGTGATGGGTGAGCACCCGGAAACCGTCGCCATCGGAGGTCTCCTCGATTCCGATGATGGCGCTCCGGATCGCGCCGACGGGCGCCAACGTCGCCCAGCGCACGCCGCGAAGATCGCCGCGGGGGACGTTGGGCACATTCACGCTCAGAGTCGGAAGGTCGTCGGACTCCATGAACCAGCCCGCGAGGTCGACGGCGACCGAGGCCGCCGTCCCCCAATGCACGTCGCCGTCGTCCGCCCAGGCAGTGCTGACGGCCAGCCCCTTCGCGCCCCAGGCAGTGGCGGTGAGCGCGGCGCCCACCGTGCCCGAGTGCAGCGCGGAACGCCCCACGTTGAAGCCATGGTTGATCCCGGACAGCACGAGATCCGGAGGCGGCCCGACCGCGCCGAGGCAACCCAGGATGGCGCACGCCGCCGGTGTCGCCGCCGCGGCATGAGCGGGCACACCGTTCAGCGTCGGGACCGTCCACGGGCGGACCTCGATCGGGTGATGCAGCGCCAGCGAACCCATCGAGGCGCCGGCACCGCTCATTTCCTCCTGCGGCGCCAGCACGAACACGTCGTGGCCGGCGTCGACGGCGCAGCGCGCCAGTGCCGCCAGACCCGGGGCGTCGATGCCGTCGTCGTTCGTGACGAGGATCCGCATCGGCTAACCCCCCGGGGCCTCGCCGCCGACGTCGGCCGTCTGATCGGCCGCCAGCTCCTCGGATTGCGGCGGGCGCCAGCCGTCGACCATGTACCGCACACGCTCACCGATGTTGACGGCATGGTCGCCGATCCGCTCGTAGTAGCGGGCGATCAGGGCCAGCTGCACACTCGAGGCGTAGTCACCGACCTCCCGGCTCTCCTCACCCACGATCATGGCGAGACATTGGTGATGCAGGCGGTCGAGCCGGTCGTCGATGTCGTCGAGAGCGGCGGCGAGACCCGAGTTGCCGTCGGCGTAGGCGTCCACCGCGAACCTCATCAGCCGGGTCGCCTCCTCGCTCATCTGCGTGATGACACCGCGAAGGCGCGGGCTGAACTCGGCGCCGTAGATCCGGCGGAGGGCCTTGGCGATGTTCTCCACCAGGTCGCCCGAACGCTCCACCTCGTAGTTGATGGTCAAAGCGGCCAGGATCGCCCGCAGGTCCCCGGCCATGGGCTGCTGCAGGGCGAGCAGTTGCTGGCACTTGTTCTCCAGCGCCAGCGAGGCGTCGTCGAGCACATTGTCGGCGTCAATGATCTCCTGGGCAGCGGCGAGGTCACTGGACAGGAGCGCCTCGGTGCATCGAGGGATCGACTCGATGAGGAGCCCGCACATGCGGACCAGTTCGACACGAACCTCTTCGAGTTCGTCGGCGAACGATTTTCGGAGACTCTCGACCATGGCGCCACCTCCTGGGTTGCGGGCCGGTGTTCCAGCTGTCGAACCGTCCGGCTCAGCCGAAACGACCCGTCACGTAGTTCTCCGTGCGCTCGTCGGACGGGTTGGAGAAGATCTTCTCAGTCTGGTCGAACTCGACGAGAAGCCCGTACCGGGAGTGGGTCTCGGCCTCCACTTCCGCGGTGAAGAACGCCGTGCGGTCCGAGATGCGCGCCGCCTGCTGCATGTTGTGGGTCACGATGACGATCGTGTACTCCTCCTTGAGGGTTTGCATGAGTTCCTCGATGTGCGTCGTGGAGATGGGATCCAGTGCCGAGCAGGGCTCGTCCATCAGCAGGACGTCGGGGTTGGTGGCGATCGCCCGGGCGATGCACAGCCGCTGCTGCTGACCGCCGGACAGACCCATGGCCGAGTCCTTGAGCCGGTCCTTGACCTCGTCGAACAGCGCCGCACGGCGCAGCGAGGCCTCCACGATCTCGGGGAGTTCGCTCTTGGAGGCCAGACCGGAGATCCGCGGACCGTACGCCACATTGTCGAAGACGGACTTCGGGAAGGGGTTCGGCTTCTGGAACACCATGCCGACCCGGCGGCGCACTTCGACCGGATCGACCCGCGGGTCGTAGAGGTTGACACCCCGGAACAGCAGGGTGCCCTCGGCCCTCGCCCCTTCGATGAGGTCGTTCATCCGGTTGAAGCAGCGCAGGACCGTCGTCTTGCCACAGCCCGAGGGGCCGATGATTGCGGTGATCTCCCGCTCGCTGATGTCCATGGTCACGTCGCGAACAGCACGATTCGCGCCGTAATAGCAGTTCAGGTCCTCGACGCGGAAGACGATTTCGGGGGGGACAGGCTCGCCGGCGGGATCCACCGATGACGAGGGTACCGAGGCCGCGGGCTCCGGGACGGCCGCGGTCGTGTTAGGGCCGGGAGTCGCGCCGTCACCATTCACGGCCACATCCACTGCGTCTGTCGCTGTGATCATCCGAAACCGTCCTTGTGGTCGTCCGGCGGCGCGGCCCGCATGGCTGCGCTACCTCTTCTTCTCGAAGTGATTCCGCAGGAAGATGGCCACGGAGTTCAGCAGCAGCACGACCACCAGCATTACCACGATTGCGGCCGCCGCGGCGGGGGCGAAGCCGCCGTCCCGGCCGGACTGCTGCACCCAGCGGGTGATGACGATCGGCATGGCCGTGAACCGCTCCTGCAGCTGCGTGATGTCGACCAGCCCGGACTGCCCGCCCAGGAAGCCGGTGACCGCCCCGACGAGGATCAGTGGCGCGGCCTCGCCGATGGCACGCGAGAGTGACAGCAGGGTGCCGGTGAGGATGCCAGGAGCCGCGTACGGCAGGATCTGCGTGCGGATGACCTCCCACTTGGTGGCGCCCGCCCCGTAACCCGCCTCACGGAGGGACTGTGGCACGGCCCGGATCGCCTCCGAGGAGGTGATGATGACGATCGGCAGCACCAGCACCGCGAGTGTGATCCCTGCCGCTGTGACGGACTTGCCGCCGGTCAGGTCCTCCAGGCCCCGGACGAAGATGGCGAGTCCGAGCAGGCCGTAGACCACCGACGGCACGCCGGCCAGGTTGCGGATGTTCAGCTCTATGAAACTCGTCAGCCGCGACTTCGGGGCGTATTCCTCCAGGTAGATGGCGGCACCGATCCCCAGCGGGAATGCCAGGACGATCACGAAGACGGCGATCCAGAGCGATCCCCGGATGCCCTGGAACACACCCAGTTCCGGATCCCCTGACTGCGAGCGCAACTCGCCGGAGAGAAAGTCCCCGAGCCGGCCGCCGAGGACCGACCAGCCGTCGGTGACCGTGTCGACGAGCAGGACGGCCAGCACCAGCAGCGCCACCAGCAGGGCGATCTGCAGCAGGACGCGGAACACCCCGCCGCGGACGTCCCGTGTGCGCCTGTGGATCTCCGAGGCCACCACCTTGCGGGTCCTGTCGTCAAAGACGCGTCCGAGGCGCATGGCGGTCCTCAGTACCTGTTCTGGAACCGCCGCACGATGCGGTCGGCGATGAGGTTCATGGCCAGCGTCAGGACGAAGAGCATCAGACCCACGAAGTAGAGCGATTCGAACGTCAGACCCTCGCCCACGACGCTGTCGGTGCCCGACGCCAGCGAGGCCATCGCGGCGGTCATGGTGAGGCTGCCGTCGAAGACGTTGTGGGTGTAGACGGCCGTGTCGCCGCCACCACCTGCGATGAAGACCACCATGGTCTCTCCCACGGCGCGGGAGGTGGTCACGATGAACGCCGCCACGAGGCCGGAAATGGCCGCCGGCAGCACGACCCGCAACGTGGTGGACACCTTGCGCGAGCCCAGGCCGGCCGAGGCCTCGCGCAGCGAGTTCGGTACGGCCTTCATGGCGTCCTCAGAGATGGAGGCCATCAGCGGCACGCTCAGGATCCCCACGCCCACACCGGCAGCCGCCAGGTTGCCCAGCCGAGCGTCCTGGCCGAACCAGTGGTCGATGTTCTGGATGATGTTGGGCGAGATCCACTGCAGGGCGAAGAAGCCGAACACGACGCTGGGGATCCCGGCGAGGATCTCCAGCGTGGGCTTCATCCAGCGCCTCGTCCGCGGCTTGGCGTACTCCGACAGGTAGACGGCCGCGCCGAGCCCGATCGGCGTAGCGATGAGCGTGGACACGCCCACCACGAGACCCGTCGAGACGATCAGGGTCTTGATGTCGTAGAAGCCTCGCCGGGGGAACCATCCGCTGGTCCAGACCGATGCCCACTCGATGTTGACCATGAAGGTGAGCGCATCCCGGAGGAGCGAGAGGATGATCAGACCCGATATGACGATCGAGGCCAGCGCGGTGATGAGCATGACCATCCGCACCGCCGACTCGCGATCGCGCCGGTCCCGGTTGCCGGCGAGGGATTCGAGGGTGACGGGGCCGGCCGCCGCGAGCACCCCGCCGCCCGACCGGGCGCCGATCCGGGCGAGCATCCCGCCCGCCACGACCACGAGAGAGCCGATCAACGCGAGCCACCAGCCCACGCCCAACTCGAAGAGGATGTCGCGCTTGGCGAACTGGTTCTCGAAACGGTAGGCGGTGAAGTAGACGTAGAGCGCACTGACCGCGCCGATCGAGGCCAGCGGCATAGCCACCATGCGCCGGCCCGCCAGCAGGGGGTGGCCGACGACCCCGCAGATGACGGCGACGGCGATGATGATCCAGCCGTTGCCGAACGATCCGGCTGTCTGCTGCGCCAGGTCGGTCCCGCCCAGCAGCCATGGCAGGTTGCGTTCGAATGCGTTCGCCGTCAGGCCGGAGCCCTGGAGCGCGACCCACGGCATGAACGTCGAGACCACGAGCAGGCCCAGGCCGGAGAGGACGACCCCCGCCGACGGCGGCACCGCACGCAGGGACTCGAGCGCCGCGGGCGCGCTGCGACGACCGCCGAGACGCAGCGCGAAATCGGTCACGGGCGGAACCTACCAAGCGGCAGAGGGCGCGACACGGAGTATGTCGGCCCCGGCGCACGGCGTGACGTCGCGGGGTCAGCGGCCTGAGCCGGCGCCGCTGACCCCGCGAGACCTTCGGGAGCCTTCACGGTGGATCACGCTCTCCCGTACCGCGGCTCTCGCCTGCCTCGGCGATCAGCCCCCGATGATCCGGCCGGCCCAGTTGGCGGCCGTGGCGCTGCGGGCGTCGTCGGTCAACACGACATAGCCGACGTCGCTGACGGCCTGCACCAGACCGGTCTCGCTCATGTAGAAGTCCACGTAAGCCGACACGGCCTCGCTGGCGGCGGCCTTATCGGCGTTCACGTAGATGTACAACGACCGGGACACCGGATAGGTGCCGCTGGCGATCGAGTCCGGCGTGGCGGCCTCACAACCGTCGCCGCCATCAACGTCGAGCAACTTCAGACCGGCGTTCACGGCGTAGGCGAAACCGACCCAGCCGAAGCCGCCCCGCGCGCCCTCGACACCGGAGATGATCACGTTGTCATCAGCAGCGGACACGTAGTCCGGGCGCGTCGTCGCCGCCTCGTCCTCGCTTATCGCACCGGCCTCAGCGCGGGCATCGCCGATGTCCTCCAGGACGATCTCGATGAAGCTGTCATAGGTGCCCGACTCGGCGCCCGGCGCCGTGATGTCCAACTCCAGATCCGGCAACGACGTCGACGAACCCAACTCGGCGGCGAGAGCGCCCGCCTCGGACCAGTTCGAGAAGCCCACCGACTCCGGGCCCACGATGGCGTACAGATCCTCGAAGTTCAGGCAATCCACCGCGTCGTTGTCGGGATGGGCCAACACCGCGATCCCGTCGATGGCGACCCGCAACTCGATCCAATTCACACCCGCCTCGGCACAATCCTCGGCCTCCGCCTCCTTGATCCGGCGCGACGCATCGGAAATGTCGGTCTCCCCGGCGCAGAACAGCTTGAAACCGTCACCGGTCCCCGGACCGTCCACCGTCACACTCACATCCGGCGCCACGTCCCGGAACAACTCCGCCACGCGCACCGAGACCGGCTCCACCGTCGACGAACCCGAAATCGTCACCGAACCCGACACTTTCGCCGCGGCGCCCTCGCCGCCCGTTCCGGCCTCGTCGCCACCCGGTGCCGGGGACTCCGGTTCGTCGAGACCGAATCCGCCGCCTCCGGAGTCGTCACCGTCGTCGGCACCGCCGCTCGGGGCGGCGGGAGCGGTCGCCGTGGCCGAGCCACCATCATCGCCTCCGCCACATGCCGCCGCGACCAGCGCGACGGCACAGAGAATCGCGCCGAGCCACATCCAACCCTTGCCTGTCGTTGCCACGTCTTCCTCCTTGTGTCGCCGAAAGACGTGGGCAACGTAACGAGGCGAGTAGACCGCAGACCCTTGCGAAGCTGAACAGAAGGTGAACTCGGAATGACAGCGCGGCGCGCGCTGCTCCGGGGCTCAGGCTGCGGGAACGCCGGGGATGTCGTGCAGGGTGTCGTGGGGCGAGACGGTGCCCGGGCGCGGCGCCTCCCAGTTGCCGTCGGGGTGCAGGGTCCAGGCCCGCGCCTGCTCTGCGAGGCTCGTGTCGAGGATCTGCTGCAGTCGCGCCTGCAACCGCGGGTCGTGAACGGGCACGAGGGCCTCGACGCGGCTGTTCAGGTTGCGTGGCATCAGATCGGCCGAGCCGATGAGGTACACCGGCCGCGCCACGCCGTTGGCGTTGCCGAAGTAGTAGATGCGCGAGTGCTCCAGGTAGCGGCCGACGACCGACCGCACGCTGATGGTCTCCGACAAGCCCGGTACACCCGGGCGCAGGCAGCAGATCCCCCGAACCAGCAGGTCGATACGGACCCCGGCCGCCGAAGCGGCGTACAGGCCGTCGATCATCTCGGCGTCCACGAGGCTGTTCATCTTCAACACGATGCGACCCTGGTCCCCGTGCGCGGCCTCGGCGGCGATGAGGTCGGCGATGTGCGGCCGAACCTCCTCGGGCGCCACCACGAGTTCGCTGTAGGTGAACCCGTGGCCGTAGCCGGTGAGCCGGTTGAACAGGTGCGAGAGGTCGGCGCCGATGTCCTCATCGGCGGTCAGCAGTCCCAGGTCCTCGTAGGTCCGGGCCGTGAGGGCGTTGTAGTTGCCCGTGCCGACGTGGCAGTAGCGCCGGATCCCGTCGGGCTCGGCGCGCACCACCAGGCAGATCTTGGCGTGCACCTTCAGCCCCACCAGCCCGTAGGCCACGTGCACCCCGGCCTTCTCCAGTTGGCGCGCCCAGCCGATGTTGGCCTGCTCGTCGAAGCGGGCCTTCAGCTCCACGACCACCGCCACCTGCTTGCCGCGCTCGGCGGCCGCCACGAGCGCCTCCACGATGTCGCCGTCGCCGTCGGTGCGGTAGAGGGTCATCTTGATGGCCAGCACGTCGGGATCCTCCGCCGCCTGACCGATGAACTCCTGCACCGAGGCGCCGAACGAGTCGTAGGGGTGGTGTGCCAGCACGTCGGCGTTGCGGATGGCGGCGAAGAAGTCCGGCGTGCCCTCGCCGGTGGGGCGCAACGGGGCCGGCACGAACTGGTGGCGCTGCGTCCACAGCAGGTCGGGACGCTTGAGCTTGCACAGCTGGCTCAGGCCACCCACGTGCAGCAGGAAGTCCGTGGTGTAGACGTCGTCGGGCGACACGTCCAACTCGTCCATCAGCAGGTTGCGCATCGCTGACGAGGCCGCCGCCGACATCTCCAAGCGGACGACGGCGCGGAACCGGCGTCGCTGCAACTCGGCCTCCACGGCCGTCAGCAGGTCCTCGGCCTCCTGGTCGTCGACGGACAGGTCGGCGTTGCGCGTCACCCGGAAGCAGGCGTGCTCCAGGATCTCCATGCCCGGGAAGAGCGCCTCGAGATGCGCCGAGATGACCTGCTCGATGGGGATGAAGCGCTCGCCGTCGGGCAGGCTCAGCAGCCTCCCGTAGGTGAACGGCACCTTGATCCGGGCGAAGCAGCGCCGGCCGCTGCCGGGATCCACCAGACGCACGCCGAGGCTCGTGGACAGGTTCGAGAGGTACGGGAAGGGATGGCCGGGATCCACCGCCAGCGGCGTCAGGATGGGGTAGATCCGGTCGGCGAACTCGCCCTCCAGGAACTTCCGGTCGTCGAGGTCCAGATCGCTCCAGTCCACGACCCGGATGCCCTCGGTCGCCAACGTGGGGAGGATCTGGTGGCGGAGAACGCTCTCGAGGCCCGAGAGCAGCCCTTCCACCCGTGAATGGATGCCCGCGAGCTGCTCCTGCGGCGTGAACCCGTCCACGGAGCGCTCCAGCCGGCCCTCGGCCATCCGCGCCTTGAGGCTCGCCACCCGTACCTGGAAGAACTCGTCCAGGTTCCCGGCGGCGATGACACAGAAGCGGAGCCGCTCCAGCAGGGGGATGCTCTCGTCGCTCGCCAGGTGCAGGACCCGGGCATCGAAGTCCAGCCACGAGAGTTCGCGGTTCAGGTAGCGAACGGCTGCGTCGGACAACTCAGCGAGCGTCGCCGCACCCGTGGCGGGTGAGGAGGTCTCGATGGGCGCGCCGATAGCCACCTGTTTGTGCCTCAGGGCTCGCTGTAGGGGTCGAACTCGTCCTCGTCGTAGCCGAGATCCCACTCGAGCAGGAGGTTCTGGCGTACGGCGTCCCGGTTGATCCGCTCCCGGTTGCGGCGGAACTGCGGGTCGTCGCGCGGCAGCAACAGGAGCCGCGCCTGCGCGCGCATGCGGAAGTCATCGATGAGCTGCCGATCGCCGAAGTCGGAGCGGAAATCCCAGTGCGGCGCCACAGGACCCACGTAGATGACCTTCACGTGGCCGATCGGCGGCGGGAGCTCCTGCTCATGCTCCGGGGCGATGATTGTCATATGAACGTCCTTTGACTCGTCGGCGGATCCGCGGCAAGGAGATCCGCCGTCCCAGGCTACAGCCGGCCGGTCGGCCGACCGAATCCGCCGGGACCGGGCCGGGCATTGCCGGAAACGGCGAACCGGTGCCTTTACAGGGGCTTTACGGGGTTCGGGAAACAATGGTGTCAATGGAGACACCCACAGTGCCGTCAACGATGCCGAGCACGGGTTGGATGAAGCGGGCGCTTTGCGTCGGCGAGTCGCCCAACACGTTCTTCCCCTCCGATGGGGTTGGCGTTCTCCGTGCACAGAAGATCTGTGCACACTGTCCTGTCATTGACGACTGTCTCGAGTACGCGCTGTCCCAGTACATCTCTCATGGTGTCTGGGGTGGGGCGTCGGAGCGTCAGCGTCGCCGCCTGCAGCACAAGCGCCAGCAGGAGCGGATGCAACGACAGGTCGCCAGGCGTTCAGCAGCCGTCGCCTGACATCGTTCATCGGTAGAACCACTTGCAGAGGGTCCGGCGGCGGTGACGCGCGCCCGGATTCGGCACCGTTCCGGAGAAATGGGACGCTTCGGGACTACGAACCCTCAAGCGTGCCGGTCGGAGCCGGCAAACCCGCCCGAAGGAGCGTTCTAGCTGTCCTTGCCCTTGGTATCGGCGGTGTCGCCTGAGGCGGATTCCTCCACCTCGCCGGCGTTCTGGCGGAACTCTCGCTGGGCCTGACCCAGCGAACGCGCCAGCTTCGGCAGCTTTGCGCCGCCGAAGATCACCAGGACGATCACAAGGATGATGATCAACTCGGTCGTTCCGATTACTGCCACGACTTCAGGCTACCCGATCGGTGCTTCGCAGAGCGGTCGGGTCGGAGAGGGAACACAGATGGGAATGGACGGCTCGTGCTATGGGTCAGGCCGTCGCAGCGCCTTCCGCCTGACGCCGCGCCAGGGCCCGCTCGCGGCGGACGCGGCGGCGCTCCCGCTCACTCATGCCTCCCCAGATGCCGAACTTCTCACCGTTGTCGAGCGCGTACTCCAGGCACTCGTCGCGCACGACGCAGGCGCTGCAGACGCGCTTTGCCTCCTTGGTGGACGCTCCCCGCTCCGGGAAGAAGAGATCGGGGTCGACTCCCAGGCAGTTGGCGAACTGCTTCCAGGGGTCCTGAACACGTAGCTCCTGTAGGGACATCCCGGCATCCTTCCCTCTCGTCGACTCCTCGACCTCGTGTGCTCACCCGTGGCATTGCCGTCGGCAGCACCACTCTCGCTCGAGAGCCGTCCGCGTCCCGCGATATTCACAGGACTATTCACACCTGTGTAATTACAAGCGTGTAACGAGAGTATGCCCGCTCTCGGAGCGAAAATCAAGTGCGCGACCCGGAGAAATTTGCGGGCTGTGCTGGGGAATCGCGACCCGCCGGCCAGCCGGTAACGTATCGGCCGTCACACCCGTGCCCCGGACCGCACGACCCACGGATCCGCCCCCCGCCGCGGGCAACACCGAGGAGCGACGCCCCTGACATCGACCGCCCCCACGACGACAGCCGCGAAGCCCGCTCCCCGGCGTGCGCGCCCGCCGCGGCGGGAGTTGCCGTGGCCCCTGAACCTGTACCAGTCCGCGGTCGGCAAGAAGTGGGTCATGGCGCTCACCGGCGTCGCGCTGCTGGGGTTCGTGCTGGTCCACATGCTCGGCAACCTCCACCTCTACGAGGGCGCCTGGGAGACGCACGAGTACGCCGAGACCCTCCGGGACCTCGGCACCGAGGTCATTCCACGCACCTGGGTGCTGTGGGCCATGCGCGCGGGTCTGATCGCCGCGTTCGCGCTCCACATCCACTCGGCCTACAGCCTGACCCGGATGAGCACCGCGGCCGACAAGCGCTACGAGGGCGGGCGCGACTACATCGCCGCCGGTTACGCCTCGCGCACGATGCGCTGGACGGGGCCGCTCGTGGGGCTCTTCGTCGTGTACCACCTGGCCGATCTCACCTGGGGGCACTTCAACCCCGACTACGTGCGGGGTGATCCCTACCACAACGTCGTCGCGAGCCTGTCCAGCCTGCCTGTGGCGATCTGGTACCTCGTCGCCAATGTGGCGCTCGCCGTGCACATCTACCACGGCGCCTGGAGCATGTTCCAGAGTCTGGGCATCAACAGCCCGCGCTGGAACCCGCTGCGGCGCAGGTTCGCGCAGGCCTTCGCCGCGGTGATCCTCGTCGGGAACCTCAGCTTCCCGATCCTCGTCCAGGCCGGCGTGATCGACGACGGGGGACGGTCGGTGGTGCGAGAACACCAGAGTTCCGAGCAGTTCGATGCCGGCGGGGAGGCGCTCGGCGCCGCGGGAGGACAGCCATGATCGGCAGCTTGGACGCCCGCCTGCCCGAGGCGCCCCTGGAAGACGCCTGGACCGACCACAAGTTCAACCTCCGCCTGGTGAATCCCAACAACAAGCGCCGCTTCACGGTCATCGTGGTGGGGACAGGGTTGGCCGGCGCCTCGGCCGCGGCATCGCTGGGCGAGTTGGGTTACCGGGTCAAGGCGTTCACGTATCACGACTCGCCGCGCCGGGCGCACTCCATCGCCGCCCAGGGTGGCATCAACGCCGCCAAGAACTACAAGAACGACGGCGACAGCGTCTACCGGCTCTTCTACGACACCATCAAGGGCGGCGACTACCGCAGCCGCGAGGCGAACGTCTACCGGCTGGCCGAAGTGTCCGTCGACATCATCGACCAGTGCGTCGCCTCCGGGGTGCCGTTTGCCCGGGAGTACGGGGGCCTGCTGGACAACCGCTCCTTCGGCGGCGCGCAGGTGTCCCGCACGTTCTACGCCCGCGGCCAGACCGGTCAGCAACTCCTGCTGGGCGCCTACTCGGCGCTCATGCGGCAGGTCGCGGCGGGCACGGTCGACCTGCAGAACCGGGCCGAAATGCTCGATCTGGTGGTCGCCGACGGCCGCGCGGCCGGCATCGTGGTGCGGGATCTGCTGACCGGTGAGGTCAGCGCCCACGCCGGCGACGCCGTCATCCTGGCGACCGGCGGCTACAGCAACGTCTACTACCTGTCCACCAACGCCATGATGTGCAATGTCACCGCCGCCTGGCGGGCACACCGGCGGGGCGCCCTGTTCGCCAACCCGTGCTTCACGCAGATCCACCCCACCTGCATCCCCGCGGGCGACGACTTCCAGTCCAAGTTGACGCTGATGTCCGAGTCGCTCCGCAACGACGGGCGCATCTGGGTGCCGCGCGCCTACGACGACGCCCGAGCGCCCGAGGAGATACCCGAGTCCGAGCGCGACTACTACCTCGAGGAGAAGTACGCCTCGTTCGGCAACCTCGTCCCGAGGGACGTGGCGTCGCGCAACGCCAAGGCCGTGGTGGACGCCGGCCGCGGCGTGGGACCGCTGCGCAACGGCGTCTACCTGGACTTCTCCGGCACACTGGCACGTGACGGAGCCGACGTCGTCCGGGCCAAGTACGGGAACCTGTTCGACATGTACGAGCGGATCACCGGCGAGGATCCCTACCGCGTGCCGATGCGGATCTACCCCGCGGTGCACTACACGATGGGTGGCCTGTGGGTCGACTACAACCTCATGAGCAACGTGCCGGGACTGTTCGTGGCGGGCGAGGCCAACTTCTCCGACCACGGCGCCAACCGGCTCGGCGCGTCGGCCCTCATGCAGGGGCTGGCCGACGGCTACTTCGTCGTGCCCTACACCGTCGGCGACTATCTGGCGGGACGCCTGGGCGAGGCCGGCGGCGGGACCGACCACCCGGCGTTCGCCGCGACCCTCACCGAGGTGAACGAACGGATCACCCGCTGGACGTCCACTCGAGGCTCGCGCACCGTGGACTGGTTCCACCGCGAACTCGGGAAGATCGTGTGGGACTACTGCGGCATGGCGCGCAACACGGCGGGGCTCACCAAGGCGCTCGCCGAGATCCCCGCCCTGCGCGAGGAGTTCCACGCCGACGTGCTCGTGCCGGGATCGGCCGGGACGCTCAACCAGTCCCTGGAGAAAGTGGGACGGGTCGACGACTTCTTCGAACTCGCCGAACTGCTGGCGCGTGACGCTCTGGAACGCGAGGAGTCCTGCGGCGGCCACTTCCGTGAGGAGCACCAGGACACCGAGGGGGAGGCCCGCCGCGACGACGAGCGCTTCAGCCACGTTGCCGCGTGGGAATGGACCGGGCCGGGCGCCGAGCCGCTCCGCCACCGCGAGGAGTTGGAGTTCAAGACCGTGACACCAACCACGAGGTCGTACAAGTGAGCGCCGCGAACGGCGCAGAGGCCGCGCCGACCGCGGCGGGAGGCACCCCCGAGCCGGCCGAGGGAACGTTGAACCTTCGGTTGCGTGTCTGGCGCCAGGACGGGCCGGGCGCGACCGGTCGCTTCGAGAGCTACGAGGCCAACGGCATCAGCCCCGACGCGTCGTTCCTGGAGATGCTCGATGTCGTCAACGAGCGCCTCACACTCGATGGCCGCCAGCCGATCGTCTTCGAGTCCGACTGCCGCGAGGGCATCTGCGGGACGTGCGGTCTGATGATCAACGGGCGTGCCCACGGCCCCCAGAAGGGCACGGCCACCTGCCAGTTGCACATGCGCCATTTCGCCGACGGCGACCTCATCACGATCGAGCCCTGGCGAGCCGGGGCCTTCGAGGTGATCCGCGACCTCGCCGTCGACCGCACCCCGCTCGATCACATCATCGCCGCGGGCGGGTACATCTCGGTGAACACGGGCGCCGCCCCCGACGCCAACCTGGTCCCCGTGCCGAAGGAGGCAGCCGACACCGCGTTCGACGCGGCCGCCTGCATCGGCTGCGGCGCCTGCGTCGCCGCCTGCCCGAACAGCGCCGCACAATTGTTCTGTGCGGCCAAGGTCCAGCATCTGAACCTGCTGCCGCAGGGTCAACCCCAACGTTGGGCACGCACCGAGGCAATGGTGGAGACGATGGAGCAGTTCTTCGGCAGCTGCACCAACCATGGGGAGTGCGAGGAGGCCTGCCCCAAGGAGATCTCCATCGACTTCATCGCCTGGACCAACCGGGACTACGTCAGAGCAAAGCTCAACAACCGCAAACTCACCGGCCAGCGCTGAGGCGCGGGGGCGAGGCGTGCAGGACGCGGCGCGCAGGGCAGTGGGACGTCGCAGCGGCCCGGCGGTCCTCCGCTGGGTGATCCACATCGTCCGGGGATTCTGCATCGGGACGGCCGACCTCGTACCCGGCGTGTCCGGGAGCACCGTTGCAGTCCTCTTCGGCGTCTACGAGCGCCTCCTCCGCTCGGTGCGAAGCGTCGCCGGAGCCGCAAGTTGCATTCCGCGAGGTGACCGGCGCGGCGCTGCGACACACATCCGGCGGATCGACTGGACACTGGTCGTGCCGGTGGCGGCGGGCGCGCTCGTCGCGCTCGGCACCCTGGCTCGTGCTGTCGACTGGCTCCTGGAACACCGCGCCGAGCCCACGGCGGGCGCGTTCGCCGGCCTGGTTCTCGCCGCCGTGGTCGTCGCCGCCCGTCAGGTGAGCCCCTGGCGGATCTCCCGCGTCATGCTCTGTGCGGGCACCGCCGGGCTGAGCGGGTGGATCTTCGGACTCAGCGCCACACCCGTCGCCCAGCCGGCGCCTTGGGTCTGGTTCGCAGCCGGCGTGCTCGGCATCTGCGCGATGATCCTTCCCGGGGTCTCCGGCGCGTTCGCGCTGTTGATCATCGGCCTGTACGCACCTGCGATCAACGCCGTGAGCGATCGTGACTGGTCCCCTCTCGGGTTGTTCGCCGGCGGCGCGGTCGTGGGCGCTCTGGCTTTCTCGTCGTTGCTCATCAGGCTTCTCGACCGGCGCCACGACACGGTCATGACGGTGATGGTGGGCCTGATGCTGGGTTCGCTGCGCGTGCTGTGGCCCTGGCCGAACGGTGTGGGTCTGCTCGAGGACTCCGGTGAGGTGATCAGCGGGACCGGCCTCGCCTGGCCCGAGGCGTCCGAGGCGCTCTGGCCTGCGGTGTGCGCAGTGATCGCACTCGCGCTGGCCCTCGCGGCGTCGCGGACCGCTCCCGATCCGGCAGTCGGATCGGGCGCGAAACCGGGTTTACTGGAAGCCCCCTGACAGACTCGACAGTGGCGGCTGCCCGGCATCCCGCCGCGACCCGGAGGCCCCTACGTGAGCACCCCAGAGACTCTGCACCTCCCCGCTCTCCCTTATCCACAGGATGCGCTCGCCCCCCACATCAGCGCGGACACCGTCGCCTTCCACTACGGCAAGCACCACGCCGGCTATGTCGCCAACGTGAACCGGATGGTGGCCGGGACCGCCGCCGAGGGCGCCTCGCTGAGCCAACTCGTCGCCACGACGTCCGGCGGGCTGTTCAACAACGCGGCACAGGTCTGGAATCACACCTTCTACTGGGGATCCATGCATCCCAACGGCGGCGGCGACCCCTCCGGCGAGTTGCTCGCCGCGATCGAGGAGGGCTTCGGCTCCGTCGACGGGTTCCGCAAGCAGTTCGTCGATGCCTCCTGCAGCCACTTCGGCTCGGGCTGGGTCTGGCTCGTGACCGGCGGCGACCGCCTCGAGGTCATGTCGACGGCGAACGCCGACCTCCCCCAGCGCCACGGCAGGACGCCGTTGCTGACCATCGACGTCTGGGAGCACGCCTACTACCTGGACTACCGGAATGCCCGCCCGGCGTACGTGGAGAGTTGGATCGAGAACCTCGTCAACTGGGAGTTCGCCTCGGCAAACCTGGCGACCACCTGACCGGGCGGTCAGACCGCGCTCACCGGAGGACGCAACCGTGGTCACCTTCCTCAGCACTGAATGGGTCGCCGCGCTCGGCGATGCGCTGAAGGACTCGACGATCACCACCGGGAGCGCCCCGCCGCTGATCCTCCAGCAGCTCGTCGACCACCCCGACGGCATGCGCAGCGCCTACCGGATACGCATCGACGCCGACGGGGCCACGGCGAGCGGCGGGTTCTCGCCCGACGCCACCGTCACCTTCCGGCAGAGCTACGAGGTTGCCTGCGGCATCGCCCGCGGCGAACTCGACGCCCACGTGGAGTTCCTGACGGGGCGCGTTGTGGTTTCCGGCGACACTCGAGCCCTCGTGGAGCACCGCGCCACGCTGGAGCGCGTGCACGCCGCGCTGGGTGACCTGCGAGCGAACACCGAGTTCTAGGGGCCCCGGACACCCGGGGACCGGTCGATCAGCCGACGAGACCCAGTGCGGCGACCGTGTCGCGCTCGGCCGCCAGTTCCGCCACCGAGGCGTCGATCCGCTGGCGGCTGAAGGCGTTGTGTGACAGATCCTCGACGACCCGCCAGCGATCGCCGTCGCTGGTGCACGGGAACGAGCTGATGAGACCCTCCGGCACGCCGTAGGCACCGTCGGAGGGCAATGCCACACTCACCCAGTCGCCCGCCGGAGTGCCCGACGCCCAGTCCCTGACATGATCGATGGCGGCGTTGGCCGCCGAGGCGGCCGACGACGCGCCGCGCGCCTCGATAATGGCCGCGCCCCGCTGCTGCACGGTGGGTATGAACTCCCCCTCCAGCCACGCCCGGTCGTCGACCACCTCACTCGCCGGCCGGTCACCGATACGGCAGTTGAACACGTCGGGGTACTGCGTGGCGGAGTGGTTGCCCCAGATCGTCATGCGCCGGATGCCGGCGACACCCGTCCCGGCCCGGCCGGCCAGTTGGGCCACGGCCCGGTTGTGGTCCAGACGGGTCATGGCCGTGAACCGCTCCGGCGGGATGCCCGGGGCGTTGCGCTGGGCGATGAGGCAGTTGGTGTTGGCGGGGTTGCCGACGACCAGCACCCTGATGTCGCCGGCGGCATTGGCGGCCAGCGCTGCTCCCTGGCGGGTGAAGATGCCGCCGTTGGCCTCCAAGAGGTCCTTGCGTTCCATGCCCTTGGTGCGGGGCCGGCTGCCGACCAGCAGGGCCCAGGAGGCCCCAGCGAACGCCGTCTCCGGCTGGTCGGTCAGTTCCATGCCGGCCAGCAGACCGAAGGCGCAGTCGTCCAACTCCATGGCCACGCCCTCGAGGGCGCCCATGGCGGGAGAGATCTCCAGCATCTGCAGGATGATCGGCACCTCCGGCCCCAGGAGTTGCCCCGAGGCGATGCGGAACAGGAGGCTGTAGCCGATCTGGCCGGCGGCGCCGGTCACCGCCACCCGCACCGGCGGGGATGTCGAAGTCGCTGCGTTCGTCATGTCGCGTCCGGTTCGCCGTCTCAGAGCCGGTCGATGATCGCCTGGGCGAACTCCGAGCAGCGCACCTCGGTGGCCCCCTCCATGAGGCGGGCGAAGTCGTAGGTCACGATCTTCGACGCGATGGTCTCCTCCATGGCCGAGACGATGGCGTCGGCCGCGGCATCCCAGCCGAGGTGCTCGAACATCATGACGCCCGAGAGCAGCACCGAGGAGGGATTGACCTTGTCCTGACCGGCGTACTTGGGGGCGGTTCCGTGGGTGGCCTCGAACACGCCGTGGCCGGTCACGTAGTTGATGTTGCCGCCGGGGGCGATGCCGATGCCGCCGACCTGCGCGGCCAGGGCGTCGGACAGGTAGTCGCCGTTGAGGTTCATGGTGGCGATCACGTCGAACTCGGCGGGGCGGGTCAGCACCTGCTGGAGGGCGATGTCGGCGATGGTGTCGCTGACGAGGATCCGACCGCCGGGATCACCGCCGCAGTCGTCCCAGCCCACCGCGACGTCGGCGAACTCGTCGCGGACCAGTTCGTAGCCCCAGTTCCGGAAGGCGCCCTCGGTGAACTTCATGATGTTGCCCTTGTGCACCAGCGTGACCCGGGAGCGCTTGCGGGCCACGGCGTAGTTCAGGGCGGCCCGCTGCAGGCGCTGGCTGCCCGTGCGCGAGACGGGCTTGATGCCGATCCCGCTGTCGGCGCGCAGCTCGCGACCGAAGATCTCCCGGACCATCTCGCGGACCCGATCGGCCTCCGGTGTGCCGGCCTCGGCCTCGATGCCGGCATAGATGTCCTCGGTGTTCTCCCGGAAGATGACCATGTTCACCAGTTCGGGGTTCCGCACGGGCGACGGCACGCCGCGGAACCAGCGCACCGGCCGCAGGCAGACGTAGAGGTCGAGCATCTGGCGAATGGCAACGTTGAGGCTGCGGAACCCGCCCCCGACCGGCGTGGTCAGCGGTCCCTTGATGCCGATCAGGTAGTCGCGGAAGGCGTCGATCGTCGCCTCCGGCAGCCACTCGCCGGTCTCGTTGAAGGCCTTCTCGCCGGCGAGCACCTCCATCCACTGGATGCGCCTGCCGTGCTTCGCCGCGGCGGCGTCGAGGACGGCCCGGGCTGCCGGCCAGATGTCCACACCGGTGCCGTCACCCTCCACGAACGGGATGATCGGTACCTCCGGCACCTGCAGCACACCGCCGGCGCCGATGCTGATCCTGCCCGCGCTCGTCTCTCCGGATTTCTCTCCCATGGGCCGCCAGCCTAAGGGGATCGCCGCGCCGCCACGCAGGGCGGCGCCGTCAGAGCGCGGCGGTCTCGGCGGCTGCGACGGTGTTGCGCAGCAGCATGGCGCGGGTCATGGGCCCCACCCCGCCGATGCGGGGCGAGAGCCAGCCCGCCACCTCGGCCACGCCGTCGTCCACATCGGACAGCAGCCGGCGCCCCGAGAACGAAACGCCGGCGGCGATGACCGCCGCTCCCGGCTTGACCATGCCGGCGGTGACGAGGCCCGGCGAACCGGCCGCGGCGATCAGGATGTCGGCTTGCCGGGTGTGCGCGCCGAGATCGGCGACACCGGTGTGGACAACCGTCACGGCCGCGTTGGCACCGGGGCGCTTGAGGGTCAGCAGATTGGCGAGCGGCCGGCCGATGGTCAATCCCCGCCCGACGATGACGGTGTGGGATCCGGCGATGGGGATGTCGTACGCCTCGAGCATGTACTGGATTCCCGCGGGCGTACAGGCCAACGGTGCCTCGATGCCCTGGACGAGCTTGCCCAGGTTGACGGGGTGCAGGCCGTCGACGTCCTTGGTGGGATCCACCCGCAGGAGCGCGGCCTCGTAGTCGAGGTGACCCGGGAACGGGTACTGCATGAGGTAGGCATGGACCGCCTCGTCGGCGTTGAAACGATCCACCACCGCGTCGACGTCGGCGCCGGTGGCATCGGCCGGGAGATGCACGTGGCGGGATTCGATGCCCAGCTCGGCGCAATCGCGGTGCTTCATGGCCACGTAGTTCGCCGACGGGCCGTCGTCGCCGACCAGGACCGTCCCCAGGCCGGGCGTGACACCCCGGGCGCGCAGTGCCTCGACGCGGCCGCGCAACTCCTCGCGTATCTCGGCGGCGAGACGCTCGCCGTCGAGGGTGATCGCCGTCACCGCGCCGCCTGCACCCCGGGCATCGGCGCGCCCCCGCAGTGGGGCGCCTGCTCGCCGTCCGGCAGGGCGACACCGGTGCCGCCGATCCCGCAGTAGCCCCACGGGTTCTTGGCCAGGTACTGCTGGTGGTAGTCCTCTGCGTAGTAGAGCGGCGGGGACGGGACGACGATCTCGGTGGTGATCGACCCGTAGCCGGCGGATGCCAGCACTCCGGCGTACCGGTCCCGCGACTGCTCGGCGACGAGCCGCTGCGCCTCATCGGCCAGGTAGATGCCCGATCGGTACTGGGTCCCCCAGTCGTTGCCCTGGCGCATGCCCTGCGTGGGATCGTGATTCTCCCAGAACAGCCGCAGCATCGCCTCCAGGCTCGTCGCCTCGGAGTCGAAGACCACCAGCACGACCTCGTTGTGGCCGGTCCGCCCGGAGCAGACCTCCTCATATGTGGGGTTGGGAGTGCCGCCGCCGGCGTAGCCGACAGCCGTCGTGTACACGCCTTCGGCCTGCCAGAAGACGCGCTCGGCACCCCAGAAGCAACCCATCCCGACGATCAGACTCTCGGTCTTCGGCGGGAAGGGGGGCTGCATCGGTGTTCCCAGCACGACGTTGGCGGCCGGAAGCGGCATGGGCCGCGAGCGGCCGGGGAGCATCTCCTCCGCTCTGGGCATCCGGGTCTTGTCTCTACCGAATGGTGCCATCGGTCTCCCCTACCTCGCCTGCGGCCCGACCTGTGCGGCTCCACCCCGCGCGGTCTGCGGCCTGCGGCGAGTCTCGCGCAGCCCGGCGCCCGCGAGACGTCGCGGGAGTCGGCACGGGCCGTTCCGGTCTTCTTGCGGCCGATCCGCCCGGCGATTAGTGTCGGCCTTCACCATCACCGCCCTGGACAGCGGTCCGGCCCTACTTCGCCGGGCCGCTGTCCTCTTTTTCTGTCCTCTTTTCGGCCGCCGACGCACCGCTGGAATCCCGGCACGCCCGGCGGCGCGCTCCACCGGCGCCTGACCTCACCCGGCGCGCCTCACTCCGCGCCCGCCCACATGGACTCCCGTACCCAGCGATAGACGCCGGCGAAGTCCTCGTTGACCTTCTCGGGGACCGTTCCCGGGGTACCGAGCAGGCGGGCTCCCCAGACGATGTGCGCGGTCCGCTCCACCACCAGCGCCGCGTGCAGGGCGTCCGCCGGGTCGCGACCGACCGTCACCAGCCCGTGGTTGGCCATCAGGACGGCACTGCGCTGACCGAGGGCCGCCGCCACCGCCTCGCCGAGTTCCTCGCTGCCCGTGAGGTGGTAGTCGCAGACCTCGACGTCTCCCCCGATGTAGATCACGACCTCCTCGATGGCCGCGGGAATCCTCTGGCGGGCCACGGCGAACATGGACGCGTAGAGCGGATGGCAATGGACCACACCGCCCACTTCGGCCCAGCGCGCATAGCAGGCGAGATGGAGGGCCTTCTCACTGGACGGGTGGCCGCCGCCTTCCAGCACGGTTCCGTCGTCGTTGACGAACACGAGATCCCCCGACGCCATCGCCTCGTACCCCAGCGACGACGGGGTGAGGCAGTAGGTGCCGTCGCCCACGCGCCCCGAGACGTTGCCCGCGGTGCCTTCCACGAGTCCCTTGGCATACATCGTCCTGGCCGCCGCCAAGACGGCGCGAGCAGCGGCCTGGCGGGCTTCGCCGCCCGGGGCACCTTCGGTGACGTTCACGGGAGGACCTCCGGATTGGCGATGTGGATGGGGCGCTCACCGGCGAGCAGGAGTTCCAGGTCTGCGGCGATCATGGCTGCCTGCACCTGCTCGGTGTGGTAGCTGGCCCCGCCGATGTGCGGCGTGAGCACCACGTCATCCCGCTCGATGAGAGGATGCCCCTCGGGCAGTTGCTCGCCGTCGAAGTGGTCCAGCCCGCAACCCCCGAGGTGACCGGAGTTCAGCGCGGCCACGAGCGCGTCCATGTCGTGAAGCGCCGCGCGGGCCGTGTTCAGGTACACCGCACCGGGCTTCATGGCCGCGAACTCCCCAGCGCCCATCATGTGGACCGTCTCGGTGCTCGGCGGGGCGTGCATCGAGACGATGTCGGCGGCGGCGAGCAGGTCGTCGAGGCCGTGGGTCGCCTCGGCGACATAGGGGTCGTGGGCGATCACGTGCAGGCCGAGCCCTTCCATCCTCCGCCGGACGGCCCGGCCGACGGCGCCGAGCCCAACGATCCCGAACGTCTGACCGGCCAGGATCTCCGAGCGGTAGCGCTGGTAGGGAAGGGTCTCGGTGAACACCTTCCCGGTGCGCACGTCGCGGTCGGCGGGAATGACCCGGCGGTTGACGGCGAACAGCAGGGCCACGGTCAACTCGGCCACGGCATCCGCGTTCCGCCCGGGTGTGTGCAGGACCGGGATACCCGCCGCCGTGGCTTCGGCGACGTCCACGTTCGATGGCTCGCCCCGGGCGGCCACGATGGCCCGCAGCGAGAGTTCCATGACCGGCCCGGAGCAGAAATCGGCCTCGCAGATCAGCAGATTGGAGCCGAGGTCCTCCAGCCGCTGCGCCAGGCGTGGCGGGTCGTAGAGGCGGATCGGCACATATTCCAGCCACGGTTCGTAGACGACGTCGGCCATCGCCTCGATCGCCTCGAACCCCGGGCCGCGCAGTGGTGCGGTGACGAACGCCCGCAGCGGGCCACCCCCCGACTCAGCCATTTGTGCTGGTGTTCAGTACGGCCCGACTCGCGATATCCGCGATGGCATCGAGCCCCCGTCGCACCTCATCATCAATTTCCTCAATGGGGACGTACTCGACCAACTCGTGGTAGAGCCTCTTTGGCATCCGGTTGGGGATCCCCAACTTCGTGAAGTATCTCTTCAAAATCGGCGAGAGGGCCTCGTCGCTCGCCTTGAGGTCGACACCCCAGACCGACCCCTTGCCAAGCGTTGTTAGCGCATCTTCGACCTCAGCGATGGATTCGCGCATAGCCGTAAGGTGTCGCTGGGACTCGGAGTCAACGAAGAGCGGACCCAGAGCGAGTTCATGCCCCAACACCCTCGCGTACGCCTCGAGCGTCGCGCGAGAACACAGATAGTTCTCGATCTCGCACCGCTCCCACATGAGAGACTCGACCTCACCCAGATCAGGGGGATCGCCACCAAGCCGATCGAACAACGCTACGCCGAGCAGACTCGGGAGCGCTTCTCTCAAGCCGTAGTAGTGGGGCGGGACCGCCTTGGCGACGTTGTTGACGTAGCGCACGAAGGGTCGCTCCAGCGCTCTCATCGCCTGCTCGTGGCCGACTCGACGGGAGAAGGCTCGGAGAATGTCGAGGTCTGTAGAACCCTCGAGATACAGCACCCAGCCGGTCTGCTCCGCCTGGTAATACTGCTCAAACCCGATCTCTCGGAGCGACTTCAGGACCTCGTCGGCACGGTTGTCAATTCGGTGTGGTCGTCCAACGAATGCAACGACGCTGTCGTTCCCAGCAGCCTCGTTGAGCAGGACCTCAGAATGGCTTGCGGCAATGACCTGGCTTCCGCTTCTTCGGGCGGCGCTCGTGATTCGTTCATAAATCTGCCGCTGGCGCAAGATCTCGAGATGAGCATCTGGCTCGTCAAGCAGTAGCACCGCCCCTGGGTTGGCATACATGTACGCCAGTATCAGCAGCGTCTGTTGCAGTCCTCGACCGGCCGATGACAGATCGAGCGCCACACCGTGCTCGCGATAACTCATCGTGATCTCGCCTCGCTCTGCGATGTATCGCGGCGGGTCGAGTCTCGCGCCGAAGAGAGTGGCAATTTGCCCGACGACCTCAGACCAACTCTCGGGCTCATCCTCATGGATGCGGTAGCAAAGATTCCTCAGTACCTCCGCCGTTCGTCCCTCTCCGATTCGCACATCGACAGCGCCGCCGTCTAGGCGGGTCTCGGTTGCGGCAAGTCCCGACATTGGAGGAAGGAAGGCGACCTGGATCTCGCCAGCAGCGTCGGGCACCGGCATCCGCTCAGGAGTTGCGCCATCACTGATTCGAAGCGGCCGGCAGTAGAACGACTCCTCGTTGGCGTAGTCGAATTCCAGCCCGCAGACCCACTCGTCGGTGCCCATCGCGCCGGGCGCCGCGGCATCGTCGATCTCCCGCGCCCGGTCGACAACGCCTTCGACGACGATATCGATGCGGACGTTCCGTGTCTGTTGCTTCCCCTCAACCTTGCTCACGTCACGCACGTGGAGACCACGCCAGAGCAGATTGGCAAATGGAACCGGGACGGCCAATAGGTCACGGCGACTAATTGCAACGCCGGGTCGTCTTGCAGGAGTCGTGGCGCCAGCACGCTTCTCGTTCCAGCGTTTGAGACCGACGCTCCACAGTGCCAGCGCCTGCATCGCGGAGGTCTTTCCCGAGTTGTTCGGACCAATGAAGAGAACCGGGCTTGCGAGGTCGATCTCAACGTCGTCGAATCTCTTGAAGTTGTGGATGCGGAGCCGTGTGAGCATGGCGATCGTCAGGGTGTTTGGGGGTGGCGGTAGAGGCGGCGCTCGAGGCGGTCGGCACCCGGGTCGAAGCCCGGGAGTTGCATGGGAAAACTACCCGCGCTCTCGACCACGAGGTCGCGGACGATCTCCTCCACCTCTCCCCAGCCGGCTGCCCGGAGACCCGGCAGCCCGCGGTTGTAGGGCTGGTCGAAGACGATCACGGTATTCCCCGCGGAGCGGAGGGCTTCGATGTTGTGCGGCGCGTCCTCGACGAACGCGTCGGCGTCGACGGAGGACTTGGCGGCGATGAAGCAGAGATCCCGGTACGGGATGCGGGCGTCATCGAGCCATTCGGCGGTGTCGCCCGCGGCAACGGCGTGCCCCCAGTTCACATACAGCCGGTGCGTGACGATGCGGATCCAGACGCCGGCGTCCGACAACCGCCAGAGTGCCTCGGCGGCCCCGGGTATGAGGTCCATGTTCCGCAGGAGGCCACGCTCGAGGACGGCATGTCGGTGCAGGGTGTCGAACTCGTCCTCGCCCCGGATTCCCCACTCGGCGCAGCCCCAGGAGACGTCCATCGTGAGCGACTCGACGGGAACACCCCTGTATTCCGCGACGATCTTGCGGAACGAGCCGATGTAGTCGCCGCAGACACCGTCGAGATCGACGCCCAGCACGAACCGCGCGCCGTCGCTCACCGCCGGTTCACCGCCGGTCGCCACGGCGGCGCGATACAGACGAGCCGCATTGGCCGCCTCAACGCCCCTTCGGGTGCCACACCGTCTTGTACTCGCAGAAGGCGGAGACGGCGTACGGGCTCTGCGCCGACTCGCTGAGCCAGTGCCGCTCGGCGGCCGCGGCGCGCACCACACGCGTGACCGTCTCGGCCGCCAGTTGTTCCGCCTCGGTCGCCACCGCCGACGGCGGAGCGCTCGCGCTTCCCGCCACCGACTCCGCGGGCTCGTCGCATCCCGTGAGGTCGATGCAGTCCACGTCGCCGAGGGTGGCCAGAGCCCGCACCAGCGGTGCCCGGTGCCCGGTGAGGATGTTGACCACGCCGGCGGGAACGTCGCTGGTGGCCAGGATCTCCGAGAGGCTGACTGCGGGAAGCGGGGAACGCTCGCCGGCGAGCACCACCGCGCAGTTGCCCGGCACCAGCGCGGGGGCGAGGCGCGAGACGAGTCCCAGCAGTGGCGCCTCGTCCGGCGCCGCCAGGCCGACAACGCCCATCGGCTCGGGAATCGTGAAGTTGAAGTAGGGGCCGGCGACGGGATTCGCCCCGCCCAGCACCTGGGGGTACTTGTCGCACCACCCGGCGTACCAGACCCAGCGGTCCACCGCGGCGCTCACCTCGGCGGTGGGGTCATAGTCCGCTTGCCCGCCCTCGGCTGCCCGAGCCAGCTCGCCGATCAGCTCGGCGCGCCGGGTGTCCATGACCTCCGCCACCCGGTAGAGGATCTGCCCGCGGTTGTAGGCGGTGCGGGCCGCCCAGGAGGGCTGCGCACCACGCGCCGCCCGGACGGCGTCGCGGACGTCCTTGCGCGAACCCGCCACCGCGTGGGCCAGCAGCTCCCCCGAGAGGGACTGCACGGGATACGAGCGCCCCGACTCCGAGCGCACGAACGCCCCGCCCAGGTACATCTTGTAGGTCTTGCGGACACCCAGCCGGGCGTCGCCGCCGCTCACGCCACACTCGGCTTCAATTCGACGTACGGCAGCAGGCCCTGCCGGCCGCCTTCCCGGCCGAAGCCGCTCTCCCTGTACCCGCCGAACGGGCTGGCCGGGTCGAACCGGTTGAACGTGTTCGCCCAGACGACGCCGGCCTGCATCCGCTCGGCCATCCACAGGATTCGCGAGCCCTTCTCGGTCCAGATGCCGGCGGACAGGCCGTACGGCGTGTTGTTGGCCTTCTCCACGGCCTCGTCGGCCGTGCGGAACGTCAGCACCGAGAGCACCGGGCCGAAGATCTCCTCCCGGGCGATGCGATGCGACGGCGACACGTCGCAGAACAGCGTCGGGGGGAAGAACCAGCCGCGCTCGGGCAGGGCGCAGGAGGGTTGGTAGAGCTCGGCCCCCTGCTGGACTCCCGAGTCGACGAGTTCGGTGATCTTGTGGAGCTGCGCCGCCGAGTTGATCGCACCGATGTCGGTGTTCTTGTCGAGGGGGTCGCCGACGCGGAGGGTGTCCATCCGCCGGCGCAGCTTGGACACCACGATGTCGGCCACGCTCTCCTGCACCAGCAGGCGCGAGCCGGCGCAGCACACCTGCCCCTGGTTGAAGTAGATGCCGTTCACGATGCCCTCGGTCACCTGATCGAGCGCGGCGTCCTCGAAGATGATGTTGGCCGCCTTGCCGCCGAGTTCGAGCGTGAGGCGCCTGCCGGTGCCGGCGAGCGTGCGCTGGATCTCCTTGCCGACCGCCGTGGAGCCGGTGAACGCCACCTTGTCGATGCCGGGATGGTTCACGACGGCGGCGCCCGTCGCGCCGTCGCCGGTGACGATGTTGACCACGCCCGGGGGAAGGTCGGCGTCACGCAGGACCTCGGTGAGCAGCAGAGCGCTCAGGGGTGTGGTCTCGGCCGGCTTGAGGACGACGGTGTTCCCCGCCGCCAGCGCCGGGGCCAGCTTCCAGGCGGCCATGAGGAGCGGGAAGTTCCACGGGATGACCTGGCCCACAACCCCCAGCGGAGCGGTCGAGGCGCCGCCGAAGGCGTAGTCCAGCTTGTCCGCCCAGCCGGCGTGGTGGAAGAAGTGCGCTGCGGCCAGCGGGATGTCCACGTCGCGGGACTCCTTGATGGGCTTGCCGCCGTCGAGGGTCTCCAGCACGGCGAACTCCCGGGAACGCTCCTGCAGCAACCGGGCGACGCGGTAGAGGTACCGGGCCCTCACCGTGCCCGGGGCGTCGCGCCAGTGCGACTCGTACGCCTCCCGGGCCGCGACCACGGCGCGGTCGACGTCGGCGGGCCCCCCGACGGAGAAATTGGCGAGCGATTCGCCGGTTGCGGGATTGACGGTGGGCGCGGTCTGCTCGCTGCCGGCCGGCACCATCTCGCCGTCGATGAACAGTCCGTAGTCGTCCGCGATGCGGACCAGATCGCTGGACTCCGGCGCGGGGGCATAGGAGTCGGGCCCGAAGACGGGAAGGGAGTCCGCCGACACATCCGCAACGACTGGATCGGCCACGGCCGGGACGCGGTCCGCCGCCGCGGGAGTTGGGTCGCCGCCGTCGGCCATGGCGTCAGATCACCGTCTTGTCGGGGCGCGGGTATCGACCCGTGCCCTGGCGGTCGAGCTGCAGCAGAACGTCGTTCAGCAGGCTCGAGGCGCCGATCCGGAACAGGTCGGGGTGCAGCCAGCGCGGGCCCAGCGTCTCGGCTATGACCACCAGATACTGCCAGGACTGCTTGGCCGTCCTGATGCCACCTGCAACCTTGAGGCCGACATCGTGGCCCCCGGAATCGGCGAAGTCCCGGATCGCCTCGGCCATGCAGAGCGCCACCGGCAGCGTTGCCGAGGTGCCGATCTTGCCCGTGGAGGTCTTGATGAAGTCGGCGCCGGCAGCCATCGCCAGCATGGACGCCTTGCGCACCGCGTCGTACGAGCCCAGTTCCCCCGTCTCCAGGATGACCTTCAGGTGTGCCGCACCGGCCGCATCCTTCGAGGCCGCCACCTCATCGAACGCCTGCCGGTAGTGACCGGCGAGGAACGCCGAGCGGTTCAGCACGATGTCGATCTCGTCGGCTCCGGCCGCGACGGCGTCGGCGATCTCGGCAAGACGGGCGCCGAGCGGGCCGAGTCCCGCAGGGAACGAGCCGGCGACGCTGGCGACGCGCACCGGCGACCCGGCCAGTATCTCGGCCGCCACACCGACGAGTTCCGGATACACGCACACGGCCGCCACCGGTGGCACGTCGGGGTCCGCCGGTTCGGGACGCAGCGCCTTGGCGCACAGCGACCGCACCTTGCCTGGCGTGTCGGAGCCTTCGAGCGTCGTCAGATCCATGAGGCGCACCGCAAGGGTCAAGGCGGCGCGCTTGGCCGTCGTCTTGATCGAGCGGGTGGCCAGAGAGGCGGCCCGTTCGGTCAGCCCGACGGCGTCGGTGGGCGTGATCGGCAGTCCCACGAGACGCTCGGGAAGCGTCCCGCTCTCTGCGGAGCGCTCCATGACGTCGGCACCCGCGGCCCGCGTCGCAACCACCTTCACGTGCCTGACCCTAGAGCCACCCGGCCACATTCGGACAGTCGAAGCCGCCGCCTGACGACCGCCTCGCAGGCGGATCAGTCATCGGGCATGCTGAGGGCCGTGAAAGTCACAATCGTCGATCATCCCCTCGCGGTCGAGAGGCTGACCCGCCTCCGCCGCCAGGACACCAAGCGGGCCGGGTTCCGGCGGAACCTCTCGGAGCTGTCCACATTCCTGGTCTACGAGGCGCTGCGGTCACAGCCCGTCACGAACATCCACATCGACACGCCCATGGCGCCGACGACCGGAGTCCAGATCACCGATCCGCCCCTCGTCGTGCCGGTGCTCCGGGCCGGGCTGGGGATGCTCGACGCCACCCTGCAACTCCTCCCGAACGCCCGGGTCGGCTTCGTCGGCGCCAAGCGCAACGAGGAGACCCTGCTGCCCGACGCCTACGTCAACACCGTGCCGGAGGACCTCGAGGGTCATCCGGTGCTGGTGCTCGACCCCATGCTGGCGACGGGCGGCTCGCTCATCCACACCTGCAACCTGCTGGTGGATTCCAACGCCGGGCCCATCACGGTGGTCTGCGTGCTCGCCGCCCCCGAGGGCATCGAGGCGTTCCGCGCCAAGGGCTTCGACGCCGAGATCTACACCGCCGCCGTCGACAGCCACCTCAACGAGGTCGCCTTCATCGTCCCCGGCCTAGGAGACGCCGGCGACCGCCAATTCGGCCTCGCCTAGCACCGGGCGGTGCGGGCGATGAACCAGTCGAAGATGGGGTCGGGCTCGGGGAGCAACTCGGGGTGCCACTGCACCGCGACCACCGGGGCATCGGTGCATTCGAGGCCCTCGACGGTGCCGTCGGGCGCCTCGGCGGTGATCTCCAAGCCTTCGCCGAGGCGGTCCACGGTCTGGTGGTGCAGCGAGTTGACCATGACCGAGGGTCCGTAGACCCCTGCCAGAGCCGAACCCGGCGCGAGGGTCACCTCGTGCTGGAGCTTGTCGGGCGGCTCCTCGAAGAGGCCGTGCTCGGGGACGTGCTGGTGCAGCGTGCCACCCCGCCACACGTTCACGACCTGCAGGCCCCGGCAGATGGCGAGAACCGGCACGCCGGCCTCGGTGGCGGCGTCGAGCAGGGCCAACTCGAAGGCGTCGCGAGCCGGTTCGGGCTCGATCAGGTCGGCTGCCGGCTCGGCGCCGTAGAGGGCGGGGTCAATGTCGGTGCCGCCCGGCAGCAGGATGCCGTCGAGGCGTTCGACGATCGCGACCGGATCGGTCTCCAGCGACAGCATCACCGGCAGTCCGCCCGCCCCGGCCAGGCGCCGGGCGTAGTCCCGGAAATAGACCTCCATGTCCAGATGGGACATCGAGGCAACCGTGCCCAACACCTCGGCGGCGGCCTTCAGGCGCCCCGGCAGCCCGATCAGCGGCGGTCGCTCGCGGGGGTTTCCGGCAGGCGGCGGCATGGGTGGCCAGTGTAAGGAGGGTGATGCGCACCCCCAGCAGTCCCGCCGGGACCAGCCGCTCGGAGCGCTCAGCAGGTGTCCCGTACAGTGGCCGCGCATGAGCGACGTGGACTTCATCGGCGCCCATCTCGTGCCGTCGCCGGAGCAGTTGCTGCGCCTGCAGCGAGTGGCCGCTGGGGTCGAACCCGCGGACCTGGCGATACGCGATGGCACGGTGCTGGCGCTGCACGGGCGGGAGGTGCTGCGCCGAGACGTGCTGATCTGCGGCCCGCACATCGCCGCTGTGACACCGCCCGGGCGGCTGGCGGCATCCGCCGAGATCGACGCATCCGGCTGCTGGGTGTCACCGGGCTTCATCGACACGCACCTGCACATCGAGTACACGCTGTTGACGCCTGGCGAACTCGCCCGGCTGACCGTCCCGCGCGGGACCACGACCGTGCTGGCCGACGCCAACTGCCTGGCCAACGTGCTGGGCGCCGAAGGCATGGACATCGCCGCGACCACGGGCACACCGCTGCGGATCTTCCGGCAGGTGTCCCACAAGGTGCCGCGCTCACCCGATCTGGAACTGGGGGGCCGCGCGGTGCCCGAAGGCGAGGTCCTGCAGCGCCTGAGCGATCCGCGCGCCGTCACCCTCGGCGAGAGCAACCCCTTCGACCTGGAGGGCTCGGCCGCCCGCAAATCGCACCGGGCGCTCGCCGCCGGGCGGCGGATCACCGGCCACACCGCCCGCATTTCCGAGGAACCGTTGTGGACGTATGCCGCGGCGGGCATTTTCGACGACCACAACGCCTTCGAACCCGGCGAGGTGATCGAGCGGCTTCGTCTGGGGATCGGCATCACCGTCATGTCGGGCTCCATGAACGACAACGTGCGGCCGCTGTTCGCCGACCCGCCGCTGGTCGCCGGCGGGTTCGACCAGTTCACGTTCTGCGCCGATGACCGACATGTGGGCGACCTCGCCGGCGGGGGCCACATCGACCACCACGTCCGCACCGCGATCGACTGCGGCGTCGAACCCGTCGAGGCCTACCGGATGGCCACGTTCAACGCCGCACGCTCGTACCGCCTCGACCACATCCTCGGCTCGATCACGCCGACCCGCCTGGCGGACCTCATGCTGCTCGAGGACCTCGAGGACGTACGCCCCCAACTGGTCCTCGTCGGCGGCGAGGTCGCCGGACGCGCCGGCGCCGCCACCTTCGCCAACGACGACATCCTGCCCGAGTCCTGCCGGGGCACCGTCCGCCTCCACCCCGACATCGGGCCGGAGAGCTTCCGAGTCGACGTCGGTGATACGGCACTCGAGCCGTCACCTGGGAATGGCGGTGAAGCGGCGCTCGAGCCGCCACCGGAGGGCGGCGATGCGGGGGGCGCCGGAGCGCCACCGGCGGCGCCGACCGGACCGCTGCGAGCCGGGTCGGGTAGCGCGATGGCGCCGAGCCCCCGGAGCCTGGTGGCCGTCGTGCGGGCCATGGAGATGTACGACGGGTACTTCAAGCGGGCCTTCGAGGCGGAGTTGCCCATCGAGGATGGGTCGGTGCCGGCCGACCCGGCGAGCGACATCGCCAAGATCGCCGTCGTGGACCGCCACCACGGCACCCACACCCTGGCCACGGGGTTCGTCCGGGGATTCGGCTTGCGCGGCGGTGCCATCGGCATCACCACGAACTGCGAGAACCAGAACCTCGTCGTCCTCGGCACATCCGACGACGAGTTGGCGCACGCCACCCGGGCCCTGGAGGCCATCGACGGCGGCTACGTGGTGGTCTCAGCCGGCAAGGTGCGGGCGTCACTCCCCCTGCCGTACGGCGGGTGCATGAGCGACCGCCCATGGGAGGAGGTCCACGACGGGCTCGGCGCGGTCACGGCGGCGGCCCGATCCCTGGGCTGCCACGTCGCGTCGCCGTTCATGATCCTGTCGTTCGTGGGCCTCGCCGGGGTACCCGACTACGGGCTCACCGAGAGGGGCCTCATCGACGCCTACACGCAGACGTTCCTGCCGGTCCTCGTCTGCTGCCGCTGCCCCGCACACGCCGGGACCTGACGAGCCTCACCGCGGCGACGCTGCCGATCGGCCGCAGCACGACCGAGCCCCCGACCAGTCGGTGGCCGGGGGCTCGGGGTTGCGTTCAGTACCCGGTCGCCGCCGGGCCCGAGGTCAGAACGGGAACGGGATCTGGAACTCGCCCGACTCCACCGAGGCAACGAAGTCGTCGAGGATCTGCTGCAACTCGTCGAGGCTCGCCGCGGTCTCCACGGTGGCCTCGGTGTTGATGGGTAGCACCTCGATGCCACCGTTCTGGAGGCTTCCGGGGTAGAAGGCGTTGCCGAAGGAGCCGTCGCGCACCGTGTCGAAGTACGTCTGGAACAGCTCGCTGAGGCGGATCACCGTGGCGCCGATGTACACATCGGGCGCGGTCTCCTCCTGCGAACCGAAGCCCACGAGGATCGGCACGCCGGCCGCCGAGGCCGACTGGGCGGCACCGATGCAGATGCCGTCACCGGAGCAGTAGATGAGGTCGGCGCCCTGGTCGATGAGCGACGTGGCCACCTCGGCGGCCTTCTGCACGTTCACGAAGTCGCCGGCGAAGCCCTCGAGGAATTGGATCTCCGGGTTGACCGACGCCACGCCCTGCTGGAACGAGATGTGCATGACCTTGACGAAGTCGAACTCGGGACCACCCACGATGCCGATGGTGTCGCCGATGATGGCGTGGGCGGCGATGATGCCGTTGGGATAGGCCATGTCCTGCACGTTGTAGAGCCAGTCCACGACGTTCTCCTGCGGGTCGGCACCCTCGACGAGCACCCCTCCGGTCATGGCGAAGTCCACGTCGGGGAACTCGGAGTACAGCTCCATGATGGGGTCCACGTACTCGATGCCGTGACCGATGATCAGGTCGAAGCCCCGGCTGGCAAAGCCTCGCAGGGCGGGCAGCGAGTCGGTGGGCTCGATGATCTCCTCGAGGATCTGGTACTCGGCGATGTTGCCGTCGGCTGCCACGGCGTCCAGCAGACCCTCGGCGGCGGCCTGGCTGAACGAGTTGTCGTTCTTGATGCCCGGCAGCAGCAGCGCCACGCGCAGACCGTCGTCGGCGGCGGCCGCCTCCATCTCCTCGACCTGGGCCTGCGCCGAAGCCGCCTCCTCCTGGGCCGAAGCGGCCTCGTCCTGAGCGGCGGCTGCCTCTGCCTGCGCGGCAGCGGCCTCTTCTTGAGCCGCCGCTGCTTCAGCCTTCGCCGCGGCGGCCTCCTGCTGGGCCGAAGCGGCGTCCTCCTGGGCCGCGACCG
The DNA here is from genome assembly GCA_965221525.1 of Acidimicrobiales bacterium. GTDB lineage: Bacteria > Actinomycetota > Acidimicrobiia > Acidimicrobiales > CATQHL01 > VXNF01. The sequence continues at coordinate 830,197 of CBDCSG010000006.1, read as the reverse complement.
CCTGCGCGCTCGCCGCCTCAGCGGCCGCCTGGGCGTCGGCCAGCGCCGCCTCCGCGGCGGCAATGGCGTCCGCGCTGCCCGAAGCCGTGGCCTGGGCCAACTCGGCGGCGGCCTGCGCCTCCGCGGCGGCCGCAGAAGCCGCATCCGCGGCTGCCGCAGCGGCGTCCGCCGTGGCCGTGGCAGCGGAAGCCTCAGCCGCGGCCGCCCCCGCCCGGGCATCGGCGGCGTCGGCGCCGGCCTGAGCCCCTTGCGCGGCGGCCATCGCCGCAGACGCATCGCCCGATGCCGCGGCTGCGGTGCTCGAGGCGTCCGCGGCGGTGTCCCGCGCCCCTGTGTCCTCGGCCGCACAGGCCGCGGCGACCATTGCGAGCGCAACCACCAAACCGACCATGCTCCACAGTGAGCGCCGGCGGTGATGTTGAGAGTGCTTCGTTGGCTCTGTCATGGTTTTCTCCCCTCCGTAACGGTGCATGAGACACGACCCGCCATCGCCTTGGGAAACCGCGAACGCCCCGATGTGGCGCTCCGCTGCCTGCTGACAGCGCCGGTTCCCCTCGCATTGTGGTCACTCCCGATGTGACCACGATGCGAGGCTACTATCCGCCACCGGCGAGCGTGTCGGGGCGACGAGCCGGTCGATCACCCGCAGCCGCCCTGACCCGCTCGACCGGGGCCTTCCCCGGCACGAACCGGCAAGCGCCGCTCCGAATCCACGACCGGAAGGGCTGATCGCAAGATGCTCCCAGAAGGAATGCACAGAATCCGGGTCCTCTTCGCCGACCAGTTCGGTTTCGCCCGCGGCAAGTACGTACCCACAGCCGCCATGACCGGTGAGGTGGGCTTCTCGGTCACGATCTTCGGGGTTGGCTACGACCGGGATCTCATCCCGGCTCCCGGAGCCGAGGTTCTGGAGGGGATGGGCGACCTCTCGGCCCTCTACTCGATCGACGACGTGCGCCCCAGCTGGGATGACGGCACCGGCGTCGTCATCGCCGACCTGGAGCGCCTGGGCGCGCCGCTGGCGATCTCGAGTCGCCTGGCCGCGCAGCGCGCCATCGACGCCCTCGCCAAGGTCACCGGCGGCGCCCCCAAGATCGGCGTGGAGTTGGAGGCCTATGTTCTGCAGCCCAACGGGTCCGGTGGCTGGGAACCCTGGGACACACCGGGGGCCTACTGCTACGGAACCGGCACGGTCGTGGATCCGGTGGGGCTCTTCGACGACATCATGGCCGCGGCCGAGACCTGCGGGATCGGCATCGAGACGGCGGGTAGCGAATACGACAACCCGCAGTTCGAGCTGGTGGTCCGCTACGGCGACGCCCTCGACGCCCTGGATCGCGCCTTCCTCCTGAAGCAACTCTGCCGCGAGCTGGCGCTGCGCCATGGCCTGCTGCTGACCTTCCTGGGACGTCCGTTCCAGGACCGCGGGGGCAACGGCACCCACTTCCACCTCAGCGTCACCGACGACGACGGCCGGAACCTCTTCGACGACCCCGCCGCCGACGACGGCCTGTCGGCGATGGCGAAGCACGCCATCGCCGGTGTGCTCGCCCACCACGAGGCGCTCACCCCCCTCTGTGCCCCCACCGTGAACGCCTACAAGCGCCTCAAGCCCGGCGAACTGGCGGGCTACTGGGCCAACTGGGGCTACGACCACCGCTCGGTGGCGGTGCGGGTGCCCTCGGGGCGGGGTGCCGCCAGCCGCATCGAGCACCGGCTGCCCGACGGCACGGCGAACGTGTACCTCTCGGCGGCCGCCATGATGTCGGCGGCCCGGCTGGGAATCGAAGCCGGCGAGGAGCCACCACCCGCGGAGACGGGCGACTCCCTGGAGACCGCCAACACCGAGCGCTGCTGCCCCGAGAACCTCTCGCTGGCCCTCGACGCCCTCGAGGCCGACGAGGCGCTCTACGAGGCCGTCGGCACCGAGATCTGCGATCACTTCGTGGTCATGAAGCGCGCCGAGTGGGCCCGCTACGCCCGCGCCGTCACCGACTGGGAAATGCGCGAGTACCTGGCCTTCCACTAGGCCCCGGGGCGCTCCAGCGGCCGAGGACGCACCCAGTGGTCGAGGGAGCGAACCGCCAGGCCGGCCAGGAGAGGAGGACCGAGCCGTGAGCCTCGGATTCATGGGACCACCGCTCAGCGAGGCGCTCTTCGCCAAGACGCCGTTCACGGACGCCTCGCGTGCTGCGCACGCCAAGGGGCTCTGGTCGGCCTGGGGCAACAACGCCCTCCCCGACACATTCGGTGGCATTCCCCAGGAGGCCGCGGCGATCCGCGAGGCCGCGATGGTCGAGGACAAGTCTCCTCTGGCGAAGATTCACATCCAGGGACCGGATGCAGCACGCTTCGTGGATCGGCTCGTTCCACGCGCCGTGACGAAGATCGCCACGAACCATGGGAACTACACACCCTGGTGCGATCACGACGGCAAGGTGATCGTGGAAGGCATGCTCATGCGCCTGAGCGACACCGACTTCATCGTCACGGCCGGGCTCATGGAGCGATGGCTGGCGGAGAATCGCGGCCACCTGGACATCCAATTCGACGACGTGACGGACCGCTTCGGCATCCTTGCGCTGCAGGGACCGAACTCCCTGGCGATCCTCGCGGAGGCGACAGGGCAGGACTGGGCCGACCTGCGGTTCTCCCGGGCCCGCCCGTCGGAGATCGCTTCCGCCCCGGTCCACGTCTGGCGCACCGGGTTCACAGGAGTGAAGGGATACGAACTCTGGGTTCCGCCTGCAGCCGGCAACGACGTCTGGGAGGCGCTGCTGGCCACCCCCACCGGCGCGACGATCGAACCTTGTGGCCACGCCTCGCAGGATGTCGTGCGCGTCGAGGCCGGCATGGTGCTCCCCGCCATCGACTACGCACGGGCGGGGCCTGACGCCGTCATGGCGCACAGCTACGGACTCACCGGCGAGGAGTACGTCGCCTCGCCCTTCGAGATCAACCTGGGCAGGTTCGTGGACTTCGCCAAGCCCGACTTCGCCGGGCGGGAGGCCCTGGATGAGGAGAACCGAGCCACCGGCCGCGGGCGGAGAATGTGGGCCATGCGAGCCGACTGGCGGCAGCTCGTGACGCTGTGCGTCGCCTCCGGTCAGGTACCGATCATCGACGGCAAGTTGCGGCGCTTCCCGCCCCTAAAACTGCTCTGCGCAGGTCGCGAGATTGGGTTTGCCACCAGCGTCGGCTGGAGCCCGTTCCTGCGAGACATGATCGGCTTCGCCCACGTCCCGGCCACTCACCACCCCGAGGACCCCATCACACTGCTGTGGGAACAGCACGGCGAGACGTTCGAGATCGCCGCGTCGCTGTCGGAGTTGCCGTTCGTCAAGCCCGCCCGGACCTAGCCCGGGGACGTCCGGGCGGCGTCGAGCGGATCGTGACGCGGTCCCCGTGCCACCTAAACTCGCCGGTCACGACGGTCGCGGCGTGCCCCGTCCCCACTCGGGACGACCGGCACGACTCTCAGACCTGAATCAACACGGAGGTCAGCGATGTACAGCCAGCGAGCCATCGACGTCGGGCTGGGGCGCCGCCCCGCCGACAAGGTCTTCACCGGCGGGAAGCTCGTGAACGTGTTCACCGCCGAGGTGTACGAGGCGGGCGTGGCCATCGCCGGCGACCGCATCGCCGCCATCGGCGACGTGAGCGAGACCATCGGCGACGACACCGAGGTCATCGACGCCACCGGCATGCACATCGTGCCGGGGCTGATCGACCCGCACGTGCACACCGAGGTCACCAAGATGTCCATCACCCGGTTCGCCTCGGTGGTGCTGGCTCGGGGCACCACGTCGGTCTGCACCGCCTTCGACCAGATCGCCCCGGTGCGCGGCATCGACGGCATCCGCTACATGCTCGACGAGGCGGCCGACCTGCCTCTGCGCATCTTCAACCCGCCGCCGTCGAAGATCCCCTACACGATCCCCGAGGGCACCCTCGGCGCCAGCGTGGGGCCCGACGATCACCGCATCGCCATGCAGTGGGACGAGGCCAACGGCATCGCCGAGACCACCTTCGACTTCATCCGGGCCGGCGACACCGACGTGATCGAATCCATCGGGCTCTGCGAGATGCACAAGCTGCCGGTCCACGGCCACGCCCCGTTCGTGACGGGCCTGGCGCTCGGGGCCTACGCCAACTGCGGCGCCCGCGACGACCACGAGTGCTTCTCCGCGGAGGAGACCATCGACAAGTTGCGCAACGGGTTCTTCTGCCTGCTGCGGGAGGCCACGATGGCCTTCAACCTGGCCGACTGCATCAAGGCGGTCACCGAGGCGGGGCTGCCCACCCGCCGCGTGAGCCTCTGCTCCGACGACACCGACACCTCCACGCTGGTGCGCCTGGGGCACATGGACCACATCGTGCGCCGGGCCATCGCCGAGGGCGTCGACCCGGTGACCGCAATCCAGATGGTGACCATCAACGCCGCCGACGCCCTGCGGACCGACGACCAGGTGGGCGCCGTGGCGCCGGGCCGCTACGCCGACATCCTGCTGGTGGAGGACCTGGCGGCCTTCGAGGTGTCGGCGGTGTACTCCGGCGGCGAACTCGTGGCCTCCGGCGGCGAGATGCAGGTGACCTTGACGCCGCCCGAACGCCCGGACGAACTGCTGCGCACGTTCTCGATGACGCCGGTGGAGCCCGACGACCTGCTGTTCCGCACCGACATGGAAGACGGCATGGTGGAGGCCATCTCCATGTTCATCCCCCCGGAGATCCCGCTGCGACTGCGCCGGGACGTGGAGTTGGAGATCCGGGACGGAGTGGTGCTGGCCAACCCGTCCATCGACGTGTCCTACGTGTCGGTGCTGGAGCGCTACAACGACACGGGCTCGCGCTCCACCGCCTTCATGTCGGGCTTCAGCCTCACCGACGGGGCGCTGGCCACCTCGCTGTCGCCCGACGACGAGAACGTGGTGTGCATCGGCGCCAACACCGAGTCCATGGCCACGGCCATCAACCGGGTCATCGAGCTGAACGGCGGGCAGGTGGTGGCCCGCGGCGGCGAGATCCTGGCCGAACTGCCGCTGCCGCTGGCGGGCATCATGAGCGACATCTCCCCCGCCGAGATGACCGAGGCCGAGGACCGGCTCATCGCCGCGGCCGGTGAGCTGGGCTGCGGCCTGGCGAACCCGTTCATGTGGCTGATCTTCCTGCCCATCACGGCGATCCCGCAGTACTCGCTGCTGGACCGCGGCTTCGTGGAGCAGGCCACACTGTCGTTCTGCAGCCCCCTGGTGCGCCGGGTCTAGACGGTCGCTGCGAATGCTTGGAATCCGGCCTTCGCCGGGATGACGGGACGGGTGGCGGGTTGATGCCGGTTCGGACGGCATGAACGTGGCTAGGCCCCCATTGATCCGGGAAGTCCCGACATGAGGACCGGTGGACACGGGGGAGGTCGCTGGGTCTCGGTTTCCGAGGCGGTCGGGACTCTCGAGCCAACCTCGGCTGTCGTCCTGCCGCCGGGGGCGGGAGGAGCGACCGCCATCGAGCGCGAGATCGGTCGGCAGGCGGACCGGCTCCGCGGCCTCGACGTCTACAGCGGCCTGCTGCTGTCGGACTACCCGTTCCTGCGCGACGGCATCCGCTACACCACGTGGCACGTCATGGGGCCGGTGCGGACGGCCGTTGCCGGCGGGTCGGTGCGGTTCCTCCCGATCCGCGGCTCGCAGGTGTCGCACCTGTTCCGCAGCGGGCGCCTCCCGCTGGACGTGGCCGTCGTGCACGTCTCACCACCCGACGCCGACGGGCGCTGCAGCCTCGGCACGTCGACCAGCTACCCGTTGACGCTGGCACGCCAAGCGCCGACGGTCATCGCCCAGGTGAACCCGCGCATGCCGCGGGTCGCCGGTGACGCATCCCTGCACGTCTCGGAGATCGACTGGCTCACCGAGGTCGACGAACCGCTCGGCGAGCATGCCCGGGCGGCGGTTTCGGAGAACGCGGCGACCATCGGCGGCCACCTCGTGGAACTGATCCCACCGGGAGCGACGCTGCAGGCGGGAATCGGCGCCATCCCGGAGGCGCTGCTGGCGAACCTGTGCGACTCCGATGTCGGCGACCTGCGGATCTACGGCATGGGCGTGGACGCCATCGTGGCACTCGATGAGGCCGGCAGGCTCCGGTCCACCGGTGACGGGACAGCGTCGTCTCTCTGCGCGGAGTTGATGGGCACGACAACGCTGTACGACTACGCCGACGGCAACCCGGCCCTCGAGATGCACCCCTTCGAGACCATCCTCGACCCCGCACGCATCGCGGGCTTCGAGGGATTCGTGTCGGTGAACTCGGCGGTGCAGGTCGACCTGATGGGCCAGGCCAACGTGGAGCATCTCGGCGGTGCTCAACTCAGCGGCGTCGGCGGAGGATTCGACTTCGCCCAGGGAGCCTGGCTCTCACCCGGCGGCAAGAGCATCATCGCCATGCCATCGACGAACCGCCGCGGCGACGTATCGAGAATCGTGCCGCAACTGGAGCCGACGGCTCCCGTCGGCGTCCCCCGGCACTACACGCAGTACATCGTCACCGAGCACGGCGTCGCCGACCTCTCGGGCCTCGGCCTGCGAGAGAGGGCCGAGGCGCTGATCGGCGTGGCTGCGCCGCAGTTCCGCGACGGGTTGGCTGACTCACTTGGCTGAGCAACCCGAACGAGAAGGGAGAAGGTCATGAGTCGACCGGTCGTGATGGGGATCAACCTCAACGAGGTGGAATGGGAACCGGCCGAGACCCTCTGGGACGACACGGGTGAAGCGGTGCCCAGCGGCCTGCTGGTCAAGGTGCTCAGCACCGACGACGAGAGCGGTGCCAGCACCGTGCTCGTCAAGGCCCCGCCCGGCTGGACCACCGACGCTCCGGAGGTGCACAGCGTGCTCCAGGAAGGGTTCATTCTGGAGGGCACGTATCACAACGGTGACGTGGAGTTACGGGCCCCCGCCTACTTCTGCCTGCCTCCGGGAACCGTGCATGGCCCCGCCCGCTCGGAGGGCCACATCGTCCTCAGCATGCTGTCGGGTCCGCTGGACATCACGCACGTGCATCCGGAGGCGTGAGCGGGGACGGCCCGGCACCACCAAGGCACCCACGGTTATAGTTTCGGTCCCGCGCCGGGCGGCGGGCGAATTCTCGACTCGTGGGGGGAGAACGCCGCCGGGCGTCCCAGCGGTCAGGAGGTCGACCATGAACCGCGCAAGACTCTTCCGTCTCTCGCTTCTGATTGGCGTGCTCGCCCTCGTCGCCACCTCGTGCGCCGAGAGCAGCGCCGACGAGGCGTCCGCCGCCGCGGCGACCGCGGCCGAAGCGTCCGCCGAGGCGCAGGCGGCCCGCTCGGAGGCGTCAGCTGCGAACTCGGCGGCCTCCGCCGCGGATGCTGCCGCCGCGGCGGCGGACGCCAAGGCCATCGCCGCTGCGGCGCGAGCCGAGGAGGCGATTGCGGCCGCTGATCTGGCCCGAGCCACAGCCGAAGGAAACGAGGAGGCCGTCGCAGCCGCCGAAGCGGCGCTGATCGAGGCGCAGGACGCCGCTGCTTCCGCGCAAGCCGAAGCGGCCAGCGCGCAAGCCGAAGCTGCCGCCGCTCAGGCCGAGGCGGCGGCCGCGCAGGCCGAGGCGGAGCAGGCCCGGACCGCCGCCGAACAAGCCGCCGCCGAGGCCGAGTCCGCGGCCGCGGCACCCCCGCCCGCTGCCCCGGAACCTCCACCCCCACCTCCCGAACCTGCCGAGAAGAATCTCACGATGGCGCTCTCGGGACTGGTGACGAACGTGGATCCGGCGGTCCTCCAGGGACGGCCCAGTCTCGTGACCGCGCAAGGCGTCGTGAGCACGCTGGTGCGCTACACGCACGAGCCGTCACCCGGGCTGAGTCTGCACAGCCCGGCAGACGTGATGGGAGAGCTGGCCGAGTCGTTCGAAGTCAACGACGACGGCAGCGTCACCTTCACGCTGCGCGAGGCGATGAGCCCGTACGGCAACACCGTGACGTCCGCCGACGTGGCCTGGTCGTTCGACCGCATGATCGCCCTCGACGGCATCGCGCGCTTCCTGATGTTCCTCTCGAGCATCGACTCGGGAGCGCCCATCACCGTGATCGACGATCGGACGTTCACGCTCAACGTCACGGGCCGCAACATCCTCACCGTGCCCGTGCTGACCTACTACGCGCTCGGCATCCTCGACAGCGTCGAGGCGCAGGCCAACGCCACCGACGACGACCCGTGGGCCGCGGAGTGGCTGGCGTCGAACTCGTCCACCTTCGGGCCGTACCAGGTGGAGAGTTTCGCTCCCGGCGAGGAAGTGCGCCTGGTGAAGAACCCGAACTACTGGAACGCCGACGCTGTGGACATCGACCGGATCATCATGCGATCCATCCCCGACGCCGGCAACCGGCTGCTGCTGATCGGCAGCGGCGACGCGGACTTCGTCGCCGATCTGACCTTCGATCTCTTCGCCAGCGTGGCCAGTGGCGGCGAGTACGCGCTGGCGTACGAGGATGCGCGGGACACGAACCTCGACGAACTCTCGCTGAACAACCGCTTCCCGCCCTTCGACGATCCGCTGGTCCGCGAGGCGGTGTCCCTGGCCATCGACCGCGAAGCCCTCATCGCCGGCGCCTACGGCGGCTTCGGCGTACCCGGGCGATTCCCCATGTCGACGGCCATCCCGCAGCCCCTGCCCCTGCCGGAGACGGCCGGGGCGCGTTACGACCCGGATCTGGCCAGGGACCTCCTGGCCCAGGCCGGCTACGCGGACGGATTCTCCTTCACCCTGACCATCAACCCGACACGGCCCGGTCCCCACGCCGAAGCCGTCGCCGTCATCCTCGCGTCGCAGTTGCGCGAGGTGGGTCTCGACGCCACGATCGAGACGATCGCCTCGCCGGCCGACTTCAACGCAGCGGTCAGCGGCGGCGAGATGGAGGCGTGGCTGTACTCGGTGCGCCCGATTCTCAGCGAGCCCGCCTACACGATCCCGCTGCTGTTCACATCCAACGGGTTCGCGGCCGACGGGCTGGGATACGAGGGCTTCACCAACGAACGGGTCGACGAACTCTCGGACATGATCCTGGCGACGGATCCCGGACCGGAACGGGACGTGTTCATCGACGAGGCCCGGATCATCCTGGCGACCGAATTCCCGTTCGTGCCGCTGGTCGAGACCATCATCCCGTGGGTGTTCCGTGAGGACCTGCAGGGCGCATGGCCCAACCCGACCGGCTTCCTCTACCCGCAAGATCTGGCCATCCCCTAGGAGGTTCAACCATGATCCGTTCCCGACTCCTGCGTGCGTCGCTGCTGATCGGCGCGCTGGTCCTCGTCGCCTCGGCGTGTGCCGTCGAGGATGACGACTCCGCGATCACCGACGGCGCAGCCGGCGCCCAGGCGCAGGCCGAGGCGGCCGGCGCCGACGCCGCCGCGGCGAATGCCGAGGCCAGCGCGGCGAGAGCCGAGGCCGCCTCCGCGGGGGCCGACGCCGCGGCGGCGAACGCTGCGGCCGAGGCGGCCGACGCCGCGGCCGAGGCCGCGGCTGCGATGGCGTCAGAGGCGATAGCGGCCGCAAATCTCGCGCAGGCGACGGCCGAGGGTAACCAGGAGGCCGTTGCCGCGGCCGAGGCGGCACTCGCCGACGCGCAGGCGGCCGCTGCGGCGGCCCAGGCCGAAGCCGCGGCCGCCCAGGCCGAAGCCTCCGCTGCCCAGGCGGAAGCCGCGGCCGCACAGGCCGAGGCAGAGGCCGCCCAGGCGGAGGCAGCCGCAGCCCAGGCCGACGCGGAGCGGGCACGGACCGCCGCGGAGGAGGCGGCCGCGGAGGCCGAAGCCGCTGCGGCGCAACCGCCGCCGCCACCACCGGCCGACGAGCCCGAGGTGTTCGTCATGGCGGTCGCCGCGGTGCCGTCCAACGCCGACCCGGCCGTCACCGAGGGCAAGCCGAGCACCGAACTCAACCCGATGTTCGCCGGCACCCTCTTGCAGTACGTGAAGCCGGACCCGGGTGCCACCACGTGGCCCAGCCCGGCCGACGTCGAGCCCTACGTGGCCGAATCGGTCACCCCCATCGAGGACGGTTACCGCTTCGTGCTGCGAGACGACGCGGTCAGCCCGTACGGCAACGCCATCACCTCAGAGGACGTGCGCTGGTCGTTCGACCGCATCATCGCCAACGACGGCGTGGGGCGCTTCCTGCTGAGCTGGGGCGGCGGCATCGACGTCGAGGCGCCGATCCGGGTCATCGACGACCGCACCTTCGACCTGGTGGTGCTCGACACCAACAACCCGTACTCCCTGGCGGTTCTCACCTACCACCACATGGGTCCGCTGGACAGTGTCGAGGTCCTGTCGCACGCCACCGAGGACGATCCCTGGGGCGCCGGATGGCTGTCCACCAACTCGGCGAGCTTCGGCTCCTACATGCTCGAGTCGATCACACCGGGCGAGGAACTTCGCCTCGTCCCGAACCCGAACTGGTGGGGCGCAGCACCCGACATCGACCTGATCGTCGTCCGTGCCATCCCCGACGCCGGGGGTCGGCTGCAGCTGCTGCAGGCCGGCGAGGTGGACTTCGCCGACAAGCTGACGCTCGCGCAGTTCGCCAGCCTGAGCGGCGACCTGCAGGCCATCGCGGCGAAGGGCAACACAACGGTTCCCCTGGTGCTGAACTCCAGCTTCGAGCCGTTCGCCGACGTGCGGGTCCGCCAGGCCATCTCCTCGGCGATCAACCGGGACGCCCTGGTGCAGGGTCCGATGCAAGGGTCGGCCAAGGCTGCGCTCTACCAGGTGCTGAGCGAGGTTCCCCAGCCGGCTCCGCCCGGAGATCCCGCCACGCACGATCCGGACCGGGCGCGGGCGCTGCTCGCCGAGGCGGGTTACGGCGACGGGTTGGCGTTCACGATGACGATCAACCCGGTGCGTCCGGGACCGTTCTCGGAGGACATCGCGGTCCTCATGAAGGACCAACTCGCCGAGGTGGGGATCGACATGAGCATCGAGGTCATGGCGTCCTCCGCCGACTTCCAGACGAAGCTGCAGGAGGGTGGGCTGCAGGCCTGGCTCTCATCGCAGACCCCGGGCATCAGCGATCCGCAGTTCGCCTGGCTGCTGGTACACCACTCGGCGAAGGCGTTCGAGAACGCGCACGGCTACAACAACCCCCGCATCGACGAACTCATCGACCTGATGGCGTTCACGCAGTACGGACCCGACCGCGATGCCATGGTGCTCGAGGCGCACCAGATCCTCATCGACGAGGTTCCGTGGGTGCCTCTCATCGAGCTCGTCAACCCGATCTCACTCGGGCCCGACGTCGAGTCGTTCCGCATGGACATCTTCCGCCGGATCATTCCCGAGGAGCTCGCCAAGAACTGATCCACCGACACCGGGTTGAACGACCGCGGGCGGTCGAGCGAGAGCCGCCCGCGGTATCCGGTGCGCGACAATCCGGCCGGTCGACCGGTGAGTGACGGACAGTAATGTGAGATACCGAACGGGAGCGATAGCCAAGCGCCTGCTCTTCATCCCCGTGGCGGTGTTCATCGTCATCACGCTGGCGTTCGGGCTCGTCAACCTGACGCCCGGTGATCCCGCGCTGGTCATCGCCGGGGACCTCGCCGCCGACGAGCAGGTCGCCGAGATCCGCGCCGAACTGGGCACCGACAAGCCGGTGCCGCAGCGCTACGCCGCCTATGTCCGCGAGCTGTTCACCGAGCGCAGCCTGGGCACCTCTTTCTTCACGAAGCGCCCCGTGTGGGACGAGATCACCCAGCGGTTCCCCGACACCTTGGAACTGGTCATTCTGGGGCTGCTCGGCGCCGTGCTCTACGGCAGCCTGCTGGGCACCCTCAGCTCCTACTTCCGTCGTCGCTGGCCCGATTCGCTCTCGCGGCTCAGCGTCACGATCACGCAGTCGATCCCCGACTTCTTCATGGGGTTGCTCCTGATCTACGTGATCTTCTACGTCATCGGCTGGGCGCCCGCGCCCGTGGGACGGATCGGGCTGCTGGACCGCCCGCCGGAACGGGTCACGGGAGCGGTGATCCTCGACACGCTCATCGCCCGCGACTGGGGGTTGCTGAAGACGGCCTTCCATCACGCCATGCTGCCGGTGGTGACGCTTGCGCTGTTCTATTCGTCGCACTTCGCCAAGACCACCAGGGCCGTGCTGTCGCGGGCATTGAACTCCGACCAGGTGGAGTTCGCCCGCGCATGCGGCCTCTCGGAGTTGCGGGTCGTCGGCTACGCCTTCCGCGAGGCACGCACGCCGGTCGTCACCTACATCGGCATCCTCTTCGCCGCGCTGTTCGGCGGGGCCGCCATCGTCGAGACGGTCTTCGCCTGGGGAGGAATGGGCCAGTGGGCCATCGACGCGATGCTCAAGCTCGACGTGCCCGCCATCCAGGGGTTCATCCTCGTCGTGGGCCTGCTGACGCTGCTCGTGTACCTGTTGCTGGACCTGATCGTGGTCGCCCTGGATCCGAGGGTGTCCTATGAGTAGGGCGCTCCACTCCCTGCGGAATGCCCTGCCGGCGCGGCCCGCCGCGTGCCCCCGCAGCCGGAGCGCGGGCCGCGCCCTGCGCTCCCTGGCCCGGGGAGCGATGGCACACAAGGGGCTCACGATCGGCTTCGTGGTGATCCTGCTGATCCTTCTGGCCGGGTTCTTCGCCCCTCTCCCCCACGACCCCATTCAGCCGAACCCCGAGAGCACGCTGCAATCCCCCGACGGGGAGTTCTGGTTCGGTACCGACCGCTTCGGCTTCGATGTGTTCTCGCGGGTGTTCGCGTCGGCTCGCCTCGACCTGCCGATCGCCCTCGCCGGGACCCTGCTGTCGATCGCCGTCGGCATTCCGGTGGGGTTGGTGGCATCCAACAAGTCACGCTGGTCGGAGCGGATCATGCGCGGCCTGGACATGTTCCAGTCGTTCCCGCTGCTGGTGCTGGCGTTCGCCATCGTGGCCCTGACCGGCAACAGCCTGCGCAACATCATCTTCGCCATCGCCCTGGTGAACGTGCCGCGGTTCATCCGCCTGGTGCGCAGCGAGGCGCTGGTGCTGCGGGAGAGCCGCTTCATCGAGGCGGCGACCGCAATCGGTGCCAGCCGCAGCCGCGTGATGCTCCGCCACGTGATGCCCAACACCATGGGAATCGTGCTGGCTCAGGCGTCGCTGGCCGCCGCTCATGCCATCATCGTGATCGCCGGGCTCAGCTTCCTGGGCATCGGCATCACGCCCCCCGACGCCTCCTGGGGCGTCATGATCCGGGTGGGTTCGCAGAACATCGCCACCGGCCAGTGGTGGGTGTCGTTCTTCCCCGGCGCGATGGTGTTCGTGACGATCGTCGCCTTCAACATGGTCGCCGACGGCGTCAGCCGTCTCATCGGGCGGGCGGAGGACTGAGCGAGATGACCGCAGGTACCGCGTCCTCGCCGGCCCCCCTGCTGGAGGTGAGCGACCTCCGCGTGCAGTTCCGCAGCCGCCGCCGCACGGTGCACGCCGTGAACGGCGTCTCGTTCTCCGTCGGCGAGGGCGAGACCGTGGGCCTGGTGGGCGAGACGGGCTGCGGCAAGTCCGCCACCGTGCGGGCGATCATCGGCTTGTTGAAGTCACCGGGGCGCGTCACGGCGGGATCGGTCCGCCTCGAGGGGAGCGACCTCGTCGGACTCCCCCCACGGCAACTCCGCCAGATCAGAGGGGCGAGCATCGGGTTCGTCCCGCAGAACCCGTTCGGCGCCCTCAACCCGGTACTGCGCATCGAGCGCCAGTTCCGCAACGTCATCCGGGCGCATCGCCGCGGCGGGCGCGGCGAGATCCACGAGACGGCGTTGGCGATGCTCGACGCCGTGGGGATCGCAGACCCGCAGCGGGTGCTCCGCGGCTACGCCCACGAACTGAGCGGCGGCATGGCGCAACGCGTCGTGATCGCCCTCGCCATGGTGCTGAACCCCCGGCTGGTGGTGGCCGACGAGCCGACGACCGGCCTCGACTTGACCATCCAGCGCCAGATCCTGGACCTGATCCGCGACCTGGCCGAAACCGAGGGGCGCTCGATGCTGCTGGTCACACACGACGTCGGCGTCGTGGCGCAGTACTGCAGCCGCGTGCTGGTCATGTACGCCGGGCAGGTGGTCGAGGCCGGTCCGGTGCGGAGGGTGCTGACCGAACCGGCCCACCCCTACACCGAGGCGCTGCTCGCCGCGGTGCCCCGGCGCGGTGAACGCCTCGTCGGCGCCCAGGGCACGGTTCCGACCCTGCTGGAACTGCCGCCGGGCTGCTTCTACTACGACCGCTGCCGGTACCGCTCCGACCCGCGGTGCGCCACCGAGGCACCCGGCCTCCGGGAGGTCGGACAGGAACACTGGGCAGCGGTCCACTACGACAAGGGCGCCGGGAACATCTGATGGCTCTCGTCACACTCAGCGAGGTGCGCAAGACGTTCCGGCGGGGGCGCAGCCAGGTGCACGCCGTCAACGGTGTGGACCTGCGGATCGAGGCGGGTGAGACGCTGGCCCTGATCGGCGAGAGCGGCTCGGGCAAGTCCACCGTCGGTCGCCTGGCGCTGGGGCTTCTCCAGCCCGACGAGGGCGAGGTCGTCGTTGACGGGCAGCACCTGGAGCAACTCGACCGCAAGACGCTCCAGGCCGCCCGGCGGAACATGACCATCGTGTTCCAGGAACCCTTCCAGTCGCTCGACCCGCTCATGAGTGTGGGCCGCACCATCGAGGAGCCGCTGGTCATCCACGAACCCGCCCTCACCCCCGCCGAGCGCCGCGAGCGCGTCGAGGACACGATGCAGCGGGTGATCCTGGATCCGGGCCTCTACGAACGCCGGCCGCGGGAACTCAGCGGCGGCCAGCAGCAGCGCGTCGGCGTCGCCCGCGCCATCGTCACCGGTCCCAAGTTCGTGGTCCTCGACGAGCCCACCTCGTCACTCGACCTGTCGGTGCAGGCGGGCATTCTGGAACTGCTGGCGAACCTGCAACAGGATCTGGGCCTCGCCTACCTGTTCATCTCCCACGACATCGGCACGGTCGACTTCTTCTCCGACCGGGTGGCCGTCATGTATCTGGGCCAAGTCGTGGAGACCGGCCCGAAGGCGGCCGTGCTGGACACGCCGCGCCATCCCTACACCGAGGCCCTGCTGTCGGCGGCGCTGCCGGCCGACCCCACCGAGCAGCCGCCGCACATCGCGCTGACCGGCGACATACCCAGTCCCACCGAGTTACCGGAAGGCTGCTTCTTCTACAGCCGCTGCAGCTACCGCGGCGACCCCCGCTGCGCCACGGAGAACCCGCCGCTGCGCGAGGTTGGTCCCGCACACTGGGCCGCCACCTTCTGCGATGTCGGCGGCACGCCGGTATCACTCTGATCGAAGGTCATCCGGCGGCCAGCGCGGCCGCGATCCACGGATCGATCCTGTCGCGGTTGCCGGCGATCCACTCTGCGGCCGCGGCGGCGATCTCCGCCTCGGAGTCCGCGCCGGCGTCGATTGCGACGGCCTGGACGGCCACGGCCAACGCGTCCAACTCGAAGCTTTCCAGCAGTGACGCAGCAGCCGGATTGGCGGCCAGGAAGTCCTTGTTGGCGGCCACCACGATGTCCGAGGGGGTGAACATGGTCGTGCAGGGATCGTTCGTGCAGGCATCACCCACGGCGGAGACCCCGTCCTGGTCCTCGAGGGCCTGGTCGGGCTCGATGGCCAGCCACAGCACATCGCGGCCCGGGACGAGCTTGCCGACGAAAGCGGTGGGCGTCCACACGTACTGCAGCACGGGGCCACCAATCTCGAAGCTCGCCTGGGACTCGGCGAACAGCGCCGAGTGCGTGGCCGAGATCTGCTGGGCGCGATCGTCCCAGCCGTTCTTGGCCAGGGTGTCGTCGATGACCTTCTGGCAGCCCCAGCCGTCGTCACAACCGTTGATGTCGGCCTTGCCGTCACCGTCGCTGTCGAAGTGGGCGACCGCCTCGGGATCCTCGAGCAGTTCCCCGAGGGTGGTGAAGCCGAACTGCTCGACGCTGGGGATGTCCACGAGCAGGCCCTGCAGCGCACCCGAGGCCATCATCCGGCCGATGAACCGGGCCTTGTCGCCGAAGGTTCCGCCATCGGGACTCTCGCCCTCGAGCAGGGGGGCGTGATTGAGGGGCCAGGACGATGCCCACACGTCGTAATCGCCCTGGGCCAGGGCCGGGAAGAATGTGGCCGGCGCGATCTCCTCCGGGTCGCTGACCTCGTAGCCGAGCTCCTCGAGGAGTTGCTGGACGACGTAGTTCTGGAAGTTGGTCTCGATCCAGTTGCCCCGCGCCATGGTGACCTGCACGCCCTCACCGGGAAGGGTCGGCTCGGGTTCGGGCGCCGGCGGGGGTTCGGGCGTGGGAGTGGGCGTGGGCGCCGGCGCGGGCGTGGTGTCGGATGTCGAGCTGCCGTCGCCGCCGCAGGCGGCCGCCAGCAGACCGAATGTCAGAAGGATGGCGAGAAGCGCTCGCCCTCGGCTGATCCTCATCGATCGCTCTCCTTGTTCTGGCCCTGAAGCTTCGACCCCGGAGCGTTGTCGTGCTTGATGCTCGGACCGAGCAACACCCCGTGTCCTGGTGTTGAGCGAAGCCCAACGATCCGTACGACGGGCGGACGCTCGATCACTGCGGGCATGGGTAATCCGTCGCCTTGATCGAGTGTAGTTGAGATGGTGACGTCGCTTTATTGTGATGGCGTCGCCGTCCGTGCTGCCGGACGGCTCGGACGGCTAGGCCGACCTGCTGGCGCGCCAACCCCAAGCGGCGAAGATCAGGCCGCCGACGACGGTGAGGAAGGAACTGGCGCCGGGCGAGAGTGCCGGTGTCGCCAACCGGACGAAGCTCGCGACCCACGCCAGACCGACCGCCGTGATGGCGCAGCCCAGCCCGAACATGACGGTGCCGAGGAACTGCTGAGCGGCGGGTCTGCGCGCGAGCCGGCCGAGCGCCACCGCGGTGGTTGCCAGGGTGAGCGCCAGGACGATGTAGCCGATTCCCGGCCCCCCGGTGTCGAGGCCGCGGACAGTCACGCGGCGGGTCTCGGCGAGGGCTTCGGCCAGCACCTCGGCCGCCAGGCCGCCCTGGTCGACCCCCTCCGCCTCTGCCGCCAACTCGGCGGCGATCTGGGCCGCATCGCTGCGCTGGTCGAGGATCCAGGATCCCGACGCCCCGGCAAAGACGAGGAACAGCGTCAGGGTGACGATGCCGACCACTTCCCGCGTCCGGACACGTGCCGGCTCGTCGCCGGATCTCGCTCGCAGCGCCGCCACCAGCCCGCCTGCCAGGACGATCAGACCGCCGATCAGGGCCAGCCACACGCCGGTGCCGTGGCTGTAGTTGTCCCCGCGGGGCGAGACGGTGAGATAGGCGCCGGCGAGCGAGGCCGTCACCAGACCGGCGGCCAGGAAGCAGCGGGCACCGGCGATGAACCTGTCCCGGCTACGCGAGCGCCCGAGGGACACCGCGCCGCCCGACGCGACCACCAAGCCGGTGACGCCGAGCGTGATCCCGAACCACGAGCCGCCGGTGGCGTCCACGCCGCTGTGCAGGCCCGGGAGGTCGGTGTCGTCGAAGCGGGCCCAGCCGGAGAGCAGACCGGCGTCGCGCCCCCAGGTCAGCAGTGCTGAGACGGCGGCGAGCAGACCGCCGACCAGTGCGGCTACCGCTCCGAGTCGATGCGAGGCCGTCAACTCGGGTGCCTTCGGCTCGGTCGCCTCGACGAGGGGTTCCGGCTCGGCCCCCATGCCGGGCACGGCCGGGATCGGGGGATCGGTCCGCGTGCTCCAAGCGTCGCGCATGCGCGAAAACAGGTTGCGACGGTCGACGCTGTCGCCGGGTTGCGATATCCGGTCCAGGAGCACCCCCACGAAATAGAGGCCCGCGCCCGCGGACGCGCCCAGGGGAATGTCGGCTGTGTTGAGCGCCGTGAGAATCGGTTTGCCGAGGCCGCCGCCGGCGATGATCGCCACGATTCCCACCATCGACAGCGACAGCAGCAGGGTCTGGTTGAGGCCGGCCATGATCGCGGGGCGCGCCAGCGGGAGTTGCACCTCGCGCAGCACCCGCGGCTCGGTCGCTCCGAACGCCCGGGCCGCCTCGACCACGTCCCCAGGCACCTGTCGTATGCCCAGGTTGGTGAGACGAACGATCGGGGGCAGCGCGAAGACCAGCGTGGCCAGCACGCCCGGCGTGCGGCGCACGCCGAACAGGAAGATGATGGGCAGCAGGTAGACGAACGGGTGGATCACCTGCATACCGTCGAGCACGGGTCGCAGCCGGTTCCAGAAGCGGTCGATGCGGGCGGCCAGGATCCCCAGCGGTATGCCGAACGCCGTACAGATGATGACGGCGACGATGACCATCCCGACCGTCTCCATCGTGAGATCCCAGTAGTCGTCGCCGAGCAGCCCGCAAACGGCGAGGGCGGCCGCACTGCCGAGCCCCACGCGGAAGTTCCGGGTGGCGGCTCCCAGCAGCAGGAAGAGCAGCAACACCGCCGGCCACGGGAGCCAGTCCTGCAGCAGGTTGTCGATGATGAACTCCAGCAGCTTGTCGACGGGCCACTTGACGACGTCGAGGAAACCCTTGATGTGGGTGGTCAACCAGAAGACGATCTCCTCTGTCCACAGACCGAAGGGGATCTCCCACGTGTCGAGGTTCTCGTTCTCCCAGAACCCGGTGGCGAGGGTGGTCGATCTCACGCCGGATTCCCCTGCGCCTTCGCCCGCTCGAGCTCCTCGGAGATGCCCTCCACACGCCCCAGGCCGGCAAGGACCTCGAGCGGGCGCACCTCCCCGGCGAGCTTCCCGTCCCCGTCGACTACGGCGACCGGCAGGCCCGAGCCAAAGAGTTGGTACACCTTGGCCAGAACCGTGTCGTTGGTGACGGCCGGCACCTTCTGGCAGAGATCGCCCAACTCACCGGCGCCGCCGTCCACGGCTCGCTCGACCGACTCGCGTGTGACCGCACCGACAGGCCTGCCGTCGGCATCGACCACGTGAACGACCCCGGAGCCGGCTCTGTCGATGGCGCGTCGCGCCTCGGCGACCGTCGCGCTCGCGGGGACCGTCACCGCCGCCTCCCGCACGCCATCGACGGTCAGCACCCTGCCCTGGTCGACATCGTGGACGAACTCGGCCACATAGTCGGTCGCCGGCCGCATGAGAATGTCCGCCGGCGTGCCGATTTGCTGGACGGCGCCGTCTCTCATGATGCACACCCGCGAACCGACCCGGAGCGCCTCGTTGAGGTCGTGGGTGATGAAGAGGATCGTCTTGCGGAGCTTGGACTGGATCTCCATCAACTCGTCCTGCATCTGGCGGCGGATCAGCGGATCGAGGGCGCTGAAGGCCTCATCCATCAGCAGGATGTCCGGGTCGGTGGCGAGCGCCCGGGCGAGTCCCACCCGCTGCTGCATCCCCCCGCTCAACTGGCGCGGGAAGCTGCTCTCGTAACCGGTGAGGCCGACGAGGGCGAGCGCGTCCTCCGCTGCCGACTTCCGGGCCTCGTCATCGACGCCCTTGACCTTGAGGCCGAAGGCGACGTTGTCGCGGACGCTCCGGTGGGGGAACAGAGCGAAGTGCTGGAAGACCATGCCGGTGCTCTCGCGCCGGAACTCCTGCAGTTCCGTGGAGTCCAGGGCGGTGACGTCGACGCCGTCGACGACGATCCTGCCGGCGGTCGGCTCGTAGAGCCGGTTCACGCAGCGGATGAGAGTGGACTTGCCCGAACCGGACAGGCCCATGACGACGAAGATCTCCCCCTCGGCGACATCGATGTCAGCGGCATTCACGCCCACGACGTGGCCCGTGCTCTCGCGGATCTCCTCCTTCGAGCAGCCCGCTCTCAACAACGCGAGCGCCTTGCCGTCGGGCTCGTCGCCGAAGATCTTCGTGACGTCGTCGATCTCGATCTTCGTCGGCATGGCTTCCTGCCTCTCCACCGACCGGCGCGGGGGCTGGGTGTCCGGCAAGATCAGTGTGTCATGCCGACCGGATGCACCCGGCGCATCCGCAGGGCTGCGGGGCAGTCCGGCTCAGAGTTCGCGTCCGAGTTTCCGACTTGTCCGTGCACCCAGTGCTACGGGGCGCCTCTGAGCGGATCCCGGGTGGGGCTCCTGCGGGTCGCCGACGGCAGTTCAGGCAACTCTTAGCCCGGTGGAGGAGATGAGGCGCTGTCGGCTCTGCGGATGCGTCCCACGTAGTCCGGGCTGGTGCCGACGCGCTCGGCGATGGCGGTGTGGGTGGATTCGGGGTCGGAGCGGCATGCGTCGATGATGCGCTCCTTGACGGTGATGGTCGTCTCCGGGGGCCCGAAGCCACCCGCGCCTGTGCCGCGCTCGACGCGCTGCCGGCGAAGCCAGTCGCGCATCGTCCCATGCGCGAAACGCACACGTCCCCGTGCGGGTCGGTCGATCACTCCGGCCTCGCGGAGACGCTCGACGTAGACGCTGAGATAGTTCGACGGCTTGCCGATGACCCGGGCAAGGTCGCTGAGCCTGATCTCGGGGATGTTGAACGTGCCAATCGCCTCGAGAACCAGGCGGTCCGTGTCCGAGAGGTCCCTGACCATGGGGGCGAATACCTGTACTTCCATGTCGCCGGTCGCGGCGCCGATCGCTGCTCGGACATCGTCGGGCGTGATGGCGCCACCGGCGTCGGCGCAGCGTTCCCACGAGTGGTACCCGACGAGCTGCACCATGAAGGGGTAGCCGGAGGTGGCCGCAGCAGCTGCCGCGAGGGCCTCGTCGCCGATCGTGCCGCCCGCCGCCTCGATCGGCGCCCGCAACGCCTCCGCGGACTCCTCGGGACTGAGCGGATCCAACTGGGTTCTGGCGATGCGCTGGAAGAACGTCATGCCCGGGTCGGCGAGGGCGGTCTCCTCCATGGACGGAAGGCCCGCGCCCACGAACATGACGGGCTTGCCATCGATCTTGGCGACGTCCTGGAGGGCGTGCGCGAAGTCGCGCAGGGCGGCGATGTTGGCGTTGTGGAACTCGTCGATGGTGATGAGGACACCCTTGGCGTTGCGCTGCGCCCTGTCGGCGAGGCGTTCCATGGCTTCGAGCATCCTGGTGTGGACCGACAACTCCCTGGACTCGGGGGTTCGGAACGAGACGCCTGCACCGCTGCCGAGGACGCTGATCTGCGCCGAGGAGACCCGGCGCCGCCCGGCGCCGGAGCCGGATGCCATCTGCTCGATGAGCGCATCGGCGAAGGTCGGCTCGGGCTTGGCCGTGATCCTGACCGTGGCCAGGCCGTTCTCCTCGGCCATGTCTCGCATGGCCGCGAGCAGCACGGTCTTGCCCGAGCCGCGGGGGCCCTTGAGAAGCACGGAGTGGTCGGGATGGTCGGGGCCGGCCGACATCGCCGCACGACAACGTCGCATCACGTCGTCGCGGCCCGCGAGGGTGTGCGGAGGACGACCGAAGGTCGGGTGGAACGGGTTCGGATGCCGCACGGTCGCCACTGCCGCCCCTCCGATCTCGCCCTGTCTCGACGACCAACCTACCGCCCATACTGACCATTCTGCAAAAGATGAAAAAGAGGCAGTCCTGCCATTTCGCAAAGGAAGCAAATGAGGTCAGGGCACACCTCGGCGGGACATCCCTTTGACCCGGTTGGTCCTCGACTCGGGCGGTGCCACCGGACTCTCGGCGCGGTAAGAGTTGATACGACCGGCCTTCGCCGGAAGCCACGCTCAGAGCTCGCGTCCGAGTTTCTCGCCCTCGTAGATGGCCTCGGCGACCGAGCGGGGGGCGACGGCGTCGCCTACGCAGTGGGTGGGGATCGTGGCGGCGACGCTCAGCTCGCGGAACAGGGCTTCCTGGGGGCTGCGCATCATCGAGAGCACGACGGTGTCGACGCCGTTCACGTCCCGTTGGCGGCGGGTGAGGGTCTCGTAGACGTCGACCCGGCGGCCGTCGATGGACTCGATGAAGTGGTTGGGTGAAAGGCGGACGTCGAGCCTCGCCAGGCGTGGCAGCAGCCAGGGGAGGTCCTGCGTGCCGGAGACCAGTTCGCCGATCACCGGGAACCGGCTCAGCACTTCGACCTCGACTCCCCCTTCGCCCAGGACCTCCGCCAGCCCCAGCGGCAGGTACGTGCCGGTGTCGTCGAGGATCAGAACCTTGGCACCCAGCGCCGTGGGGTCGTCGAGTGCGGCGAGGGTCGCGGTTGCGATGTCCAGCACGTGGTCCCCGTCGGCGCCCGGCATCGTCGCCCGATCGGGGCGGGCGGCGGAGAATCCCGTTCGATCCCACGTCGAGCCGGTGGCGCAGACGACCGCATCGGGTGCCTGACGCGGCCCGGCGCCGAGCACGACCGCCGCCGCGTCCTCGCCGGGTTGCTGGACGACTGGATCAGGCGATGCGGCTGCCAGCGACTCGGCCGTTGCCGTCTCGCCGAGGCGGACGTCGACACCGTTCATCTCGAGCACAGTTGCCAGATCGTCGATGACCATCTGCCAGTTGCCCCGGGTGGGCAGCCGGCGCAGCAGATCCAGATGGCCGCCGAGCCTCGGTTCGCGCTCGATGAGCGTGACCTCGTGGCCGCGCTTGGCCGCAACCCCTGCCGCTCGCATCCCGGCCGGCCCGCCACCCACGACGGTGATCCGCTTCGGCTCGGTGGTGGTCCGGAGCGTGCCCTCGCCCCAGTCGCGCTCGCGGCCCGCGGCCGGATTCACGACGCAGGTGACCTGACGTCCCTTGGCGGGCGCGGCCATGCACTCGTTGGTGCCGGCGCAGCGCACGATCTCCCCCTCGCGGCCCTCCCTCGTCTTGGTCACCAGGAACGGGTCGGCGAGGTGGGCGCGCACCATCGCCACCATGTCGGCGGCGCCGTCGGCGATCACCCGCTCGGCGGTGGCCAGGTCCAGCACCCGGCCTGCCACGAAGACCTTGGCCCGGTCGCCCACGACCGCCTTGGCACGCTTGGCGTCGGGTGCCAGGAACGCCTCGGGAGCCGAACCCATCGGCGGGACCGTTCGGTGCAACGAGTACCAACTGCCGCACGAGATGCTGAAGTAGTCGAACAGGCCGGTCGCGGCCAGCACGTCGAGGCACTCCTCGGCCAGTGCGGGGGTGACGCCGGCGTCGCCGATGAACTCGTCGAACGACAGCCGCAGGCCCACGGTCATGGCGTCGCCGACACGCCCGCGGATGGCGTCTGCCGCCTCGATGGAGAAGCGGCAGCGATTGGCCACCGACCCGCCGTAGGCGTCGGTCCGCTTGTTGAAGGCGGGGCTGATGAACTGCATGCCGAGGTAGCCGTGGGCGGCGTGGATCTCCACCCCGTCGATCCCCGCCTCGTGAAGGTTGGCGGCCGACTGGCCGTAGTCGCCGGTCAACTCGTCGATGTCGGACCGCTGAAGCGCGACCGGCGTCTCGTTCATGATCGGCGACGGCACTCGTGAGGGTCCTCGCACCGGGTGCCAGTTGTCGGTCCAGGCCCGGCCGACGTCGTTGACGCCGCCGGTGCTGAGCTGCACGAAGATCCGGCAGTCGTGCGCCTGCACCGCCTCGGCCAGGCGGGCGTAGGCAGGGATCGTGCGACGCTCGTAGGCCGTGAGCCGCCAGCCCGATGTCGCTCCGCCCGGTTGGGCGCCGCTGAGATGGCGACTGGCGGAGGTGGCCTCCACGCCCATGAGCGCCGCGCCTCCCCTGGCCCGTTCGGCGAAGTAGGCGATCATGCGGTCGCCCGGCGCGTGGTCCTCGCCGTAGGCCTGCCCGTGCGGGGCGACCATGATGCGGTGCTTGACCGCGGTCGCCCCGATCTGCAGCGGCCGCCAGATCAGTTCGAGGTCGCCCATCTCACAGCTCTCGGCCGAGCTTCTCGCCCTCGTAGGTGGCGTCGGAGGTCGTGCGCGGTGAGACGGCGTCGCCGATGCGGTGCACCGAGTCCTGCCCGCTCGCCACCAGCTCGCCGTAGAGCTCGTCCCGGGGGTTGCGCATCATCGCCAGGACCACCGTGTCCACATCCTCCACCAGGCGCGTCCGGTGGTTCCAGGTGGTGTAGACCTCGACCTGCCGGCCGCGGATCTCCTCGACGAAGTGATTCGGCGTGAGCGTCACCCCGGCATCCGCCAGGCGCGGCAGCACCCACGGCAGTTCCAGCGTCTCCACCAGGTGCTGCCCGATGACGGCGAACCGGCTGATGACCTCGACATCCGCCCCGGCATTGCCCAGGACTTCCGCCAGCCCGAGCGGCAGGTAGGCCCCGCAGTCGTCCAGGATGACGACCTTGCGGCCCAGAGCCGCCGGATCATCGAGCGCCGTGCGCACCGCGGTCGCCACGTCCAGCACTCTCTCGTCGCCGGCTCCCGGGATGCCGGACCGGTCCGCGCGACCGCCGGAGAGCCCGCTGCGATCCCACACAGAACCGGTGGCGCAGACGATCTCGTCGAATCCTCCTCCGGCGAGGTCCGTCGCCGAGACCGCGGTGCCGAGCCTCACGTCCACGTCGTTGGCGTCGATGACCGTCATCAGGTTGTCGATCATCTTCTGCCAGTCGCCGCGGGTGGGGAGGCGTTTCAGCAGGGCCAGGTGCCCACCCACTTCGGTGCTCTCCTCGAACAGCGTGACGTGATGCCCCCGCCGGGCCGCCACACCGGCGACGTGCAGACCGGCCGGACCGGCACCGACCACGGCGATCCGTTTGGCGACCGCGGCCGGCTGCAGCGTCCCCTCCCCCCAGCGCTGCTCCCGGCCCACCGCCGGGTTCATCACGCAGTGCATCCGCCGGCCGCGGAACCCGGTGGCGAGGCACTCGTTGGCCCCCACGCACCGCACCACCTCGCTCTCCCGGCCCTCGAGCGTCTTGGCGATCAGGAACGGGTCGGCCATGTGGGCGCGCACCATGGCCACCATGTCGGCGGCCCCGGAGGCCACGACCCGCTCGGCAGTGGCCAGGTCCAGGATGCGGCCGGCCAGGAAGATCTTGGCCCTGTCACCCACGACCTGCTTGGCCCGCCGGCCATAGTCCACGAGGAAGGCCTGGGGCACCGAGCCCATGGCCGGCACCGCGTAGTGAAAGCTGTGGTAGCTGCCGCTGGAGATGCTGAAGAAGTCGAAGAATCCCGTGGCGGCGAAGATGTCCAGGTACTCCTCGGCAAGTTCGGGAGTGACCCCGGCGTCGCCGATGTACTCGTCGAACGAGAAGCGCATGCCGACCGTGTAGTCGGCTCCGACGTGGGAGCGGATGCTCTCGCCGATCTCGGTGAGGAGTTGGGCGCGGCGGCGCGGTGAGCCGCCGTAGCGGTCGCTGCGCTTGTTGAACGCCGGGCTGAGGAACTGCATCGGCAGGTAGCCGTGCGCGGCGTGCACCTCCACCCCGTCGATGCCCGCCTTCTGCATGTTGGCTGCCGAGCGTCCGTAATCCTCGACGAGTTCATCGATGTATTCCTGGTCCATCTCCCAGGGGATCTCGGTGCCCCCCGGTGACGGCACACGCGAGGGGCCTCGCACCGGGTACCAGTCGTCGAAGTCGATGCGGGCGCCCTGGTTCACCCCGAACGTGCTGAACTCCATGAAGATCTTGCAGTCGTGAGAGTGCAGCGCCTCGGCGAGCCGGGCGAACGCAGGGATGACCCGCTCCTCGTAGGCGGTCAGGCGCCAGCCGGACGGCCCGGACTCGGCGCTGGCGCGGGCCAACCGCCGGCTCACCGACGTGGATTCGCCGTCCACCAGCGCCACACCGCCCTTGGCCCGCTCGACGTAGTAGGCGATCATGCGGTCGGTGGGCTGGTTGTCGTCGCCGTACGCCTGGCGATGCGGCGACAGCATGATCCGGTTCTTCACCGTGGTGGCACCGATCCGCAGCGGCGTCCAGAGTTCGCCGTCAGGGGTCGTCATCTCAGCCGCCACGCGGGCAACGCTAGCTGTTGGGTCTGGCCGGAGGCGCCGGTGCGATGCGGTCCTGGTCACCCTCCAAGCGGTCGTTCCAGCTCTGGGCGGCGCCTGGTGGGGACGCCTGGGTGCGCCCGGGAGTTCGCCCAACCGCTGGGCTCGACGCGCCGGGCGCATATCGTGGAGCGATGGCCGACTGGGCACACGCAGGTGCCGCTCGCCTCGCAGCGGCACTGAGGGCCGGCGACGTATCGAGCAGGGAATTGCTGGACCTCTACCTGGCGCGCGTCGAGGCCGCCGATCCGGCTCTGAACGCCGTCGTCACCCTCGACGCCGAGCGAGCGCACGGGCTGGCCCGCGCGGCCGACGAGGCCCTGGCCCGCGGTGAGCCTGCCGGCCCCCTGCACGGATTGCCAGTCACCATCAAGGACACCATCGAGACCGAGGGGCTCCGCACGACATCGGGAGCGCCGTGGCTGGCCGGCCATGTCCCGGATCGGGACGCCACGGCCGTCGCCCGCTTGAAGGCCGCCGGCGCCATCGTTTTCGGCAAGACGAACTGCCCGCTCTACGGCGGCGACGCCCAGAGCGAGAACGTCGTGTTCGGCACGACCGGCAACCCGTGGGACACCGACCGGTCCCCCGGTGGCTCCTCGGGCGGATCGGCCGCTGCCCTGGCCGCCGGCCAGACGGCGCTGGAACTCGGCAGCGACATCGGAGGCTCGGTCCGCAACCCGGCGCACTACTGCGGCGTCTACGGCCACAAGCCCAGCTTCGGGATCATCCCGACCCGCGGGCACATCCCTCCCCCGCCGGGCGCCCTCAGCCCGGTGGACCTCGCCGTCGTCGGGCCGTTGGGGCGGGCCGCGGAGGACCTGGCGCTTGCGCTGGACGTGCTCGCCGGTCCCGACGAGACCGACGGCCCCGCCTGGCGGCTGGACCTGCCGGCGCCGCGAGCGAGCTCGTTGGAGGGGTACCGCGTCGCTGGGTGGCTGGAGGATCCGGCCTGCCCCATCGACAGCACGGTCGGTGACGTCCTCAGCGACGCCGTCGACGCCCTCGCCCGCGCCGGCGCGAGCATCGACAGCCGGCGGAGGCCCGACTTCGCACTAAGCGAAGCCCACCGCACCTACCAGCGCCTGCTCTACGGGGCCACGACCGCGGGGCTCGCCAACCGGGTCTACGGCACCCTGCTGGCGAAGGCGGAGGAGCTGGAGCCCACCGACGACGGGCGCAGCGCCCGCTATCTGCGCGACGGCACCGCCCGGCACCGGGACTGGCTCGCCGCGGATGAGCAACGCGCCGGGTACCGGGAACGCTGGCGCGACTTCTTCAAGGACTTCGACATCCTGCTGTGCCCGACGGTGCCGACGACGGCCATCCGCCACGATCACTCCAACATCAACCGCCGGACGATCACCGTCACCGGTGAGACTCGCGACTACTGGGATCAGATCATCTGGGCGGGCATGGCCAGCATGGCCGGCCTGCCGGCCACCGTCGCCCCGGTCGGCCGGGCTTCCGACGGGCTGCCGGTCGGCATCCAGATCATGGGCCCGTATCTCGAGGACTCCAGCACCATCGACTTCGCTCAGCGCCTGGCCGAGGTGGTCGGCGGCTACGAGCCACCTCCGGCGTTCGCGTGACCGAGGGCGCGGAGTCGTATCCCGGCGGCTTCGCCCGGCACTTCGTCAACGTGGGCGGCCGGGAGTTCCACTACCTGCGCACCGGATCGGGAGCGGTGGCGGTGCTGCTGCCCGCCTTCCCGTGGTCGGCTGGATCGCTGGCACCACTGGCGCTGGCGATGGCCGACGAGTTCACGGTGGTCGTGATGGATCTCCCCGGCTGCGGCAACTCGGACCCCCTGAGTGGCGCCCCCGGACTGACCGACTACGCCGACGCTGTGGCCGCCAACCTCGCCGCCCTGGATGTGGATCGCTGTCACCTCTACGGCCTGCACACCGGCGCGCAGGTAGCCCTCGAAGTGGCTGTTCGCCATCCCGAGCGGGTCGCCAACCTGGTCCTCGACGGGCTGCCGCTCTTGGATGACACGCAGAGGGAAGATCTGGCCGCGAGGTTCTGCCCTCGGTTCGACCCGTCTTGGGACGGGGCCCACATCGCAGCCTTGTGGTGGTGGTGCCGCGAGCAGTCGCTGTTCGCTCCGTGGTACCGGCCGGGGGCCGCGACACGCCTGGACGCCGACGAGCCACCGCCCGGCGCGCTACAACGCCGGGCCGCCGACGTGTTGCGGGCCGGTGACGGCTACGGCACGGGCCTCCGGGCCGTCTTCGCCCACGACACGGCAGGCGCTCTCGAAGCTGTGGAGGTCCCCACGACGCTGGTGGCCGGGATTGCCGATCCCCTCGCGGCCTCCCCCGACCGGCCGGCGGGACCGTCCGGATCGGCTCAGGGAGCCCATGTGAGGACCGACCATCTCCGGCCTGCGTCAGCACTGCGGACCCCATCGGGCGTGCGGTCGGTGGAGTTGACCGGCCCGGACCGGCACCTGCGATCGTTGATCGGGGCCGGCGGTGGCGCCGACACGTCGTTCCGGCCCCCGGTGGCGGCACCGCGTCCCGGCGTCATCTCCCGCACCTACGTCGAGTCCGGCGGCCGGCGGGTGCTCGTGCGGCGCATCGCGGGGCAGGGCCGGCCCCTCGTCATGCTGCACGCCTCCCCCACGTCGTCGGCGCTGCTGGAGCCGCTGATGCGCGCCCTGGCCGCGAGCGACCGATCCGTGATCGCCCTCGACACGGCCGGCAACGGGGACTCCGACCCGCCCCGCGGTGACGGTCCGTTCGACATCGGCGACTTCGCGGCCATCGTCAGCGAGGCCCTGGACATCCTGGAGGTCGGCGAACTCGACCTCTACGGCACGCACACCGGCGCCCTGATCGCCACCGAGGTCGCCATCTCGCGCCCCGGTGTCCGCCGCCTGATCCTCGAAGGCGTCACGATTTTCGACGATGGGGACCGGTCCGACCTCCTGCCCCGCGCCGAACTCCTGGCCAACTACCTCCCAACCTTCGAGCCGCGCTGGGACGGCACGCACCTGACGGCGGCGTGGCACTTCCGCCGTGCGTTCACCACCTACTGGCCGTGGTTCCGGCGCTCACGCGACGGCATCCGCTGGGTCCCGATGGTCGAACTGGCGGCCTTCCACCGCGGCTTCGTCGAGGTCGCCAAGCGCCTCGACACCTACCACCTCCCCTACCGGGCGGCACTCGCCTACCCCACCGCCGACCGCCTGCCCCTCCTGCGAGTGCCGACACTGATCGCCGCGCATCCCGACGACCCGCTGCAGGCCCACAGCCCCGAGGCGGCAGGCCTCGTCCCCAACGGCCGCTGGGACACCCTCCCCGACGACATCGCCGGTATCGCCGCTCTCTATAACGACTTCCTCTCCCTCGCGTGAACGCCGGCCTCACGGCCAACAACTGATCGCGGCGAGCGTGTCCAGAGTTTCAAGCTTTTCGGAACTTTATTTCTCAGCCATAAACCCCCAACAACGGCAGCAGGCCGGCACCGGTCTTGCACAGAACTGCCCGATTGCGAACAGTGGTGATACGGAATTATGAATAGCTAGAGCTCAAATATTGGGACAACATCGTGACGGAACTATGGTTTAGCTATAGCTCGACGGTAACCTGGCAGAGTGCGGCACATCGCGAGGCACTTGCGGAGGCGGATCGACGATGCCTTGCGGGCGGCACGGGTGGTCGTCCTACACGGGGCCCGTCAGAGCGGCAAGACGACGCTGGCCCAGGCCGTGGCCGGCGAACGGGGCGGAACATATGTAACCCTCGACAACGAGCAGGTGCTCGACGCCGCGCTCGCGGATCCGCACACGTTCGTGCGCGCCTACCCCTACCCATTGGTCATCGACGAGATCCAGATCGCCGGCCAACGTCTCGTACGTGCCATCAAGATCGCCGTCGACGCCGACGACACTCCCGGCCGCTTCCTGCTGACGGGCTCGACCAACTTCCTCACTGTGCCGACCATCAGCGAGTCGCTCGCCGGCCGAGCCGTCATCCTGCGGCTCTCGCCGCTGTCACGAGCCGAAATCGACGGCGTGCCCTGCGAGGACGGAGTCGGCGGCGTGCCGGGCGTGATCGGGAGTTGGTTCGAGCGCCGGTTCGCTACCTCCGAGGTCTCGGGCACCGGGCGCGACGACTACCTGGCAATGATCTGTGCCGGTGGCTATCCCGAGGCGTTCCGTCTTGGTCCACAGGACCGGGCGCGCTGGTTCGACAGCTACGTCGAAACCGTGGTCGGTCGCGACATCGTGGCCCTGGCGGACATCCGCCGCGCCGCGCTACTCCCGAGGCTGCTCCGCCTGGCTGCGGCAAGCACGGCCCGCGAGGTCAACATCGCGGA
Organism: Acidimicrobiales bacterium; assembly: GCA_965221525.1. GTDB lineage: Bacteria > Actinomycetota > Acidimicrobiia > Acidimicrobiales > CATQHL01 > VXNF01. The sequence goes on along the minus strand of CBDCSG010000006.1, from coordinate 799,976 downwards.
CTGGGCACAGCGCCTCGGCGCCGACCGCGCCACCGTGGAGTCGTACCTGGGATGGCTCCGAACCGTGTTCCTCATCCGCGAACTCGCGCCATGGACGCGAAACCGCGTGGCGCGGGTGGTTCGCCGGCCGAAGCTCCACCTGACCGACAGTGGTCTCGCTGCCGCGCTGATGGGTCTCGACGCCGCGGCGCTGCGCCCGCCCACCGCCACCGCCACGGGGCCGCTGCTCGAGACGTTCGTGGTCGGTGAGATCGCCCGTCAGATCGGCGGCACCACGCCTCGAGTCGCCCTGCATCACTACCGCGACAACGCCCGGCGCGAAGTGGACCTCGTCCTCGAGCGGGCCGACGGCGCGGTCGTGGCCGTCGAGATCAAGGCCACGGCCTCACCCCGGAGTGCAGATCTCCGCCACGTCGCCGTCCTACGCGACCACCTCGACAAGGTGGAACCAGGAGCCTTCCGCGCCGGCATCCTGCTCCACGCGGGCGCACTCGCAGCCGGTGTCGGCGACCGGCTCCATTCGGCTCCGATCGACTCGCTGTGGCGCCCCGGCGTCTGAACGGTACCGATCACCGCACACTGCGATCCCGCTGCCGCCCGTGCGACACGGCGCCAGGAGTGCGACACCGGGTTCGGCCCCGACCCGATTGCCGTCACGGTGGCCGAATCGGCAACATGCGTGGCAGCTCCGGATCGGCCAATGCCCCCTCGACGGGTCCACCCGGCTGCGCTCCACCTAGCGGTTCCGGTCCTCGCCGGAACGGCGGAGCGGTAGCGCGTAAGGTGTCCGGCGATTTCCATTCGCCCAGAGGGGGAGTACACGATGAGGCAACGGAGATTCGGTTACCGGCTGGTCGCGCTCGCGGCTGCGATCACGCTGCTCGCAGCGGCTTGCGCCGACGACGGTGCGGACGAGGCCGCAGCGGCGTCGGGCGCCGCATCCGGAGCGCTGTCCGAGGCGCAGACGGCGCGCTCAGAGGCATCGGCGGCGAACAGCGCCGCATCGGCCGCCGACGCGGCAGCAGCCGCCGCGGACGCCACAGCCGCAGCCGCGGCAGCGCGCGCCGAGGAGGCCATAGCCGCCGCCGAGTTGGCCGTCGCCACGGCCGAGGGCAACAAGGAGGCGGTCGCGGCAGCGGAAGCGGCCCTGGCCGATGCCCAGGAAGCCGCGGCAGCCGCCCAGGCCGAGGCGTCAGCCGCCCAGGCCGACGCGTCAGCCGCCCAGGCCGAGGCAGCGGCTGCACAGGCCGAGGCCGAGCAGGCCCGCAGCGCAGCCGAGGAAGCCGCCGCGGAGGCCGAGGCGGCCGCGGCAGCGCCACCGCCTCCCCCGCCCGAACCACCTCCGCCTCCCCCGCCGGAGCCCGAGCCGGTGACGTTCACGATGATCTTCCCGGCGGTGCCGTCGAACGTCGACCCGGCCGTCTACCAGGGCCGGCCCACCGGTGAGACAACCCAGAGCGTGGTGAGCACGCTGGTGCGCTACGTGGCGCTGGCCGAAGGTGCGACCGCCCTCCAGGGCCCGGCCGACCTGGAGGCCGAACTCGCCGAGTCGTGGACCCAGGAGGACAGCGGCAGCTACGTCTTCACGCTGCGCGAGGCGATGAGCCCCTACGGCAACCAGGTCACCTCGGCCGACGTGCTGTGGACATTCCAGCGCGGGCTGGAGACCGACTTCATCACGCCGTTCCTGCTGAGCGTTGGCGGGATCGACCGCGAGAACCCCATCGAGGTGATCGACGACCGCACCTTCCGGCTCGTTGCCCCGGCGGCCAACTCCCTCACGCTGCCGGTGCTGACGTGGTACGGCATGGGCATTCTCGACAGCGTCGAGTCCCAGGCCCACGCCACCGACGAGGACCCGTGGGCACAGGAATGGATGGCCACCAACTCGGCCAGCTTCGGTCCCTACCAGGTGGAGTCGATGATCCCCGGCGAGGAGATCCGCCTCACCAAGAACCCGAACTACTGGGATGCCGACGGCGTCACCCTCGAGAACGTGGTGATGCGCGCCGTGCCCGACCCCGGAAGCCGGATGCTGCTGGTCGGCGCCGGCGAGGTGGACTTCGTGGGCGGCTTGACGTTCGACCTGTTCCAGAGCGTCGTGGGCGCCGCCGGCGACGGCATCGACCCCATCGCGGGACTCGACGTGAACCTGGACAAGCTGTCGCTCAACACCCGCTTCGCCCCGTTCGACGACGTGCGGGTGCGCCAGGCCATCTCGCTGGCCCTCGACCGCGACGCCCTCATCGCGGGCGCCTACGCCGGTCTGGGCAAGCCCGGTCTGTACCCCATCTCCACGGCGATCCCGCAACCCGATCCGCCCACCGACGTGGCGGCTCGCTACGACCCGGACGCGGCGCGGGCACTGCTCGCCGAGGCGGGACTGGCCGACGGCTTCGAGTTCACGCTTTCGATCAACCCCAGTTCCGGTCCGGGACCGTACGCCGAGCAGGTGGCCGTGCTCATCCAGGACCAGCTGCGCGACGTGGGCATCGGGGTCAGCATCGACCTGATCTCCTCGCCGGCCGACTTCAACACGGCAACACGCGGCGGCGAACTCGACGCATGGCTCTTCGGCACCCGGCCGCTGGTGAACGACGTCGCCTACTTCCTGCTGCTGGCCGTCGGGCCGATGTCGGTCAAGCTCGAGGGCTACGGCAGCGAGGACGTGGACGCCCTGCTCAGCCAGATCGTTGGCGAGCCGCTGGGGCCCGGTCGCGACGCCCTGCTGTCGGAGATGCAGTCGCTGCTTGCCAGCGAGGTTCCGTACGTGCCGCTGGTGGAGACCGTGCTGCCGTGGGTGCACCTCGGCGGGTTCAGCGGGATTGCGCCCAACCCGCTCGGCGCCCTCTACCTGCAGGACGTCACACCGTGATCGACGCGGCACACCGCCGGGCGGACTGAGCAGGTCCGCCCGGCCCGTGCCATGACGGCCGCTGCGCTGCGCAGCACGCTCGGCGACGGCCGCAGCAGGCTGGTCGTCAGCGCCTACGACGCGCTGACCGCCCGCACCGCCGAGGCCGCGGGATTCGAGATCCTGCACGTCACGGGGTTCGGGTCGGCCGCCGCGCTCACCGGCGGGCCCGACATCGGCCTGGTGACCATGACGGAGATGGTCGAGAACACGCGCCGGATCTGCGATGCCGTCGAGCGTCCCGTGATCGCCGATGCCGACTGCGGCTACGGCAACCCGCTCAACGTGATGCGCACCGTTAGGGCCCTGGAGGCGGCCGGAGCGGCAGGTCTGCACCTCGAGGACCAGGTCACGCCCAAGCGCTGCGGGCACATGGCCGGCAAGACCGTGATCCCGGCCGCCGAGATGGTCGCCAAGATCGCCGCGGCGGTCGACGCCCGCCGTGATCCGGACTTCGTGATCATCGCCCGAACCGATGCGCGTGCACCCGAGGGGCTCGACGCGGCCCTGGAGCGGGCACACGCCTACTCGGCGGCGGGCGCGGACGTGCTCTTCGTCGAAGCGCCGGAGTCGAGTGACGAGATCCAACGCATCGCCACCGAGTTGCCGGGGCCGCAGCTGTTCAACTGGGCCTACGAGGGCAGGACGCCGCACGTCTCCCGCGACTGGCTGGAGGAGCTGGGCTTCGCCTGGATCCTCTTCGCTGACGTTGCGCTGGCGATCCACCGTGCCGCCGCGGGCTTCTACGAGCGACTCGCGGGGATCGACTCGCCCGACGAGTTGCGCGACATCCTCACCGGGTTCGACGCCTTCAACGAGTTCGTCGGGTTGGGCGAGTGGCGCCGCTCGGAGCGTCGTTACGCCGCCCCGCCCGGCGAGTGAGAAGATGCAGGCCGCCATGGAGGACAAGCATCGGATCTACGAGCAGGCCGAACTCGGCGGCAGGGCGGGCTTCGGCGAGCGCGCCGCCGTCGTCGTCGTGGACTTCCAGCGCTGCTTCGTCGACCCGTCGATCCCGGGCGGGGGCGACTTCTCCGCCGCCATCGAAGCGACGGCGACGCTGCTGGCCGCCGCCCGCTCGCACGGGGTGCCGATCCTGCACACCGTCGTCGCCTACGCGGATCCGGGGCGGGACGCCGGCCGGTTCATCGACAAGTGCCCGACCTTGAAGTACGCCGTCGCGGGCAGCGAGATGGTCGAACTCGACGCGCGCCTCGGGCGCCGACCGGACGAGCCGGTCATCGTCAAGCGCTTCGCGAGCGCCTTCTTCGGGACGGCGGTGGCGTCGTACCTCACCGGCCTGGGCGTCGACACGGTGATCCTGGCGGGATGCACCACGAGCGGCTGCGTGCGCGCCTCGGCCATCGACTCGATGCAGAGCGGGTTCCGGACGATCATTCCCCGCCAGTGCGTCGGCGACATCGCCGCCGAGCCGCACGAGGCCAACCTGTTCGACATCGACGCCAAGTACGGCGACGTCACCGATCTCGACACGGTGCTGGCCGCCCTCCCCGGTGCCGCCGGGTGAGCCGGTGACATCCCCGGCCGCCGGGACCGGAACGTCATGAGCCTCTCCCTGGCCGTCGACGCCGGCGGCACCTTCACCGACCTGGTCCTGGCAGACACCGCCTCGGGCCAGACGTGGATCGCCAAGACCCCCTCCGCGAGCGATCCGACCGAAGCCGTGCCCGCCGGGATCGCCAAGGTGTGCGCCGCCGGCGGCGCGAGCCGCAGCGACATCGCGTCACTGCACTACGGCTCCACCGCAGCGCTCAACGTGCTGCTTACCCGGCGGGGCGCCACCATCGGCCTGCTGACCACAGCCGGGTTCGGCCAGATCCTGCACCTGGCTCGCTCGCAGACGCCGGGACCCCTCGTCGGCTGGTTGAGTTGGGTGAAGCCCGATCCGCTGGTTCCCCTGGAGCTGACCCGCGAGTTGCCGGAGCGGGTGCGGGCCGACGGGACCGTCGAGGTGCCGCTGGACACCGGAGCCGCCATCGCCGCAGTCGCCGACCTGGCCGGTCGAGGAGCCGAGGCCATCGCCGTCGTGTTCCTCCACAGCTACGCCAACCCCGACCACGAGTTGTCCGTCCGCCGCATCGCCGGCGAGATCGCCCCGGACCTGCACGTGACCCTCTCCCACGAGGTGCTGCCGGAGTACCGGGAGTACGAGCGCGCCATGACCGCCGTGGTCAACACCTACATCTCGCCGTCGGTCTCGCGCTCCCTGGAGGCGTTCGGGTCCCGGCTGCGCGGCGAGGGGCTCGACTGCGCCGTCAACGTGGTTCGCTCCGACGGCGGCCTGATGTCGAGCGACGCGGCGGCGGTGCGACCCGTCGAGACCATCATCTCCGGACCGTCGGGCGGGGTGGCCGGGGCCCTGGCGGTCGCCACCGCGGCGGGGATCGACGACATCCTGACCCTCGACATGGGCGGCACGTCCGCGGACGTCTCGGTCTGCACGGGGGGCGAGGCGTTGATCTCCCGCGACACCGTGGTGGGCGACCTCCCCGTCCGCTCGCCCAGCGTCGACGTCCGCAGCATCGGCGCCGGAGGCGGTTCCATTGCCTTCGTACCCGAACTGCTGCGCGGCCTGCGCGTCGGACCGGCCTCCGCGGGCGCCGATCCGGGGCCGGTCTGCTACGGGCAGGGCGGTGACCGCCCCACCGTGACCGACGCCAACCTGGTGCTGGGCCGGCTTCCCGCGGGCCTGCTGGGCGGGGAGATCACGCTGGATCGCGATGCGGCGGAGCGAGCGGTGGGATCGCTCGGAGCAAGCCTCGGGATGACCCCTCACGAGACGGCCCAGGCCATCGTCGACATCACCAACGAGAAGATGGCGGGGGCGCTGAGGATCATGTCCGTCGAGCGGGGGCTGGATCCCCGCGACTATGCGCTGGTCGCCTTCGGCGGCGCCGGGCCGCTGCACGGTAACGCTCTGGCCGAACTCCTGGGGTGCTTCCCGGTGCTGGTGCCGCCCGCTCCGGGCGTGCTCTCGGCGTACGGGTTCCACACGGTCGGGCACCGCAACTCCTTCTCCAGGACGTTCATCCGGGAACTGCAGGCAGGCAAGGACGACGACGTGACCCGGACATTCAAGGAGATGGCCGACCGGGCGCGGACCTGGCTGGGCGCGCAGGGCCTCGCCGGGGGTGCACTGGCCTACACCTGCGACCTCCGCTTCCTGCGTCAGGGATACGAGATCGAGGTCGCCGTCCCCACCGGCGGGGACGGCGAGGTCGACATCGGCGCCCTCGCCGAGCGATTCCGCAGCGAGCACCGGCGCCTCTACGGCTTCGTCCCGGAGGCGCCCATCGAGATGGTGAACGTCCGCGTCGAGGCGCGGGGCCCGGCGCCTCGCACGGCACCCGAGCCCGCCGAGGTCGTGCCCGGGAACGGCAGCGCGGCGCGCACCGCCACCGAGCAGGTCTACGAGCAGGGTCGTTGGTCACCGGCGGGGGTGTACCTGCGCGAGGGTCTGCGCGCCGGCGATGCCGTCTCCGGACCGGCGATCATCAACCAGACCGATACAACGACGTTCGTCCATGCCGGACACGTCGCCGTCACCGACGCATGGGCGAACCTCCTCATCTCACCGGAGGATGCGGGATGACCGGCCGGACCGCAGCCGTGGACCTGGCGACGCTGGAGATCATCGAGAGCGCTCTGTTGAACATCCGCGAGGAGATGGACGCCGTCGTGCTGCAGTCGGCGATGTCTCCCATCATCCGCGAGCAGCACGACGAGTTCCCCCTCGTCACCGACGCCGCCGGGAACATGCTCGTGGGCCAGTTCGGTTCGTACGTGCCGCTGCTGCTGGAGACGTACCCCGACGAGATCCGCACCGGTGACGTCATCCTGCAGAGCGACCCGTACCTCTGCGGCGGCGCCATCCAGCACACCCCGGACTGGCTGGTGCTCGCCCCCATCGACTACGACGGCGAGCGGGTTGGCTACGCCTCGATGTTCGGGCACGTGCTGGACTGCGGCGGCACCGTGCCCGGCAGCATGGCGGCCACCGCCACGTCCATCTGGGACGAGGGCATCCGCATCCCGCCCGTGAAGCTGTTCGCCGAGGATCGCCTCAACGCCGACGTGCTGCGGATAATCCTCAACAACAGCCGCACACCGGAGATGAACGAGGCCGACCTCATGGCGCTCGTGGCGGCCTGCCGCACCGCGGCGACCCGGGTGCAGGACCTCTGCAGGCGCTTCGGCACCGGCACCTACCGGCACGCCTGTGACGCTCTGCTGCAGCGCACGCGCGACGCCATGGCGGCCATCATCGCCCGCCACATCCCCACCGAGCCGGTCAGCTTCGTCGACGTGGTGGACGACGACGGCCAGGGCAACGGCCCGTTCGAGATGAAGCTCACCGTGTGGCGCGAGGGCGAGAAGGCCTTCTTCGACTGGACCGGCACCGACCCCCAGGCGCCGGGCCCCATCAACCTGGCCACACACGACGGCCTGTTCAAGATGTTCGTGGGGATCTACCTCATCATGGCCTTCGACCCGGAGATCTCCTTCAACGAGGGCTTCCACGACCTCATCGAGGTGATCCTGGAGCCCGGGTCGCTCGTCAGCCCCGAGTTCCCGGCGCCCCTCGGCCTGCTGAACATCACCCTCGCCCGGCACTTCGACATCATCCAGGGTGTGCTGGCGCTCTGCGCTCCCGAATTCGCCGCCGGCGCGGGCTACGGGTCCAGCCCGGCGCTCACGTACAGCGGCACCGACGACCGCAACGAGTACTTCCAGCTCGGCGAGATCAGCTACGGGGGGCTCCCGGGCCGGCCGGCGGGCGACGGGATGGACGGGCATTCCTGGTGGCCGCTGTTCACGAACATCCCCACCGAGTACATCGAGAGCTACTTCCCGGTGACGGTTCAGACATATCGCTCGATCCCCGACAGCGGCGGCGCCGGGCGCCACCGCGGCGGCAACGGCGTCGAGAAGGTGTACCGCTTCGACAGCGACGGCGAGATCACCATCCAGGACGACCGCTGGCAGAGCCAACCGTGGGGATGGGCCGGCGGGCTGCCGGGAGATCTGAGTCGCAAGCTGCTGCACCGCGCGGGAGGCGAGACAGAGGCGTTGCCGTCCAAGTGCGACGTGGTGGCCGTGGAGGCCGGCGACAGCCTGGCGTTCATCACCGCGGGTGCGGGCGGGCTGGGCGACCCGCACCGGCGTCCCGTGGAGTCGGTCGTGCGCGACGTGCGCGGCGGGCTCGTGTCGCCGGAGGCGGCGCGCCGTGACTACGGCGTCGCCCTGACCGAAGATCTCGAGGTGGACGAGGCCGCAACCGCGGAGCTACGGCGAGGTGACGGGAACGGCGTCGATGGCGCCCCCGACGCGAACCGTGGCGCCCGGTCTCCCGCTCGAGGCGAGGACGGCCCTGGTGGCTGAGCCGGTGTCGCTGGAGCGCTCCGGGGGCATCGCGCATGTCACCCTGAACCGCCCGGAGAAGCTGAACGCGCTGAGCACCGGGCTGCTGGGAGCGCTCGTGGAGAGCTTGGAACGAGTCGCCGACGACCCCTCGGTGCGGGTCGTCATCCTCTCCGGGGCCGGCCGGGCGTTCTCGGCCGGCGGGGACCGCGACGAGACCGGCGAACCGTGGGGCGTCAGCCTGGAGGCCGACACCGCCCTGCTGCGGCGCCTCATGGAGTCCTCGCTCCTGGTGCACGAGATGGATGCCGTCACAATCGCGGCGGTCAACGGGCCGTGCGCCGGAGGTGCTTTGGCTCTGGCCTGCGCCTGTGATCTGCGCTATGCCGCGACGTCGGCCCGGTTCGTGACGGCGTTCGCCAGGGTGGGGCTCTCGGGCGACTTCGGCGGCACCGCCACGGTGGCCTGGGTGCTCGGCCCCGCCAAGGCGCGCCAGCTCTACCTGCTGTCCACCGTCGTCGAGGCGCCCGAGGCGGAGCGCATCGGACTGGTGACCGAGGTGGTGCCCGACGACGAGCTGCTCCCCCACGTCCAGGGGGTCGCCGAACGACTGCTCAGGGCCGCTCCTGGCGCGCTCGTCGCCATGAAGCGGAACCTCAACGACGGGCTGCGGCTCCCGCTCGCCGATGTGCTCGACCGGGAGGCCGAGCGGCAGGTGCGCTGCACCCGCGATCCCGGCTTCGACGAGCGTTACGGCCGCCAGGGGCGGTGAGGCCCCGGCCGATGGGACGCTCCCTCGCACGCCAACTCATCGAGTCGCACCTGGTGGCCGGGACGCCGGTCGCCGGCACCGAGATCGCCCTCGCCCCCGATCAGGTCTTCATCGATGACTCCGTCGGGCCGCTGATCGCTCTCGAACTGGAGGCCATGGGGGCGGGCACCGCCCAGGTGGACCTGGCCGTCGGCTATGTGGACCACCTGCTGCTGCAGGCCGACGAACGCAATCCGGAAGACCACCTCATGATGCGCAGCGCCTGCGAGCGCTACGGGCTCTGGTTCAGCAGGGCCGGCAATGGCATCTGCCACGCCGTGCACCAGCAGTCCTTCGGGCGGCCCGGCGCCTGCCTGGTGGGCTCGGACAGCCACACGTGCGCCGCCGGCGCCCTGGGCATGCTGGCGATCGGCGCCGGCGGGCTGGCGGTGGCGCTGGTGCTGGCCGGCGAGCCGCTGTACCTGACGATGCCGGAGATCTGGGGCGTCCGCCTGGTGGGGGAACTCGGTCCGTGGGTGAGCGCCAAGGACGTGATCCTGGAGATGCTGCGCCGCCACGGCACCGACGGGGCATCCGGCCGGCTGCTCGAGTACCACGGCCCGGGCGTGGCGGGCCTGTCGGTGTGGGACCGCCACGTGATCGCCCACATGGGCGCCGAGTTGGGGGCCACAACGTCGCTGTTCGCCTCCGATGGCGAGGTGCTGCGTTTCCTCACCCGCCAGGGCCGGGCTGCGGACTGGCGGCCGCTCGCTACCCCCGACGACCATCCGGCGTCACTCCCCGCGGCGGGTAGGGGCGACCGCTCGGCTGACCACTCGGATGCGCCTCCCGGCGCCGGCGCCTACGACCGCTTCACCGAACTCGATCTGGGCACCGTCGAGCCACTCGTGGCGCTGTCGCCGAGCCCCGGCAACGTCGTGCCGGTCTCCGAGGTTGCGGGCGCGCCGATCCATCAGGCGTACATCGGATCGTCGGCCAACCCCTCGTTCCGCGACCTCGCGGTGGCCGCGGGGATCGTGGCCGGGGGCCGGGTCGCCGACAGCGTCTCCTTCGACGTGAATCCGGCCAGCCGGGAGGCCCTCACCAACCTGGCGGCGGCGGGCCACGTCGCCACGCTGCTCGCCGCCGGCGCCCGCCTGCACCAGGCCGGGTGCAACGGCTGTCCCGGCATGGGGCAGGCGCCTGCACCGGGCCGCATCAGCCTGCGCACGGTGCCGCGCAACTTTCCCGGCCGATCGGGCACGGCCGACGACCAGGTGTACCTGGTGAGTCCCGAGACGGCGGCGGCCTCGGCCCTCAGCGGCGTCCTCACCGACCCGCGAACGCTCGGACCGGTGGCACCGGGCATCGACGAACCCGACGAATGGCGCACCAATCACGACCTGCTGGTGCCTCCCCTGCCCGCCGATCAGGCCGGCCGGGTGGCGCTCGCCAAGGGACCGAACCACCCGTCACTGCCGGAGTTCGAAACCCTCCCCGACCGGCTCACGATCCCCGTGCTGTTGAAGATGGGCGATGACGTGTCCACCGACGAGATCCTGCCGGCGGGGCCGCGCGCCATGCCGTTGTGGTCGAACGTGGAGCGGATGGGTGACTTCGCCTTCGAGGGCGTCGACCCCGGCTACCCCGCTCGGGCCCGGGCGCAGGGCGACCATGCGGTGATCGGGGGGCGGAACTACGGGCAGGGCTCCAGCCGGGAGCAGGCGGCGCTGGCCCCCCGATCCCTGGGGCTGCGCGTGGTCATCGCCGTGGACTACGCCCGCATCCACCACGAGAACCTGGCGCTATTCGGTGTGCTGCCCCTGGTTTTCGCAGATGTCGAGGCGTACGAGGCAATCGAGGCCGGACACACTGTCGTGCTGGAGGACGCGCTCGTGCTGCTGGAAGCGGGCATCGGCAGCGTGCTGGACGCCTCCCGCGACGTGCGCTTCGAGGTCCGCCACGACCTCTCCCCACGGCAGGTGGAGATGGTCCGGCGCGGCGGGGCCATCAACAAGGTCCGCCGGCCCGCGGCGGAGCGAGCCTGATGCTGGCACGCGAACTGGTCCTGCCGCACCTGCTGGCGGCCCGGGCTGCCGAGTGTCCCGACCGTGATTTCCTGCAGGAGGTCGACGGCCGTTCGATCTCCTACGGCGACCTGCATCGCTACACGCTCACCTGGGCCGACGCCTACCGCCGCCTCGGCGTGGGGCCGGGCGACCGCGTGGCCGTGATGCTGCCCACCGGCATCGACGCTGTCAGCGCATGGCTGGGGCTCTCCTGGCTGCGCGGCTGGGAGGTACCCGTCAACACCGGCTACGTGGGCCGGATGCTCCACTACCTGCTGGAGCACTCCCGCTCGAAGCTGCTGGTCACCGCCGCCGAGTACCTGGAGCGCCTCGGCCACGTCGCCGCCGACCTCACGCACCTGGAGACGATCGTCGTGCACGACCGCAGCGATGTGACCGCCGATCTGCCGTTCCGGGTGATCGGGCGGCGCGAGTTCCTCGCCGGCGCTGCGCCCGCCGGCGACCTCGACGGCCCCGGTCCCGCCGACATCGCCACGGTCATGTACACCTCCGGGACGACCGGGCCCTCCAAGGGCGTGCTGGTGCCGTGGGCGCAACTCCACGCCACGGCGTCCGCTTCGATCTTCACGGGCGACTTCGGCGCCGACGACGCCTATTACATGCCGTTCCCGCTGTTCCATATCAGCGGCAAGGGCCCCGTCTACACGTTCGCGCTGGTCGGCGGGCGGGTCGTCATGCGACCCTCCTTCAACACCTCGGCGTTCTGGGACGACATCGGGCGCTACCGCTGCACCACCACCCTGCTGCTGGGGGCGATGGCCAATTTCATCAACCGCCAACCCCGGCGCCCCGACGACGCCGACACACCGCTGCACACCGTGGTGATGGTGCCGCTCATTCCCGAACTTGAGGACTTCAAGCAGCGGTTCGGGGTGCGGGTCTCCACCGCTTTCAACATGACCGAGATCAGCGTGCCCTTGCACTCAGAGGGTTGGACGCTGGCGGACCTGGAGAGCTGCGGCAGGGTGCGCCCCGGCTACGAGGTGCGCGTCGTGGATCAAGACGACGAGGACGTGGGACCCGGCCGCGTCGGCGAACTGCTCGTGCGCTCACACGAGCCGTGGACCCTCATGGCCGGCTACCTCGACATGCCCGAGGCGACCACGGCGGCCTGGCGCAACCTCTGGCTGCACACCGGCGACGCGTTCCGCTACGACGAAGACGGCAACTACTACTTCCTGGACCGCATCTCCGACACCATCCGCCGGCGCGGCGAGAACATCTCCTCCGCCGAGGTGGAGGTGGTGGTCAACGAGCATCCTGGCGTGCTGGAGTCTGCCGCTATCGCCGTCCCCTCCGAGTGGGGCGAGGACGAGGTGAAGATCGTGGTCGTGGCCCGCCCCGGCGAGACGGTCGGGCCGGCGGAGCTGATCGACTTCCTGTCCCCCCGCCTCCCCCGCTTCATGGTCCCGCGCTACGTCGAGGTCGTCGAGATCCTCCCCAAGACCCCCACCGAGAAGGTCCGCAAGGTCGAACTCCGCGCCCGGGGCATCACCCCGACCACCTGGGACCGCGAAGCCACCGCTGAGCAGCGAGGCGACCGTTGACGCGTACGTTGTGCCAGCATTCTTGTCATTCCGGCGGAAGCCGGAATCCACAGCGTCCGATCACGCCGCTTCCAGAGTCTTGAGCGCACTCATGTCGCCCCCAACGCGCACCTAGGGCAGTGGAGCCGCTGGGAGAACCTCAATGTGGAACTGCTGTCCTGCAGCTATCAGTTCCTGGGGAATGGGGCTGGATTTGGGCGGATTGAATCGATTGGGAGTCTCGCCAGGTTCTCCGAAGAGCGCGACCGCCTCCAACTCCATGGCAGGATCGTGACGGACTCGATACACGACGCCGTCGAAACCGACCTTAAACAGTCGGCCGGCGAGGTCTTGACCAGGTTCGTAGTCGGTACCCATGGAGTGGGCAGCAGTGATCCCGAAGGCGCCGAGCACGGTGCGGTCGGTCAGGTCGGCAACTTCGACGTCATGGCACACTGTGAGTTCTGAGAGGCGCCGACGGTCGAGTTCAGCCTTCGGGACTGCGCGAATTCGACCGAACACCTCAACGAAGGACGCAAGCGGCTCGAGTCCGAGGCAGCACACGCCGAACCGATCTCGGTAGCCCTGCGGCGGGTCGAATCGGGATAGCCCATCGGTATTGAACCAAGCCGGGTGGCAATGGCGCTGGTGGATGCGGAAGAGCGGTGTTGCCGTATCGATCCGACGAGCGGGGAAGTCCCTCCAGTCGCTCACCGGCTCAGCCGCGCCGCGGCCCGTTCGGCAGCGCGGCGCAACTGGTCCTGATCACGACCGGCACGCAGCCATTGGGCAGGTGTCTCGCCGGCGAGGTCCTCGTCCTGGGGTGTAGTAGCCCAGGCAGCGATGATGAGTGGATCGATGTCATCGAGGCGATCCCGAAACGCACCGATCAGATCACGAACCTCGGGGCGGATGCGCGCTTCGGCAGTGTCGAACTGCCACGTCGGATACCAGGTCGTGCCGTCGCCGGGAAGACCGAGGAGCGATCCTGTCTGCTGACGCTTGGCCAACGCTTGGCGGGTCACACCAAGGAGTCGTGCGACCTGGGTCGTGTCTAGCCGATCGCCAACGACCCGAGACCACCGCGCCGCTGCCAACACTTTCTCGGCTGCGCTGCGACCGAGGCGCACAGCCTCATCGGCTTCGAGCTTGCCCAACCACGTTGCGTCAGCGGTCAATGCTTCGACAAAGCTGTCCGCGACGGAAGCTGCGGCCAATAACCCAACGTCGCTGTCGCGACGTTGGCGAAGCTCGCGCACCAATTCGTCGAAGACCGTTTGGACCGGCCGCCGTAGTACTGGCTCAAGTTCGACAGTGAGGGGCTCGACAAGACGATCAGAGTCGCTCGTTTCGATCTGGCCGTGCACCAGCCGGTTCCGGATCATCCGCAATGCGGCCTCCTTTACCCGCCGCTCAGAGATGCGCTCGTCACCGCTCGACGCCTCGAATTCACGACGGAGCCGATCGTCGTACTCGGCCTCGCTCAGAATGACGTGGCCACGACCCGGGTCGGTACGACTCGCCAGCATCTGACCGAGCAGGTCCACCATGCGGGATTCAGTCGTCATGATCAGTACAGCATACCGCAGCCCGTCAACCCGTCAATCCGTCCATCCGATCGTGCGGACACGCGTCGGTAACCTGCGACATCTGCAAGATGTGTTCCGACCGAGCATGTCATGAGCGCTAGCCGTAGCGATCTTTCAGGACAACAAGGAAGCGTCGGACAGGCTCAGTGGAAGATCCTGGTGGCATTCCCACGACGGCGCGGGCCTTCGGCAGACTGCCGAGTTCGAATGACGCCAACTCGTAGACACCCGAGCAGGGCGATCTCGGCGTCCCCGCCAGTGACTTGCGCGTTCAGGCAGTCCGACTCGGTCAGCACCAGCGGCGGCACCACCAAGGTCGGAGGGAGGCGACGACTCGAGCGCGGGCCTGCTGCACCGCGACTCGACATCTCAACGCACGAGCAGTCCGGTGAAATCGTCAGCCTTGAGAGCTGGTCGGTCCCCTCTGATCACTGCGCTGATGGCGTTGACACGGGCCGTGTCCACGATGCCCACGGCGGCGTCGGCGAGCTTGGCAATGAGGTCCGCCTCCCTCAACGGATTGGCGGTCGATCCGCCGAATGCTTCGGTCGCGGCGTGGCCGGTGGTGCCGTCGGCGAAGGTCACTTCGAGGGATGCGCTCTCCATGCCGCGGCCTTCGGTGGCCATGAATCCGATCTTGTCGCGTAGTACCAACACAGCGGGATCGGAGCGCGTCTCGGTGCCCAGTTCCTGGACCGTGAAGCGGCCATGGCACCACGCCGCGGCTGCGCAGTAGCTGCCGTCGAAGCGGGCCTGCTGGTCGTCAGCGGGGATGGCGAACCGTTCGCGGCGGCTGCGATTCACGTCGGCGACGAGGGGGGCGACCGCGAAGGTCATCGAGGCGACCTGTGAGCGCTTCTCCGGCGGCGTGCGCGCCCGGAGGTCCAGCGTGCAGTCCAGGGGGGCTTGGCTGATGGTCTCGGTGGGATAGCGCTTGAAGGCGATGGGGCCGCAGATCCGCCAGTCGTCGCCGAGAGACCCCAGGGCGTCCTCGATCCTGTCCGGATCGCGCTCGGCGACCGTCGCCAGCAGGCCGTGCTCGCCGTCGATCGCCGTCGGCGGGGCGGTGAAGCCACGCCGGGCCAGGTCGGCGGCGGTGAACCCGCTGCGGGCGGCGTCGCCGATGCGGTAGGGGTGGACGTCGGTGCCGAGAACCTCCAGCGGGCCGGCCCCGCCGAGCGCGGCGAGGCCCAGCGCGTTCGTCGTCCGCTCGACATCCAAGCCCAGGATCACCGAGCAACCCGCGGCGGCTCCCACGGCGCCCGCAGCCACCGCCGGATTGAACCCGCGCTCGTAGTGCGCGGGCATCAGCATCGTCGCCACCGCCAGTTCGACCTCGATTCCGAGGGCCGTTGCAGCCAGGACATCGGCCAGTGAGGCGCCGGACTGCTCGGCGGTCGCCTGCACGGCCGGCCAGACCGGCGCCGTGGGGTGCACGAACGCCTCGAGGTGGGTCTCGTTGAAGTCCAGCACCTCAGCCATCGCCCCGTTCACCAGGGCGGCCCGGTCGCCGCTGACGCGATCGCCGTGCCAGAGCAGCCGGGCCGCCCCGCTGCCGGCACCGTCGAGCGCCCATTCCCGCAGTCGCCCGACGGCTGGATGATCGTGCCCGGCCAGCGAGGCGGCAGCCGCATTCAGCAGCAGGCGGCGGGCCTGGTGCTGCACCTCTGCGGGCAGCGGGCGGGTCCGCGCATCGGTCAGGAAGGCGGCGAGGTGGCCGGTCACCGTCGCCTGCGCTGGAACCGGGGGCATCGGCCAATGGTACGGTCCCCTGGTCAGCGCCGGGAGTTGGTGCGTCGCACCGAACGAGTGCGGTCTCCCGTCCCGGCGGCGCGACATCGCCCCTGCCTCGGCGATCGGAGTACACGTCATGGGCCGCGAGTGCGACTTCCTGTGCATCGGTGGCGGGCTCGGCGGGCTCGCCGGCGCGCTGCGTGCCGCCGAAGCCGGACTCGACGTGGTCATCGCCGAGAAGTCACCGCTGATCGGGGGCGTTGCCGCCTACAGCGGTGGCGTCGTCTGGGTGGGAGACAACCACCTGCAGCGACAGGCCGGCCTCGACGACGGCCCCGCCGAGACCCGCGACTACCTGCGCTGGGTCGCACGTGACGGCGGCACGTTCGACGCCGACCTGCTGGAGACGTTCATCCGGCGGGCACCGGAGGCTGTGGAGTACTTCGCCCGGCTCGGCGTCGCGTTCTCGAGCACCGGGTTGGGCGACCAGTACCACCCCGATGCACCGGGCTCCAAGCCGGGGGGCCGCATCCTGGAGGTCGCCGCACCCGGCACGGCACTGGGCTCCTGGCGCCACCACTTCCGCAGCTCGCCGCACTTCCGGCTCCTGGGCCTGACGCACGACGAGGTACGGCGAGCCGGCGGTGACCTGGTTGCCGGCGACGTGCTCGCCGACCTGCATCGGCAGCGCCGAGAAAATGATCTGCTGACCTGGGGACCGGGGCTGTCCGCCGGCTTCGCGATCCCAGCGATCGTCGGGCGGGCAGTGCCGATCCTGATCGAGAGCCACTGCATCGAGTTGACCCGCCACGGCGATCGCGTCACCGGTGCGGTCATCGAGACAGCCGGCGCCCGCACCGAGGTCCACGCCCGTCGGGGCGTTCTGATCGCGACCGGCAGCTACGGCAACGCCCCTTGGGCGGCAGAGTTGGAGGGACTGCCGGAGGTCTTCGAGGCGTCGCCACCGGTGCTCGACGGCGACGCCTTCTCCCTCGCCGAATCCGCCGGCGCCGCCCGGGTGACCGCAGGTCAGGCGTTCACGATCTTCGGCTATGAGAGTCCGACCGAGTATCACCCCGGCACGGACGTACCGCTGCACCGCGAACTCTCGCGGGCACTCGGATTACCGCATTCCATCGTGGTGAACCTAGCGGGCAGGCGCTTCGGCGACGAGAGCTTCTACGGGTTCCTGCTGCGCGCTGTCAAACAACGCGACGACGCCACGGGACACTTCCCCAACTACCCGTGCTACCTAATCGGGGACAACCGCTACCGCACCCGCTATCGCCTCGGTGACGGGGAGCAATGGCCCGCCAACCTCGCGCAAGCGTCAAACCTCGCCGATCTCGCCGGCGCACTCGGCATCCACCCGGGCGGCCTCGTCGAACAGGTGGCCACCTTCAACGACGGCGCCGAGGAGGGGAACGATCCGATTTTCGGCCGCGGCACGCTCCCCTACAGCCGGCTCCGGGCGGGCGATCCCAACCAGTCGCCCAATCCGAACCTGGGCTCGCTCACCGAGCCGCCGTTCTGGGGCCTGCCGCTGAAGCTGCTGGGCACCGGCATCTACTCCACCGGGCTGCTGATCAACAGCGTCGCGCAGGTGCTGACCGAGGATCGTCACCCCATCTACGGCCTCTACGCCACGGGCAATGCCGCCGCCTACGTCGAGCAGCCCGCCTACGTGGGCGGCCTCGCCAACGCCCGAGCCATCACCTACGCCTACCTCGCCGCCGGCCACGCGGCGTCATCTCTTGTCCGGCACTGAATGCGGAACGAGGAGAACCACCTCGTGCAGCGTCCGGCCTATACGGATTCGGCCGCGGATGGAGTTCGCCCCCATACTGTGACAGGCCCACAGGCCATTGAGGGCGACCAACGTACCGACACACGCCAACCTGGGTGAACGGGTTAGGTGTCGGTTTCGCCTGCCGCCGTCTGGGCGATCCTGCCGTAGATGGCGAGTTCTTCGTCGGTCAGTTCGGTCTGGGGCACGAGGTTGTAGTGACGCTCCCTGGCGATCGTTATCTCGTCCGCGGACTTGTCGAACTGGAATAGCGCTATCGATCCATCCTGCATGAACTGGGCAGCTATCGGCATGGGGATCAACGCCGGGAACTTCTGTTCCGCCACGTGGAAGTCCTGCCAGATCTGGATGATGCTCAGGCTGTCGTGGCCCCCCTTGGCTTGGACGGGGAGAATGTAGTGCGCTCCGTGGCGGTCGATGCCGACATAGAGTTCGTCGGTCTCTACCTGGGCCTTCTCGGGAGCGCCCGAGAGCGGGTTGACCACCTCGATGGACGTTCGCATGTGGCTCTGCAAGGAGTAACAGGCGACTCCGGTGAAGACGTCGAGTAGGCGGTTGTAACGCACCCCGGCCAGCAAGGCCTGCTCGTCCGACATCGCATATCGTGAGATCACACCTGGCGTTGCATCGGGGATCTTCGTTCTCCGCAGTCCCGGCCGAGGCTCAATGACGTTCACGGCCACGAGGCGGAAGCAGTACACGCTCTTGCCCGCCGGGAAGATCGCCCACTCCCTGCCGGTCGGGGCGCGGCCGGTGATGCTCTCCGGAAGCTCCCGGCGGTAGCGGAACGAATACACAACGTCACCGAGGTTCATCGGAACTGCGTGGCCGAGTTCCTTGGCGGCCTCGGTCAGCTCGGCCCGCTCGAATGGCACCTCGGTGGCTCCGGGCGTGAACCGGTCGAGGAAGACCTTCTCGATTATCTCCTGGTACCGGCGCGTGGAGGTGTCGGGGGTCCCGGACACGTTGCTCACCCGGGCCAGCGCAGGAGTAGAACCTCTTCGCGAAGTTGTTCTCCTGTTGCAGTGGCGAGGCGCGTGCGGAAGAGATCGATGCCCTCCACCTCGTAACCGGCGGTGCGCGCCACATCGGCGAGCAGTTCGCCAGTGCGGATCATGACTCGCAGATAGGAGGCCTGGTCGCCGACCACGTACGCGAGGCGAGCCCCGGGCTTGAGGATCCTGCTGAGACTGTCGAAGTGGCGTGCCATCCCCCCGAAGTACAGACGGGTGACCCGGTGGTACATCCGCTCGAACCCCGACGTCTTGCCCAGCGCGATCCGCCGCTCTTCGATGGCATCGGCGATCCCGTTCACCTCGCTGCCCACCGCCAGCCACGTGTGATCGTCGTCGGCCTTGTAGACACCCCTGGTGTTGGACCGCAGGAGGCACCGCTTGGTCTCGCGCAGTTCAGGCCGCGCGTTCATCATCCCTAGAAGGACCGACTCTAAGCGCACCGTCCTCGTGTAGTCCTTCTCGTTCGGATAAGGCGGCGAACAGATCACAGCCTCGACACTGGCGTGCTCGAGACCGTCGCCCAAGACGCGGGCGTCGCCACCGCTCACGACCGCCGACGTGCCGTCCCGAGCCGCCAGCATCCGGAGATCATCTGCAATGGCGCGCACCTGCTCGAGCCATGGCCCCACGACGGGTGCATCGGCCTTGATCGCACCGACGCCGACCTCGGGCCCGAATCGCAGATTGCCGACCTGCGACGGAAGGATCTTCGCCAACGCTACGCGCTCGTGTCCTGAGTACGCCGGGTCGTGCTCACCATCGAGAGCCTCCACGAGGAGCAGGGTCTTATGCAGCGGCAGCGGGCTGATTGAGTTGCGCAGCAGGAGCTTGAATGCATCGGGCCCCGGCAAGCGAAGCCGCTCTCCCTCGGGAATTTCCCCCGTCGCCTGGTCAGTAAACCCGTCGGCCTCCAGTCGTGCCAGCGCCTTGTCGGCGACCAACTCCGCGTGCGCCATCAATCGGTCGGGGTCAGGGCTCCAGTCCACCTTCGTTGCGGCAGCCAGGCGGGCCATAGGGAGAGCCTCAACACCACGACTCGGGATCCCCAACTTCTTCGCCTCGACGACCGTCGTGCCCGTCCCGCAGAACGGATCCAGCAGGACCGATGACTCGTCGAGTCCGAACCGCTCCGCATAGCTACGCACCAGATGCGGTGGGAACGACAGCACGAACCGATACCAGCTATGCGCGGGCGCATCGGCCGGTAGGAGATTGTTCATCGCCCCGTTCGTCCGGGGGCTGCTCGGTCGCCCCACGCCTCGCAAACTACACCATTGTGAGCTTTCCGGGAACGGGAGCATCGTCATCGCTTCCTCCTGACGATCTTGTGGCAACCCGTCCGTGTTGAGGGGTTGCTCCTGCCGGGGGAAGCGACATGATCAAAGAGCTATTTCATTATATGTCGATTATTCGAACCGTTCCGAGGAGGGCGTCAGGATCTGCCAGAGGCGCTCGGGTGAAAGAGGGGTAGTGAGTGTTCCCGTAGGCGGCGCGATCCCGGCTCCGGCCAGCGCGTCGAGGACGGCGTTGACGACGCACGGGTAGGAGGCGTTGGTGCCGCCCTCCCCCATGCCCTTCATGCCGCCGGGGGTGTACGGCGACGGTGTCTCGAGATGCTCCACGGCGACGTTCGGCAACACGTCGGTCGTGGGCACGAGGTAGTCGGCGAGCGTGGTTGTGCGGGGCTGACCGTCGGCGTCGTATATGACCTCCTCACAGAGTGCAGCCCCGATTCCCTGCGCCACGCCGCCGTGCACCTGCCCCTGCACGATCACCGGATTCACAACGGTGCCGCAGTCCAGCACCACCACGTAGTCGGTGATCTCGACGCTTCCCAACTCGGGGTCAACCGCCACCGCGCAGGCGTGGGAGGCGAAGGAGAACGTGGGACTCGGCGGGTCGTAGATGTAGGTGGCGGTGAGGCCCGGGGGCTGGCCCTCGGGAAGCCGGAATCCCCGGTGGGCGGCCGCGGCCACGTCCGCGAGCGGCACCGAGGCACTGGTCCCGGCCACGGTGGCCTGCCCGCCTGCGAGCGTGAGGTCGGCGGGGTTGGCCTCCAGCATCTCGGCCGCGATCGCCCGGAGCCTCCCTGCGATCTCGCGACCGGCGACGACGGCCGACCCGCCGCCGAGCGCCAGGGAGCGCGAGGCGGCCGTGCCGTACGCCGAGTAGGGCGTGACGTCGGTGTCGCTGTGAATCACCTCCACGTCGCCGACCTCCACGCCCAACTCGTCCGCCAGCAATTGCGCCAGCGTCGTCTCCAGACCCTGGCCGTGCGGTGAGACGCCGGTGTAGAGGCGCACGCTGGCGTCGGGCTCCATGCGCACCACGGCGCTCTCGTAGCCGCCGATGCGCAATCCCAGGATCTCGTTCAGGAAGCTGGGGCCCACGCCTGCCAGCTGCACGTGCGAGGCATAGCCGACGCCGCGGAGCCTCCTGTCGTCACCGGCATCCTCGTCGCCGCCGGCCGCCCGCTCCTCGATCAGCTCACGGGCGCGACGCAGCGGGGCCGCGTAGTCGCCGTTGTCGTAGGTGACGTGGGTGCGGGTGGTGTAGGGCTGGGACTCCGGGCGGATCATGTTCTGCTCGCGCACCTCCGCGGGGTGGCGCCCCAGTTCCCGCGCCACCAGTTCCACGGCCCGCTCGCCGATCAGGGTCGCCTGGGTCTGGCCGAACCCCCGGTAGGCGCCCGTGGACATGGTGTTGGTGGCGACGAGGCGGCCGGTGCCCCGCACGGCGTCCCAGCGGTACGGTCCCGGCGCCATGCCCAGGGCCACGAACAGCGGCCCCCCGGCGAAGATGCTGCACTGCGCACCGCCGTTGCGGACGGCGTCGACACGCAGGCCGCGCAATGTGCCGTCATCGTCGAAGGCGACCTCCACGTCGCACGTCTCGGTGCGGGCGTGGGTGGTGGCCAGCATTGCCTCGGTGCGGCTCTCGGTCCACAGGACGGGGCATCCCGTCTCGAGCGACGCGATGATCACCATCAACTCGTCCTCGTAGAGGTGGTCCTTCAGACCGAAACCACCGCCCACATCGGGCGCCACCACCCGGACCCGGTGCTGCGGCACCTCCAGCACCTCACAGATGGCGTCGCGGATGGCGTGCGGTGCCTGCGTGGAGGTGTGCACCACCAGCTTGCCTGCCGGATCGGTGTACGCCAGGACGCCGCGGCCCTCCATCGGTGCCCCGCTGAGGCGACCGATCACCAACCGGGTGCGCAGTCGCCTGTCGGCCGCGGCGAACACCTCCTCGGTGTGTTCGGCGGTGTCGCCTGCGGTACAGGAGGCGAGCAGGTTGCCGTTCACATCGTCCCAAAGGCGGGGGGCGCCGGCCGCCAGCGCTTCGACAGGATCGGTCACCGCCGGCAGCTCGTCGATCAACGGCAGCACGGCCTCGGCGGCATCGGCGGCCTCTGCCGCACTCGGGGCCACGACGAGCGCCACCGGCTGGCCGGCGTAGCGCACCCTGCCATCGAGCACGGGGGTGGAGGTCTGGTTCTGGGTGGTCAGCTGCCAGAGGACCTGCAGGCGTCCCTTGACGCGCTGCCGCAGTTCGCCGGGACCGACCAGTCGGGCACCGCTTGGAAGCCCGACGCTGTCGAGGCCCTCCAGAGTGCCGTGCGCCACCGGGCTGCGGATCACGGCCGCGTGCAGCACACTCGGGAGCGTCCCCGCCAGATCGGCCACGTAACGGGCCGATCCGCGCAGCATCTTCTCGTCGTTGACCCGGCGCACGCTCCGGCCGACGAAGCGGCCGCTCATCGGCACGGCCCCGTTGCGACAGTGGTCCGGCGATCCATGCCCGGCCGAGGGTAATCCCGAGCCACGGGACTCAATCGGCCGGCTCGATACGCCCGGCGAGCCGGAACGCAGCCGCTGCAACCACCAGCAGGACGCCGAGGACGAACCAGGCCCACTCATAGGAACCGACGCTGTCCACGAATGCGCCGAACGCCACCGGCGACACCAGTGCGCCCAGGTAGTAGCCGGTCATCGTGGCGGCGGTGGCCCGGGCCACCGCCGGGCCGGCCCGGTCGACCACGGCGGCGTGCATCGTGCCGATACTGGCGAACTGCAGGACGATCCCGCCGAGGATGCCCACCATGGCGAGCCAGAGCCCCACCGCGGCACCGGCAGCGAGCAGGAGGCACGCGACGCCGGTGCCGGCGACCAGCGCCACCAGCAGCCGGATCCGCCGGTGCGCGCCGAGCCGGTCGGCGCCCACACCGGTGGAGATCATTGCCGCGGCCCCGATCGCCGAGGACGCCCCGACGAGGACCCCCGCCCACTCGGGCGCGAGGCCAAGGGACTCCTCGGCATACGGCACCGTCCAGGAGAGCAGCGGCTGAGCGCCGGCAATGAGGCAGAACGCGCCGACTGGGAACCAGATGAATCCCGTCGGCAGCCGGTGCGACCGTCGTCGCAGCAAGTCGTGCGGATCGCCCGTGTCGTCGCGCAGCACCCCCAGCGCAACGAGGGCCATCGCCACCCCGCCCACGCCGAGGCCGCCGTACACCCACCGCCAGTCCCAGCGGTCGGCGACAACGGGAGCGACCGCCGCGGTGAGGGCGCTCATCAGGAGGATCCCCGAACTCCGCGTCGAGAGGGCCACCGCCCGCCGGCGCGGGCTCACGGCTCCGGCGACGGCGACGTTCGTCCCCACGTTGTTCAGCGAGTACCCGAGCCCCGCCAACACGCCGGCGGCGGGCAACGCGGCATAGCCGCCGAGCCCGGCGGCCAGCCCTGAGGCCACCACGACGAACGCCATCCCCCCGAACACCGTGAATCGGCCACCGATACGGTCACACACCCGCCCCGCCGCCAGCGAGGCCACACCGGCGCAGCCGAAGTAGAGGCTCACCAGCAGCCCGACGTGCCAGCGGTCGATGCCCAGGTCGGCCCGCAGAGCCGTCGCCATGAACCCCGGCACGTAGCCGTAGGCCGAGTTGACCGCGATCGACAGCGTGCTGGCGGCGACGACGACCGCCGCCGGGCGCGGCTGATCACGGTCGCTGAACTGGCGAATGCGCGGTGTCACGGTCATTCCTCCGCTGTCCCGCCGATTTTGCCAGACTTGCGCCCGTGCCCGGAGTGTTGCTGCGCGATGTCTCGCATCTCCTGACCTTCGATGCCGACGATCGTGAGTTGCACGATGTGGATGTCCGCGTCGCCGGCGGGCTCATCGCCGAGATC
The DNA here is from genome assembly GCA_965221525.1 of Acidimicrobiales bacterium. Classification (GTDB taxonomy): domain Bacteria; phylum Actinomycetota; class Acidimicrobiia; order Acidimicrobiales; family CATQHL01; genus VXNF01. The sequence goes on along the minus strand of CBDCSG010000006.1, from coordinate 775,972 downwards.
GGCGACCTGGCGCCGCAGGCCGGCGAGACCGTCATCGACGCCTCCCGCCTGGCGGTGCTGCCGGGCCTCATCAATGCCCACCAGCACCTGTACCAGGTGGGGCTGCGCTGCATCCCCGACCTCGAGAGGATCCTGCTCCAGGACTGGTTGAAGGGCCTCGGGCAGATCTGCACCCGGTGGTGGCATGACGGTCACTTCACACCCGAATCCATCGCCACGATGGCCCGCGCCGGCATGGTCGAGTCGCTGCTCTGCGGGGTGACGACCGTCGCGGACCAGCACTACTACTTCCCAGGCGGGGTGACGGAGCCCTACATCGAGGCCACGATCGAGGCCGCCGGCGAGGTGGGCATCCGCCTGCACGCCGGGCGGGGCACCATGACCTACCCGCGCAGCGACGGCGGCGAGGGGCCCGACAATGCCTGCCAGAGCGTCGACGAGGTGTTGCGCCACTCCCTCGAGTTGATCGACACCTACCACGACCCGGATCCGCTGTCCCGGATCCGCATCGACCTCGCCCCCTGCGGGCCGCACGTCGACCGCCTGGAGGTATTCGGCGCATTCGCCGAGATCGCGGCGGAGAACCCGGGGGTGGGCCTGCACACGCACCTCTACGAGGGCGTGGACACGCAGTTCTGCCGCCGGCGCTACGGGAAGTCACCCTGGCAGGTCCTCGGCCAGGCGGGTTGGCACAATGACAAGGTGTGGTTGGCGCACATGGTGGACTGCCCGCGCGGCGAGATTCCCGACTATGCCGCCGCAGGCGTGGGGCTCGTGCACCTCGTCGCTCCGGACCTGCGCATGGGGTTCCGCCCGGCGCCGGTGCGGTGGTGGCTCGACGGGGGCGCCACGGTGGGCTTCGGCACCACCGGCTCGGCCTCCAACGACGGCGGCAACCAGATGGGTGACATGCGCCTGGCGGCATTGTCGCACCGCCAGCACAGCCCGGACCCCGAGCGCTGGCTGAGCGTCCGGGAGTTGCTGGCCATGTCCACGCGAGGCTCGGCGAAGTGCCTGAGCCGCTCCGCGCTCGGCACCATCACGCCGGGCGCCGCCGCTGACATCGCCGCCTGGGACATCACCACCGTCGACCGCGTCGGGGTGCACGATCCGGTGATCGGCCTGTTGCTGACCGGCTTGTCCGATCGCGCCGACCTGGTGATCGCCGCCGGCGAGGTCGTCGTGCAGGACGGCCGTTGCATCAGCGTCGACGAGGACGAGGTGGCGGCGGCTGCCCGCGCCACCCTCCCGCCGCCGGCATGAGCAGCGCCCCGAAATCCGGCGTCGCCTTCGAGGCGCGCGGCGTGTCGCGCCGCTTCGGCGCGACCCAGGCCCTCGACAACGTGGACTTCGATCTGCGGGCCGGTGAGATCCACGCGCTGGTCGGCGAGAACGGCGCGGGCAAGACGACTCTGGCCAAGATCGTGGCCGGCGCACTGCGTCCCGACAGCGGCGCTCTGAGACTGTTCGGGGAGCCCTACACCCCGCGGCGCCGCTCGGACGGCTCGGCCGCGGGCGTGGCGCACGTGCGCCAGCAGTTGTCGCTGGTCCGTGGGCTCACCGTGGCGCAGAACATCGAGCTCGGCCGACCTCGCCAAGCCGGCGGAACGGGGTGGCGGCCGTGGCCCCGGGCGTTCAACGCGCGGGCCGCCCGCGCCGAGGTGGAGAGACTGGCCGGAGAGCTGGACCTGGCGGTCCCCGCCGACGATCTCGTGGACGACCTGCCCCTCGCCGTGCGCCAGCAGGCGGAGATCCTCATCAGCCTCGCCTGGGGCGCCCGGTTGCTGATCCTCGACGAGCCCTCCTCCGCGCTCGGGCCGCTGGAGACCGAGCACCTCATCACCCTGTGCCTGCGTTTGCGCGACGAGGGAACACCCATCATCTACATCTCCCACCGCCTGCCCGAGCTGGCGCAGCTGGCCGACCGCCTGACGGTGCTGCGCCAGGGCAGGGTCGTCACCGCCGGCACCGACGTCGCCGGGGCGGACCTGCGCCGGATCGCCGAGTTGATGATCGGCGACATCTCGCTGCTGGAGACCGAACGCCCCACCATCGAGCCGGGTGACGTGCGACTCGAGGCCGACGGGTTGCGTCTCGCCGCCGAGCACGGTCCGGGCCTGCGCGAGGTCTCGCTGCGTGTGCGAGCCGGCGAGATCGTCGGCGTCGTCGGCGTGGCCGGCAACGGTCAGGACGAACTCGCCGCCGTCCTGACCGGCCAGGCTCGCCCTGATGCCGGGACGGTCCAGGTCGACGGGGCCGATGTGACCGGGTCACCGGCCGCGGCCATCGGTGCCGGCGTGGCCCTGCTGCCGGAGGATCGAAGCGCCGGTCTGGCCGCGGACTTCTCGCTTGCCGACAACCTCATCGCCCGGCGCGTCGCCGACGCGGCCTTCGCCCGCTTCGGCGTGCGGCTGCGGGCCGCCGTGCGACGCCATGCCCGCGCCCTCGCCGAGCGCTTCGACGTGCGCCCGCCCGAGCCGTCGCTGCGGGCGGGGACGCTCTCGGGAGGCAACCAGCAGAAGCTCATGGCGGCCCGGGAGATGGAGCGGAATCCGGCCGTGCTCGTGGCCGCCGGCCCGACGAAGGGGCTCGATCCCCACGCCGGGCGGGCGATCCGCGACCGCTGCTTCGACACCGCCGTCCGCGGGGGTGCAGTGGTCATCATCTCCGCCGATCTCGACGAGGTCGCCGAACTCTCCCAGCGGGTGGTCGTGCTCAGTGCCGGGCGCGTAACCGATCGCTTCGGCGTCGAGGAGATGACGTCGGCCCGTCTCGGCGCCGTCATGGCCGGCCTGGAGTGGGACCCCGCCGCCGATGCAGAGGCAACAACGTGAGCGTCACGGATTCCGGCTTTCGGCGGGATGACGACTCCGGCGACGGCGGCGCGCGGGCCGGCGAGGACACCGCGGCGATCCGCGCCGACACGGCGTTCGAGCGCGCCACGATCGGCCTGGGCACGAGCCTCCTGGCGGTTGTCTTCGCCCTGGGGCTCGGGGCGGCGATCCTGGCCGGATCGGGCCAGAACCCGCTCACCGCCTACGGGGCGATCCTGGTGGGGAGCTTCGGGGACTGGTTCGCGATCGGCGAGACCCTGGCTCGGGCCGCGCCGCTGGCGATCGTGGGCATCGGCGCGGCTGTCGCCCTCCGGGCGGGCGTCATCACCATCGGCGCGCAGGGCCAACTCATCGCCGGCAGCCTCGGCGCCCTCCTCACGGGATTCCTGCTCGCCGATTCCCCATCTGCGGTGGCGATCCCGCTGGCGGCCGTCGGAGGCGCACTGTTCGGCATGGTCTGGGTCGTCATCCCGGCGCTGCTGCGCGCCCATCTGAACGTCAACGAGATCCTCTCCACACTGCTCTTCAACGAGTTCGCCTTCCTGCTCCTGGCGTACCTGCTCAACGGCCCGCTCAAGGAGCCCAAGGCGATCACCCCCAAGTCCGAGGCGTTCCCGGAGAATGCGGCGCTCGGCGACCTCGTGGCAAGCACACGCCTGCATGCCGGCGTGCTGGCGGTGGTCGTGATCGTGCTGCTGTTCGGGTTGTGGACCCGGTCGACGATGGGCTACCGCTACGACCTGTTCGGCGAGAACCCCCGGCTGGCGCACAGCCTCGGCATCCCCGGACGCCGCATCATCATGAACTCGCTACTCATCTCGGGCGCGCTGGCGGGACTGGCGGGCTGGCTGCAGGCGGCCGGGCTGCTCCAGCGCCTGTTCGTGGACATCGCCGAGGAGATCGGCTTCTTCGGTCTGGTCGTGGCAATGCTCGGCGGCGCCCGACCACTCGGCATCCTGGCGGCGGCGCTGCTGGTGGGGGCGCTTCAGGCGGGTGGCCTGCACATGCAGGCCGTCGAGGGCATTCCCGCATCGCTCAGCGACGTCATCCAGGCACTGATCCTGCTGGGCTTCGCGGTGCGGTACGCGCCGCAGATCGCGGCCATCGCCCGCCGTGCCGTGCGCTCGGTCGGCGAGACGCTGGGCGCCGTGACGTCCTGGGGTCGCCGCGACGCTCCAGGACGCGAGAGGCCGGAGGGGTCCTGACGTGGGCAAGCTGGGTGAGCTGACGTTCTGGACCGCCACGTTCGCCGGCGGCATGCGCCTGGCGACGCCGCTCATCTTCGCCTCCCTGGGCGAGACGCTCGCCCAGCGGGCCGGGGTGCTGAACATCGGCCTCGAGGGCTTCATGATCATCGGGGCCCTCACGTCGCTGTACGTGACGGTCGAGTCGGGGATCGCCGTGGGTCTACTGGCCGGCGCCCTGGCCGGAGCGGCGCTGGCGCTGCTCATGGTGTGGCTGTGCGTGCGCCTGAACGCCAACCAGGTCGTCGTGGGCTTCGGCATCACGATCCTGGGTGTCGGACTCACGGGCTACATCTTCCGCCTGACCACACCGCTGGGCGGCGAGCGGCGCCAGGTGAACATCCTGAGCGAGATCCACATCCCCGGGCTGTCGGACATCCCCTTCCTGGGAGAGGCGTTCCTGTCCAACAGTTGGATGACATGGCTGGCCTTCGGCTTGGTCCCGGTCGTGTGGTGGGTCGCCCAGCGCACCGTGTTCGGCCTGGAGGTGCGGGCGGTGGGCGAGGATCCCGATGCGGCCTTCGCCCGGGGAGTCGACGTGATCAGGGTGCGGTCGATCGCCACCCTCATCTCCGGGCTGCTCGCCGGACTCGGCGGCGCCGCCATCACGACCGCGCTGGTCGGCGTGTTCGAACCGGCGATCACCGCCGGGCGGGGCTTCATCGCCCTGATCGTGATCATCATGGTGCGCTGGTCGGCGTGGGGCGTGGCCGTCGGGTCCTTCGCCTTCGGCCTGGCCGATGCCCTCGGCACCAACCTTCGCAACATCGTGTCCGACAGCGTGCCCACCGAGGCCCTGCAGATGATCCCGTTCTTCGTAGCGCTGATCATCCTCATCATCGGTGCCCGGCGAGCACGCATGCCCAAGTCGCTGGGCTTCAACTACGTGCCCGACCGGTAGGCCCCGCCGAGACCCGAGGAGATCCACATGACCCAGGCCGACACCGACCGCTCGTTCCTGATCCGGGGAGGGATCGTGCTGCCGATGGAGGGCCGCAAGAACTACCACGACCCGGGCTCGGTGCTCGTCCTCGACGGTGCCATCGCGGCCGTGGGCGGCGTCGAGGAGGTGGACCGCCATCCGGCGGCCACCGGGGTGCCGGTCATCGACGCCGACCGCCACGCCGTGATCCCCGGCATCCACAACTGCCACCTGCACTCGGGCCTGCTGCGCGGCACCGCCGAGTCGCTGGCGCTGTGGGAGTGGCTGGAGAACCACATCGACCCGGCGCACCGGGCGCTCACCCCGGAGATCGCCGAGGCAGCCTCCTGGATGGCCTACACCGAGGGCGTGCGCGGCGGCACCACGTCGGTGCTGGACATGTGGCGGCACATGGAGGGAGCCGCCCGGGCCGCCGAGACGATCGGCATCCGGGCCACGCTGGCCCCCTACACCGCCGACCTGTACGACTACTTCGAGACGCTGGAGACCAACCGGCGGTTGCTGGAGACGCACCGGGTGGCCGCCGGCGGGCGGGTCCGCACCTGGGTGGGCCTCGAGCACATCTTCTACTGCTCCCCCGACATGTTCCGCGGCGCCGCCGCGCTCGCGGAGGAGTTCGACACGGGCATCCACACGCACTCCTCGGAGTCCATCTGGGAGGTGCAGGAGTGCCTGCGGCAGTTCGGCCGGCGCCCCATCGAGGAGTTCTACCAGCGCGGCATCCTGGGGCCGTCCACGGTCATCGCCCACGGCGTGTGGCTGGACGACCGCGAGGTGCGGATCCTGGCCGAGACCGGCACCGCGGTCACCCACTGCCCCTGCTCGAACATGAAGCTGTCCTCGGGGCCGGCCCGGGTGGGCTTCTACCGCAGCCAGGGCGTCACCGTGGCGCTGGGCTCCGACGGCGAGAAGGAGAACAACAATCTCGACATGCTCGAGGAGATGAAGTTCGCCTCGTTGCTGTCGAAGGTCGCCACGCTCGACCCCACCGTCGGCGACCCGTGGGACATCCTCGACATGGCGACGCGTTCGGGCGCCGAGGCGCTCGGCCTCGCCGACGTGACCGGCACGCTGGAGGTGGGCAAGGACGCCGACATCGTGCTGGTGGACCTCCGGAGCCTGCACTTCGTGCCGCTGCTGGGCGGCGAGGACTTCAACGCGCCGGCACACCTGGTGTTCAGCGCCTCGGCGCGCGACGTGAGCGACGTGTGGGTGCAGGGGCGGCGGCTGGTCGCCGGCGGCGAGGTCACGTCGGTCGACGTGGCGGCGGTGGCGGCCGACGCACAGGCCGCCGCCGAGGAACTCTTCGCCCGCCGGCGCGCCCTGCAGGGCACCACTCCCAGCCCTGCCACCACCCTCGGCAAGAACGACTGAGCCCCGGGCTCCCCGTCGGCGATCCCCCTGCCCCACCCGGCGGTCCCCTGCTCCCACCCAGCGACCCCGGCGTCGAGCGCACGAACCACTCGTAGCCTCCCCAGGATGCTGACCGCCTCGGGGCTGGCCAAGTCCTACGGCATCCGGCGACTGTTCGCCGATGTCTCGCTGCAACTCAGCGCGGGGCGACGCGTCGCGCTCGTGGGCGGCAACGGCACGGGCAAGACGACGCTCCTGGAGATACTCGTCGGCATCGGTGAACCCGACGCGGGCACCGTCTCCACCCCGCGGGACACCGAGATCGGCTACCTGCCCCAGGACTTGGGCGCCACCGCGGACGGAACCGTGCGCGAGCAGGTCCTGGCCGGGGCCGGACGGGTTGCCCGGCTCGCCACCCAGCTCGGCGACCTCGAACGCCGGCTCACAACACCGGGCGAGGATCACGACGCCGTGCTGGCCCGCTATGGCGAGACCCAGGCCGGCTTCGAGCAACTCGGCGGCTACGCCCTCGAGGCGGAGGTCAACAAGGTGCTGGCCGGGCTCGGCTTCGCCCCCGGGGATGCCGACCGGCAGGTGCGGCAACTCTCCGGCGGTTGGCGGATGCGCGTGGCGCTCGCCCGGCTGCTGATCGCCCGGCCCGATGTGCTGCTCCTCGATGAGCCCACCAACCACCTCGACGTGGACTCGACGGCCTGGCTGGAGCAACGACTCGCGGCCTGGCCGGGAGCGCTGCTGTTCGTCAGCCACGACCGCGACTTCATCGACACCGTGGCAAACCGGGTGATCGAACTCACCGAGGGAACCGCCCTGGCGTACGTCGGCGGGTTCGCCGAGTTCGTCGTCGCCCGCGAGGAGCGCCTCGCCGGCATCGAGGCCGCCGCCGCCCGCCAGGCCCGCGAGCTGGCCAAGGTGGAGCGCTTCATCGAACGGTTCCGCTACAAGGCCACCAAGGCCCGGCAGGTGCAGAGCCGGGTGAAGACCCTGGAGAAGCTCGAACGCATCGAGGCGCCCAGCCGCCGCGAACTCGTCGCCCGCTTCGCCTTCGCCGAACCGCCCCGGTCGCCCCGGGTCGTGGTCGAACTCACCGATGCCACCGTCGGTTACGACGACGGCACCGAACCGGTCATCACCGGTGTGAGCCTGGCAGTGGAGCGTGGTCAGACGGTCGCGCTCGTCGGACCGAACGGCGCCGGCAAGACCACGCTGCTTCGCCTGATCCTCGGCGAGCTGAAACCCAGCACCGGAGTCGCCAAGATCGGCGGCAACGTGAAGGTCGCCACCTTCGAGCAGCACCAGGCCGACGAACTCGACGAGAACCGGCGGGCCATCGAGGTGCTCTCGGCAGGCATCGACTTCGGCAAGCGGAACGTGCGCAGCATTCTGGGCGCCTTCGGGTTCGCCGGCGACGCAGCCGACCGGCGCGTGGCGGAGCTCTCCGGCGGGGAGCGCACCCGACTGGCGCTGGCCCGCACGATGGTGGAGCCGGTGAACCTCCTCGTGCTCGACGAGCCCACCAACCACCTGGACCTGCCGAGCTGCGACATCCTCGAGGACGCCCTGGTGGCCTACCCGGGCACGGTGCTCCTCGTCACCCACGACCGCCACCTGATCCGCTCGGCGGCCGACGCTCTCATCGAGGTGCGCGAGGGACGCGCCACATGGCACCACGGCGTCGACGAGTCCGTGCTCGTCGCCCCGCCCACCACCAGGACGGGCAGCCCGGCTCGCCCCGGCGGCAACGCCCGCAGCGAGCGGCGCAGAGCCGCCGCCCGCCGGCGAGAGGAGGCCGGCGAGTCGCTGCGCCAGGTCACGAGGCTCGAGCGGGAGTGTGTCAGCGCCGAGATCGAAGTCGATCAGCTACGCAGGCGCCTCGCCGACCCCGAGATCTACGACCGCCCCACCGAGGTCCGCGCCCTGGCGTCGGCCCACGACGCCGCCGTCAAGCGGGCCGCCGACCTGCTCGCCCGCTGGGAGGCCGCCGCCGGGTCCCTCGAGGAATCCGGCACCGGTCAGTGACTCCGGCCCGACGGTCACGCACCGTCGGGGCTAGGTCCGTCGGGGATCCACCAGTTCTTGCATTGCCGCTGCGATTCGCCCGAGCCGGTCTCGTGCGCGGTGACGGGCGGCGCCCAGATCGTCCGCGGCACGTTGCTCGACAGTCTCGATGTACGCCTTGAGCTTCGGTTCGGTGCCGCTTGGTCGCACGATCACCCTGTCGCCGGCCTCCAAACCGAACGCCAGCATGTCCGTGGGCGGCAGCTGACCGGAGGCCGCCCGGTAGTCGGTGACCGACACAACCGGCTGCCCCGCAACCGCCGCAGGCGGGTGCTCGCGCAGCCGGTCGGTGGCCGCCGCGGGACCGGATCGAGCCTCGGCCGGCGGGAAGCGCACCGTCACCTGCCCGGTCACGTACACGCCGTGGCGGCGGTGCAACTCGTCGAGGCGCTCCGGCAGGGAGGACCCGTCGGCCTGCAGTTCGGTCGCCAGCTGCACGGCCAGAGCGGCCGCGCTGATGCCGTCCTTGTCGCGCACCGCGTCGCAGACCGCGTAGCCGAGCGCCTCCTCGTAGCCGAAGAGCAGCCGCTCGGCCCGACCGTCGGCGGCACGGGCAATCCACTTGAACCCGGTGAGGGTCTCGGAATACGAGACCCCCGCGGCGTCCGCCATCGCCGCAAGCATCCGGGACGAGACCACCGTGGCGGCCACGAGTGCCGGCGCCGTGTCGCCGGCGGCCTCCCGGCGGCGCAGCAGGCAATCTGCGAGCAGCACGCCCAACTCGTCACCGGTGAACCGGTACCAGGCGGGCCCATCGCCGGTACCGCCATCCGCCGCAGCGGAGACCGGCACCGCGACCGCCAACCGATCGGCATCGGGGTCGTTGGCGATCACCAGATCGGCGTCTCGCTCGCCGGCCAGCGCGAGCGCCTCGTCGAGCGCTCCCGGCTCCTCGGGGTTGGGGAACGCCACGGTCGGGAATTCGCCGTCGGGCTCTGCCTGCGAGGCGACCACCGCCGGTGCGGGCAGACCGAGGCGGTCGAACGACTCGCAGAGCACCGACGCCCCCACCCCGTGCAGCGGCGTGTAGACCACGTTCAACTGCTCTGCCGAGAGGCTCCTCCCCGAAGATGGCGACAGCCGCAGGCGGTCGGCGATCTCTCCGATGTACCGGTCGATCGCCGCGGGGCCGATGTGGCGGACCGCGCCGCTGCCCGACGGCGGCGGGAGCCGGCGCGGCGGGAGACCGGCCACCGACATGTTCGCCTCCACCGCCTCGTCGGTGGGCGGCACGATCTGCACGCCACCGGCGTCGTAGAGCTTGTAGCCGTTGTCGCCGGGCGGGTTGTGGCTGGCCGTGACGACGATGCCGGCATCGGCGGCGCGGTCGACCACCGCGTGCGCCGCAACCGGGGTCGGCACCTCCCCGACCAGCAGCGCCTCCCCGCCGGCCGCTGCCACGACCGCGGCCGCGTCGGCGGCGAAGACCGCCGAGTTGCGGCGGGCGTCGTGGCCGATGACCACTCGCGCTCCCGCCCGCAGTGTGGCCATCACCGCAGCGGTGGCCTGGCGGACCACGACCCGGTTCATCCGCGCCGGTCCCGCACCGATCGGCGCCCGCAGCCCGGCGGTGCCGAACCGGAGGCGGCCGTCGAAGCGGTCGCGTAGGTCATCCGCAGCCGCCGGATCCGAAGCGGCCCCGGCGAGCAGGTCGCTGAGTTCGCTGCGGGTCTGCGGATCGGGATCGACCTCGAGCCACCCGGCCGCCGCCGCCCGGAGCGCGGCGTCGTCAGGGCTCGGCATCGGGCGCTCGAGTCTCCCCGGCAAGGTCGGCGCGTCGATCAGGCGCGATCGATCACGCCGCGCAGCAAGCGACCCACGCGGGTGCCCGACGCCGCTCCGGCGTCCAGCACCTCCTGATGGCTCGGCCCTTCATCGACCATGCCGGCCGCCAGGTTGGTCACGAGCGATACGCCCAACACCTCCAGTCCGCAGTGGCGCGCCGCGATGGCCTCCAACACCGTCGACATTCCCACGAGGTCGGCTCCCATGACCCGGAGCATGTGGATCTCCGCAGGCGTCTCGAAGTGGGGACCGCGCAAGCCGGCGTAGACGCCCTCCGGCGTCTCCGGATCCAATTCCGTGGCAATGGCGCGCAGGCGGGGCGAGTAGGCGTCGACGAGGTTCACGAATCGGTCAGTCCCCCACTCGGTGCCCTCGACCGGCGACGCGCCGGTGAGGTTCAGGTGATCGGAGACCACGACCGGCTGACCGACGCGATAGCTGGCTCGAAGTCCTCCAGCCGCATTGGTGAGAACGGCCACCCCACATCCCAGCGCCGCTGCCGTTCGAATCCCGTGCGTGACCGCCGTCGCGCTGTTCCCCTCGTACAAGTGCACCCGGCCGCGGAATACGAGGAGGCGCCGGTCACCGGCGACCAGCGACGCGACCGTTCCGGAGTGACCGACGACGCGGGATGCGGGGAAACCCGCCACATCGCCGGTGGGAATCTCTTCTTCGATGTCACCCAGTTCGGCGACGGCGTCGTCCCATCCCGTACCGAGGACCACCGCCGCGTCGTAACCCTCACCGAGCCGGTTGCCGATCTGCGCCGCCGCCGCTCGAGCCAATTCCTGCGCGTTCGTCATGGTGGTCCTCCGTACGCCTGGGTGACCGGGGGTGGGGAGAGTCTCGCGCAAGCCGCCTCACAGCCCGGCGTCGCTGAGGTTGGCAAAAGACGAACCGGCCCCGGAGGGGAGTCCGGGGCCGGGGGCTGGGGGGGGGAGATCGGTTATCTGTCGCAGCGACCGCCGGAGCGGCCGCTCGTTCGGTTCGTCGGTGACGTCAGGCGGCGTTCGGACGCCGCTGGTGGCTTCTGGCCGCCCGGCTCCAGTCCCACGTCGACACCTGCAGGGTGCGCCGGGGCTCGGGCCGCGTCTCCCGAGACTCCGCGGTCGCAGCGAAAGCCGGGCACGGCAACTCCACTGGGTCCACGTCGCTCAGAACCGGCGAGGACCAGCGGATCGGGCTGCACGTGCAGTGCCGGGGATGCTGGGTCGCGGCGGTCCGGGAGGTCGGCGCTCGGTGTTCGTTCCTCATACCCATACAGACGGTTCAGGCCCGAGAATGGTTGACACGGAACAGCCTCCATAGCGACTTTGTCCCGACACCGTATTACGAACATCTGTACGTATACTCTGGACCTGTGGCCGATCTGGGCGTCTACCAACTCAGCCTTCTCGCCGCCGGCGAGCCCTCCATCGATGCCGCGGCCCCCGTCATCCGGCACTGGCTCGACGAGGCCAGTTGGGTGGATGTGGCGGCGGGTTGGCTCCACGGCGCCGACACGTTGCTGGTCGACCTCGCCGGCCGTCTGGCGTGGACCAATGGCCGGCGTCGCATGTACGACCGCTTCGTGGACGAGCCGCGGCTCAGCGCCGTGTGCGAACTGCGTGCCGGCGACACCCCGACGGTGTTCGGCAATATCGCTGCGTCACTCGACGCTCGCTACGGCGAGTCGCTGGACTCGGTCTGGGTCAACTACTACCGCGACGGCAGGGACTCGGTGGCGTGGCACAGCGACAGGGTGGGACGCACTCACCGCCGGCCCCTCGTGGCCATCGTCTCCCTGGGCGGCCCCCGTCGCTTCCTGCTGCGCCCGAAGGGCGGGGGGCGGTCCCGCTGCTTCGAGCCGGCCTCCGGCGATCTACTCGTGATGGGCGGCGACTGCCAGCACGGTTGGGAGCATGCGGTACCCAAGGCCGCGGTTGCACCACCCCGCATGAGCGTGACGTTCCGGCGGCACCGCCGGCCGGGGCCTGGCGAGGCCGGCAACCTCGCCGAGGGGGCGTCTCAGTCGATGTAGTAGCCGCCGTTGACGTCCATGACCTCGGCGGTGATGAACGAGGCGGCGGAACTCCCCAGGAACAGGGCGGCGTAGGCCACATCGCTGGGTGTTCCCATCCGCCCGACGAGCACCAGCTTGGCGTACTGGTCCATGTTGGGCCGCTCGGTCATGCGGCTGTGGACCATGGAGGGCGCCAGGGCGTTGACGGTGATGCCCTCGGCGGCAACCTCGGGCGCCACGGCCTTCGCCAGGGTGTGCACGGCGCCCTTGGAGGCGGCGTAGGCCGTCACCCCCGACAGGCTGCCCATCTTCCCGGAGTTGGATCCGACGTTGATGATGCGGCCGTAGCGGGCCTCCCGCATGGCCGGCAGCACCCGGCGGATGCACAGGAACGCCCCGGTGGAGTTGACGTCGAAGACCCGCTGCCAGTCCTCCAGGGTGGTGTTGGGCACCCCGGCGGGTCCCAGGATCCCGGCATTGTTGACGAGGATCGAGGGGGCCCCGAAGGTTCCGTCCACCCGGCTGATCGCCGCATCCACCGCCGCCTCGTCGGCGACGTCGCAGTCGAGAGCCAGCATCCCGGGATCGTCGGGCAGGTCCTCGCCCTCCCAGTCCATGTCGAGCAGCGCCACCAGCGCGCCCTGCTCGCGCATTGCCTCCGCGATGGCCCGCCCGATGTTGCGCGCGGCGCCTGTTACGACGGCCACCCGCCCCTCGTAGCCGGGCAGCCTGATCCCCTCGAACGTCCATGCGCTCATCGCGCCCCCTCCTGTTGTCGCTGGGCTCCGATCGCCGACGATGCCCCGCGACCGGCGGTGTCGAGCCACTGTAATGACCGGGTCGCAGGCGATCCTGCGGGAGGCCGTGTCACCGCCGCGTATGCGGGCGCCCGCCGCGGCTCCGGCTGCGCGGCCGGCCCGTCAGGACTGGTAGCGAGCAGCGGGCGTCCCCGGCGGGTTGAACCGGCCCGGGGCGGCGTCGGGATTGGCGACGAGCACCTCGCACTCCATCCGATCCGGGTCGCGGAAGAAGACGCTGAGTTTTGGCCCGAAGTCGGTGACGAACCCGTCGGTTGCGCCCGCGGCCATCAGGCGGCGGCGGATCTCGTCGAACGCCTCGATGCTCGACGCCAGCAGGCCGAGGTGGTCGAGCCTGCCGCGGCCGAACATGGGGGTCTGGTGATCGGCCTGCGCGTTCCCCTCGATCTCGAAGACGTTCAACTCGGTTCCGGCACCGACGCGGAGGATGACCATGCGCGGCCCGCCGGGCATCTCCGGCCCGTCCCGCTCGACGGTCGCGCCGAAGACATCGATGTAGAAGCGCTGCAGCCGATCGGCGTCGTTGGTGATGACGGCGACGTGGTCGAGCCCGTCGGTGAGCACGCTCCCGACGCTAGACCAGACCGACCGCCGTGCCGAGTCGGCTCTTCGCAGGTCGCCGCAATCGCCCCACCCGCATCGGCCAGTGCCCGGAGACGTCGCGCCAGGCGCACACGGCCACCCGGTGGAAGCGCGTGTTCCGATCAGACCTCAAGCATCAAGGTCACGGGACCGTCGTTCGTCAACTCCACCGCCATGTTGGCGCCGAAGGAACCGGTTGCCACGGCCGCACCCAGGCGCCGCAACTCGGCAACCAACTCGTCGATCAGTTTGGCCGCCTCGTCGGGGGCCGCAGCCGCGACGAACGACGGGCGGCGACCCTTGCGGGTGTCGCCGTAGAGGGTGAACTGGCTGACCACCAGGACTTCACCGCCGGTCTCGGCCACCGACCGGTTCATGTGACCGTTCTCGTCGGCGAGGATCCGCAAATGCCAGAGCTTGGAGGCCAGCTTGACGGCGCTCTCGCGGTCGTCGCCATGGGTCACCCCCACCAGGCAGCACAGCCCCGCACCGATCTCACCGACCACCCCGTCGTCCACCCGCACGCGAGCTTCCGTGACCCGCTGCACCAGCGCCCGCATACGGTCAGCCTAGGGGTGCGGTCGAGGGGAGGTCGTCCCCGATGGCGGAGGTGGGCGTGTTCCGGTTGAGTGCGCCGGGGCGACGTCTCAGGGATTCATCAACTCGGGGTAGTAAGTCGTGTAGAAGCCGCGGTCGCGTGTCAGAAAGGCCTCGGCCGCGGCGAGCGCGTGGGCGCCGATCAAGAAGTCGGTGATGATCCGTTGGCGAGGTCCGCCGGCGCGGCGGTAGCGCTGCCAGCGCAGTCCCGCCTCGTAGGCGACGGTCGTCGTGATCGGCGAGTGTGACACATTGATCTGCCGCAGAGCGCCGTCGAGAACGGCCCGGTCGTCGAAGGCCGGGACGAGTTCTGCGTAAACGATGTCGCAGATGATGACGGCGCCGGTGTCGTACGCCTCGCGCAGTCGCTGCTGTGACTCGGGGCCGTGGCGCGTGTCACCCCGGAAGACGTCGAGCAGCACGCTGGTGTCGACGGCGGTGATCATCGCCCCCTGATCTCCTCGATGTACTCGTCGGTACTACCTGCGTCATCGAGGATCGCCCACACGCGCTCCACCGGATGTTGGGCGGCCGTTCGTTTCCGGATGAGCAGGCCCTCGTCGGTCGGCGCGAGCTCCACCTCGACGTTGTGGTTCAGGCCGAAGCGGTCACGCAAGGCCTTGGGGATGGTGATCTGACCTCGTTCGGAGATAATCATGAGTGTCTCCATCCGAAATCCGGCTGCAGTAATTCATATTCTATCAATCGGAGAGCCCACGGACACGCGCGTGGGCCGTGTTGTGGCCATCATGGCTGTCGACTGTCTGCGGTCGCCGACTGTCGGCGCGGGCGGTAGCCGGCGAGAGTTCACGCCGCCGGCACAGCCGGAGCCGGACGCTCAAGCCAGCCCGACGGTCAGGTCAGTCGTGTCTGTTGCCCGGCTGGCGCCGCCCGACATGACCTCATGTCCGACCACGCGGACGCATAGCGATACCGGCCCGCCGCGGAGACTGACGATCGATCCGCGATTCGGGGCGGTCCTGGAGCCGAACGGGGATGCTCAACGAAGGCCGGCCCAGTCGGGCCGGCAACGAGTGTCAATCCTGGATGTCCACTTACCAGACATCCTCGCTCAACGAAGGCCATAGCTTGCGCTTCGGCAACTTTACCCCGCGTCGTTCTCATCTCTTCTTCGACAGTCGCAGCCAGGCAAGGGCTCGGACAGCAAGTTCGGAACCTCCCGGCGGCACACCGCCGGGCGAGAACAATGGAACCCGCGCTCAATGAAGGCCAGACCGGCGACTCGTGGCGAAGGCGATGGCGATGCGCCGACACCGCTTGGCCGCTCAACGAAGGCCGGCCCGGCGACTCCTGCGGGAGGAGAGCTACGACTGCGACGAGGGAGTCATCGCTCAACGAATGTCGGCGGCCATGAGATCCTGCCCAGTGGCGGCCATGTAGCTGCCCGCTGGCGGCCAACAGTTCTGCCCAGTGGCGGCCAACAGAACTGCCCGCGTTGAAGTCCATCTCCCGTCGGGGTCCACCGCGGCGGGGTGCTCCTCCTACTCGAATGGCCGGTCACCACAACCGTGACCATCGAGCAGGAGGAGCGAGTGAAGTCTCGCGAGGAGATCATGAACATGTTGGAAGCGTTCGACCTGACGGGGTCGTTCCGGGATGCCGGCGAGCTGGCCGGCGTGTCTCATCACACCGTGGCCCGCTATGTCGCCAAGCGCGACGCCGGCGAGCTGATCGGCGACGGCCCGCGGCGCAGGGAGCGGATCATCGATCCGTGGATGGCGAAGATCGAGGAGTGGGTGGAGCGTTCCTGCGGCAAGATCCGCGCCGACCGTTGCCACGCCAAGCTGAAGGTGTTGGGGTTCGAGGGCTCGGACCGCACGGTGCGCCGAGCGGTGGCGGAGGCCAAGAAGAGCTTCGCGGCGGGCCGGCGGCGCGTGTATCGGCCGTGGATCCCCGAGCCGGGCATGTGGGCGCAGTGGGACTGGGGCGCGGGCCCCGTCATCGCCGGGCGGAGGACGAGTCTGTTCTGTGCGTGGCTGGCGTGGTCGAGGTTCCGGGTGGTGATCGCGACCTGGGACCGCACCCTGCCCACGGTGGTCGCCTGTGTGGATCGGGCGATGAGAGCCTTCGGCGGCGCTCCGACCTATTGGCTCACCGACAACGAGCGCACCGTCACGATCGACCACGTCGCCGGGGTGCCCGTCAGGCATCCAGAGATCGTCGCGGTCGGCGGCCATTATGGGATCACGGTGGCGACGTGTGTGCCGGCGGACCCCGAGTCCAAGGGCGGGTCAGAGGCGACGGTGCGGGTCGCGAAGGCCGACTTGGTGCCCACCGACGCCAATCTGCGCGGCGACTACACCAGCTGGGCCGAACTGGTCTGCGCCTGTGAGGCGTTCACCGCTGAGGTGAACACCCGGGTCCATCGGGTGACCCGACGGCCACCAGCGGAGATGCTCACCGAGGAACGGCATCGGCTGCATGCGCTGCCCGAGGCCCCCTACACGGCCGCGCTCGGGCAGACCCGCAAAGTCTCCTGGAGCTCCACGATCAGCTTCGGCGGCGTGACCTACTCGGTCCCACACACCCTTGCCGATGAGACAGTGTGGGTGCGCGTCGACGGCGACTGCATCGTCGTCGTGCACTGCGCACCGTCAGGACCTGTCGAGGTCGCCCGCCACCAGCGCTCGACACCTGGGCGCCCGATGATCGACGACGCCCACTACCCGCCGCGCCCGGCCGGGCCCCTCGCGCGGCGTCCGAAACCCACGAGCGCGGCCGAGGCCGAGTTCCTCGCCATCGGAGACGGCGCCCGCACCTGGCTGGTCGAAGCCGCCGCCGCTGGCACGAGCCGCATGAAGACCAAGATGGCCCAAGCCGTCACCCTTGCCCGACTCCACGGCACCGAGCGGCTCGACTGGGCGCTCGGCCACGCCGCGATGTTCGGCCGCTTCGCAGACGGCGACCTGGCCTCGATCCTGGATGCTCACCCGCCCGGACACCGCCGGCGCGCCAATGATGTGCACTCGCTGCAGCCCGGCACCGCCGCCTGGGGCCGTCTCGGAGGTGACCGATGAGCAGCACCTCACCGGTCGACGAAGTCGTCGACTTGTTGCGCGAACTCCGACTGCCGCACATGCGCCGCACCGCGGCGGACCTGCTCGCAACCGCCAAGGCTCAGCGATGGGACCCAGCCGAAGCGATGCGAGCGCTGCTGACTGAGGAGCTCGCCGGCCGTCAAGCGTCCTCGATCCGGGCCCGACGCAAGGCAGCCGGGTTCCCCACCGGCAAGACCTTCGACGCCTGGGACGCGACCGTCAGCTCGATCCCGGCACCGACCCAGCGGGCGCTGCGCACCCTCGAGTGGATCCATCGCCGCGAGAACCTCGTCGTGTGCGGACCATCAGGCACCGGCAAGACCCACTTCTGTGAAGCGCTCGGACAGGCCGCCGTCGATGCCGGCCACAAGGTCACCTGGTTCAGTCTCGAGCACCTCGGAGCGCTCGTGCGCCGCCACAGCGCCGACGACACCGCCGCCAAAGCCATAAAGCGCATCATGCGCGCCGATGTCATCGTGATAGACGACATCGGCCTGTTGCCGGTCACCACCGAGACCGCCGAGGCGCTCTACCGCGTCGTGGACGCCGCCTACGAGAAACGCTCCATCGCGCTGTCCAGCAACCTTCACCCGGCCGGATTCGACGAACTCATGCCCAAGACCATCGCCAACGCCACCGTCGACCGGCTACTGCACCACGCCCACATCGTGCTCACCGCCGGCGACAGCATCCGCCTCACCCAAGCCACCGCCGGAAAGGGGGTGACGCCACTGACCAACTGAACTGTGGGCAACTCTGCTGTCCGCCACCGGGCAGTTCTGTTGGCCACGGCTGGGCAGTTCTACTGTCCGCCACCGGGCAGAACCCACTGGCCATTGACAAACGAAGGGCGGCCCGGCCGGGCCGCCGACTCGAGCAAGTATGAGCGTAGGGCCAGGGCGGCCGCCCGCGCTCAACGAAGGGCGGCCCCGCCGGGCCGCCGACTCTTGAGTTCATATACAACGGCGCTGAACCTGAGGCGAACGCTCAACGAAGGGCGGCCCGGCCGGGCCGCCGACTCTTGAGTTCAACGCGAATGTCGCATCGGGGCTGGATGCCGCTCAACGAAGGGCGGCCCGGCCGGGCCGCCGACTCCGGTGCCGCCGCCGGCGCGGTGAAGTCATTCGCGAACGCTCAACGAAGGGCGGCCCGGCCGGGCCGCCGACTCGGCGGAGCTGGGTCACATCCCCGGCGACGTGATCAAGGGCGCTCAACGAAGGGCGGCCCGGCCGGGCCGCCGACTCCCGATCGTTCGGCCGCGGCTGCGACCAGCCATGCCGCCGCTCAACGAAGGGCGGCCCGGCCGGGCCGCCGACTCCCGCTACCTGCGACAGTCCCCCACCGGCGAGACCCTCGTCGCTCAACGAAGGGCGGCCCGGCCGGGCCGCCGACTCGGACCTGTGGCTCGCCGACGTCACGCAGCGCGCCGTCGCTCAACGAAGGGCGGCCCGGCCGGGCCGCCGACTCCGCCGACGGCGGTCTGACACGGCGCCAGTGCACGCGGGACGCTCAACGAAGGGCGGCCCGGCCGGGCCGCCGACTCGCATTGGGGCCTCCTCGTGGGTCGAGTCGCTGCCGACTCGCTCAACGAAGGGCGGCCCGGCCGGGCCGCCGACTCTGACGGCGATCAGCGCGCCGGGCGGTGTCATCTCGACCGCTCAACGAAGGGCGGCCCGGCCGGGCCGCCGACTCCGCCGTGGGTGGCCTCCTGGCGCATCACGGCGCCATGCGCTCAACGAAGGGCGGCCCGGCCGGGCCGCCGACTCTCGATCGTGCGGCCGCGGCAGACGCGCTCGCCGAAGCGCGCTCAACGAAGGGCGGCCCGGCCGGGCCGCCGACTCCCGAGCCACCCGACGCCTGACCGGCGGCGCCGGCTTCGGCGCTCAACGAAGGGCGGCCCGGCCGGGCCGCCGACTCCTGTTGATGCCCGCCGCGGTGGCGGGGATCGGCTTGTTCGCTCAACGAAGGGCGGCCCGGCCGGGCCGCCGACTCGCTGGACTCCGGCGACGGCGATGCAGAGGGCGGTGAGGGTCGGCGGCGCTCAACGAAGGGCGGCCCGGCCGGGCCGCCGACTCTCGTGTGCGGCGTGGGCGGAGCCGCCGGGACTGTGCATCGCTCAACGAAGGGCGGCCCGGCCGGGCCGCCGACTCGTCATCGTCATGATCTGGATGATGTCGGCGGACGTCGCTCAACGAAGGGCGGCCCGGCCGGGCCGCCGACTCCCGCGACGGCGAGCGCACGCCCGGCCGCACCGAATGGGACGCTCAACGAAGGGCGGCCCGGCCGGGCCGCCGACTCCCGGCGACGGCACGGCAGGCAGAGCTTGCAACCGCGCTCAACGAAGGGCGGCCCGGCCGGGCCGCCGACTCCCTAGGTGGGCGGTGTATGCGGGCGGGATCGCCTCGGCGCTCAACGAAGGGCGGCCCGGCCGGGCCGCCGACTCCTTCGCGGCTGGCGGCGCCGCCGGCGCGCATCTTAGCCGCTCAACGAAGGGCGGCCCGGCCGGGCCGCCGACTCCTGCAGGGTGACGGTGCCGGGGTCGGACGGCCAGGCGCTCGCTCAACGAAGGGCGGCCCGGCCGGGCCGCCGACTCGCCATGACTGAACTCGTGGGAGACGTTCCGAACCCCGCTCAACGAAGGGCGGCCCGGCCGGGCCGCCGACTCGTGAGCGCCATCGATGCGACGGTGCACGCCTCGGAGATCGCTCAACGAAGGGCGGCCCGGCCGGGCCGCCGACTCCAGAAGGAGCGCCAACGAATCCAGACGAGGCGAAAGCCGCTCAACGAAGGGCGGCCCGGCCGGGCCGCCGACTCGTGCACCTCCCCGACATCGGCGTCTCCGCGGGCGACGGCGCTCAACGAAGGGCGGCCCGGCCGGGCCGCCGACTCATGCGCCGAACGGCTGAGCGCCGGCCGGGACCCTGCCACGCTCAACGAAGGGCGGCCCGGCCGGGCCGCCGACTCTCGGCGTCGGGGGGGCTCTTGGCGGTGCCGGCGGGTGGCGCTCAACGAAGGGCGGCCCGGCCGGGCCGCCGACTCCCGCAGGGTGATCATGTCTTGCCTGGCGTCTTCCAGCCCGCTCAACGAAGGGCGGCCCGGCCGGGCCGCCGACTCCCGACGCCACGATGCCCGACTTCAGCGGGCACGAAGACCTCGCTCAACGAAGGGCGGCCCGGCCGGGCCGCCGACTCCCCTTCTCCTCCAACGTCTTGCGCTCGATGATGGGGCGCGCTCAACGAAGGGCGGCCCGGCCGGGCCGCCGACTCCATCTGGGCCTCCATGGGTTGCGAGTCGGCCCTGACCCGCTCAACGAAGGGCGGCCCGGCCGGGCCGCCGACTCTGGACGAGCTCGTCGGCGGACCGTCGGCGGTCCACCGCTCAACGAAGGGCGGCCCGGCCGGGCCGCCGACTCCCTAGCCGCCGGCCGCACACACATGCGGCACCTCGACGCTCAACGAAGGGCGGCCCGGCCGGGCCGCCGACTCTCGTCGCCGTCGGTGTTGTGCGCTCGGATGGTGATCTCCGCTCAACGAAGGGCGGCCCGGCCGGGCCGCCGACTCCCGGCACGGGGCGGGCGGCGTCGAGCATCCGGGTGCGCGCTCAACGAAGGGCGGCCCGGCCGGGCCGCCGACTCTCGCTGCCAGTGCCGCCGCTGGCGGGGCCCTGGCCAACGCTCAACGAAGGGCGGCCCGGCCGGGCCGCCGACTCGGCGGCGCCCGGTTCCGGGCGGCCGACTCACTCAGAGCGCTCAACGAAGGGCGGCCCGGCCGGGCCGCCGACTCCCGGCCGCCGAACTGCCACACCCACCGGCCGACGTCCGCTCAACGAAGGGCGGCCCGGCCGGGCCGCCGACTCTGCCCGGGCTTGTGCCACCGGCCGGCGTCGTCGCGCGCTCAACGAAGGGCGGCCCGGCCGGGCCGCCGACTCCTGCCGACTCAGTGGACTGCTTCCTGCCGCTGCCCGTCGCTCAACGAAGGGCGGCCCGGCCGGGCCGCCGACTCCGGATCGAAGATCACCCGCTCTTCAAAGCCTGAGCCGCTCAACGAAGGGCGGCCCGGCCGGGCCGCCGACTCCCGCGAGGCGCTGGTGAAGGCCCGCCGCCTCGCCCCGCCGCTCAACGAAGGGCGGCCCGGCCGGGCCGCCGACTCCCGACGTGTGTCGTCGTCAGGCCGCCCGAGGTGACCTCCGCTCAACGAAGGGCGGCCCGGCCGGGCCCCGACGTGTGATTCGTCGTCTCCTCATGGCCGCCCGACTCGGTGCCGGCAGGTCGAGGCGCTGAGGCCGGCCGGTCGCTCAACGAAGGGCGGCCCGGCCGGGCCGCCGACTCATGACAGATGGACTTGCTACCGCCCGAGCGGTCCGCGCTCAACGAAGGGCGGCCCGGCCGGGCCGCCGACTCGCCGGTGCCCCACCCCCAGCCATCATGCAGCGCGGTCGCTCAACGAAGGGCGGCCCGGCCGGGCCGCCGACTCTGGGACGGGACGTGGCTCATCACCGCCTACGGCGGCCGCTCAACGAAGGGCGGCCCGGCCGGGCCGCCGACTCCCGCCGTCGGTAGGCCTCGCAGCCTCTGAGGCGCCACTCCGCTCAACGAAGGGCGGCCCGGCCGGGCCGCCGACTCAGGGGGGGAGCCGGGGATCGAGCGCCAAACCCTGTCCGCTCAACGAAGGGCGGCCCGGCCGGGCCGCCGACTCTCCCGTCGTGGTCCCCGCCGACCATCCCCGCCCTCGCCGCTCAACGAAGGGCGGCCCGGCCGGGCCGCCGACTCACAATCGGCGGCACCAAGACGGTGCCGCTCTACCCCGCTCAACGAAGGGCGGCCCGGCCGGGCCGCCGACTCACGATCATTGGGATCAGCACCCTGCTCGCCATGCCGCGCTCAACGAAGGGCGGCCCGGCCGGGCCGCCGACTCCCGCCGGTGCCCCACCCCCAGCCATCATGCAGCGCGGCCGCTCAACGAAGGGCGGCCCGGCCGGGCCGCCGACTCGCGGAGGCCCACCACTGGCGGTACCCGTCGGGGTAGGCCGCTCAACGAAGGGCGGCCCGGCCGGGCCGCCGACTCCTCGTCAAGCGATCCCAGCTCAGGCCCTTGTTGAGCAGCGCTCAACGAAGGGCGGCCCGGCCGGGCCGCCGACTCGTCTCCTGTCTGTCGGGTGTGCCCATCGATCACCACGCGCTCAACGAAGGGCGGCCCGGCCGGGCCGCCGACTCACGGAGGCCGACCTGGCCGGCGTTCATGTCGCCGAAGCTCGCTCAACGAAGGGCGGCCCGGCCGGGCCGCCGACTCATGGGACGGGACGTGGCTCATCACCGCCATCGACGGCCGCTCAACGAAGGGCGGCCCGGCCGGGCCGCCGACTCACGGGAGTGGAACTTCGACCCCGAGGCCGCCTACCGAAACGCCGCTCAACGAAGGGCGGCCCGGCCGGGCCGCCGACTCGTGCTGACCTGGTTGCTGGCCGGCTCGAGGAGCTGCGTCGCTCAACGAAGGGCGGCCCGGCCGGGCCGCCGACTCGCCTTGGTGGTGGTGGTCTCGGTCATGGTGGTCTCCTGTCGCTCAACGAAGGGCGGCCCGGCCGGGCCGCCGACTCTTGAGCGGGAAATGTTGAGCTGCTCCTCGAGTTCATCCGCTCAACGAAGGGCGGCCCGGCCGGGCCGCCGACTCCTGGCGTTCTACTTGATCGACTCAGCAATCCATCGCTCAACGAAGGGCGGCCCGGCCGGGCCGCCGACTCTGCCCCACATCTACTATTGAGGCATCGTGCCACATGGGCAACATGGGCCTCTGCGCCAAAGGCGCAGAGATACAGCGAATCCGCTGCTGATCGCACTCGGTTTTCAAGGATCACTCACGATTCGCAGTCGTTACAAGACCCAAGGCTCGCCCAATTCGTGTGTTCTTGGTCGGCCCAGCGTTGTGCGAGCATCCTGGATTGGACCTGCGAAACGATAGACCACGACGCTGTCGCGCTCGGGGTTGATCACGTCCTCTAGATCGCCGACGAGGCGACCGAACCGCTCCGGCGAGACACGGCACTCGAATACCGAGAGTTGCACCCGCTCCCCGTACTTCTCACATACGTCGGCAATCCTCCGAAGACGCAACGCGCCAGGGCCATCGGTGTCGGCGATGTCGTATGAGACGAGAACATCCATCACTGCGGGACGAGAAACGGAGGGTAGACGGGTAGGTCCCCGCGGAGATGACGAGCAAGCAGAGTGGCCTGGACCGATGGCAGCGCCCATCGCTGGACCGACTGATCTAGCACTCGATGGTAGATGTCTCCGTCCTTTTGCGACTCCCAGACCTTGACGAGGTCCACACGGCATTCGTCGTTCAGATACACCGCACCTCCGGGTGTACGCGTGAAACTCTCCGGACCCACCTGTCGCCTTCGAACCAACGTCACCACGAACCGATCGACAAGGGGCCGGAACTCTTCAGCCAGATCCAGAGCCAGCGACGGGCGCCCGGATCGGGGACGATGGAAGAACCCCATCTGACAATCAAGTCCGACGGCATCGATCGCACCGATCAGTTCCGTCACGAGGAGGCCGTAACAGTACCCGAGCATTGCGTTCACAGGGTCACGAGGCGGTCGCCGAGTTCTGGCGGAGAATTCCAGGTGGCTCGACGCCAGCACTTGCTTCACTGCGCCGAAGTAGATCCTGGCAGCGTCACCTTCGATACCGCGGACATGGTCCGCGGTCCGTGCGGTCGGAAGCCGTGAGAGGCGGCTAGCTATGAGCTCAGACCGCCTGTTCAATTCGCCGGACGTAGACGTACTGCGTTCATCCCGGGCCCAGCGATCGATCACCCGACGGCTGTTCTGCAGCTTGCCCGCGACGACGACTCGTGACAGTTCAAGGGAGTGCTCTTGATCACTGACCGCTTCATGCAACGCAGTACGCAGATGGACGTTTCCCCCGGTAGGTCCACCGACCACGAATCTGATCGCACCGTTTCGCTTCAGCGACGCCACCCGGACGTTCCTTTCGACACAGGCACCCAGGGCCTCCGTCGTGATCTGGGCACCGCCGAGGAGCATCACGCCGTCGATTCCCTCGAGGGGAACCCGCTGCTTCCCATCGGGACCGGACACCAGGAGGGATCCACGACGGCAACTGACCTTTGCCCGGTGTTCCCGTACGTACACCGTGCTCAGATAGCGCACCGCATCACCTCGTCGCGCACATACTCGGCGACAGTGCGCGGATCGCCCGTCAGGCCGGGAAGGCAGTGGTGCAGGAGTTGACACTCACGGCATCGCTTGTCGTTGGGGGCATGGGGGAGCCGCCCGGAACTCAACTGGACTCGGATCGAAGCCACGATCTCGCTCACCTGCAGACGCAAGTCGTGGGAGAACAAAACGCGCTCGCGTCGCCTCGTGGCGCCGTACCACACGAAACCCTCGTCGATCTGTGTGCCGAGCATCTCTTCGAGGCAAAGCGCTTGCGCACACACTTGAAGGTCGGCGGCCAATCCATGCCGGATTCCGGCCTTGTATTCGACGGGCCGAATCGTGCTCGCTTCAATCTCGATTGCATCGGCCCGACCGGTCAGCCCGAGCCTCTCGGACCACAGCGGGATCGACCGGAGAACGAGCCGGCCACGCTCCATCCGGTGTTCACCACTATCCACCCGGCGGTGTGCCCGCGCGCCTCGTACAGTGTGCCGATTGTCGCTCCATACGCCATCACCATGGATGAGCGCGCACTGGCGAGGGCAGTAGACGTAGTGCTCGATCGCCGAGATCGCCACGATCGGCTCGACGTTCAAAGCCGCTCCGATCCGTAGCCAACAGTGGGATCCGAGGAGCTGCGAGACTCATATCCGATCGTTCGCCAAGCCGCGTGAACTCCGAGCCGAGCCCACAGCTTGCGGTCGTATGCGGGCTGCGCCTGCCCCGTGCTGTCTCCGCGCTTCCGGCGTCTCGATCTCGCCCATAGGTCGAGGAGCGCGTCGATGGCGCCGAGATCGAGGGGCTGCCGCCAAGCAGGCCACTCGAAGCAGCGGTGGGGAGCGGTCTGCCAACCTCGCTGTCGTGTAGAGCCCCGCGACCGCGATCCACTTGCCCGCTGATCGGTCCCGTCACCTCGGACGGGCAGAAGCGCAAGTCCAAAGAACGCGAGCACTTCGACGACCGGATCAACCGTTTTCCGGGAACTGTCGGCTTGGGCCGTGACACGAGTCAGATCGAATCCGAGACCGTTGTCAACGACCCTCCGCCCTCGTCCTTCCAGAGTGGCGGCTATGTGTTCAGCGGGATGATCGACATACCCGAATGTCTTCAGCAAGCGGTGATGCAGCCATTTGATCGTTCCCGGCCCCGGTGGATCGAGTGGGGCGTGGGCAACCTCACCACTCTCATACACGTGCAGGTCCGTCATCGTCGAAGAGAGTGTCCAAGCATCGGCATGAGATCGGGCCGTACGGGCGCGCCCCCGAAATGCATCGAGGGACACCTTGCGACCCATCCTGTCGAGCCCCGACCACTCATTGGCGATGGGCATCTCGCCCAGGCGCTCGCGGTCGGGCCATGACCCTGCCAAGGCATCGACCGGGTCGTCGTCGCCGTCCACTGCCAGCACCGCCACGGGGATCGTGTCGGTGGTCCACCGGAGCCGTATCGCATCGTTCAGGACCGTTGCCCCGACGGCGGCCAACCAGGCATTCAGCCAGTCCGCCGTCAGTCCATGGCATTCTCGTTCAGCCACTACGGCACCTCCGGCGTGTCGACGCCTGCGCCGGCTGACACGGCGTGGTCGGCCTGGCGAACAATCGCCTCGAGCAGAGCCAAGCCCCAGGGTCCGTACCGGTCGTTCAGGCGCCTGAAGCGGGCGGGCTGGCTCCAGTCGACCTCCGACAGATCTCCGGAGCACCACACCGCGGTGCCATCAAGTTCGTGGGTGACATCCGCCAGCGAGGTGTCCTCGACGGGCGGCACGAGAGGGCGGCCGTTGCCGTGATGGCTGACTACGAGGTGAACCAGCAAATCCGCCGGCCCGCCGTCGAATCGACCGTTCGCCGTCTTGAGCCACTCCTGGACAAGGCGGCCGGACAGATCTTCGTGCCGACCTCCACTGGGCCACCCGGAGGCCGCGCGAGCCGCGGACCAACGGCTACGTGGCATCGTCGATTTCGCTATCGGGCTAGTGCGGGGGTCTTCGCGCCGCCCAGGGTCGAGCCACCGCTGGAAGCGGTGGTCTGCCTTTCCGACGTCGTGGAACGATCCGGCCCGTTCCACGGTCGCCGTCACGTCGGCTGGAACGCCCAGAGCCGAAGCAACCAGGCCCGCCCGAGTGCCGACCTCCCTGTTGTGCGCATCGAGATCAACCGCGATTTCGGCCAGCGACATCTCATCGAACTCGTCGATTCTCGATGCTCGATCAGCCAGGCCGCGCCGTAGACGTGGCACTTCGCCGCGCACCGTCACATTTGCGAGATCAAGGCTCGCGTCCAGGCCAGAGACGAAGTCGCCCCAGCCATCGAGACCCGCCCTGTCGTAGTCAACATGGTCGAACCCCGAGGGCGGGCGAGTCCTGAGGGCCTCCAGCAACTCGTCCAGCGCCGTCTCTCGCTGCGACTCGTCGACTTCCTCGTCGTCGCCGGTCTCACCGGTGACCTTTCTGGTGAGTTCCCCGAACTCTTGCGCAGACACGCTGCACAGCCGTCCGAGGCATTCCGCGTTCAACGGCAGACCGTTCTCGAGAAGCGACACATCGACGACCGGTCTTGTCGATCCCGGCGCCCAGCCGTCCGAGTCGAGTCGACCCCAATCCGTCGGCCGCACGACCCGATCCCCTGGTCGCAACTCGGACGCAGGGACTTCCTCGATGGATATTCCGTCAGGCCCAAGTCGATGCACGTCCTGGTCGTCTTCGAGTTCACCGCGGAACTCGCTGATCGGCACATCCACAAACTCGCTCTCCCGGGGTCGGGGCCACAATCGCTCGCCCGACTCCGGCACGTGGATACGCCAGATGATTGATACCGAAATCTCGGGTCGGCGGACTCCCGAGAAGAACGGCTCGACAGGAGCCTCACCACTTGGCGGCGTCGTGGTCTTGATCCACTCCCACAGCAGCGCGGGAAGGACCTCGGGCGCTCGTCCAGGATCATCGCCCGGTTCGCCAAGCGCACCGGCAACGCGCCGCGGCGAGAGATCAACGACGTCATCCAGGCCAGACGCCGCCAAGAGGCGCTCAAGCACATCGCCTGGCTCGGTTCCGTAGACCGGCCACCCTGCCCCGGGCCGCCCTCCTTTGGGTGGACAGTGAACGTAGATCGCCTGTGGGTTCCGGTGACGGCCGAGGCGGTTCACACGGCCCAGCCGCTGCGTCAATGCACGGACACCGCACGCCTCGGTCACGAGAAACTCAGCATCGATGTCAGCACCGACCTCGAGGGTCTGCGTCGCAACAACGACCAGGTGGCGCGACCGACCCTCGAGCACCGGGCCTGCTCCTATTTCCCTGAGAATCCGCTCCCGCGCGGCCCTCGCCTCCCGCTCGCGGGCCTGGCCTGTCAGGACCACGATGTCTCCGCCGTCGAGATCGCTCTTAACAGCTTTCAGCAAGACGTCTCTCAAGGCTCGCGCGGTCCTGGGAGCATTCACGAAGATGACGCAGGTCGCCGGCCTTCCCACATCATCGAGCAGCGACGCTGCAGCCTTGGCCAACTGCGCAACCTGGTCGGGCTTGTCGGACACCCAGATTTTGGTCGGCTTCGCCGCGTCAAGCCGCCTCGTGATCTCAGGAATCGCCTCGTCGGCTTCGTCAAGTTCGAAACGTTGACCGTCACGATCTCCGGTCGCTGTCAGGGCCACGACACGCGGGGCTGAACGCGAGGGATTGAGCAGCAGGCGCTGCTGTGGCGCGCATTCCTGCAATGCCGGAAACAGCTGCATCAAGTGGCCTGCGAGGTGAGCCTCGTCGACGAGGATCAGGCTGTCGGTTCCTGCGAGTGCGGCATCGATGGGCCGCATCGACCGCGACGAGCCGTAACCGCGGAACAGCAGCCGAGACCCGTACATCGGGATGGTCGACAGGACGACCGCCGGCTGCGAGGGATCGGTCGGTCGCCGCCATGCCACGCCACCGCGGAGCCGGACAACCTGAAGAGGCTCGGCATTCGCATCGATGGAGAGCGAGCGCAAGCGGTCTGCGATCGCTCCTAGGACATCAGTCGATGCGGCATCGCTGCTTGGGGTCTCCGCGGGCTCGTGCAGGAGCCTCGCAATGTGCTTTGCCTGGTCCTCCCAGGTTGAATCGACGAGGAGCCGCCGATTGACAACCCACCAGATGCGCGTCGGCGCGGTTCGCTCGGCCGGCTGACGGTCAGCCTGCGAGGCCAGCCACCAGATGGCGATGCCCAAACAAGCGGTCTTTCCCAGACCCGTCGGCACTCCCACTTCCGCGGGCCACGTCTCCGTCGTCGCAACATCCTTGGCGAGACGCGCTTGCCAGGGGAACGGTTCATACCCATTGACGGCCTCAAAGAAAGACTCGAACGTCGGCATCGACGGCAGCCGCTCGCGAGCACCGACCTTAGCCACCGGTCGACTCCAGTTGACCATCCGGATCCCCGTCGCCCACGGGAACGCAAAGCCCGAAGCCACGCTGACGCCCGGCACCGATCACGACGGGCCCGCTGATCGGCTCGCCGAAGACGAGTTCGATATGGGAGTAGGGCCGACCCGGACGATTCGGGCGGTGGACTTCGATCGGCGCTAGATCCACGCCGCCATGAACCAGTGGATGGCGGTCCGAGCGGAAGGCGAGCGGCTCTGGAAGCCCTGCGTGGGCACACCACCGGGCGACCTCGGCGAGAGTCAGAGGCCCGTGACGCTCATGGATCGCAGGGAACGCCGTGGCCCAGCGCCGAGACGATGCTTCCTCCCATCGGTCAGGGCGGGCCGCACGCGGGCGCGCCTCCTCGGCCCAAGGATCGACATCCACCACCAGACCGCTACTCCGAAGTTGACGTATGGACCGGGCCGCCGTCCCGGCGCGCTCGGCGATCCCGCTCTCGCAGTCCTGTGGGAGCCACAAGGCGAGGCCGTGGATGCGGCCACGGGAACGCTCGAATCCGGCATCGGGCAGAGCGAGGTAGCGCGCTATTTCGAAACCGCGTTCCGCATGGCCGTGGCCGTGCAGAACCGCCGGGGGCTCGCCGAAGATTCTGTCGTACTGCGCTAGGACGGCCCTCTTGAAGACGGACGTCAGTGCCGCGATCCGACGGCCCGGGACCGAGGCTCGCAGCCGTAGCCAAGCCGCAACGGCGCCGTTACCCGCCTCATCTTCCGTCGAACCGGGCGAACGGTAGGTGACCTGGTAGCGAAGCGCCGGATACTGCGATCGCGCCACGTCGACACCCCGTTCGCACCAGGATTCGTACAGCGCATCCCAGACGCGCGTGTGGCCGGACCGTGGCACGCTGATCCGAACGTCGCCTTCGGGATCGGGAACGAATCCCTCGTCGTCGCTGACATGGTCGGGCTTGTGCGCTGAGATCCGGACGCGCACGGGGGAATCGGCGCCCCCGAGATAACCGACCCGCGCGGCGCGCCGCTGCAGCGCCACCAACGTCTCCGATGAGACCGCTGACTCGTAGACGTAGACCACGTGCGGGTTCTTCAGGCTGACGCGGACTCCAGGGTGCACGGGCACGCCGACGCGGGCTACATACTCCTGGTGCGTCCCCTTCTCTGCCCTGCCGTGCTGTCGAACCACGTATCGGGTCTTCAACTCCTGATGGACCGGCTGCGGATCGGCGTGAATCACTGGCAGGCCGAGCTGTTCCAGGATCTCGAGTTCCGATCCGTCCGTTACGCGGCACCTCATCCCGGTTCCGTCCGCCGCGATCAATGCAGCGAAGACCCGCGACGGCGAAGGAGGCCACTCGCCGCGGGTCATCCGCCCCGTGTGCGCCAAGCCATCGGGATCAGCGCGGAACGTCCCGTGGAGGAACTCGACGTCAATCGTCAGGGTCATTCCGCGAACTCCGGCCACGTGGCCCTGATCGCCTTGCGGAGGTTGTCCTTCGGCGTAAGTCGCACGGGGTCGCGACCCCAACCTCCGAGCGGAACACCAAGCGAGGCCGCGTGGTCCTGTGCCAGCGCCACGAGAGCCCCCGTGCTTGCGACGTCGCCGAGTTCTCGCTCCTCATCGCCGCCGGCACCGAGCCACTCGGTCCGCGTCGACGCAACCCGCAGGTCGGCCCCGGACCGCAACGCAAAGCCGCGGCCGAACGCCACGACGTGCGCGTGCAGCCCGAGCGCGACGAGAAGAGCGCGCGCCGCGGCATCCGCGTCAGCGGAATGCGCCTCGCCGAGGCTGAGTCGGCGCAGTTGCGCGAAGGAGACCGTCGCGGTCTGTGTGATGCGGGCGAATGACACGGCCGCCGCGGTCGCCTCGCTGTCACGCATAAACGGGACCTGGCCGTGACCCATTTCCGAGAGCTTGTCCGTCTTTGCATCGGATATTGGAACCTTCCCAATCTCCCAATCGACCCGATCATCTGGATTCGACGTGACCATCTCGTCCGTATTCAGGTTGAGAGGATCGCCCTTCAACCCCTTCACCTTCGTGTCCGATTTCGCAGGCTTCCAGCCGACGATCTCCGACACCCACGCCCGCGCATGCTTGGTGTTCGCGCGCTTCTTCCCCAAGTGCGACTGCCAGTAGCCGTACAACGCCGCTCCGGGGAACCACTCGATGAGGGGTGCGGCCGACCACGGCGTGGCCTCGATGATCGATTCCCCCAGTTCCGACTTGAGGAAGTCCACACCGTCCAGTTGTGAATCCCGAAGGTAGGCATCGGCGACGCGATGCGGGAAGTGCCAGCTCGAGATCTCCCTCGGCAGGTGCGCGGGGAGATGCGTCATGTCGCTCAGGTCGAGCACGAACTCCGGAACCCTCAGGACGTCACGCTCGGACCGGATTGCCTCCTCCAGGCGGTTCGCTTGCGACGGGACGTTGTCGATGACGATTACCGGTGTGGGCTTCTCATCGTTCTGGTTGGCCCAGCGCTGGTCGAGTTGGTACGCGCCCCCTTCGTAGACGGCCGGCTTGACGGAGGCCCCGGCGCCGCCGAGAGGCTCCAACTCCGACTCGATGCGAATGCCAGCGTCGAAGGAGTCGTCCGCGCAACCCGAGACGAGATCGGCCAGTGTGATTGTGGTCATGGTGTTCCTTTCGCTTGACCCGGATGGACGTGAATGTGATTTGCGTGAACTTCGCTTGCGGCATTCTGTCTCCTGTATCTGGATAACAAGGTTTCATTTTCCAGATATCCAGTAGACCATATCAAACGATTGCACCAAGGCACAACCAGGGTCACTGGATCGGAGCATGACTCTGCCGAGTCAACTCGCCAACGGCTCAGATCCAACTGCAGCGCGTTCACTGGCAACACTATTGCCAGGGGGTATGACAGTCGTATCGAAGCGCTCGATGTCGAGTCAGAAAACCTGTCCTGACCTGCGATAATCCGGAATGGGCGCAGCCTGCCCATACTCGAGGGCGTCCGGATCGTGCCGGTTGCCGCGTTGCACTTCTGGCGGCAACCGAGCAGAAGTCGGAGGACCTGTTCGGGCGGACCGCGCGAAACCACGTCAAGGACTGCACCTGCGATGACCTCGAAGAGCCGAGTCGGACCCGTACCCGTCGAACACACCCCCAAGAGCATGAGTGCGTCGAGCCAGCAGACCGCCGTCCGGCGCTGAGCGGCTTCGGATAGAACTCCACCCCTTTGAAGGCACGGCAGGTATATATTTTGCGGTATGGATATGTCATTTTTTGCGGTATGGAGGCGTATAATTTTGCGGTATGGCTTCGGTGCACCTCACCCCGGCGGGGTACCTGCCCCGCGTGGTCGACGCGCAGATGGAGAGGCTGCTGCGCACGGCGCCTGCGGTGGTCGTGGAGGGTGCGAGGGCGTGCGGGAAGACGTGGACGGGCAGGCGGTTCGCCACCAGCGAGGTTCGATTCGACGAACTCGACACCACACGGCTGCGGCTGGAGATCGAACCCGCATCGTTCCTTGCCGGCACGACGCCTCGCCTGCTCGACGAGTGGCACCTGGCCGGTGGCCTCTGGAATGCGATGCGCCATGCCTGCGACGACAGGGCGCTCAACGGTCAGTTCATCCTGACGGGCTCGGTGCAGCCGGCTCTCGTTCGCACCGACCACAGCGGAGCCGGCCGCGTCGCCCGGCTGCGGATGCGCCCCATGTCGCTGTTCGAATCGGGCGACTCCACCGGCGCCATCTCGCTGGGCGGGCTGCTGGACGGTGCACCGTGCGCCGCCGATGCTCCTCCTCCTGTGACGGCCGGTGCCGACCGGGCAACCGGGGCCGGGGTGGGCCGGGTCGCCGAACTGGTGTGCCGGGGCGGGCTGCCCGGACTCATCGGCCTCGATCCGCTCGATGCCCGGGACCGCATGCACGACTACCTCCGGGACATCGCCCGGATCGACCTCGCCACCAACGAACCGACGACCCAGGATCCCGCCAAGATGCTCGCGCTGATGACGTCGCTCGCCCGCAACGAGGCAACAGCGGCGTCGGCCGGAACGCTCATCGCCGACACCGCCGACGCGGGAGGCCCCGCGGACCGCGACACGGTCGGCCGCTACATCGACCGGCTCGTCGAGGCGTTCGTCATCGAGCCGCTGCCCGCCTGGTCAACACACCTGCGGAGCAGGGCGACGCTGCGCATCAAGCCCAAGCGGTTCTTCGTCGATCCCTCCATGGCCGCCGCGGCGATCCGAGCCACGCCCGAGGGCCTGCTGGCGGACCCGACGACGTTCGGGCTGCTCTTCGAGTCGCTGGTGGTACGCGACCTGCGGGTGTACACGCAGGCCTTCGGCGCAGAGGTGCGGTACTACAAGGACAGCGCCAACCGTGAAGTCGACGCGATCATCACGCGGGGACATCACGACTGGGCCGCCGCAGAGATCAAACTCGGCGGTCCTGTCCTGATCGAGAAGGGAATCACCGCCCTGCGCAGGCTGCGGGCGAGCGTGGACACCGAGCGGGCAGGTGAACCGCGTCGCCTCGTGGTGATCACTGCCGGCGGCCGGGCGTTTGAGACCACTGACGGCATCGCCGTCGTGCCGATCAACCACCTGCGACCCTGAGGGTGGTCACGAGAGCGGCACCGAACGGCGGGCTGCGGCGCTGCGGGTGTCGCCGTGCAGGGTGAACTGGTTGACCACCCGGCGGCCACCGCCAACGCCCGATCTTCGTGTATCGAACTGTATGCCGTATCTTCGATAAACTGCATAACGATCTACTGATGAAGTGGATACCGTAGAGCTGTCAGAGCGTACAGCAGGGGGTCGGGGAATTGGTTGCAGGCACAGATGGTGACGAGCCGACGCTGGCTCCGGCGGGCTACCTGCCGAGGATCGTCGACGCCGAGATGCGTCGGGCGCTGCGAGCCGCGGGCTGCGTGGTGCTGGAAGGGCCCCGTGCATGCGGGAAGACCTGGACGGGCCTCCGATTCGCCACCAGCGCCGTTCGACTCGACATAGACGCCGGCTCGCGCACGATCGGATCCGTCGAGCCATCGGCCCTGCTGGCAGGCACCTCACCTCGCCTCCTGGACGAGTGGCAGGTGGTACCCACGGTGTGGAACCACGTCCGCCACGCCTGCGACGCCGCCGACCGGCGGGGACTGTTCATCCTGGCGGGCTCCGCGCAGCCGGCCGACGACATCACCCGCCACACCGGCGCCGGCCGGGTGCGCCGCATCCGGATGCGCCCCATGTCACTCTTCGAATCCGGCGACTCCACCGGAGAGGTGTCCTTGGCCCGCCTTCTCGACGGTCATCCGGCCGGCGCGGCCCGCCCGGAACCGGACCTGCGAGACGTCGCTGTGCTGCTGTGCAGGGGTGGATGGCCCGGCCAGCTGGACCTGCCATTGCACGAGGTTCAGGAGAACCTTCGCGGCTACATGTCCGAGGTCGCCCGTGTCGACGTGCGGCGTCTGGACCGGAACGCGGCTCACGATCCCGCCCGCATCGAGCGACTCCTGCGGTCGCTGGCCCGCAACACCGCCACCGAGGCGCGTGACGCCACCCTGGCCGCCGACGTCGAACCGGAGCCCCTCCACCGGCACAGCGTCCGGACCTACACCGCCGCGCTGCGACGCCTGTTCGTCCTGGAGGAGCAGCCCGCATGGTCGGTCCGCCTGCGCTCCCGAGCGGCACTGCGCAGATCACCGAAACGACACCTCGCCGATCCGTCACTCGCCGCTGCCATGCTCGGTACCGACCCCGACCGCCTCATGGGCGAGCCCGACACGCTCGGCCTGCTCTTCGAGTCGCTCGTCGTGCGCGACCTCCGCGTGCTCGCTCAGCCGCTGGGGGGACGCGTCTACCACCTCCGTGACGCCGCAGGCCAGGAGGCCGACGCCGTCGTCGAATGCCCGGACGGGCGCTGGCTCGCCGCCGAGATCAAGCTCGGCGGACCCGACGCGACCGAAGCCGCCGCGCGGTCGCTGCTCCGCCTCGCCTCCAAGCTGGATGACGACCGACTCCGCAAGCACGCATCACTGGTCGTGATCACCGCCGTCGGCTACGGCTACCAGCGCCCCGACGGCGTGAACGTCGTCCCGATAACCGCCCTCGGCCCGTGACCGACCCTGCCGGCGGTGCGCCAACCATGCGTGGGAGTTCCGCCGACCGGCTCCAGAGAGTTGCGCTGGACCGAGGCCGCAGAGCTTTCCTCCCGCGGCGTAGAGATAACCGGAATCAACGAAAATCGCGCAGCGATCCATCAACCTTCCCCCGAAAATCGAGCGGGGGCCCCAACCGGGCCCCCGCGGCTCACCAACGGGCGAGCCATCAGAATGAGATAACCGTACCAATCGACCACCGCGCCGGCGACCATCGTCACGGGTGCCAGCAGAATCCTTGCGGCGGGTGCCACCCGATAATTCCGCCGCTCCGGCCCTCGCCCGGCGCGGGTCGGCCGGTACCGTGAGTTCGTGGGCGTTCGCCAGCTGATCACCGGTGCCGTCATCGTGAACGGCGACGGGCGGACCGAGCCCCGCGAGGGCGACGTGCTGATCGAGGATGACGTCATCACCCATCTCGGTGACGTGCCGTCGAGCAGCGCCGGCGACGCCGACCGGGTCATCGACGGGAAGGGCCGGGTGCTGGCGCCCGGGTTCGTGGACACCCACAACCACGGGGCCCTCGGCGGCACGCGCATTGGCGACCACGGCATTCCCATCACCTGCGAGATGGCACTGCGGGGCGGCGTCACCAAACGCATCTGCGGATCCGACGGGCTGTCGCCGGCACCGATACCGCCGGCGCAACGTGACGAGTACGCCGCCCAACTCGTTCCGCTCGACGGGTCGATCGGCGAACCGTGGTCGTGGTCGACGGTGGCGGAGTTCCTGGCCTGGCACCGGGGGCGGTCGGTTACCGACATGGGCCTCCATCTCGGACACAGCGCGGTGCGCCGCATGGTCATGGGGAACCACGCCCGGGGGGCCGACAACGAGGAACTGCGCGACATGTGCGAGGTGGTCCGGCGCGAGGCCCCCCTCACGCTCGGGCTGTCCACCGGCCTCGTCTACAACCCGGCCGTGTACTGCGACCGCCGGGAACTGACCCTGCTCGTCTCGGCCTTCAACGACGTCAAGCCGGGCGCACTGTTCCCCCACCTGCGCTCGGAGAGCGACGGAATCGTCGACGCCCTCAACGAGGTGCTCATCCCGGCCTTCGAGGGCGGCGGCGGCTACTGCAACGAGCACAGCAAGATCGCCGGCCGGCGCAACTGGGACAAGTACAACGACCTCGTCGCCCTCATCGCCGAGGCCGCCGACTTCATCCCCACCATGGAGAACATGTACCCCTACCCCGCCGGCAGCACCACCGGCGACGCCATCTTCCCGCCCGAGGTGCGCGCCGGGCTGCGCGAGGAGTTCCTGGCGCGCCTCGGTGACCCGGGCGCACGCCGCACCGCCTACGAGCGGATCCGCGGCGACACGACGACCTGGGACAATTTCGTGGACTTCTGCGGGGGCCTCGACGGCGTGCAGATCGCGGGGGTGCGCAGCGGTGTGGGCGACGACTTCCTGGGCAGGCGGCTCGGCGACGTGGCCAGGTCGGCCGGACATCGGGACCTGGCCTCGTTCGCCGCTCACGAGGCGGTCATCGACTTCTTCGTGGCCAACAGGGGCGAACTCACGATCATCACCCACTACGGCAACGACGCCACCGTGGAGCGGTTCTTCCAGCGCCCGACCATGGCGATCTGCACCGACGGTCTCATGCCCGGCCCGGGCCAGAAACCGCACCCCCGCTCCATCGGTGCGTTCCCCAAGGCGCTGCGCATGGCTCGGGAACTGGAGATCCCGCTGCAGGAGATCGTTTACCGCATGAGCACGCTGCCGTGCCGGTTCCTCGGGCTCGACGACCCGGTCCTGGAGCCGGGCGTCGACGCCTCACTGGTGCTGTTCGACTGGGAAGCCGTGCGGGAGCGCAACAGCTTCGACGAGCCGCTGATCCGACCCGAGGGGATCGACGCGGTCTGGGTTCACGGCGACCTCGTCTACGCCGACGGCCGCTTCCACCCCCCGCAGCCATTCGGAGGCCGCGTCCTCACGTCGGCGGCTCGCGCGGCGTGAGGGCTCGGCGGCGCCGGCAGCACGCGCCGCCCGGCTAGCCGCGAACCGGCAGCAGCCGCCGCCACCGCGACCAGTCGAGAGGCTGCAGGCGGCCACCGAGGCGGAACGCGCCGGCCGCCGCCACCAGCACCATGATGCTGATCAACCACACCCACCGGTACGGGAGGCCGGCATCCAGGAACGCGCCTAACACGACCGGCGATGCCGTGGTGCCCACGTAGTAGCCGGTCATGGCGAGCGCCGAGCCGCGGGCGGCCGCCGCACCCGCCCGCTCCACAACGGCCGCGTTCATGGCCCCGAGTCGAGCGGACTGCAGGGACATCGTGCCGACGATCCCCACCATGGTGACCGCGACCCCCAGTGAGCCGCCGAAAAGGATGAGGGCGACGAAGATTCCCATCGTCACGCAGAGCACCATCACGAGGCGGATGCGGTACAGCACCAGCCCGAAGACCGCCCACATGATCCGCGACCTCGCGGAGAGGATGACGACGAGGCGTGCCCTGAACTCGGGGCCCAGCCGGCGCGACATCATGAGGATGAAGATCGTGACCGCGACACCGACGGCGGCACTGACACCGACCAGCACACCGGAGGTGGCGGCGGTGAACCCGAGTTGCTCGTCCAGGTACGGGACCGACAGGAAGTAGACCGGCACCGTCGCGAAGACCATGAGGAATGCCCCCACCGGGAACCACCTGAAGTAGCGCGGCAGTTCGACGGTGACGGCACTACGACGGTCGGCTCGATCGTCCGGGAGCACCGCCGCGACGATCACCGCCGCAACCGCGGCACCGACGGCGATGGCGGCGTACAGCCACCGCCAGTGCCAGCGATCGGCGACCCACGGCCCCACCGCGACGACCAGTGCCAGGAACCCGGGAACCGCCGCCGACTTGGCGATCATCGCCGCTGTCCGCCATTGCGCATCGATCGAACGCTTCACGACGATGTTCGTCCCCACGTTCGTGAACGCATACCCCGAGCCGCTCAGCACTCCCGCGACCAGCAAGGCCGGGTAGGAACCGAAACCGGCCGCCAGCGCCGCGGCGATCGCCACCAGCACCATGTCCGCCAGCACGACCCGGCGCGCTCCCCAGCGGTCGGTCAGGCGCCCGGCGGACACCAGAGCCAGACCCGTGCAGCCGTAGTTGACACTCGACAGCAGACCGACCTGCCAGAAGCTGAGGCCCAGGTCATCGCGTAGCGCCAGCACGATGAAGCCCGGGAGGAACCCGACCAGCGAACCGAGCCCCATCGCAATGACACTGCCCGACGCCGCCGCCAGCGGCCGTGTCGGGTTCTGCTCGCTCACCGGCGGAACCTTAGCCACCGACGGCACATTCGGCGGTCTGCTGAAGACGGCGTCTGCGACCTCCGAGCCTGCCGGACGCTCCCGCCCTAGCGGCCTACCGGCCCGTCCAGTTTGTCGTCTCGCGCAACGGGTCCGGCTCCAGCTCCTGAGCGGCCCCCCTGATCGGCGCGGTCCCGTCGATCAGAGTCTCCCAATACTCGAAGGCCGAGTCGCCGAACGCACCGCCGATCTCCAGCGAGGCCGCCACCGAGGGCCTGAAATGCACACCGGCCCAGAGACGAGCCTCGCCGCACGTCTCCTCGTACTCGGTCCACGTCTCGAAGCTGATCGTGACGTCTTCCGCGGGTGTGGTTTCCGGTTCGATGACCGAGGAGCCGTCCTCCAGGACCGTGGTGAACTCCTCGATCTCCTCTGAGCCGGAGTAGCGGCGGAACGCCTGGGCGTAGGCGGCACAGAAGATCGTCGTCGCCGACGGGTAGTCGGAGTGGTCCGCGTTCTGGACGTAGGGCACCCACTCGTTGGCGGGCAGCTCGATCGTCCCCCGGTTGGGGCCGCCCCAGGCGGTGACCAACTCGTCGCCGTAGAGGTATCTGATCGCCGTGATCGGGCGCACGGCGTCGTAGCGCAGCTTCTCCTGCCAGGCGACGATGCCCGCGTCGAACTGCGCCATATTCAGCAGGAACCCCAGCTGGACAAATTCGATGGTGTCATCCACGTCCTTGGTGGTCGGCGACAGGATGATGTCGCGAGCCTTGAGGTCGAAGAATTCCACCAGCATCTTCTGCTCGTCGGTGAGGTTCGCCGACAGTTCCAGAACCGTGTCGGCCTGCGCCCGGTAGGCCTCGAGGTTGCCATAGTTGCTGTCGCTGGGCGCGTCGACGCGGTGCTCGCGGGGGTCGATGTCCGAATAGGGCTCGGTGACCGAGTACTGCGGGGTGACGAAGTTCTGCACGATGTACACCCCGCCGCGGCCGGCCCGCACCAGCAGCGGCTGCCAGCGCGACGGGTCGACCACCTCCAGGCCCGTGTTGACGGGGACGAACCCGGTCGTGTCCATGAACGGGAACCCGGGGGTCTCGTCACCGAAGTGGTTGAACCCGTCGTGGCGCCGGGCCTCCAGCACGTTGCGGGCCGCCAGGTGGCCGATCCCCGCCGCTGAGGCCAGATTCTCCGTGACGTCGTCCGGGTTGAGGTTCACCGACCACATCATCTGGCGCCACTGCTCGGTCCGGTGTGGCGCCATCTCCAGCATCGAGTGGTAGACCGCGTACATCACGGCGATGTTCGGGTAGTAATTGCTCGCCGATAGCGACGCCGGGCGCCGGCCGAGCCGCGAGTACACGCCGACTGCCGTGTCGTCATAGGGCGCAACCGCGTCGAACGCCGCGTTGAACAGCACCGTGAAGTAGCGGAATAGGATCGACGCGTCATTCAGCCCCGGCGAGACGTCGGTCCGCAACCACGAGATGATGTACGGCAACGCCACGTCCCGCATCGCGTTGTCGTTGCGCAGATCGAAGCGTTCCTTGAGACCATCGACCGCGAACGACTCGCCGGAGTGCTCGTCGGACGGCACTGAAGCCACCTGAGCCAGGGCACCCCCGGAGACTCCGGCGATCATCGCCATCACTGAAATCAGTATGACTAAAGATCTATTGTATTTACATATCCCAGAGGTCCTAAGAGCCATTGTTGGGCCCTTCCCTGTCGCGAATGCGCGAGAAGGTATCCCGCCGGTTCAAAAGTTGTTTAAGAAATTATGATTGTTATTGTTCTCTAGCGAACTAGATAGCTACTTACCGGCCAGATCGGTCGGCTCCTCACCGCTACTGCAACTGCGCGGCACCACAGCGACTCTGCTATCAACCCGAAGAGAGATCGCTCAGCGGGATCCGTCCGGCGAGGCGGTAGGCGACCGCCGCGCCGACGAGCAGCATCGCCCCGATTAACCACGCCCAGCTGTAGGAGCCGACGGCGTCGACGACGGCGCCGAAGGTCGTCGGGGCGGCCACCGCGCCCGCGTAGTAGCCGGCCATGGTCAGCGCTGTGGCGTGGGCCACCGCCGAGCCGGCCCGGTCCACGAACGCAGCCTGCATGGCACCGATGCAGGCCAACTGCAGGGAGATCCCTCCGACCACTCCCAGCACGGCCACACCCAATCCCAGGGTCCCGCCCGCCAGGATCAGGGCGCTGGAGGCTCCGGTCGCGAGCGCGAACGCGACGACCAGGGGAATCCTCCGGGACGGACCCGCACGGTCGACGCCCAGACCGGTGACGATCATCACGCCGGCGCCGACGGTCGTGCCCAGACCCACCAGGACCCCGGACAATGCAGGGTCGGCGCCGAGTGACTCCTCGAGGTAGGGCACCGACCACGAGTACATCGGCTGCGAGCCGTAGATCATCAAGAACGCGGCCACAGGGAACCAACCGAAGCCCCGCGGCAGTCGGCGCGCGGCCACCTCGGACCGCCCGGGGTGGTCGTCGGGCAGGACCCAGGCGGCGGCCAGCGCCACCAGGGCTGCGGCTGCACCGAGGCCGACGAACACCCACTCCCAACCCCAGTGGTCGGCGATCCAGACGCCGGCGGCGGCGGTCAGCCCGCCGACAGCGGGAACACCGGCTGTCCGGGCGGACAGCGACACCGTCCGCCGGCGAGCACTCACCACACTCGCCACGGCCACGGTGGTCGCAACATTGACGAGGGCGTAGCCAACCCCTCCGAGGACCGCCGCCACGAAGAGCACGCCGTAGTTCCCCACCGCGGCGGCCAGGCCGGCGCCCAGTGCCACCGCCAGAAGCGAGACCACCGAGGCGAGGCGCGCTCCCCAACGGTCGGTGAGACGCCCCGAGCCCAATGATCCCACCGCCGTGAAGACGAAGTGCACGGTGATCACCAAGCCGACCTGCCAGCGGTCCAGGCCGAGGTCGGTCCGCAGGGCGGTGGCGATGTATCCGGGCGCGAAGGCGATGACGGAACCGAATCCGGTCGACAGCGTGCACACCGCCACGACGGCCGCCGGCGACCGCGTTCTGTCCACTCTCATCCGGCCGCCGGCGAAGGCGGCTCAGTTGCCGTCGTCGATGTAGCCGATGACCTCACCGACCGGGATCATGTCCTCGCCGGCCGCGTGCACGATCTCGCTGAGGGTGCCGGAGGCGAGCGCCTCCATTTCAATGACGATCTTGTCCGTCTC
Source organism: Acidimicrobiales bacterium (assembly GCA_965221525.1). Classification (GTDB taxonomy): domain Bacteria; phylum Actinomycetota; class Acidimicrobiia; order Acidimicrobiales; family CATQHL01; genus VXNF01. The sequence goes on along the minus strand of CBDCSG010000006.1, from coordinate 734,517 downwards.
GATCTCCGCCAGGGGCTCACCGCGCCGGACCGCACCACCCACGTCCACCAGCCACGACTCGATCCGCCCCTCGACCATGTCGTAGCCCAGTTTGGGCATGTGAACCGGTACGCGCATCAGGCGCGGACTGAACGGACGGCGTCGGCGATCCTCGCCGCGCTGGGGATCATGGCGTCCTCCAGGGGCGGGCTGTGCGAGATGAGGATCTCGGGCATGCTGACCGCCACCGGCGGTGCCGCCAGTGCCGAACCGGCGGTGGCGAGACGGGAGATGATGGCCGATCCCCAGCCGCCGTCGTGGTACTGCTCCTCGGCAATGACGAGGCGCCCCGTGCGCGCCACGCTCTCCGCCACGGTCGCCACGTCGAGGGGGCGCAGCCAGGAGATGTCGATGACCTCGACGTCGATGCCCTCGGCAGCCAGCGCCTCCGCCGCCTCGAGCGATCGATGCACCATCAGCAACGATGCGACGATCGTCACGTCGCTGCCGGGGCGCACCACCACCGCCTTGCCGACCTCGGCCAGCCGGTCGTCGCCGCGCACCACCGGGCCCTTGCGCAGGTGCATGGCCTTGTGATCGAACACCACAACCGGGTTGTTGTGGGCGATGGCGGCACGCAGCAGGCCGTAGGCACCCTGCGGCGAACCGGCCGCGGCAACCTTCAGGCCGTAGAACTGCAGGAACCAGGACTCGCCGGTGCTGGAGGTCTGGGCGCCGAACCGCCCTCCCCCGCCGCCGCTGGCACGCACGGTGACCGGCGCGGAGGTCTGCCCGCCCGACATGAACCGCCAGCGCGGCAACTCCATGGCGATGGCGTCGAACGCGGTCGGCAGGAAGTCGCTGAACATGATCTCCACGACCGGCCGCAGACCCGTGAGCGACATGCCCAGGGCGATGCCGCAGAAGCCGTTCTCGGCGATCGGCGTGTCGAAGACCCGGTCTGCGCCGTACTTGTCGTACAGCCCGACCGTCGTCTTGAACGGGCCGCCGGCCTTGGCGATGTCCTCGCCCATCAGCAGGACCGTCTCGTCGGCCGCCATGGCGTCGTCGAGGGCCAACCGGATGGCCTCCCGGTACGTGACCACTTCGGCGCCGCCGGGCGCAGGCGACTCAGTCTGCGAAGACATAGCCCCGAGCCTGATCCAGGGTCGGCCACGGCCCCTCGGCGGCGCGGTCGGCCGCGTCGTCCACTTCCTGCTGCAGCCGCTCGCGGATCTCCTCGACCTCACCTGCAGCACCGATGCGGTCCGCCAGGATCGCGATGGGGTCGCGCTCCTTCCAGGCGTCCAACTCGCCAGGAGGCCGGTAGGCCCCCGGATCGGTGCGCGAATGGCCGCGATAGCGGTAGGTCTGCGCCTCGATGAGGGTCGGCCCGTCGCCGGCGACCGCCCGGGCTCTGGCGTGCGACACCGCTTCGTTCACCGCCATCGCGTCCTGACCGTCGACAACGGTGTGCGCCATTCCGTACGCGGTGGCCCGGTGGGCGATGGGAGCCTCCGCCGGCAGGGCGGTGGAGTCCCGGAACGGCGTGTACTCGCCGTACTGGTTGTTCTCGATCAGGAACACCACCTGCGAGCGCCAGAGCTGCGCCATGTTGAGCGCCTCGTGGAAGGCGCCGATGTTGCACGCCCCGTCGCCGAAGAAGCACATGGCGATGCGGTCCTCGCCGCGTAGGCGGGCGGTCATGCCCGCGCCCGTCGCGACGGGAATGCCGGCACCGATGATGGCGGGTGAGCCGATCATGCCCAGGGAGGCGTCGATCACGTAGCTGGAGCCCCCCATCCCGCCGCAGGCGCCGGTGTCGCGGCCCATGATCTCGGCGAAGAAGGCCTCGAGGTCCATGCCGCGAGCCAGGGCGTGGTGATGGCCGCGGTACGTGCAGAGCAGCCAGTCGTCAGCGGTGAGCGCCCCGATCGCACCCACCGAGGCGGCCTCCTGGCCCTGGCAGAGATGAACCGTGCCGGGTACGAGCCCCTGCATGTAGATCTCCATGACCTTGTCCTCGGCCAGGCGGATGAGGACCATCTGCTCCAGCCAGGAACGCAGGACCGCGCTGGACGGCGCAGTCATGTCACACCGCTTCCGACGACGGCGGCGACCGATGGCGAGCTAGTGCTCGTACTCCTCCATGAGTTCGACGTAGTTGCCATCGGGATCCGTGCAGAAGCACACGCTGACCGAACCCTCGGTCAACTCGAAGTTGACGGGACCGGAGATGAACGGCACACCCTTCGCCTTGAGTTCCTCCACCGCGCCGGGCAGGTCGTCCACCACGAGGGCGAAGTGGCAGGAGCCCACCGACCCCATGGGGGTGATGTGCGTCCGCCCTTCGGGCTCGTAGTACTCCAGCAGGTCGATGAGCACGTCGGGGCTCTCCGGCGCCAGCAGCCGGGTTGACTGCGCACGGGCGCCCATCAACCCGTTGGCCTCGTCCACCTTGTCCCCCTCGAGCTGGTGGTTCTCCGCCAGGCGCAGCCCCAGCTTGCCGACGTAGAACTCCAGTGCCCGCTCGGTGTCGCTGACCGTGACCGCCATGTGGTCGAACGTCTTGACCTTCATGCGCACACACTCCTTGTGATCGTGCTGGTGGCGACGTCGCGCCCGGCGACCCGAGGCGCTGCCCCCTCCCTGGCGCGAGCATAATGGCCGCCCGGATCTGCGCAAGAGGGCGGCGCGGTTGCTACTGGGCCGTCAGACCGCCGTCGACCAGGAACACGGCGCCGGTGGTGAACGAGGACTCGTCGGCGGCGAGGTGCAGCACCGCTTGGGCGATCTCCGCCGGGTCGCCGATCCGGCCCAACGGGTGCATCGCCTCCAGCGCCTCCAGCTGCCCGGCACTGAGGGCGTCGAGCATCGGCGTGCGCATCGTGCCGGGGCACACGGCATTGACCCGGATGCCCTCGGCGGCGTGGTCGAGAGCCATGCACCGGACGAGGCCGATCACCGCGTGCTTGGAGACGTTGTAGGCAACCTGCCCCTGCTGGCCGATGACGCCCGAGGCCGAGGCGATGCAGACGATGGACCCACCCCCCGAACGGGCCATCCGGCCCACGGCAGAGCGCGAGCAGAGGTACGTGCCCTTGACGTTGATCGCCATCACCCTGTCCCAATCCTGCTCGGCCACCTCGCAGATGGTGCCGGCGCTGGCGATGCCGGCGTTGTTCACCAGCACGTCCAGACCGCCGAACCGCTCCACGGCGGCCTCCGCCAGCCGCTCCGCGTCGGTGGCGGAGGTGACGTCGGCCCGCAGCCCCAACCCCTCGCCGCCCGCCTCGACGATGCGCCGCGCCGTCGCCTCGGCGGCTGCGCCGTCCACGTCGGAGGCGACCACCCGGGCACCCTGCCGGGCGAACAGTTCGGCGATCTCGGCCCCGAAGCCCCGGCCCGCGCCGGTCACGATGGCCGTCTTGCCGTCCAGCCGTCTCAACGTCCCCTCCTCTCCGCCGGCGAGGCCGGTGCGCCGGCGCTCGTCGATCCGCTCCATCGCTCACCGTCCACCAGGGGCGCCACCTCCCCGGCGAGCCGCTCGATGGTCTCGCGATCGTAGGGGGCCGGGATCTCGACGATCACGGTGCCGAACCCGACCGCCCGGTACCCGGCGATCAGTTCCGCCAACTCGGCGGGGCTGCCGAGCCAGATGCTGGAGTCCGGATCGGGGAAGACACGGCGGTTCGTCATGTCCGGCTCGGCGCCCTGGCCGGTTCCCGTCCAGATGGTCTTGTTGCGCGCCAGCATCCGACCGAACGCCGCCTCGGCGGCCGCCCGGCTGTCGCGCACGATCACCTTGGCCTGCACCGACCGCTCGATCTCGGTGTGGTCCCGGCCAACCGCGGCGCAGTGGGCCCGCAGCACCTCGTCGTGCTCGACCAGCTCGGCGGGCGTGCCGTAGGCGTTCCAGATGTCGGCGTGCCGAGCCACCGTGCGCAGCGTCTTGCGCTTGCCGCGGCCACCGACGAGCACCGGCACGCTGCCACGCACCGGGCGAGGCACCTGCCGGAGGCCCGCCACGGCGTAGTACGGCCCGTCGGAGGTGACCTCCTCGCCCCTGTGCAGCGCACGGATGAGCCCCACGGCCTCATCGAGCCGGTCGAGGCGCTCGCCGGTGCCGCTGCCGAAATCGATGGCGTGGGCGCGATGCTCCAGTTCGAACCAGCCGCCCCCGATGCCGAGGATGGCCCGGCCACCGCTGATGTGATCCACGGTGGTGGCGATCTTGGCCAGCAGGGCCGGCGACCGGAACGTGTTGGCGGTCACCAGCGGTCCGAGTTGCAGCCGCTCGGTGGAGGCTGCCAGCCCCGCCAGCGTGGACCACGCCTCGAAGACGGGCTGGTCCGGCTCCCCGTAGATCGAGAGGAGGTGATCCCAGATCCACAGGTGGTCGTAGCCGAGCTGCTCGACCGCCCGGGCGGTCTCCAGCACGTCGGACCACTCGAGCGCCTGGTTCCACAGGCAGATCCCGAGCTTCAGCGGTGGTCCCGCGGCCGTACTCTGCCCGGCGAGCCCGGCGTTCGGCACATCGGACATGATGTTCTCCCTTCCGGAGTTCAGACGCGGCCGGGTCGCTCGGCATTTCGAGCGATCAGGGCTGCCTGCTCGTCCTCGCCGGAGTCGGCCACGACAGAACGGTAGACGTCCTCTGCGCGAATTTCCGCGAGAATGGCCATTATGAGCAGCCCCCGAAAGCGGACCCGACCATCTGTCGTGGGCGGCGCGCTCGCAGTCGCCGCCCTGCTGGCGACGGCGTGCGGCGGCAACGGCGACACGACCGTCGCGCCGACTCCGGACCACCGGGGTGCCGGTTCGCTCGGCATCGTGGAGGTCGCTGACGGCGACGCCATCCAGATCCGCTCGCTCAACGCCATCACGGGCGACGTCGCCTGGCTGGGCATCGCCAACCAGCGCGGCGTCGAGCTGGCCATCGCCGACTTCGGTCCGATCCACGGCTTCGACGTGGAACTCGGCGCCGGCCTCGACGAGTTCTGCTCCAGCGACGGCGGGCAGGCCGCGGCGCAGACCATCGTGGCCGACGACGACGTCGTCGGCGTCATCGGAACCTCCTGCTCGGTGGCGGCGACCGCCGCGGCGCCGCTGATCACCGGGGCGGGCATGACGATGATCGCGCCGTCCAACACCTCACCGCTGCTCACCTCGGACCTGAAAGGCAACCCGGGAACGAATCACGACACCGGCTACTACCGCACCTCCAACAACGGCCTGGTCGTGGGTGAGGCGATGGCCCGCTTCGTGCACGACGAACTCGGACTCGGAGCCGCCGCCACGCTCCACGACGGCGACCCGTACAGCCACTCCATCGCCCAGGCCTTCGCCGACAGCTTTGAGGCCCTCGGGGGCACTGTCACCGTCGTGACCGCCGTGAACAAGGAGGACTCCGACATGCTGCCGGTCCTCACCGAGGTCGCCAGCGGCGGTCCAGAAGCGCTGTTCTTCCCCATCTTCCAGCCCGCCGGGGACTTCCTCGCCGAGCAGGTGCACTCGGTGGCGGGACTCGAGGATGTCGTGCTCCTGACGGACGCGGCACTGCTGGTCGACGGCTTCATGTCGCTGCCACAGTCCGAGGGCATCTACTTCTCCGGCCCCGACCTGCGCTTCGGCGGCAGCGCCAACGAGAGCACCGGCCGCAACGCAGCCGACCTGCTCACCACCTTCGAGGAGACCTACGGGGAGTCTCCCTCGGGGCCGTACTGGGGACATTCCTACGACGCCACGACGCTGCTGCTCGAGGCGATCAAGGCCGCCTCGCACTTCGACGGCGGAACGCTGGTGATCGACCGGGCCGGCGTACGCCAGCACCTCAACGCCGTGCGCGACTACGGCGGCATCATCGGTGCGATCAGTTGCGACCGCTTCGGGGACTGCGGATCCCAGAAGGTCACGATCATCCTGCACCTCGACGCCGGCGACATCGACGCGAGCAAGGACAACATCGTCTTCTCATTCGCGCCCTGACCGCCTCGTGGACGCCCGAGCCCTCGCCTCGCCAGGCCCGACATCCGCGGGCGGCGCCCAAAGGCCTCAGGCCTGGTCCGGGCGGGAGATGAAGCGCTCGGCGCCCTCGGAGAGTTGGCGGGCGGACGGCTGCATGGCGTGGACGCCGCCGTCCACCATCAGCACCGTGCCGGTGATGAACGACGCCTCGTCGCCGGCCAGGAACAGCACCGCGCTCGCCACCTCGTCGGTGGTCGCCATGCGGGCGAAGGCGGTCTGCGCCGCGTAGGGAGCCACGTTCACCGGGTCGTTGGCGGCCATCATCTCGGTCCCGACCATCCCGGTGGGGGCCACGACGTTCGAGCGGATTCCCCACTCTCGGCAGTCCTGGGCGATGCAGCGCGCCAGGCCGATGACACCGTGCTTGGAGGCGTTGTAGTCGGCCTGGTTCTCGTTCCCCACGACGCCCGAGAGCGACGAGACGAACACGATGCTCCCGCCCGTCGACTGCTCGCGCATCGCACTGATGGCGGCCTGCGAGCAGAGGAACGGACCCTTGAGGTTGACCCGCATGGTGCGGTCCCAGGCGTCGCCGTCGATGTCGAGCACGTGACTGGTGGCACCGAAGACCGCGGCGTTGTTGACGAGGATGTCCAGCGACCCGAACGCCCCGACCGCAGCGCTGACCATGTCCCGGGCAGCCGCGGCATCGGTGACGTCCATCTCGAACGCCAGAGCGCGTCCCCCGCCGGCTTCGATCGAGGTCGCCACGTCGGCGGCGCCGGCTCCGTCGATGTCCGCGACCACGACGCTCGCCCCCTCCGACGCCAATCGCCGGGCGATCACCTCGCCGAGCCCGCGCGCCGCCCCGGTGACGGCTGCGACCTTCCCCTCGAAGCGCACGGATCAGCGCCCCGGCCCGCCCTCGCCACCGAGGTGCGCCTCCCAGTCCCAGGTCTGGATGTTGTCCCGGATGCGCCCCAGGAACAGGGCGGCGCCGGAGCCGTCGAACGCACGGTGGTCCCAGGACAGGCCCAGGTGGCCGATGTGATGCACGGCCACGCTGTCGCTGCCGTCGGCGCCCGTGACGGCGGTGGGTCGCTTCGCCACACCGTCGGTGGCCAGGATGGCCACGTTCGGCTGGTTGATGATGGGGGCCGACATGAACGAGCCGAAGGATCCTGGATTGGTGATCGTGAACGTCGATCCGCTCACGTCGGCGGGCCGGAGATCACCCGCACGGGCCCGGCCGGCCAACTCGTGGATCGCACGCGCCAACCCGGCGAGCGTCAGACCGTCGGCGCCATGGATCACGACCACGATGAGACCGGCCCTGTCGAGGTCGACGGCGATGCCGAGGTTCACGCCGTCGTGCAGGGTCTGGGATCCGTCGTCGAAGTCCACGGAGCTGTTCACCTCGGCGAAGGCACCCAGCGCATCGATGGTCGCCATCGCGATGAACGGCAGGTACGTGAGCGAGAACCCCTCCCGTTCCCGGAACCCGCTGCGGTGCCGGCGCCGGACCTGCTCCAGTGCCTCGTAGTCCACCTCCACCGACGTCCAGACGTGCGCCGCGGTGCGGCGGGACTCCGAGACGTTCTGGGCGATGCGCCTGCGCAGGCGGCTCAGGCGCACTTTGGCGCCGCCGCCCGGCTCGGGGTTGTCGGGCGAGTTCATGCGGGACCTTCAGGATCGGCGGCGATCGCGGCGCACGGACGTGCCACAGCCGGGTCGTCGGTGCCGGGCGCGCCGCGGGGACCGCCGGATTCCGGCCGTCGCCGGGATGACAATGCGGGGAGCCGGACCGGCACGGCCACGATCACACCGCCAACGGCAGGCTGGCGAGGCCCCGCTCGGTGGAGATATGCAGGCGCTCGGGCTCGCCGGCGAGGCGGAACTGGGGCACCCGCTCGAAGATCACCTCCAGGGCGACGCGCCCCTCGAGGCGCGCCAGCGGCGCCCCCACGCAGCGGTGGACGCCGTCGCCGAAGCCCAAGTGGCGCCGGGGGCGGCGGAACACGTCGAACGTGTTCGGATCGTCGAAGACCCGGGGATCCCGGTGGGCTGCGGCCAGCAACATCATCACACGGCTGCCCTCCGGCACCACCTGCCCGTACATCTCCACGTCCACCCTCGTGAGGCGCGACGTCCACTGCACCGGCGACTCGTAGCGCAGCAGTTCCTCCACGGCGTTGGGGACGGCCTCGGGCTCCGCCGCCAGACGGGCCTGCTGCTCGGGGTGCTGCGCCAGCAGGTACAGGCCGTTGGACACGAGCGAACTGGTCGTGGTGTTGCCCGCCAGGTAGATGATGAGGCACATGGCGAACATCTCCTCGGCGCCGATCGCTTCGCCGTCGATCTCGCCGTTGGCGAGGCTCGAGATGACGTCGTCGCGCGGCGAGCGGCGCCGGTCGGCGACGAGTTCGCCCATGTAGCGCCGCAGTTCGTCGGCCGCGGCGGTGGAGATGTCGTTGAACTCGTCGGTGCCGGACAATGCCAGCAGCATGTCGTGGGCGAGTTGCCGGACGGTCGACTCGTCGGAGAGCGGGATTCCCATGAGCCGGCAGATCACCAGCACCGGCAGGCGTTGGGAGAAGTCGGCGGCGAAGTCCCCGCCGCCGTCGGCGCACAACCCGTCGATCAACTCGTGCGCGAACGCCCGCACCATCGCCTCGTAGGCGCCGACGGAGTTGTTGGAGAAGTGATGGCTCACCAGCCTCCGCAGCTGGTCGTGGCGGGGCGGGTCCATGTTCAAGATCTCCGGTCCGATGGTCTCGCTGAAACCCGGCTCGATGTTGACGCCCTCGGCGCTGGAGAAACTCTGCCAGTCCTTCAGCGCCGGGCGCAGGTCGCCATAGCGGCTCAGAGCCCAGACGTCCCGCGCCGAGCTGTAGTAGAGGGGATGGTCCGCCAGGAGGCGCTCGTAGTAGGGGTAGGGATCGTCCATCACCTGAGGTGACAGCGGGTCGTAACCCACGGGATCGGTCGCCGGAGCCGGCCGATTGACAACCACGGGGCGCAAATTAGACTCTCGAACCGCCGGCAGCACAACGTTGCCCGCGGGGGGAACTCACTCTTCACTTCGGGGGAGCCACGACGCTGCCGGCGTCCGTCACTTGGCACCGTCGCAGCATCGGAAGACAGGCAGCGGCAGAGCCATCAACACAGGAGGGGAATCTCTGATGGGTCAGACGACCAGACGTACTTCGAGGCGTCGAGGAGGACTTAGCCTTCTCGCCGCCCTGCTCGCCGTACTCGCACTGCTTGCAGTGTCCTGCGGCGGCGACGACGGGGACGGTGGTGCGGCACCGGCCGCCCCGCCAGAGCCGGCGCCGGCCGCACCCGAAGCGGCTCCGGCGGCGCCGGAAGCCGCCGATGAGGCGCCTGCTGCGGCGCCCGATGCTCCCCCCGCGGCCGATGAGCCCGAGGAGGAGGTCGACCTCACGCAGGCCGACGGCGACGCCATCGAGATCTGGGTGGTGGGATCTGTGCTGAACAACCCGTTCTGGGATCTCATCCAGAACGGCTCGCTGGCAGCAGGCGACGCCCTCGCCGACGCCAACGTCACCTACATCGCTCCGGAGGACTTCAGCCTGGCCAACGTCAACGAGTTCATCGTGACGGCCGTTGCAGCCGAGCCGGACGCCATCCTGGTGGACTACCGGACTGCCGAGTACGAGGAAGCCGTCATCGACGCCCTCGACAAGGGCATCGAGGTGCAGTTCTACAACAACTACGTGGGCAAGGACTCTTCTGATCCCCGCGTCCGCCGGCTCTCCGGAACGCCGGTCGGGCTCGACAAGGCCGCCGCGGCCCGCCGCAGCGCCGAGTTGTATCTGGAGCACGTGAGCCCGGGCGACCAACTCGCGCTGTTCAACTCGCTGCCGGACTCGCCGGAGCACCTCGAGATCCAGAACGCCTACGTCCAGGTCTTCACCGACGCGGGCTGGAGCGAGAGCGACCTCGACATCGTTGCGCTGCCGGGCCTGGATCCGGCCCCGAACTTCGAGGTCATCAAGACCTACCTGGCCGCCAACCCCGGCACCCAGGGCATCGTCACGTGGGACACCACCTCGGGCACACCGGCGGCGCAGGCCAAGGCCGACGCCGGTTCGGACGTGCCGCTGGTCATGTGGAACCTCGACCAGACGGTCATCCAGGGCGTCAAGGACGGCAACGTCCAGCTGAGCCTCACCCAGCAGCCGTTCCTGCAGACGTTCTACGGCGTCATCTCGGCGTACATCAAGGTGAAGTTCGGCTTCATCGACCCGCCGGTCATCGACCCGGGCACGCTGATGGTCACCGCTGACAACGTCGACGAGGTCGAGGCGCTGTTCGAGGCCGGCTACGCCGGTTAGAGCGGCCAGTTGGTCAACCGTGTCGGGGTGCGCGCCCAGCGTGCACCCCGACACGCACCCCCACCACACATACCGTCGAGCACCTAGGCGAACGGCGTGAGGGACGCACCCGCCGGACGAGCGCTCCGCGCCGGTCGGCGGCTGCTGGGTCAGCAGGAACTGGCGCCGGCCATCGCCATCGTCATCCTGTTCCTGGTCTTCGAGTTCCGTTCGGGCGAGGTCGGCTTCTTCAGCAACCCCGACCTGATGAGTTCGGTGGCCGCGCTCACCTCCTCGGTGGGGATGGTGTCGCTGGGGGTCACCGCGCTGATGATCTCCGGCGAGTTCGACCTCTCGGTCTCGGCCACGTTCGCCCTCGGGCCGGCCATCATGGGCTGGCTGATGCGCGAGTGGGGCTGGCACATCCTCGCCGGGCTATTCGCCGGCCTCGCCATCGTGGCACTCATCGGCCTCATCAACGGGCTGATCACCACCTACATCGGCGTCCCGTCCTTCATCGTCACGCTCGGCATGCTGTTCGCCGTCACCAGCTGGAACCGCATCATCCTGGGCGGCTTCCCGGTGGACCTCATAGAGGAGGAGGGCAACGTCAAGAAGATCCTGGGCGCCGACATCCCCGGCTCCCCCATCGCCGCGCCGTTCGCCTGGATGGTGGGCATCGGGATCATCCTGGCCTTCGTCATGTGGCGCACCCAGTACGGCAACTGGACGTACGCGGCCGGCAAGTACGGCGGCGGCGTGGCCCGCGCCATGGGCGTCCCCGTGATCCGGGTGAAGCTCACCAACTTCGTGCTGGCCGCCGGCCTAGCCGGCCTGGCCGGCATCCTGCAGTTCGCCGACTTCGGTTCCTCCAGCGTGGCCTCGGGCATCGACATCAACCTGCTGGCCATCGTGGCCGTGGTGGTCGGCGGGACATCGCTCTTCGGCGCCAAGGGCACCGTCATCGGCTCGATGCTGGGGGCGATCATCCTCGGCTCGCTGAAGGTGGGGCTGATCGTGATCAAGGTTCCCTCGGAGTACTACCTTGGCCTCGTGGGTGTCCTGCTCGTGGTCTCGGCAGGCCTCAACGCCCGGGTCGAGGCACTGCGACGCGGCGGCACCAGGAGCACCCTGTTCGGATGAGCACCGCGACCGTCACGCCCGTCGTCGAGTTGGTGAACGTCACCCGCCGCTACGGCAAGAACTACGCCGTGCGCGACGCCAACCTCGCCATCGGGCCCGGCGAAGTCGTCGGCCTGGTGGGCGACAACGGTGCCGGCAAGTCCACGATCGTCAAGATGATCAGCGGCTACATCGAGCCGACGGCCGGCACCATCAAAATCCAGGGGGAGCCTGTGCGGTTCGGTTCACCGCGCGAGGCGCGTGCCGCCGGCATCGAGACCGTCTACCAGGATCTGGCCATCGTCGATGAGATGGCGCTGTGGCGGAACTTCTTCCTGGGCCAGGAACTCCACCGGAAGATCCTCGGCATCCGCTGTCTGCGGGTCTCCGAGATGGCGCGGATCTGCGACGAGCACCTCGCCGAGGTGGGGCTCACCTCGGTTGAGTCCTCCCACCAGACGGCGGCGACCCTTTCGGGCGGCGAGCGCCAGTCACTCGCCATCAGCCGGTCGATTCACTTCGACTCCCAGCTCTTGGTTCTGGACGAACCCGTCGCCGCGCTGTCTGTCCGCGAGACGCGGCGCGTGCTGGAGGCCATCGAATCGGCCAAGGAGAACAACCTCGGCGTCCTCTACATCGACCACAACATGGACCACGTACTGCCGGCGGCCGATCGAGTCGCCATCATGCACCGGGGCACGATCAGCCGGGTGGTGAACAAGGGCGACCTGACCGTCGACGAGTTGGCCGACGCGGTGGCCGAGTCCGGCACCGCAGCAGCCGACAACGGCGACTGACCGGCCATCATGGGACGCCTCGACGGCCGGGTGGCGTTCATCACAGGTGGCGCCCGAGGCCAGGGCCGGGCCATCGCCCTGCGCTTCGCCGGCGAGGGCGCCGACATCATCATCTGCGACGTCTGCGAGACGGGCCCGGTCCCCTATCCACTCGCCACCGAGGACGACTTGGAGGAGACCGCCGAGGGCGTGCGCGCCGCCGGCGCCCGCTGCGTTGCCGGGGTCGCCGACGTGCGCTCCCAGGAGGCGCTGGACGCCGTCGTGGCGACGGGCGTCGACGAGTTCGGGCAGGTTGACATCGCCTGCGTCAACGCCGGGATCTTCTGGACCGCCTCGCTCTGCGACATGAGCGACGAGGTCTGGGAGACCGTCATCGGCGTCAACCTCACCGGCGCCTGGCACACCACCAAGGCGGTCGCCCCGCACATGATCGCCCGCCGGAGCGGCAGCCTGATCTACACCGTGTCCACCAACGGGCGGCACGGCGGCTACGACTACAGCGCCTACACGGCCTCCAAGCACGGCGTGGCCGGGCTCATGAAGTGCGCCGCCCTGGAGTTGGGGCGCCACGGCATACGCGCCAACGCCCTCCTGCCGGGCGCGGTGAACAGCCCGATGATGGTCAACCCCTACTCGAAGAAGTTCGTGACCGGCTCGGCGGACGCCGACGACGAGCGCCTCGACCACCAGGTGCGCCACAACACCATCCTGCCGGGGCGCCGCATGCTGCCGCCGAGCGCGGTGGCCGACGCCGCCCTGTGGCTCGCCTCAGACGAGTCGCAGCACGTCACCGGCGCCGAGATCACCATCGACGCCGGCCACACGACACTCCCCCACTACAACTGGGATCCCCTCGACAGCCCGGCCTGAACGCCGCGGCGCCAGGGTCAGGACTGGGAGCGGGCGAACTCCAGCGCCTCGTCCCAGGTGGCGCCCCGGGCGATGAGGCGGCGGTACTGCATGACGTGGCGGGGGCGGTTGAAGCCCAGGACGGCGGTGATGCGCCCCGCCCGGCCGTAGATGGCGGCGAAGCGGCGCTCGGCAACTGAGCCGGTCACGACGGCCACCTCGTCGCCGGGGTCGCAGCGGCCGGCGAGCTGGATCTTGCGGTCGTACTGATCGCTCCAGAACCACGGCACCGGCGCTAACGGCTCGCCTGCGTCGCCGGCCAGCAGGCGGCGGGCGGCCGCCATGCCGCCCTCCACGGCGTTGTCCCAGTGCTCGACGCGCATCGACTGACCGAACAGCCGGTTCGGCCAGCGGGCCACGTCGCCTGCGGCCACGACGCCCGGCGCAGCCAGGCAGGTCTCGTCGCAGACCACGCCGTCGCCGATCGCCAGCCCCGATCCCTCCAGCCACTCGGTGTTGGGGATCACGCCGACCCCGACGACGACCACGTCGGCGTCGAGGCGGGCGCCGTCGCTGAGGGTCACCTGCTCCACGTGGTCGGCCCCGGCGATCTCCGCCACACCGACCCCCAGCCGCAGGTCGACGCCGTGATCGCGGTGCACCTCGGCGCACACCCTGCCCATCTCGGCCCCCAGCACCCGCTCCAGCGGCGTGCGGGCCATCTCGACCATGGTCACGTCGAGTCCTCTGCCGCGCGCGGTCGCCGCCACCTCCGCGCCGATGAACCCGGCGCCGACCACGACCACCCGCCGGGGCGACGCGTCGAACTCCGCTCGGATGGCGAGGCTGTCGGCGAGGGTGCGCAGCGTGTGGACGCCGGCGAGCCCCTCGGCGCCGGGCAGTGCCCGCGGGCGCGCCCCGGTGGCGATCACGACGCCGTCGGCCGCCAGTGACCCGCCGTCGGCCAGGGTCACCGTGCGGGAGGCGGCGTCGAAGCCCACCGCCCGGGCGCCGAGCCGCCACGTCAGCTGCAGGTCGTCCAGCGCCTCGGTGTCGTAGAGGGAGATCCGCGGGGGTTCCCACTCCCCCGCCAGCACCTGCTTGGACAGCGGCGGCCGGTCGTAGGGGGCGCCGGTCTCGTCGCCCACGACGGTGACGGCGCCGTCGAAGCCGGCGGCGCGCAAGGCCTCGGCCGCCCGCATCCCCGCCAGCGAAGCGCCGACGATCGTCACCGACCTCAAGTCACAGCCCAGAACGCCGCGGCGACGCAACCCCGCACGGCGGATGCGGTCGAGCACCCACAGGGGGACTACCGGTTGGGAGAGCGCGCCGCAACCCTGATCTCGCTCACCTCTATGCCGATCGCCGCGCTCTCGGTGTAGTTGCCTCCGATTTTCGGCACGCCGCAGCCGAAGATGCGCAGATCGGTCGACGGGCACCTGAGCTGCAGACCTGCACCCTCACTGTAGAGCCACTCATGGTCGGAATCGTTGAAGGGGATGAGACCGTATCTCCCGGGATATAGCGTTGGGTCCGTACGCCCTAACCCGTTGATTCTCAGGCCCAGTTCTTCCATGGTCAGCCCCCTGCTGCGCGCGGCGGCCTCCACGTCGGCGCTGAAACTGTCGAGATACCCGAGCAGTGCGATGAAGTAGTCGACATAGTGCACCACAGAGATCGACAACCATTGCCGCGTCACAGCCGGCCGCAGAACCCTCCAGGCTCCGCCGGCTGTCGCGGTGTAGTAGCCGGGTCGCCGCGGTGCCCACCTGCACCAGTAGCCCGACCCGCGCGTGCAGCGGAGCTCCTCGCTCAGATCGGCATCGCGACGCGCACGCTCCTGGGCCTCGGCCGCCGCCGTGGCGAGGTCCGGCCAGAACTGCAGGCCTCTCGCCTCGGTGCGTCGTCGCCTCTCGGCCACCGGCATGTTCGCCCACCAGTCCAGAGACCCGGGGCCGAACATGCGCAGTATCTCGGCGTGGTCCTCTGGATCGTCCGGGCGCAGTTCCCGGATCGTCACCCTGAACTGCGGCCGCCCCCGGATGAGGCACGAGTCCGAGACATCGTTGTAGTTGTTCAGGAAGTCCTTGACCCGGCCGTAGGACGTGCTCTGATTCATCAGGGGCCAGACACGAACGAGCGACTCGTCGCCGTGCGGGTCGAAGTTGTTGTCGAACCTGAGGAAACTGTCCTGATGTATATACAACCGACTTCTGGATGGGTTTCCATGGGCCCAGATGAATTCTGTCCGGTACCTCGTGACGTATTGGCTCGGCACGTCCTCGATGCGCAACACGACCGGGGCGTCGACGATGGCCAGTCCGGAGTCATGACCGGAACTCCAGGTCAGCCTGCCCTGAGGGGCGGTGCCGTCGCAGACCACCTCGTTCCGGCAGGCCGGATGAGCGCTCAACGGATCCCCGCCGCGGACGAACCGGCAGTTATAGGCGTCGTAATAGAAGCTCTGCTTCTCTCGATGCATCACGTCAAAGAACAGGGTCGATGCCGTGACGGGCGCCTGGTGAATATCGGCGGGACACGCCGACAGGTCCGACTCGAACGGCAGAACCACGCAGGGCTCGCATCCGTCGGCGCGGACCTCTTCGGCGGTCAGAGTGCCGGCGTCATGGGCCGCCTGCTGCCCCCGGCAATACAGCGTCCGGGCGATCTCGCTGCAGCCACCCATCCCGCTCGCCCGCTTGAGGCAGCGGGCCACCGCCGGGGCGCATTCGCCCGGGGGAGGCGCGGCGCCCTGGCAGACCGACTTGAGGTGGTTCGGATTGAACTCGCACCACCAGACGGCGGCGGAGCCCGTGAGCGTGTTGTCCGACAGCGCCGTCAGGGAGTCCCCGGTGTCGAAGCCGGCACACGCCTGCGACGCCGGCGACCGGGCGTAGTCCTCGCCCACGTAGTCCTCGCAGTCCACGGCGACGAGGTCGGGCGCGCCGGGCCCGCAGGCGGGGTGGTGCGCGCCCGACCTCGGCGCAGGCCGGTAGCACGAGTTGAACACGTTGCGGGGCAGGGTCCCCGTCGGGCACTGCCAGGTGCGCCGGATGACCACATTGCAGTGCTCGGAGTCGACCCGGTTCAGCCCGAACGAACAGGTGGGCGTGGTGAGCAGCCTGCACATGTTCCACAGGGCCGGGTTGCCGTTGGCGTCGAGGACAATGTCACCCTGGGCGTCCAACTGCTCCTCCATGGGGTGGGTCATGACCACGTAGCCGGTGAGGGCCGTGCAGGCGCTGTACCAGCCGGGGTCGGACTTCTCGAGGATCTGCTCCTCGCAGAAATGCGGGTACCGGAGGATCCTCCCGCCGCGATATGCCTGCTGTTTGGGGTAGCCGGTGACCGACGCCCTCATGACCATTCCGGTCACCGGGCTCTGCGGGCAGGCGTCGACCGTCAGGACACAGTTGCTGCCGTCCGGCGCGAAGCCGGGCGGGTTCGAGGGGCACGGGTCGGGGGTGCCGCCCACGATCGCACTCTGCGCCTTCACTCCCGCGTCGACAGGCCCCGCGACGCTCTCGGGGAGGATCGGCGCGCTCACCGGTGTCAGCACGCTGGCGATAACGAGGGCCACACCGACGAGCAGCCTCACCGGCCGGCGACCCGACCGGCCGGCCCCCGCGGCGCGACGCGCTCGTGTGGCCGTCACGACCGCCAGTCCCGGGGGCACTCGGCGGAGCCGTCGGGCGCCGGGGCGTCGCACAGCTCGGCGACGGTGACGGTGCGGGAAACGGGGTTCCACAGCAGGCCCTCCTCCGCCCACCGCTGCGCCTGACGCTGCCAGCGGTCCGCCCAGGCGTCCAGTTCCCCGCAAGCTCCGGCGGACCGGTAGGCCACATCCCGAACCCGGTAGGAGACATCGGCGACGGCGTCCTCAAGGCCACGGGACAGTTCCAGATGGTACGCCGCCAGCCTAACCGGCGCCGTGCCGCCGGCCGGGTCGTCGGCGGGGTCGTCGGCGCCGGCAAGGTCGTCGGCCGGGTCGTCGGCGCCGGCAAGGTCGTCGGCCGGGTCGTCGGCGCCGGCGGGGTCATCGGCCGAGTCACCCGGCGCGGCGCACGCCACGGCCATGACGGCGCCGGGGCTCGCCGCCACGATGGCGACCTCGTCGGGCACCGCGGCCTCCGGCGCGCCACGCCCGCCGGTCCGCAGCAGATCGGCCAGCGCCTCCAGCGCCTCGCCGCGCTCGGGGTCGACGGTGGCGACGGCGACGCAGAGCTGTGCCGCCGGTGAGGGTTCCGCGAAGGCCCGCCCCAGCAGGTGCTCGTAGCGCATCACAGAAAGCGCGGCCGCGGCGAGAGGGTCACCGAGGACCGCCGGGGCGGCGTCGGCGTCGGGGCTCGCCACCGCGTCGAACGCCCAATCGCTGCCACAGACCTCCGGGGGGAAGGCCCAGTCGAACTCCGCCGACCACACCGGCAGGTAACGGGCGCGCAGCTCGCCCAGCGGCGTGGTGGGGTCGGCGTCGGGATCCAGCGGCGGCACGGCCCGCACCGGCGCCTCCTCCACGACCGGGCCGGCCGGAGCCGCGGCGCGGCCGGCCGGCGGGGGACCCTCGACGGTCGACGCCGGGGAGGGTCCGCTGCACGCCCATCCCAACATGACCGGCATGACCAGGGCGGAGACCGCGGCGGCCGACCGGACCGTCGGGACGCGGGCCAATTGTGCTTCGGACCCGGCGACCTAGCCGCCGTCGGCGCCGAAGCGGACCGCCGCCCCCATGGCGTCGAAGCGGCGCAGCACCTCGTCCTGCATGTCACGGACCGCGGGATCGCCGTAGCGGCGCGGGCGGGGCAGGTCGACGGGCATGTCGTCGTAGGCCACCCCGCCGGGTCGCAGCATGACGATGCGGTCGGCCAGTTCCACCGCCTCGGTCACGTCGTGGGTGACGAACAGGGCGGTCTTGCGGGTCTGCAACCAGATGCGCTGCATGTAGTCGCGCAGCGACCTTCCGGTGAGGGCGTCGAGGTGGCTGAAAGGCTCATCGAGCAGCAGCAGGTCGGGGTTCACGAGGAACGCGCGGGCGATGCCGACACGCTGCTGCATGCCGCCCGAGAGCTGCGACGGGTACAGGTCGGCCACGTCGCTGAGGCCCACCATCTGCAGGTAGAACTCCGCCTCGCGTCGCGAGCGGTCGGACTTGCGGTCCTGCACGTAGAGCATGTTGTCCACGACGGTGCGCCACGGCAGCAGCCGGGGCTCCTGGAACACGTAGCCCACCCGGGCGGGCACACCCTCCTGCACCGTGCGCGCCGAGCCCGAGGTGGGCTTCTCGACGCCTGCGACGATGTTCAGCAAAGTGGTCTTGCCGCTGCCGGAGGGCCCGAGGACGGCCACGAGGACGTTGCCCGTGATCGACATGCTGAGCCCGCCGAGGGCCTGCACCTGCCTGGGGTTGTTGAGCGTCGGTGGGTAGACCTTGGTGAGGTCCTCTATTATCACGGTCGCCATCTCATCCCTGCCTATCCGATGGTGCGATGTTTGCGGTCGGCCGCGCGCGGCGGCGTGCAGCCGGCCGGGCGGTCACAACTCCTCCTCGAAGGTGAGAGTGGGCCGCTGGTTCCACTGGAAGGCGCGTCGCTCCAGCGGGGTGAGCAGCAGCCGGTCGAGCAGCGTGATCAGGATCAGGAACAGGAAGATCCAACCCACGAAGCCGGGGTAGCGCAGAGCGTCGTACCAGAAGCGGGCGCGCCAGCCCACCCCGGAGGTGGCGCCGAACCATTCGGTGATCAGCAGGCTGTTCCACCCTGTCATGAAGGCGAGCCGGAGTCCGGTGAAACCGCTGGGGAGGCTCCCGCCCAGCAGCAGGTGGTAGAACCGCCTCCCGAGCGGCACGCCGAACGATCTGGACATCTGGATGAGACCGGGTTCGACGTTGCGCACACCGGCGCTGAGGTTGACCGCCATGAACGGCACGACGGTGAGGATCACAGCCAGGATCGGACCCCACGAGGACAGACCGAACCACAGCGCGGCCAGGAACGCCCAGACGACCGCCGGCAGGGCGAGCAGCACCAGCAACGTGTCGTTGAACAGGCCGCGCGCCCACCGGACGGACCCGATGACCAGTCCGAGGATCGCGCCGGCGGGAACACCGATGACGAGACCGATGGCGTAGCGCTGCAGGCTCTCCGCCAGAGGCCCCCAGAACTCACCGGCAAGCGCGCCGCCGTGCGAACCGCCCGACACCTCGGTGATCATGAACAGCACGATCTCGTCCACGCCGGGCACCCGCGTGTTGACCCACGCGATCCACTGCCAGATCAGCAGCAGCAGGCCGACGCCCAGCAGGCCGACGAAGAAGGTCCATCGCAGCAGGCGCCGCATCCCCGGCGAACCCTCGCCGCCGGGCCGGGGGTCGAGCCCGCCGAGTCCATCGAGGCCCTGCCGGGCCCACACGTCGCTCACGGCGCCGCCCCCATGACCGGCGAGCGCCAGCGCGAGAGCCGGCGCTCGATCTGGCGGAGGATCAGGTTCTCGATCAACAGCATCACCACGATGAACAGCAGCGCCCAGGCGAGCATGCCCCGCACGTCGTAGCTCTCGAAGCTGCGCCGGATCTGGAAGCCGATGCCCTCGGCGGAGGCGAAGATCTCCGTCAGGAGTCCCATGCGCCAGGCCACGGCGAACGCCAGGCGGGCGCCGCTGAACACCGACAGCAGCGACGAGGGGACGAGGATGCCAGTGATGATCTGCGCGCGGGTCCGGCCGAAGGACTCGCTCATCACGATCAGGCGGCGGTCCACGCCGGTGAGTCCCTGGGCGAGGTTCATCGTGATGTACGGCGTCGCCACGATCATGGCGTTCACGATGGGGCCCATGGGCGACACGCCGAGCACGATCAGCGAGAGGATGGCGAAGCTCACGGTGGGCACGCTCACGATGAAGGCCAGGACTCCGCCGAGGAGGCTCCGCCACCACCGGCTGTAGGCGATCAGCAGGCCCAGGCCGACGCTCAGCAGCGAAGCCAGCAGGAAGCCCGCTAGCACCCGCAGGATGCTGGCCTGGAGGTTGCTGCCGAACTCCCGCCGCCTGAGCACGTCCCAAGCCTCCACGGCCACGACGTGGGGTTCCGGCAACTGCTGGGGGGTCAGCAGATACCGGGACACCAGATACCAGACGCCGACGAACGCCGCCCATCCGACCAGGACGCTGAGGCGGTAACCCCATCGGGCCAGGACGGACCGCCGCAGCTCCCTGACCGAGTGCTCGGAGACGGCCTCGGGGATGAACGGCGCTGCGGTGGACACCCTGCTAGCCCCCCGCGTCGTCCCCGGAGGTGGGTCCCGCCGGGATTTCATAGACCTCGATCCTGGGGCGGGCGGCGTCGGCGGGCAGCAGACCGAGAGCCTTCAAGCGGTCGAACGCGTAGTAGTGCGTCTCGGCCTCCTGAGGTGTGATGTGGACCGACGGCAGGATCCAGTCGTGGGCCTCGAGGTAGTCGATCAGCCAGGCTATCTCGGCATCGGACTCGACGGCGAAGTGATGCGGGTAGTCGGCCACGATCTGCGCCCTGTTCTGCTTCCAGGTGGCCAGGCCCTCGTCCCACAGGCCCAAGAAGGCGTCGACCGCCTGCGGATTGGCCGCGTGCCAGGCCGCGTCCACCGCGAAGGCATCGGCGATGGCCCCGAAGGCCCGCCCGAACGCCGCTACGACGGCAATGCTGGACGTGTAGAGCGAGCCGGCCGGCTGGTCGTCGTAAAGCATGCGCAGGCGCCCCTCGGCTAGAAGCTGCGCGCTGAAGTCGGGGACGCAGATGCAGGCATCCACGTCACCGCTCATCACGAGGTCGGCGAGGCCGGCGGAGTTGACGACCACGAGGTCGAAGTCGACACCGTCGGCGGCGAACTCGAGGTCGTAGCGAAGGTCGGCGATGAGGCTCCAGAGCAGCGTCGAGGCGAGCGAACTCTCCACGGCGATGCGTCGCTCGACGAGATCCTGGAGATTCTCCGCCCGGGAGGTGCGCCGCACCGCCAGGACCGAGCGGTCGGTCGTGTACTTGCCGATGATGATCAGTTCACGCTCCGGCTGCTCCACGAGCTTCGGCACGTCGAGGGCGTTGACCAACACGACGTCGGCGTGCCCGCCGGCGAAGGCGGCGAACGGGTCGAACGGATGGCTGACCTCGATGCGGATGTTGTGGGTCTGCTCCCAGGCGGCGCGGGTGCCGGAGTCCTCCAGCCACTGCCAGATGGGGTCGGGCGCCAGGGCCATGCGTATGACCGTCGGCGCCTCGGCCGGCCCTTCGCCCACCCCGGCGCCGACGGATCCCTCGCTGCCGCCGCAGGCCGACGCCGCGCCCAGCACGGCCAGCATGGCGAGCACCACCCGCCCGCGCAGGCGTCGTTCGGCCTTCAAGACGGACTCCGATCAGCCGCCGTCGCCGGTGGCGGTGGTCGGCTCGAACCACCCACTCAGGGCGCGCATGCACCCCCACTCGTTCAGGAGGCAGTCCGGGTCGGCGCCGAGAACCCGCAAACCGTCCGAGCCGTACGAGTCGCCGGCGCCGAACCTCACTCGCTGACCGTGCGCGGCCCGGTAGTCGGTCGCGCGCAGTTCGGCCAGGAGCGCCTCACGGGTCAGCGGTCCTTCCACCCGCGAGGCGGCGCCGAACACAACGTCGAGATAGTCACAGATGGTGGTCAGCACGCTCCAGGCGTCGGTGTGATACCGGTGGGAGAACGGCTCGGCGGCCGTGCCGGTGTTACGCAGACTGAGACATCCCCGGTCCAGACCGTCGATGGGGTCGTCGGAGGCGCGGTGCGAACTGACCTGCACCAGGTTGAGCGCCTGTGCCGGCGGCGCGTCAGTGAGCACGATCATCGGGAGATGCGTGTCGTTGGTCACCCAGCGGGGGCGCCAGCCGATCGCCTCGGCGGCGCGCATGAGGTTCCGCACGGCATCCCAGGAGCCCGTCGCCACCACGGTTTCGACGCCGGCGGCGCGCATGGCTTCGGCGGCGTCGAGGAAGTGCACCCGCAACCGCCCCAGCAGGTCACCCAGTTCGGGGGGCAGAGCCAGGACGGCATCGGCGAACATCGCCTCGTCGGGCCCGAAGAGTCGGCCGCCGAGGCTGCGGAACCGCTCCTCGATCACGACCACGGCGGTGCCGAAGAGGTCGGCCGGCACACCCTCGGAGGCGACCACATCGAGACCGCGATCTGCGGCCACGTGCGCGAGGGTCGCTTGCAGCGACGCCGCCGAGTCGTCGTCGGAGTGGAGCAGACCGACTCTGTCGCCCCTTTGGAGCACACCGGCGTCGGCGGCCGCGCGCACCCCGTTGTCGAGCAGGAACTCCAGCGACCCGTGATCAACGAGCAGCAGCCCGCCCGCCTGATCGAAGAACGCCTCGGGGAACTGGCTGTACAGGCCGATCGTCGGGATCCCCGCGGCGAGGGTCGTGCAGCCCACTATGACGTCGTTGATCACGAAGCCGAACATCACGAGCGGCTGCTCGGTGGGCAACTCCGCGCAGATGGCGCCGATATCGGAGGCGATGTCGGTGAAGCCGTACTCGTAGTACTTGAACTCGAAACACGTGCCGCGTATGCCGCCGAGGCTGTTGATCTCGTTGATGTAGGCCTCGAACGTGCGGTCGCCGGGATCGAACACCAGTGCCCCGAGACCCACCTCGTCGAGGCGGTCGATGTCGGGGGTGACCACGGCGATCGTGGCGGTGTCGGCCCGGGCGGGATCGCCTGCGGCGGGGCACGGACCACCGACCCGCACGGTGCCGCCCGCCGCGGTGATCCCCTCACCAGTTCGTGACGGGAGCGTCACGTCCCGCGTTTCCACTTCTTCTTCTTCGACGGCGCCGGCCACGCTGACAACCTGCTGAGCCTGCCCGGACCCGTCACCGCCCGAGCAGGCGGACGCCACGACGCTCAAGACGCCGATCGCCGCAGCCGGGAGCAGGCGGCGCCGGCGAGGGACCGCTGTCGGCACGCGCTCGTTCGGCGCAACTCGGATACGGCGTATCACTAGAGTCTCGATGCCGGATTCGGGCCTTCGGCGGCCTCGCTGAGGAGATGGGCAAGTTCGGGCCTCATTGCCTGGGTTGCGGTGATGTTGACGGCGATGGGGTGGACAACGGCTCGGTGCTGCTCGTCCATCTGGATTCGCCAGGGCCAGCGGGCGGTCGGGGACGACGTGGCGCCGACGAGCACCAGCCTTGATCCGGGACTGGCGGCAACCTGGCCGGCGCGCTGGAAGAGAATGTCATTGCCGGGTCCGACGACGAGCACGTCGATGAGGGAGTCGTCCCCCGCGTGGGCCGGGGAGAGCGCCGTCGACAGCAGGTGTTCGAGTTGCGGCGAATCGAAGCCGAGGGCGTGTATGCGTTCCCAGCCCGGACCGCCGAGGGAACCGACGCCGACGGTGATGATGCGAACGTTGCCGGCCAGCGGGGACGAGCCGAGCATCTCGACGACGGAACCGAGGAGGCTCACGGACGCGTCGACCGGTCCGGACACCGCCAGACAGCCGACCTCCTCGAGGTTCAGCAGCAGCGGACCCTCGGCCGTGTCGCCGACGGGAACGAGGGCGGGGCACAGTGACGGGCCCCGGCCGGCGGCGTCGAGATACTCGATGGTGACATCCCTTCGCAGCTCCAGCACGTAACCGCCGGAAGCGCCCTGCCAGCCCTCGGGCACCTCGACGGGCTGATCCAACAGGACCTCGAAGCCGTAGGTGCCCGTACGCACGCACACGACGCTCGGCTTGGGTTTGAACTGGGCGACGGTGACTGCCCGGAGTTGACGCATGGCAGCCTCGATGAGGCGCAGAGAGTCCATGCGGGCGGTCTGCTGGAGCGACACCTCGAGCGGGTGAGGCGCCGATTCGACAGCCTTGGGGTGATGACGGCGCAGTCTCCCGAGCTGCCACAGCAACATGGCGTCGCCGATGGCCGTGCCGGCCAACACGCGCCTTCTGGCCGTGGCTTCGACGACCTGCTCGACAGGCACATCAGCCGACGCTGCGGTGCCCGTGAGTGATGGCATGAATGCGGGCAGGGAAGTGTCCGCCTCCGATTCCGGCGACTCAGGGGATCCCAAGGGTCCCAGGTCGGGCATGCCCCGCACCGGTTCGTGGCCGGGCACCGGGGTGCTGGGCGGCCGATAGGCCGGTGGCTCGGTGGCAGGCGCCGTCGGGGGCTCATGGGCCGCAGGCTCAACAGGCGGCGGCTCATAGACCACAGGCTCGGCAGGCACCGGCGGCGGCTCATAAACCACAGGCTCAACAGGCACCGGGGGCTCATAGACCGCAGGCTCGACAGGCACCGGCGGCGGCTCATAAACCACAGGCTCAACAGGCACCGGGGGCTCGTACGCCGCAGGCTCGACAGGCACCGGCGGCGGCTCATAAACCACAGGCTCGGCAGGCACCGGCGGCTCATAAACCACAGGCTCGGCAGGCGCCGGCGGCTCATAAACCACAGGCTCGGCAGGCACCGGCGGCTCGTACGCCGCAGGCTCGACAGGCACCGGCGGCTCATAAACCACAGGCTCGGCAGGCGCCGGCGGCTCATAAACCACAGGCTCGGCAGGCGCCGGCGGCTCATAAACCACAGGCTCGGCAGGCACCGGGGGCTCGTACGCCGCAGGCTCGACAGGCACCGGCGGCGGCTCATAGACCACAGGCTCGGCAGGCACCGGCGGCGGCTCATTAACCGCAGGGTCAACAGGCGGCGGGGGCTCATAGGCCGCAGGCTCGACAGGCGGCGGCTCATAGACCACAGGCTCGGCGGGCGCCGGGGGCTCATAGGCCGCAGGCTCGGCAGGCACCGGGGGCTCGTACGCCGCAGGCTCGGCAGGCGGCGGCTCCTCGGAAGGCTGCTCAACCTCCTCGTCAGGCAGATGCGGCTCGGCCGGGGGCTGCATCGCGGGAGGGATAGGCGGCTCGGCCGGGGCCGCGGCGGCGTCGCCGATGGCCGGAGGCTGCGACGGTCCCTCCGCAAGATGCTGGGCGCCGCCGGTGAGACCACGCCAGAACGGCACGACCTCGTCGGGCGACGGCTCCCGACCCCACGCGGCGAAGAGAAACTTCTCCGCGAGCGTCCAGAGGTAGACAGGGTCGGGTTTGCCCCACGGCAGTGGATCGCCGGGAAGGGCGATGGAACTGCCGACGGGTAGGATGCTGTCCGGTCCGGAATCGGCGATTCCCGGATATCCGGCGTTGAGCGAGCGGAGTTCCTGCCAGCGCGACGGGGTGTTGAGGAATTGCGCCGCGATGCTGCGGAGCGTGTCGTCGGCCCGGGTCATGTAGTAGGCCCGGATCGGGATGATCATCGGTGGATCGACCACCGGGGGGGGGCCGGCTTCGTGCACGAACGGACGCCGCGGGACCACTTCGTCCGGCGGCTGCGCGGGCTCCGGCCCGTCGGCGTCGGGCACCGACGGCGTGTCGGACTCGTCGACGGCGGCCTCGGGGGCCGTCTCCGACGGCGCGGCCTCCTCGGGGTGAGCCTCCTCAGGAGGGATCCAAGCACTGACGTCGGCCGGCGGATCGCCAACGGCGACATCCGGCTCGTCGAACGCCACCGCGGCCTGATGGGCGCCCGGGGACGCCGTCAGCGGAGTCGCACCCATAGCGGGGGCGGTCCTCGCCATCGGCGGCGGCGTCGCCGGGGGAACCGCCCCGTAGGTGCGCGCCTCTCCGGTGTAGGCCTCGTCCATGTAGGCCATGCCGGCGCCGGCCACGTCGTCGGACACCTCGACCGGGAGCGGCTCCGACGCGGCCACCGGCACGGTGGGCTCCGCAGGGCTCGGCGCCTGCTCGCTCGGCGCCTGCTCGCTCGGCGCCTGCTCGCTCGGCGCGCCGGCGGCGCCCGCCGGTTCGCCGTCGGAGACGGGCCCCTCGAACATCGGCGGCACCTGGTGATACCAGGCCTCGGCGGCGGGTTGGGCGCGGCCCCGCTCCCGCCGACGGCCCCGCCGGCGGGTCGACGCCGGGTTACCCTGGTCGCGGGCGACCGATCGCTGCGGACTTTCGCGCCGCTTCCGCCTCCTCATGAGCGGACGATTGTACCAAAGAACGGGCGAACCTCACCGTCGCCGGCGGCCTCAGACAGGGCACGGGCCGAGGTAGCCGATCTCGCTGCGCTCCTCGTTGGCGAGGACGAGGTACGCCTCCGCCGCACCGATCGCTTCGATGGGTTGGCGATCCCGCCCCACCCCCAGCACCGAGCGGTAGACGTAGTTGCTGACGACGGTCACCTCGACCGTGCTTCCGGTGCATTCGATGGCACCGACGGCGATGGGCTGCCCGTAGATCAGCCGGGACATGTCGAGGCGCCCCTGCGCGGCGGCGTGGGCCTCCTCGAGCGTGCCCCCGGCGGCGATCGTCGCCGCGGCCACGCGGGCGGCCTCGTAGGCGGCCCGCGCGGCGTCCTGGCGGGCCGCGTTCAGGCGCGGGCCGTCGTAGGCGATAGCCCCGAGCAGCAACAGAGCGGCGGCGATGACGGCGATGAACGGTGCGTAGACGCCCCTTTCGTCTTCGCGCAGCAGCCGGCTCATCCTTCCGAACGCCATCGGTAGGGGTCTACCACCGCGACACCCTCGACGCGCCGGCGCGCGTCGAGCCCCGGGAAGCCGAACCCCCCGATCACCTCCGGCGGCACCCGGCACGTCAGGAAGACGTGGACGGTGCCGGCGATCGGGACCCTCGTCGTGGGGGGATCGCTGAGGACCGTCACGGGGTCGAAGACGACGTCGTCGCCGTCGAGGTCGAGGAAGACGACCCGGCTGTCGCCCAGGAAGTCGTTGTTGCAATGGACGCGATTCGCCGCGGCGGCGGCCTCGGCGGCCGAGAGGGTGGCGAGCGCCACCGCATAGGCGCCGTTGGGTCCCTCGATGAAGCGGCAGCACAGCGCGGATGTCCGGGCGGCGCGGTCGGCGGTGCTCTGCAGCGCCTGATCGATGTGACCGGATCCCGAGAGCAGCGAGATCGTGATGAGCACGAGGATCAGGATGGGGAACATGATCGCCATGCCGATCGCCGTGCCCGATCCGGCCTCGTCGGGCCCGGCGCGGCGACGGGCGGCACGCCTCGCCCCGGCGGCGCACGAGCCGGCGCGGCGGATAACGACGGCGCGTCTCAGCATCGCCAGACGTCGCCGGCGGCGGCGGTGAGTTGCCAGGCAGGAACGTCGTCCAGCGGCCCGCAGGCCTGTGCGGTCAGTTCCACCCCGCCGAGCAGAGGCGTGATCGTCCCTCCGAACACCAGCACCGTCACGGTGCCGCGCTCGGACTCGACGACCACCGCGGGCGGGCGGGTCTCGACGATGGAACTCTTCGCCGCCGCCATGGCGAGCCGCGCCCCCAGCATGCCCTCGCACTCCCGGACGGGTCGAACCACGCCGTCGCACTCCTGGTCGCCGGGCCCCGCGACCTGGGCCGCGCTGAGCGCCGCATCGGCCGCTGACTGCGCAGCGGTGCGGGCCATGGCGATCACCACGACGTGCACGCCCAGCAGGATCGTGAACAGCACGCCGAGGAACAGGATCGCCGCGGGCAGCGCCTCACCGCGTTCGTCTCGTGCCCTCCCGCGGCGAGCGGCGCCCCGGCGGGCGGCGGCGCTGACCTCTGCCGGCGGGGTCCTCACGACTCGTGGGTCAGCGGGAAGTCCGTCCTGCGGAGGGGTCTGGTGTTGTCCACGGTCCTGTACTCGTCCAGCCGGGACTTGTCGGCGCGGTCCAGCATGGTGCGCAACGACTCACGGGTGGCCGGGTAGCTGGCGTAGATCACCGACGACTTATCGACGTCGGCCCTGGCGTGATTGTCCCGGACCCGGTCCGGCAGCACCGCCTTGTTGCCCATGGATGGCAGCGGCATGGCGAGTATCCCGTTCCTCGAGCGGGCTGCGGTCTCGTGGAAGGACGCCGCGATCTCCCAGTCCACGAATCGCTGATGCCAGGTCTCCATGCCGAGGAGGAGGATCGTGACCGTCGAATCGCCGAGAATCTCCTCGCGGACCCTGCTGATGATGTAGTGGTCGTCGAGGCTGCCGACGAAGCCGTCCTTCTCGTTCACGCCGATGCAGCGGGGTATGAACTCGGTGCCGTACTGCCGGATGAACGATTCGACGTCGCTGAAGTCGGCGTCGTGATAGCACACGAAGCATGTCAGCCTCGTCGGATCGACCCTGCTGGTCGAGATCAGATCCGCCAGGCGCTGCATGAGCACCGAGAGGTTCTTCGGTTTGATCACTCCGGCGTCTCCCCGTCCTTCGTTGCCTCTACTGCGGCCCCTCGTAGGCGCGGGCGTCACGCGGCAGCACGTCGGTGGGGTAGGCGCCGATGCCGTGCTCGGTGAGGTCCAGGCCGAGCGCCTCCTCCTGCGCCGTGACCCGCAGCAGCCTGAAGCGGCGCAGCACGGCGAACAGGACGCCTGTCGTCACCAAGGTCCATGCCGCCACGATCCCCACGAGAATAGCCTGGATGATCAACTGGTACCCGTCGCCGCTGTAGAACAGCCCGGCGGAGTCCCGACCGAGGTAGCCGTCGTCGTAGCGGGCGAAGAGACCGACGGCCAACGTGCCCCACAGACCGCACGCCCCGTGCACCGACACGGCGCCGACCGGATCATCGACGCCCTGGTTCTCGATGAACGTCATCGAGTAGACGACCAGGACACCGGCGACCGCGCCGGTCACCAGCGCGCCGAGCACGTTCATCGTGGCACAGCCGGCGGTGATGCTCACGAGCCCGGCCAGCGTGCCGTTGGCGACGATGGACATGTCCGGAAGCCCCTGCCGGCGCCACACCACCGCGCCGGAGGTGACCGTGCCCACCGAGCCCGCCACAAGGGTGTTGAGGATCACGCGTGTGACCGGGCTGTCGGCCGTGGCGGCGAGATGCGACCCGGCGTTGAACCCGAACCAACCCAGCCACAGGATGAACACGCCGAGCACGACCATCGGCACCGCATGGCCCGCGATCGGCCGCGGCCTTCCGTCGGGCGTGTACTTGCCCAGGCGGGGGCCGAGCAGGATCGACCCCATGAGAGCCGCGGCGCCCCCTGTGACGTGCACCACCGTCGAGCCGGCGAAGTCGCTGAAGACGGCGCCCCCGATGGAGATGTCCGCTATCAGGCCGCCGCCCCAGGTCCAGTGCACGACCGTCGGGTAGATGAAGGCGCACATCGCCACGCTGAACAGCAGGTACGACCGGAAGCGGGCCCGTTCGGCCATCGCCCCCGAGGCGATGGTGACCGCAGCGGCGGCGAAGCACGCGTGGAACACGAATAACGTGGCCGTGCTGAGATTCCCGGCGCCGCTCGAGCCCGACCCCACGAGATCGCTCCCCGCCAGGAAGAACCCCTCGCTCCCCCACAGGGGATTGCCCGCGCCGAAGGCGACGGCGTACCCGGTCGCCAGGAAGGCCAGGGTGCCGATGCACATGTCGGCGAGGTTCTTGGCGAGGATGTTGGTGGTGTTCTTCACCCTCGTCAGACCGGTCTCGAGGAGGGCGAAGCCGGCCTGCATGACGAACACCAGCACGGCGGCCAGCAGCACCCAGGCATTGTCGAGCGCCGCCTGCACGGCGCTCGCCGCGTCGTCGGCCTGCGCCGCGGCCGGCGTCGTCAGCATGGCCACCACCGCGCCCACCGCGCCAAGAACGATCAACAAACCGCGTTTCATGCCACGCTCCCTGTGCGACAGATCAAAATCGGCCCACAACGATAGGACGAACGGCATGGGATTCCCCCGTCACGGCGCTGAGGAGGGCCGGCGCCCTGAGGATCGGCGACGGGCGAGGTGGGCGAGTTGACGGGCGAGCGTACCGGAGGTGCGCACGCTCATGTGGGAGGTGCCGCCCGTGCGGGGACGGAACGTGACGGCGCGGTGGGCGACCCGGTCCGGCGGTGTGGCGGCGAGCAGGGCCAGGAGCAGCTTGTAGCCGCCGGGCGGGCAGGCGGCAGGGTCGTCGCCGAGGGCTCGCAGGTCGGCGGTCCGGCAGGCGAACATGCCCGTCAGCGGGTCGGGGGCGGCAACGCCGGTGGCCGCACGCGCGAGGCGCCCGAAGGCGGCCGACCCGAGTCTCCGCCACAGGCCCGCCGGCGTGCCGCCGAAGCCGGACCGCAGGCTCGCCGGCGATCTGGCGCCGCAGACCAGGTCGGATCGGCCCTCCAGCAGCGGGCCCAGCAGACGGCCCAGTTCTGCGGGGTCGTGCTGGCCGTCGCCGTCGAGCACCACCGCGAGCGGCCCGACCGCCGCCGCGGCGGCCTCCAGCACCGCGGCGGTGAGCCCCCGGCCCTGCTGCGTGAGGTGCCTGGCCCCCGCTTCGGCCGCCGCCTCGGCCGAACCGTCGGTGGTGCGCGCATCGACGCAGACCAAGCACTCGGCGCTGACACCGAGCGCCGCGGCGGCCTCCAGGGCGCCGCTGACCACCCGCCCGATCGCCTCCTCCTCGTCCCACACGGGGATGAGCACGCTCACGTCCACCGAGCCCACCGGCCCTGGCAGGCACATCGAACCGCTACCGGTGATCGTTGTCGAGCGGGACGCCGACGACCTGAGCCACCCGCCGGAGAGAGCCGCCGGATTCAAGCAGGCCGACGTTGCAGTGGTGCGCGACCGACGCGATCATGCGGTCGATCATGCCCCCGGTGAGCACACGAAGCCAACAGGCCGGCCACACGCCGGTTGGAAGCCAACAAGCTCAGCCTCCACCAAAACCAGGGCGATTCACTGGAGTTTCTCGCTCCATCCGATGACCGATGTTCGGCGTATCCAGTGGTCCGTCGCTGATTTGGCGATCGAGCCCGAGAGAGATGGTCTCCGGCGGAGCAACGGGGCGCCGGCCGTTCCCGTGGCGGCGCGGTCGCCGGGTCGGGGGGCTTCGGGGACTGGTAGGGTCCGGGGACGGCTCGGGGGTCGCGGCCCCCCTATTCGGCCCGGTGCGGTCGGCTTTGTCCCGCTGGGACCTAACCGCACGCCCACCGCCGAGGAGGCACCCGTGACCGCCACCGAGACCGCCCGCATCGAACTCCACAACGAACTCACCGAGGCCATCGGCCCCGTCTCCACGAAACTCATGCAACACCTACCGCCGGACTGGACACAACTCGCCACCAAGACCGACCTCGCCAACCTCGGCACCGAACTCCGCGGCGAGATGACCGGACTGCGCGGCGAGATGACCGGACTGCGCGGCGAGATGAAAGCGATGGAGGGGCGCATAAACAGCCAGATCGCGAAGTTCGCGCTGCCGATCGTGCTCACGGTGCTGGGCCTCACCGTCACCCTCATCATCTCCGGCGCCCTCAACGGCGCCGCCTGAACAGCCCACCGCCCGGCAGCGAACTGCACGGCGTCCTGACCAAGGCAGGTCGAGCCACTCACCGCGTGGATTCCGGCTCTGAGCCAGAATGACACCAAGACCGGCGGGGCGGCGCGGCGCGCCGGTCGACGCCGCGGGCCGCTGCTCGTCCGGTCGGTTCGTCCTCGGGACAAGCCGGCGAGGGCGACCGAGCGAGGCCGGGAAACAGGCACCGCGGCGGCGAGCGGCGGACGGGCACTGGGCTCGGGGCGGGTTGGGGGGCTGGTAGGGTCCGGGGACGGCTCGGGGGTCGCGGCCCCCCTTTCGGCCCGGTGCGGTCGGCTATGTCCCGCAGGGACCTAACCGCACGCCCACCGCCGAGGAGGCACCCGTGACCACCACCGAGACCGACCGCATCGAACTCCACAACGAACTCACCGAGGCCATCGGCCCCGTCGCCACGAAACTCATGCAACACCTACCACCGGACTGGACACAACTCGCCACCAAGACCGACCTCGCCAACCTCGGCACCGAACTCCGCGGTGAGATGACTGCGATGGAGGGGCGCATCAACGACAAGTTCGGTGATCTGACGATGCAGATGTCCAAGGACGTGCGAACGATAGTGTTCGCCCTGATGGCGTTCACCGCCACCATCGTCGGTTCCATCGTCCCGGCGATCCTGCTCGCACCCACCGGCTGACCGCGCAGCCGGCGCCGCGGGTGGCGGTCACCCCTCAACCGTCCGGACGGTCTGCGAATACACCTTCGAACAGAACCACCGTGCCGCCGGTCGACACGGTGCGACGTGGGCTCGGAATTCCGAGGCCCCCGCACCTTCCGCACCGTCTGCTCGGGGATGTGCCGCTTTCGCATCGTCGTGGTCATCCGCCCATCGTCGGGTCTCAGACCCACGACACTGGACTCAAGTCAGGGATCCACTCATGCCGCTCTTCGACACGGGCGCGCTCGCTGGGAGGTTCGCCTAGCGTTGCCGCGGCGCGTAGGTGACGGAGTGGAACTCGGCGTCGAAGAAGAGCACGGGTAGCTGCTGGGATCGCGGCCCGGCGGTGTCCACCGGGTGTAGTCAGCGCCCCGATCAGTGACGGAGGAGACGCAGGTTGCGGCGACGACAATGGATACGGACAGCGCGGGCGGCGTTCGCTTGGGAGCACTCTTTCGTTTGGGTGCCAGCGCTGTTGCTGGGTGGGTCGATCGGCGCGGCGAGCGTCCTTGAGCCAGAGGGGTTGGTCACCGGGTTCACCCTCCTCGGCGCCGCGGTGATCGCCGGCATCGCAGTAACGAACGACGCATTCCGGCGACTCCCAGACGGCGGACTCCACACAGCGCCTGGGAGGCGGCACGCGAAGGCGACGATCTTAGCTGTGGTGGCCGCGCCGCTGATCGTGGTCGTCTCAGTGGGCTATCTCCCGTGGATTGACCGCATCGCCGCGGCGCCTCGTGCGGCGGTGTTCGGCGTGACCGCGGCCGCACTGGGTTGGGTCGTGTTGTCACTCGCCACGCGGCCTCTCAAGGAGTTGGATGCTCTCGCCGCGGTCGCGGACGCCCCCGAAGATGCCGCGACGATCGCACTGCCATCGAGATCGGTTGGCGGACTGCTCTCCTTCGACGTTTACCAGGATGACCCGTTCAACCTTGACCGCCTCGGCCGGCAGGCTCAAGTGGAGAACTTCTGCCGGGAAGTAACCGACGCGGCCGCGCCGATGTTGTGGGCGCTGGACGGCCCGTGGGGCTCGGGCAAGAGCGCGTTCGTGAGAATGTCCGAGGCGCACCTCGGCAACAACGGGACCGCTGTCGTCGTCTTCACCCCACCGGTTGAGGGTCTCACCGGAACGCCCCTGACGGACCTGGTTGTCACAGTGAGCGCGAATCTCGCTCAGCAGTGCAGAACGTCGCCGGAGGAACCGGTGTCCGAGCGAACGCGCGCGTTGTGGGCGATCGGGAGAGCCCTCGGCGACCAGCGACTCATCTTGGGCGACTTCGCGACTCGGGGCACGAACCCCACCGCGCGCCTGGCGGCAGCGCGGAGGCTGCTGGCAGAACACGTTGAGCAATCGGAACGACGCCTCGTCCTGTGGATAGATGAACTGGATCGCTGCGAACCGGGTTACGCATTGGCGATGCTGCAGAGCGCGCGCCATTTGCTTTCTGTGCCCAACGTGGTCACGCTGGTCGCGGTCAACCGGAGGGCGTTATGTCACAGCGTGGACGCGATCCACGGCCAGGGCGCAGGAGACCGGTTCCTCGACCGCTACATCGACCGCACTATTCCGCTGACGCCTCCCGCCGAGAGCAACTACGAGCGCCATCAACTCGTCACGAACCTGATCCAGTCGTGGGCGAAGGCAGCCGACGCACAGGGTTGGACACGGGACGGACCGCTCTCGGGCACGCTGGCTGCCGTCGGCGTGGCAACAGACCTCAACCTCCGAGACATCGCCCAGATCGTGGCAGAGTTCGCCGTGCTCGCCCCTCAACTGCCCCCCGCTGAGTCATACCAGCGAGCGCTCCCGCGCCGCTTCGGACTGACACAACCGGATCCCATGGGCGATGCCTTCCAGCGCTGGGCAGACACAAACCGAGCCCTGCTCGGACTACTGATCCTGCGGCGCTACTCAGCCGCCGAATACGAAGACATCGCCGCGCAAGCAGAACAACTCGACCCGACGCCGCAGAACTGGCAGGCCCTGCTGCGCAAAGCAGGCGCCACGGTATACCCAGACGAGTGGCCAGGACACATCAGCGACGGCGGCATCATGTACGCGCTCCGACACGTCATGAACCGGCCATCGGGAGGAGCGCCGACACGCGCCGATCTCATCAGCATCATCCACGGTCGACCGGTCGAACCAGCAAGCATCACAGCAGATTGACACTCAAGGATTCGCTCGAGTTCGTGGAAGCACGAACTGTCAGTCAAGGTAGGACCAGTCGGAGACGGCGCCGCAGCGGCGAGCGGCGGATGGGCAACGGTTTCGGGAGCGGGTTGGGGGGCTGGTAGGGTCCGGGGACGGCTCGGGGGTCGCGGCCCCCCCCTTTTCGGCCCGGTGCGGTCGGCGTTGTCCCGCAGGGACCTAACCGCACCGCCCACCGCCGCGGAGGCACCCGTGACCACCACCGAGACCGACCGCATCGAACTCCACAACGAACTCACCGAGGCCATCGGCCCCGTCGCCAAGAAACTCATGCAACACCTACCACCGGACTGGACACAACTCGCCACCAAGACCGACCTCGCCAACCTCGGCACCGAACTCCACGGCGAGATGACCGGACTGCGCGGCGAGATGACCGGACTGCGCGGCGAGATGACCGGACTGCGCGGCGAGATGACCGGACTGCGCGGCGAGATGACTGCGATGGAGGGGCGCATCAACAGCCAGATCGCGAAGTTCACGCTGCCGATCGTGCTCACGGTGCTGGGCCTCACCGTCACCCTCATCATCTCCGGCGCCCTCAACGGCGCAGCCTGAACAGCCCACCGCCCGGCAGCGAACTGCACGGCGTCCTCACCAAGGCAGGTCGGGCCACTCACCGCGTGGATTCCGGCTCTGAGCCGGAATGACACCAAGACCGGCGGGGCGGCGCGCCGGTCGACGCCGCGGGCCGCTGCTCATCCGCTTGATCCGTCCTCGGGGCAAGCCGGCGAGGGCGACCGGGCGAGGCCGGGAAACAGGCGCAGCGGCGGCGAGCGGCGGATGGGCAACGGTTTCGGGAGCGGGTTGGGGGGCTGGTAGGGTCCGGGGACGGCTCGGGGGTCGCGCCCCCCCCCTTTCGGCCCGGTGCGGTCGGCTATGTCCCGCAGGGACCTAACCGCACGCCCACCGCCGAGGAGGCACCCGTGACCACCACCGAGACCGACCGCATCGAACTCCACAACGAACTCACCGAGGCCATCGGCCCCGTCGCCACGAAACTCATGCAACACCTACCACCGGACTGGACACAACTCGCCACCAAGACCGACCTCGCCAACCTCGGCACCGAACTACGCGGCGAGATCGCCGAACTGCGCGGCGAGATGACCGGACTGCGCGGCGAGATGACCGGACTGCGCGGCGAGATGACCGGACTGCGCGGCGAGATGACTGCGATGGAGGGGCGCATCAACAGCCAGATCGCGAAGTTCGCGCTGCCGATCGTGCTGACGCTCGCAGGACTCGGGCTCACGGTGCTGGGCCTCACCGTCACCCTCATCATCTCCGGCGCCCTCAACGGCGCCGCCTGAACAGCCCACCGCCCGGCAGCGAACTGCACGGCGTCCTGACCAAGGCAGGTCGGGCCACTCACCGCGTGGATTCCGGCTCTGAGCCGGAATGACACCAAGACCGGCGGGGCGGCGCGCCGGTCGACGCCGCGGGCCGCTGCTCATCCGCTTGATCCGTCCTCGGGGCAAGCCGGCGAGGGCGACCGGGCGAGGCCGGGAAACAGGCGCAGCGGCGGCGAGCGGCGGACGGGCAACGGTTTCGGGAGCGGGTTGGGGGGTTGGTAGGGTTCGGGGACGGCTCGGGGGTCGCGGCCCCCCCCTTTTCGGCCCGGACGAGCAGCGGCCCGCGGCGTCGACCGGAGCGCCGCGCCGCCCCGCCTGTCTTGGTGTCATTCTGGCTCAGAGGGACTGTCAGAAACTTTGTGGGCGCTCTCATGCGGTCATTGCACTTGTTCGGTCGAATGCTTCTGATGGTGTCACCCATTCGAGAACGCGTCGAGGTCGGCCGTTGAGTTCGGCGGCGATCTGATCGAGGTCGTGTTGGGTGATCGGTGAGAGGTCGGTTCCTTTGGGCAAGTACTGGCGCAGCAGACCGTTGGTGTTTTCGTTGGTGCCGCGCTGCCATGGGCACGAGGGTCGACAGAAGTAAATCGGGACGCCGGTGTCAGCGGTGATCCGGGCGTGGTGGGCCATCTCCTTGCCTTGGTCCCAGGTGAGACTGCGGACACACCCATCAGGCAAGCTCGGCAATGCCGTGGTGAGCGCCGCGTGTAGCGAGCCAGCCGTTCGCCCGGCCGGCAAGCGGACCAGCACGGTGAACCGGGTCGTCCGCTCGACGAGGGTCGCGATTGCGGAGCGGCCGCCCTTGCCGATGATGAGATCGCCTTCCCAATGCCCTGGCGTCGCTCGGTCGTTGGCCTCCGCAGGCCGCTGGGCGATCGGAGCCATCTCTCTCAGCGGGCCTCCCTGACGACGGCCGCGAGGGCGACGGTGAACACGGCGAGTTCGCAAGCACTTGGAGAGATCACGCCGCAAGGCCCGGCGCGATTCAACAAACAGCGACTGGTAGATCGCCTCATGGGAGATCCTCATCGCCGCGTCGTCAGGAAAGTCCACTACCAGCCGCGCTGAGATCTGTTCGGGAGACCACCGCTGCTCAAGGCGCCCTTCGACCTCGCGTCGAAGCGGCTCACAACGCGCCAGCTTCGGTTGCTTGGGGCGACGAGCCTGATCAAGGGCTCGCCGGTCAGCAACCGAAGCCCGATACCGCTGCCGGCCACCGTTGCGTGAGATCTCCCGAGTGATCGTCGAACACGCCCGGCCCAAACGACGCCCGATCACCGCACCCGACTCACCCCGCGCGATCCCGACCGCGATCTCCTCGCGTTCGGCCAGCGACAAGTTCCGAGACGACCGTTTGCGCTCATAGGAGCGCAAACCACCGTTGTGCACGATCCACCGGATCACCGTCCGCACATCGCACCCAATCGCTCGAGCCACATCCTCCTGAGTCTCACCCGCCGCGATCCGCCGTTCGAGATCGGAACGATCCTCCGAACTCAACCGCCGACCGTGCTCCCCTCGACCTCGCTTTGCCACCATGATCTCCTCTCAGTCACCGCCAGCCTCCCAGCTGCCGGAGCAACGACCGATTGAAACCGCCGTGTAACCGGCCGTGATGGTTGTCATCGGATGTGGGTGGCGATGCGGTCGCCGTAGTGGACGGTCAGGGTGTTCAAGATGGCTTTCCAGCCGTTGGTCTTGCCGGTGAGGTTCTCCCGGTTGCGGCGTTTTGTGGTGGCCACAAGGTAGAGGACCTTCATCGCGGCTTGCTCGTTGGGGAAGTGCCCGCGGTGGCGCACGGCTCTTCGGAACCGTGCGTTGAGGCTCTCGACGGCGTTGGTCGTGTAGACGACGCGGCGCAGCTCGGCGGGGAACTCCAGGAACGGCGTGAACTCCTCCCAGCTGTTCTCCCAGGCCCGGATCATCGCCGGGTAGGTGGCTTCCCAGTCGTCGGCGAAGGCCTCGAAGCGCGTTTCGGCGGCTTCGACGGTGGGGGCGGTGTAGATCTCCCGCATGGCCTTGGTGATCGCCCCCCAGTGCTTGCGGGAGGCGTATCTGAGGCTGTTGCGCACCATGTGCACCACGCAGGTCTGGACCGTCGCTTGGGGCCAGGCGGCGCGGATCGACTCGGGCAGGCCCCGCAGGCCGTCACAGCACACGATCAGCACGTCGGCCAGGCCGCGGTTTCTCAGCTCGGTCAGCATCGTCGCCCACTGCTTGGCGCCCTCGCCGCCGGTGGGGCCCAGCCACAGGCCCAGCACGTCGCGCTCGCCGGCCAGATCGACGCCGATGGCGACATACACGGGCCGGTTGGCGACCTGCGCGTCGCGGACCTTGATCACGATCGCGTCGATCAACAGCACCGGATAGACCGCATCGAGGGGCCGGTTCTGCCACACGGCCATGTCGGAGACGATCTCGTCGGTGATCTTCGAGATCGTCTCCCGGCTCACCTCGGTGTCATAGATCTCCGCGAGATGCGCCTGGATCTCACCGGTGGTGAGACCCTTGGCATACAGCGAGATCACATTGCCTGACAGGCCCTCGAGGCGGCGCTGATGCTTGGGAACAGTCACCGGCTCGAAGGTCCCGGCCCGATCCCGAGGGACCCGCAGATCGACCTCGCCGACGTCGGTCTTGACCCGCTTGGGCGATGAACCGTTGCGCGAGTTCGCCGTCCCGCGTCCCTCCCGAGCGTGGCGCTCATAGCCCAGATGCTCGGCCATCTCGACCTCCAAGCCGCACTGCAGCACCTGGCGGACCAGCCCCGTCAACAGCCCGCCATCGCCAGTGAGATCGACTCCCTCAGTGCGCGCTCGAGCGACCAGGAGCTCAGCCCAGTCCTTCATCGCCGCCTCATCGGCGGCCCCGTACGCCGGCAGCGCCGACATATTCTGATCAGTCACAGACATGATCCTTCCCGGCCCACAGCACACAACTGCGGACCCTCAGATCACGCCCGATACACAAAATTCCCGACAGGCCCAACCCATCGCCTGGACCCAACCCGCCAACGACATCATCGTCAAGGTCAAACGCGGACGAGCCGCCCCAACCAAATCCGCGACACACCACTAGTGTCCTGAGCCGTTAATTCGGTTGAGGTATGTGGCGAGGGTGTCGAGGATGTCGTCGGCGGTGCGGTGCCAGGTGAAGGGTTTGGGGTTCTGGTTCCAGTGGTCGGTCCAGGCGTTGATGGAGTCCTGGAGGTCTTTGGTGGAGGTGTGGGCGCCGCGGTGGAGCCATTTGGTGGTGAGTTCGGCGAACCAGCGTTCGACGAGGTTCATCCAGGAGCTGTAGGTGGGGGTGAAGTGGAAGCTGAAGCGGGGGTGGGCCACGAGCCAGCGCCGGATGGCGGGGGTCTTGTGGGTGGAGACGTTGTCCAGGACGACGTGCACGGCCAGATCGGCCGGTACTTGCTCATCGATGAGGTTCAAGAAGCGGCGGAACTCCTCGGCGCGGTGGCGGGCCGCCATGGTGGTGATGACCTTCCCGGAGGCGACGTCGAGGGCGGCGTAGAGGTTGGTGGTGCCGCAGCGGCGGTAGTCGTGGGTGCGCCGCTGGGGCGCCCCGGGCATCAGCGGCAGCATCGGCGCGGTGCGGTCCAGGGCCTGGATGCCGGTCTTTTCGTCCACGCAGAACACCACCGCGGCCTCCGGGGGGTTCAGGTACAGGCCCACCACGTCGTGGACCTTGTCGATGAACTGCGGGTCCGGGGACACCTTGAAGCTGCCGAGGCGGTGCGGCTTGAGGCCGAAGGCCCGCCAAATCCGCCAGATCGCCTTCTGGGACATGCCCATCGCCTCCGCCATCGACCGCGTCGACCAGTGCGTCGCCCCGACAGGCGCCTCCTCGAGGGTCTTGACCAGCACCGCCTCGACCTGCTCGTCGCCGATCGTGCGCGGCCGCCCCGGCCGCGGCTCGTCAACCAGGCCGTCCAGGCGCCGCTCGGCGAACCGGCCCCGCCACTTGCTCACCGTCGCCGCGCAACACCCCAGGCGCCCCCCATCGCCACGTTCGCCTCACCGTCCGCGGCGCCCAACACGATCCGGCACCGCAACGCCAGAGCCTGCGACGACGACGGCCGCCTTGCCCAACGCTCCAACGTCTCCCGCTCAACCGCACTCAACTCAACCGGCACCGCCGAACGGCCACGCCGCCGAACCTCCTGAGCCATGATCAACTCCGATCACCGCCCACCAGCCACCACCAGCATGACACACCCAACCCCCAAAACAACGAATTAACGGCTCAGGACACTAGAGCCGCGGAAATTAGGACGTACACGAACTAAAGCGAGATGCACTGGGACCTGACCCTCCAGAGGTATTCGCCGTGAACCCGGCGGCTTCACAGAGCGCAATGGACGTGTAGTCGCTCGCTTGTCGAGCAATTCGTTGATTCTCGATGTCCGAGACCGCCTCGCCGCCTCGGGTGAGCAAGACTCCGGCGACCGCGCCGGCGATGGCGAGCAGTACGACCATGATGATGACCGTCTGCAGGGCTATACCGCGCGCATCGGCTACAAGCCTCGGCAACCGGTGCCGCAACAGGACACCGACCACGAGAGCGGCAGAAGGCAGGAGCGCTGCGATGAGGAGGGTGGCGAGCATTGGCACCTCAATTCTTCGTTGAACTATTCGACGCTTAGGATAGCGATCCAGTCACCAGATCAACGGCGCGCCAATTGGGATTGACCTGGACTATTCAGTTCTCATTCTCAAAGCATTTGCCGAGTTCATCGGCGCGGCGGCACCGCGAGTGCTCGAAGTGCTCGGCGCACCCGGCGCGCCGCGGTGTGCGCCCAGCCGTCGACGGTGTCGGCGAACACCTCGACGGCCTGAATCGCGGGCTTGGGGCGCTGCGGGTGTAGTTGGAAACCGCGGCGGCGGTTCAGAACGGCCAAGGCGACGGAACCCAGGGCAGCCACACCGGTGACGGCGGCAGCGGCTACATCGACAGCGCGCGGCACCGCCCACCGCAGTGTGGTCTCCCCCTCTTGCGCCCACACCACCAGATGGCCCGGACCTCCCTTGCGCGCGGGAGTGCCGCCGTCGGCATGCCACCAGGGATCCCACGGGACCCGCAGCCACGCCCAACCGGACTGCTGAGCGCGGACGGTGAGTTCATCGCCAGCGCTCTCCAAGGTCACCCCCGATGCAGGCTTATCCGGCGGGTGGGCGCTCTTCTCGCCGGTGGACAGAATCGGGACCGGCGAGTTCTCCCGAGAGCCGTCCGTAATCGCGCCGTCGTCGGCAGGTCCGGCGGCGATCGGCAGCCACCAGTAGACCGCAGCACGGTGCCATCTATCGTTGTCGCCGTGAGGTTGGACCAGCACCCCGGAGGCCATGATGCCGGGGAGTTCGGTCACCACCACGTCACCGTCGGTGGTACAGGCCGCGTACCAGCGCGCACCAAGAGCGGCGGCGGCCGACGGTGTGGCCAGGAATGGCTGACCAGCCGCATCCCAAGCCTCGCTCCAATGAGGCCTCTCCGGCTGAGATCGCGTGAATTGGCCTACCCGAAGGCTGCGTTCGGCGGAGATGAACTCGACGGAATGGCTGCTCTCCCGATACAGGCCGTCCAGCGTGCGCAGGCGGCCGCCGGTCACCACCGCGGTGCGCCAGGGTTGCCCCCATTCGCAGGTCCCCACATCACCGACGGCCGTGTTGTAGACGCGGTTCTCGTAGACGAGTCCCTCGGCGAACCAGTCGGGCTGCGCGGCCACGGTCTCTATCGGTGTCAGCGGCCGTTCGGAGATCGGCTGGTCGGGTACCGGATCCCAGAGCGGAACGAACATGAGAACCGCGGCCCAGGCCACGGCACCGAGAGCGACCCATGCGCGTCGCGGCCACCAGAGCAGCCAGGCTGCCGGCGCCAACAACTCGAGGCGACCCGTGATGACCACCAGAATGACGAGAAACGCAACCGCCATGAGCATCCAGGTCGGTCGCGTCGGGCGAGCCGCGGACCTTGCGGCGACCGGAGCGAGGACAGGGGCGGCGGCGACAGCGGCCACGAGCAGGGCCGGCGCCAGCCAGCGTTCGGGGCGGAGATAGCCGAAGAGATCCGCCGCCAGAACCATCGCTAGGGCGACCGAGGCTGACAACACCAGGCGTCGCGAAGGACCTGAGCCGCGCCGCGCCGACCACGCCGCAGCCGCCATCAGAACCATGATGACGCCGAGCTTCCACGGTCCTCCGAACCCCCACGACCGGGAAAGCGGCACCTCCCAGCGGACCAAGCGGCTCCAGCCAGCCACGAACGGCACCAGCCACCAGGCGCAAACGGCGACCGCCGAGCAGGTCGCCGTGGCCGCCCAGCGCAAACCCTGCCGGAACGAGGCGCCGCTGGAGACGACCAGCGCGGCGCATAGCACCGCCACGCCTGGAATGACCGTGGCGTTCCACAACAGCGCCACACCCGCGACCACCCCACAGGCTACCGGCCGACGGCACCCAGCGGCCCAGGTGGCACAGAACAGACCCAGGACCGTCGCCAACATGGCCGGCCACGGACCGAAGAACGTCGTCGCGAACTGAAAGCCTGGAAGGAACCAGTGCATACCGGCCGAGACCGCGGCCAGCGTCAGGACGCCGCCCACCGCCAGCTCTTGGGCGCGGTGACCGAACCCCACCGCCCGCGCCAGGCGCAGGGCGCCCCACGGCAGCAGCACCAGCAGCCCAACGGTCACCGCGGCGAGCTGGCCGTAGACGGGGTGGGTGAAGCGCATCCAGGCGTGGCCTAGTGGCGGGTAGTTGACGCCCATGGCCTGGCCGCCGTAGAACCAGTCCGACCAGCCCCGCCAATCCCACCAGGGCAGGGTGCGGAACCACTCGGCGGCGGCGGCGTGGACGACCATGTCGCCGCCGGGCGGGTCGCCGCCGTTGCGGACCACGATGTACCAGGAGACCGCCACCATGGCGGCCACCGCCCCGCCGGGGCCCGCCCACATGGCGGCCAGCCCGCGGCGCTGGGAGCGGCGGTCCTCGGCGGCGGGTTCGGGCGCCTGCGCGGGCGGCGACCCGGGCGCCGCGGGCGGCGCCGCCCCCTCTGCCGGTTGGGTTGTCGAGGAGGACTCGATCACGCCGATGGACTGTTAGGACGTGGAGGCATCGGTGCCGTCACCGGCGGACGCTCAGAGCCCCGGGCCGGTGACGGAGGCCGAATCCATGATGCCCGCAAGGGGGGGGTACCCCATGATGACCATGAAGGCGCCGCCGATGAGCGCCAAGGGGGCGCCCATCTTCTCGCCCGAGGAGGCGGCGGCGGCGTCGGCCTCGTGCATCGCCTTCGAGCGGGCCGCCTCGACCTGCGAAAGGATGGTCTCCCGCGAACCGGCGCCGGTGGTGCCGGCCATCTCGAAGGAGGCGCAGAACGGGTCGAGGAACCGCAGCCTGCGCTCGTCGGCCAAGCGGCGCAGCCCCGTCCACGGCGGCTCGCCGCGCGCCGCGGAGATGCGCAGCGCGTCGTGCAGCGCCACGAAGGTCGGCTGCTCGCTGTAGGACGCCGCCGTCACGAGCGCCGAGAACGGATCGGCGCCGGCGGTCACCAGCTGACCGGCCAACTCCAGCCACGACTCGGCGGCCTGCTGGAACAGCACCCGCTGCTTGGCGGCCTCGGTGCGGAGAATCGAATCGGGCAGCCACCAGCCCCCCGCCGCGCCCAGCACGGCCAGCAGGACGACCACCGCCGCCGGCATGTCGATGCCGGTGAGACCCAGGCCCAGGCCGCCGCCGACGCCCAGCAGCAGGCCGCCCAGCAGCAGGCCGGAGAACTTGGCCACCACGTGGTTCTCCAGGTCGCGGCCAACCATTCGGGCGTCCTGCACGAGCGCGGCGTCGCCCTGCACCTGGCGGCGGCCCCAGGCGATCAGCCGGCGCAGCGCCTCGCGCGGCGAACGGCGCGCGACGTCGACGAGCAGGGCCTCCTCGACGGTGGCGGGCGCCGCCGGGCGCCGCAGGAACGCCACGAAGACGACCAGCAGACCCAGCCCGCCGAGGGCGCCCGCGAGGACGGCGTAGGTGCTCACGCTCCGTCGGCGGCGCCCGTGGCCGCGGCCGCGGCCGCGATGCCGTCGACGCCAGCGGAGTGCTCGGCGGCCAGCAGCCGGCTCGGGAGATTGGAGGCCGACAGCTTCAGCACCCAGAACACGTTGCCGAAGATCAGCACACCCACAGCGAGAAGGATCACCTGGCCGATCGTCGTGCCGAACGGGTCGAAGAAGCCGCGATTGAACACGAACATGAACGACACCGAGACGAACGTGACGAACAGAATCGCCATCACCTGCGTCCACGCCCGGCTGTTGGCCACCTCGTTGCGGCGGCGCATCTCCACCTCGTTGCGCATGCCGCGGGCGGTGCTGTCGAACGCCTCGGTGACCCGCGCCCCGGAATCCCAGGCGATCTTCATGCCCAGGACGATGCGGTCGGCGAACGGCGAGCGCATCTCGGCGGCGAACCAGTCGAGCGCCCGGGGCAGCCCCAGCGTGCGGGCCACCGTGGCCATGTTCACGACGGCGGGCCGCAGCCGGGCGGGGGCGTTGTCGGCCGACAGGGTGACCGCCTCGAACAGCGAACCGCTGGCGCGCACCAGGTCGCGCACCTGCTCGGCCCACTGCGAGTAAGCCTCGATCTCGTCGGCCACGCCGCGGCGCGCCCGCGGCGCCTGCATCACCTGCGGGCCCACGAAGCCGGCGACCGCGCCCAGGATCGCCGCCACGGGCCAGCCCGTCACGAACCAGCCGGCCACGGCGAACCCGCCCGCCAGGGCGATCTGCAACGACCGGCCGGCGAGCGCCAGACGGGCCTCGGCACGGGTGCCCCGGGCGCGGAACCGGCGCAGCGCGGCGCGGCGAGACTCCCGCCGGGAGGTCTGCTCCTTCGGCGGCCTCGGGCGGAACGCCAGCGCGCAGGCCAGCAGGCCCAAGCCCGCCAGCGCGCCGAGGAACACGACCGTCAACGAGACCATCGAGGCTCCGTGGGGGGTGGGGGTGGGAGTGGGGGTGGGGCGTGCGGCGGCAGGGCGGCGACCGGCTGCGGCTCGACGACCTCAGGACGCGGTGGCGGGAAGGCGGGCGGAACCGACGCGTCCGGAGGCGGCAGGGAGACCCTTGACACAGCCGGCGGCCCGCTGAGTCGGCTGGCGGGTGCGGCGGGCGGTGGGGCCGGCCGCGCCACGGCGCGCGCCCTCTCGTGGCGCTCCTGCCGTGGCCGGTAGGGCTCGC
Organism: Acidimicrobiales bacterium; assembly: GCA_965221525.1. Classification (GTDB taxonomy): domain Bacteria; phylum Actinomycetota; class Acidimicrobiia; order Acidimicrobiales; family CATQHL01; genus VXNF01. The sequence goes on along the minus strand of CBDCSG010000006.1, from coordinate 689,678 downwards.
CGAGAGACGCCGGATCGAAACCCGAATCGCGCAGCCGCGCCAGAGCCTCGCCGCCGGGATCGAACGGCCTCGTGTAGACGGCGACGCCGTCAGGGCCCGGGGCGAACACCTCGGAGGTGATCACCTTGCCGTCGTCGTAGCCGGTGACCTCCCGCACGGAGGTGACGGCCCGGCGACCGTCGGGCAGACGCTTGATGAAAACCAGAAGGTGCAGAACCTCGGCGATCTCGCGCATCACCGAATCGGGCGTGGGGGCGTCGGGCGAGCGCTGCGCGTAGATCAGCATCTTGTTGATGGCCGCCCGGGTGCTGCCCGCGTGGATGGTGCCGAGGGAGCCGTCGTTGCCGATGCCCATCGCCTGCAGCAACTGCATCACCTCGCCGCCGCGCACCTCCCCGATGATCACCCGGTCCGGCGACATCCGCAGGGCGGCCTTCGCCAGGTCGTAGGTGGTGATCTCGCCGGTGCCCTCGGTGTTGGCCGTGCGGGTCTCCAACCCCAACGTCCGGGGATGCAGGCCCGAGGAGCGCAGATGCAGCTCGAGGGTGTCCTCGATGGTGACAAGCAACTCGGACTGGGGGATCTCCGAGATCAGCGACCGCAGCAGCGTCGTCTTGCCGGCGCCCGTGCCGCCGACCACCAGCAGGTTCGCGGGGTTCGGCGGGCGGACCGCGGCCCGCAGCACCTCGATGAGCTGCGGCGTGACGGTGCCCCTGTTCGCCAGTTCCGACAGCGAGGACCGCAACATGCGGTGGCGGCGGATCACCACCGACGTCCGCTCGGCGACCGCGGTGACGGCGAAGAGGCGATGGCCCGAGGCCAAACGCAGATCGAGGATCGGCGAGGCCGTGTCGAAACGCCGGGACGTCTGGCCAGAGGTCGCCGCCAGATGGCGGATCATCATGACCAGCTCCGCCTCACTGGCGGCCACCGGGGGCGCCATCACCCGATCGCCGTTGGCGAGGGACAGCACCACGTTGTCGTGACCGAGGACGTGAATGTTCTCGACGTCGGCGCGGTCGAGCAACGGGGCCAGGGCGCCGCCGCCCATCAGGCCGCGCACGTAGCCGACGAACTCCTGGACGGCGGCGGCCGTGAGCTGCGCCATCCCCGCGATCAGGGCGCCGGTGTTGTGCTCGCGGACGACCTGCTCGGCGTAGTCGACGAGCAGGCGGTCTATCTCGTCGTCCGGCAGCCTCTGGCGCTGCATATCCAGGTAGCGGTCGAGAAAGGCCTCGTGGTGCCGCCGGAACAGGGCGGAGGCGGCGACCGAGTCGCTGTTCCCCACCTCCGCCGGAGCCGCGGCGGCGGTGCTCACGTCACGCCTCGGCGCCGGCGTTGGGATGCGGCGTCGAGCCGTGCAGGCGCGCCGCCCAATCACGGAACGAGCCGGACGGGCCGACGTCGGGCTGCGGCGGGCGCTCCTGGAGCGGCGGCGCGGCCGGCGGCGGGCGTTCCTGGAGCGGCGGCGCGGCCGGCGGCGGCATGTAGGAAGGCGGCGGGTGCGCCCCGGCGGAGAACTCCTCAGGGCTCGGCCGAGGGGGCTCCAGGGAGGCCGGCTGGGACGGCTCCGGAGACACCGGCCGGGCGGGCTCCGGGGATGCCGGCTGCGGATGATCCGGTGCGGGCTGCCAGTAGGCGTGCTCCGCGGTGTTGAACGGGGGCGGGAGCTGAGCGGTGGGGGAAGCGACCCCCGCCCAGGTCTCGGCGGGAACGGCTTGGGCGGCTTCGGGGAACTGCGGCGCGCTCTCGCCGCGGGCGGTCGCCACGGGAACCGGTTGCTGAGCCTCTCCGCCGCCGGCGCCGACGACATCACCCGCCGGTCCGGCGAGGTCCGGGACCGCTTCGGTGACCGCCGCCGCCTCCGGCACCTGCGCCAGCCGTTGCGATGCCACGGCGCCGGTCGTGGGAGCCTTCGTGTAGGGCAACAACGTCCCGGCAACGTCCTCGAGGCTGAGACGCCAGGACTTCGCCTTGCGCTTGTTGCGGTTCAGGAACGCCGTGAGATCACCCTTCACCTCGGCGAACAGGCCGACCGAGCCGCAGAATCTCACACCGCACCTCTCGCGCCACTCCTCGGCGCTCAGCGGTGAATCCCCGATGGTCACCACGCAACGGTCCACCTCCTCACCGCGCACCTCGTTCGCCAGCAGGCTGCCGATGCGCTCGAGGCTCGCCGGCGAGGAATCGCCGCGGGCCACCACGACCACAGCAGTGGCCAGGGATCGCAGATTCGCACCGGAGGCGCCGCCGGACATGCGACCCGCGTCGATGATCACGGCGACCTCCGACGCCGAGACGTCGCGCAGGGCCTCGGCCCGCTCGTCGAGCCAGCGGGCGATCTCCCTGGCGCCGGACGGGCTGGCGGTGGACGGCATGACGTGCAGGTTGCTCGACAGCACGTCCTGGGAGTGGTCGATGAGGTTGCCGCCGCCGATCGGCAGCCCCGATGCGACGAAGGAGGCCGAACCCGGCGTGAAGTGAATGCCGAGATGGTGCCCCAGCGAGCCGCCCCCCGGGTCCGCCTCGACCAGCAGCACCTCGGTGCCCGTCGTCGCCCACTGGGCGGCCAGGTAGAGGGCCGTCGTCGAGGCGCCGGGCGAGCCGAGCGCGCTTTGGACGATCAGCACGGCGTCACCCCCCGGCGCCGAATCGTCATGCTCCGTTCACCCGGCGCCGCGCTCATCGCCGCCTCCGCATCTACCGTTCCCGCGGCCTCTGCGGCCGCCGGCCGGGGCCTCGCCTGCGATCCGACCGTCGCCAGACTACCCGAGGACATTGATGAGTTCCTCCGCGGACACGTCGAACCCGAGCTTCCACATTCGCCGATCCGTCGCCGCCTCGTAACGCCTCACGATTCCTTGGATGGCCTCCGCCTCCTCCGGCGTCACCACGTACCTGATCACATCACCCTGCACGGACGGCAACTCGAGAACCCCGATGAGCGTCGGGGACGCGGCGGCGCTCTCGGAGAACTCGACGCCGAGCAGAGCGATCCTGTCGCCGTCGGCCAGGGATCCGCCGGGCGCCTCGCCCGCCGGGAGGCTCACCTCGATGAGGACCTTCCCAACCTCATCGGCGCCCGAGAGGGGCGGCGAGTGGAACATGCCGGGCGTGACGATGGTGTTGGCGGGAATGCTCCCCGAGGCCCGCTTGCCGACCAGCAGGTCGACGAACTCCGGCGGAACCCCCTCGGCGGCGCCGAGGTTCGCCGCCACGACGCCGAAGTCGCCCGGGCCGACCACCTCCTGCTGCTCGATGGGGCGAGCCGCGACCAGGTATTCCTGGCGCGTGTCCATTTCCCGGAGGATGTACCAGAAGGCGCCGCCGGAGAGGACGACGAGAAGCAGCCCCAGCAGCAGCAGGCCGCCTCGCACGCCCTGGTCGCGCGTCTTGCGCTTGGCGGCGGCGCCGGGGACCGCCACCTGGCGTTCCGGCGCGCCGCTACGCCGCCCCGACCGGGAGTCATGCTGCTGTAGGACGTCGGACATCGACCCTCGCGCGGGCTCCCGCTCCTACCCCCGATGGAGGGACGAGCGAAGGCCGCTAGATTTGCCACTGCCAGCCTAACGGGTGTCTGTACAAATTGTTAACGTACCGTCACCCCGGCGTTGACTCGTTGGGCACCTTACCGCCTTCGATGCAGGAAAGGATGTCGCGGCGCCCGCTCGGCGGGCGGCAGGGGCCATGATCGGTGAACGAGACCTCCAGTTCGCCCCGACGGTGCGATGACGGCCGCGACGGTCATCGCCGCACTGGCCACCTGGGGCGCCTCGGCCTCGTGGCTGGCGATCGTCGATCATCGCACCGCCACGTTGCCCACGCGGGTGATCTGGGGCGCCGCCGGGGCGGTCTGGGCGCTGTGGACGGCGGCGTCCCTGCTGGAGGCGCGACCCGACGGGCTCGTGGGCGCGGTCATCGGCGCGGCGGTCTGCGGCGGCCTCCTGGCCGTCGTGCACTTCGCCCACCGGGCGTCGCTGGGCTTCGGTGACGTACGCCTGGCCACACTGAACGGACTGCTGTGCGGATGGTGGGGTTGGCGCACCGCTCTGGCGGCGCTGGGGGCCGGTTTCCTGCTGGCGCTTCCGGGAGCCGTTGTGACCCTCGTTCGAGAGGGAGGCCGCGCCACCCGCCCACTCGGCCCCTACCTCGTGGCCGGCACCGCCGCCGCGGTCATCTGGTCGGCGCTCGACCGGGGGCTGGTGCCCTTCGCCTGAGGCCGCGCCGGCAGGCGGTGGCCCGCCCCGTCAGCCCTCGGCGGCGCCCGGCTCCCGCCGCAATGTGGGGGCCGTCGCCGCTGAAGGCCCCGTCAGCCCTCGGCGACGGAGATGGCCTGCTTGGGGCACCGCTGCACCGCCTCGTCCACCTTGGCGCGCTGATCGTCACCCGGCGTCTCGTCGAGGATGTAGAGGAAGTCATCGTCCCGAACCTCGAAGATGTCCGGCGCCACCTGCATGCAGACGGCGTTGCTCTCACACAGATCGAAATCGACGACGATGCGGTAGCTCATGGGGTGATCTTTCCTGGTTGGGGTTCCGGTGAGGGGGCCAGACTACTCGCGGCCCACCGGCCGGCTCGCTACAACTCGATGATCTGGCGGACCACGTCGCCGGTGTGGAGAGCCTCGATGCCGTCGTTGATGTCCTCGAGGGGGAGCCGACGGTCGATCATGCCGGCCAGATCCAGCCGGCCGGCCTCGGCGAGGCGCAGCATCCGGTGGAAGTCCACCCGCACGTCCGCGCCGCCGTAGTAGGAGCCGACCAGGTTCTTCTCGTTGAAGAAGATCTCGAAGGCGCTGAAGCTCACCTGCTCCTCGACCCGCCCGACGCCCACGATGCAGCAGGTGCCGCCGCGGCGGACGGCGTCGTAGGCGGCTCGCATCGTGACCGGGTGGCCGATGCACTCCAGCGCGTAGTCGAATCCCTGGCCGCCGTTCATGGCGGCCTTCGCGTCGTCGAGATCGGTGGGCAGCACCGCCTCGGTGGCGCCGAACGAGCGGGCGACCCCCAGCTTGGCCGGGTTGCGGTCCACGGCGACGATGTCGGCCGCGCCGGCGATGCGAGCGCCCTGGATCGCCGAGATCCCCACGCCGCCGGCGCCGAAGACCACCACGGACGACCCGGGCGCCACCTTGGCGGTGTTCAGGGCGGCGCCGACACCGGTCATGACCCCGCAGCCGACGAGCGCGGCGGTCTCCAGCGGCACCGAGGCATCGATCCGCACCACCGCCTGGCTGGGCAGCAGCGTGCGGTCCGCGAACGTGCCGACGCCGCACATGGCGCCCAGCTCGGTGTCGCCCTGGCGGAACTGGGGCCGCAGCATGATGCCGAACTGCAGGTCGGCGCACAGGTTCGAGCGCTTGTGCTCCAGGCAGTAGACGCAACTCCCGCACGGCGGCGACCACACGGCGATCACATGGTCGCCCACCGCCACCGACGTCACGGCATCGCCCACCTCGGCCACGATGCCGGCGCCCTCGTGGCCGAGCACCGACGGGATCCGTTCGGGGATCGTGCCGTTCATGACCGACAGGTCGGAGTGGCAGATACCGGTGTGGGTGATGTCCACGATGACGTCGTCGGGGCCCGGGTCGATCAGTTCGATGTCGTCACAGACGTCCAGCGTCGTGTCCCCGAGCTTGCGAAGTACGGCTGCACGCATGTCCGGTCTCCCTCATGGATCGTCCGCGTCGGCGTCGAGACTACGCCCCGCGCGCGGCGCGCTCGGTGCGCTCGGCGCGTCGGCCCGATCGGGCGCCGCTGAGTGCCGCGCCGGGGCGCGGCCGCCGCTCAGGCCAGGGCGCGCCAGACCCGCTCGGGCGTGGCCGGCATCACCACGTCGCGCACGCCCTGGGGCCCCAGGGCGTCGGCGATGGCGTTGAGCACCGCCGGCGCCGAGGCGATGGTTCCGGCCTCGCCCACACCCTTGACCCCCAGCGGGTTGGTGGGGCTGGGTGTGACCGTCGAGCCGGTCAGCATGCCGGGCACATCCGAGGCGGCGGGCACCAGGTAGTCGCCCATCGTGGCGTTCCGCAGCTGGCCGGCGTCGTCGTAGACGGCGTCCTCCCAGAGGGCCTGCGCCACGCCCTGCACGATGCCGCCGTGCACCTGCCCCTCCACGACGAGCGGGTTGATCTGCACCCCGCAGTCGTCCACCGCGGCGTATTTCACCAGTTCGACATGCCCGGTCTCGGCATCCACCTCCACGACGGCGACGTGCGTGCCGAACGGGAACGTGAAGTTGGGCGGGTCGTACGTCGCCTGCGCCTCCAGGTTCGGCTCGAGCCCGTCGGGCAGGTTGTGGGCGGTGAACGCGCCGAAGGCGATCGTGGCGATGTCGATGGTCGCCGACGGCGTGCCCCGGACGGTGAACGTGCCCGCTTCGAAGTCGAGGTCCTCCTCGGAGGCCTCGAGCTGGTGGGCGGCGATGGTGCGCGCCTTGGCGATGATCTTCTCGGTGGCCATGTGGATGGCCGTCCCGCCCACCGCCAGTGAGCGCGACCCGTAGGTGTCCAACCCCAGTGGCGAGATGGCCGTGTCGGAGTGCAGCACCTCCACGTCGTCGGGGTCCACGCCGAGTTGCTCGGCCACGATCATCGACCAGCACGTCTCATGCGCCTGCCCGTGGGGGGTGGTGCCGGTCACGACCTGCACCTTGGCCGTCGGCAGCACCCGCACGGTGGCCGACTCCCAGCCGCCGGCACCGTAGTTCAGGGCCGCCAGCACCCGGCTGGGCGCCAGACCGCACATCTCCACGTAACTGGAGAACCCGATCCCGAGGTGGCGGGACGAACCCTCGGCGCGGCGCTGTGCCTGGTCGGCCCGCAGGTCGTCGTAGCCCACGAGATCCATGGCCTTCGCCAGCGCCGGGGTGTAGTCGCCGCTGTCGAAGCTGAGCCCCGCGGTGGAGTCGTAGGGGAACGCCTCGATGAAGTTGCGCCGCCGGATCTCGTCGGTGCTCACGCCGACCTCGGCGGCGAGCGCGTCCATGGCGCGCTCGATGGCGTAGGTGGCCTCGGGACGTCCGGCTCCCCGGTACGCATCGGTGGGCGTCTTGTTCGTGAACACGCTCGTGCAGCTGAAGGAGTAGGCACCGACGTCGTAGCAGCCGTGGTACAGGAATCCGCCGAGCAGCGGAACGCCCGGCGTCACGAGTTGCAGGTAGGCGCCCATGTCCGCCAGCAACGACACGCGAACCGCCGTCACCTTGCCGTCGGCGTCGGCCGCCAGCGAGATGTCCTGGATCTGCCCGCGGCCCTGGATGGTGGCGACCGCGGCCTCGCTGCGGCCCTCGGTCCAGCGCACGGCCCGGCCGCCCTTCACGGCGAGCGCGCAGCAGATGACCTCCTCGGCGTAGACGTTCAACTTCGAGCCGAAGCCCCCGCCCACCGCCGGTGCCACCACGCGGACCTTCTGCTCGGGTATCCCGACGGTCAGGGCGAGCATGATCTTCAGGATGTGGGGGATCTGCGTGGAGGAATAGACCGTCACGTCACCCGCGTGCGGCGACGGCACGACGGCCACGCCGCGTGGCTCCATGGCAGCGGGAATGAGGCGCTGATGGACGTAGCGCTCGCTCACCGTGTGCACGGCTTCGGCGAACGCGGCGTCGACGGCCTCCTCGTCGGGCTTCAACTCCCAGACATAGCTGACGTTGGTGCCGATGTCGGGGTGGATGACCGTTTCGTCGGAGAGCGCTTCCTCCAGATCGATCACCGCGTCCAGCGGCTCGTAGTCGACGACGACCTCCTCGACGGCGTCGGCGGCGGCGTAGCGGCTCTCGGCCAGCACGACCGCCACGATGTGGCCGACGTGACACGCAACGTCGGTGGCTATGGCGAGGTGCGGCGGGTTCTTCATGTCCGGCGTCACCGGCCAGGCGCACGGCAGCGGCCCCGCCCCGAGTTCGGCGAAGTCCGCACCGCTGTAGGCGGCCACGACGCCTGGGCTGGCCAGAGCGGCCTCGAGGTCGACGCTGCTGATCCGGGCGTGCGCGTGCGGGCTGCGCACCGCTGCCATCCACAACGCTCCGGGCACGTCGAGATCATCGATGAAGCGGGCTTCGCCCGACAGCAACGCCGGGTCCTCGCGGCGCAGCCGCCGCGTCCCGATCACTGTGGTGTCCTGAACCGTCGCGCTCATCTGACGTCCCTCTCCGCCGGCCCGTCCGTCCGCCCCACGATACGCCACGTGGTCATCGCGGTGCCGTGCGCCTCCTGCGGGCACCCGGACAACCGTCGCGGCCTCGGAGCAACCGCTGGGCAGCACAGGCCGGACTCGGCGCCCTGGATTCCGGCCATCGCCGGAATGACATTCGACTTGGCCGGGGCGAACGACCGATGCGCGACGTCGCGGTCAGGACTCGTTTCGATCGCGTGCGGCCCACCACTCGTCCAGCCGGCACTCGGTCTCGGCGACGGTGAGGTCGGGATGCTCCCGGCGCAGTCCCAGCAGGAACTTCAGCGCCTGGCCGATCTCGGGGCCCGGGCCGACCCCCAGCCGCTCCATCACGACGTGGCCGTCGAGCACCGGCCGTTCAGCGGCGCGCCGCTCGGCCTCGGCGAGCTGCTTGATCCGTTCCTCGAGCTCGTCGACGTGGTGCTGGAGTTCCTCGGCGCGGGCCCGGTTGCGCGTCGTGCAGTCGCACCGCACCAGTTCATTGAGGTGACCGAGCAGGTGGCCGGCGTCGCGTGCGTAGCGGCGCACGGCGGCGTCGGACCACCCGCCGCTGAAACCCTTGAAGCGCCCCGACAGCCGCACGAGCTCGGCCACATCGGCGACCACGTCGTCGGGGTAGTCCAGCGCCCGCAGGCGCTTGCGTGTGATCTTCGCGCCGACCGCTTCGTGCTGGTGGAAGGTGACCTTGCCGTGCGCATAGGAGCGGGTCGCCGGCTTGCCGATGTCGTGGAACAGAGCCGCCAGGCGCAGGCGCAGGTCCGGGGGCGTCTTGGCGGTGACGGCCACGGTGTGGGCCAGGACGTCCTTGTGGCGATGGATCGGGTCCTGCTCGAGTCGCAGCGCAGGCAACTCGGGGGCGATCCGCTCGGCCCAGCCGCTGCTGATCAGCCGCCAGAGAGGCCCGGTGGGGTCGTCCGCCAGCAGCGCCGCCGAGAGCATCTCGCGCAGCGCTGCGGGGGCGATGGCGCCGGCAGCCTCAGCGCGCGTCACCATGTCGGCGTCGGCCTCGTGGGCGCCGGGTTCGCGGACCGGCGAGGCGCGATCGGTCGACGCAGCGTCGCCGTCGCCGGTTGCGGACTCGGCGGACTCGCCGGGGAGGTCCATGCCTTCATTCTGTCGCCCCCCAGGGCCGGTCCCGCGGCGCGCCGAGCACGAATGAGGCTCCCGCTACCCTTGGCACCGGTGAAGGCACTCGTATTCGAACGCAAGGAGGTCCGCTACGCGGCGACGGCCCTGGCGACGCGTCTCACCGAGACCGCGGCCCCGCGCCTCGCCCCGCTCCGGCTGACGGACATCGACCCGCCCGCGCTTCCTGGCGAGGGCTGGCACAACATCTACCCGCGGCTGTCGGGCATCTGCGGCAGCGACATCTCCCTTCTGACCGGCCGCACCTCCCGCTATTTCGAGGCACTCGCCACGCTGCCGTTCGTGCTCGGCCACGAGGTCGTCGGCAACCTCGATGACGGCCGCAGGGTCGTGATCGACGCGGTGCTGGGCCACGCTGCCCGCGGCGAGCCGCCCCCGCATGCAGCCGCCGCCCCCGCAGACGGGCACGACTACGGGCACCTCGTCTCGGGGTCGCTCGGTGCGGGGCTGCAGATCGGGTCGTGCAAGCGCACCGGCGGCGGCTGGTCCGAACGGTTCGTCGCCCACGAGAGCCAGATCCATCTCGTGCCCGAGGACCTGAGCGACGAGGCGGCCGTGATGGTGGAGCCGGCCGCCAGCGGGATCCACGCCGCGCTGCGCGGCAATGTCGGCGACGGCGACACCGTCGTGGTGATCGGGGGCGGCGCCATCGGCCTCTGCGTGATCGCGGCGCTGCGCCGGGGCTCGGGAGCCGAGCGGATCATCGCCGCCGTGAAGTACGACGAGCAGCAGCGTCTCGCCCGCCGGCTGGGCGCCGACCTGGTGGTGGCGCCCGGCGAGATCCGTCGCGCCGTGCGGCGGGTGGTGGGCTGCGGTATGAACGGGGACCTGCTGGGTGGCGGCGCTGCCGTGACGATCGACGCCGTCGGCAGCGCCGGCTCGCTCGCCGACGCCGTGGCGGTCACGCGCCCTCGCGGCTCGGTGGTGCTGTGCGGCATGCCCGGGCCGTCCCGTCTCGACCTGGCACCGGTCTGGCACCGCGAGTTGGCGATCCTGGGGGCGTACACGTACGGCACCGAGTACCTCGCCGACGGCGATCCGGTCCACACGTTCGACATGGCGTTCGAGCTGGTGCGGTCGGAGCGGCTGGAGGAACTCGTCTCGGCCCGCTACCGCCTCGAGGACTACACGATCGCCGTCCGCCACGCGGACGAGGCAGGCCGGCGCGGCGCAATCAAGATCGTCTTCGATCTGCGCGACGAGCGCCGCTAGCGCCCGCCGCCGGAGTGCGGCTACTTCTGCTCTTTGAACTCCACGTGACGCCGCACCACCGGGTCGTACTTCTTCAGCGTGATGCGGTCGCGCTGGTTGATCCGGTTCTTGGTGGTCACGTAGGTGTAGCCGGTGCCCGCCGTGGAGACGAGCTTGATGATCGGCCGCTTGTCGCTCCCCGCAGGCATCAGATCTTCACTCCCCGGCGGCGCATGTCGGCCAGCACCTTCTCGATGCCGTGCTTGTTGATCGTCTTCATCGCCTTGGTGCTGAGGCGCAGCGTGACCCAACGCTTCTCGCTGGGAACCCAGTAGCGGTGCTTCTGCACGTTGACGTTCCAGCGACGGCGGGTCTTGCGATGGGAGTGGGACACGTTGTTGCCGAACGACGGCTTGCGCCCGGTGACCTGGCAGACACGAGACATAGACGGGAGAGTTTAGCGACCCGGTTCCGGTGCCACACCGGAGCCGCGGGAGCCACCGGATCGAGCGGCGGCACAGTAGCGTTGGCCTCGCCGTCGCCGGCCCGCTGCAGGCCGGGAGGCGAACCAGGAGGACACCGTGGCCGAACCCATCCGCTTCTACTTCGATCCCACTTGACCGTGGTGCTACCAGACCTTCCGCTGGGTCCGGCGACTCGCCGAACTCGATGTCGTGGAGGTCGAGTGGGGCGTGTTCTCACTTGCGATCATCAACTTCGACAAGCCGATGGAGGAGTTCGACCCTGATCGGGGTCGAGCCATCAAGGCGCTGCGCACCGCCATCGCCGTGCGCGACCGGTTCGGCAACGACGCCATGGCCCGCTACTACGGCGCCATCGGCAACCGCATCTTCGACGGGCTCGAATCCGCGGAGGACGACGCCACCATCACCGGCGCGCTGAGCGACGCCGGCCTCGATGAAGGCGTCCTGGCGGCGGCGGTCGCCGATCCGACGACCTGGGACAGGCTGCTGGCCGAACACACCTGGCTGACCAGCAGCACCCGCAGCTTCGGGGTGCCGACGATCCAGGTGGACGGTCCCGACGGGCCCGCCACCTTCGGACCGGTCATCTCCAACCCGCCCGACAACGATGAGGATGCCGTCGCCCTCTGGCACCACACCGTCTGGCTGACCCGCTACGAGAACTTCAGCGAACTCAAGCGCGATCGCACCGTCGACCCAGACCTGGAGATGTGGCGAGCCCGGGAGTAACGCCGACGGACCAAACCCGTCATTCCAAGCCCCACCCACCCGGGTGTCATTCCGGCGCATGCCGGAATCCACACCCCGGCTGCGCGCAGTCCCCTCGACTCTTGCCCCTGCCACTCGTGCGGACCTGCTGCGCCCAGATTGTCAGCCTGAAGTCTCCCGGCCGGCGACGCAGGGCTTGTCTGCTACTATACTGCTATCAACGATCTTTGACTGCTTGTATATTGGCAGTATGAGCCGCCATCGTGAGTTCTCGGCAGCCACCCGCGAAGCCTTGACCCTGTTCGGCGCCGGGGTGCGGGTCGCCCGGCGCGAGCGTCGGCTGCGGGCCGCCGAAGTCGCCGAGCGTGTGGGTGTGTCCGTGACCACGGTCCGCAAAGTGGAACGCGGCGACCCGACCGTCGCTCTGGGAACCGCCTTCGAGGTTGCCACCATTGTCGGAGTGGCGCTGTTCGGCGCCGATCCGCGGCGGCGCGACCTGGAGGCGGAATACCTCGGGGCCCGGCTGGCCGTGCTGCCCGACGCCGTCCGCCACCCGGAGGTGGACGATGATTTCTGAGGCCCGCCTCCGGCCGGCGCAGGCGTTCGTCTGGGTCTGGTTGCCGGGCGCCGCCGACCCGGTCGTCGCCGCGCGCCTCACGGACCGTGGGCCCCGGATGAGCTTCGTCCACGGCCGGAGCTACCTGGCGCGCAGCGACGCCATCGCCCTCAGCCTCCCCGACCTGCCGCTGCAGAGCGGTGAGGTGCTGACCCGCGACGACGTGCCCGGCTGCGTCGCCGACGCGGGTCCCGACTCGTGGGGAAGGCGCGTCATCGAGCGCCGCCTGAGGCTCGAGGGTGGCGGGCTCAGCACCCTCGGATACCTGCTCGAATCCGGCTCCAACCGGATCGGAGCGATCGACCTGCAACACGACGCCGACACCTATGTCCCCCGCGGCGGCGATGAAGCGACCATCGAGGACCTGGCGGAGGCGGCGCAGCGAGTCGAGGAAGGCCTGCCGCTGGGGGAGGTCCTCCGGCGGGCGCTGTTGCAGAGCACCTCGGCAGGCGGCGCCAGGCCGAAGGCCCTGATTGCGGGTGGGCGGCTCGGGTACCTCGCCAAGTTCCCCTCCGTGCGCGACCGTGACCCGATCATCGGAGGCGAGTACGTCGCGATGTACCTGGCTCGGCAGGCCGGGATCGACGCCGCGGATGTCTCACTCCAACGAGTCGCCGGCAAGCAGGTCCTACTCGTCGAGCGGTTCGACCGCACGCCCGGCGGCGGGCGGCGGCTCCTCGTGTCCGCCAGGACTCTGCTACAGAACCGCGCCGCCGAAGAGCCGGCGCGAACGGCCTACGACAGCTACCCCCTACTGGCCGAAGAAATCAGGACCCGCTTCGCCGAACCGACGGTGACCATGCGGGAACTGTTCACCCGCATCACGTTCAACATCCTCTGCGGCAACACCGACGACCACGCCAAGAACCACGCCGCCTTCTGGGACGGGCGATCCCTCACGTTGACGCCCGCGTTCGACATCTGCCCCCAACGCGGCTTCAGCGCCGGCGCCGAACAGGCGATGGCCTTCGGCGCCAACGGTGATCGGGCCAGCCAGGTCGCCCGATGCGTCGACCACGCCCATACCTACAGACTTTCAAGCGAGGAGGCGGCCGCTCTCGTCGACCACCAGATCGACACCATCCGCTCCAACTGGCATACCGCCTGCGACCGTGCCGAACTGACCCGGGTCGAACGCAGCGCCCTCTGGGGCCGACAGTTCCTCAACCCGTACACGCTGATCGGCCACGCGCCCAAGCCGCACCTCGCCGCCCAGCCGCCGCGGCCAACATGACGAGTCCCGACTCGCCACCAGGCCGGCCGTGAGCCAGGTATGACCCGAGGCTCCTACCTCCCCGCCAGCCTGCGCAGGGGGATCGGCACGAGCCGCGGCACGGTGGCCTGGTAGTCGCGGTAGCCCGGGTACTTGCCGCTCGAGATCTCCTCGGTGAGCCGTATGGAGCCCTGGAACAGCGCGATCAGGAGGAGGCAGCCGAGGCCCGTCCAGTGCACGACCCGGCCTGATGCGGAGATGGCGAACAGGTAGAAGACGATCCACATGCCCATCTCGCAGAAGTAGTTGGGATGGCGGCTGAACCGGAACAGGCCGCCGTCCATGAACGGCTTCTCGACCTCGAGCCCCGCATCCCGCAGCCGCTGCTTGTTCTTCTGGAAGCGGAGCATCTGCACGTCGGCGACGCTCTCGCCACCGAGCAACACCAGGAACACCACGATCGCCAGGTAGTCCAGCCATCCCAACGGCCGGTCGGAATGCAGCCACGCCTGGTGGATGGGTGAGGTGAACAGCAGGATGATGGCCATCTGGCCCGGGCAGATGAACGTCACGTTCAGCAACTGGAACTGCAGCCTGCTGAGCTTGCCGCGCATGTAGGCCCAGCGGTAGTCCTCGCCGCCTGGCTGGTAGCCGCCCTTGACGGCGAAGTTGGCCGTCAACCGCACCGCCCACATCAGGGCCAGAATCGTCATGATGTTGACCCGGGCGTGCGCGAAGCCCGAATCGGCCGCAACGATCAGGCAGTAGGCCGGTGGGGCCAGCGACCAGACGCGGTCCACCCAGGAGAACTCCTTCGTCACCAGCGAGAGCACCCAGCAGGCCGCCGCGATGGCCACGCACAGGATGAACGCCGTCCCGAACGGCGTACCCGCCAATGAACCAGGGACCACGCGATTACTCCTCGATCCGGCTGACGATGGGGCCGCATCCCCGTCGCGAACCGTAGCCCAACCGGCACCACGCCGGGTTGGCTTCACGGCATGTGTTGCCCCTCCTCGACGGTCAGTCGCCGACCTCGGCCACGGGCGGGCCATCGTCGTCGACGATGGTGGCGGTGGTGGATGCGGCGCCGTCGCCGAGGGCTGCGTTGCGCGGCGCGCTCAGCGTCAGGGTGAACGTCTCGGTGGGCTCGTCGAGGGAGTCGTCGGCGATCGGCACCCGGATCGTGGCGGCGGCACTGCCGGCCGGGATGGTCAGCCTGCCCCGGACCGGTGTGAAGTCCCGGTACCGCGACGCCGTGCCGGCCGCGGTGGCGTAGCTCACCGACACGTCCCTGCGGGCGGCGCCGTTGAGCACCACCGTGAACGTTATGGCCCCGTCGCCCTCGGATGCAGTCACGTCCGCCACGGACAGCCGCGGCAGGCCGTCGTCGTCGGAGATGGTGCCGGTGGTGGTCGCTTCGTCGTCGCCGTCGCCAACGCCGAGGCCGGCGTTGCGCGGCGAACGCAGCGTCAGGGTGAAACTCTCGGCGGGTTCGACACGGCGGTCCGCGACGACCGGCACACGGATCACGGCGGTGGTCTCGCCGGCGGGGATCTCCAGCGTGCCGGCGGTCCGGCGGAAGTCCACACCCGACGTCGCCGTGCCCCCGCTGGTGGCGTAGTCCACTGAGATGTCCTCATGGCTCACGGCGTCCAGCGTGACGGTGAACGTCACCGCCCCGTCGCCCTCGGACGCCGTCGCGGGGGCGACCCTCAGGGTCGGCCGGGCGACGATCGTGCCGGTCGCCCGGTGGAGCGGAGCCACCGCACCCACCGCTCTCGCAAGGGTCAGGGTGAATGTCTCGGCGGGTTCGACACGGCGGTCCGCGAGGACCGGCACCCGGATCACGGCGGTGGTCTCGCCGGCGGCGATCGTCAGCCTGCCGGCGGTCCGGCGGAAGTCCACACCCGTCCACGCCGTGCCTCCCGTTGTGAAGTAGGACGCCGAAACGTCCGTGGCGCTCGCCTCACTGAGCGTGACGGTGAACGTCACCGCGCCGGCGCCCTCGGTGGCTCCGGCATCGGCCACGGCGAGGTTCGGCAGGCCGTCGTCGTCGGCGATCGTGGCGGTGGCGGCGGCGGCGCCGAGTGTGGCGTTGCGCGCGTTGCGGAGCCGCAGCGTGAACGTCTCGTCGCGCTCGTCGTCCTGGTCGTCGCTGATCGGCACGCGTATGACCACCGAGGCCCAACCGGGCGGGACGATCAACGTACCGCTGGTCGCCGTGTAGTCCGCGCCGGCGGTCGCCGTCCCGCCGACGGTTCTGAAGGCCGCGGTCACGAAGCGGGCGCTCGGTGTGCTGAGGACCACGGTGAACTCCACGACACCGGCATCCTCCGAGGCGGTCACGTCGGACACGGTGAGGACGGGTGGGGCGTCGTCGTCACGGATCGTGCCCGTCGCGGGCCCCGATGGCCGTCGCGCGTTCGTCGCGCCGACGATCCGCAGGGAGAACGTCTCCTCCGGCTCGTCGATGCGGTCGTCCCTGACCCGGATCTGGATCGTTCCGGTGGTCCGACCGGGGGGAATCGTCAGCCGGCCCCGGCGGGCGACGTAGTCGGCGCCGGCCTCGGCGGTGACGGCGGCAGTGGCGTAGTCCACGACCACGACCTCGTCGCTCGCCGAACTGAGCGCCACCGGGAAGCTGGCGACGCCACCTTCGGACGCGGCGGCATCGCCGATCGTCAGGCGGGGCACGCCGTCATCATCATCATCGTCGAGGACCGTGTCCGGCGCGTCGTTGTCGATGATCAATGCCTCCGCGGTGCGAACCGAGATCGAGGCGTTCGTCGGGTTGCTCAACCTGAGCGTGAACTCCTCGTCGAGCTCTTGCTGGGAATCGTCGATGATCGGGACGGCCACGGTGCGGCTGAGCGTGCCCGCCGGGATGGTCAGCGTTCCCGACCGGCGGGTGTAGTCGCCGGGAGCCGTGGCGGTGCCGCTGTGGGTGGCGTAGTCCACGGTCAATTCGAAGGCGCCCGCTGCATCGAGCGTCAGCGTGAAGACGGCGGTCTCGGCACTCTCGTAGACCGTCATGCCGGCGAGGGACAGCGTGGGATTGTCCCCGATCGTGATGGTCGCCGACGGGGTCCCCGTGGCGTTGGTCGCGCCGGTCACGGCGAACGTGAAGGTCTCGTCGTCCTCGTCGACGGTGTCGGAGACGATCGGGACGGTCACCGTCTTGGAGGTCTGGCCGGGCGTGTAGGTCAATGTCCCCGATGTCGCCGTGTAGTCGCCGGGCGCGGTGGCGGTGCCGTTGGAGGTGGCGTAGTTCACCGTGACGGTCCTGCCGCTGGCCGCGCTCAGCCGGACCCGCACGGTGGCATTGCCGATGCCCTCGCTCACCGTCCCGCCGGTCACGCTCAGCGACGGCTCCGGATCGTTGTCATTGATCGTGACCGTCGCCGAGGAGTCGCTGAAGGTGGCGTTGGAGGCACTGCTCAGGGTGAACGTGAACGTCTCGTTCCACTCGTCGGTGGTGTCCTCGCTGATCGACACCGTCACCGTCTTGGAGGTCTGGCCCGGCGAGAAGGTCAGTGTCCCCGACGCCGCGGTGTAGTCACTGCCTGAGGTGGCATCCGTCTCAGCGGTGCCGTTGGAGGTCGCATAGTTCACCGTGACGGTCTTGCCGCTGGCGGCGCTGAGCGTGACCTCGACGGGCGCGTTGCTGCTCTCCGCGGCGGCCACGTCGGCGACGCTCAGCGACGGCTCCGGATCGTTGTCGTTGATCGTGACCGTCGCCTGGGAGTCGCTGATCGAGGCGTTGGCCGGATTGCTCAGCGTGAATGTGAAGGTCTCGTTCCACTCGTCGGTGGTGTCCTCGCTGATCGGCACCGACACAGTCCCCGACATGTCGCCCGCCGCGACGGTCAGCGTTCCCGACGTCGCGGTGTAGTCGCTGCCCGCGTTGGCGCCGCGTTCGCCGGCGCCGTCGGAGGTCGCGTAGCGCACCGTCACATCGGCGGCGCCCGCCACATCCAGCGACACCGTCAACGTGGCGGTGCCGTCATTCTCGTCCACCGCCACGTCCGCCACGGTGAGGGTCGGATTGTCCTCGATCGTGACCGTCGCCTGGGAGTCGCTGATCGAGGCGTTAGAGGCACCGCTCAGGGTCAACGTGAGGGTCTCGTCGTTCTCGTTGACCGTGTCGCTGTGGATATCCACGGCCACCGTCCTGGTGGTCTGGCCCGGCGGGAAGGTCCGCGACCCCGACGCAGATTTGTAGTCGAGGCCCGCCCTCGTCGCGGTGCCGTCGGAGGTCGCGTAGTTCACCGTGACGGTCTTGCCACTCTCCGCGCTCATTTGAATCGCCAACCTGATCCTGCGGGTACCCTCCTTCCCCGTCACGTCGTCGACGCTCAGCGACGGCTCCGGGTCGTTGTCGTTGATCGTGACCGTCGCCTGGTTGTCGCTGATCGACGAGTTGGCGTTGTTGGCCGGGGTGCTCAGGTTGACTGCGAAGGTCTCGTTCCACTCATCGGTGGTGTCGTCGTTGATCGGCACCGACACCGTCCCGGAGGTCTGCCCCGCCGTGACGGTCAGCGTTCCCGCCGTTTGCGTGTAGTCGCTGCCCGCGTTGGCGCCGCGTTCGCCGGGGACGTTGGAGGAAGTCTCGTAGAGCACGTTCACGTCGGCGGCGCCCGCCACATCCAGCGACACCGTCAGCGTGGCGGTGCCGACGTTCTCGTTCACCGTCAGGTCCGCCACGGTGAGGGTCGGGTTGTCTTGGATCGTGACCGTCGCCGACGCCGTCCCTGTGGCGTTGTCCGCGCCGGTCACGGTGAATGTGAACGTCTCGTTGTTCTCATTCACCGCGTCGCTGTTTATCGGCACCGACACCGTCTTGGAGGTCTCTCCCCGCAGGAAGGTCAGCGTTCCTGACGTGGCGGTGTAGTCCGTGGGCTCCGTGCCGGGGTTGCCGTCCTTGGCGGTACCGTCGGACGTCGCGTAGTCCACCGTGACGGTCTTGTCGCTCGCGGTGCTCAATGTGACCGTCAGCGTGACACTGCCGGCGCCCTCCTTCACCGTCGCGCCCGTCACGCGCGGCGACGGAGGCGGATCGTTGTCGTTGATCGTGACCGTCGCCTGGCTGTCGCTGAACGGCGGGTTGTTCGGGTCGATCGTGCACGGGTTGCCCGTGCACCGGTAGCTCAGCGTGAATCTGAACCACTCGTTGTTCTCGTCGAGGCTGTCGTTGTTGATCGTGACGGTCGCCGTCTCGGAGGTATCCCCCGGCGAGAAGGTCAGCGTTCCCGACGTGGCGGTGTAGTCCTTGGACTCGTGGCCCTCAAGCTCCGTGTTGGGGTCTCCGTCCTTGGCGGTGCCGTCGGAGGTCGAATAGTCCACCCTCACGGTGTTGCGGCTCTCGGCGCTCAATGAGACCGTCACCGTGACGCTGCCGGCACCCTCGTTCACCGACACGTCCGCCACGCTCAGCGACGCCGTGTCGTTGTCGTTGATCGTGACCGTCGCCTGGCCGCCGCTGATCGTGGCGTTCGAGGCGCTGCTCAGGGTGAACGTGAACGTCTCGTCGTCCTCGTCGAGGTTGTCGTCGGTGATCGCGACGGTCACCGACTTGGAGGTCTGGCCCACCGTGAAGGTCAACGATCCCGACTTGGTGGTGTAGTCGCTGCCCGCCGTCGCGGTGCCGTCGGAGGTCGCATAGCTCACCGTGACGGTCCTGCTGCTCGCGGCGCTCAACCGGACCGTCAGTGTGGCATTGTTGTCCTCGCTGACCGTGACGGCCGCCACGCTCAGCGACTTCGCATCGTTGTCGGTGATCGTGACCGTCGCCGACGAATCGTCGATCGTGGCGTTCGAGGCGTTGCTCAGCGTGAACGTGAACGTCTCATCGCCCTCCTCGAGGCTGTCGTCGCTGATCGAGACGCTCACCGTCCTGGAGGTGTCGCCCGCCGGGATGGTCAACGTTCCGGACGTCGCGGTGTAGTCGCTGCCCGCCGTCGCGGTGCCGTTAGAGGTCGCGTAGTCCACTGTCACGGTCTTGGTGCTCGCCACGCTCAACGAGACCGTCACGGTCGCATTGCTGTTCTCGTTGACCGACACGTCGGCCACGCTCAGCGACGCCGTGTCGTTGTCGTTGATCGTGACCGTCGCCTCGTACTTGTTGATGTTGGTCGTGGCGTTCGAGGCGTTGCTCAGCGTGAACGTGAACGTCTCATTGTCCTCGTCGATGCTGTCGTCGTTGATCGGAACGGTCACCGACTTGGAGGTCTGGCCCGCCGAGAACGTCAACGACCCCGACTTCTGCGTGTAGTCCTTGGGTTCCGTGTCGGGGTTGCCGTCCCTGGCGGTGCCGTCCGACGTCGCATAGTTCACCGTCACGGTCCTGCCGCTCGCCGGACTCAACGAGACCGTCACAGTCGCATTGCTGTTCTCGTTGACCGACACGTCGTCCACGCTCAGCACCGGCGGATCATCGTCGTCGGTGATCGTGACCGTCGCCGACGAATCGTCGATCGTGGCGTTCGAGGCGTTGCTCAGCGTGAACGTGAACGTCTCGTTGTCCTCGTCGAGGCTGTCGTCGGTGATCGTGACGGTCACCGACTTGGAGGCGTCCCCCGGAGCGAAGCTCAACGACCCCGTCGCAGCGGTGTAGTCACTGCCCGCCGTGGCTGTGCCATTAGAGGTCGCATAGTTCACCGTCACGGTGTCGATGCCCGTACCGCTCAACGACACCGTCACGGTCGCATTGCTGTCCTCGTCCACCGACACGTCGGCCACGCTGAGTTGCGGCGGGCCGCCCAGGTCCGGCGGGCCCAAGCCCGGGCCGCCGATGTCGCCCTGGCTCACCACCGCGCCGGGCACGCCGAGCCGCGACGGGGTCTGCGCCTGTGCCACGCCGGCGGTGGCGGGCAGGACCGTCGCCACGAGGGCGGCCACCGCGAGCAGGCGGGCGACCGGCCGCCGCGGCGCCCGCGCACGTCTTCGGCGCCGTGATCGATCACTCATCGATTCGTGATTCCCTCAGGGGGCAACGATCCGGGAGAGCGAATCGATCCAGAACCGGCCGCACGGAGTCGGGTCCGGCCGGGGATTCTCGAGGCCATTCGTGACAACCTCTTCCGTCGTCGTACCTAGATGCCGAGAGTCAGCGTGGAACTGCCCAACCAGCGACCGACCGCGGTGGTCAGTGGGAAGAGCCGGCGCCACGGCGGCATCCGGTCGCTCCAGGAGCCGTCCTCCTGCTGCTGCAGGCCGAACTCCACCCTCCCGTCGTCCCGCTTGCGGGCCACGAGCCGCACCGTGATGTCCGAGACGAGGGCGCTCGCGGACTCCGAGACGCTGAGCGTGACCGGGCTGCTCACCAGCCGGCTGCCCACCGGAGCCGCGACGGGGAAGAGCCGCGCCCGCGGCAGGATCCAGTCGCTCCAGGAGCTGCGCACCTGCTGCTGAAGGCCGAACTCCACCCTCCCGTTGTCGAGAAGTCGGGCGACGATGCGCACGTTCGGTGAGCCCACGACGGCGGTGTTCGAGGAGTCGCCGCCGGGGGTCCCCGCAGAGGCACCGGTCGACGGGGCGCCAGTTGACGGAGCGCCGGTCGACGGAGCGCCGGTGGGTTGCGGGAGCGGCGGCCCTTCGGGTTCCGGCAACGGGGCACGGTCGCAGTGGATCTTGAACTCGAAGTCGAAGCTCACCAGCGGATTGGCGCTCGTCCAGGCCAGCGTGCGCGTGCTCGGCCCGTCCAACGTGCAGCCGGGGGCACGGAGATCGATCGTGGCGGTCACCGAGCAGCCGCGGATCTCGCTGGAGAAGGAACTGGTGGCGACCGCCGGGTACGCCGCGGCGGGACCGAAGTTGGCGAACCCCGGCTTGTGCACCGTGAACCGGCCGTTGCTGAGCGACACGACGGTCTCGCCGCCCGGTCGCACGAAGATGCCGGATCCGACGGATCCACTGGAGCGGGCGACGGGCGGCAGTGATCTCACACCGCCGCAGTCGCTAGTGACCCTGTACGCGGCGAAGCCCTCGTTGCTCCAATTTCTCTCGACGTCCTGGATGATGGCGATCCGGTTGACGGGTAGGAGTACGAGATCGCTGAGGTCGAGGCCGATCAATCCAGAGTCCTCGTCCATGAGTTGGGTGCTGAATGTCTTCCCGCGGATGTTGCGGATCGCGAAGGGGGGGGGGTGCCTCTGTCACGGCGATGCGGAACTCACAGTCCGCCGTACCGATGGAACCCAGTGCCCTCTCCGCCGCTGCGCCGTCACCTCTGACGGCGAAGTCCAGCGTCTGGTCGCAATCCGTCCGCCCCACCGATGTGGACGTCGGAGTCACTCGGACCCGGAAGTCGGTGATCGCCACGGCGCGCGCGGCCCGATCGGCCAGGACGGGGTCGGTCGAAGGATCCGCCGGCGTCTCGACCACCTCGGTGGGATCGATCGTGACGGACAGCGTCGGCCGCGGCGAACAATCGGCGCCGTCGATGTCCTCGACGTGTTGGGCATAGACCGTCGTCGGGGCATCCGCACGCCTCGACGTCTGCAGGGGGGTCGTCTGGAACGAGCCCGAAGGATCCCACCTCAACTCGGCCTTGCAGACCTGGTTGGGAACGTTCGCTCGACGCGCCGCGGCGGTGATCCGGTAGGTGCACGTGGACGGGTTCAACACCTCGCCGTCCACGTCCTCGGGTCCCATCCAGGCGGTCACGTGTCCGGACCGCGCATTGCCGGGTCTGCAACCGCCGAGAGCCTGGACCGTGATCTGGATCTCCCAGTCGTCGTCGGTCTCCGCGCTCCGGAAGTTAAATACCCTGATGGGGCCCTGCGCCTCGATCGGAGCCGCGACAGCCAACGTCAAGCCGGTCGCCAGGAGTGCAATCACCACGAGCGGCCGGGTGAGACGTCGAGGAAGACTCACAGTGATCTCCTCACCGCATTCGAGCGTGCCGACGCTCGGAGCTAGGTATTGGCCGATCGAATATCGTGTTGATCCACATAGTGATCGACTGTATAGCGATTTACCATATAGCTACAAGCGGGCCGTCCAGCCAACCGGCTGGCTTGGTGCCGGTCGAACGGGGTTGATTCAAGCTCACCTCTGCCGGTGGCATGATGCTCCGCATCCGCCCCGGTGAGGCCGCCGAAGGTCCGAGGTCTGCCACCCGCCAATAGGCCCAGGCCGTGTCCGTGAAGCTGGGCGGGGAGGGCGGGGATCGGTTCCGCCTCGGTCGAGCCGGTGCCGGCCCCCGCCCACGCAACTGGCGAGAGCAACGCGAGCGTGGATGCCTGTGGAAGCTCTCACCAATATGTTCGGGTGCGATGAGGACCAGACTGGAAGGTCAGTGAGGCGTCCACCACAGCCGCGTTCCAGCATATCGGCGTCTTCACGCCACTCGGGCGGGGGACCCGCTGTCCCCTATCGAGACGTCAAAACGACGGGTGTCGGGGTGCGCGGCGGCCAGGGCTCATCCCCGGGGCCTCGACAGCGCCACGACGTCGCAGCAGGACGACCCGAGCCAAGGGGTCGGAGAGGGTCAGCGCCCGCCACGAGTAGGTGCTTCGTCGCCGGGTGTCGGCTACTCCACGCTCGGACCGGCGTCGGTATAATTCCTTGCGATCGGTCGCATGACCAGAACCTCTGCGTCATATGACCAGAAGGTCCACATCATATGGGCGAATCCTCATTTTACACTTTGTTCACTGTGACTCTCGTCAGGTCCGGCGATCCGGGCGGGTCGTCGCGGTATCCGCGGCGTGAGGCAACGGACGCAGCGGCACCCGGAGCCGGAGGACCGTTCAGCCAGGCAGGGACCGCCTGGTGATCGCGCCGATACTCGTGTCGGCGGCGCTCGTGGTGTGGGCGGCGGCGGGGGTGCGCCTGGCGGTGACCGATGTCCGCAGCAGGATCCTGCCGACGCGGCTGATCTGGAGCACCGCCGGCGTCGTGTGGGCACTCTTCACAGCCGCCTCCCTCGTGGAAGGCGTCTCACAGGGCCTCGCGGGCGCGGCCATCGGGGGCGCCATCTGCGGCGGGGCCCTGGCGTTGGTCCATTTCGCCCATCCGCCGTCCATGGGATTCGGCGACGTCCGCCTCGGCGTGCTGAACGGCCTGGTCTGCGGTTGGTGGGGCTGGCAGGCGGCGCTGGCGGGCCTCATGGCCGGCTTCCTGCTGGCCCTTCCCGCGGCCGTGGTGGCCCTCGTCCGCGAGGGTGCCCGAGCCAGCCGCCCGCTCGGCCCCTACCTCGTCGCAGGCACGGCCGCCGCGATCGTCTGGTCCGCCCTGCGCCAGGGGCTGGTGCCCTTCGCCTAGAGGCGCCGCCGGGTCAGACCGTCAACTTCCGGCACCCGTGTACCAGTGTGGCTCCGGTGGCTGTGTGACAGCCCGGGGCGGGCCTCAGGCGGCGTGGCTGCGCCCACGGCAGGATTCGAACCTGCGGCCTTGGACTTAGGAGGTCCCTGCTCTGTCCAACTGAGCTACGTGGGCCGGCCGGCACAGTGTCCGGGAGAAGCCGACACCGGTCCGGTCAACCCCGATGGTAGCGATGGTCGACCGGACCGGCTCGGGGGAGGGGATTCAGGCGGCGGTGGCCAGGCGCTCGGACATCAATCGGCCCAACTCCCGGTAGAGGGGGGCGGAAGGCGCATGCCTCCGCCACACCAGCACGACCTCGCGGCCGGGTTTGAGATCGCTGAAGTGCCGGACCACGACGCCCGACCCCTCGCGGGCCTCCACCTGCCGGGCGCTGCCGGGCAGGAGCGTCACCCCCATGCCGGCCGCCACCATCTGGCAGATGGTGTGCAGGCTCGTTCCCTGGATCTCACCGCCGTCGCGGACTCCCGCGCGATCGCAGATCTCGAGGGTCTGATCGCGCAGGCAATGGCCGTCCTCGAGCAGCAGCATCGTCTCGTCGCGGATGCCCCTGATCGGCACGTGCGACTGGTGTGCCAGCCGGTGGTCAGGTGCCATGGCCAGTAGGAACGGGTCGGTGAGGATCACCTGGCGGTCGAGCCGCTCGTCGTCGACGGGCAGGGCCATCAGGCCGAGATCCAACTCGGCGGCGGTCAGCGCCGCCGTCAACGGCGCCGTCTGCAGCTCGCGCAGATGCACCTCGACGGATGGATGCCTCTCTCGCAGCGCCGGCAGCACCTTCGCCAGCAGGTAGGGCGCCACGGTGGGGATCGCCGCCACTCGCAGAGGCCCGGTCAACTCGGTCTCCGAACGGTGGGCGGACTCCAGCAACTCATCGGCCGCCTGCAGGATGACCCGGGCCCGGGCCGCCAACTCACGCCCCGCCGCGGTCACAACGATGCCGCGCCCGACGCGCTCGGTCACCGCAACCCCCACGTGCTTCTCGAGCTCGCGGATCTGGGCGCTCAGCGTCGGCTGGGTGACGAAACACGCCGTCGCCGCCCGCCCCACGTGTCCGTGGTTGTCCAGCGCCACGAGGTATTCCAGCTGGCGCATCGTCGGTCTCATGCCGATTGCGGTCAAGAAGGGCCTCCTCCTGGAATTCGTCGATCCGTTGCCTGATCCGTTGCCTGATCGGTTGCCTGATCGGTTGCCGACCCGGTCGGCCGTTGCCTTGCCCGCGCCTGGTCGGCCATCTATATCCGTGCGGCGGCCACGGCCTCTTCGACGCGGCTGCCGTATGTGGCGTCGGCCTTCCGGAAGTGATCGATGGATCGTGCGACGATCCCGTCGCCGATCCGGCTGCGCTGGACCTGCGCCAGCGAGCCTGCGATGGCTTCGACGAGGCGCTGCTTCTCCTCCTCCCCATGAGGCGGTAGAGGTCGCCGGCCTGCTGGTGGTCGTCGACCGAGCGCACCTCGGGGCCGTAGGTGCCGGAGACCTCGCCGAGATCGAATCCCGTGTACAGCGCCTCACCGGTCTCGACCGGTCCGGCAAAGCTGTTGGGCTCGTAGTTCACCTGGCGACCACCGTTGCGATCGAAGCGCATGAAGCCGTCGCGGCCGTAGTTCTGCCCGTGATCGAATGGGCAGCCCTTCGGCGAGTTCACCGCTAGCTGCGTGTGGTTGATGCCGAGCCGGTAGCGGTGGGCGTCGCCGTAGGCGAAGAGCCGGGCCTGCAGCATCTTGTCGGGGCTGGGCCCCACGCCGGGCACCATGTGTCCCGGATCGAACGCCGCCTGCTCGACCTCGGCGAAGTAGTTGTCCGGCGTGCGGTTCAACTCCATCCGCCCCACCTCGATCAGCGGATAGTCGCCGTGCGGCCACACCTTGGTGAGATCGAACGGGTTGACCCGGTAGGCGGCGGCGTCGGCCTCGGGCATCACCTGCACCCTCAGCGTCCAGGAGGGGAAGTCGCCCCGCCCGATGGCGTCGTAGAGGTCCTGCTGGTGATGCTGCGGGTTCTCCCCGGCAACCCGTGCCGCGGTCGCCTCGTCGAGGCACTCGATGCCCTGGTCGCTCTTGAAGTGGAACTTCACCCAGTGGCGCTCGCCGGCGAGGCTCACCCACTGGAACGTGTGGGAGCCGTAGCCGTTCATGTGACGCCAGGTCGCCGGCAGGCCCCGATCGCCGAACAGCCAGGTGAACTGGTGGGTGGCCTCGGGAGAGTGCGAGAAGAAGTCCCACACGTTGTCGGCCTCCTGGCGGTTGGTGTACGGGTCGTACTTCTGCGAGTGGATGAAGTCCGGGAACTTCAGCGGATCGCGGATGAAGAACACGGGCGTGTTGTTGCCCGCCAGGTCCCAGTTGCCGTCCGCGGTGTAGAACTTCACCGCGAAGCCGCGGGGGTCGCGCACGGCGTCGGCCGCGCCCTTCGATCCCGCCACCGTCGAGAAGCGGACGAACACGTCGGTCTGCTTGCCCGCCTCGGAGAACATGTCCATGCGGGTCCAGCGATCGACCTCCGGGTTGGTCACCGTGAAGGTGCCGTACGCCCCCGAACCGACGGCGTGCACGATCCGCTCCGGGATCCGCTCCCGGTTGAACCGGGCGAGCTTCTCGATGAGGTGCTGATCGGCGAGCAGGACCGGGCCGTGCCGGCCAGCCGTCTGGCTGTTCTGGTTGTCGGCGACCGGAGCGCCGGACTCGGTGGTCAGGGTGGGGCGTTGCGTCGTCATGGTGCCGCCTCCTTGGTGGCTGGTGTTCTTCATGGCACCATCCTGCCCCCACGAACACCTAAACACAATTTGATAATAACTCAATTACTCATAGAGTTATTCTATTGGTCGGTACCACCCGGCGTCTCAGCGACCGAGGCGCTCCTCGATGAGGCTCACCAGCCTGTCGGGGCTGCCGCCGCAGGCGGCCAACTCCCCCGATCGAACCAGCACCCGCCAGCCGGCACCGTCGGAGACCACGACGGCGGGCAAGGCACCGGCCGCGTCCAACTGCTCAGGGGCGGCCTCGTCGCGGTGCAGGAGTTCCATGGTGAGGCCCGCCGCGGCGCACGCATCCTTCCAGGAGCGCTTCCCGAGAGGATTCATGCCGTGGGTGATGTCGCAGAGCGCGCAATGCCCACGGCCCGCGAGCTTGTCGACCACGTAGCGCAGCTCGCCGCGCAGCCCACCATCGGCGTCGAAGACCCCGACGACGGTCCGGACCTCGGCCATGTGCTCGCCCCCGGTCAGCAGGAGCCGCCTCGTTACTCGACCTGATTGCCGTCGGCGTCGAGGACCATGATCGCCCGGCTGGGGCAGTTGCGGGCGGCTCGCAGCAACTGCTGGTCGGTCAACTCGCCGATGGTCGGCAGCGCCGTCGCCAGTTCCTCGTCGTCGAAGCCGAACCCGGCCGGGAAGTCGGCCACGCAGCGCCCGACGCTCATGCACTCGTCCTGATCGATGGTTACCCGGAATGCCATGACAGCGACCATACCGGACACACGTGGACACTCGGCACCGTCATACGGCGCCTGGGCCGGCTGTAGCCTGCCCGGGGTGGATCCCTCAGCGCCCGACTGCTGGTGGGGACCATTCAGGCAGGTCGGCGGCGTACGCATCGTGCATGTCGACCTCACGCCTCACGAGGCCCGCGAGGCCGCGGCGTTCGCACGTCTGGATGACGCCGAGCGGTCTCGTTCGGACAGGTTCCAGCACGCACCGGCGCGCCGTCACTTCGTGCTGTGCCGCGCCGCGCTCAGATCGCTGCTGTGCACACGACTCGGCTGTGACAACGAGTGTCTCTCGTTCGGTGTCGCCGAGGGAGGCAAGCCGTTCGCGCTGGTGGACGGCCGACCGGTCGACGTCGGCTTCAACGTCAGCCACAGCGGGCGACACGGGCTGATCGCGCTGGCACCGGGCGGCCGCGTCGGGGTCGACGTGGAGGAGTGCGTCGCCCGCCGGGATCTCGATCGGCTGATCGAGGCGGTGTTCGGTCCGGAGGAACGGGCCGACCTGGCCGCGGTGGCCGGTCCCGAGAGGATTCGACTGTTCTTCCGCCTCTGGACGCTCAAGGAAGCCGTCGCCAAAGCGCTCGGCACCGGACTCTCCTTCGACGTGTCAGGCTTCGAGATCCCCGCGGCGATCCGCTCGGGCGCGCGTCAGGGAGCCTTGCGGATCCCTCAGATTCCCGATGTGCAGTGGCAACTCACCGACATCGGCGACGAGCGTTTCGCGGCAGCCGCCGCGCAGCAGGTGCCGGCGGGTACCGGAGCCGGCGCTCCGGGTGGCGGCTGAGAGCCGCTCAGGCGTTCGCTTCGAGGTGTGCGATCAGGTCACGGGGCGTGAGCAGCCCGGAAAACTCCTCCGCAGAGATCGACACACCGAACTCCTCGTTGACGAGCTGCCAGAAGGCCACCACGTCGGTGGACGCCACGCCGGCATCCGCGAAGCTGCGACCTAGATCCAATGGCGCGCCGGCGGTCCGGTCGGAGATGTCGAGGTTGGCGTCGACGAGCGCCCTGATTCGTTCTTCGGTTGATGACATGTTCCGCGGTCTCCCTGGTATGCCGTTGGCGAATGTGCGGCAGCGAGCATAGCAACCGGACCGCGGTGAACCTTCTCGCCTCTCGCCGTCCCTCATCCGAACCGCACCGGTGGCCGGGAAGACGCTTGTGGTCGCGCGACGCGTCAACCTCGGGGACGTTCAGGTACCTGCCGGCGCGGTTCGACCCAGTGGCGGCGGCGCTGGAAGGGGTAGCCCGGTAGCGGGATCCGGCGCCGCGTCTCTCCCGCGAACAGCCGCTCGAAGGAGACCTCCTCTCCGGCCTCGTACGCCGCGGCGGCCGCCAAAACGTCGGGGGCCTGCTGTGAAGGCACCCCGAGGGGATCGCTCGAATCACGGCTCGGCAGCGGTTCGCCCGAAGCGACGTCGGCCAACCCGCCGCGCAGCGACTCCTCGTCGTCGAACAGAACGCCGGCGCGGTGCTCGAAGTGACTCCGGCCGACGCTTGCCGTCCAGGCCATGTCCGTCAGCAACGAGTCGGACGCCGAGCCCCCCGTCGCCACCCCGTCCCCGCAGGGCGGCGCATCCAGCCATGCGAGGTAGCGCTCAGCCAGCTCTCGCAGCGCTTCAGGCGTCTTCGCCGAGAGGGGCAATAGCCGTGGCGTGCCCACCTCGGGCGGTTCGGTGGCCGGCGCATCCTCGACCCCAGGCGACGGCACGCGAATTGGCGCTCCAACGGGCCACTGCCGGCCGTTGGTCGCGGCAGTTGGATCGTCGGGCGACCGGTAGCCCTCGATGACCGCGTGCGCGTTCGCGCCGGAAATCCCGAAGACGTTGATTCCGGCCAGCGGCGGCCGGTCGGGCGAGAGCGGCCAAGGCGTGGACTCGGAGGTCACCCGCAGAGGCATTCTCTCCCAGTCGACCTCCGGCGTGGGGTCGCGGAGATGGAGGTGCGGCGGGATCACACCCTGGTTCATGGCCAGCACCGTCTTGATCAGACCGGCGACTCCGGCAGCCGACTCCAGATGGCCGACGTTGGTCTTGACCGACCCCATCAGCAGCGGGCGCTCGGGCTCGCGTGCCTGCCCGTACACGTTCGCCACGGCGCGCACCTCGATCGGGTCGCCCATCTGCGTCGCCGGCCCGTGGGCCTCCAGGTAGTCCACGTCGCACGGCGCCACGCCGGCCCGAGCCAGCGCCTCGGACATCACCCGTTCCTGGGCGCGCCCGTTCGGGACGGTGATTCCCAGACCCGTCCCGTTCTGGTTCACGGCCGTGCCCCGGACCACCCCCCAGATCCGGTCGCCGTCGACCTCCGCCTCGGCCAGCCGCTTCAGCACGACCAGGCCGCAACCCTCGCCGCGCACGTAGCCGTCTGCGGCCGCGTCGAACGCCGCAGTTCGCCCGCTGTGCGACAGCATCCCGAAGTCACTCAGGAAGCGCGCCATCGAGGGTGACAGGACGGTGTTCGCACCACCGGCCAGCGCCAGATCCACCTCGTTGCGCTGCAGGGCGACGACCGCCTGATGCACGGCGACCAGCGACGCAGCACAGGCCAGATCCACGGGAACGGCAGGCCCCTCGAGGCCCAGCGCGAAGGAGACCCGGCCGACTGCCACGCTTCCCGCCGTGCCGAGGTAGTTGTCGGCCCTTCCGGCCGCGGTGACCAGGCGCTGGTACTCGCTGCCGCCGACGCCGGCGTACACCCCGGTGCGACTGCCCTTGAGCGTCTCGGGATCGATGCCCGCATCCTCGACCGCCAGCCAGCTCGTCTCCAGCAACAGCCGCTGCCGGGGATCCATCGCCTTGGCCTCGATCGGCGCGATCCGGAAGAACGCCGCGTCGAAGCGATCGATCCCGTCCACGAAGGCGCCGAGACGCTCGATGCCGTTGTCACTGTGCGGATCGCCGGCAACCCCGCCCCACGGGCCGCCGTCCTGGCGACCGTCGGTCACGGCGTGCTCGCCCGCCTCGAGCCGGCGCCAGAAGTGTTCCAGGTCATCAGACCCCGGGAACCTGCAGGCCATGCCGACGATGGCGACGGCGTCCTCGCCGGTCGGCACCGGGACGCGCGGCTCCGCGACGACCGGCGCCGGCTCGGCCCGCGCCGCGCCTCCGAGTTCGCCTGCCAGATGGCCGGCGAGGCTCGCCACGCTCGGGTGGTCGAACACCACCGTGTTGGGGGCGACGTACATTCCGGCGAGCGCTCGGTTCAGGCGGTTTCGCAGCTCCACCGCCATCAGCGAATCCACCCCTAGGTCGGCGAACTCCACCTCCGGCGCCGGCGGGGTCGGCAGGCGCATGACCGTTTGGAGCTCCCCTTGCAGGAACGACACGATCCTCTGGTGGCGCTCGGCCGGGGGAATGTCGGAGATCCCGGCCAGTGGATCCTCCGGCGGCTCCTGTGAGGCGTCCGCTCCGTCGCCGGCCTCCGCCAGCAGGTCCTCCAGCAGCGGGGGGTGCTGCTCGTGGTTCTCGCAGAACACCTCCCAGTCGACCGCTGCGACCATGCCACCGGCGGGGTCCTGGCGCATGAGTTCATCGAACGCGCGCAGGCCCTGCTGCGGCGTGATCCAGCCCGTGCCCGCCGCCTCGAGTTGGCGCGCGATGCGCTCGCGGTGCTCCTCGGCCTCGCCGAGCCCCGACCACGCCCCCCAGGCGATCGCCTGGCCGGGGAGCCCCAGAGAGCGCCGGTGCGCCGCCAACTGGTCCAGGAAGGCGTTGGCGGCGGCGTGATTCGCCTGGCCGGCGTTTCCGAGGACGCCCGCCACGCTGGAGAAGAGCACGAACAGGTCCAGGTCGCGATCCGCGGTCGCTCGATGCAGGTTCCAGGCTCCGAGCATCTTCGGCCACAGCACGTCTTCGAATCTCTCCCACGTCTGGTTCGTGAGCGCCGCGTCCGACAGCACTCCGACGCTGTGGATGACGCCTCCGAGCGGCGGCAGCGATGCATCGATCCGCTCCAGCATGGCGTCGGTGGCGCCGGCGTCGGTCACGTCGGCCAGTTCGACGGCGACCCTCGCGCCACTGCCGCGCAGGGCCTCGATCACCTCGACGGCCTCCGGGTCGGGGTCGCGCCGGCCGTTCAGCACGATCGCGCCGGCACCGCGTTCGGCCAGCCAGCCGGCGAGGGCGCAGCCGATACCCCCGAGGCCGCCGGTGATGAGGTAGGTGCGGTCCTCGCGCAGGCTCCCTGTGGTGATCGGTGAGGTTGTGAACACGATCTTGCCGATGTGCCGGGCCGCCTGCATGAACCTGATGCCACCGGTGGCCTCCGCCAGTGACCACCTGCTGTGCGTCAGCGGCGAAACCTCCCCTGCGGCGAGCATCTCCACCACGCGCCCCAGGGCGTCACCCGGCACCGCGGGGTCATGCTCCTTGAGCGCGTTCAGGTCGAGGATCGAGTACGCCACGTCGGGCCGGGCCACGGACATCTCGGCGGGGCTCAGGATCCCCGCCCGGGCCAGTTCCACGAACCGGCCGCCGTGCGCCAGGCACGACAGGCTGGCGTCGATGAACCCCTCCCCCGTGAGGCTGTTCAGCACCACGTCGACCCCCTCGCCGCCGGTGGCTCCGCTGATCTGCTCACCGAATGAGGTGCTCCGGCTGTCGAAGACGTGCTTCACGCCGACAGAGCGGAGATAGGCCTGCTTCGGGGCGCTGGCCGTGGCGAACACCTCCGCACCGGCCGCCTGAGCCAACTGGATGGCCGCCAATCCCACACCACCCGCCCCGGCGTGGATCAACACCCGATCACCGGCCTGCAGGCCCGCCAGATCGTACGACAGCAAGGCCGACACGAATACCGTCGGAATCGTGGCCAGGTCCGCGACCGGGATCCCCGCCGGCGCGCGGGCGACCAACTCCTCACGTATGACCACCTCGGAGGCGAAGGCACCGAAGGCCAGCCCGACGACGAGGTCGCCCACCGAGACACCGGAGACCGCTGGGCCGACCTCCAGCACCCGACCAACCATCTCGCAGCCCAGCGGTCCCTCGTCGATAAGGGCGAGGGCACGGGACATGTCCCAGAAGTTCAACCCGGTGGCCTCGACCGCCACCCGCAACTCGCCGGGCCGCAGGGACCGCTCGGGCAGAGGGACGATCTGCAGACCGTCGAGCGCGCCACCCTCGTCGGGGTCCACCAGCCAGCCGGTCTCGGGGGGAATCGTGAGCCGCTCCGCGCCGGTGCCGGCGCGCACCAGCCGGGCCGCCCGGCGGCGCCCCTGCCGGTAGGCGACGTGGGTCTCGGCGTCGGGATGCAGCAACTCGTCGGCCAGGTCGGCGACCGGTGTCAGCGCCGCGGGATCCAGATCGATCATCCTCGGCTGCAGCTGGGCGGCCTCACGCGCCACCACCTTGCCCATACCCCAGAGCACCGCGCCGGCGAGTTCGCCTGCCCGCTCCTTCTCCAGCACCTGGGCACCACGGGTCACGAACCACACCCCGCCGGTGGGGGTGGCGTCGCTGTCGCCGAGACCCTGCAGCAGCGCCAGCGCACTCGCCCCCGCGGTCCTGGTGTCGCCGGCGAACTCTCCGGTAGTGGCACCCGCGCCATGGCCGTCGACGGCCACCAGGTGCACGACGCCGCACAGCGGGACGTCGGTCGGCAACTCCTCCAGCAGCAGGCGCCACGACTCGCGCCGCTCGGGCTCCACACCCAGCCGGTGGACACCGGGAGCACCGGGCGGGGGGCCGCCGCCCGCGGAGGCACCCGCGCCGGCCAACACGACGGTCTGGTTCCGGGCCGCCAGCTCGCCGGCCAGTTCCTCCGCCACACCGCTGCGATCCGCCGCCAGCACCCAGAGACCGGCGGGCTCGGTCACCTCCGCCGGTCCGGCGGCAACAATGACGCCGCGGTCGGGCACAGCGGTCGAGTCGGCGACCTCCGGACCCAGGACCTCGGCCCCCTCGAATCCCGCATCGGCGAGCGCCCGCCGCCACACCGCCGGCTCCGCCAAGGCGTAGTACGGGCGGTAGTCGTCCGCGAACCGCCACCAGCCGTCGAGCTGGCCGAACATGAGGTCCTTCCAGCCCTGCCCGCGCAGGCTCTCCAGAGCCACCAGCTGGCCCGACGGCGCCAGCATCTCCCGGCAGTGCGTCAGGGTCTCGTGCAGGTCGCGGGTGGCGTGGAGGACGTTCGAGGCGATCACCAGGTCGTAACCGTGCCGATCGAAACCCTGGGTGACCGGATCGACCTCGATGTCCAGCGCCCGGTAGTCGAACCCGGCTTCTGCTCCCCCGAATTGCGCCTCGGCCTCGGCGAAGAAGCCTGCGGAGATGTCCGTGTAGACGTAGTCGAAGGAGCCTTCGGGGAGTTCGGGCAGGACGCTGGCGGTCCCCGACCCCGTGCCCGCCCCGACCTCCAGCACCCGCAGCCGCCGCCCGTCGGGCAGGTCGCCCAGGAGTCGTGCCACGGCGTCGCCGAGCATCCGGTTGGCGGCACGGGCCACGGGCGCCTCGCGGTACACGTAGGCCGCGCTGGGCTCCCCGCTGCCGAACAGCAGGGTCAGGGGATCGGCGCGCCCCACCAGCACGTCCGCCAGGGCGCCCGCGCAACGCTGGAACAGCCCGACCTCGCTCGAGCCGTGCGGGTACTGCGCGGCCATCCGGTCCGCGAACTCGTCGGGATCGGCCGGCATCTCGACGGGGAGCGGATCGGTGGGGCCTACCACCACCCGGAAGCCGTCGCCGTCGATCTCGAAGATCCCGGCGGCCGCCAGCATCTCGAACATCCTCCGGAACAGCCTGCGATGCTCGTCGCCGACGCCGAACCGCTGCCGGAGCGGCTCGGGAACCACCCGCTCGCCCTTGCGCCGCTCCCAGCCCAACCGCTCCAGCGCCGCCAGCGCATACGTCCACGCCAGGTGCTCCAGGTCGGCCAGCAGCGCCTCCTGCGCGCCGGCGTCGACACCCTCGGCGGCGAGGTATGCGGAGAACGGATCCGAGGTGGCCCCCACGCCTGCGGGGGCGGGCAGGAAGTCCGCCGGGAGCATTGCCGGCGCCGGCGGGCGGTCCCGCCAGGTGACCTCGTACAGGAGATCCTTCACGCCTTCGGTCGCCGACAGCAGGGCCGCCCGCGTCGCTCGCTTGACCGTGTAGCCGCTGAGGCCGCCGATCTCGACGCCGTCGGCGGTGTAGATCCGCAGATCCCCGCTGATGACCTCCGCCGGCCCTTCGCCCGGCGCAGCCGCTGCTGAGGGGTTCCGGAGAAGCGCCTGGCAGAACAGGCGCTCCGGCATGACGTCCGCCAACCAGAATCGATCGCAGCCGAAGAAGAGGTAGGCCCCGTCGTCCTCCACGCCGGCCCCCTTGCGCGCCATGGCCATCACTTGGAGGCAGCCGTCGAGGAGCACCGGATGGGCCTCGGCGGCGCGCCGGTCGACCGCCTCCGGGAGCACGACCTCGCCGACGGCCTCGCCATCGCCGGACCACAACGATCGCAGAGGCTGGAACTGCGGACCCAGCTGGACTCCCCTCTCCGCCCTGGAGCGGTAGAAGGCCGACACGTCCTCGGTGGTGAGCCCGGCGGTGAGCGCGCCGACGTCGATCCGTCCGCGCTCCGGCGGAGCCGCCTCGGTCGCAGCCCGGCCTTCGGCATGGAGCGTCCAGGCGTCCTCGCCGGCCGCCCTGCTGAACACCTCGAACACGCGCCATCGATCGTCGCCGGCGTCCTGCAGGACGAGTTGGAGGTTCCGGGAGTGCTGCACCGGATCGTCCTCCGGCTCCCCGTCGGCCAGGACCAGCGGGCTCGAGAGTTGCAGATCCTCGACGACCACCGACCCGTCGGCGCCGGGCCAGACGGCCGACGCCGCCATGGCGTCGAAGAGCGCGCCCGGCACCAGCACGCGGCCGAATACCCGGTGGTCATCCAGCCACGGCGGATCGGAGGTTGCGATCTCCGACGAGAACAGGGTCTCACCCCGCGGGGAGTCGTGGCGGGAACCCAGCAGCGGGTGGCCACCGGCGGACCGACGCCGCCTGGCTCCGTCCACCCAGTGGCGGCGGTGCTCGAAGGGATAGCCAGGCAGTGCGATACGGCGTCGCGCCTCGCCGGCGAACAGACCCTCGAAGGACACCGTTGCGCCCGACTCGTAAACCCGTGCGACGGCCTCCATGAAGCCGGTCCCTACATCCCTCCCATCGGACTGCCCGCTGGGAGGTCTCCGCAGACTCGCCACCGAGAGCGGCTGCGTCGGCACATCGGTGGGCCAGCACATGAGGACCATCGGCCCAATCACGGCGTGAGGGCCGATCTCCACCACGATCTCCGCGCCGAACTCGGCCAGCGACTCGACGGAATCCCGGAACGCAACCGGCGCCCGCGCCTGCCGGCGCCAGTACGAACCGTCGAGCGGCACGGCCGGATCCACCAACCGACCCGTCATGCTACTCACCAGCCCGCACGACGGCGCCGAGACGGCAAGCGAGGCGACGACCTCCTCCAGGTCGTCGAGGGCCGGCTCCACCAGGGCGCTGTGGTAGGCGGGACTCTTCGGCAGCACCGTCGCCCAGAGCCCTTCGGACTCGAAGCGGGCGGTGACCGCGCGGACCGATTCGGCGGGACCGCTGATGACCTGCTGGGCGCCGTTGTCGGCGGCAATGCTGAGTCCCGGCCCGGCCGTCGCCGCGTTCTGTTCCTCCAGAGCGGCGCCGACGCGGTCCGCCGGGGCGTACACCGCGGCCATCGCCCCGTCCGACCCCAGCGCCCCCATCAGCGCCCCGCGTTCGGCTGCGAACCGGAGGCCGTCGGTGAGGGTGAAGGTGCCGGCAGCCTGCGCGGCGGCGATCTCGCCGAGGCTGTGTCCCAGAACCACGTCGGGCCGGATTCCCAGGCTCGCCCACAGCGCCGTCAGGGCACACTCCAGGGCGTAGATCGCAGGCTGCGTCCAGGCCGGATCATCCAGGTCGCCCGCCCCCGATCGCCCGAACATCACATCGAGCAACGAAACGCCTCTGCTCTCCCGCATCTCCTGGTCGCAGCGGTCCAGAACGGCCCGCACAACAGGCTCGCAGCGGTACAGAGCCTCACCCATGCCGACCCACTGGCTGGCCTGGCCGGTGTAGACGAACGCCAGCTTGCACCCCGTCCGGCTGCCCGGCTGCTCCGCGGCGCCGTCGCCGGCCTCGGGCGCGGCGAGGGTCTCGAGCGCCGAGCGCAGCGAGGCGGTGTCGCGGAAGGTCACCCCGGCGCGGTGCGGGAGGTGGCTGCGACCGCAGCCGGCCGTCCAAGCCATGTCGGCCAGCAATCCGTCGCCGGCCGGACCGCTCATCGCTCCGGCGTGCTCCTCGAGCCAAGCCACGTAGCGGCCGGCGAGTGCCCGTACCGCCCCCGGGGTCCGGCCCGACAGGGGCAGGAGTCGCTCGGTTCGCGTGGCGGAGACGTCGGCGACCACGGGATGCGCAACGACTTCGGGCAGCGATACGGCCACGGGGCGCGGCGCGCTTGCGGGCCAGCCTGTGCCGTTCGTGACGCCGGGCGACCGGTGGCCCTCCACCACCACGTGCGCGTTCGTTCCCGACCAGCCGAAGCCGCTGACCCCGGCCAGGGGCGGTCGCTCACCGTCCGACGGCCACGCCGTCGCTTCGGAGGTCACCCGCACCGGCAGCCGATCCCAGTCGATCTCCGGGCTCGGTGTCTCGAAGTTGAGGTGCCGCGGGATCACTCCACGGTTCATCGCCAGAGCCACTTTGATGAGGCCGGCGACTCCGGCCGCCGACTCGAGATGGCCCAGGTTCGTCTTGACCGACCCGATCAGCAGCGGGTGCCGGGGCTCACGATCCGCCCCGAACGTGTTCACCATGGCCCGCAACTCGATCGGGTCGCCGACCGGCGTGCCCGTGCCGTGGGCCTCCACGTAGTCGACGTCGGTGGGCGTGACGCCCGCCCGGCGCAGCGCCTCGGCGATGACCAACTCCTGCGCCGCGCCGTTCGGCACCGTCAGTCCGGCGCTCGCCCCGTCCTGGTTGAGCGCCGAACCTCTGATCACGGCCCAGATGCGGTCGCCGTCGGCCTCCGCCTCGGCGAGCCGCTTGAGCACCAGGATCCCGCAACCCTCGCCGCGCACGTAACCGTCGGCAGCCGCGTCGAACGTGGCACAGCGGCCGTTGGGGGAGAGCATCCCGGCGTTGGCTCGCATTTCGAACAGCCGCCCCGAGAGGATGACGTGCACCCCTCCTGCCAGCGCCAGATCCGCCTCGCCCCGCTGCAGGCCGGCCACCGCCTGGTGCACCGCCACGAGCGACGATGAGCAGGCCGTGTCCAGGGCGATCGCCGGTCCCTGCAGGCCCAACGCATAGGCGACCCGCCCGATCGCCGTGTTGAACGACGTGCCGGTGACCGAGTACAGGCTGGCCGTGGGCTCGGAGGTCCCGGTCGCCTCGGCCACGAGCGCCCGGTACTCGTTGTTGCTGATGCCCGCGTAGACACCGGTGCGGCTGCCCTTCAGCCGATCCGGATCGATTCCGGCGTCCTCCAGGGCGCACCAACTGGTCTCCAGCATCAGTCGCTGCTGCGGATCCAGCAGTTGCGCCTCGACCGGCGAGATCCGGAAGAAGGGGGCGTCGAACTGGTCGATCCCGTCGAGGAAACCGCCGAACCGGCAGGCCTCAGCGACGACGCCGTCGCCGAACAACTCACCCACTCGCCCGACACCGGAGCCCGGGACGCCCTCGGTGACGGCATTGCCGCCTGCGTCCAGGAGACGCCAGAAGGCCCCAAGGTCATCCGCCCCCGGGAACCGGCAGGCCATGCCGACGATCGCGATCGGCGGCTCGGACTGGGGCCCATCCCGGCCACGAGAGCCAAACTCGGCGGCCGGATTCCCCAAGTCCGAGCCGGTTCCGGCCGGATTGTTCATGCTCAACGTCCCTATGTGAACTTCGGCCTGCGACACTCGGAATCATCCTACGGCGCACCCGCCTGCGGCCAGCCTCGGGCCATGGGCAAGCCGCACGGTAACCTTCCGCTGCAATCCCTCAGGTGAACTGACAGGCTCGAGCGTGCGGCAAGCGCATCGGAAAGGCCGGGAAGATGACCGACGACCACGCAAACGAATGGCGCGTTCCCGAGCCGCTTGAGACGTTCGACGCGGTCATGGCCGACGGAACGGTCATCGCCATTCGGCGCCACGGCAACCCGGATGGACGGCGACTGGTCCTGAGCCACGGGAACGGGCTCGCGATCGATCTCTACTTCCCGTTCTGGTCGCTCCTTGCCGACGACTTCGACCTGGTCGTCCACGACCTCAGGAACCACGGTTGGAACGGCGTGGGCGATCTGCGGAACCACACAGTGCCGACGTTCGTACGCGACCACGATCACATTCTCGAAGCGATCGACGAACACCTCGGGGCCAAGCCGAAGGCCGGCGTCTTCCATTCGGTCTCGGCTCTGACGACTCTGCTGTCGCCGGCGAGAGGCTGCGGGTACTCGGCACTGGTGCTGTTCGATCCGCCGCTCTGCAAGCCCGGGAGGAGCCACGAGGACTTCGAATCAGCGGCCAAGCAGACCGCGGCGCTGACACGACGTCGCTCGCCATGGTTCGGGAGCAGCCAGGACCTGATCAACCTCGTGCAGTTCATGCCGGCATTCCGTGGCGCCGTGCCGGGATTGCCGGAACTCCTCGCCGACGCGACGCTCCGTGAGACCGCCGACGGGGACGGATTCGAGTTGCGTTGCCCGCGGGAGTACGAGGCGCAGATCATCGACTACGCCAACGTGTTCGCCGTGTCGGTGGCGTTCGAGGAGATCACGTGCCCGGTGAAAGTGATCGGGGCAGATCCGACGCTGCCGTACTCGTACCTGCCGACCCTGGACCTCAGTGACATGCTGAACGTGGACTACGACTTCCTGCCCGAATCCACCCACTTCCTCCAACTGGAGCGGCCCGAGGAATGCGCCGCTCTGCTGCGCCAGTTCCTCGACCGGATCACCTGGCAGATGACCTCGGCCTGAGTCCGGCTCAGGCGTGGGCGTGCCAGCCGCCGTCGGCGAAGAGCACCTCGCCGGTCACGTAGGAGGCACGCTCGCTCAGCAGGAACTCCACCACCTGGGCGACCTCGCCGGGTTCGCCGACCCTGCCCAGCGGCACGCGCTCGCCGAACCAGGCCACCTGGGCCGGGTCCACCAGCCGTTCGGCGGTCATGGGCGTGCGGATCCCTCCCGGTGCAACGGCGTTCACCCGCACTCCCAGCGGCGCGGCCTCCACGGCGGCCGCCCTGGTGAGCGCCGCCACCGCCCCCTTGGAGGCCACATAGTGAGCCTGGCCGGCCACGGCGATCTCTGCGTTCACGGAGGCGATGTTCACGACAGCGCCCGCCGTTCCGCTGCGGTGACGGCGCAGGAAGCCGCGGATCCCCAGCCAGGTTCCGGTGACGTTGATCCGAAGGTGGCGCTCGAACTCGGCCGCCGACGTGTCCACGATGTCGCTGCGGGTGCGAGTGCCGGCACAGTTCACCAGCCCTGCCAGAGTCCCGGCGCCGTCCAGCACCCGCTCCCAGGCCGCCTCGTCGGCCACGTCGAGAGCGACGGCGCCGCCGGCCGCGGTCAGATCGGCGGGGACGGGATCCCAACCGGCTGCCGCCAGCACCCGGCAGGTCTCGGCCCCGATCCCCGAGGCACCTCCGGTCACCAGCACGCGCCCGGCCATCACCGCACCGTATCGGCGACCGCCGCGGGCCACGACACGATAGGCGGAGGCTCACGGGTGCCCGGAGGCCGCCGAGGCACGCCCGTACGTGGCAGCGGCGGAAGGGATCCGGGCGAGAGCGGCGGGGCGGCGCCACGGCCGGCGCCGACGTGACATCGGTCCGCAACGGGACGCCCCGGGCCGCGATCCCGATACCGTGACCTGCCTGTGGATATCGGGTATTGCCACCTCGTGACCTCGCAGGCGGGTGCGTGGGGCTGAGCATCACCGTCCTGGGCTGCTCGGGCTCCTACAGCGGGCCCGGCCTGGCCTGCACCGGCTACCTGGTGGAGTCCGAAAGCACGCGGGTGTGGCTGGACGCCGGGCCCGGCACGCTGGCGAACCTCCAGCGCCACCGCCAACTCACCGAGATCGACGCCATCGTCATCACCCACGAGCACCCGGATCACTGGCTCGACCTGGCGATGGCCTACATCGCCTGCCGCTACTTCCTGGACCGCGGACCCATGCCCGTCTACGGCACCGCCGGCACCCACGAACTGGCCCGCGCCCTCGCCGGGACGCACGACCTGGCGCCCACGATCGACTGGCGGACAATGACCGACGGCGACCGCGCCACCATCGGCGACCAGGAGTGGCGGTTCTCGCGCACCGACCACCCCGTGGAGACCCTCGCGCCCCGGGTGGACAGCGGCGGGCGCGCCTTCGCTTTCTCCGCCGACACCGGCGACGGCTGGTCGTTCGCCAGCCTCGGCGAGGGGATCGACCTGGGCCTCTGCGAGGCCACGTACCTGCACGAGGACCTCGTCACGCCCTCACCGCACCTGAGCGCCCTGCAGGCGGGCGCCATGGCCGCCGACGCCGGCGTGGAGCGGCTGCTTCTCACACATCTGGCGCCCGGCTCCGACGCAGCGGCCTTCGGCGTGGAGGCCGGCGAGGCGTTCGGCGCTCCTGTGGAACTCGTCGACGTGGACCGGCGCTACGAGGTCTGAGCCCGGCGCCGGGAATCGTCATTCCGGTGGAAGCCCGAATCCATTCGTACCGCCGCGGAACGTTCGCTCCGCGTACTTGAGATCCAACCTGTCGGGGACGATTCGAACGGCCGCGTAGTGGTTTCCGGCCTCCGCCGGAACGGCGGCAGGAATCCGCAGAACTCAGCCGACGGCAGGCGGGGGCCGCAGGCGGTCGGCGACGGCCCGGGTCAGCCGGTCCAGGATCCCGGCCAGCAGCACGATGGCGATGCCGGCCTCGAAGCCGCTGCCGACGCTGTCGCTGCGCCGCAGGCCCTTCACCGCCTCGAACCCCAGACCCCCACCGCCGACGAGGCCGGCGATCACGACCATCGACAGCACGAGCATGATCGTCTGGTTGATGGCCACCATCAGCTCGGGAGCGGCGAGCGGCAGATCCACCCGGCGCAGCCGCTGCAGGCGCGTGGACCCGAAGCTGTCCGCCGCCTCGCCGATCTCCTGGGGCACCCGCCGTAGGCCCAGATCGGTGTAGTGCACCGCCGCCGGCAGGGCGTACAGGATCGAGGCGATGATGCCCGGTATACGCCCCACGTGGAACAGCATGATCACCGGCACCAGCAACACGAAGCTGGGAATCGTCTGCAGGAAGTCCAGGAAGGGGTTCAGAGCGGTCTGGAACCGGTCCCGCTGGGCGGCCATGATCCCGAGCGGCACGCCGATGAGCAGCGTCACGACCACGGCCACCACCACCTGCGCCAGGGTGTCCATGGCGTTCTCCCACGTGCCCAGCAGGCCGATCAGCGTCAGCGCCGCGCCGATGCCGATCCCCAGGCGGATGCCCCGCGCCGCCAACCCCAGCACTACCCCGATGCCGATCATGACCGGCCACGGGATGGCGGAGGAGAACAGCTCGCGCAGAGGGCTCACGAGGTTGATGGTCACGAAGTCGCTGAACGGCCCGGTGCCGATCCCCGAGTCGGCGATGTCGTAGAGGTGGATCTGCATCCAGCCAACGGCGTCGTCGATGTAGCCGGCGAACTGCCAGTTGAGGCTCTCGGGGAAGGCGCCGTGTCTCAGCAGGCCCCCGACGACGGCGACCACGACGGCCCCGCCGGCGAGCGGGCGGATCCAGCGGGCGTCACGGCCGGGCGCGGCGGTGGCGACGCCCTGGGAGAAGCGGTCCAGGATGATGGCCATGATCACGATGGCGACGCCCGCCTCGGTGGCCCTGCCCACGGCGAGCGAACTCAGCGAGCGGAGCACCACCTGGCCCAGGCCGCCGGCGCCGATGAACGCGGCGATCACCACCATGCTCATCGCCAGCATGATCGTCTGGTTGACGCCGGCCAGGATCGCCGGGCGCGCCTGGGGCAGGCGCACCAGCCGCAGCGTCTGGCGGTCGGTGGCGCCGTACATCTCCGAGGCCTCCACCATCGCCGGCGACACGTTGCGCAGGCCCACGTCGGTGAGCCGCACCACCGGCGGCACGGCGAAGATGAACACCGAGATCACCGACGGCACCCGGCCGATGCCGAACAGCAACACGAACGGGATGAGGTAGACGAACCCGGGCATGGTCTGCATGGCATCCAACGTGGGGCGCAGCACGCGGGCGAAGCGGTCGCTGCGCCAGGAGGCGATGCCGAGCGGGATCCCGATGGCGAGCGAGATGATGACCGACACCCCCATCAGCGCCAGCGTGGACAGGCCCTCCGGCCAGAGTCCGAGCACGCCCACCACCCAGACCCCGGCGAACCCGAGCACCCCGGCCACCCGGCTGCGCGCCCACCAGAGTCCGACTCCGGTGAACACCGGGTACACGTACCAGGGCAGCCAGAACAGAGCCGACTCGATCCAGCGGATCGCGGCGTCGATGGCGTCCGAGATGGGGTTCAGGAAGACCGTGTAGAGCCCGTGGGTGGTCTGGTTGTTGATGAGCCAGCGCCGGGCCCGGTCGATGGGCTCGGCGAAGCCCACGTCCCAGTTCTCGGGGAAGACACCGACGCCCGGCATCAGCCACGACGCCAGGTACCCCCCGACGAACACGACGACGAGGGCGCCGAACAGCCGCCCGGTGCCGCTCTCGTGCAGGCGCCGGCGGCCGGGGGGGCTCGGCGCCGGGGCCGCCGCGCCGTTCGCAGACCGCTCGCCGCCGGCGTCGCCGGCGGGTCCGCCCGGCGTGTCGACTGCGGTCACCGGTTGTTCCCCGACACCACCTCGGCCACGTCCTCGCCGTGCAGCAGCCCGACAGGATCATCGTCGGCGTCGCACACCACCAGCGGGTTCGGTGACGCCAGCAGCAGCGGCAGCGCCTTCTCCAGCGGCGCCAGCGTGGAGATCCGCGCCCACGAGGGGTCCGGCGCGGCGTCGCCCAGCGGGCGCATCAGCGCGCAGGCCAGCAGGACCTTGGCGATCGGCGCATCCTGGGTGAAGGCACGGACGTATTCGTCGGCCGGTTCGGTGAGGATCTCCGCCGCGGTGCCCACCTGCACGAACATGCCGTCGCGCATGATGGCGATGCGGTCCGCCAGCTTCAGGGCCTCGTCGAAGTCGTGGGTGATGAAGATCAGCGTGCGCTGCAGCCGCTCCTGCAGCGACAGGAACTCATCCTGCATGTCCCGGCGGATGAGCGGGTCGAGCGCCGAGAACGGTTCGTCGAAGAACAGCACCTCGGGATCGACCGCCAGCGCCCGGGCCAGCCCCACCCGCTGCTGCATGCCGCCGCTGAGTTGCTGGGGGTAGTGATCGCCCCAGCCGTCAAGGCCCACGGTCGCCAGGAGCTCCCGCGCCCGCTCCTGGCGCTCGGCGCGGTCCACCTTCTGCACCTCCAGCCCGTAGGCCACGTTGTCGACCACCCGCCGGTGCGGGAACAGGGCGAAGTGCTGGAACACCATGGCGATCTTGTGGCGGCGCAGCTCGCGCAACCCGGCGGCGTCGGCGGCGGTCAGATCGGTGCCGCAGATCTCGACGGTGCCTTCGGTGGGCTCCACCAGGCGGGACATGCAGCGCACCAGGGTCGACTTGCCCGAGCCCGACAGGCCCA
Source organism: Acidimicrobiales bacterium (assembly GCA_965221525.1). Classification (GTDB taxonomy): domain Bacteria; phylum Actinomycetota; class Acidimicrobiia; order Acidimicrobiales; family CATQHL01; genus VXNF01. The sequence continues at coordinate 645,670 of CBDCSG010000006.1, read as the reverse complement.
TGACCACGAACGTCTCGCCCTGGTTGACCTCGAAGTTGACGTCCCGCACCCCGATCAGGCAGCCGGTCTCGGTCTGAATCTCCTGACGGGTGGCGCCCGCGGCCGCCATCTGCCGGGCCTCGGCCGGCTTGCGGCCGAAGATCTTCCACAGACCACTGACGCCGACCGTCCGCATCGCCACCCCCGAATCAGGTCTCTGCCGGCTCGCCCGCATAGACCGGCACGTCGAGCGGTTCCAGCGGCGTGTTGCCAAGCAGCAGATCGGCGGACTTCTCGGCGACCATCATCACCGGAGCGTAGATGTTGCCGTTGGTGACGTTCGGCATGACCGAGGCGTCCACCACGCTCAGAGCCTCCGTGCCGTGCACGTCCATCGACGCGGGATCCACCACCGCCATGGCGTCACGGCCCAGACGCGCCGTCCCCGACGGGTGCAGTGCCGTCTCGGCGTCCCGGGCCACCCAGTCCATGATCTCGGCGTCACTGTCGACATCGGGGCCCGGTGAGAGCTCACCGGCGTTGTAGAGCGCGAACGCAGGTCGGCTCATGATGTGGCGCGTCACCCGGATCGTCTCCAGCCACTCGCGACGGTCCTGGGCGGTGGACAGGTAGTTGAACAGGATCGCCGGCTTGGCTCTGGGGTCCGCGGAGCGGATCCGCACCCAGCCGCGCGAGTCGGAGTACATCGGACCGACGTGCACCTGGTACCCGTGCCCGCCGCTCGGGGCAGAACCGTCGTAGCGGATCGCCAGGGGCAGGAAGTGGAACATCAGGTTCGGGTAGGACTCCGCCAGATTGCTGCGCACGAACCCGCCGCCCTCGAAATGGTTGGTGGCACCGGGTCCACGCCGCAACAGCCACTGGAGACCGATCCACGGGCGGCGCCACGCCTGCAGCTGCGGCTGCATCGAGACGGGCTGCTCGCAGGCGTACTGCACGTACACCTCGAGGTGGTCCTGCAGGTTCTCCCCCACGCCACCGAGATCGGCGACGACACCGATGTCCAGCGACCGGAGCAACCCGGCCGGACCGACGCCGGAGAGTTGCAGCAACTGGGCCGATCCGAACGCTCCGCCGCACAGGATCACGCGCCCGCCTCGCACGGTGCGTGTGCGGCCGCGCCGGCTGCACTCCACGCCGACGGCGCGGTTGCCCTCGAAGACGATGCGGTTGATGTGGGTGCCGCATTCGACGGTCAGGTTCGGCCTCCCCGCCACGGGGTGCAGGTAGGCCCGTGCCGCCGACAGTCTCCGTCCCCGGTGGATATTCCGATCGAAGGCGGCGAAACCCTCCTGGCGGAACCCGTTCAGGTCGGCGGTCAGCTCGTAGCCGGCCTCCACGACAGCCTCGAAGAAGGCCGTGAACAGCTCGCTGGTGGCCGGGCCTCGTTCGAGGATCAGCGGACCCTCGTCGCCCCGGTACTCGTCGGCGCCCGCCAGGCACGTCTCCATGCGCTTGAAGTACGGCAGGCAGTGGCGGTAGCTCCAGGACTCCATGCCCTCGGCGGCGGACCACTTGTCGTAGTCGGCCGGGTTGCCGCGCTGGAAGATCATCCCGTTGATGGAACTCGACCCGCCCAGGACCTTGCCCCGGGCGTGGTAGACGCGGCGGCCACCCATGTGCGGTTCGGGCTCGGTCTCGAACCGCCAGTCGTAGAAGCGGTTGCCGATGGGGAATGCCAACGCCGCCGGCATATGGATGAAGACGTCCCAGCGCCAGTCGCGCCGCCCGGCCTCCAGGACCAGCACACGGTTGGCGGGGTCGGCGCTCAGCCGGTTGGCCAGTGCACAGCCCGCCGAGCCGCCCCCCGCGATGATGAAGTCGTACAAGTACTACTCCCCGGCAGGGGGCGAAGGGCGACGCCTCCGCCCCCTGTCCGGTGTGAGGGTTAGGGCAGCCAGGCCTGCCAGGTGCTCGAGTTGGCGTCGATCCACGCCGCTGCTGCCTCCTCGATGGACATCCCGGCGTCCAGAGCGCCGAGCATCGAGATCTGGTCGGCAGCGGTGTAGTTCATGTTCCGCAGGAAGGCATCCGCCGCCGGAGCGTCTGCGGCCAAGTCGCCGTTGACAATCTTGAAGAGGTTGTCAGGCGGGTAGTCGCAGTCGACCGCGCCGGACTCGTAGCACGCGTCGCTGTACTCCGGCAGCGCCACCCTCGTGAGGTCGTAGGAGGCGAACGCCACGTGCGGGGTCCAGAAGTAGAACAGGACCGGATCGCCGCGGTTGTAGGCCGCGTCCACCGCCGAGAGGATCGCCGCCTCGGAGCCCGCGTAGACGATCTCCATCGGCAGGCCCAGGTTCTCGATGATCTGCTCCTCATAGACCGTCCAGCTCGGGTCACCGCTGAGGAACTGCGCGTTGTCGCCGGTCTCGGCGGTGGCGAACTCCGCGGCGAGCGCAGGATCGGCGAATCCCTCCCAGGTGGCGAGTTCGGGATGCGCCTCGACCATGTAGGTTGGGATGTACCAGCCGATCCCGCCCACGATGCCGAGCACGCCGGCGTCGTCCACGTTGCCGTCGGGATTGTCGATGAAGTCCGCACGGTTCTGGGCGTGGCCCGACGGCCACACTTCCAGCGAGGCGTCGATGTCGCCGGTGTTGATGGCCGGCCACTGGCCGAACTCGTCGATCTCCACCGTCTCGACCGTGTAACCCAGTTCGCTCTCCAGCAGTTGCTCGGCAACCGCCACGTTGAGAGCCGATCCGTCCCACGGGTTCACGGCAATCGTGATCGTGGTCTGGCTACCTGTGTCGGTCGCCGTGGCAGCCGGCTCGGCGCTGGGGCCGAGTGTGTGGATGGGTGAGCCGGTGTTGTCGTAGTACTGGTCGACGTTGTCGCGGTTGACCCAGACGTGGTCGATGTGGATCTCTTGTGGCACGGCGCGCCCGTCGAGGAGGTCGATGAGCGCGGCGACGGCGTACACGCCGTACAGCTCGGGGAAGTACGCCACCGAACCCAAGTAGCGCGTCACCGAGGCGTCGGCCTCATGGAGGCGTTCGATGCCGTTGGGCTCGGCGCCGTGACCGGCGGCCACGCCGCTGCGCCCGGCCTGCTCCAGCGCCCGACTCATGGGCACCGCCACGACATCATCGAGGCTGGTCGCCAAGACGTGCTCGGCGCCGGGGTTGGCGGTCAACCAGTCCGTCGTGGACTGCAAACCGTTCTCGGGGCTGCCGTCGACGTCGATGCGACTCACCGGCACCTCGCCGCCGCACACCGCCTGGACACCGTCAGCGAAACCGCTGGTGCGCAGATCCGGCGCCTCACCGGCGGACAGGTTCTGCGCCAACAACACGTGGACGCCTTCACAGTTCCACGTGTCCAACGCGTACAGGCCCGTGTTGATGCCCGCCAGGGCGCCCGACACGTAGTTGTTGGCGCCGAAGAAGATCGCGTTCGGATGCCACACATCGATGGTCACCACCGGAATGCCCGCCGCGTCGAACACCGCCATGGAGGAATCCGCGGCCTCGCTGCGCCAATTACCGAACACCACCGCATCGGGATTTGTCTCCGCCACCGTCTCGGCACACGCGAGCGCCTTCTCGGGGTCGAACTCGCTGTCACAAATCGCGCCCACATGGACACCCGACGCAGCCGCCGTGCTCTTGATCGACTCCTCGATGAACTGCGAGAACTCCAACGCAGCCCAACCCGACACCCACGCAATCTCATAATCCTGAGACGCCGAACGGATCGACGGATCAAACGGCGCCGCCGGGGAATCACCAGCGGTGAACGTCGCCGAATCGAAATCATAGGTCCACGGGAAAACCTCATCAGGCGGCAACGCACCCAAAATCCCCCCCGCAGGACCCGGCATCGCATACCCCGTCCCATTCACCGTCAACGTAAACGGACCACCCGGCGCATCCGACGGACCACCCGCCTCAGCAGGCGGCGCAGGCGGCGCAGCCGGCTCCTCAGCCGGCGGCGGCGGAGGCGGCGGCGCGACATCCTCGTCGTCATCGCCACCACACGCCGCGGCGAGCAACGCGACGGTCGTCGCCACAGCGACTGCAATCCAGAGATTCCTTCGTTCAGGTCTCGTTGTTTTCCCTCCCTCATTCGCGCCCGCAACCCGCTGCGGGGTACGCGACGGACGCTCCGCGTATCATAATTCGGAACAGTTCCATTTTCTTCGCGGGCGCCCGTCCGGCGCCCATCACCGATCGTGCTCGCGGCAACAGCGGCACACCGGCCTGGAGGAACAGGCCGGGCGGCATGCCGGTACCGTGAACGCGATGCTGCGCCTTTACGACACGCTGAGTCGTGAAGTGGTCGAGGTGCGCCCGCGAACACCGGGTGAGATCTCGCTCTACGTCTGCGGCCCCACGGTGTACGACGTCCCGCACCTGGGGCACGCCCGCACTGCGGTGACCTACGACGTGCTCTACCGCTACCTGAGATGGTGCGACGTGGACGTGACGATGGTCAGCAACATCACCGATGTGGACGACAAGATCATTGCCAGGGCCGCGGCGGAGGGGCACAGCGAGGAACAGGTGGCCGCACGGTTCACCGACGTCTACATACGCGAGATGGGCGCCCTCGGCGTCGCGGAGCCCGACGAGAGGCCGCGGGCGACCGGCTACATCGCCGAGATGGTCGAGTTCGTGGGCGACCTGCTGCGAGCGGGTGCTGCCTACGTGATCGACGGCGCCGGCGTGTACTTCGACGTCGCCGCCTATCCCGACTACGGCCGTCTTCCCCGGCGCCGGGCGGAGGAACTGCGTGAGAGCGCCGGTGCACGCGTCGCGATCGACGAACGCAAGCGCGATCCGTTGGACTTCGCCCTCTGGAAGGCGGCCAAGCCCGGCGAACCTGCCTGGGACGCGCCCTGGATGCGGGGACGTCCGGGCTGGCACATCGAGTGCGTGGCCATGTCGCTGGGGATCCTGGACGACGGATTCGACATCCACGGCGGCGGATCCGATTTGATCTTCCCCCACCACGAGAACGAGCGAGCCGAGGCCGAGGCCGCTGGACGGCGCTTCGCCACTCTCTGGATGCACTCGGCGATGGTGAACGTCGGCGGCGAGAAGATGGCGAAGTCGGCGGGGAATTTCCGCACACTGGCCGACGTGCTGGCAGCCCACGATCCGCGGGCGCTCCGGCTGGCCATGCTGCAGGCCCACTACCGCACGACGATGGAGATCGACGAGGCCGTCCTGAACGGCGCCGCCGCCGGCATCGGCCGGCTCGACGCCTTCGCCCGGCGCATCGGCACACTCGGCGAGATCGATACGCAGCCCGGGACCGCCGCGGGCGACGCGGCGCGAGCCGAGTTCACCGAGGCGATGGACAACGATCTCGGTACACCCGGCGCGGTCGCCGCCATCTTCGAGGGGCTGCGCAAGGGGAATGTCCTGCTCGACGCCGGTGACACGACGGGCGCCATCGACGTTCTCGCCACTGTGAGCGAGTTGTGTGGCGCCCTCGGCCTGCAGGTGGGCGTCGAATCCGGCGACGAAGGCAGCGAGCACGACGCGACGGTGCAACGGCTCGTCGACGTGCGGGTGGAAGCCCGCCGAGCGCGGGACTTCGCGACGGCAGACCGGATCCGGACCGAACTGGCCGACCTCGGGATCGAACTCGAGGACACCCCGTCGGAGACCATCTGGCGCAGGACGCGCTGAGAATCACCATGCGGGAGGTGTGGGCGGCGGTCGCTCGCGTGGCCACCGACATCGCTGTCGGTTCGAGGGATGCGTTCGAGGCCCAACTGCGGCGGGCATTGCACGCGCCGCTCGGCACCGTCCGCCGCATCGAGTACGCCGACGAGGGATCCCACACAACCCGCCACCTCCGCGCCCTGGTTCAGTTGGCGACCGGAGAGCAACGGGCGGTCTTCGTCAAAACGCCGTCCCGCGATCGGGCGACGCGCCTCGTGGTCGAGGCGGCCGGGCTGACCACCAGCGAGGTCCGCTTCTACCGGACCCTGGCGGCGAACATCCCGGTCCGGGTACCCGAATGCCTGCACGCCCGCCACGACGGCACACGTTTCATGCTCGTCCTGGAGGATCTCGGGGGCGGTAACGGCTCGGGCACCTGCCTGCCGGCCTCGACCGACGCCTGTACGGCGCGCCAGGCACTGTCGGTGATCGACGCCCTCGCCGATCTGCACGCGTACGGGTGGGGACGCCCCGAGCGCGGGCGGGCCGGGGGCTGGCTCCTGACGCAGGCCGAGCGCGAGCGCACCCTGGGGACATGGCTGCGACTCCCACTCACCCACCGCGGGCTGGGCCTCGCAGGAGCCCAGGTCCCCCGATCGGTCGCGGCCGGCGCGCTGCGATACGCCCGGCACTACCGGACTGTCCACGCGCGACTCACGGGACCCCCGCGCACCCTCGTCCACAACGACTGCCACATCGGCAATCTGGCATTCGGCCCGCGGGATGAGCCGATATTCCTGGACTGGCAGATGGTCCGCGCCGGACAGTGGGCGCGCGACGTGGCCTATTTCTGCACGCTGGCGCTCGATCCCGACGACCGCCGCTCCGGGGAGGCCATGCTGCTGGACCGCTACCGGCGCAGGCTGCGCACCGCCGGGGGGCCCGCCCTGGACGCGGGAGCGGCACTGGAGGCCTACCGGCGTCACGCCGCCTATGCGCTGGAGGCCACCCTGGTGACGATGGCCATCGGCGCCGCGCCACGCGCGACCACCGATGTGTGGCTTGCACGGGCGACGGCTGCGGTGGCGGACCTCGACTCGTTCGCCGCCCTGGGCCTTCCCGCCTGAGCCGACGAGGGGGAGCCGCAGCAGCGACGGGGTGGCACAATGCCTCCAAGCGTTGCGAAGGGAGGCGTCGCGGGTGCACAACGTTCTCGACGGCCTGCGGGTCGTGGAAGGGTCCGCATTCGTGGCCGCTCCCTCCGGCGGCATGACACTCGCGCAACTCGGCGCCGACGTGATCCGCTTCGACCCCATCGGAGGGGGCATCGACCACCGCCGGTGGCCCCTGACCGGCGAGGGCACCAGCCTCTACTGGGCCGGCCTGAACAAGGGCAAGAGATCGCTGCAGGTCGATGTGCGCTCCGCTACGGGCCGCGAACTACTCAGTGAACTGATCTGCGCTCCCGGCGACGGGGCGGGCATTTTCCTCACGAACTTCCCGGTGACGGGCTGGTTGGGCTACGACTCGTTGCGGACCCGGCGGGACGATCTCGTCATGCTTGCCATCGTCGGCAATCACGACGGCACCACAGCCGTGGACTACACGGTGAACTGTGCCGTCGGCTACCCGACGGTGACCGGGCCCGCAGCCACCGCGGGCAACGACGACGATTCCACGACCGAGGCCACCGACGGCCACCCCGTCAATCACGTCCTGCCGGCGTGGGACGTGATCTGCGGCCAGACCGCTGCCATCGGCCTGCTGGCCGCGGAACGCCATCGCAGCCGGACCGGAGAGGGGCAGCTCGTCACCCTGGCACTCTCCGATGTGGCCCTCGGCGTCGTCGCGGCCCTGGGACACATCTCCGAGGCTCAGGTCCTCGGAGCCGAGCGCGCCCGCATCGGGAACGACCTCTACGGAGCCCTCGGCAGGGACTTCCGCTGCGCCGACGGGCGACGGGTGATCGCCGTGGCGATAAGCCCCAAGCAGTGGCGGGCGCTGTGCGCGGCATGCGAGATGACCGGCGCGATGGCGGACCTGGAGGCGGAGACGGGGCTCGACCTTGCCCGCTCCGAGGGTGACCGGTTCGTCGCCCGCCAACGCATATTCGACGTGATCGACGACTGGTGCGGGCGGCTGACGTCCGCCGAAGTGGCCGAAGCCTTCGACCGCAACGGCGTCTGCTGGGGCCCCTACCAGACCTTCGGTGAACTCGTCGCGAACGATCCGCGCTGCTCGGTTGCCAATCCTCTCTTCGCTCCGGTCACCCACCCGGGTATCGGCACCGTCCTGGAAGCCCGCTCGCCGCTGCGCTTCGAGGGACTCGACCTCGACGACCCGGCGCCCGCGCCGCGACTCGGCGAGCACACCGACGAGATCCTCGGCGAGTGCCTGGGGCTGTCGGAGACCGAGATCGGCCGGTTGCACGACGACGGCGTCGTCGCCGGCCCCCAGACCTGACGCCGGATCCTCCCGCCGCTTGGGGCCACAGGGCACCGGCGACCCATGGGAACGGCATCTTGGGGGAGTTTTCTGGGGTATACCCACAAAATCAGGACCAAGAAACTGCGGCGCCGGGTACGGCGGCAGAAAAGGAAGCGACTATGACCGCACGAATCGGAGTCATCGGCACCGGGTGGTGGGCGACGCGGGCGCACCTGCCCGCAATTGCCGCCAACCCCGACGCCGAACTGGTCGCCATCGCCGACCCGAACGGGGCGAACCGGAGTCGCGCTGCCGAGGTGTTCGCGCCGCCGGCGGTCTACGGCGACCACCGGGAGATGCTGCAGGCGGAGCAACTCGATGGCGTGGTCGTGGCGGTGCCCCACACCCGGCACTTCGACATCGCGCGGGATGCTCTGGCGCACGATCTCCACGTCCTGTTGGAGAAGCCCATGGTGCTCACGAGCGACCACGCCCGGGAATTGCTGCAGACCGCAGCCGAGCACGACCGCCAGATCATCGTCGGCTATCCATGGCACTACAACGAGCAGGTCAACCGGGCCCGGGACTGGATCGCCTCGGGCGCCATCGGCAACCTGCTGTACGTGCACTCGCTGTTCGCCTCCATCGTGTGGGAGTTGTACCGGGGCGAGCCCGAATTGGTGGCCGATGCGATGGGCTACACCGTCAACCCCACCGGGCGCGACACCTACAGCGACCCGGCACTGTCCGGCGGCGGCCAGGGCGTCACGCAGATCACCCACTCCGGAGCGTTGCTGCTGCACATGACCGGACTCGAACCCGCCGAGGTGTTCGCCCAGATGCACAACCACGACCTGCAGGTGGACCTCGTCGACGCCCTCAGCGTGCGCTTCGAGAGTGGCTGCCTGGGAACCATCGGCTCGACGGGATCCACGGTGCGCACCCAGGAGGAGGTGCTGGAGTACCGGCTCTACGGCACAGGCGGCCACATCCTCTTCGACGTGATGAACGAGCAACTCGTGATGTACCGGGCCGACGGCTCGATCTCCGAGAGCCCCCCGTGCCCGCCGGCGCCGGCAGGCCGCGACTACTCCACGAGCTATCCCGAGGAAGGTCCCCTCGACAACCTGGTCGAGGTCATCGGTGGCGGCCCGAACCGCTCCCCGGGCCGTCTCGGCGCCCGCGTGGTCGCCATGCTCGAAGCCGCCTACGCCTCAGCCGCCGACGGAATGCCCCATCGGGTCGCCCCCACCGACCCCTGAGACCGCCCGCCCGAGGCGGACCTCCGAGGGAGGGGACGCCGGGGGCCGGCTTGCGACGCCTTGCGCCCGCGCCGAAGGAGCAAACGGCCACGGGCGTCCCCGACCGGGCAGTACGAGACCCCCGAGGGAGGGGGCGCCGTTACCGCATGAGGTAGCGGTCGATCACCTCGTGGTTGATGGTGAGCCCCCAGCCCGGGCCCTCGGGCACGGGCACCCAGCCATCCTTCTGATCGATGGGCTCGGCCACAAGCTCATGCTGCATGGGTGAGGGGTTGGGCTTCAGTTCGAACACCACGCCGTTGTCGCAGCTGGCGTAGAGGTTCGCCGCGGCGGCGGTGTTGATGGCACTCGACCAGGAATGTGGCGTGAACCGCACGCTGTGGGCGTTGGCGAACTCGACGATCTTCTTGAACCCGGTGACGCCCTCGGCCTTGCCGGGATCGGGCATGACGATGTCGGCGGCCCCCAGTTCGATGAGTTCCTTGAAGGCCCGCAGGGTCCACTCCTTCTCGCCGGTGGCGACGGGGGTGCGGATGGACTCCCGGAGCCGGATGTAACCCTGGATGTCGTCCTGAGGCAGGGGCTCCTCGATCCAGTAGAGGTTGTAGGGCTCAAAGGCTCGGGCCATGGCGATGGCGTGTGACGGCGTCCAACTCACGTGCGTGCCCACGTCCACGATCACATCGATGTCCGGACCGACGGCCTCGCGGATCGTCGAGACGACCGCCAGGTCGCGCTTGGGGTCACGCCCGAAGCACGTCTCCGGGCTCTTGCCCCAGCCCCCCTTGACGGCGGTGTAGCCACGCGAGGCATAGTCGGCGAACTCCTCCGCGGTTGCGTCGAGGTCCTCGGTGTCGAAGATGACGCTGGCGCACGCCCGCATCCGTTCCATCCGCTTGCCGCCGAGCAGTTCGTACACCGGCACGTCGAGGAGGCGCCCCTTCAGGTCCCACAGGGCCATGTCGACGGCGCTGATGGCGAAGCTGGCGATGCCGCCGTTGCCGTACCACCAGCTGCGGTCCCGCATGGCCTGCCAGTGGCGCTCGACGTCACGGGCGTCCTCGCCGATGAGCAGCGGCGCGAATCCCTCCTCCACAACGACCCTCGTGGCCAGGGCGGCCTCGGGGAACTGCGCGATGCACTCGCCCCACCCCACGGCACCATCGCTGCTGGTGACCTTGGCGATGGTGACGTAGCGGCTCTTGTTGCTGTCGTGGGGTTCGGGATAGTGCAGCGGGAATGCTTCGATGGAGTTGATTCGCATGAGCCGGCACTCTACGCGGTGCAGTCAGAACGCGCCCTCGGATCGGGCACCAAATCCGGGCACGGGGAGATAAGTGGACCATAAAGACGCGTCGGCACTACAGTGCCCCGTCGGATCGGCGCGGGGCTCCCTGTCGCTGTTCCGTAAGAGGGGAAGTAGAGCGTCGCTCAACGTCGAGCGACGCAACTGCGCTGTGCAGCGCGCCACCGCTTCCCCGAACGCACCAGAGGGAAAGTCAAGGAGAGCACTGATGACGCTCCGCAAGCTCTTGAAACCATTCGCCATTGCGCTCGCGGTGGCTCTCGTCGCCGCGGCCTGTGGCGGCGATGACGACGAGGATGTCGCGCCGCCGCCGCCACCGCCTGCCGCGGTGGATGAGGCGCCGCCTGCGCCGCCTGCTGAGGCGGGTGGTCCGTCGGATGCGCCGGGTGGTCCGTTTACGTTGACGGTGAATGGGACGGGGTATGCGATGCCGGGTCCTGCGGGGGGGATTTTGGGTGCGTTGCCGCCTGATGAGGTTTTCCCGTGGACCTATGATTTCGATTCGGCGACGTTCACCGCTGGTGATTCCCCGGCGGCGCCGTTTGATCCGTCGATCCGTTCGGCGTCTCAGGATTATGAGATTGCGTGGGTGTCGGGTTGGGCTGCGTTGGAGTTCTCGCAGTTCATCGAGGAGTCGATCAAGAGCACGGCGGCTGCGTCGGGTGTCCATGTGGGCGCGATTTGTGACAGCGAGTTCGACCCCGAGAAGGCGCTCGCGTGTGCCGAGACGGTGGCGGAGACAAATCCCGATGCGGTGGTGTTCGGTAATTGGCGCAGCGAGGCCGCGGATTCCTCCATGGCGGTGTTCGACGCGGCGGGCATTCCGGTGGTGACCATCGATGTGTGGCATCCGAACGCGATCTTCTTCGGCGCCAACAACTACGTGTCGGGCGCCCTGGCGGGCATCAACACGGGCCTGTACGCGTTGGACACGTGGAACTGTGAAGGCGTCCACGTGTTGTTGGCGCAGAACCTGTCCGCCGGTGAGGCGCCGGATCTGCGCACCAGCGGTTTCGCTGACGGTGTCCAGGCGGTGTGCGGCGGCGAGGTGCCGGTGAGTCGCATCGACGTCGACGGCAGCCCCGAGAACGGTTTGCAGTCCACGACGGACTGGTTGACCGCCAACCCCGGCGCCGAGCACGTCTTGGCGACCAGCCTCGATGATGTCGTGGCGGTGCCCATGAGTCGGGCGCTGGAGCAGGCCGGGCGCAGCGGCGTGGCCGCCGGTCACGGCGCCGAGCCCAACGGCATCGAACGCCTCCATGAGGCCGACGCCTCGGTGACGCGCTACTTGGGTTCGGTGGCGTACTTCCCCGAGCTGTACGGCGTGTACGCCGTCGCCGCGCTCATCGACCTCCTCGACGGGCGCGCCGTGCCACAAGAGATCCACATCGACCACGTCTGGGTCAACCGCGACAACGTCGACCAGTACTACGACAACACCGGCTCACCCATCCACACACTCGGCCCAAGCGCGCCGGCGGGTGGTCCGTCGGATGCGCCGGGTGGTCCGTTTACGTTGACGGTGAATGGGACGGGGTATGCGATGCCGGGTCCTGCGGGGGGGATTTTGGGTGCGTTGCCGCCTGATGAGGTTTTCCCGTGGACCTATGATTTCGATTCGGCGACGTTCACCGCTGGTGATTCCCCGGCGGCGCCGTTTGATCCGTCGATCCGTTCGGCGTCTCAGGATTATGAGATTGCGTGGGTGTCGGGTTGGGCTGCGTTGGAGTTCTCGCAGTTCATCGAGGAGTCGATCAAGAGCACGGCGGCTGCGTCGGGTGTCCATGTGGGCGCGATTTGTGACAGCGAGTTCGACCCCGAGAAGGCGCTCGCGTGTGCCGAGACGGTGGCGGAGACAAATCCCGATGCGGTGGTGTTCGGTAATTGGCGCAGCGAGGCCGCGGATTCCTCCATGGCGGTGTTCGACGCGGCGGGCATTCCGGTGGTGACCATCGATGTGTGGCATCCGAACGCGATCTTCTTCGGCGCCAACAACTACGTGTCGGGCGCCCTGGCGGGCATCAACACGGGCCTGTACGCGTTGGACACGTGGAACTGTGAAGGCGTCCACGTGTTGTTGGCGCAGAACCTGTCCGCCGGTGAGGCGCCGGATCTGCGCACCAGCGGTTTCGCTGACGGTGTCCAGGCGGTGTGCGGCGGCGAGGTGCCGGTGAGTCGCATCGACGTCGACGGCAGCCCCGAGAACGGTTTGCAGTCCACGACGGACTGGTTGACCGCCAACCCCGGCGCCGAGCACGTCCTGGCGACCAGCCTCGATGATGTCGTGGCGGTGCCCATGAGTCGGGCGCTGGAGCAGGCCGGGCGCAGCGGCGTGGCCGCCGGTCACGGCGCCGAGCCCAACGGCATCGAACGCCTCCATGAGGCCGACGCCTCGGTGACGCGCTACTTGGGTTCGGTGGCGTACTTCCCCGAGCTGTACGGCGTGTACGCCGTCGCCGCGCTCATCGACCTCCTCGACGGGCGCGCCGTGCCACAAGAGATCCACATCGACCACGTCTGGGTCAACCGCGACAACGTCGACCAGTACTACGACAACACCGGCTCACCCATCCACGACCTGGGGCCCTAGACACCGGTAGACAAGAGCAACAACACTGGTGTGCCGCGGGCCGGCGCCCGCGGCACACCACCGGCCTCCAGAGAAGGAGCCGCCATGACCGCCCAGGCCATCGAACTGCGCGACATCGAGAAGTCGTTCGGCCCCGTGGAAGTGTTGAAGGGTGTGTCACTCTCGGTGCCACCTTCCCAGTGCTACGGGCTGGTGGGCGACAACGGTGCCGGCAAGTCGACCCTGCTGAAGATCCTCAGCGGCGTGCATCCCAGGGATGCCGGCGAGATCCTGGTCGAGGGCGAGCCGGTGGACTTCCACGCCGCTATCGACGCCCGGTTCGCCGGCATCGAGATGATCTACCAGGATCTGGCGCTGGCGGAAGACCTCGACGCCGCCTCCAACATCTTCCTGGGCCGGGAGCGCCACAAGGGCCGCATACCGGTATGGAAGCGTCTCGATCACAAGCGCATGCGCGCCGAGGCGGCGGCGGTCCTGGAATCGGTGGGCAGCCCCATGCCGACCGACCGCAAGGTGAAGGCGCTCTCGGGCGGTGAGCGCCAGCTCGTGGCCGTGGCGCGGGCTCTGGAGTTCAACCCCCGCATCCTGCTCATGGACGAGCCGACCGCCGCCCTCTCCGTCGAGAAGGTGAACGTCGTCAACCGGCTGATCGCGCGACTGAAGGACCGTGGGGTGACGATGATCCTCGTGAGTCACCGCTTCACCGACCTCATCCAGGTGGCCGACACCATCGGGGTGCTGGTCCACGGCAAGATCGTGGACGAGTTCGACGTGGCCAACCAGACCATGGACGACATGACGACCCGCATCGTGCGCCTCATGAGCGAGGCGGCCGTCGGAGCGACCTCGTGAGTGACAGAGACGGCGGGGGGAGGACGCCGGAGGAGCAATCACCGCCCGCCCCATCACGGATCCGCTCGACCATGACCAGGGGAACCGGCTGGGCCCGCCACACGGTCAGCGATGTCGGCCCCGGGCTATTCATGATCCTCGGCGTCGAGATCCTGGTCTTCTGGCGAACGGCGCACCCGTACTTCCTCACGCAGAGCAACTTCATCGAGATCGGCAAGCGGATGACGATCATCGGGATCGCCGCCGTCGGCGAGACCGTCGTCATCATCGCAGGCGGCTTCGACCTCTCGGTCGGGTCGATCGCCGCAATGTCCAGCGTGGGATCCGCCTGGGTCGTGGACAACGGCGGCACGCTGGCCGCCAGCGTGGTGGCGGCCCTGGCGATCGGCGCTGTCATCGGGGTCGTGAACGGAGCCATCACGGGTTACGGGCGGATCAATCCCCTGATCACCACGCTGGGGACCTTCGCCGTCGTGCGCGGTCTGGCCTACGTCCTCACGGACAACAAGCAGATCACCGTCAACCACGTGGGCTTCCAGAACCTCGGGAAGAACAGCGCAGCCGGCCTGCCCTACATCGTGTGGATCCTGCTGGGCACCTACGTGGTGTTCGGTTTCATCATCCCGCGATACCGGTTCGGGAGATACATGTACGCCATCGGGTCCAACGAGCGTGCCGCGGCTCTGGCGGGCGTGCGCGTCAACCGTTGGAAACTCGTCTTCTACGGCGTGTCGGGCATGATGGCGGGCCTTGCCGGGCTGGTCAACGCCGCCCGGCTCGGGACCGGGATCCCGTCGTCGTCGATCGGGCTCGAGTTGGCGGTGATCACCGCCGTGATTCTGGGCGGGGCCAGTCTGCTGGGCGGCAGGGGACGCTTGCTCGGCACCTTCCTCGGCGTGCTCTTCCTCTCGTGTCTGCTGACCGGGCTGATCCAGTCGGGTGCCGAACCCGAGTTCCAGCGGGTCGCCCAGGGCAGCGCGCTGATCCTGGCGGTGCTGTTCGACGAGTGGCGGCGCGGGCGCCTCGCCCGTGGCTGAGGGGCGCGAGCCGGTTCGGCTCAGCCACTACTTCCGGGTCCGAGATCCCGCCGAGTACGCCAGGCGCCACGCAACGGTGTGGCCCGAGATCGAGGAGTTGCTGCGCGAGTGCGGCTTCGGGCGCTACGACATCTATCTCTGGGGCGACGTGGCCATCAGCTTCATCGAGGTGGACGACTACGCAGCGGCCGCCGAGCGCTACAACGCCAGCGCGATCGGGGCCCGCTGGGAGGAGCACTTCGCCGACCTCATCATCATGGACGAGACCGACGAGCACGGCTGGGCCAAGCCCTTCGACCACGTCTGGAGCCTGTAGCCCGACCGGCCGCCCCTTCGACGGCGCCCGGCGGCCCGGGTCAGGCGACGGGCGCAACCTCGAGGAGTTCGAGGGTGAGGCCCTCGGGGTCGCGGAAGTAGCCCACGCGCTTGCCCTTGTTGGGGCCGTGCGTGATCATCACCGGTTCCTTGCTGCGCGGCATCGCACCGAGCGACACGAAGCGCTCGAAGTCGGCGGCGAGGTCCGTGGAGGAGAGGCACAGGTGGGCTGTTCCGGGGTTCTTGGACTCGATGTCCACCATTACGCCTGTGGGCTCCAGGTACTCGATCAACTCCAGCAGCACCGTGGAGTTGGGAATGTGGAAGAGCGCGATGTACAGCCGTGCGCCCGGGTAGCCGATCTGCTCGGCCGTGTACGGCTTGTCGAAGATGCCCTTGACGAACGGCTCGGTCTCGAACAGGGCGGTGTAGAACGCCACCGAGCGATCCAGGTTGGGCACGGTGAAACCGACGTGATGGGTACCGCAGAGCATGGTTGATCTCCCTCGACGAGGCGCACGAACGGCGTCATGTATAGCCGCCGCGGCATCCGCCCCCAAGCGGGCGACCGCGTGCCGGTCCGGTGTGCCCGCCGGCGAGGCCGGAGCCTTCCGAGCCGCACCGCCCCCCGAGTCGGCGACCGCGTGCCGGCCCGCCCGACCGGCCGCGGCCGGCGGCGGCGCCTCAGACGCCGACCCAGACCTCCCGGGGCCCGCGGAACTCGAAACCCCGCAACTCGACGGGACGGTTGGCAACCAGCGCCATGTCCGGGAAGCGGGTCAGCAGGCGCTCGACGCCGATCCGCACCTCCTGGCGCCCCAGCCACTCCCCCAGGCAGCGGTGGACACCCAGGGCGAACGCCGCGTGGGGTCCCTCGCGGCGCTTCAGGTCGATCTCGGCGGGGTCGCTCCAGTGCTCGGGGTCCAGGTTGATCGAGCGCAGCACCCCGGACACGAGATCACCGGCGGCGATCGCCACCCCGGCGAGTTCCAGATCCCGCGTCGCCTGCCGGGTGATGGTGCCGACAGGGCTGTGCACACGAAATACCTCCTCGACGAGGCGGCGCAGTCGCCGCCCGTCCGCCGCCACCTCCGCCCGCAGGTCCGGGCGTGACAGCAGCACCCAGGCCACGAGGCCGATCCCATCCCGCGGCTCGTTGATCCCCCCGGAGATCATCAGCCGCACGTTGTTGACGATCTCGGCGGGCGTGGCGCCTGCCCGCACGAACCAGTCGATGGCGCTGTCTCCGGCGGCCGCCCGGTCGATCCGCTCGCCGATCGCCGCGCCGAGGTCGGCCTTGGCAGCCTCACCGATGGCGGTGGCGGCAGGGTCGTTCTCGAAGTTGGCGATGTCGGTGACCAGCCCCTCGCACCACGACCACATCCGGTCGAAGCCGTGGCCGTCGAGTCCCAGCACGACGGCCAGCGCCCCGGCGGCGAGCGGTTGCGCGTAGGCGCCCATCAACTCGAAGGTCGGCCCCTCGATCCGGTCGATGATCCCGTCGGCCAGGTCCGCCAGTTCGGCGGCCACGAAGGCGCCGCTGCGGCCACTGGACTGGAACGGGGGCAGCATCATCTCGCGCAGGCGGGTGTGAGCGGGCGGATCCATCACGAGCATGTTCGGCCCGAGCGCTCGCGCCAGGAACGACGGCTCGGTCGCAGCGCTGAACAGTTCCGGGTGCGCCTCCATGTGGGCCACGTCGTCCCAGCGGGTCACCAGCCACATGTCCATGGACGGCACCCAGCACACGGGCTCGGTGGCCCGCATCCGGGCCAGGATCGGATCGGGATCGGCCTCCAGGTCGGCCAGGGTGATGTCGGATCCGATACCCACGGCTCGGCCCTCCCGGGTGGCGCGGCTAGTGGAAGATCAGTCCCCCGCAGACGTTCAGCGCCTGACCGGTCACGTAGTCGGCCTCGTCGCTGAGGAGATACTGCACGGACCGGGCCACGTCGTCGGGAGTCTGGATTCGCCCCATCGGGATGGTCGCCACGAGCCTGTTGACCGACTCCTCCGGAGTGATCCCGGCCCGCTCCGCCCGTTCCTTGTGGATCTTCGGGGTCATGGCCGTGTCGACCACGCCGGGGCAGACCGCATTGACCTGCACCTTCGGCGCCAGAGCCAGAGCGAGGGATTTCACCACGCTCGCCACCCCCGCCTTGGAAGCGGTGTAGTCGACGGCGTCGGCGCGCCCGATTTTCGCGCCGATGGAGGCGATGGCAACGAGGCGGCCACCGTCGCCGGCCATCATCCGGCGGGCCAGCTCCTGCAAGGTGAAGAAGGTGCCCTTCAGGTTGATGCCCAGCATCCGGTCCCAGCCCTCCTCGGTGAGTTCCAGGGCGGGGACGATCTCGACGATTCCGGCCGACGTCACTCCCAGGGTGATCGGCCCCAGCGCCTCGGTTGCCTCGGCGATGGCCGCCTGGATGGCTGCCGGGGAGGAAACGTCGGCCGGGTAGGCGACGGCGTGGCCCCCCGACTCGCGAATCTCGCTCACGACGGCGTCGAGCGCCCCGGCATCGACGTCGTTCAACGCCAGCGCCGCACCCGCCGACGCCAAACGCAGCGCGATGCCCCGGCCGATCCCGTTCGCCGCCCCGGTCACGAAGGCGTTGCGCCCCTCGAACATTCCCTGGCTCATGTTCCCTCCCCGCTTGACCTTGCCGGCAGCGTCGCCGGAAGCCGGTCGAATTCGCCGACACACTAACGTTGCCGCCCGATGCACGGCCGCGCCGAGCGCCGCGCGTCGAGACCCGACCGGCGCGGCATCGCCGGCCGACTCCACCGACGAGGGATCGCCGACATGAACATCCCCGCACCCGATCCGGCCGCACTGGGCCTCGACACGCGAGCGTGGCTCCCCGGCCGCCACGACCATGGCATCGCCATCGTGGGCTGCGGCGGGATCGTCAACGACGGGCACCTCCCGGTCTACACGTCACATGGACTGAACGTCGTCGGCTGCTACGACATCGATCCGTCCGCCGCGCAACGCACGGCGGAGCGCTGGGGTGTCGGGCGGGTGTTCGGCTCGCTGGACGAGGTCGCCGCTGACCCGTCCGTCGAGATCGCGGACATCGCGGTGCCCGCCTGGCGGCAACTCGAACTCGTGCGCACGCTTGCGGACGCGGGCAAGCACCTGCTGTGCCAGAAGCCGCTCTCGGACGACTTCGCCCAGGCAGTCGAGATCGTCGAGCGTGCCGAGTCCGCAGGGATCAAGCTCGCCGTGAACCAGCAGTACCGCTGGAGCCCGGTCATCCGGGCGATGCACACGCTGATGGCGCAGGGCCGGATCGGCACGCCGACCGCCGCGTTCGTTCACGAGTCCCTCGTGAACCCGTGGGAGCTCTGGCCCTGGCTGATGGACGTGCCGCAACTGGAGATCATGTACCACAGCATCCACTACCTAGACGGCATGCGGTTCCTGCTCGGCGCCCACGGCGAGCCCGAGTGGGTGACGAGCCGCCACACCCACCACCCGCTGCAGACACCGAGCGCGGAGACGAAGACGGTGACGATCCTCGACTACGCCGACGGAGCGCAGGCCTTCGTGGCCGTCGACCACAACGACATCAGCGACGACGTCTTCGGGCGGGTGCGCGTCCTGGGCACCGAAGGGGTGGTGTCGGGCACGATGGGGCTCTCCTACGACTACCCGCACGGCCGGGCCGACACCGTCCGCTGGTCGGCGCACGACGATCCCGGCGGCGGCTTCGAGACCGAGCTGCCCGGACGCTGGATCCCCGAGGGCTTCGTCGGGCCGATCTCGTCGCTGATGGCCGCCATCGACGACGGCGCCGAGCCGCCCACCAGCGGCCGCGACAACCTCAACACCCTGCGTCTCGTCGCCGCCGCCTACCTGTCGGCGGCGGAGAACCGCTCGGTCCGCCCCGCCGAGATCGACGAGCGATCGAAAGCGGCCTTCGAGTGAGTCCACCGGTCACACCACCCGTCATTCCGGCGCAGGCCGGACCCCGACCGTTATTCCGGCGCAGGCCGGAATCCATGGTCCGGGTGCGCGACCGGGGCTAGGAGTGCTCGTCGCGCAGCCCGTGCGATCGGTCGATCCCAACTCACACGAATGCCCGGACAAGCAGGCTGAGAGCCGCAGCGACCGAAATCGCCAGCAAAGCGGGACGCGTGTAGCCGCGGTCCAGCACGCGCACGAGCCGTCCGGACACGAGAAACCCGAATACCTGCCCAGGGACGAGCACCGCTATCGCGAGCAGATGGGTGGCGCCGAACTGCCCCCATGCCCCCAGAAACACGAGTGAGATCGACGCCGCGAAGAGGAAGTAGGCCGACAGCGTTCCGCGGAGCCGGCGCGGCTCCACATGCTGGAGGGTGAGTGCCAGCGGCGGCCCGCCGACACCGGTCGAAGTCCCGGCCACACCGGACACGAACCCGCCGACGGCCACGATCGATCGGCCGCGGGGCAAGCGGATCGGGGTGATGGACAGCGCCGTGCCCGCCAGGATCACCGACGCCAGGAACACCGAGAGTCCCCACTCCGAGAAGACCTCCACAAGCAGGAAGGCGCCGAGCGCAGCCCCCGGCACACGTCCCAGGAGCGCCCACGACAACGCCGAGCGGTCGATTCCGGAGCGATCCCGGCAGGCAATGAGCACGGTGTTCGCCAGCGATGCCGCGAGCAGCGGGCCGGGAACCATGTCCGGATCTATCTGGATCAGGATCGGCGCCGCCACGACGTTCATACCGAAACCGACGCCGCCCTGCACGGCGGCGCCAGCAGCCATCACCGCCACCGCGGCAACGATCTCCAGCGCGCTCAACTCCATGCCCGCGCCCCGCCCCGAACAGCCACCGCGGGAGCCTACGGTTGCCCGGGCTCAGGCTGACCGGACCCGCCCCGCCGGCCCCCCGCCGATCGACCTCGCCCCGCCGGTGCCGAGTCGTCTCAACATGGCTAGTATCCGCCCATCGTGGCCAACAGGACTGCAGGAGACCCGGACAAGCCCTGGTGGTTGCGGGGCAATCACAGTCCCCTCCCCGACGAGACCGAGGCCCTCGACCTGCCGGTGCGCGGTCACATCCCCACCGAACTCCACGGGATGCTGCTCCACGCCGGCCCCAATCCACCCCGTTGCGACTCTGCTCACTGGTTCCTCGGTGAAGGCATGCTCCACGGCCTGCTCCTTCGTGGTGGGCGCGCCGTGCGCTACAGGAGTCGCTGGGTTCGCACAGCCCGTTTGGCGTCATCGAACGGGCGGCAGGATCGTCCCGACCGCTCGCCGGCCAACACGAACGTCGTGGTCCACGGGGGACGCATCCTCGCTCTCGAGGAGCGCCACGTGCCCTACGAGATCACATCCGACCTCGACACCGTGGGCCCGGTCGACTTCGAGGGATCGGTGCAGAACCTGACGGCCCACCCGAAGATCTGCCCGCGCACCGGCGAGATGCTCGCCTTCGCCGCCGCCCCCGCCGAGCCGCAGCTCACGTATCTGCGCTTCGACCCGGACGGGCTGCTCCTCGGCACCACGACGATCGACCTCCCGCAGCCCGTGATGATGCACGACTTCGCCATCACCGCGGAGCACGTCGTGTTCATGGACCTGCCGATCGTCCGGGACCCGGCCGCGCACGGTGGCCTGCCATATCGGTGGGATCCCGACCACGCCGCCCGACTCGGTGTCATGTCACGCGCCGGGGGCGACGTGCAGTGGTTCGACATCGATCCGTGCTACGTCTTCCACACGGTCAACGCGTGCGAGATCGGCGGGCGCATCACGCTCGACGCCTGCCGCTACCCGTCGCTGTGGACCAAGTCGTCCGACCGGTTCGATGTGCCCGCGATGGTGCACCGCTGGACGCTGGGGCTCGGGGACGGCTCGGTGCGCGAGGAGACACTGTTCGACGTTCGCTGCGACTTCCCCCGCATCGACGAGCGGCTCGTCGGGCGCCCGAACCGCTACGCCTACGTCACCACACTCGTGGACGAGGAGACCGGCAGCGTCTCACACGGGCACCGCGTCGTGCGGCTCGACCTCGTGGCGGGAACGACCGAGCACCACCACTTCGGTCCGTCGCGCTACGCGAGCGAGGCCGTCTTCGTCCCGCGGGACAGCGACGGCGAAGAGGACGAGGGCTACGTGCTGACCGTCGTGTACGACAGCGAGACCGACGCCAGCGAGGTCGTCGTCCTGGCCGGAAATGCCATCAGCGCGGAGCCGCTGGCCACGGTGAGCCTGCCCAACCGGGTCCCCTTCGGGTTCCACTGCTCCTGGGTGCCGGCGGGGGCCTGAGACCGCGGCGCCGCCGGCGCGACCTTGGACCCGCTGGTCGGGTGTGGCAAGATCAGGCGAGGAGGCCACACCATGTCCGACCCGTCCGAGAAGCTGCTCGACGCCATGAGCCTGCTCGAGGAGTTGGCGCGGGAGGTCACGCCCGAGGAGGCGGCCGACGAGATGGACTCCGCCACGCTGCAGTCGTTCTGGCGTGAGTGGCCCCACACCGTGGGATGGGCCGGAGCCCTGTGGCGGCGCCTCAACCAGGACCTCGACACTCCGTCGCAGCCCGGCGACGGCAGCGGCTACGACGAGACCGGCGGATCGGGCTGACATGGCCGCGGTACGCCAGGTCATGAGCACCGAGGTGGTGACGCTCCCCGGCTCCACACCGATGGCCGAGGCCGCGCGACACATGGTGCGGCGTCACATCGGATCGGTCCTCGTCGTGGACGGCACGATGCTCAGCGGCATTCTCACCGAGCGCGACGTGCTGCGCGCCGCCGGAAAGGCCAGGGACATGGCCGCCGACCAGATCGAACGCTGGATGTCGCCCGAGCCCATCACCTGCTCGCCGGAGATCGACACCGAGGAGGCGGCGGAAATGATGCTCTCCGGAGGATTCCGCCACCTGCCCGTGACCGACGGCGGGAATCTCCTCGGCATCGTCAGCCTGCGGGACGTGCTCAGCGCCCGAATCGGCCGCAAGGGCTGAGCGGCCCGGCCCACCCCGGCACCCTCAACCCACCCTTCCCCTCACCTCAACCCCTCCCGTCGTTCCGGCGAATGGCGTGCGTCATTCCGGCGAAGGCCAGAATCCAGCCTCCCGTGGCACCACCCGAGCCTCCGAAGAATGGAGTCCAAAATCACCGAATAATGGAGTTCACAGCTATTGGGAATAGAGTTTGAAATCTCCGAAAAATGAAGTCTAGAATCTCCGAAAAATGAAGTTTGAAATCTCCGAAAAATAGAGTTCGGCCAATCCCGAGCGGTTGGACTCGGGGACAAAGCGAACTCTTTGCGGATACACGGACAACTCTGAACGGGAAGACGTGCCAAACGACACCGACTATCTACCCCGCGTGGTTGACAACGAGGTCGCCGAAGCGCTCGCCTCGGCACCTGCTGTTCTGATCGAGGGCCCGCGAGGCTGCGGCAAGACCTCGACGGGCCGAAGATTCGCCGCCAGCGAGGTGGTGCTCGACGGGAGCGAGGCAGTACGAATCGCGGCCGAGGTGGACCCGCACTCACTGTTGGACGGTCCAGAGCCGCGACTGCTCGACGAATGGCAACTCGTCCGCGGCATATGGAATCCGATGCGCCACGCCTGTGACCGGCGGGGCGGTTTCGGACACTTCCTGCTCACGGGTTCGCAGAACCCCCCGGACGAAATCACCGAGCATTCGGGCGCGGGGCGAGTCGCGCGCGTGCGGATGCGGCCGATGTCGCTGTGGGAGTCCGGAGCCTCCACTGGGGAGGTCTCCCTCACCTCGCTGATGGCAGGCGGTCGCTGTCGCGCTACGGACTCCAAGCACACGATCAGCGACACCGCGGCTCTCATCTGTCGGGGCGGATGGCCCCGAATGATCGGAATGGCACCGCACGTCGCGCAGGCGCGGCTGCGGGACTACCTGAGCGACATCACCCGAGTTGACATCGCCCGGGTATCGGGAATCAGGCGTAGACCCCTGCTGGTAGCAAGGCTCCTCGAGTCACTCGCCCGAAATGAGGCGACCAACGCCACAAATGCCACGCTGCTTACAGACATCTCCGATGGAGACGCCAGTCCGCCGGCCCGCTCCACGATTCACGCATACCTGGACGAACTGGCCCGGATGTTCGTGATCGAGCCATTGCCGGCGTGGTCGACCCACCTGCGGTCATCCGCCCGTCTTCGCAGGAGTGCCAAGCGATACTTCGCCGACCCTGCGCTCGCAGTGGCCGCGCTGAGAGGATCGCCCGCGGCCGTCGGCGGGGACCTCGAGGCAATGGGACTGCTGTTCGAGTCGATGGCGGTGCGCGATCTCCGCATCTACGCGCAGTCCCTCGGTGCGCGCCTCTACTACTACGGTGACGACAGCGGTTTGGAAGCAGATGCCATCATCGACGGCATCGACGGCGAATGGGCGGCGGTAGAGATCAAACTCGGCGGAGGCGCGGCCATCAACAAGGCAATGGAGTCGTTGCGGGCCGTCCGGGAACGAGTGGATACCGCGCGCCGAGGCCGTCCGGCGCGTCTCATCGTGCTCACCGCGTTCGGTCACGGATATCAAACCGACGACGGAGTGGCGGTGGTACCCCTGACCGCGTTGAGACCGTGAGCCCCGACGACATCCGGGTGCCCCTGACCGCGGACGGCGACCACTGGTCGATGTCCGTCGGGCTCGGGCGGCGGGTCATCTGGGCGCACACCTTCGGGAGCGTTGCGTCGACGCCGCCGAGGGTCGCCCGGCCGGACGGATCCGGGTGGAGGGCGGACCTCGGCTGATCTCCGAGACCGGCGAGGGAACCCACAACCGCAGCTTCAGCTACAGCCTCGACGCGTGCTGCACCGGGGATGGGCGCCGGTGGCGCTGCCGGACGAGTCTGGCGATGCAGATCATTCTCTGAGAATTTCTTCCGAACAATATACGAACTAATGTTGTGTTCTCAGTTGGAGTGTGCTAGAGTACTGCGTACCGGTCATCAATCCTCGCCGCAGCGGAGATTGGACTTCCCCGAACCGGCTTGTCGGCCCGCCGACGCGAAGTCCACATCAACACACTCCTGCGAGGAACACCCGATGACCGACCCCACCCTCTTCGGCGACACCGCCGACGCCGCGAGCCGGGACGTGCCCGGCGGCGCAGGTACTGTCGCCGACGCCATTGGGAGCAGTGGCGACCGGCGAGGGCGACACGAGAGCACTCCCCGGGGCAGCGAAAGCGGTCCTGGCAACACCTCGGCATCGGGAGATGCCCCGAGCGATCCCGTGGGTCGCGTTGCCGGCATGTTCGAGGCGCTGGTCGTGGGATTGCGCTCGCTGAGCGGCGACCTCCTCGAGGAGCGGTTGAGCGTCCTGGGGCGCTGCGAGGCCGGTCTGGCCGCAATGAGGTCCGAGACGGTTGCCGAGTTGGCTCGTCGTGACGGCGAGGCCAAGGCCGCCGAGGCAGTGCGCGACCGGTTGCGGCAGTCCCGCGGCAGCGCCAAGCGCGACGTGAAACTGGCCGGGCAGCTCGCCGACCTGACCGGTACGTCACAAGCGCTGGCCGACGGCGACATCACGCCGCAGCACGCCCGGATCATCGCCGAGGCCGCCGAGCACACCGACGTGGACGAGGACGAACTCCTGGCCGCCGCGGCGGACCAACCGACCGACGTGTTCGGCAACACCGTGCGCAACCACGTCAACGAGCGCTCCGCCGGCGAAGAACTCCAGGAACGCCGGCGCCGCCAGCGGGCCCGGCGGGAGCTGTCGATCAAGCAGCAGTCCGACGGCATGTGGAAGCTGTTCGGCCTGTTCGATCCCGTGGCCGGCGCCCGCATCCAAACCGCCCTCACCGCCGTGGCCGGGAAGCTCCGTCGCGGCGAGGACCCAACTGATCGCGCCACTGTCCCCCAGCGCTACGCCGACGCGCTCGAACGCCTCGCCACCGGCAGCGGCGCGGCCGGGGCCCAGAGCACCACCCTGCTCGTCATCGCCGAGTACGACGCCGTCACCGCCACGGTCAACGGCGCACACCTCCCCGACGGCACGCCCGTGACCGCCGACGAACTCGTCAAGCTCGCCGTCAAGGCCAAGGTCGTGCCCGCCATCTTCGACACGCCGGGCCGGCCGCTATGGCTCGGACGCGCCAGCCGCGACGCCAACGCCGCGCAGCGCATCGCTCTCGCCGCCCGCGACGGCGGCTGCGTCGGCTGCGGCGCCAGGCACAACATCTGCGAACCCCACCACGAGAAGCACTGGGAGCATGGCGGGCCAACCGACATCGACAACATGTGCCTCCTCTGCGGCCACTGCCACCACAACGAGATCCACGACAAGGGCGGGGACATCGAGACGGCGGCCGACGGCAAACGCGCTCTCCGCCGCGCCCACCGTCACCGCACCCCGACCGCCGGACATCGCCCCCGCAACGACGCCGCGCACGGCCACCGTGGTGGCACGGACTCCGCCGTCAACCAGCCGCTCCGGCTCTAGGAACACTGGCCCCGATCGTGTGCAGCCGTGTGGAGCGCCGACGCGTCGCCGGGCTCCCGGCTGCGCTCTAGCCTGGTAGTATCATATGATATCGCCCTGCGTGAGAAAGCCGTTGGAGGTGACTCGTGGTCGACATCCTTGTGCGGGACGTTCCCGCTGACGTTGTTGCGGCCATCGAGGTGAACGCCAGAGCAGTGGGCCTCTCACGGGTGGAGTACCTGCGGAGGCTGCTGGAGCGTGAGCGCACCGCCGGCGGCGGCGACGTGACCGTGGAGTCGCTGCGGCGCTTCGGGGCGGCCTTCTGCGACCTCGCCGACGACGATGTGATGCGGTCGGCTTGGACGTGACCGGCTGGCTGACCGGCAGGTGGACGTGACCGGCTGGCTGACCGGCAGGTGGACGTGACCGGCTGGCTGATCGACAGGTGGACGTGACCGGCTGGCTGATCGACAGGTGGACGTGACCGGCTGGCTGATCGACAAGTCGGCGCTGGTCCGGCTCGCGGCGAGCCCGGACGCGGCGGAGTGGGCGTCACGGATAGGCCGCGGGCTGGTGCGGATCTCGACTCTCACGCGGCTCGAGGTGGGGTTCTCGGCCCGCTCGGCCGACGACCTCCGGCGGAGCCTCAGCGAACCGCCGCTCAGCGCCATGCCGGTCGAGTACCTCACACCCGCCGGCGAGGACCGCGCGATGGCGGTGCAGCAAACCCTGGCGCAGGCCGGCCATCACCGAGCACCGTCGATTCCGGACCTGCTCATCGCCGCGATCGCCGAACTGTCCGGGCTGACCGTCCTCCACCTGGACAAGGACTTCGAACTCGTCGCCGGCGTCACCGGCCAACCCGTCGAACGTCTGGCGGTCCCGAGTTGACCCGAGCTTTCCTGCTCCGGGCGAGGTCGGTCACCGCCGCCCGCTGAGGACGCCCCGGTCGAGTTGACCCGTGCGTCCGTTGCTCCGGGCGAGGTCGGTCACCGCCGCGCTGAGGGTGCCCCGGTCGAGTTGACCAGTGCTTCCATTGCTCCGGGCGAGGTCGGTCACCGCCACGCGCTGAGGGCGCCCCGGTCGAGTTGACCAGTGCTTCCGTTGCTCCGGGTGAGGTCGGCTACAGGGCGCCCAGCGCCGCGTCGTAGTCGGGGTTCGCGTTGAGCGGGGAGACGAGTTCGGAGTGGACGACCCTGCCGTCCTCGTCGATCACGACAACGGCACGGGCACACAGACCCTCCATCGGACCGTTCATCATGCGCACCCCGTACTCCTCCGCGAACTCCGGGGAGCGGAACGTGGACGCGGGATGAACGTTCACGATGCCCTCGGTCGTGCAGAACCGCTTCGCAGCGAAGGGCAGGTCGGCCGAGACACACAGCACCGTCGTGTCGTAGAAGCCAACGACGCGCTCGTTGAACACTCGCACGCTCTCGGCGCAGGTTTCTGTGTCGATGCTCGGGAAGATGTTGAGCACCAGCCGCTGACCGGCGAAGATCCCGAGGCTTATCCGTTCCATGTCGGCTCCGACCAGCACGAAATCCGGAGCCGCCGCACCGACAATCGGCAGCTCACCGATCGTGTCCACGATCGCTCCTTCGTGTTCGATCGTCGCCATGCGAGGAACTCCCTGGCAGCGTGTCGTCACTCTCCGCGCCTGCTGTTTCTAGCCGATCCGCAGCCGGATGGCTCCCGCAGCGTCAGTACCCGGCAGAGGGCTCAGGAATCAGCCGGCGAGGATCCTGGGACAACGCCGGGCGGAAGGCTCATCGCGTGCGCGGCGACGTCCTCCGGGCGCGCCAGCCACACCTCATCGCGCCGTTCCGCGATGTGTTCCAGGGCGGCGCGCAGGTGCTTCAGGCGGAACGGCTGCCCGACCAGGAAGGTGTGCAGCGAGATGGAGTACACCAGCGGCTGCTCCTCCGCGAGGCGGAGCATCTCGTCGAACTGGTCCATCATCATCTCCGCGAACACCGGCGCCGGGTGGTGGCGTCGCACATAGACGCCGACATCGTTCAGCTCCAGCGGATAGGGGATGCTGAGCAGCGGACCCGACCTGGTCCGCAGCCAGATCGGCTGATCGTCACACGGTGACTGCAGCGTGTACCTGTAGCCCGCCTCGACGAGCAGGTCGCTGGTGACCGCAGACTCGGCGATGTACGGACCCATCCAGCCGCTCGGACGGCGACCCCAGTACTCGGTGATGACCTCGGTGGTCTCGGCGATGAGACGTGCCTCGTCGGGCTCCCAGAGGCCGTCGCTGCGCTCGGAGTTCGTGCGGCCGTGAGCGATGATCTCGTCGCCCCGCTCGATGATTTTGGCGACGATGTCCGGGTAGAGCTCCATCACCATCGAGTTGACGTTGTGCGACCACGGGATGTCCAAATCGTCGAACACGTCGAACATGCGCCAGATGCCGATGCGGTTCCCGTAGTCCCGCCAGGCGTAACTCCGGTAGTCGGCCGGCGCGCTCACCGCCGAATCGTTGAGGCCGAGGCCGGCCTTGTAGGCGAAATGCTCCACGTTGTTGGACAGGCACACGGCAAGGCGGGTGCCGTTGGGCCAGTCGTAGGGAGTCCGGTCCTTGATGGACACGTAGTCGTAGCGGTTGTTCATCGGCAGCTTCATGGGCTCTCCCTGGTGTCCGGCGATTGCTTGTCGTCGACCGCCACGAGGCGATTCTCAGGAACTTCCGCCTGTGTCGCAGCGGCGCGGGGATCCCTCTCGAGGACGCCGGGTCTCCGCCGGGTCAGTCGAAGAAGTCCTCGAGGTGGCCCGCGATCTCGTCCGCGGCGGTTGTGAAGAGCTCCAGCACGTCGGTGAGGCGCGGCAGTGAGACGACCCGCGTGTGCGCTGGGAGCAGCGGCATCGCCCGCTTGGTCTGCTCGGCGAGGTCGTCGGGCACATCCACCACGAGGAATGGTTGCCGGATCTTCGAGACGAACTCGCCGGTCGGATGGTCGAAGACCGCGTGATAGGTCATCCAGGGATCGGGCTGGGCCCCCAGGTGATCCATCATGAACTCGTGCAGCAGGTCCGGCGGCCAGGGCCGCGACCGCTCCGCCGCGCCGCCGAACCCGCCGTCACGCCACCAGCGCCAGTACCAGTCGAGGTGCGACCCGTCGGCGGTCGGCTTGGGTTCGTGCAGGTAGTTGTCCTTGTACTGCGGGATCTCCTCGGCGGAGAACACGGGGACGGTCACGACGGCGATCCGGCGCACCCGGTCCGGGAAGCGGGCCGCCAGGTCGATGGACTCGCACGAGCCGGTGTGGACGCCGGCGACGTCGAACTCCTCGACACCGATCTGATCCAGCGCCTCCAGCGTGGCGTCGGCGTACTCGCCGAGGCTCAGGCCGCCGGCCGGCGGATGGTCCGAGCACCCGAATCCGAGTCGATCGGGAACGATGACACGACGCCCGGCGGAGAGCCGCGGGGTGATGTGGCGGTACATGCGGCCCGACGACAGCCCCATGTGCAGCAGCACCAGGGGTGGGTCGCCCTCACCGTTGATGCGCAGGTGCACATGTCCGTGACGGGTACTGAGGAGCCTGCGGCTCGTTCCCTCGGCTTCCAGCATCCCAACCCCTTCCGCCACGAGCCTCCGGTGCGCGGGGTACTGTACCCGACGTCCTGTATCCGGTCAGAGGCGAGGGGGACCGATGAGGCGAGGGTACGCCGACACTGCGGTGGGGCAGGTTCACTACATCGAGGCCGGTCAGGGACCTCCGCTGATCCTGCTTCACCAGACAGCCAGCAGTTCGGTCATGTGGTTGAGGGCGATCCCACTCTTCGCCGAGCGCTACCACACCATCGCCATGGACACGCCCGGGTTCGGGATGTCCGACCATCCCGCCGAGCAGCCGGCCGAGGGGATCCCCTACTACTCACAGGCGGTCATCGGCCTGCTGGATCACCTTGGTTACGAGCAGGCGAACATCGTCGGCTTCCACACCGGCGCCAGCATCGCCACCGACGTCGCCGCCAACTCCCCGGAACGCGTCAAGTCGCTCGTCATCGCGCCGATCCTGGCCGTGGACGACGAGGAGGAGCGCCAGGACTGGCTCTCCCGGGACGACCTCAAGTCAGGATGGATCCCCGACGGCAAGGGCGAGTTCCTGGCGAACGACATCCTGGACTACGTCGCCCACTTCGCCACCGAGAACGACGGCGAGACATACCTCCGCGAGCTCATCGCCAAGCTGCAGGCGGGACCGAACTACTGGTGGACCTACGTCTCGGTCGTGAAGTACGACCACTACGCGAACTACCCCAAGTTGCAGTGCCCGGTCCTGGTCCTCAACGTCACCGACGAGGTCCTGTACTCCTACACCGTCAAGGCGCACGCGGCGATCCCCCACAGCGAGTACGTGGAGATCCCGGGCCCGGAGCCCAACATCCGCGGCTGGGTGGCCGTGGTGCCCGAGTACCCCCGCGAGTTCGCCGACGCCGTGATGTCGTTCGTGGACCGCTTCCAGGGAGAGTGACGAGCAGCGCGCGTGTGCTCCGACCGCGCATGACAGCCGAGCGATCCCACTGGTGGGTCACGGCTTCGGGGGCACTCACGGCCCTGGTCCTCAATCTCGATCAGGCGACAGTGCTGCTGGGTGCGCCGACCATCGCCGAGGCGCTCGGCGCCGACCTCTCGGCGACCCAGTGGATGTTCTCGGGATTCCTCCTCCCGTTGGCGGCATTGGTCATGCTGGGGGGCGGGCTGACGGACCGTTACGGCCCCTCGTTCGTGCTCCGCTGCGGGCTGGCGCTCTTCATCGCCGGCACGGTCGGCAGTGCCTTCGCCGGCGGCATGGGACTGCTGATCGGCCTGCGGGCGGTGTCGGGGGTGGGCGCGGCGCTGGCCTTCCCGGCTTCGGTGGCGCTGCTGCGGGTGCACCTGCCGGCCGGGCGGCCGCTCAATGTCGCGCTGGGCCTCTGGTTCACCGGTGCGCTCGGGGGTTCGGCGATCGGTCCCCTCATCGGCGGGTTGCTGCTGCGGGCATGGCCGTGGTGGTCGATCTTCTGGCTGTCGTGCGGCTTCGCATTGGCCGCGCTGGTGCCCGTGCTGATCGGTGTGCGGGAGGATCCGGCGCCGCCGGCCACGACCGACCTGCGGGTGCTGCCCAGTCTTGCGGGCTCGGTCGGCCTCGCCCTGCTGATCTGGGGCCTCATCAGCGCCGGCCAGGAGGGCTGGGGGTCCGGCTCGGTGTTGTGGCGGGTGCTCGGAGGCCTGGGCGTCCTGGCGCTCATGACGGCGGCGCTGCGCCGCGGGGCCGGCTCCCGCCCCGAGGTGGGGATCGACCGCCGGCGCCTCACCGCGGGCCTCATCATCATGCTGCTGGCGATCGTCTCGGTGGTCGGGACGATGTTCTTCGTGATCACCTACCTGCAGTCGGTGCTGGGATTCTCGCCGCTGGTGGCGGGCGCCGCGTTCATGCCGTTCGGCGTCGTGGCCGCCCTGATCTCCCCCTTCGCCATGCGCCTGCTGGAGCGGTTCGGCTTCGGCCGCATGCTGGGGTCGGCCGTATTGCTGGAGGTGGCCGGCCTCGTGCTGGTCTCCCGTATGACCCCCACGTCGCCATACCCCGTCGTCGGCATCGCCCTGGCGCTGGTCGGGGCCGCCATGTCGGTGTTCCCGGCGGTCTCGCTCCACCTGGCGCTCAGCGCCGCGCCCAGTTCCCGCGGCGGGATCGTCTCCGGGGCGCACACCGTGGCGATCCAGCTCGGCCAACTCCTCTCGATCGCCATCATCGGCTCGCTGGTCGCCTCGCGGGTCGGCGGCATCTACCGCTCGCTTCTGGGGGACGCCGGTCTCGACCCGAACGTGCCCACCGGGATCATCACCGACCTGGCGTTGGGGCGCAGCGCGGCGCCCCCGGGCGTCTCGGAGGCGGACGGCCTGATCTACGAGATCGCAGGCGAGAAGGCCTTCACGACCGCCGTGGGGCAGGCCGCCCTGATCGTGCTCGCCGCAATCGCCGTCGTGGCGGTCGCCGCGCTGGCCGTCCTGCGGCCGAAGCGGGCGCCGTCCGGTGCGGTCAGCGAGACGGAGCCGTCAACCCCCTGAGCTCAACTCCCTGAGCCGATCGATGACCTCGTCGGTCGGCACCACGTCGGCGTACTTGGCATCCAGATCGAACAGCCCCACGTCGTGGCTGGCACCGATGCGGTCGTAGACACACTCCTCCGCAACGATCGTCCGGAAGTTGTAGGAGAACGCATCCACCGCCGTGGCACGGATGCAGCCACTGGTGGTGCACCCGGCGAGTATCACCGTGTCCACACCGAAGTCCACGAGGTAGCTGACCAGCGCGGTGCCGAAGAAGGCGCTGGCGTGGCGCTTGGGCAGCAGCACGTCGCTCTCCGCCGGCGCCACCTCGGCCACGAACTCGTAGCCCCTCTCCGAGATGGACGTGATCTGCGGGTTGATGCTGCCGAAGCGCCCCGCGTCGACGGCCTTCTTCGGCGCCACATAGGGGTAGACGATCGGGATCCGGGCGTCACGTGCAGCGCCGAGCAGCCGGGTGATGTGCGGGATCGCCGCCCAGGCCCGGTCGCCGCAGGCCGTCGGGTACATGGTCGTGATGGCCTCGCGGATGGGGACGGGCCGGTCGCCGGCCGTCCGGTACTGAACGTCGATCACGAGGAGCGCCGGCCGCTCGCCGAACCCCGCCGAGCCACCGAACCCGGACAACTCGTAGACGTCGAGGTCGTCGCCGGAGATCGACGCCAACCAGGATCGTTGGCCCTCGGCTCGCTCGCTCATGGGTTCTCCTCCCCGCTCAGGCGGTTCTCGAGTTCGTCGAACCGGTCCAGATCGACGAGTGCCTGGCGCTGCTCCCACGGCAGGATGCGTTCTCCCAGACCGAGGGACGTGCCGGTCTCACTCAGGACCGCCAGGGCATCCTGGCCGGCCTTGAGCATCACCCGCAGCAACAGGTTGGCGTGCAGGATCAACCGGTAACCCATCTCCTGCAGGTCCTCCAGCGGCAACTGCGGCGTCTTGCCGCCCTCCACCACGTTCAGGATCACCGGCGTGGGGGCCAGCGCCGGAGGGATCTCCCGTAGCTCCTCGACCGTCCTGGGAGCCTCCACGAAGATCACGTCCGCGCCCGCCGCCGCGTACTGCCGTGAGCGCCCCAGTGCCTCCTCGAACCCCACAACCGACCGCGCATCGGTCCGGGCAATCACGACCAGGTCGGGGTCGGCTCGGGCGCTCAGCGCGGCCTCGATCCGCGAGAGCATCTCGGCCGGATCCACGATCCGCTGGCCGGCGAAGTGCCCACAACGCTTGGGCATGGCCTGATCCTCGATCTGGATGCCGGCAGCCCCGGCTTGCTCCAGAAGATGGACCGTGCGCATCACCGACAGAGGCCCGCCGAAGCCCGTGTCGGCGTCCACGATGACGGGGATGTCGACGGCGTCGCAGATGCTCGCCGCCTCGTTCACCACCTCGGTCATGGTGACGAGCCCGATGTCCGGCAACCCGAACTGGGCGTTCGCAAGACCTGCGCCGGTCACGAAGCAGCAGCCGAAGCCGGCCCGCTCGACGAGGCGCGCCGAGAGGGCGTTGACCGCCCCCACGACGATCGTGGCATCCGGGCGTTCGAGAAGAGCCCGCAGCGCGGCCGGGCGCGACGACCGTCGGGGTCCGCCTATCCCCGGGGGAATCCCGGGGGCGTCGCTTCCGGTCACCGGTCGGTCCGGCGACCCGGGTGGCCGAACGAGTTGGCGGGCAGCCGCAGGCCCGTCGTGGCCGCGCGCTCCGCGGCCCCGGAGTACGTTTTCCCCGATGCGGGAGGAGCGGGGGTGAGAGCGCGGCAGTGGGCGTGGCTCATCATCCGGCGCATTCTCTTCATGATCCCGATCCTATTCGGCGTTGCGACGGCGACTTTCTTCCTGACCCGCCTGGCAGGTGGGGACCCCGCCTACCTCGTAGCCGGATCGTTCGCCACCGAAGAGGTGATCGCCAGCGTCCAGGCCCAACTGGGCACGGACCGGCCGCTGGGAGAGCAGTACGTCGCATTCCTCGGCGACACCGTCCGCGGCGACCTGGGCACCTCGCTGTTCACCGACCGGCCGGTCACCACCGACCTGGCCGACCGGCTGCCCGCCACGCTGGAGTTGGTGGTGCTGGCTCTGGCCTTCGCCCTGGTCTTCGGACTGTCGCTGGGCAGCTACGCGGCCCATCGACGAGGCCGCGGCGGTGACAGAGCGGTGCGCTTCGGCAGTTTCTCCGCGCTCTCGGTGCCCGACTTCTGGCTGGGGCTGGTCCTGCTGTTCGTCTTCTTCTTCAAGTTCGGCATCGCTCCCGGCCCCACGGGACAGCTCGCGCCGGGCGGACCCGCGCCGCGCGACGTGACCGGCGCGGCGCTCTTCGATGCGATGATCACGCTGAACGGTGAGGCGTTCAAGGCGTCCCTGCACCACATCTGGCTGCCGCTGATGACGATGGTGCTCATCTTCACCGCACCCATCGCCCGCCTGGCCCGCTCGGCCGCCATCGAATCGCTGACATCGGACTCCATCCTCTTCGGGCGGGCCTGCGGCCTGTCGAACCGCAAGCTCTGGGTGTACGCCACCCGTGGTGCTCTCCCCCCGGTGGTTACCTTCGTGGGAATCCTCTTCAGCGTGCTGCTGGGCAGCGCCGTGCTGGTCGAGACGGTGTTCTCGTGGGGAGGGGCGGCTCAGTACGCCGTGAACGCCATACGCCAGAGCGACTTCCCGGCCGTCCAGGGGTTCGTGCTGGTCACGGGGGCGCTGTCGGTGGCCATCTTCTTCGTCGTTGATCTGCTCTACCGGGTCATCGACCCCCGGGTGCGGCTGTGAACCCGCCGCCGGACGCCCACAACGGGGACGCGCCCGCGTTCGTGCTGCCGCGACACGCCGAAGGCTTCGCCAAGCGGCTGCGACGGAATCTGAACCCACCGCTGCTGTGGGGTGCGTTCATCATCTTCGTGCTGGCGTTGGGCGCCTATGTGGTTCCTGCGATCTGGCAGTTCGGGGCGGAGATCGCCAACCCGCGTGAGGCACTGCAACCTCCGAGCGTACGGCATCCCTTCGGCACGGACCGCTCCGGGTTCGACATCTTCGTCCGGGTGTTCCATGCCCCCCGCATCGACCTGACCATCGTGGTGCTCGGAGTGGGGCTAGGAGCGCTGATCGGCATCGTGCTGGGAGTGGCCGCCGGTTTCTCCCGGCGGCTCATGGGCGAGGCGTCGATGCGGCTCGCCGACGTCGTGCAGGCATTTCCGCTGCTCATCCTGGCCATCGCGCTCGTCTCGCTGGGAGGCAACAGCCTCACGAACGTGGTGTTCGTGCTCGCCTTCGTGAACGCGCCGGTGTTCCTGCGGCTGGTTCGCAGCCGCGTGCTGACCGTCCGCGAGCAGCGGTTCATCCAGGCATCGGTCGCCCTGGGGAATTCAACGACGCGCCTGGTCTTCCGCCACGTGCTGCCGAACTCGCTCGGGCCCGCCGTCGTGCAGTTCGGTGTCTCGATGGGGTACGGAATCCTCACGCTGGCCGGCCTGGCCTACCTGGGTGTGGGCGTGCAGGTGCCGACACCCGAATGGGGATCGATGATCCTCGGCGGTGCGAGTTACATCACGACGGGCCAGTGGTGGATCTCGATCTTCCCCGGGATCTTCCTGGCGATCGCGGTGTTCGCCTTCAACCTCCTCAGCGAGGGGATCGAGCAGGCTCGGGAGGTGCATCTCCGATGACGCAGCCCGCCCTGATCGTCGAGGATCTCAGCGTCGAGATCACCGGGCGCGACGAGGTGACCTCGGTGCTGAACGACGTCCACCTGAGCGTCGAGCGCGGGCGGATGCACGGGCTGGTCGGTGAGACCGGCTCCGGCAAGTCGATGACGGCGCGCTCGATCATCGGGCTGCTACCGCCCGGTGGTCAGGTCACGACGGGCTCGGTCCGACTCGGCGAGCGCCAACTGCTGGGCCTCGACCCCAAGGAGATGCGGCAGGTGCGCGGCGCATCGATCGGCATGGTCTTCCAGAACCCCCGCACCGCGCTGTATCCCTTGACCACCGTCGAGACGCAGATGGCCAACGTGCTGAAGGCTCACATGAGTCTCGATCGCGCCGGTCGCTCCGCCCGGATCCGCGAGCACCTGCGGCTGGTGGGCATCGACGATGTCGACCGGGTCGCGCGGTCGTACCCGCACGAGTTGAGCGGCGGGTTGGCGCAGCGAGCGGTCATCGCCACTGCCCTGCTGTGCGAGCCGGAGATGCTGATCGCGGACGAACCCACGACCGGCCTCGACGCCACGATCCAGCGTCAGATCCTGGAGTTGATCGCATACTTGCAGAAGGAACTGTCCCTGTCGGTGCTCATCATCACCCACGACCTCGGCATCATCGCCCAGTACTGCGACACGGTCTCGGTCATGCGCGACGGGCGGGTGGTCGAGGACGGCCCCATGAGGCAGGTGCTGCTCTCACCTCAGCATGACTACACGGTGCGCCTCATCGCCGCATCGGACCTGCGCGGCCTCCGGGAGCAGAGGCTGGGGGCGACGGCTCGATGAGCGGTTCATCGCAGCGTGCCGCTGCCGGCGACTCCGTCGCAATCTCCGTGGAGGGCCTCAACAAGACGTTCCCCACGAGACGCGGCGTGCCGGATGTCGTCGCCGTCGACGACCTCTCGTTCTCGGTCTCCTACGGGCGGACGCTCGGCATCGTCGGCGAGAGCGGATCCGGGAAGTCCACCGTCGCCCGGTGCATCCTGGGCCTCACGCCTGTCGATTCGGGGACCGTCGTCGTGCTCGACCGGTCCATCGTGGGGGCACCGGCGCGCGCGCTGCGATCATGGCGCAGCGAGATGCAAATCGTGTTCCAGGAACCGTACGAGTCGCTGGACCCCCGCTACCACGTCTGGGAATCCGTCGCCGAACCGCTGCTCCTGCACACTGACCTCCGGGGACCGGAGCTGTCCCAGCGCGTGCACGAGTTGCTGGAACAGGTCGCGCTCAGCGCCGACTTGGCGGGGCGGTACCCGCACGAACTGTCAGGAGGTCAGCAGCAGCGCGTCAACATCGCCCGCGCCTTGGCGACGTCCCCGCGAGTGCTGGTGCTCGATGAACCCACGGCGTCGCTCGACGTGTCGGTTCAGGAGGGGGTCCTGCAACTGCTGCTCAACCTGCAGCAGGAACTCAACCTCACCTATGTCCTGATCTCGCACGACCTGAAGGCGATCCGAGCCGTTTGCGAGCGAGTGGCGGTCATGTATCTCGGTCGCCTCGTGGAGATCGGTCCCACCGATGAGGTCCTGTCGAATCCGAAGCACCCCTACACCGAGTTCCTGATCGGCGCCGAGCTGTCGGTCGATCCCGATGTCGCCCCCACCGCCGACGTCGTACGCGGTGAGGTGAGCAGCGCCAAGCGGCCCACGGGATGCGTCTTCGAGACGCGCTGCCCACTTGCCGTCCAAGCCTGCGGCGAAGCGCAACCTGCTCTGGTGGAAGCGACGCCCGGCCATGGCGCGGCCTGCATTCTCGTCAACCAGGAACATCCGGCGGTCGAGGCGACGACGACCGAGTAAGTAGATCGGCAACCGCAGCAACGCTCCGGCCATTCCGGCGGCTGCGCCCGCCGCTCCGCCTCGTTGCCGGGCTGGTATTGGACGAGTACCCTTCCCGCGTCACATCTGAACCGCTGGACAGTCCAGTCTTCGGTCAGATTCAAACGTTGACCATCCGGGTCGGCGCGCACGGGGAGTGAGACATGCACCAGTCGTCTGGAACGTTGAGCGGGGCTCGCAGAACGCGGGTTTCGAGGAGAGTCCGCCTCTTGGCCGTTGCGTGCGGTCTGGCATTGCTGGCCGCGGCGTGCGCGGCTGACGACGGATCGGCCGATGCGTCGGCCGCCGCTCTGGGCGCGGCGCAGGGTGCGCTGTCCGACGCCACCGTCGCCCAGGCCGAAGCGACGGCAGCCGACGCGGCAGCCCAGGCGGCCGCAGCCGCCGCCGAAGAGGCGCAGGCGGCCGCGGCATTGGCGCAGGCCACCGCAGAGGGCAACCAGGAGGCGGTCGCCGCCGCCGAAGCAGCACTCGCCGACGCTCAGGCAGCCGCAGACGAGGCTCGCGATCAGGCGGCCGCCGCCCAGGACGAGGCCGACGACGCGCGCGCCGCGGCCGAGGCGGCACAAGAGCAGGCCGCCGCTGCGGCAGAGGCTCCCGCCGCGGCTCCGGAACCGCCCGCGGCAGCGCCGGAACCGCCTCCACCGGCTCCGGCACCGGCATCCGCGGTCCCCGACGAGGTCGTCCTGGCGCTGGCCGGCCCGGTCCTGGCCATCAACCCGGACGGCCCCGGACAGAACAACCTCCCGTCGGTGGGCATCTTCTTCGCCACCTACGACAGCCTGACGAACTGGGAGATCTCCAGCGATCGCGACGAGTTGTACGCCAGCCTCGCCGACGGCAATGCCGGCCAGGCCCAACCGGAACTCGCGGAGAGCTGGGACATCTCCGACGACGGCAGCACCTACACCTTCCACCTCCGCCAGGGCGTGATGAGTGACTTCGGCAACGAGATGACCGCCGAGGACGTGCGGTGGTCCCTCGAGAAGACGATGTCCGGATTCACGACGGGTGCGTTCTGGATCTCACTTGCGGGCCTCGTCAGCATCGATCAGGTCGAGGCCGTGGACGACTACACGGTCCGGATAACCGGCATCTTCGGCGACAAGCTGCTTCCCTCCCTGGGCTCGGGTTGGCTGGTCGTCTACGACTCCACCGAAGTGCAGAAGTACGCCACCGATGAGGACCCGTACGCCAACGAGTGGCTGAACCAGAACGCAGCCGGATTCGGGCCGTACCGGGTCGTGGACTTCGGGCCGGGTGGCGACGAGGTGACCCTCGAGGCGCGCGAGAACTACTGGGGACCCCAGCCGGCACTGCAGCGGGTCATCCAACGCAGCGTTCCCGACGCCAACTCGCGCCTGCAGCTGCTGTTGAGTGGCGACGTCGCCTTCGCCGCCGAGTTGACCACGCTCGGCGTCGAGCAGGCCAAGGCGACCGACGGGGTCGCCGTGACCCGCATCCCGACGACGACGGGCGCCTTCCTGGCCCTGACCTATGCGCCGCCGTTCGACGATCTCGCCGTACGGGCGGCGATCGCCCAGGCGATCCCCTACCAGGACATCATCGACGTGGTGTTCCAGGGCGAGGCCACGCTGTGGGACTCGATCCTCATTCCCCCGGTTCCCGGCTACACCAACGAGTTCTTCCGCGGCCACGACATCGACGCGGCAGGCGCCGTCCTGTCGGGGATCGACGCGCCGCTGACGCTCGCGTACGCCGATGGTCTTCCGCTGGACGAGGAGATCGCCATCCTGGTGCAGAACTCGATGCGCGAGGCCGGCTTCGATCTCAACATCGAGAAGCAGCCGCGGGCCACCTTCGACGGACGCAAGTACGGCCGTACCGGTGAGTTGCAATTCTTCGTGGACGTCATCGACACGCCGGGCTACTACGACGCCAACTACTACGGCTTCATCTACGGCGGAGTCGGCGGCTTCCTGAACTGGTTCGGCTACGAGAACGCGGCGCTGAACGAGGCCCTCGCAGCGATGGGTGACCCAGCCCTCGCGGACGAGGCGATCCGGGAGACGCAGCGCATCTACGCCGAGGACTACCCGATCTACCCGATCGCCTGGACCGGCCTCGACTACGCCCACGCCGACTACCTCGCCCTGCCCCGCGCCATCACCGGCAACGGCCTCGTGCGCATGCAGGACTTCGTGGCGGCGGGCGGCTAGGCAGCGACGCCTGGCAACCGCGCGTCACACGTAGGGAGACGAGATGCCCGAGCTGCCTGCTCCGACACAGGAGCAGGCAGCTCACTTCGACTACCTCGAAGGCCTGCGGGGGTACAACTACACGGTGCACGTGAAGGGCGTCCTCGATGCCTATGCGCACCGCACGGCCGTGGGCGGCTCCGAGCCGACCACCATGGACGGGGCGGCCGCGATCATCGAGCCGAGTCCCCTCTACCGGTTCGCCGCCGCCACGCAGCACCAGGCACAGAAGATGGGCTGGGCTTCGGCGCGGCGGTCACTTGAGGACCACACCGACCAACTCGCCGGGCTCCTCGACCGGATGCCGGCCGATCCCGCCGGCCGACTCGTGCTCGACCCGGCTCTGGAGCTTCCCGGGTACTACACCGAGCGCGACAGCGAGGGACTCGACGACATACATCTCGTGCCCGGCGGGTACTGGGGCGATCCGCTCGTCGGGCCCGTCTACGAGCGTGGTGGGGCGCTGTACCGCATGGCCTGGCGCACGGGCTACACAGGCAGCCCGCCGGGAGCGCTGGTGGCATTCGCCGAGGGCGCACCATCGGGCACCTACCGGCGGATCCTCGACCTGGGCTGCTCCTTCGGCGGCCTCACGATGGCCCTCCGCGAGGCGTATCCCGAGGCCGCCGAGGTGGTCGGCATCGACATCTCCGCCGCCGCCCTGCGCTGGGCGCACCTCACGGCGGAGGAACGAGGACTCGCCATCACCTTCGAGCAGCGCGATGCAACGGCCACCGGCTACCCCGATGAGAGCTTCGACCTCATCTCCGGATTCCTGCTGCTGCACGAACTCAACGCAGAGGTGCTCGACGCGGTCATGGCCGAGGCCTACCGGCTGCTGCGTCCCGGCGGGCACATTCGCTTCCTCGACATGCCTCCCTATGCCGAGTTGCCACCGGAGAGGGCCTTCCTCCAGTCTTTCGACTGCAAGGGGAACGGTGAAGCGTTCTGGGACGAGTTCCTGTCGCGGGACTTCAAGGCGGTGCTGCGAGAGACCGGGTTCGTGAACATCGGCGACGGCCCCCTCGAGTACGACGAACCGAACTACTGGGGCACGGCCGCGCTCCTGCGGACCGGGGAGTTCCGGCTGGAGAACCGCTGGGTGAACATGGCCGACAAGCCCGCCGCTTGAGAATTCCTTGCCACCACCGCCCAACACCCCAGCAACCCCGCCGGAGGATCCAGCAGACTCCCCTGCTCGGGCATACCACGCCTTCGACAATCCCCTCCACGACCGGTTCCTCGGAATCATCCTGGCTCTGGGGGCGGAGGTATGGCAGCTCCGCGACCGGTTGAGCCTCCTGGAGAGCGCCCTGGCCCGTCAGGACATGGACGTCTCCGCCCTCATCGAGGAGATGGCACTCGATCCGGAGCGCACACCGTCGATGATCGCCGACCGGGACGCCTTCCTGGCCCGTTTCCTGCGCGCCATCAGTGCCGACGAGGTCGGGAGCGAGTGAGCCCCAGCGCGGACCGCGGCGTCGCACAGTTCTTCCGCATAGACGACGTTTCGTCCACGCCCCTCTCCGAAGGGGATCTGCTGCTCGGCTGCTCAGGGAGGCTTCTCTCGCACAACCCGGAGACGGGTCAGCGAACCGTCGTCGTCGAGATTCCCGCCGGCTGGTCGGCCGCAGTGGGCAACAGCGAGGGAACGCTCGAGCTCCTGGTCCTCGAGGGCTCGTTGACAGTGGAGGGCGACCACATCGGGGCCGGCGGTTTCGTGGCCGCGCCCACCGGCTGCTCACCTCTGCGCGCGACCTGCCGCGCTGCAGCAAGAGGCGTCGCCATCTGGAGTCCCCACTTCGCCCCGGACGACTACTACGGCGGCGCACCCCTCGTCGTGCGGACGGTCGACCAGCCGTGGGAGCCCACCGTGTTCCCCGCCGAACTGCAGGCACCCGGCCGCCTCCACGGCGTGTGGTCGAAGTCGTTGCGCCTCCCCGACCCGATCCGCGGCGACGTCCACGGCGGCCCGAAGGGGTTGTTGCGCATCGTGGTCCTCGTCGGCGGGTTCGTCGGGGATCACCGCCAGGAGTCCCATCCGGGCTGCTGGGAGGAAATCATCTGGCTCTCGGGTGACTTCTTCATGCCCGGCACCGGCCGGCAGGCGGCGGGCAGCTACGTCGGCAATCCGCCGCATCACCGGCACGGCCCGCTGCTGACCCAGCGGGGATGCATCCTGCTGGTCCACACCGACGCTCCGGCGGATTTCTGCTTCCACGAACCACCCATCCCGCCGGCCCTGATCTCGGCGTACATGGACGGCGTCTCGTGGCTGGAATCCCCTGCACACATGCCCGTGCCGGCCGCTCCACCATGGGGCTCGGACGCCGTCTCGGCGGCTCGCGTGGCCGGATTGGCCCGGGGGCACGCGTGCTAGGCTCACCCGGCGCATCATGGTCCGGTCGAGCACACGGTTCAGAGCAAACGGTTCGAACCGCCGTCATCGGACACCGGACATAGGGCAAGGAGCAGGTGGTTATGGCAGACGTATGGGTGGGAGTCGACACCGGCGGTACCTTCACCGACCTGCTGGCCTTCAACGAGGACGGCCAACTCTTCGCGGCCAAGACCCCGTCGACACCCGACGATGACACCCGGGCGTTCCTGACGGGCCTCTCAGCGCTCCAGAGCGCGGCCGACTTCGAGCCCGCCGACGTCGTCGGCCTGCACTACGGCACCACGGTCGCCCTCAACGCGGTGCTCCAGAAGCGCTGGCCGTCGCTGGGGCTCATCGTCACCGACGGCTACCGCGAGATGATCGAGATCGCCCGGCAGACGGTGCCCGGCGACTGGGGAGCCATCTACACCTGGGTCAAGCCGCCCCGGGTCGTGCCCCTCGAGAACGTGCGGCAGGTACGGGGGCGGATCACCCATACCGGCGAGGTGCTCGAGGAGATGAGCACCGACGACGTGCGCGCGGCCGCCGAGTTCTTCAAGGAGAAGGGCATCAATGCCGTCGCCCTGTGCTTCATGCACAGCTACCTGGATCCCTCCCACGAGCAGCGGGCACGAGAGGTCTTCCGCGAGATCCATCCCGACTGCTTCCTGACGATCTCCTCGGATGTCCTACCGGAGTTCCGCGAGTACGAGCGGGCCATGACGACGTGCCTGAACGCCGCGCTGATGCCACTCGTCACCGACTACCTCGACAATCTCGACGGCCGCCTCAAGGATTCGGGCTACTCGGCCCCCCTGCTGCTCATGCGCTCCTCCGGAGGGCTCTCCCAGAGCAACCGGGTGGTGGAGCAGCCGGCCTCCATCGCCTATTCCGGGCCCAGCGCCGGCGTGCTGGGCATGGCCTGGCTGGCCAACCAGATCGGCGAGGACAAGGTCCTCACCTACGACATGGGGGGAACCTCCACCGACGTGGCGCTCGTCGAGGACGGGCGGCCGCTCCTGACCACCGAGGGGCTGCTGGACATCTACCCCATGGGCATGCCGTCGATCGACATCGTGTCCATCGGCGCGGGCGGCGGGTCGATCGCCTCGCTGGGAACCGGCGACCGCCTCCGGGTCGGCCCCGAGAGCGCCGGCGCCGACCCCGGGCCGGTGTGCTACGGCAAGGGCGGGACCAACCCCACGGTGACCGACGCCAACCTGGTCCTGGGACGCATCCCCGACTACCTGCTCGGCGGGGACATGCCGTTGAACGCCGAAGCAGCGCGTGACGTTGTCGGCACCATGGGAGGGAAACTCGGCCTCGAACCCGAGGAGTTCGCCTACGGCATCCTGCAACTCGCCGCCGCCAGAATGTCCGCGGCGGTGCGCCAGGTCTCCATCGCCCGCGGCCGCGACCCGCGCGAGTACGCGCTGTTCGCCTACGGAGGTGCAGGCCCGCTGCATGCCGCCGAGTTGGCCGCGCAACTCGGGATCCGCCGGATCGTCGTGCCGCCCCGGCCCGGCCTGGGCTCGTGCCTGGGCCTGCTTGCGGCGGACATCCAGGCCAGCGCCGTGCAGACCGTCAACTCGCGTGCCGAGAACATCGAGCCGGAGCGGATCGGGTCGACGTTCGCCGAACTCGAGGCGAAGGTGGTCGCCGACATCCAGGGCCAGGGCATCGCCACCCCCTCCACGGAGCGATTCGCCGACCTCTGCTACGTGGGCATGGCCACGGAGTTGACCGTGCCGGTTCCGGACGGACCCGTCTCCGCGGCCGGCCTCGACGCCGCCGTCGAGGCGTTCCACGCCGAGCACCTGCGCACCTACGGCTACCACTACGCCAGCGAGCAGCCCGTGGAGTTCGTCAACCTGCGCGTCCGGGGAACCGGCCCGCTGCCCCGGATCGAGTTGGCCGAGACGACGCCCCGGGGAGGATCCGTGGACGACGCCGTCCTCGGCGACCGCGAGGTGTACTACGGGCCCCGGCACGGGCAGCGACGCACCCGCCTCTACGACCGGGACCGGCTGGCCGTCGGCCACGAGGTCGCTGGCCCGGCGATCATCGTGGAGTACGACTCCACCGTGCTGGTGCCGCCGGGCGCCAACACCCGCACCGACGCCCTCGGCAACCTGCTGATCCACCTGTCCTGATCGGCCACCTGGCCGGCCATTGGCCACCGACCACCCGACGACGATCCAAAGGAGCCGACACATGTCACCCTCCGGCAACGGTTCTGAAGTAACCACCGAGTTCGAGCCGATCCTCTTCGAGATCATCGAGGGCGCCATCGAGTCGGCGCGCCGCGAGATGGAGATCCAGGTGGAGCGCACGGCGCGCTCCACGATCGTGCGCGAGCAGCACGACCACCGGTCGGGCATCTTCGACTCGCACGGCAACAGCGTGACGGCCCTGTCGTTCGCGTCCGTGCCGACGCCGATCATGAACAAGTTCGCCGGCAACATCCATCCCGACGACGTCTTCCTCTACAACGATCCCTACAAGTCCGACGGCGGCATCACCCACCTCGGCGACATGTGCATCACACGGCCCGTCTTCGCCGACGGTCAGATCGTGGCGTACGTGCAGGTGTTCGGCCACGTCAACGACATCGGGGGCCTGACTCCCGGCAGCGTCCCGCTCACGGCCTTCGAGATCTTCCAGGAGGGCTTCGTCGTCCCGCCCGTGAAGCTCTACGACCGCGGGCAGCTCAACGAGGCGCTCTTCGAGACCATCCTGAACAACTCGCGGTTCGCCGACGACCTGCGCGCCGACATCGACGC
The DNA here is from genome assembly GCA_965221525.1 of Acidimicrobiales bacterium. Lineage (GTDB taxonomy): Bacteria > Actinomycetota > Acidimicrobiia > Acidimicrobiales > CATQHL01 > VXNF01. The sequence goes on along the minus strand of CBDCSG010000006.1, from coordinate 600,888 downwards.
GTTCGTGAACGCCTGCGGCATCGGCGTCGTCCGGGTGCAGGAACTGTGCGAGCGCTACGGATCCGAGGCGCTGGCGCAGACGTTCAAGGGACTGCTCGACCGTTGCTCCCGGAGCCTGCGCGAGACGGTGCTGCCGATGATCCCCGACGGCTCGTACACCTTCGAGGACTTCTGCGAGTACGTGGACGTGCAGCCCCGCGAGCCGCGCCACTACGTCAAGCTGCGGGCCACGATGACCAAGACGCCCGACGGCATCAACTTCGACTTCTCCGGCACCGACCCGCAGATCAAGGGGTCCCTCAACTGGCCGGCGAACGACCGCTACTACGCCAAGTCGCTGGGCACACTCTTCATCGCCTTTGCCCCGGACATGGTCATCAACGACGGCGTGAACGAGGTGATCACCTGCACGCTGCCCGAGCGCACCGTGTTGAGCCCCGAGTGGCCGGCCGCCTGCGGCTGGCGCACGTTCCCGCTGCTGCGCATCCTGGACCTGGGCCTGGGCATCCTGGCCAAGGCCTCGGGCGGGTACGTGCCGGCACCGTCGGAGTCCATCTCCTCCTACGGGCTGTTCGGCCACAACGCCGACGGCGACTACTTCCTGCTGCGCGAGATCACCGGCGCGGGGTCCGGCGCCCGCCCCTTCGCCGACGGCGCCGACACCGTGGACGTGGCACCCGAGTCCAGGAACATGCCGGCGGAGTTCGCCGAGACGAACTTCCCGGTCCGCATCGTCCGGTTGGGCCTGCGCCAGGACTCCGGCGGAGCCGGGACGTTCCGGGGCGGCCTTGGCTACTTCAAGGACATCGAGATCCTCATCGACGGGGAGATGCTGATCCACTCCGATCGGGCCACGCTGCAACCGTGGGGGGTCAACGGCGGCAGGGCCGGCCTGGGCTCGGTCTGGCTCCTGAACCCCGACACCCCCGACGAAACGGTGCTGCCGGGCAAGTCGGACTCGATCCCCGTTCGCAAGGGCGACATCCTGCGGGTGCTCAGTCCCGGCGGCGGCGGCTGGGGCGACCCCCTTAACCGGGACCCCGAGGCCGTGCTCCTGGACGTGCGGCGGGGCCTCGTCTCGGTCGAGAGCGCGAGCGACGACTACGGCGTGCTGTTCCTGCCGACCGACGACGACTACGAGCGCCAACTCGACGCCGAGGCGACCGAGGCGCAGCGCGATGCGATCCGCGCCGAGCGGGCGCCTCTCAAGCTGTTCGACCGCGGCGAGAACTTCTACCGGCTCGTCGCCGAGGGCAAGATCACGCTCACGAGCAGCGACGAGGCACCGGCTCCCGCCGGCTGATGCTGCGCGCCGCCGCCGTCCAGATCGGCCCGGTCGACGGTGACGCCGAGGCCACCCTCGCCAAGGCCGAGCAGTGGCTCGCCCGTGCCGGCGAGCAGGGAGTGAAACTGGCGGCCCTGCCCGAGGGCTACCTCCCGGGATTCGCGACGATCCGCGAGGCGAAAGCGGCGGGTGACCCGGCCTGGCTGGCCGAGGTGTTCGCTGCGTTCGACACGGTGCCGGGCGAGGCGACCGACCGGGTGGCCGCCATCGCACGCCGCTACGGCATGGTGGTCGCCTTCGGCATGCTGGCCCGAGCCGAGCCGGGCGAGCGGCCCACCAACGTCTCGGTGCTGATCGACGAGAACGGCGAGATCGCCAACGTCCACCGCAAGATCCACCTCACCCCCACCATCGAGGCGCCGGACTTCACGCCCGGCTCCTCGCTCGCCGTCGCCGACACCGCCGCCGGTTGCATCGGGAACATGATCTGCGCCGACTTCTCCCTGCCGGAGACCACGCGGATCCTGGCAATCAAGGGGGCGAGGGTGATCTGCGGATCCCTGGCGGGTTTCTACGTGGAGGGACCCGGTGCCGAACAGGTGGTCCTCCACCTCTTCAAGCACTCGCACACCACACCGACCCGCGCCATCGACAACTCCGTCTACCTGGTGCTCGCCAACATGGTCGGCCGCAGCGGCGATCTGGGGTTCTTCGGCAAGAGTCGCATCATCAACCCCGAGGGGCGCATCCTGGCCGAGGGAGGCGAGGGGGTCGACTGCGAGGAGTTGGTCATCGCCGACATCGATCCGAGCGTCGACCGGGGGGACATGCCCTTCCGGCTGATCGACCGGCGCCGCCCCGACCTGTATGACGACATCCTGCTGCCGAATCCCAACGTCGGGGCGATCGAATGGCAGGGGTAGCCGAGGCCGTCTCGCATCCTCTCGACCCGCTGACGGCAACCGAGATCACCCGGGCCGCCGCCATCATCCGGCGGGAGTGCGCCGGCTTGGAGCGGCTGCGCTTCCCGCTGCTGATGCTCGCCGAGCCCCCCAAGGACGAGGTGTACGGCTTCCGGCCCGGTGACCCGATCCACCGGCGGGCCCGCGCCACCCTGCTGGACCGCGCCGACGGCTCCGCGTATGAGGCCGTCGTGTCCCTCGATGAGGATCGGCTCGTCTCCTGGCGCTTGCTGGAGGGGATCCAGCCCCCGATCCTCATGGAGGAGTTCGCGGCGGTCGACGAGCTCGTGAAGAACGACGAGCGCTGGCAGGCGGCGGTGCGGCGCCGGGGCATCACCGACTTCGATCTGGTTCAGGTGGATCTCTGGTCGGTGGGCGACTTCCCGATCGGCGACATCGATCCAAGTCGCCGCCTGGTGCGAGCGTCGTCGTACGTGCGCTACGCCCCCACCGACAACGGGTACGCCAGACCCCTCGAGAACGTCGTCGCCGTCGTCGACCTCAACGCGAACGAGGTTCTCGAGATCCTCGACGGCGAGGTCGTCCCCATTCCCCCCGAGTCGGGCAACTACGACGCCGCCTCGGTCGGCCGGCTGCGCACCGACTTGAAGCCACTGGACATCATCCAGCCCGAGGGACCCAGTTTCACCATCGACGGCACCCTCGTGAGCTGGCAGCGCTGGAGCGTTCGGGTCTCGATGCACCCGACCGACGGCCTCGTCCTGCATCAGGTCTCCTACGACGACGAGGGAGAACGCCGCGCCATCCTCTACCGGGCGGCCCTGTCGGAGATGGTCGTGCCCTACGGCGACGGCACCGACGCCTTCCACTGGCGCAACGCCTTCGACGCCGGCGAGTACGGCATCGGCCGGAACACGGGCTCGTTGACCCTCGGCTGTGACTGTCTCGGCGAGATCCGCTACCTCGACGCCGTCGTGGCCGACGACGACGGCGAACCCATGCTCTGCCGGAACGTCGTGTGCATCCACGAGGAGGACTACTCGATCCTCTGGAAGCACTGGGACCTCAGCTCGGGTTCGAGCGAGGTGCGGCGTTCCCGCCGGCTGGTCATCTCCTCGATCGCCACACTGGGCAACTACGAGTACGGCTTCTACTGGTACTTCTACCAGGACGGCCACATCGAGTTCGAGATCAAGCTCACCGGCATCGTCCAGACGCGGGCGCTGCCTCCCGGGAACGTCGACGACTACGGCACGGTCATCTCGACGGATCTGAGCGGCGTGCACCACCAGCACATCTTCAACATGCGACTCGACTTCGACGTGGACGGGACGCCGAACTCGGTGGTGGAAGTGGACACCGTTCCGGTCCCGGCTGGTGAGGCCAACCCCCATCTCAATGCTTTCGGCGCCCAGGAGACGGTGCTGGCGACCGAACAGCAGGCCCAGCGCATCATCGATCCGCTGAAGTCCCGCTACTGGAAGATCATCAACCCTTCCAGACTCAACCGCTTCGGGCGGCCTGTGGCCTTCAAGCTCCTCCCAGAGGCCAGCTCCCTGATGCTCGCATCGCCTGAATCCCGTGTCGCTCAGCGGGCCCGCTTCGCGCAGAAGCACCTCTGGGTCACCCCGCATCACCCCGACGAGATGCACGCAGCCGGCGACTACCCCAACCAGAGCAGCGGCGAGGCAGGACTGAGCGTGTGGTCCGCTCAGGATCGCGACATCGTCGACACCGACGTCGTCGTGTGGCACACGTTCGGCGTGTCACACATCGTGCGCCCCGAGGACTGGCCGATCATGCCGGTGGAGCGGATCGGGTTCCAGTTGCTTCCTGTCGGGTTCTTCGACCGGAACCCGTCGCTGGACGTGCCCGTGCCGCAGCCGGCGTGCCACGACGGTGCCGGCTGCGACGAGTGAATCCCGCACGGATGCAAGATGTGATTCCGGGCCGGAACAGACGGAGAGTCGCGTCGCGGACGCTCGAGAGAGCACCCGGCGCAGGATTCGATTAGAAAACTGGACTCGACAGGGAGGGAATCAGCATGGACCATCGCAATCGTGACGATCCGCAGTTCTTCGATGTGTGGGCGCTGCCCTGGGAGACGGTTCCTGGGGCGAGCTTCCTCCACGGTGTCGAGGCCCGGACCATGTCCGCACGCCCCGAGACGGGCGCCGGCAGCTACATGGTGAAGATGCCGCCGGGTTGGTCCCACGTCGAGGGTGCCGACGAGGGAGCGCTGGAGATCTTCGTGGTGGAGGGCGACCTCACCGCCAACGGCCGGACCGTCGGCGCCGGAGGCTACGCCGCCATCCCGAAGGGTTGCGGTCCACTCGAACTCTCCACGCAGGGGGGCTTCCAGGCCTACGCCTTCTGGAACCCCGTGTGGGCCGACGGCTACTACTACGACAACCAGCCGTACGTGGCGAAGGTCTGGGAGATCGACTGGATCCTCACCGAGATGCCCGGCCTGCGCCACGGCATCATGCACAAGTCGTTGCGCTGGCCGGACCCCGCCGAGGGGCTGTTCCACGGCGGACCTGCCGGGATGCTGCGCTTCATCCAGATGGCACCCGGGTTCGGCGAGCCCCGCCAGGAGGTCCACTGGGACACCTGGGAGGAGATGGTCTGGCTGGCCGGCGACCTGCTCATGCCAGAGCGGGGCATGCACGCGCCGGGATCGTTCCTGGCCAACCCACCCGGGCTGAAGCACGGGCCGCTGCTGACCGCCCGGGGCAGCCTGCTGATGCTGCACTGCGAGGCGCCGATGGGCGCGCAGTTCTACGAGCTGACCAATGACGACGGCGAGAACGTCGGCACCCAACTGGTCGCGGACTTCCATGACGGTGAGTCGTGGCTGGAGTTGCCGCGCCACACCGATTGGGATCAGCGACGCGAGCAGCCCATCTATCCCAGCACGGACCCGGTCTACGCCGTCCCCGACGACGCCTAGAGGTGACCACTCGACAAGCCGAGGAGGCAGGAAGCATGGCCGAGACGAGCAACGCCGACCTGGTGCGCAGGACCTACGACGCATTCAACAACCGCGACTTCGAGGCGGCGATCGAGTGCGTGCACGACGATCTGGACTGGACCGAGGTCGCCAGCGGGCGCCGCTACCAGGGCCCGGAGGGGATGCTGCGCGAGTACGGCGAGTGGGCCCGGGCCTTCCCCGACGGCTCGGCGGAGATCACGAACCTCATTGAAGGCGGCGAGTGGATCGTCGTGGAGTTCACGGTGCGGGGCACCAACACCGGACCCATGATGGGCCCCGACGGCGAGATCCCGCCGACGAACAAGAGGATCGAGTTGCAGTCCTGCGATGTGTTGCGTGTCGTGAACGGCCGTGTCGCCGGCGGGCGCAGCTACTTCGACCTCAACACGGTCACCCGCCAAGTCGCCGGAGACTGAGCGAATCCGGCGAACCGTGGCGCCGTCGCGCTCTCGGGGCGCCGCGGCGGGGCCCGTCAGACGATGCCGTCGGCGGCCAGTCCCGCCACCTCCTCGGCGCTGAGGCCCAGCAGGCCCTCCAAGATCTCCTCGTTGTGCCGGCCGAGTTCCGGACCGGGCCAGCGGAGCCGCCCCGGCGTCTCGGACAGCTTCGGGACGACGTTCTGCATGGGCAGGTCGCCGATCTCGGGATGCGCCAGTCGCACGATCGCCTCACGGGCCGCGAAGTGCGGATCGGCCAGCATCTCCGGCGCCCGGTAGATGTGGCCCGTGGGCACGCCGTGGCGCTCCAGAATCTCGTTCAGTTCAGCGGCATCCAGGCCGGCGCTCCACACCGCTATCAAGTCGTCGAGTTCGGTCTGGTGGGCGCCGCGTGCGACGTGCGTGGCATAGCGCTCGTCGGTCGACAGCTCGGGCCGCCCCATGGCCTCGGCGAGCCGCCCGAAGACCGTGTCCTGGTTGGCGGCGATGATGACCATCTGCCCGTCGGCCGTGGGATACACGTTGGAGGGGGCCACGTTGGGGATGATGGCCCCGCTCCGCTCACGGATGTAGCCGGCCACGGCGTACTCGGGAATCAGCGACTCCATCACGCCAAGCACCGCCTCGTAGATGGCGGAGTCCACGACCTGGCCTCGGCCTGTGCGCTCGCGGGCGTGCAGGGCGCACAGCGCCCCGACGCAGGCGAACGTGGCCGCCAGCGTGTCGCCGATGCTGATGCCGACCCTGGTCGGCGGGGCGTCCGGGTTGCCGACCACATAGCGCAGGCCGCCCATGGCCTCACCGACGGAGCCGTAGCCCGGCCGGCCGGCGTACGGACCGGTCTGTCCGAATCCCGTGACCCGCACGAGGATCAGGCGGGGATTGATCTCCGAGAGTTCCTCATAGCCGAGTCCCCAGCGTTCCAGTGTCCCGGGGCGGAAGTTCTCGACCATGACGTCCGAGGAGGCGGCGAGCCGCCGCACGAGGTCCTGGCCGCGGGGCTCGCGCAGGTTGAGCGTGACCGACTTCTTGTTGCGGGCCACGACGGGCCACCACAGCGAATGCCCCCCGGCCCGCTCCCGACCCCACTGGCGCATCGGATCGCCGACCCCGGGCTGCTCGATCTTGATGACCTCGGCTCCGAAATCGGCCAGAAGCTGACCGCAGAACGGCCCCGCCAGCAGCACGCCCGTTTCCAGGACGCGCAGACCGTCAAGTGCAGGGGTCATCGATCGCTCCATCAGCCGCTGCCTGCCCGTCACGCCGATCGTGACACCCCGCAGCGGTACCATCGGCCTGGCTCACGCTACGAGTGAGGGCGCGCACCGTCAAGGTGCGACGAGGACGGGGAGGTCGACCATGTCGCCGCAGAACGCAACCGCCGTGGAGATCGTGGACGTGGCGCCGCGCGACGGCCTGCAGGCCGACTCGGTCATGGTGTCCACCGCCACCAAGGTCGAACTGATCGGGCGGCTCGTCGACGCAGGGGTGCGGAGGCTGGAGGCCACCAGCTTCGTTCACCCCAAGCGGGTACCGCAGATGGCCGACGCCGAGGACCTCATGGCCGCCCTCCCGCGCCGCGACGACGTGACGTACATCGGCCTGGTCATGAACCGGCGGGGGCTCGACAGGGCACTCGATGCCGGCGTGGATGAGATCAATGCCGTGGTCGTTTGCTCCGACACGTTCTGCGAACGCAACCAGGGCACGTCGACCGCTGAGGCGGTGGCCGTCTGGGCGGATCTCGCCGAGGGCGCTCGCGCCGGCGGCATCGGGGCCGGCGTGACCCTCTCCGCCGTGTTCGGCTGCCCCTACGAGGGACGGGTCCCCGTCGAGCGCGTCGCCGCGGCGGCCGCGGAGGTCGCCAAGAGCGAACCGGTTGAGATTGCCATCGCCGACACCATCGGTGTCGCCGTCCCCGCGGAGGTGACCGAGAGGGTCGGGGCGGTGCGCGAGGCCATCGGCGACGACATCAGGCTCCGTGCGCACTTCCACAACACCCGCAACACGGGGTACGCCAACGTGGTGGCTGCGATCAACGCCGGCGTGGAGGTCTTCGACGCCAGCCTCGGCGGTATCGGGGGGTGCCCGTTCGCTCCGGCGGCCACGGGCAACATCGCCACCGAGGACCTCGTCTACCTGCTGGATCGCATGGGAGTCACCACAGGCGTCTCGCTGGACGCGCTGTGCGAGTCCGCACTCTGGCTGGAGGGGGTCCTGGACCGTCCCGTGCCCGGCTACCTCTCCAAGGCCGGGGGGTTCCCCTCCGGCGGCAACCGCTAGGGGCTGTTACAGGGCGCTGAGGGCGGCGTCGTAGTCGGGCTCGTCGCTGATCGGGTTCACGAGTTCAGTGTGCGCGACGTTGCCGGACTCGTCGATGACCACAACGGCCCGGGCGCACAACCCCGCAAGCGGGCCATCGGCGATCTGCACGCCATAGGCGTCGTAGAAGTCCGGGGAGCGGAACGTCGAGGCGCACGAGACGTTCTCGATGCCCTCGTCGCCACAGAAGCGGGCTGCGGCGAACGGCAGGTCGACCGACACGCACAGCACCGACGTGTTGTCGAGGCTCGCGGCACGCTCGTTGAAGGCGCGGACCGAGGTCGCGCAGGTCGGCGTGTCGATGCTGGGGAAGATATTCAGCACGACGCGTTGGCCGGCGAAGTCGCCGAGGCTCACAGGTGCGAGGCCGTCGCCCGTCAAACTGAAACCCGGGGCGGCGGCGCCCACGCTCGGCAGCTCGCCGCCGGTGTTCATCATCGTTCCGCGGAATTCGATCTCGGCCATTGCGGTTCCTCCCTGATATGGATCCTCAGCGGTTGTTTCTAGCCGGTCGACCGCCGAATAGCGACGGGCCGCATCCGCGATCACCGCACGCGAGAGGACGGGCAGTGCCGGGCGCCGTCATGGCGTCACTCTCGACGCGGCCGGCGACCCGGAGAGGAGCGGAGTCGGTGGTGCTGCGGTATCGGAGAAGCACCGAGCCGATACCGTGAACCCCGCATTTCGCCGACCCCCTCCGCGCCACCCACCCCTGAACGGCGGATCGAAGGAACCTGAGGAACCATGAGTACGTACCGTCCGCCGCTGCAGGACATGCAGTTCGTCCTCGAGAACATCTGCGACGTGCGGTCGCTGGCCAAGCTGGAGGCGTTCCAGACATTCGACCCCGACAGCCTCGACGACATCCTGAGCGAGGCGGGCCGCTTCTTCTCGGAGGTCTTCGCCCCGCTGAACCGCACCGGCGACACCACCCCCAGCGTTCGCAACGACGACGGCAGTGTGACCACGCCGCCGGGGTTCCGCGATGCCTACGAGGCCTACGTGGAGGCCGGCTGGGGTGCGGCCGCGTTCGGGCCTGAACTGGGCGGGGGCGGGCTCCCCTGGGCGGTCGGGCTGGCCCTGCAGGAGATGATGACGGCGTCCAACCTGGCGCTCTCGCTCTGCCCGCTGCTGACGCAGGGCGGCATTCACCTGCTCGATCTGCACGCCGATCCGGCGCAGCGCGCGGAGTACCTGCCGAAGCTCGTCGCCGGTGACTGGACCGCCACGATGCTGCTGACCGAGCCCCACGCCGGCTCGGACCTCGGCGCATTGTCGACACGCGCCGAGCGCGCCGGCGACGGCAGCTACCGCCTGTTCGGCCAGAAGATCTTCATCACCTGGGGCGAGCACGACATGGCGGAGAACACGATCCATCTCACGCTGGCCCGGACACCCGATGCGCCGGCCGGCTCCCGCGGCATCTCCTGCTTCATCGTCCCGAAGTACCTGCCCGACTCCTCGGGGGGCCCCGGTGAGCGCAACGACATCACCTGCGTCTCCATCGAGCACAAGCTGGGGATCCACGCCAGCCCCACCTGCGTCATGTCCCTCGGCGAGGGCGACGGAGCCGTCGGCTACCTCATCGGCGAGGAGAACATGGGCATGGTCTACATGTTCACGATGATGAACAACGCCCGGCTCGGCGTCGGGCTGGAAGGCGTCGGCGTGGCCGATAGGGCCTACCAGCAGTCACTCGACCACGCGACCGAGCGCCTCCAGGGCCGGCGGCCCGGGGCGGCGCCCGGGGAACGTGCCGCCATCATCGAGCACCCCGACGTGCGGCGCATGCTGCTGACCCAGAAGGCCTACGTCGAGGCGATGCGCTGCCTGTGCTACTTCAACGCCACCGCGCTGGACCTCGCGCAGCACCACCCGGACGCGACGGAGCGCCGGGCCGCCCAGGAGTTGTGCGACCTGCTGACGCCGCTGACCAAGGCATGGTGCACGGACGTCGCAAACGAGACGACCTCCATCGCGCTGCAGATCCATGGGGGGATGGGCTACGTGGAGGAGACAGGCGCAGCGCAGTACTGCCGAGACGTGCGCATCGCCGCCATCTACGAGGGCACCAACGGCATCCAGGCGATCGACCTCGTCGGCCGCAAGATCCCTGTGCGCGACGGCGCCGTGGTGGCGGGACTACTCGACCAGGTGGAGGAGACGGTCGCCGGCCTGCACGAGGACCTCGGGGCGCTGCGCAAGCCGCTGAGCGAAGCGGTCGGCGTCGCGCGAGCGTGCACCGCCTGGCTCCTGGCACACAGAGGTGACGACGCCCTGGCCGGCGCCACGCCCTACCTCCGCCTGCTGGCCACTGTCGTCGCCGCCTGGCTTCTTGCCCGCGCGGCGGAGGCCGCTCAGGCGGAACTCGCTGCAGGCGCCGCCGGAGCCGAGGCCGAGGCCCACGTCGCCAAGCAGGTGACCGCCGAATTCTTCTGCCACCAACTGCTGCCGCAGGCCGTCGCATTGGCGCCGGCAGTCACCGCCGGAGCAGGAATACTCGGCGCCCTCAGCGCCGAACAGCTGCGCTAAAGGCTGCCCTCGCGCGAGGAATCCGCGGTCGGGCAAGCCGGCTCACCCGTCCGTCTCCCGGATGCCCAGGTTCCCCTCGATTCGGGCAACGCGCTCGCCCAGTTCGACCACTCGGTCGAAGCCGGTACGCATCTCCACCCGCAAGTCCCGGATATCGAGCTTCAGCCAGCCGAACAGAACGACGATCAGCCCGGCAATCGTCGCAACCTGAGTCCAGTCCATCACTTCCCTCCTGTCGATGGTCGCCATGGGGAAGCGTCGGGCGCCATCCTATCCCGGGGTCGAGCGCGCTCAGGGGCCGAGACCGGTCACCTCGATCCGAGCCACCGGCATCGCCGTATCGAGGCTCCCGTCGGGGCCGATGGCAGCGCAGAGCAGGCGGGTCAGAGGGGCGAACTCGCCGATCTCCGGGAACGTCATCGGCATGATCCGCACGCCGTTCTCCGCCACGATCATCCGGTAACGGAAATCCGCGGTGGCGTTGGGACCTGCCTCGTCCTCGTGTCCCTCGTGAGCGAGGACGCCTGCGGCAAGCAGCGGCGGCCCAGGCCTGCCGGCGTGTGACGTCACGTGGCCCCCGGGCGCCCATGCGCCCGAGCCGACCGGGTCGTTGGGGTCGTAGCCCGGCGACGTACGCAGCGCGATGCCGGCCTCGTCGGTGACGATGACCTCGAAGTCGCTGTCGGTGGTGTTCGTGACCCGCAGGACAATCGGCTCGCCGGGGTACACGCTCAAGGGCGACATCTCGCAGCCGCCCGCGGTGGCCGTCACCTCCACAGGTCGGGGAGGTGGAAGCTCCTCCCCGTCGCCGACGAACAACACCATGGCCACCGCGATCCATGCCAACCCGACGGCGGCCGCACCCCACAGCACGATCCGCCACATGCGACTGCGATCAGGTTTGCGCCGCTGGCGGCGGCGTTCGGCGCCCGCGCTCATCCCGGACTCGCCGGCGCGGCCCGACCGGCGTTTCGGGGGATCGGCGTTCATCCCTGCTGCGGGATCGACTCGGGGTGCTCCGGGGGCACACCCACTGCCCCCGAGCACGAGGCGCCGGGCTCCGGGGTGGTGGGCCCATCACGCAGGTACACCTCCAGGAAACGTTCGAAGCGCGGATCGTCCAGGGATTCCAGCGCAAGCTGGCGAGCCCAGGCGGACAGCACCAGGGGTGCTTCCTGCGCCTCGTAGGGCGAAACCAGGACGTGCGTCGATTGCGCCGCCAGCGCCGCCAGTCGCCGGCGCGATTCAGGAGGCACGTCGGAGCGGTAGGTCACCCAGACGGCGCCGTGCTCGAGGGAATGGACGGCCAGTTCGTCGAGGACCGGCACGGTGTAGAACCCACAGTTCTGCCATGTGCCCAGGTGCGGACCGCCGGCCGGGGGCGACGTGGGGTACTCGACGTCGTAGCGCACGTGCTCGGCGCTCGTCACCGGGACGGCCACGACCCCCTCGATGCCTTCCGGACTCACTCCCGGATCCTCCGGGGGCGGCAGAGGGGCCCTCGACTCCGCCATCGTGGAGACCGTCGGCAGCGCGTCCGCCAGATCGGCGCCGGCCGGTCCCCCGCCCCCCGGAGGTGCGGGAGCAGAACCCGCGGCAGGAGGCGCCGGCGGCCCGGCAGCGGCCGGCGGGCTCTCGGCCGGATCCGTCCCCGCGGTCGTCATCGGTGGCGCCGACACCTCGGCATCGGTGGACCCGTCACTACAGGACGCGGCGAGGAGGACGATCGCTCCACCGAGCGCCAACGTCCCTATCGCAAGATTTCTCATCGCCACTGGTGTCCCCGAAGGTGCCAGGAGGCCCGTGCCCGGGTTCGGGCGCCGCGCCAACCGACGGCTCGACCCCACCGGGATTGCCGAGGTGGGTCAACCGACCTCCGCGCGGACCCTACAGGGCGGACGCACGACTTCGGAACCTCGAGGCGTGCACACGCAACGTCCGAGCCGCCGTAGCCTCGGCCCCATGCACGACGCCGCGGAGAGCCGGGACGATCCGCCCCCCTCCGGCCCGACCGGCCGGCCGGTACGCGGGCGATACCCACCGGAGCCCGGCGCCGTGGCAATCGTCACCGGCGCGGCGAGTGGCATCGGGGCTGCACTGGCGCGACGCCTCGCCGCGGACGGTGCCCGGGTGGTGGTCACCGACATCGACGCCCCCCGAGCCGCGGCTGTCGCCGCCGACATCGGCGGCGAGTCCCGCACCCTCGACGTCTCCGACGCGGCCGGGACCCACCGCATGATCGACGACGTGGAGCGATCCCTCGGACCGGTGGAGATCTACTGCTCCAACGCGGGGATCCCCGCGCCGGGCGGAATCGATACCACCGTCGAGGACTGGCAGCGGAGTTGGGAAGTCCACGTGCTGGCGCACTTCCACGCCGCACGGGTGCTGGTGCCGCGCTGGATGGAGCGCGGCGGGGGCATCCTCGTCGTCACCGCCTCGGCCGCCGGCCTGCTGACCCAGTTGAACTCCGCCTCTTACGCGGTGACGAAACACGCCGCGGTCGCAGCCGCCGAGTGGCTGGCCATCACCCACGGTCACCAAGGGGTTCAGGTAGCCGCACTGTGCCCGCAGGCGGTGCGGACGCCGCTGCTGGAGAGCCTCGACGGGCCGCGGGAGCCGGCGTCGTCCACCGGCGCCACTGTGCCGGCGCCTTCGGCCGCCGCGGTCGACGGCGTGCTCGAGCCCGACGCCGTCGCCGACGCCACGGCCGAGGCCTTGCGCGAGGGCCGGTTCCTCGTGCTGCCGCATCCGGAGACGGCGACGTACGTCAAGCGCCGGGCCGACGATCCCGACCGCTGGTTGGCGGGAATGCGCCGCCTCGCCCGGCGGATGGCCGGCTGACGCCGGCAGCGGATCACTCGTCGGTCGGCGTCCCGTCGGGCCGCCGCAGGAGTTCGGCCAGCGCGTCCATCACCGCCTGCGCCACGCGGTCACGGTCGGCGCGCTCGGCGGGTGGGAGCGGCGCGAGGGACTCCACGAGGACCCGGACCGTCGGGCGGTTCCGGCCGAGCCGCAGACGGGGGAACCGCCGTCCGAGCGGCCATACCTCGTCGGTCCCGGTGATCGCGCACAGCGCCAGCGGCACGGTGCTCCGAGCCGCCAGCACGCCGATGCCGGCCCCCGGAGGACCGACGCCGCCGGCCCGCTCCGTGGGTGGGATCACGCGCCCCTCGGGCATGATCACCACGGTCTCCCCCCGGTCGAGAGCCTCGAGGCAGGCCTTGATGCCCGTGAGCGCCTGCCGGCCCGTCCCCATGGGGATGCAGCCCCCGGCACGCAGCAGTCGCCCCATCAACCAGTGATCGAAGTAGCGCTTGGCAACCACGATGTGGACCGATGCCCGGCAGTTCCAGAACAGGCGGAACCCCACGACGATGTCGAAGAGGCTCCGGTGGTTCCCCGCGAAAATGGCCGGCGCCGGCGCGGGAAGCACCTGCGGGACGTCCCAGCGCGCCATCACCGCCGCCGGCGCCCGGACGGCCGTCCCCAGGAATCCGAATCTGCGGTGGCGCCGGGTCCGGTGACCGCTGTCGGGCCGCATCGGCGGCATCGTAGAGGCGTCCGCCGGCATCCGGAGCCCAATTCTCCGGGGCCCAATACGCTGGTGGCCGGACGGGAGGTGTGATCCTGGTACGTACCGAGTCCCCGGATGCGCAGGGATTCCCGGAGTCGCCCCAACGGCCGGCGCGCGTCGATCTGACAGTCGACGGCATGCACTGCGCTGCGTGCGCGACCGGCATCGAGGGCGCGCTCCACAAGACGGCGGGGGTGGCCGCCGCGCACGTCAACTTCGCGGCGCGCCGCGCCAGCGTGTCGTACGACCCCGGACTGCTGAGCGAGCGCGACGTGCTGGACTGCATCGAGCGCCTGGGCTATCGGGCCGCCCCGGGGCACCTGCGTCTCGAGGGCGAGGAGCCGCGCCGGACGAGCGGGGGTGCCCTGGCGGCGACCCTCGCCCTGGCGGCCGCCTCGATGGTGTTCTCGTCGATCGGCTCCCTGCGTTTCGACGGCTGGCAGTGGCTCGCACTCGGGCTCACCCTGCCGGTCGTGCTGATCAGCGGCATGGTGTTCCATCGACCGGGATGGCGGGCGGTCCGGGGGGGGCACGCCTCCATGGACACCCTCGTGTCACTGGGATCGCTGGTCGCCTGGGGGTGGTCGGCGGTCGTCACGATCGGTGGACTCGACGGGCACGTCTACTTCGACACCGGGGCGGTCATCGTGGCCGTCGTCCTTGTGGGGCGGCGCCTGGAGGCGCGCGCGAGGCGGCGCGCCGGCGACGCGATCGGCGCGCTCGTGGGGTTGAGCGCCGGCGCGGTGCGACTCCCCGACGGAAGCGACATCCCGCCCTCGCAGTTGGCGGTCGGCACGCGGTTCCTCGTCAGGCCCGGCGAACGGATCGCCTCCGACGGCGCCGTCATCGACGGGCACTCCGCGGTGGACACCTCGATCGTGACCGGCGAGCCCATGCCCGTCGAGGTGGGCCCCGGCGACGACGTGACGGGTGGGACGCTCAACACCCACGGATCCCTCACGGTGGAGGCCCGGCGCGTCGGCGCCGACGGCACGCTCGCCCAGGTCGTCCGGCTCGTGAGCGAGGCGCTGTCGCGCAAGGCGCCGATCCAGCGACTCGCCGACCGCATCTCCGCGGTATTCGTGCCGGTGGTCGTCGTCGTTGCGCTCGCCACCTTGGTGGGGTGGCTGGTGGCCGGGCCGGCGGCCACCGCCATCAGCCCCGCCGTCGCCGTGCTCATCGTGGCCTGCCCATGCGCCCTGGGCCTGGCGACGCCGGCGGCGTTCCTGGCCGGGAGCGGCCGGGGCGCCCGCATGGGTGTGATCATCCGCGGGCCGGACGCTCTCGAGGCGGCCCGGCATCTCGACGTGATCGCTCTCGACAAGACGGGCACACTGACGGAGGGCTCCCTGGAGGTGATCGCGGTCGAGACGGCTGAGCAGGCCACCGCAACGGGGCTCCTGGCGCAGGCCGCAGCCCTCGAGTCCCGTTCGGAGCATCCTGTGGCCGCGGCGATCGTCCGGGCGGCGGGACGTGACACCGGTCTCTCTGTCGTGGACTTCCACAACCTCCCGGGCTTCGGCGTGCGGGGCAGGCTCATCGCCGGCGAGGGTCCCGGGACGGTGGGCAGACCGGACCCCGCGATCACCCCCGATCGCAGCGGCGAGGCGACTGTGACCGTCGGCCGGCGGGAACTCTTCGAGAGCGTGCCGGCGGCTCTGGAGTCAGCCGCCGAGGACCACATCGCCGCGGGACGCACGCTGGTGTTCGTCGGAGGTGACGGGGCAGCCGCCGGGTTCCTGGCTCTCGCCGACACGTTGAAGCCCTCGAGTGCCGCCGCCGTCGCCGCCTGGAAGAGCACCGGCCACGAGGTGGTCGTACTGAGCGGGGACAACTCGGCCGCGGCGGAACAGGTGGGTCGGCAGGTGGGCGCCGACCGCGTCGTCGCCGAACTGACGCCCGCCGGCAAGGCCGCCGAGGTCGAGCGACTGCAGGCCGGGGGGCGGAGCGTCGCCATGGTCGGCGACGGCGTGAACGACGCCCCCGCCCTCGCCGCAGCCGACGTGGGCGTCGCCATCGGGACCGGGGCCGACGTGGCGGCCGAGGCGTCCGACCTGACCCTCGTCGGCGGCGACCTGCGCGTCGCGGTCGACGCGCTGAACCTCGCCCGGCGCACGCTGGGCGCCATCCGGGGCAACCTCTTCTGGGCGTTCGCCTACAACACCGCCGCCATCCCGCTCGCCGCCGCCGGCCTGCTGCGTCCCGAGATCGCGGCCGCGGCCATGGGGCTATCCTCGCTCTTCGTGCTCGGCAACTCTCTTCGCCTCAACCGCTTCACCGGTCTCCGCGCAACTCGATGAGCCCGGTCGATCCGGCGCCCGCGAGCGGGCACATCCCCCTCGACGGCCCCTACTACGACCTGCTCCGGCCGGGTACCGAACTGCCCCGCCAGCCGGGTGTCACGCTCGACGCCGGTGTCTGCGCCGTCTACCAGGCGCTCGTCGGTGAACGCCTGCCGCTCGTGCAGAACCGGCGCCTGTGCGCCGAGGTCACGGGGTCCGAACGTCCGCTCGTCAGCCCCGGGCTCGTCATGGCATTGTCTGTCGGCCATACGACGACGGTCAGCCGGCGCGTCGTCGCCAACCTCTTCTACCGCGACGTCCGGCTGCCGCACCCGGTCTTCCAGGACCAGACACTGGACACCTCGGTGCGCGTGCTGGCCATGCGGGACGGGCGCGTCCGTCCCGACCGCGCCCCACGGGGCATGGTGCTCGTCGCCTGCGAGAGCACGGCCGACGACATCGTGGTGGCCACCTACCAGCGTTGCCCTCTCCTCCCGACCAAGGGACGCGAGCTGCCGGGATTCGACGACGACATCGGCAGCGGCGTCGGCGCCGACCACCCCACCGGCGGGATCGATCTCTACGCCTGCGCCGACTTGGTGCCGGGCGACTGGAACCTGTCGCTGCTCGGGCCGCCCGACGCCTGGGAGGTCGGCACCACCGTGGTTGACCCGCTGCGCGACCACATCGACAACACGCCGGCCCTGCTGCACCTCACCCACAACCTGGCGTTCGTCCACCGCGACGCCGAGGTCTCCCCGTACGGGCGCCGCCTCGTGAACGGCATGCAGGTAACGGGCATGGGTCAAGCCTCCCTCAGCCGGGTCGTCCATGGCATGGCCACCGTCGTTGCCTGGGGATACTGCTCGCACACCGGTCCGGTCTTCGAAGGCGACCTGCTGTCGTTCTCACACACCCTGCTGGCCGAGGCCCCGGCCGGTCAAGGCCGCGTGCGTGCCGTCAGGGTGCTGGCGACAGCCCACCGTGACGACGGACCGGCCGACGTCCTGGACTGGACTCTCGCCGCCGTCACCCCCTGAGGTGCCAGGGGTCGTACGCATTCGGTCGCCCCGAAGGCGCTGAGCTGAGCACAGAATCAATGCGGGCAGGACGCCTGGCAGCCGGCGCAGACGGCCGACGGCTGTCGGCACTCATCTGGGCATCGCGCCGCGACATGGAAAATCTCGCTAGCCTCCGGTGCTCGGTTACCCGCTTAGCAGAACCGGAAGGAAGGTGCCGAAGGTGTCACCGCAAGCCACTGGACCGATCGCGACCGACCAGGAACCACGCGGCAGCGCAGGTCACAGAGGCCTGGCGCCATTGGCCCGCCGTCGGCTGCGACTGTTCTGCGTCGCCGCCCTGGCGACCACGCTCATCGGCGGTCTCCTGGCGCCGGGCGCAGCGGCCCAGCGCAGCGCGCTGACGCTGACGATGTCGGTGATCGACGCCGAGTCCAAGGAAGGAACCTACGGATCCACCGAACCGGCCAAGGTGCGTCTCAGCCTGAACCGCCGGCTCGTCAAGGGAGAACGGCTGTCGATCCCGTTGGTGCTCCCCACCGAGGCGGCCAACGACGTTCTGGTGAACCTCCACGGCACCCCGCGCGGGGTCACGCTGTCGGGGAAGACCTTGGTCTTCGAGAAGGGCGCCCGCCGGGCCAATCTGCGCGTGCACGCCCTCGGCGACGTGAACTTCGATTCGTTCACCGTCGGGGTGGGCGACATCGACATGAGCGAAGCCGTGTCGTCCAAGGGCGGCCTGACGGTCAACAACCCGGAGGTCACCATTTTGGTGATCCACCTGCCCGCCGTGTCCATCGCCCCGGCGGCCGGCGGCGAAACGATCACCGAAGGGGAACGAGCCGGCTTCGTCATCAGCCTCGACGGCGACTGGCGCGGCCCCGGCAACCGTCCACAAGTCACGGTCGACATCGACGGCAGCACCAAGGACGGCTGGCTCCGACTCGGGATGAGCCGCAACCTGACGCCCAAGGACTTCACCGTGCGCACCAAGGACGACGGAATCGCCGACGGCGACCGCGGGGTGACCGCGACGCTGATCCGCGCCCTCGGCTACTGGATCGACGACGACAACCGAAGCGCTGTGGTCACCGTGTTGGACAACGGCGTTCCTCAGACCGTCGACGCCGACCCGCCGCAACACGACGACCCGCCGCCGACGCCATCGCAGGATCCCGAACCGGCCGAACAGGCCGAACAGGCCGCCGACGACCAGCAGGACGAGGACAGCGAGCCGGCCCAGCAGGACGAGGACAGCCCGGACCCACAGACCGCCGACGACCCACCGGTGGCCTCAGGTCAGGTTCTCATATCCCACCCGCAAGGCGACGAGGAGTGGCTGTTCCCGTGGGAGAGCAGCACCACCGGCACGCCGTTCAACTACTGCGCCGAACTCGACGACGCACCCACGTCCACCGTGACGCTGACGGCCTCCGCCTCGCCGGACTTGGCCACCGCCGACCCGCTGGAGTTCACAGCCGACGCCTGGGGCAGGCAGTGCTTCGAGGTGTATGCCACCAAAGCGGCGCAGAACTCCACCGACGAGTTGCCCCGGCAGGTCACCCTCAGCCACGCGGCCTCCTCCGACGACGCCCGCTACGACGACATTGAGGTGGCCGACTACACCCTGTACCTGGGCGACGACGACCCGACGTCGGTGACCCTCGGCGCCACCGACACGACGGCCGCCGAAGGCGACGACACCGCCATCGCCAGATTGACTCTCACCATCGGCCGGGCACTGACCGAATCCGTGCTCGTACCCGCGGTGCTGAACGGCGAGATGCTCCGCGACGACGAGCACATCGAGGTGCCGCTGTCCTTCAGCGGCGGCAAGCTCGACGAGGACTTCCGGATCGAACTGCAAGGCACGCCCGCCGGCGTCACCCTCACCGGCAACCGCGTGCGGTTCGAGGGCGCCCAGAGCGGCTCGGCCACCGCCGCCGTAATCGAGCTGTCGGCGCTGGACGACGCTGACGGGCTCGACGACTCCATCGCCGTGTCGATCCCGAGCATCGGCAGCAACAGCGACCGCGTGAAGACCAACGACGGCTTC
The DNA here is from genome assembly GCA_965221525.1 of Acidimicrobiales bacterium. Taxonomy (GTDB): domain Bacteria; phylum Actinomycetota; class Acidimicrobiia; order Acidimicrobiales; family CATQHL01; genus VXNF01. The sequence continues at coordinate 581,460 of CBDCSG010000006.1, read as the reverse complement.
GCCCACATCAGCCACAGCGTCGCCAACAACGGCGGCGTCAACCTCAGCGGGTCGGTCACCGTCACCATCGATGATGACGATCCACCCACCACTGCCCCGCCGACGCCGCCGGAGGCGCAGTTCACCGAGATCTGGGGAGGCTTCCATGCCGAGGACTCCGGGACCCACAATGTGACACTGGAGTTGAGCGAGGCGCAGGCCACCGACGTCACGGTGAGCTACACCTTGACCCGCTCCGCCACCTTGGGCAGCGATTACACCATCGCCGGGGTCACGTCCAGCCCCGCTTCGGTGACGGTGCCCGCGGGTGAGACCAGCGTCACCATCGGCGTGCAGATCATCGACGACACTGTCGCCGAGCGCTACGAGAGCCTGGATCTGAGGTTGATCGAAGGGGATGGCTACACCATCGGCCATCGAAGCCTCCACGCCATCATGATCACCGACAACGACAAGGTCACCACCACGACCGTCTCGGTGAACTCCTACCTCGTCTACGTGGACGAAGGCGACACCGCAGAGGTGGTGGTGGCGCTGGGCATGCCGCTGAGCGAGGCCGCCACCATCCCGCTGGTGGTCACCTCGCTCACCGCCGAGTCCGGCGACCACGGAACGGTCAGCAGCGTCACCATCCCGGCCGGCAAGACCGCCGTGGTGGCCGAGTTGTCCACGACCGCCGACGCCGACGGCGACGACGAGACCTTCAGCGTCTCGCTCGGCTCGCCCCTGCCCTCGCGGGTGACCGCCGGCTCCTCAACCTCGACAACGATCCGCATCCGCGACAACAGCTGACCGCCCCGGTGCTGTCCACCCCCAAGGCTGACGACGAGTTCGGACCGGTAAGTCTGGCCGACCTTCAGGCGTCCGCCGGGGCAGCGCCCATCCCTGCAGGCCGAAGCACCGGAGTCATCTACGAAAGCGACGAGGAGTTCCTCGCCCACGTTCGATCTCAATCTGTGTCCGGCTAGCGGGGAGGCGTGCCCGCCCGCTCCGTGTTTCAAGCGGTTGGTTGTCCGGCCAGGTCCTTCAGGGCCGCTACCAACTCGGTGGCGTCGTCAATGCCGGCGCGCACGGTCTCCGGAGGCATGAACTCCTGGTAGAAGTTGGCATGGAGGGATTCCGCCGAACGGAATAGCAGACGCCGCCTGTCCGCCGGATCGCCATCGGCTCCGTTGATCCTGTTGAAGTTGTCGGTGAGCCGGCGATGGGTCCCGACCTTCCATCCTCGTTGGATGGCGATGGCATTCACGCAGTGGGCGACCGCCCCCCAGGCCTTCTCCGCCGCCTGGAGATGGTCGCCCCTTTGGAACTCGTCCTCGGCGTGAACGAGGAACTCGTCGCAGATGGCCTCGTGGCGTCCGGAAGTGGTCATCGCGGCTCTCCGTAGGGGCGAGGCTCGGTGTACTCGATCAGAGAGAACCGAGCGGTCACCTCGATGAAGCGAACCTCGGTCTCGACGCCGTAGGCGTCAATGAAATGCAGCTGCTCCCCGATCTCGAAATGGGCAGGATTGGCGACATGACCGTTCACGGCGATGTTGTCCGCATACACGTATGTCCGCCCGCCATCGTTGATGGGATTCAATCTGCCCTCCACCCCGGGGATGTACCCTGTGCTCTGCGTGAACAGAATGGACCGTCGCCCGTTCACCGAGACTGACATCGGCAGGGTGACCGTGGAGCGGTCCCCTGGAACCACGGTCTCACGAAGCGCCAGACACCGCTCGGCTGCACCGAGAACCAGCAACGGCTGATCGGTTCGGTAGAGATCCAAGGCGCACTCGCCGGTCTCATCGGTCCTGCCGGTGCGATACGTGCCGTTGGGATAGGCCACCAGCAGCATCGCCTCCGCGACGCCGCCACCCGTCGGGGACAGCAGACGAAACGTGACGTGAGCCATGCGTGCCATCCTCTCCACGTCGCGGGCTGCGAGTCGCGCTCGCCAATCCTGCAACGATTCAGCGTACCTCCCCGCCGGAACCGTACAGCCGCCGAACGCGGGCCGGGCACTCAGCCGCGCCGAGCGCATCGAGCATGTGAACATGGAGCTGATCGCCGGGGACGGCTACACCATCGGCTACCAGTACCTCCACGCCTTCGCGATCACCGACAACGACGAGGTCACCACCACAACCGTCTCGGTGAACTCCTACCTCGTCCATGTGGACGAAGGCGACACCGCGGAGGTGGTGGTGGCGCTGGGCCTGCCCCTGGACACTGCGGTCACCATCCCGCTGGTGGTCACCTCACTCACCGCCGAGTCCGGCGACCACGGGGCCGTCAGCAACGTCACCATCCCAGCCGGCAAGACCGCCGTGATGGCCGAGATATCCACGACCGCCGACGGCGACGACGAGACCTTCAGCGTCTCGCTCGGCTCGCCCCTGCCCTCGCGGGTGACCGCCGGCGCCTCAACCTCAACCACGATCCGCATCCGCGACGACTGAGCGCCTCTCGGGAGCGGCTCCCCGGCCAGCCGGGCGAATACGAGTCGCTCCCGAAATCCGGTTTCAGCCGAGGTGCCTGTGGTGCGCGCAGCCGGCCCGGTCAGTGCCGATCCGGCTGAACCGCTCAAGCGCCAGCCTGCAACTTCCCGTGAACTCTATTAGTCAGTTTCATATATTTTAATGATATACAACTGCTCATGGGTTTTACGAGTGACGTCTGGACGGCACTGTTGTCGGACGAGCCGGTCGAACTCGAAGAGGCGATTGAGCGGATCAACTCCGACGCGGTCGCCTCCGCCGTTGTGAGAGCAACACTGCTGGCGTCGGCTCCGGCCACCCGCGAGACATCGCCGTGACGTCCTCTCGCGGCGCCATGTGGCGGATGTGCTTTGCGGCCCGTCGGGGCGCGACCGGGGCGGCCGACGGGGCCGCGCCGCGACCGCCCGTCCGGCCCTCTCCGTCGAGGGCGCCCACGGGAGCGGCGATACTGTTGACGCATGCGCCAATCCGTCGAGGCATCGAAGTGCCGCCGGTGACCGACGAGGCCCCCGATCCCCCGGCCGACCTCGGGTTGCTTGACCTGCTGCAAGAGCGTTTCGAGACGCCCCAAGCCCGTGGGAGGGCGTTCGAGAGGCTGATGCGGCAGGCGTTCCGGCGCCACCCCGACCTGTACGGCCCGCAGCGCTTCAAGAACGTCTGGCGGTGGATGGAGTGGCCCGACCGCGAGGCTCACGGCTACGGCGGCGACGTCGGCATCGACCTGGTCGCCGAACAGACCGGCGAGGCGGGCGGCGGTCTGTGCGCCATCCAGACCAAGGCGCACGTCGGCGGGCGGATCGACAAGGCGGCGGTCGACTCGTTCATCTCCGCATCCTCAGGATCGCCGTTCTCCGCGAGGCTGCTGGTTCTCACGGCGCCGATGACCGCGCAGGCGCGGACGATGGTCGAGCGCGCTGTCCCACGCTGTGAGGTGCTGCACCGCAGCGACCTGGAGTCCTGGCCGATCAACTGGGTGGAGTGTCTCGACGATCCCTCCCGGATGCGTTTCACCGCCCGGCCCCGGCACACCCCGAGGCCTTTCCAGCGGGAGGCCGTCGAGCGGGTCATAGAGGGGCTCGCGGAGCACGACCGCGGCCGACTCGTGCTGCCGTGCGGCACCGGCAAGTCGGTGGTGTCATTGTGGATCGCCGAGCGGTTCGCCGGAGCGGGCGGGCGGGTGCTGTACCTGGTGCCGTCCATCGCGCTCATGAACCAGACCATGCGGGAGTGGGCCCGGCAGCGCCGCCCCGACATGCCGCACCGGTACATCGGCGTGTGCTCGGACACCCGCGCCGGACACACCGCGGAGGACGCTCCGCTGGCGGAACTGGCGATGCCGGTCACGACCGATCCGCAGCGCATCGCGGAACAACTGACCGCAGCGGAGTCCGAAGCGATGACGGTCGTGTTCTGCACCTACCAATCGCTCAGCCTCATCGCCGACGCGCAGTCCGAGGGCAACCCGTTCGGTGCGGCCCCCGAGTTCGATCTGGCGCTCTGCGACGAGGCCCATCGCACCACGGGCATTGAGGAAACCGCAACCCCGAAGACCGCCGAGTCGGCGAAACGCACCATCACCGCCTACTCGTTCATCCACGACCGCGACGCCGTGCGGGCAGCCAAGCGGCTCTACATGACGGCGACCCCGCGTGTGTACACCGAGGCGGCTCGAAGCCGCGTCGAGCATGCAGCCGGCAGCTTCGACCTCTACTCGATGGACGACTCCGCTGTCTACGGCCCCGAGATGTACCGCATGTCCTTCGGCGACGCGGTCGAGGGAGGGCATCTGACCGACTACAAGGTCCTGGTCATCGCGGTGGCCGAGAACCCGGTCCTCGACGCCTACGACAACATCGTCGTGGACGACGACAAGCCCTTCAGCATTCGCGACGCCGTGTGCTTCGCCGGCTGCTGGGACGGCTTGGCCAATCCGACGACCACCAGCGCCGAAGGGCGTGTCACCGGAGCGTCCGACTCCGAACACTCCGCCAGGCGCGCCATAGCCTTCACCAACCGCATCCGGAGGTCGCGACTCGTCGAGCGGTATTGGAACCCCGTGATCGAGGCGATGTCAACGGCCGCGCACAGCCACACCACCGGGGCCGGCGACAGCGATCTGCTTGAGTGCGAGGTACGTCACGTCGACGGCTCCAAGAACGCCCTTGAGCGCGCCGACACGATCGCCTGGCTGAGAAACGGCGACGACGGCGGCGGCTGCCGGATCGTCACCAACGCCCGCTGCCTCACCGAGGGAATCGATGTTCCCGCGCTCGACGCCGTGATCTTCCTCGAACCCAAGCAGTCCCAGATCGACGTCATCCAGGCCGTCGGGCGGGTGATGCGGCGAGCCGAGCACAAACAGGTCGGCTACGTGATCCTGCCGGTGGTGGTGCCGTCGGGGGCGAGCCTGCTCGACGACAAGGTCCTGGCCGGCTCGGACTTCAAGGCCGTGTGGAAGGTGCTCAAGGCGCTGCGCTCCCACGATGAGCGGCTCGATGTGGAGATCAACACCGCCGACCTCACAGGCCGGCCGCCGATCACCATCCTGCCCAGCGGCCTGTGCGAGATCTGCGGGAAGGCCACGACCGAATGCGAGTGCGATCCGTTGGACGCCGCTACCGGATCCGTCGGCGGGAAGGTGGACCAGCAGCGCCTGCCGTTCGAGCACGCCGTGGCGTCGCAACTCGTCAAGGCGTGCGGCGACCGCCAGTACTGGGACCGCTGGGGCCGCGAAGTGGCTCGGATCACCGACACCATCGCCGAGCACGTCCGAACGGCTGTCGAGGCCAACGCCGACCTGGCCCAGAGGTTCGACCGGTTCGCCGAGCAGATGGAGGCAACCGTCGGCGGCAGCCTCCCGTCCGGCGACCTGTCGGCGCTGGTCGCGCAGCACGTCGTGACCATGCCGGTGTTCGACGCGCTGTTCGCCGGCAGCGGCTTCGCGGACCGCAACCCCATCTCGGCGGCGCTCAACGAACTGCTCGACGAGTTCAAAGCCGAGGACGTCCGACTGCGCGACGAGACCGTGGAGCTTGACCGCTTCTACGAGAGCGTCCGCACCCGGCTCTCAGGAGCCGCCGACTCCGACGCCCGCCTCAAGATCATGCTGGAGGTCTACGAGTCGTTCTTCAAGGAGGCCATGCCCGCCGACATCACGCGACTGGGCATCGTGTACACCCCTGTTGAGTTGGTCGACTTCATCCTCAGGTCCGCCGACGCCGTGCTGCGCAAGGAGTTCGGCCGCGGCCTGACGTCTGAGGGCGTGCACATCCTGGACCCGTTCACGGGCACGGGCACGTTCATCAACCGGCTCCTCACCCAGAACAACAGCAGTGGCGAACCCCTCATCGCGGATGCGGACCTGGCTCGCAAGTTCGTCAACTCCTACAACCCGCTCGTGCCCGGTGGGACGGTGCAGGAGATCCACGCCAACGAGATCGTGCTGCTGGCGTACTACCTGGCCGCTATCAAGATCGAGGAGGGCTACCGCGACCGGACCGGCGACTACGAGCCGTTCAGTGGGATAGTGCTCACCGACACCTTCTCGCACGACCCCGCGAAGCTCCCCGGCACCGGCGCCATCGGCTACAACACCGCCCGAGCCAAACAGCAGAACGAACTGCCGATCCAGGTCATCATCGGAAACCCACCCTGGTCGGCCGGCCAGAAGTCAGCAGGCGACGACAATCCGAGACCCGAGCACCCCGAGATCGAACAGCGTGTGCGCGACACCTACGGCAAGCGGCACAAGGAGATCACGGGACGCGGCGCAGGCCCCTCCTCGGGCAACCTCTACGTCGAGGCGTTCCGATGGGCCTGCGACCGACTGGCGGCCCCCGACTCCGACCGGCCTCAACCCGGGGTCATCGCGTTCGTGCACCCCAACTCACTGTCGAACGCCCCGTCCCTGATCGGCATGCGCGCCGCGCTGCGCGACGAGTTCAGCGACATCTACGTTGTCAACCTCCTCGGTGACGCCATGAAATCCGGGGACGAATACCGCAGCGAAGGCGACAAGATCTTCGGTCAGGGCTCCCGCAACGGGGTGCAAATCACGGTTCTGGTGCGCAATCCAGAGAAAGACCCGACCCAGCCCGCTGAACTCCACTACGCGACCGTGCCGGACCACTCGACAAGAGATGAGAAGTTCGCATGGCTCGCACAGCTTGGCGACGTCACCAGCGACCGGTTCGAGACCGTTCCGGTCAACGCCAAACACGACTGGGTGAACCTCACCGACGGCACGTTCGAGAACCTGCTGCCCGTGTGCGCTGCGGACGCAGTCGAACGATCGGGCCGGACCGCCATTAGAGACCATTCCCTGGGAGCGAAGACCAACTGCGACACTTACGTCTACTCCTACAGCTACGACACCCTCGCAACCAGAATCCGCGATCTGATCGATTCCTACGAGTACGCCCGACGTCTCGTCTCGAGAGGTATGAGCGTCGAACACGCGACCCGCAACGACGCACTGGAGACGATCAAATGGACCCACACGCTCAAGCAGTCGCTCAGTAACGACATCGAGATCACCTTCGACGAGACCCGAATCCGCGAGGTCCTCTACCGGCCATTCACACGAATCTGGCTGTACGAGGATCATCGCATCCTCTCACAGGCGAAGGCCACCGCGAACCTCTTCCCGCGGCCGAGCACCGCTAACGAGAGAGAGAGATCATCTGCTTCACGTCTCCCAGCAACAGGTCGCTCTTCGGCACGATCGCGACAGACTGTCTCGTCGATCTCTGCGCAGTCGGAACGAACCAGCCGGCGCGTGTCATCCCACGGAAGCGATCATGATCACAGGCCCCTCGAACATGGCGGTATTCGGGGCGGTGGCCACCGAGCACCTCCCCGACCTACACCTGATGGGTCCAGGCCAGCAGACCCGAGCCCTTCCTCGGTGGAGGCGATCCTGTTGAGCAGCCCGTCAACTCGAACGACCTTCGCGGCCCTGGCAACCGGCACGCTGCCGGACCTGCACGCCCTGGATCCGGCGTGCAGAGCGCTGCCTCGAAAGAGTTGACATGGCCGACACCTTGAACCTCGACTTCCCCGAAGCCGGGCCGGCGACCGATTCGGACAACATCACCGACTGGGCGCTGGAGCAGTTCCAGGCCAAGTACGGACCCGAGATAACCAAGGACGGCATCTGGGAGTACCTGTACGGGGTGATGCACGCCCCGGACTGGCGGGAGCGCTACCGCCACGATCTGCAGCGCAACCTGCCTCGCGTCCCGCTGGCGGACGACTTCGAGGCGTTTCGCTCCTCGGGTCGGAAGCTGATGGACCTCCACATCGGCTATGAGACGGTCGAGGAGTCGCCGGTCACGTGCCTGGTGGACGGCGAGCCCGACGAGGGGCGGGCCGACGACGACGCCTACCGGATCGAGTCCAGGATGCGCTGGGGCAAGGATTCCGACGGCAGCGAGGACCGCAGCGTCCTGGCGATCAACGGCCGCTGCCGCCTCGTGGACATCCCGTTAAGGGCGCAGGACTACACCGTGTCTGGTCGCTCGCCCCTGCAGTGGGCCATCGACAGTCTGCGCGTCAAGCACGACAAGGCGTCCGGGATCACCGACGACCCCAACGGATGGCGCGACTGGGCTGACGAGCCGTTCAACCTCATCCGGCACCTGCGCCGCCTCGTCACCGTCAGCGTCGAGACGGCTCGAATCGTCGCCTGCCTGCCACCATCACTGCCCTCGCCGAAGTCCGACACCGATACAGAGCTAGTCACTCTGGCCGACCTGAAGGCGTCTGCCAGCGCCGACCCCATCCCGTCGGCGGACAGTGCCGGCGTTGTCCACAACAGTGACGAGGAGTTCCTGGCCCACCTGCGCTCTCTGAGCTACGAACCTTCCTCCGGGTAGCGGCGCGGCATGCCGACCCACGAGGAGGACGCCGCGTTCTTGCGCGACATTGGCCGCCTCACCCCGTCCCGGCGCGAGCAGTTCCTTCGGGTCCTGGCCGAGTTCATCGCCGATCTGAGTGAGATGGAGGCCGGACAGCAGCATTGGTTTCGCCCCGGCAGCGTCCGCAAGCTGTCCGGCACCAAGGATCTCTACGAATTGAGATGGGCTTCCGACGGACGCGCCACGTTCTCCATCGGCGACCCGGCGCGCCTTGGCCGACTCCACATCAGGTGGCACCGCTGCGGCACTCACGACATCCTGCCCTGATCCCCACCATCTCCGTCGCTACTGATTGGCGGGTACCGCCCAAGGGATGCTGACCGACAACTCCTGCTCCAGCACCGGCTTCACGAGGAAGCGCCGGCCGATCGGGCTGCGGAGGCCTTCCGCGCATGCGTCCTGCTCGTGGTCGAAACAGCCCACAAACTCAGGCCGGCGACGCCTGTCCGTCGGCTGCACGAACAGCGCCCATCGGCCGGCGTCGGTCACCAGGATGGATTCGCGACTCCTCGAGAACGCAGCCTCAAGTCGGTCGAGCGCATCAGTGGAGGCCATGCCGCATTGTTGCACGATTCGCGGACAGACCTCGGTATCAGAACCTGTCAACCCCTGATGAGTGAGCGGACCAGTTCGGGCGTGGCCGGCAGTTCGGTGATGGCGCCGGGAATCCCGATGGCGTCGTCGATCGCTGCGGCGATGGCCGCCCCGCAGGCGTTCGTGCCGCCCTCGCCGGCGCCCTTGACTCCCAGCGGGTTCAGCGGGCTCGGGGCGTCCTCGCTCAGCAGCACCTCGACGGGCGGCTGCTCGGTCACCGTCGGCATCAGGTAGTCCATGAACGACGTTGCCAGGGGCTGGCCGTCGGCGTCGTAGCTGAACAGTTCCAGCAGCGCGCCGCCGACGCCCTGGGCGACGCCCCCGATGATCTGGCCCTCACACAGCATGGGATTGATCGCCCGGCCGACGTCGTAGGCCACGACATAGCGTTCGACGGAGACCCCGCCGGTGCCGCCGTCCACGCGCACCACCGCCGCGTGCGCGCCGTAGGGGTAGGTCATGTGGTCGGTGTTGAACGTGGCCTCCGCCGGTTTGCCAGTGGCCGCCAGTTCGCCGGCGGCCATGTACACGGCCACGCCCGTCATGACCGTGACCCGGCTGGCGAAGGCGCCCATGCCGCGGTCGATCATGTCGGTCTGGCCGTGGCGCACCGTCACGTCGCCGTAGTCCACCCCGAGCACCTCGGCGCAGATCTGGGCGATGACGGTCTCCATTCCCTGACCCACCGACGCGGCGCCCGTGACGACCTCCACTCCGCCGCCGTCGAGGTATCGCACGCGGACGTCGTCGAAGGGCCCCAGGCCGGACTTCTCCACGAACATGCCGATGCCGAGGCCCACCATCTCACCGGCACGACGCCGCTCGGCCAGGGACGTGCGCAGTGACTCGTAGCCGACGTGGTCCAGCAGGCGGTCCAGCAGGCGGCCGTAGTCGCCGGAGTCGTAGACCAGGTGTGTTCCGAGGGTGCTGACCCGGCGGTCGAACGGCATCGCCTCGGGCGGGATCAGGTTGCGACGGCGCACCTCCGCGGGGTCCAGCCCGCACTCGACGGCGACGGCGTCCAGCAGGCGCTCGCGCACGAACGTGGTCTCGTAGCGGCCCGGTGCCCGGTACGTCCCCGCCGGGGTCTTGTTCGTGAGACGGATGTGGCCCCGCGCCCGGTACGCGGGCACCTCATAGGGGCCGGGGAGCAGAGCCACGGACAGGTTCGGCACGGTCGCCCCATGGGTGCGGACGTAGCCGCCCTGGTCGTGGAAGAACTCGGCGTCGAGGGCCTGGATGACGCCGCGGGAATCCACGGCGGCGCGGAGCCGGTAGGTCTGCTCACGGGAGTGGTTGGCGGCCAGCAGGTGTTCCCGACGATCCTCGACCCACTTGACGGGACGGCCCAGTTTCAGGGCCGCGTAGGCGACGAGAACGTCCTCGGGGTACAACTCGCCACGGATCCCGAACCCGCCGCCGACGTGACCCTCCCGCCCGACGACCTGCCCGCGCTCGAGGCCGAGCATCTTCGCGATCGTGACGCAGTTGTAATGCGGCACCTTGGCGATGCCGTGCAACTCCAGGACCCCCGAGTCGACCGGGCGCGCCAGCAGGCCGCGGGTCTCCAGCGGGATCCCGCTGTGGCGACCCACTCCCGCGTGCAACTCCACGACCCGGTGGACGCCGGCGAAGGCTCCCTCGACGTCTCCGTAACCGCTCTCGAGGGTCAGGGGCGCCGCGGCACTCGGCGAGCGGGCATCCAGCACGGGGTCGAGCGGATCGATGTCCACGAAGGCCAACTCGGCGGCGTCCTCGGCCAGGTACGGATCCTCCGCCACGACGACCGCGACGGGGTCGCCCACGTACCGGACCTTCTCGCCGGCGAGGACCCGCTGGCAGTGGGGCCGCAATTCGTCCAAGCCGGTCATGCGGAACTCGATGGGCGGGACGTGCGCGACCTCCTCGGCGCTCCACGCCGCCACGACACCCTCGGCCGCGCGCACGTCGCGCAGATCGACGCCGTGCAGCACACCGTGGGCGATGTCGGAACGGATGACCCTCAGGTGCGCCTCACCGTCGAAGCTGACGTCGGCGAGGAAGCGGCCCTCGCCCACCAGGAGCGGCCGGTCCTCGAGGCGCAGGACCGACTCGCCGATCACCGAGCGGCCCCGCGGGGCGTCAGTTGTGCTCAAGGCTCACGCGCCGGCGGAGTCGCGCACCGACCGAACGGCCTCGACGATGGACTGGTAGCCGGTGCAGCGGCAGAGGTTGGAGGAGAGCGCTTCGCGCAACTCCTCGTCACCGATGTCCGGATTCCTCTCGAGGACGGCGGTGCCGAGCATCAGGAAGCCGGGCGTGCAGAAGCCGCACTGCAGACCGTGGTGGCGCCAGAAGGCCTCCTGCAGCGGGTGCAGGGTGCCGTCGGCGCCGGCGAGGCCCTCGACCGTGCGTAGCTCCGCTCCCTCCGCCTGCACCGCGAACAGGAGGCAGGACCGCACCGGCTCGCCGTCCAGCAGGATCGTGCAGGCACCGCACACGCCGTGCTCGCACCCCAGGTGCGTTCCGGTCAATCCGCACTCCTCGCGCAACGCGTCGGCGAGTGTCCGGCGCGGCTCGGTGTCGATCCGGTGGTCGGTCCCGTTGACCCGCAGTGTGACGGGCACGGCGACCGCTGCCTCGGTGAGGTCGGTCATCCTGTTCACTCCTCGTTGCTCGATCCGTTCGCCCCGCCGGCGGTGGCGGCGCCTCCGTCGGTCGCCGCGCGGACGAGCGCTCGTACGCGCTCGGGCGTAGCAGGCATCTCGTTGATCGTCACGCCGAGGTGCGCCAGGGCATCGTTCACGGCGTTCAGCACCGCAGCCGGCGCTCCGATGGTCCCGCCCTCGCCCACGCCCTTCGCGCCGGACACCGTGGCGTCGGAGATGGTCTCCAGGTGCAGGATCTCGATGTCGGGGATCTCGGTGGTCGTGGGCGGCAGGTAGTCCATGAGCGACGTCGTGAGGATGTTGCCGTCGTCGTCGTAGACGACCTCCTCCAGCAGGGCGTTGGCGATCCCCTGCGCGACGCCGCCGCGTATCTGCCCGTCCACGATCATCGGGTTGATGAGCCGTCCCGCGTCCTCCACGACCACGAATCGGCGCATCTCGACGCCGCCGGTGTCGAGATCCACCTCCACCTCGGCCACGTGGCAGGCGTTGGAGAACGTGCCGCCGGGGTCGTAACCGGCCTGCACGGACAGGCCGGGGGTCGCTCCTTCGGGGAGTCGTTGCGTGTGGTGGTGGGCGATGCGCGCCAATTCGGCGATCTCCACACCCACCGAGGTTCCGGCGACGGTGGCTCGCCCGCCCGCCAGGACCACGTCGTCGGCCGCTGCTTCGAGAACCTCCCCGGCGAGCGCCCCCAACCGCCCGGCCAACTTCTGCGCTGCGAGGTAGGTCGCGCCGCCCGCCAGCACCATGGCCCGGCTGGCGAAGGATCCCCATCCGTACGGCGTGCGGTCGGTGTCGCTCGCCACGACCCGAACGCGATCGGGCGTGACGCCGACCTCGTCGGCGATGATCTGTGACAGGGCGGTCTCGAGGCCCTGCCCATGAGGCGAGGCGCCGATGCGGACCGTCACGTAGCCCGACGGATCCATGTCGAGTTCCACGTTCTCGAAGCCGGGCGTGACCCCCATCGCCCGCGCCGCGAACGCCGGCGTGCCGTACCCGGTGCGCTCGGAGAACGTGCAGATCCCGATGCCCGGCTGGGGTCCGCCGCCGGCGCGCGCCGCCCGCTGGCGGCTGCGGAACTCCGGCAGGTCCACGTGGCTCACGGCCATCTCCATGGCCTCGCGGTACGAACCCTCGTCGTGGCGCAATCCCGTTGGCGAGACGTGGGGGAACTCACTCTGCAGGTTCCGCCTGCGGATCTCAACGGGGTCGACACCCAGACGAGCCGCTGCGGTGTCCATGAGGCGCTCGAGAGCGAGCGTGATGGCGGGCCGGGACACCCCCCGGTAGGGCGACATGGGACAGGTGTGGGTGGCGATGCCCCGCGAGCGCACCCCGTAGTGCTCCACGGTGTAGGGGCCGGGCAACTCGGCCAGCGCCATGAGGGGCTCGACACCCCATGTGATCGGGTAGCAGGGCCACGCCCCCACGTTGGCCACCACGTCCGCCTGCAGCGCGGTGAGCCGGGCGTCGCGGTCGAACCCGGCGCGCAGCCGGTAGCGCTGCTCACGGCTGTGCCAGGAGGCCATCAGGTTCTCGCTGCGGTCCTCGATCCACGCCACCGGGCGCCCGAGGCGCCTCGCCAACCAGACGACGACCGCGTCCTCCCGGGCCAGCGGCAGCTTCTGGCCGAAGCCACCCCCCACGTCGGGGGCCACGACCCGCAGATCGGCCTCCGGCATCCCCAGGAGGTCGCAGATGACGGTGCGGATCATGTGCGGTGCCTGCACGGAGGCGTGCAACGTCGTACGACCCCCGAACCGCTCCGTGACGGCGTGCGATCCACGTGCCTCCAGCGGGAGCGCGGCCTGGCGCCCCGAGCCGATCTCCAACTCGACGATGGCGTGAGCCGCGTCGAGTGACGCGGCGAGATCCGGGGTGGCCATCTCGCCGGCCACCATCACGTTGGACTCCGACTCCTCCGGATGCACCAGCGATGCGCCGTCGGCCAGGGCGGCGTTGAGAGTTACCGCCGCCGGGAGCGGCTCGATGTCCAACTCCACCTGCTCGGCGAGGTCCTCGGCCTCCGATGCCGTCTCGCCCACGACCACCGCTACGGGCTCGCCGACGTAGCGCACCCGCCCCCGGGCGAGCAGGGGTTGGGCAAGGCGCACATAGTCCGGACGGTGCAGGACGGCGGAGATGTCGCCGACGCCGTCGGCGTCGAGGTCCTCGATCGTCCAGCCGGGGCCGTGCACCGCGCGGATGACGCCGTGCGCCACCGGGCTGCGCACGAACCGCACCGCGGCCGCCCCACCGATATCGCCGACGAACAGCCCGGCGCCCTGCAGGAGGGTCGGGTCCTCCACCCTTCTGATGGAGCGGCCGACCCAGGTCACGTCACAATCCTCGCCTGTGACTACTCGCCGCTCGCCGCCGGCTGTGAGGCAACGCTCTGCGCCAGCGACCGCGACACCATCGCCCGCACGAGATCGCGCCGGTAGACCGCCGATCCGTGCAGATCCCCGACCGGGTCGACCTCACCCGCGCCGGCCGCGGCCGAGTCGGCGAAGAGCTCCTCACCCGGCGTCTCGCCCACGAGGGTCGCCTCTGCGGCCGCCAGGCGCACCGGGACGCCGCTCACGCCGCCCACGCCGATGCGGGCCTCAGCGACGGAGCCCGTCGCCGGATCCAGGCGCACGGCCGTCATGGCGGCGACGACGGCGAAGTCGCCGACGCGCCGGCTGAACTCGCAGAACCCGGTCCGCCACTCGTCACCGAGGAGCGGCAGCCGGACCGCCACGAGCAATTCGGTCGGTTCCAGGGCGGTGGTGAACACCGTCTCGAAGAAGTCGGCGGCACCGATGGTCCGCTCGCCGTCCTTGCGCAACGCCACCATCTCGGCGTCCAGCGTGCGGGCGAGGATGCACCATTCGGCAGCAGGGTCGGCGTGCGCGATGGAGCCGCCGAACGTGCCTCGCACCCGGATCGGGAGATGCCCCACGTGGCGGGCGACGCCAGGGAGCAGCGAACCGAGCACACCGCTCAGCGGCTCGGTTCCGCCCGCCGGCGTCTGGACCGTCGGAGCTTCGAGGCGGATGTGCCGCACCCGTGCTCCCACGGTCAGCGTGCCGTCGGCCACGGCGAGGCCGTCGAGGCCCCCGACCCGCCCGATGTCCACGATCACCTCGGGGCGGGCCAGGCGGAAGTTCATCATCGGCACCAGGCTCTGCCCACCGGCGAGCACCTTGGCCTCGTCACCGAATTCTTCGAGAGCCCCGAGGACGCCCTCGACGGTGTCCGGCGCGGTGTACGCGAACCGGGCCGGCTTCATGGCAGCCGGACCGGTGCGGATCGCTCCCGGGTCCCGAGCCTCTCTACGGTCACCATCGGTACAACTCCCCGGACGTCTACAACTTCTGTGGGCCGAGAGTCACACCGTAGACGTCGGTCCGGCGGTCGGCCCGCGGCCGGATCAGTTCGCTGCGCACCTGCGCCTCGGTCGCCTCCGCCAGATCCACGCGGGCGACGCGCAACTCGTCGCGGTCGGTGGCCAGCGGTCCTGCCAGGACGTTCCCGTACGGTCCCGCCAGGATCGACGACCCCAGGAAGTGCAGGTCGCCGTGACCGCCGGCCTGGGAAGCACAGGCGATGAACACCTGCGACAGGTTGGCCTGCAGCGCGGCGCCCCGCGCGTGAGGGATCAGCCCGTCGTTCTCCGAGTTGCGGCGGTCGAACCCCCGGATCCACGCGGTGGGTACGCAGATCAACCCGGCCCCCGACAGAGCCAGGACCCTCACCACCTCGACGAAGCGCAGGTCGTAACACACGCACATGCCCAGGCGCCCGAACGCCGTCTCGAAAGTCGGCAGGCCGAGGTCCCCGGGCGCGAAGCACAGCTTCTCGGTGTCGAAGAGGTGCAGCTTGCGGTAGTGACCGACCACCCCGTCGCCACCCACGGCAACGGCGCTGTTGTACAGCACGCCGTCTCCGGTGGCATCGTCCCTCTCGCAGAATCCCCCGACCACCAGGCCTTCGTGGGCGGCCGCCACCGCACACCAGGCCTCGACGGTGGGACCGTCGAGCGGCTCGGCTTCGGCAAGCAGTTGCGAGCGGTCGGCCGTGTACCAGGGAACGCACAACTCCGGCAGCACCACGATGTCGGCGCCCTCGTCGAAGAGCGCGGTGGCCGCCTCGACGCTGCGCCGGCGGTTGCCTGCGGGATCCCCCGGCGGGGCGCTCAACTGCGCCAGGCCCACCCCGACGGGGTTCATTGTTCCCGTTGGTGACGGTGCCGGCTCACTCCACGCCGAGCAGCCGCAGCAGGTGCCGGTCCGGCGGGCACGGACCGCCCACGCTCACGATGCGGCTGTCGCGATCCGCGCAGACCGCGTGCTCCACACCGGCGGGCACGTGCACGGCGTCGCCGGCCTCGAACTCGAGCCGCGTGCCGTTGGTCAGGTCCTGCACCGACCCCTTCCCCTCGAGGATGAAGATCGTGTCCTCGGACTCCGAGTGGATGTGCGGGACGTTCTGCTCCCCCGGCTCCAGCACGACGTAGTTCATGTTCGCCACCTCCGCACCGACACCGGGCCAGACGATCAGCCGGGCGTCGGAGGAGATGATCGGCATCATCAGATCGGGCTCGTCGCGGTGAAACACGCGCACTGCCATGTCAGGCCTCCTGGGTCTCGTAGATCGATGGATCGGGCGGGCACGGACCACCGACGATCTCGGCCCCCTCGGCACCCGCCTCGAAACGATGTGCCGTGGACGGATCGACGTGCACCATCGACCCCTCCACCAAGGACTGGTGCTCGCCGCTGTCGGCGTCGACGACCGTGGCGCTCCCCGACCGGATGTAATAGACGGACTCCGACGGGTGTCGCAGATCGATGGTGCAGCCGCCCGCCTGCAGAAGGAGACGGTGCATCGAGCGGTGCACCGAGCCCACACCGGGCCAGACCACGGCCACTGCCTCGCCACCGGAGGCGACCAGCGGGAGCGAGACGTCGCTCGCTGCGCCCCGCACGACCTGCACCCGGTCCTCGCTCATTCTCCAGCCTTCCCCCGTCCACTGAAATTCAAGAAAATTGTAACCACTTGAACGGCACTGTAGCCGAGCCAGGCCGACCGTCGAGCGTCGCCGACGCCGGCCGGCGCTCGGGGACGGGGCAGGCGGGACGGCGCGCCGGGGCGATCAGGGCTTGATGACGCCGCCGTCGATGCTGATGACGGCGCCGGTCATGAAATCCGACCCCGGCCCTGCGAGCATCACGGCGAGCGACCCGAGCTCGGGCGGGTCACCGACCCGTCCCAGCGGCGTGTTCGCCTCGATGGCGGACATGACCTCGGGTATGTCGAGCAGATGGCTATTCATGTCGGTGTAGAAGGCCCCCGGCGCGATCACGTTGACGGTGACCGTGGGCGCCCACTCCCAGGCCATGCTCTTGGACATCATCACGAGGCCGCCCTTGCTCGCCGAATAGGCCGACCAGCTCGCGCCGCCGTGCAGACCGAAGTTGGAGGCGATGTTGATGATCTTGCCGTGGCCCTGCGCCAGCATGCGCTCACCGAACGCCCGGCAACAGTAGAAGGCGCCGGTGAGGTTGGCGGCCATCACCGCCTCCCAGTCCTCGTCGGAGGTCTCCACCGCCGGTTGGAGGAGCAGGACACCGGCGGAGTGGAAGGCCGCATCAACGCCGCCGGTGCACTCCCACGCCTCGGCTGCGGCGCTGTTGACCTGCGTCGAATCGGTGATCTCCACGACCTGGGTCAGGCAGTCCCGACCGGTCGCGCGCACCTCGCCGGCGGTGCGCTCGAGTGCGCCGGTGTCGCGGCCCCAGATGACGATGTCCGCCCCCTCGGCTGCCATGGCCAGGGCCATCGCCCGGCCGAGGCCGCGATTCCCGCCGGTCACCAGGGCCGTCTTGCCTGCGAGCGTGGAACTCATCGCATCCTCCGGAGTCTCGCTTCTGTTGTCCGTTGACGGGGCGGCACCCTCGGCTGCGTCGGCGCCCCGACCCTAAGGCCCGGGGCGGACGTATCAGTCGCCCCGGTTGTTGTCGGCGCCCGCGTCGGGCGGCAAGCCGCGCGGCGAGAGGTTGACCCACACCGCGCGAGCGCACCCCGGGCCCCCGTTCACGATGCGGTGCGGCCGCGTCGACTCGAACGCGATGGAGTCGCCCGGCTGCAGGTGGTACTCGCTGTTCTGGAGTTCGACGGTGAGGACGCCCTCGAGCACGTACCCGTACTCGTGGCCCCCGTGATGGGTCACCTGCACCGCGCTCGCCGTGCCTGGCGCATACTCGTTCACCACCAACTCAAGCCCGCGGCGGGGATCCACCTGCACCAGCCGGCGCAGCACCCCGTTCGCGGTCTCGACGACCTGATGGTCGGAGGAGCGCTGCACCACGTCGCGCGGGCCGTCCACGTCCAACTCGAACAACTCGGCCATGTGCACCCCCAATGCGGAGGCGATCGCCACGAGCGTGCCGATGGAGGGCGACGTCCGCCCCCTCTCCACCATTGAGACCATCGAGGAACTCAGTCCGGTGCGGTCGGCCACCGCCTGCAGCGTCAGGCCCTGCTCGGCCCGCAGGGAGCGGATGCGTCCACCGATCTCAGCGAGGTGCTCCTCGGCGGCGACGACGCCGCGGCGCGGCGAACCGCCGGAATCCGACCGGTCGGCGGTGTCAGGTATCGAGCGATCCGCCGGTGAGGAAACCACGCGCTCGATGGTACCGCGCCTAAGCAGGGGCGTTCGCCGGAGCGACCTGCGTGCGATGGCCAAGCGGCGAGCAATCTCACTCACGGAGTTTTCGATATTGCTGAAACAGCGGTGCACCGGGTTGAAAACGCCGTTCCGAAAAGGGGCTATCGTCGCGGCGTTGAAGTCGGCGGTGCGGCGCGACCGGCCGGCATCGAATGGCGAGCCCGAGGGAGGCAGGCTGAGCGAGGGGAGCGGCGGCCGCAGCGCCGCCGGAACGAAGCCCGACGGCGAGAGCGCGGCGGCCCGGGAGACCCCCGGCGGAGTGGCGCGCCTCAACGTCTTCGCCGCCATCCGCCACGGCGACATCCTCGGCTCGATCCTGCTCACCGTCGCCGTCATGGTGGTCATCGTGGTGGCCTTCGGCGGCAACCCCTGGACGGTCGCCAAGACCATCGTCAACAACTCGCTGGCCGAGGAGATCTTCCTGGGTCAGACGATCATGACCGCCGCCATCCTGATCCTCACGGGCCTGGCCGCGGCCATCCCCTTCACGGCGCGGCTCTGGAACATCGGGGGCGAGGGTCAGATGTTCGCCGGCGCGGTTGTCGCGGTCACGCTCGGCATCATGCTCCCCGAGGGCACGTCGCAAGGGCTCTTCGTGCTGATTCTCATCGTGGGCGCGGCGGCCGGGGGCGCGGTCTGGGGCTCGGTGCCGGGCGTGCTCAAGGCCTACTTCGGCATCAACGAGATCGTCACCTCGCTGATGTTGAACTTCCTGGCGTTCTTCGCGGCGAACTACGTCGTCACCGTGGCGTGGCCGGAGATCTACGCGCAGCTCCAGAGCCAGGAGATCCACGACAACGCCCACTTCACCGACTTCTGGGCTTCGGCCAAGGTGGACATCAGCGTCTTCATCGCCCTCGCCGCCGCTGCGGCGGCATGGATCCTGATCACCCGCACCTCCCTCGGCTTCTCCATCCGCTCGGTCGGTGCCAACCCGCGGGCCGCCCGCCTGGCGGGTGTGCGCACCCGTCTGGTCACGGTGTCCTCGTTCGTGGCCGCGGGCGCCGCCGGGGGCCTGGCCGGCGCCGTCACGGTGGGAGGCATCCACCACGACCTGGCCCTGGACCTGTGGATCTCCAACTACGGCTACGTGGGCATCGCCGTCGCGCTGCTCGCCCGGCTCAATCCCATGGCCGTGCTGCCGGCGGCGTTCATCTTCTCGACGCTGCGGGTGGGGAGCAACAGCCTCCAGGCCGCCGCCGGCATCTCCTCATCCTTCGGCGAGGTGCTGATCGCCACGTTCGTCATCATGCTGATGGTCACCGGGGCCATCAGGTTCCGCTACGCGCAGCATTAGGGGCACCGTGACAGAGGTCGTCATCATCACGCTGTTCGGCTCGGGCCTGGCGCTCATGGTGCCGGTCGCGCTGGCCGCGCTCGGCGAGGCCATCAGCGAGCAGGCCGGCGTGCTCAACGTCGGCATCGAAGGCACCATGCTGTTCGGTGCGGCCATCTGCGCGCTCGTCGGCGTGAACACCGGCAACGTCGCTCTGGGTCTGCTCGCCGGCACGGTGACGGGCATGGCGGCGGGGGTCGTCCTGTCGGCTCTCTACGTACGGCGCGGCACCGATCAGATCGTGACCGGACTGCTCTTCAACATCTTCGCCCTGGGCGTGACCGGCATCCTGACCGCCCAGGTGATCATCGGCAACACCTCGCCCACCCTGTCGCCATGGACGGTGCCACTCCTGGGGCGGATTCCGAAGCTGCGCGACGTCCTCAACGAGCAGAACTTCCTCTTCTGGATCTCGATCCTCCTGGCCATCGTGATCTTCTACGTCCTGCGGCGCTCGTGGTGGGGCCTGTACGCGCGTGCCGCCGGTGAGCGCCCGCACGCCTCCTCTTCCGCGGGCCTGGACGTGTGGCGGCTGCGGTACACGGCGGTCATCGCCGGGAACGCCCTGGCCGGTCTCGGTGGCGCGGCCCTGGTGATGTCCACCTCGGGTCGGTTCATTCCCGGCTTCACGTCGGGTCGCGGCTTCATCGCCCTCGGCGTCGTCGTCGTGGCACGTTGGAACCCTCTGTGGGTCGTGGCGATCGCCGGGCTCTTCGGTCTGAGCCAGGCGCTGCAGTTCGTCGCCGGCCTCATCGACTTCTTCGAACCCGTACCCGACCAGTTCTGGCTTGCCCTGCCCTACATCGTCACCGTGGCAGCCGTCGCCGTGTCCCGCGGCTCGCGCTACCCGGCCGCCGTCGGGATCCCCTGGCGAGAGCCCGCCGCCGAGGCGCGATCATGACGCCTGCGACTTGGAGCGGCACCGTGGCGTCGAATTACGATGCACGCGACGCGGCGTGCCGCCATACATATTCCCCGACAATCCGGCCCGAGCGCGCGGCTCGAGGCCCCAACCCAATCCACACCCAACCAAGGAGAGACAGATGAACCGTCGCACCGTGGCCAAACTGTTCGGCCTGCTACTGAGTGTCGCGTTGATCGCCGCCGCCTGCGCCGGCGATGACGACGACACCGCGGCGCCGCCACCGCCGCCGCCCGAACCCGCCGCCGAGCCGGAGCCACCCCCACCGCCGTCCGAGCCCGCGGACGAGCCGGCACCGCCGCCCGCCGCGGAGCCGGAGCCACCCCCACCACCGCCCGAGCCCGCCCCCGCACCGGCCGCGGACGCCGAGCCCTACCAGGCCGTGATCCTGTTCCCCGGTTTCTCCAACGACGAGAGTTGGGCGAACGCCTGGTGGGACGGAGCCCTGGCAGCCCAGGCCGACCTGGGGAACGTGCACGTCGAGCCGACCGAGTACGCCTACGAGGTGGACGACTACCTGCAGCAGGGCTTGGCCTACGCCAGCGAGGGCTACGACCTGATCATCATGGCCCACGGCGCCATGGCCGACCCGGCGGCACAGGTGGCCGAGGCCTACCCGGACGTGCAGGTGTGCGTCGCGCCGGTGGATCCCCCACCGGACCTGCTGGAGGGCAGCCCGGACAACCTCTGCTTCATCGACATGGCTCAGCACCACGCCAACTTCTTCACCGGTGTGCTGGCAGCGCTCATCACCGAGACGGGCCACGTGGGCGCGCTGGGCGGCTTCGCGTTCCCGGCACTGACCCGCCAGCCCGAGACCTTCCACCTCGGCGCTCGCTGCGTGAACCCCGACATCGAGTTCACCCAGGAGTACATCCAGACCTGGGACGACACCGGGCTGGCCAAGACGGCCGCGCAGGCTCTGATCGCCGGCGGCGTGGACGTGATCCAGTCCGCCACCGACCAGGCGGTGCTCGGCATCATCGACGCGGCGGCCGAGGCCGACAGCCAGGTGTGGGTCATCCCGGCCTACTACGACAGCCACCACCTCAACCCCGACGTGATCCTGACGTCCTCGGTCCACGGCCTCGCCGACGTGGCCTACCAAATGATCACCCGCGGGGTCAACGGCGAGGTGGAGAAGTTCAACGACTTCACCGCCTACAACACGCCGGGCATCCAGGCCGCCGAGTTGCGCGACCCAGCACTCTCGACTCTAACCGCCGACGACCTCGCCGTCTACGAGGACTTCGAGGCCAGGGTCCGCAGCGGCGAGATCCAGATCCCCGACGAGACCAAGGGCGACAACCCCGTCGGCCTCGAAGTCGGCATCGGCGGAACGATCAACCTCGCCGACATCGGCTGCTGAGGCACGCGCCGAGGCACCGACCCCACAACTGAATCAGAACCCGATCGCCGGGGAGCAACCGGGCATTCGTCCGGTTGCTCCCCGGCGGTTGGGCGGCCGTACCACACGCGCCACCCGGACTCGACAGACCAACCACCAACCCACACCCAATCGACAACAAGGGAGGCAACCATGGAAACCGAGATGTACTGCTACCTGGAGAACAAGGAACGCCGGGTGCTCCCCTCGGGCACCAGCAACTCCGCCGACGTGTTCGAGAAGTGGCTGGACCCCGACAAGACCGCAGTCGCCTGCATCGACATGCACCGCGGCCACGTTGGGCCCGAGGCGGAACTGACCTGCCCTGCGCCGCGCGCCCGCTGGCGCATCCCGGCGCACAACATGTTCCACGCCGCCTGCCGCGCCATCGGCATCCCCATCATCCACGTCCAGCACTGGCAGCGCTACGGAGGAATCGACGACCTCAACTCGCGCCATCACAACCGCATGGCCAACTGGCGGGCGATGTACGAGCTGTACCTGCCGCCCAATCCGCTGATGGACCAGCACTCCTGGGAGGGCACCGAGTGGCTCGACATCCTGGTCGAGGAGGAAGAGGACGACTACTACGTGCGCACCAAGAAGCGCCTGTCCGCCTTCTACCCCACCGACCTGGAGTTCCTGCTTCACCAGCTCAACGTGCCGAACCTGGTGCTGACCGGCACCTACACCGACGCCTGCGTGCTCTCCTCGGCGTTCGATGCCGCCAACCGTGACTTCCGGGTGATCGTGCCCCGCGACATCGTGGCCGGCTACAGCCAGGAGGTCGAGGACTCGGCTCTGACGATCATCTCGCTGCATCTCGGGCTCGTCACCGACGCGCCCGCCCTGGTGCGCGAGTGGTACGCACGCAAGGGCATGGACGTGCCCGCCGGCTTCGAGGGCATCACCGAGATCACAGAGAGCTGCGGACTGCTCCTGGACCGGGATGCCGAGAGCGCCGAAGCCGCCTGAAGCCCGAGGGTCGGCCCGAACAACTGAACAGACTCGCGGTGGCGGCGGGCGGCCGCGCCTGCCCGCCGCCACCGCCGTGCCCCCGAAGCCCCGAACGAACAACCCGTCGCACACCCAAACGGAGGTAGCAATGTCCAGCGATATCCAGCACATCTGGGGCGGCGAGCCCATGCCGCTCATGCCTTACACGCCTGCCGTGAAGGCCGGCGACTGGGTATTTTTCTCGGGTCAGCTCGCCACCGACTTCGAGACCGGCATCACCGCCGAGGGTGGCGGCGACGGGCGCAACCCCTATCTGGACAATCACCTGGAATTGCAGTCCAAGGTCATCCTGGACAACCTCACGACCACGCTGGCGGCAGCAGGGTGCGACATCGCCACCGACGTGGTGCGCATCTACCAGTGGTTCACGTCCGAATACCCCACGATGGAGGAGTTCGCCGAGGGCAACACCTGGCCGCGCATCACCATCACCCCGTACCTCCGCACACGGGACCTCTACATCAAGCCGCCCCGCCCCGCCTCCACCGGCATGGGCATCAAGGAGCTGCTGGTGGCCGACTCGCTCATCGAGGTGGACCTGCTGGCCATCCCCGGCGGCCCCAGCGTGGGCTTCGAGACCCCCGAGGGTGTGCCGTCGCCGTTGGCGGGCTACTCGCCGGCCATCCGGCGCGGCGACTGGATCTTCCTGGCCGGGGAGATCCCCGTGGACTGGATGGGCGACTGGATGTCCGAACGCCACATGGGCGAGCACAGCGGCCTGGCGCCGGAGGCTCGTGTCAACCCGTACCTCTGGTACGACTCGCCGATCGAGCGCCAGACCGACTACACGCTCCAGAAGCTGGAGAAGATCGCCGCGGCGGCCGGCGCCTCCTCGCTACAGGACAACTGCGTGAAGGCGACCGTGTACCTCTCGAGCCCCAATGACTTCGCCGGCATGGACAGGGTGTGGCGCCAGTGGTTCCCGGAGAACCCGCCGGCCCGCGTGGTCGTTCCGTACATGGGTCTCGGCGGGTTGGGATCACGCGTCGAGATCGCCATGAAGCTGCTGGCCGACGACGCCTCCATCTCCAAGGAGACCATCGAGACGTCCGACGCCATCGAGCCCCCGTGGCACGAGCCGCAGGCCGTCAAGGCGGGCGACTACCTGTTCTTCAGCACCATGATCCCCACCGACGAGCGTGGCAGCCTTCCCGCCGGCGTGCAGCGCAACCCCGGCTTCCCCCACTACGGCCTGCCGCCGCAGATGGAGATGGAGTACCTGCTGGGCAACATCTCGGCCATCTGCGAGGCGGCCGGCACCTCGCTGGAGAACATCTGCAAGCGGCAGTGCTATCACGCCGACTTCGCCGACTTCCAGATCTCCATCAACGAGTGGGCACGGCACTTCCCGGGCTCCAAGCCGGCCTCCACGACGATGCGCATCGGCGGTCCGCTGCAGGTACCGGGCGCGCACGTCATCCTGGACCTCATCGGCTACGCACCCTCGGCCTGACGGCGGCAACGTTGCGGCAGAGCCCACGGAAACCGGTCCGGTGACGACCAGCGCGGCCAACAGGGCAGGCTCGATCCTCGGCCACAGCGTGCTACGCCGCGAGGACGCGGCGCTGCTGGTCGGGGCCCGGCCCTACGTGGACGACCTGGACATCCCGGCCCGCAGCGTCGTCTTCGTGCGCTCGGATGTGCCGCACGGGCGGATCATCGGCATCTCCGGCGGGGAGGGCGTCTACACCGCCGGGGACCTGCAGATCCCCGACATGCTGGCCGGCCCGCCGGCCCCCGCCCACTTCGGGCGTCCCGCCCTGGCCACCGGCACGGTGGGCTACGTGGGCGACCCGGTTGCCGTCGTGCTGGGCGACACGCTCGCCGAGGCCCGTGACCGCGCCGAGGAGGTGGTGGTCGAGATCGAGGAGCTTCCTGCCATCTCCGATCCCATGGCGGCCACCGAGGTGGTCTTCGAGGTGGATCCGATCGAGGATCCAGGCGCCCTCGAGGGCGCCGAGGTGGTCGTGTCGTTCAGGTACGTGAACCACAAGATCGCGCCGGCGCCGATGGAGACCAACGGGATCCTGGCGATCCCGAACGTCGACGGCACGGGGCGCCTGCGGCTCTGGGTCCCCACGCAGTGCCCGTTCTCGGTCCAGCAGACGATCGCCGACTGCCTGGAACTCGACATCGAACAGATCCACGTCGTGGTTCCGGCCCTGGGAGGCGGGTTCGGGGCCAAGGGACACGCCTACGTGGAGCAGGTCGTCACCGCCGCCCTGGCGATGCGGCTCGGCGAGCCGCTGCTGTGGATCGAGTCCCGCACCGAGAACATGCTCCACATGGGCCACGCCCGGGGCCAGGTCCAGGACGTCCAGATCGGTGCCCGTGCCGACGGCACGGTGGTGGGAATGAAGTGGAGCGTCACCCAGGACGCCGGGGCCTACCCCGACATCGGCGCCTGGCTGACCTTCTACACCAAGATGATGGCCTCGGGCACCTACCGGATCCCACGGATGGACTTCCGGGCGCGCAGCGTGGTGACGAACAGCGCACCCACCGGGGCGCTGCGGGGCGCGGGGAGGCCCGAGGCCGCCGCGACGGTGGAGCGGGCCATGGACATGCTGGCTGCCGAGACGGGGCTCGACCCCGTGGAGGTACGGCGCCGCAACCTGCTCGAGGCCCACGGCGAGCCGGTCGAGACGCCCACGGGGGCCGTCTACGACGCCGGCGACTACCTGGGAGCCATGGAACGCGCCGTCGAACTCGTCGGCTACGACGACCTGCGGGCTGAGCAGGCTGAGCGGCGCGCCCGCGGCGATCGCTACCAACTCGGCATCGGCGTGGCCAACTACATCGAGGTCACCGGTAACGGCCCCAGCAACGACTACGGCTCGGTGGAGATCCACGACGACGGCACCGCCACGGTGCTGTCGGGCGTCTCATCCCACGGCCAGGGCCACCAGACCACCTACGCGCAGATCGCCTCGGAGCAACTGGGAATCCCCTGGGAGTACATCAGCGTCGTCCAGTCCGACACCGACCTCGTGCCCCGCGGCAACGGCACCTACGGCTCACGCTCGCTGCAACTGGGCGGCTCGGCGATCGACCGCGCCGCAGCCGCCGTGACGGACCAGGCCCGGCAGGTGGCCGCGGAGCATCTCGAGGCCAATGTGGACGACATAGCCGTCTACCACGGCGATGGTCTCGGCGTGGCCGGGTCTCCCGACACCGTGCTCTCGTGGAGCAGGCTCGCCGAACTGTCCCCCGAGCCGCTGGCGGCCGAGTGCGACTTCGACCAGGGTGCCCGGACCTTCCCGTTCGGCACCCACGTGGCGGTGGTGGAGGTGGACACCGAGACCGGCGGCGTCCGCCTGCTGCGCCACCTCTGCGTGGACGACTGCGGCAACGTCATCAATCCGCTGCTCGCCGAGGGGCAACAGCACGGCGGCATTGCCCAGGGCATCGCCCAGGCTCTGTGGGAGGAGATGGTCTACGACGCCGGCGCGGGCCCTCGCACCACCAACTTCGGCGACTACCTCATTCCGTCCGCCGCCGAGTTCTGCGACTTCGAGACCCACCGCAACAACACACCCACGCCGCTCAACCCGCTCGGCGCCAAGGGAATCGGCGAGGCGGGCACCGTGGGCGCCACACCTGCGGTCCAGAGCGCCGTCATCGACGCCTTGGCGCCCTACGGAGTCCGCCACCTGGACATGCCGATGACACCGGAGAAGGTGTGGCGGGCGATGTCCACCGGCGGGAACGGCCGCTGAGGCCCCCCGGAGGAGTACCCCTGCCGTGAGCGAAACAACCAACGGCAACGTCGTCGAACTGCACGGCATCTCCAAGAGCTACGGAGACACGCACGCCAACGTCGACATCGACTTCGATCTGCGTGCCGGCGAGATCCACGTGCTGCTGGGCGAGAACGGCGCCGGCAAGACAACGCTGATGAACGTCATGTTCGGCCACGTCCTGCCGGACACCGGGGCGATCCATGTGCACGGCAGCGAGGCCGACATCCACTCGCCCCACGACGCCATCGAACTGGGCATCGGCATGGTGCACCAGCACTTCTCGCTCGTACCGACGTTCAGCGTTGCGGAGAACATCGTCCTGGGGTCACGCCCCGCCACCGACCTCCGGTTCAGCCGCGGGGCAGTCGGCGCCGAGACGACCGAGTTGGCCGAGCGCTTCGGTATGCCGCTGGACCCCCATGTCCAGGTGCAGAACCTGCCCGTCGACCTTCAGCAGCGCGTGGAGATCCTCAAGGTGCTCTACCGGGGCGCGACCATCCTGATTCTCGATGAGCCCACCTCGCTCCTCGGACCGAGACAGATCGAGAACCTGCTGGAAATCCTGCGCGACCTCCGGGCGCGGGGCTGCTCCATCGTGCTGGTGACACACAAGCTGGGCGAGGTGATGGAAGTCGCCGATCGGGTGACGGTGCTCCGTGGAGGGAAGAAGGTATCGACCACCGAACGCGGAGACTTCGACGAGCGCAGCCTTACCCGGGCGATGACCGGCCATGAGATCGTCGCCGTGGAGAGCGACCACTCTCCCTGGACCGACGATGTGCCCCTCCTGGAGGTTCGCGAGTTGAACGCCCCCGGCGAGGGGGCCGACCACCTCGACGACCTCTCCTTCATGGTCCGGCCGGGCGAGATACTCGGGGTCGCCGGCGTCGAGGGCAACGGTCAACGCACGCTGGTCAACTGCGTCTGCGGGCTCGCCGAGGCGGAATCCGGCACCGTGCACATCGCCGGCGAGGACGTCACCGGCTCAGGCACGAGCGCCCTTCGCAGCGCCGGGCTGGCGGTGATCCCCGAGGATCGCCACACCTGGGGCCTGATCCTCGACATGACCGTGGCCGAGAACATCGCCATGTCCGACATCCCCGCCGGCGCCTACGACAAGCGCGGTCTCCTGGACTGGCGCAGCGTCCGGCGCCGCTCGCGCGAGTTGCTCGAGGAATACGACGTCCGGCCGCCGGATCCGGACCTGCTGGCCTCGAGCCTCTCGGGCGGGAACCAGCAGAAGGTGGTCCTGGCCCGCGAGTTGTCCCGCGAGCCGCGTGTGCTCGTGGCCGACAACCCCACATGGGGACTCGATGTCGGCGCCATCGACTACGTGCACCGGCGGCTGCTCGACGTCAAGCACAGCGACGCGGCCGTGCTGCTGCTCTCCATGGACCTCGAGGAACTGCTGAAACTGAGCGATCGCCTCATCGTGCTGTTCCGGGGACGCATCATGCTGGAGTGCTCCGTGAGCGATCTGGACATGGACGAGTTGGCTCTGGCCATGGCCGGGCGAACGGTTCAGGCGGCCGTCTAGCTGAGAGCGGCGGCGCGCAGCGAGCCAGGCTTCAATTGAACACGGCCACTGTGGCCCTGCTACTGTGGTTTCAACGGGATTGAAGCTCTGCAACAAGAGCGGAACAGAAAGTGAGAGGGGAAAAAGTGCGACGCATTTTTCTGCCATTGCTCGTGATCGTGGTCTTGGGCGGTGTCGTCCTCAGCTGCGGTGACGACGATGAAGGACCGGTGAAGCTCGGTTTCCTTGCCGGACTGTCCGGGGACTACTCCGAATGGGGTCCGCCGAGCCAGGACGGCGCGGAGGCTGCCATCGGCGTGATCAACGAGAGCGGCGGCATCCTGGGCCGCGACGCCGAACTCGTGGTGCAGGACAACCTGTCCACGCCCGAGGGCGCTGTCACGGGTTACAACCGGATCCGCGAGGAGATCGACGCGCTCGGCGGTGTCGAGTCCGACGGGGCCGTGGCGCTGCTCGGTACCGTGGCGGAGGACGAGATGCCGACCATGTGCCCGGCGTGCGGCACGACGGTGCTGGACACCGAGGGCGGAAACTTCATCTGGCGCATCACCGCGTCGGACACCACCTACGGCATCATCTCGGCGCAGCTGGCCCGCGACCTGGGCTTCACGCGGGTGGCCATGCTGGTGCAGCAGACCGAGGGCACCGAGAGCCCGGCGAACGTGTTCAAGGACGTCTGGGAGAACAAGATCGGCGGCGAGATCACCGCTGACGTGCGCTTCGCTCCCGGCAGCGACAGCTACCAGGCCGAGGTCGAGCAGGCATTCGCCGGCGACCCCGAGGCCGTGTACATCGGTGCGGGTCCCCAGGCCGGGATCCCGATCCTGCGGGAGTACATCGCCAGGGGCTACGAGGCGCAGATCCTGGTCTCACCGGACCTGCAGGTGCCCGACATCGCCGAGGCGGCAGCCGAGTTGCCGACCGGCCGGATCCTGGCAGCGCAGGTCACCGACGACTTCGACTCCCCGGCGTACGCCGCCTTCGCCGCGGCGCACCAGGAGTACGCGGGCAAGGCGCCTCCGACGGGCTTCTACGAGACCAACCAGTTCGATCAGTACATCGTGCTGGCGCTGGCGATGACCGCGGCGGAGTCCACTGACGGCCCGGCTGTTGCCGCGCAGATCTACAACATCGTGAACGCGCCGGGCACCAAGGTGTACACGTATGCCGACGGCGTCGCAGCGCTTGAGCGTGGCGAGCAGATCGACTACGACGGCCCCTCGGGCTCGATCGAGTTGCACACCACGACCGGCAACCTGGTCTCACCCAAGGTTGCCGTGCAGCACATCGTGGGCGGCGGCTACACCGCTCGCGAGGTCATCGAACTCGACGCAAGCCTCGGCCGCTAGGCCATCTAGCCCCAGTATCACTCCGGGGCGGTCCCACCCGACGGTGGGGCCGCCCCGGGATCTGGCTCTGTTCGCGTGCAACACGTCATCTTCGGACTGCTCACCGGGGGGGTTCTGGCCGCCGCCACGGTCGGCTTCGCCCTGATCCGCCAGACCGAGAACATCCTGCACATCGCCCATGGGCAGATGCTGGCCCTCGGCGCCTTCGTTGCAGTCATCCTCATCACCAACACCGGAATGAACGTCTTCGTCGCCGGGGTTGTGTCGATGCTGGTCATGGGCGTGTTGGGTGTGGCACTGGGGATCGTCGTCTTCAGGCCGGTGAAGGACGAGGGCGGCAACGTGTTGCTGTTCACGTCGATCGGCTTGGCGTTCGTGATCTATGGGGCGATCATCGCCATCTTCGGCACCGTCCTGCGCCCCGTGCCGGTGGGCTTCGGCCCGCGCATCGAGTTCTCGGTGCCCGAGTTCGTGCTGGTTCTCGTGCTGGCGGCAGCGCTGGCGGCACTCGTGGGCTGGCTTCTCGCCAACCGCTCCCGGCGCGCCGAGCACCGCGCGGTCATCGGTAGGTGGGCCGAGTTGTGGGCCGCCCGCGGGACCGGACTGGTGCTCGCTCTCGCAACCGTCACCGCCACCGTCCTCTTCGTGCTGGCGACCCTGAGCGACGGCTTCGGGGCAGACCACAGGGCTCTCAACATCGCCACCGGCGAGCTGGGGATGATCCTGCTGTCGCTGGGGGCGGTTCTGAGCCTGCAGTTCTTCCTGTCCTTGACGCGCATGGGTCGCTGGCTGCGCGCCGCGGCCTCGAACCCCGCGCTCGCAGCAGTGCGCGGCATACCGGTGCGGGTGGTCTCGAATGTCGTCTGGTTCATCGGCTCGGGGCTGGCTGCCATGGCCGGCGTGATGATCGCGGTGCGCCGCGGCGGCGTCACCAGCCCGCTGGGATGGGAGAACATCCTGGTGATCCTGTCCGCGGCCGTCCTGGGTGGCACCGGCAGCATCATGGGGGTCATGGCAGCAGCCGTGCTCCTGGGCATGGCCATGGACGTGAGCGCGCTGTGGATCCCGACCGCCTACCGCCTGGTCGTGGCGTTCGGCGCGCTGATCCTGGTGCTGTTCGTGCGACCCGAAGGGTTGTTCAGCACGCGCCGCAGAGCGGAGCAGGCCGCTTGAGCACGCTCGCCGCCATAAGTGCTATGAGCTCACCCACGTTCTGGGTGAGCCTCCTCACCCTCATCGGCATCTACGCCTCGGTCACCATGCTGCTGAACGTGGAATCGGGATGGGGCGGCATGTGGGACCTCGGCATCGTGGGGCTGCTGGCCATCGGCTCCTACACCTACACGATCGTGACCAATCCTCCCGGGGAATTCGAGGTGAGCTACGCCCCCGGCTGGCCCGTCTGGGCAGGGATCCTCGCGGCCATGCTGATGACTGGCATCGTGGCTTTCCTGGTCGGGCTGCCTGCTCTGCGCGCGCGGCGCGAATATTTCCTGATCATCACGTTCGCCTTCGCGGAGGTGTTCCGGCAGTTGGCGATCAACCTGGGCGATCTCACCCAGGGGACCGTGGGATTCAGCAGCGTGGCCCGGCCGTTCGAGAGCTTCTTCCAACGCGACGCCCTGAGAGCCGTCCTGCTCGTCGTGACCTGGGGCGCCGCATTGCTGGTCTACGCGTTGACCCGGCGGATCAGCCGCTCGGGCTACGGGCGGGCGTTGCGGGCCATGCGCGACAACGAGCCGGCGGCGCTGTCGCTCGGGATCCGGGTCAGCCGACTGCGCCTACAGACCTTCGTGTTGGTGGGCGTCGCTATCGGCGGGGTCGCCCCGCTGTACATGTGGTGGCTGCGCTATGCGAACCCCAACGTCTTCAAGGCGCAGTTCACGTTCACGGCGTGGACCGCGCTGGTGCTCGGCGGCATCGCCAGCCGGTTCGGCCCCGTGCTGGGCGTGGCGGTCCTGCTGCTGTTCACCGAGCTGGTGGAGTTGATCGAGGTACCGCTGGAGTTCCGCAACGTGCTCGTGTCCGTGCATCCCCTGGCCATCGGCCTGCTGCTGGTGCTGGTTCTGCGCTTCAAGCCCGAGGGCCTGCTGTCCGAGCGCCGGACGTTCGGCGAGAGATCCCGCCGGCAGACCTCTCTCGACGTCGCCATGGCCGCGGTGGCGTCGCGTCTGCGGCGTCTGGGCCGCGGTGACACCGTGCGAGCGGAGGCGCTATGACCACCCGCAACGGCAGCAGCGCACTGTTGAGCACGCGAGGCCTGTACAAGGCCTTCGGGGGCAACGTCGCCGTACACGACGTGTCCCTGGACCTGTACCCGGATCGCATCACCGCGCTCATCGGCCCCAACGGCGCAGGCAAGACGACGCTGTTCAACATCGTCACCGGCTTCGAGCGACCGGACGCCGGCACCATCACCTTCGACGGCCACCCGGTGACCGGGATGGCCCCCTGGCAGATCTCGCGGCGGGGAGTCGTCCGCACATTCCAGACGCCGGTGGGTTTCCCCACCATGACCGTCTGGGAGAGCCTGCAGGTGGCCGGCGCCTCGCACAACGTGCTCACCGGGATGATGACCAACCGGGGCCGGCGCGAGACCGCCGAACTCTCCGGGAGAGCCGACGACATCCTGCAGCACCTGGGGCTGAACGAACTGATCGACACGCCGGTGGACGAGTTGGCCGCCGGCGACCGCAAGCTCGCCGAGTTGGCCCGGCAGCTCATGGCCCAGCCCCGGCTGCTGCTCCTCGACGAACCGGCGGCCGGCGTCAACCCCGGTGCGATCTCGCGGCTCTCCGAACTGATCCGTGACGTGCACCGCAGTGGCATCGCCCTCATGATCATCGACCACAACCTCTCCTTCGTGCTGGACGTGGCCGACTACGTGCACACCATGGCCAACGGGCAGATCATCGCCGAGGGGACCCCCGAGGAGATCGCCGCCAACCCGCTGGTGCGCCAGGTGTACATGGGAGCGGACACGTGAGCAGCGAGACGGCCGCCAACACTTCGGTGGACCGGTCCCCGGCGCCGAGCCTGGTGCTCAGCGACGTGGACTCCGGCTACGGCGACCTTCCCATCCTGCACGGCGTGAGCCTGGAGGTTGCCCCGGCGGAGATCGTGGCGGTGATCGGGCCGAACGGCGCCGGCAAGTCGACCCTACTGAAGACGCTGTTCGGGCTGCTGGCGTTGCGCGGCGGCACGATGACCTTCGGGGAGGAGGACCTCGGCCCGACCAGCCCGGGGGCCCGCGCCAAGCTCGGGATGGCCTACGTCCCCCAGGAGGGCAGCACGTTCCCGGAACTCACGGTCTACGACAATCTCGCCGTCAGCCTGCTGCGTGAGTCCCAGTTGACTCAGAGCCGGCGCATCAACGCGATGCTGGAGTCCTTCCCGGCGCTGCAGGAGTTGCGCCGGGCCCGCGCCGGCACGCTGTCGGGCGGCGAGCGCCAGATGCTGGCCATCGCCTCGGCGATGATCTCCGAGCCCCGCTTCCTGGCCCTCGACGAGCCCACGACCGGCCTGGCCCCGTCGATCGTGCAGGAGCGCATCGCCGACATCGTGGCCGTCCGCGACCAGGGAACATCGGTGCTGTGGGTCATCGAGGAGAGCCCCATGCTTTGCCTGCCGCATGTGGACAGGGTCTACGTCATGAACTCCGGCGTACTGGGATCGTCCCAGCCGGCCGAGGACATGCTGGACGAGGAACTGCTGCAGGCCACGTTCTTCGGCATCGACCACCACCGGGAGTAGCAGGACTCGCATCAAGGGAGAGTCATGACCACGACAGCGCCCGCTGCGACCCTCGACGCTGCGACCCTCGGCGGCGGCGAGCCCCGCGCTCCCGACCTCACCAACTACTGGCACCCGGTGCTGGAATCGGCCGAGGTGACCCCGGATGCGCCGATCGGCTTCGAGTTGCTTGGGCGGCAACTGGTGGCCTACCGAGACAACGGGCAGGCTCGCGTCATGGAGGATCTCTGCATCCACCGCGGCACGGCACTGTCGCTGGGCTGGACCACCCCCGAGGGGTGCATCGTGTGCCCGTATCACGGCTGGGAGTACAACGGCGAAGGGCGCTGCGTGAACATCCCCGCGCTGGAGCCCGGCTCACCCGTCCCGTCGGGCGCCAGGGTCAACACCTTCCCCACCGCCGAGCGCTACGGGCTCGTCTGGGTTGCCCTGGCCGACCCGGTGGGGACTATCACCGAGTGGCCCGGTGGCGAGTGGGAGGACCCCAACGTCGAGATCTGGTACAGCCACCGCTACTCGTGGCACGCCTCGGCGGCTCGGACCGTGGAGAACTTCCTCGACGTCTCGCACTTCCCGTTCCTCCACGACGGGCTGCTGGGCAGCCGCGACCAGACGGTGACCGGCCCCTACGACGTGGCCGAGACCGACTACGGCTTCTACGTCAGCTACAAGGCGCTCGAGCCGGGCGGGGTGCACTCCCCCAGCGGCACCGAGGTGCACTGGGAGTACTTCCTGTGGCTGCCGTTCAGCGTGCACCTGCGCAAGGGCACCCCCGACGGCCACAGCACGGTGGTGTCGCTGGCCTGCCGCCCCACCACCGACGACTCCAACGAGCTGTTCCTCTGGCTCTCCCGGAACTACGACCAGGGCGTCGACCGGAGCGGATTCCACGAGTTCACCCACGAGATCATGGAGGGCGACCGCAGGATCGTGGAGAGCCAGCGCCCCGTGCCGCTACCGGTCCGCCTCACCGAGGAACTCCACCTGCGCGGCCCCGACGCCGCCGCCCTCGCCTACCGCCGAGCCCTGGGCCCAATCGGCGGCATCTGAGCCCCGATCCGGATCGCGGCCGCCCGCACAGGCGGCCCCCCAAGAGCGACGGCACCGTCGCCGAGTCGTCCTGGCCTCGGTTGGAACTATTGCGAACCGTAGGCTGAGCGGATGCGAGCCTCCGACATCATCGAACTGCTCGGCCTGGAGCCGCTGCCGGACGAGGGCGGGCACTTCGCCGAGACGTGGCGCGACGAGCACAGTTCGGCCATCTACTACGTGGTCCGATCCGGGGAATTCTCGTCCATGCACCGTCAGGACAGACCCGAGTTGTGGCACCACTACGCCGGCGCGGCTGTGGAGATGCTGCTGCTGGGCCTCGACGGGAGCGTCGCCACTCCGATCCTGGGCGACGACCTCGGGCGAGACCAGCGGCCCTGTGTCGCCATCCCGGCCGGCACCTGGATGGGTGTCACCACCACCGGCGACTGGTCGCTGGTGGGCACCACCATGGCGCCCCCCTTCGAGCAGGAAAGATTCGAATTGGGCGACGGCGCCGAACTCATCGTCCGCTACCCAACAGCTGCCGACGCGATCGGCCGCCTGGTCCACCAATCGCAGCCCTGACGCAGGCCAATTGCGGGCGGGCCGGCCGCTCGAAGCCCCGGTCGTCGCGCTGGGTATGCACCAGGAAGATGCGGGCGTCCACCACATCGCCCAACTCGAATCCGTTGGAGTCGATCTGGTCCTGTCGGACGATCTCGTTCCGCGCACTACATACACCGGTGCCGATGTCCAGATGAACGAACTCTACGAATGGACGGTAGGGCATTGAACAGAGCAGGTATGGGTGCTGCCGCCACGGTCCAACTCATCTTCAAACCCAGCTACTTCAGGAACACCGACCCGTGGGGTGACCGGCAGCGGTCACGTAGGCTCCGAGCGCAGATGGGCCCAGGCCGATCCGGTCTCCCAACCCCAGAGGACACCGCATGAGCCTCACGTACACCGTCGCCGGCGCGCCGGTCGAGATCGAGCCCATCGCGGTGGCCATCGCCGGGTTCACCGGGCGGAACCACGCCGCCACGCTCGACGTTCTCCGGCGCGGGGGGTGACCTCGTGCAGGCCTCGGAGATCATCGCCTTGCTGGAACTCGAGCCTCTCCCCGACGAAGGCGGCCACTTCACGCTGACGTGGCGCGACGCCAACAGCAGCGGCATCTACTACCTCATGCAACCCGAGGAGTTCTCGGCGATGCACCGCCTGCACGCACCCGAGCTCTGGCATCACTACGCCGGCGCGGCAGCCGAGATGCTCCTGCTCCACCCATGCGGCGGCATCGCCACACCGATCCTGGGTGACAACCTGGACCGCGGTCAGCGACCCTGCGTGGTCGTCCCCGCGGGCACCTGGGTGGGCGCCGCCACAACCGGAGACTGGTCGCTGGTCGGCACCACCATGGCACCGCCCTACGAGCAGGAGCGTTTCGAGTTGGGGGACGAAGCGGAGTTGACTTCCAGCTATCCGGGCGCCGCCGAGGCGATCTCGAGACTGGTTCGCTCTCCCTCCGGCTGACCGGCCGGCGGCAACGACGCGACCGCGTGAGGGCCGCCAACCGCCGGCGCTACGCCCCGGACGGCCACGATCTGGGTGGGTGGAGCCTGGGGAGGCTGTGCTCGCTCAGGCGTCCCAGCTGCGGCCTTCGATGTCGGCGGTGTGGCCGTGGCGACGCAGGAGGTCGACAACGGCGTCCTGGGCGAAGCGGAGGCCATCGTGCATGCCCAGGCGGAAGGCCGTACCGCCCTTGGCGGCGTTGTAGTCCAGTTCGCCGTCGATGCGCTCCAGCAGGTTCTGCAGATCATCGGCCAGCGTGGCCCCGGACGTGATGACCCGGTGTCCCTGGTCGGTCTCGAGGGAATTCCCGGGCGGTTGCGCGGTGGTCGCCGCGTTCTCCGTGGGCGCGTCCGGCGCTTGGAGTCCCACGATCTCGGCGAGCTGTTCAGGGTCGAACCCCACCACCGTCCGGTCGCCGGCGATCAGTGTCGGAACCACGAGCTCGCCCGTCAGGGCGAGCAACTCGGCGTTGGCCTCGGGACTCTGGCGGATGTTGCGGTCGTCGAACTCGACGGAATGCTCATTCAGGAAATCCCGAACGCGGCAGCACTCCTGTCAAGTCGGCGTCCGCGCATCCGTGTTCAGGCTGTAGAGAACCACCTGACTCATGTGCCGCTCCTTCGCTCCATGGCCCGGCGGATCAACGTAGCGCATGCGGAGTCCCGCACCGCGGCCCACCGTGCACAGGCCATACCGTCGGAACCGGTCATCCCACCTCGCCGACGCGGTTCTTGAGCAGAGTCAGATCAAGGTCGTCACGCAGAGTGTCGGCGAGGTGGTCCAGGTCGCGGCGCCAGCGGGCTGTTTGGTCCTCGGTGTGATTGGAGTCCCAGGAGAGCCAACTCCCGAGGAGAGCGCGGCGGAAGTTGGCCCGGTCGAGGAGGCCGTGGACGTAGGTGCCGAGGATCTGGCCGTCGGGCGACTGGGCACTGAACGGGTGGAGGGCAGGGTCGGCCTCGCTGGTGCCGTGGCGGATCTCGTAGCCGGAGAACTCGACTCCCGCGGGCCAAGTCGCGCGGCCCGAGATCGGCTGCACCAGCTTCTGGGGCTGGATCTCGGTCTCCAGGGCCAACCAGCCGAGCCCGGGCATCTCAGGAGGCCCCTCGGTCCCGTCGGGATCCACGATGCGCTGACCCAGCATCTGCAGGCCGCCGCAGATGCCGAGCACCCGGCCGCCGTAGCGTAGGTGGCGCTCCAGCGCCGGGACCCAGGAGCGCTCTCGCAGCCAGGCGAGGTCGGCCGCGACGGCCTTCGACCCTGGTAGCACCACCAGGTCGAGGCCGGCGAGTTCGTGCGGCGAGCGGAGCCAGCCGAACTCGACGCTCGGATCAGCCACGAGCGGGTCCACATCGGCGATATTGGCGGCCCTCGGGTAGTGCACGCCTCCCACACGGAGCCGCGACGGTCGGCCTGCCGGCGGAGGCTCCGGGTCGGCGACGGCGGCGGACCCTACGTCATCAGTCCCGCCGACCCGCATCCCGCGGCCCTCAATGAAGGCGTAGGACGCATCCTCCTCGGGCAGCAGCAGGTCGGGCAGGTACGGCACAGCCCCCAGGACCGGTAGCCCTGTCCGCTCGGCCAGCCAATCGAAGGCCTCCTCGAGCAGGGCCGCCTCGCCCCGGAAGCGGTTGACCAGCAGCGCCTCGATGAGTTCACGGTCGGGGGGCGCCAGGGCCTCCACCGTGCCGAGCAGCGCCGCGAACGAGCCGCCGCGGTCGATGTCGGCCACCAGCCAGACCGGGACGGACACCTCCCGGGCAAACCCCATGTTGGCGATGTCGCCTGCGCGCAGGTTGGGCTCGGCGGGCGAGCCCGCGCCCTCCACGAGGACGAAGTCGTATGCCCCGGCGAGGCGCTCGAACGCGGCGACGACCTCCGGTAGCAGCGGGGCCCGATCCTCACGGAAGCGCCCCGCGTTCAGCCGCCCCCGCACCTCGCCCGACACGACGAGCTGCGCGGTCTGGTCGGCCTCGGGCTTGACGAGCACCGGGTTCATGTCCACGGTCGGTTCGATACCACAGGCGAAGGCCTGCAATGCCTGTGCTCGCCCGATCTCACCACCGCCCGGGCAAGCGGCAGCGGCGTTGCTCATGTTCTGAGGCTTGAACGGCGCCACCCGCACGCCCGAGCGCACCAGCAACCGGCACAACCCCGCCACCAGCAGCGACTTCCCGACACCCGAGGCTGTCCCCTGGATCATCAGTGCGCTGCCAGTCACAGGGAGGATTCTCCTAGAGGAGGTGCCGGCGCGCAGCGCAGGCCGCTTCACGCCAGGACGATTCGCACAACTCCACAGCCACGATCAAAGAGGAAGCACCGGCGCGCGGCGCAGGCCGTCGCACGAGATCGGGATCCGTCGTGGGCGCTGGATGGTGTCCTTCGCCGGAATGACGCTGCACGGCGCGGAGCAGCGTCAGGGCGAGGCGCCATCAGAGTGATCAGCTACGACGAGGCACTCGTCAACGACGTTCTCAGGAATGCTGATGCGCTCGGCGGCCTCGGGCGTGCCGCTCACTTCGATCCCGTGGGCCTCGAGGCAGTCGATCTGGGCATCCGTCAATCTGGACTCCGCTTCGACCAGGCACGAGTGAGCAGGGTTCGGAGGAATGCTGACGCGGTTGCCGAACACGGGGGTGCCGCTGAACTCGACCCCAAAGGCCTTGAGGCAGCCGATCTGGGCGTCCGTCAAGATGAAGTCGCCGTCGTCATGGCCCAAGCCGGTCTCGGGTTCGTCTAGTGCAAGTTCGTGGAGGGTCGCGGCAGCCGCGGCGAGTCGGTCGTCGGGGTCGTGCTCGGCTCGGGCGTCGGCGACCAATTCGTCGAGATCACCGAGGGGTGTGACGTGACGCTCCAGCAGGCGAGCAGGTGCCCTGCCGTCCTGGAGTTGCTGGTCGACGTCGGACGCTCCGAGGCGTTCCAGCAGCACGAGCAGGGTGGCGCCGCTGCTGTAGAACCGGTAGAAGCTGAAGAAGATCTTGATGCCGTAGTTCTGCAACTCCGGGGCGGCGAGGTTCCGGTCGTAGTCGTCCAACTCGCCCGTGTGACCCGTTGACGTGTAGTAGGCGTGGCCAATCTCCTCGCCGATCAGGTGTTCGACGAACCGGGCGGATCCCTCGATGCGCTCTTGCTCCTCGTCGTGCGCGACCCGAAAATCGCGCTGTCGACGAGTGGCTCGCACTGCGGCGAACTGGCGGGCCAGGCGTTCGAGATCACCGGGGTCGTCGGCGCGATAGGCGGCGATGAGGATCCGGTTCTCCAGAAGCACCAACTCGAAATTCGCAGCGGAGAAGTCGTAGCGATCGACATACTGCTGGGCCGTCCCCGGCCGCCACTCATCCCCTTGGTACCGGTGGAATGCCTCGTGTACGAGCATGGCGATGAACTCGGGGGTCCCGGACTCGCGGCCGAACTCACCCTCCTGGCTGATCAGCACGAAAGTGTCCGTCCCGCCGACGTCGGCGAAGAAGTCGTACGGAGCTCGGGCGGCCAACCAGTCTGGGTCAGCCACCTCGCCGATCACGACGATCGTGTGGCCGTCGACATCCAGGTTCCGGATCGGAACGCCGAGGGCAAGCGGACTCGGGTGGTTGAACGCGACCACGGCCTCGACGGCTCCCTCGTCGTCGATTGCTGTCAATACGGTCGGTAGGGATGCAAGATCGAAGCCAGGCCACACTCCGCCCGACGCCAACACGGCAGAGTGCCAGCTACCGATGAGCGAGCGCTCGGCCGTGGACAACGGCTCGAGACCATCCGCATCGACGCCCGTTGGCGCCAGCGCCTCCGTCGAGTCCGTCATGGTCGGAGGTGACGGATCAGGCACCGGCGCGCGGTCCGGTGCGGTGCTCGGAAGGACCGACTCGATCGTCGTGGTCGGCGATGGCGGATCAGCCACCGGCCCACTGCCCGATCGGGCGCTCGGCGGACTGGGCTCGACACTTGTGGGCGGTGGTGACGGATCAGCCACCGGCCCGCAGGCGTTGGTGAGCGCCAGAACCAGTACCACGATGGCGGTACGCCGGGCCGTGCTCACCGGACACCTGACGAGAAACGAGTACTGAACGCCGTGGAAGACCTGACGGATTGGCCGGTGGATAGCGTCTCCACCGGTGTCTCGCCTGACTGGCCCGGCAGTATCACCACGCCGTCAGAGCCTACGGCGCCCTCGACATCGCCACCGCCCGACTCCACGACCTGCCCCTGCTGACAGCCGACGACCATGTCGCCCAAGCCCCGGCCTCGGCAGGCCGTCCAGAACGCCCGTCTGGGCTGAACACTGCTGGCACACTCGGCGGGTCGACGCAAGGTAACTTGATTCCGTGGATCCGGTTATCCCGGGCGGCGCGCGGAAAGTTCCTGGAGTAGTCCAATGCCCCGGTCCATCCAAGAGATCCTCGACCACGCCGATCAGCTTGCCGAGCGATGCGAGACATACGAGCCGGCATCCGATGATGAGCGACCCGTCGAGGAGTATCTGCTCGAGCGAGCCGTCCTGGCTCAAGCGCGAGGGGAAGCGCAAATCGCCGAGGCGGTCACCTCGGCGCGTGCCAAGGGCATCCCCTGGAAGCGCATCGGCGCGATCCTCGGCACCTCGCCGCAGGCCGCCCAGCAGCGATACGGCGCCATCGTCGAACCGGCCTGACGACAAGCGCCTCATCGCAGCACCGGCCCGCTCGGCGAAGCGCACTACTCTCTCGGCCAACAAACGTTCGACATTCTCCGAGAATCCATGTCGCTGCAAGAACGACTCGCGATAATTCGCTCGTCACCTGCCCCCCGGAACGAGGAATCGGCCAAATTCCAGATCCTCGCGCCGGTCCTGCAAAGCCTCGGCTGGGATCCTTCCGAAGTCCTTCTCGAATACTCTGCCGGAGGCAAGAGGAGCGGCGGGCGCATCGACATGGCTCTCAAGGTACCTGGGCGAATCGTGGCGCTCATCGAAGCCAAGTCACCCGGCACCAACCTGAACGACCACGTGGATCAGGTGATCGGGTACGCGCACCATGAGGGCGTCGACGTCTGCGTTCTCACGAGCGGCCTGGAGTGGTGGATGTATCCCCCTAGAGAACGAGGGAGGCCACCCAAACGCCGGTTTGCAGTCCTGCGACTCATGGACGACTCGGTTGAGGAACTCGTCGCGGACCTGACCACATTCCTGAGCAGAGATGCCCTCGCCAGTGGCAACGCAGAGAAGCACGCCAAGACGCGACTCGAAGAAGTACGGCTGAACACGGAAGTCCCGAGCATCTGGACACGGATGCTGACGGAGCCCGACGCCGAACTTGTCGAACTTGTGCGTACACGGGTCTACGAGAAGACGCACCTCCAGTTGTCGAAAGAGCAGGTAGCGGCAGCGCTGCAGGGATCGCCGATTCCGTCGGCCGCCGGCCCGGCCAGACTTGAGGACTCACCACCCGCATCCGTTTCCCGGGTCACCGGACCGAGCGGGCAATCCTGGACCTCGTGGGGGAAACCCGCTGCGATCATGCTCTGGGGTCAGCGATACCCAGCTAGCACGCACGTTGGCACGTTTCGGAAGTTCCTGGATCTCCTATATCAGCGACACCGCGACGACTTCGATCGCGCCCTGGAAGTCTCACTACCGACTCGCACGGCTCTGCACGTGGCTCGTACCCCGAAAGAACTCGGCCCGAGGGGCGAACGCCAACATCACGAGCCGGGTCAAGCTGGCGTTTTCTTCACCGAGCACTCGCATCCGGAGGCCATCGAGCAGATTGCCACCGCGCTACTCGAACACTTCGGCCACGACCCGTCTGACTTCAAGGTGCTCTACGACTGACGCCCTTGATCCGTATACCAGAGGGTGGCCGCGAGCAGTTCCGCTGATCGATGGATCCGCCTTCTGCCCGAATGACCGTGAGAGGAGCGGGAAGCGGCCGCCGCGCTGCGACGACTCTCGCCCGCGCCTAGCGGAGCCCCGCCTCTCCCACATCGGGGCGAGGTTTCGCGCCCATTGAGATGTCAGCCCCCACTAATTCAGCGACGGACCACTAGCGAGATCATCGCCAGTCTCGCCCGGTCTGCCGCTGCGGGCTCCATGTGAGTCCAGACCTCGTGGTCAGGATCGACGATGTCTGCCACGTCGCGGAGGCGCGCGCGATCCTTGCGCGTGAGTTGGCGGGCCATCGCCGCCGGATTGGCGACGAGGCTCAACAGCACCGCAAGATCGAGCCGCTGCGCGTTCGGGGCGTCGTCGACCGAGACTGCGGCGGCCTTGCAGATGATCGCTCCGAGCAGCGATGGCCGCGGAACGAGCCCGGAGACGTCCGCGAACTCCACCGGCAGGAGTTCGGTACGCGCCAGCGCTTGCGTGCCGGCGGGCACCTGGATGGTCCGCCCGGGAGGTGTGGTCGTCAGATCGGCCCGCTGCCCCACACCGTCGGGAGCGAGGACATCGATGCTCGCCCGGCCCCGCTCGTAGCGGTGAGCGATGCCCTCGGGGGAGGACCCGGTGAGGTTGAAGCCGAGCGATTCCAGTTCTCTCACGAAGTCTCTGACGGCATCGGAGACGACACGGGCGTTGACAAGGACATCGAGGTCGGTGGACAGGCGAGTCGGTTCAGCGCCATGTTCGAGGGCGTGCAGGAGCACCATCTGCCCGCCGATCAGTGTCCAGTCAGGCAACTTCGCGTCGGCTAGCTCGAGGAGCGTGCCCCAGATCGCCTCGCTGTAACCGGCGAGGGCGGGAAGCCGCAACGGCGGGCGATCAAGCCGCTGCGCGCTCACCGGCGTGCCAGCAGTTCGGCGCCGGCGCGGCGTGCCCGCTCGTCTTCGGATTCCAGTAGGTCGACCGCCACGACGGCGCGAGGCGCCACCTCAGCACCCTGGCCGAAGGGCCAGAGCCGATCCTCAACCACGCGCATGAGCGCATTGAATCGCTCAGTCCGCTCCTCCATCGCTTCCTCATCGAGGATCTCTTCGAGGTCGCCCTGTCGCAGGTACGCCTCCAGCGGCCAGGAGCCGACGAGGCCGAGATTGTGTTCGGGTGAGGCGCTCGCCGCCGTACGGACGACGCCCGGACGCGCCGCGAGGCGTTCAACCACCGACGGGTGCGCGTAGAACCATCTACTGTGCGCCCGGGAGGCGAGAGGTCCGACGAGGTTCGCCAATCCGCCGGCGAGACGCCGGCGCGCGCGCGAGCGCTCCGCGGGCGTGCACGCAGGTTCGGCATCATCCGCCAGAGCAAGGACCGCCCATGCAGATGAGGGATTCCACGGTCTGTGCGCAGCTCGTCGCCGCTGAGCGGCGAACCGCAATGCCCGCTCGTCAATGACCCAGACAGCACCGACGCGCTGTCCCTCGAGGATTCCGTCCGCCAGCATCTGCCGCACGCGCCGGGGCGTCACCTCGAGCTCCTCGGCCGCCTCTTCCACGCCCCTCAACGCCACGACCAGAAGCATACCTAATTAGGAAGAGTTCTGTACTTCACGTGAGCAGCGGAACGGCAAAGCCAACCTCCCGCGCGAGCATTCGAGCTAACTCAACCCGGGTGAGCCTCCCCGGGGTTCACGCAGGCTGAGCCCCAGAGACAGCGGACCGAGCCAGAATCCCCTTGCCGTCGCCCTGCAACCCGCTCTCATCTTGCTGCCTTCGACGGGCGGGACCGAAGATAAGTTCCCATCGACCCACGAAATCCCTGTCAGACCCGCGCGTGCGGCTCCGGGTATGCCGACACCGGCGATCTTGGTGGAGCCAGCCGCGCCTAGTGCTCTGTCCACAAACGTTCGCGCGCGTTGGGTATCCGACCCAGCGCAACCGGTTGGGTGTGTAACCAGCCGGTCTGTGCGTCTCGCCAACTCGTCGACGTCCGGCGCACCCCTACAAGGGTTAGTGGACAGGGCACTAGTTGTCGCTGGGAGGCTCGGCCGGCGGAGGGGGGTTCCACGCTGGCCCACCCACGTTGCCCCAGCAGGTGACGGTGCCGTCGCCGCGGAGGCCGCAGGAAAGCTCGCCGCCGGCTGCGAGGGCCTCGAAGCGGCCCTGCGGGGGCGATGTCTGCCCATGTGTGTTCTTCACCTCGACCCATCCCAGGTCATCGCCCCAATCCCAACACGCCACCGAACCATCCAGGCGCCGCACCCCGCAGGCGTGATACCAGCCGACCGCGATGCTGTCGAACAGTGCCGGTTCGCCCGTGGCCGCTGTCGCCCCGGCAGGTATCGGTGTCGGTGGTACGCAACGCCCCACCGCCGCCGGCCGGCCGGATCGTGGCTGCTACTCGTTCAGCAGGCGCCCGAGCACTGTGAGCAGGTCCGGGATGTCGGTCTGGATGATGTCCCAGATGACGTCGTCGTCGATGCCGAGGTAGCCGTGAGCCAGGCGATTCCTGGTTCCGATGATCTGGCGCCAGGCGATCTCGGGGTGCGCGTCGCGCACGCATTCGGGGACGTGCGTCGCCGCTTCGCCGATGAGTTCGATGTTGCGCAGCGTGGCGTCATAGGTCCGCTGATCGGCCGTGAACGCCTGCTGATCCAATCCCTCCACGTAGGCGGCGACCCGCTCGCCGAACTCGACCATGTTCCGAACGTAGGGGCGTCAGTCGCGATCCCCTTGCGGTTCA
This sequence comes from Acidimicrobiales bacterium, assembly GCA_965221525.1. Lineage (GTDB taxonomy): Bacteria > Actinomycetota > Acidimicrobiia > Acidimicrobiales > CATQHL01 > VXNF01. The sequence goes on along the minus strand of CBDCSG010000006.1, from coordinate 536,865 downwards.
GACATGCACCGCCTCGCGCTCCACGTACGGGCGGAACCGGGGACGGAGCGCTTTGGTGGTAACGAGATCGACACGTCGACCGAGCAGATCCTCCAAGTAGAACTGCACGCCGAAGTACAACTTCGACGTGGCCGGCCCGTCGAACCCCACGAGGATGTCGACATCGCTCGTCTCGGTGGCCTGGTCGCGGGCGAACGACCCGAACAGGGCGAGACCGGTCACGCCGAACCGCTCGGCAAGCGTGTCCCGGTGCGCCCGCAGAACCTCAAGGACCTCACTCCGGCCCAAACCGTCCACAGGTCGATTCTACGGGCCGGGCGGGCCGGCCCCCTGAACGTCAACTGCGGTTGAGGATGAAGTCGATCTCTATGTCGGGGCGGAGGTGTTCGTCGGGGCCGAGGAACATGATGCCGGTGTTGCCGTTGCGCTGGCGGGACGGGATGAGGGTGATCGGCGGCGGGTCGTCGATGCCGCCCTCGGCCATGATGCGGTTCCAGGCCCGCTCGAAGCCGCGGTAGTCGCGCTGGGCGTGCACGAGGAAGACGTGGGCGTCCACCACGTCACGCAACTCGAAGCCGTTGGCGTCGATCTGGTCCTGGATCAGGCGCATCGTGGTCTCGGTCTGCATCTCGATGTCGCTGAAGTAGTGCCGCAGCTTGGACGGGCCGGTGCCGACGACGCCGGTCAGGAAGTCCGGCACCGGCACCTGGCCGGCCAGGAACAGCCAATCGTCGCCGACGGCGATGCCGGGCGTGAAGTTCACCTTGCGCACCAGCACCGGGTGCCAGTGGATGCCCTTGCGGGTCTCGACGATCTCCATCGAGTCGTCGGGCATCACGCCGAGCAGGTTGGCCACGAACACCGCCCGCTCCACGAGCAGGTCGCGCGCCGCCATCGAAGCCCGCGTCGGCGGGCGCGGCATGTACCGGGCCCACACGGCGTCGACGTCGGGGAAGGTGCCGAGGTCCGGCTCGTAGAGATGGGCCTTGATGATGTTGGCCACCTCGGTGCCGGCGGCCTGCATCACCTTCTGCAGGTTGGAGAAGACGTACTCCGCCTGGTCGGTGGCGTCGTTGGCGTAGTAGGGGAACGCGGGGAGGTTCCGGCCGACACCCAGGGGGATACCGGTCTCGTAGTCGCATGCCGGAAGCGCCGACGGGTACACCCAGTGGCCTCCCTTGGTGGCCTGCGGGGCGTGCTCGTAGGGCATCGGGTCGGGAGCTTCGTCGCTGTGGATGGTCTCGCGCTGCGCCGAGGAGTCGCCGTTGAGAGCGACGGCATTGAGTGTCACGCGAGCCCCGGGCACGACCTGGTCGTCACCGACGACGATCGTGGTACGGGCGGGAGGTGCGTCGCCGAAGGCGTCGATCCAGGCCAGCTTGAACTCATGGAACTCCTCGGTCGCCGCCAGTTGCACCTCGACCCGCAAGACCCGATCCATGGAGCTTCCGTCGGCCTCCACACGGCGAGCCAACTCGCCGAGGATGGCGCTCGACTGGGCGTAGACGTCGGAGTCACCCATGTGCGGTGAGTGCGACGCCGACTGCACGGCGCGGCCATCGCCGTCGACGGGGAAGATCGTCGAGACGTAGAGCAGGTCGCCGGCCCGCCTCGTCTCCTGGCCGGGAAGCAGATGCATCGGAGCGGTCATGGGGTGGTCTCCTCGTGTTGGTTGCGGCGCGCGGGTGGACGCCGTCGCTGCCGGTCGGTGCGGAAATGTCAACGGGATCGTAGACGATTCAACATTCCTTATCATTGTGGGTGTCCGCCCGGCGCCCGAACTGATCCGAGTGTCGCCGCAGAACTCAGCCATCCCCACCCGAGGAGGACCCCGGCCATGCCCTACGTCGTACGCAAGATCCCCTTCGAGCACGTCCAGGACACCTCCGGGCTGGAGGCGGCCATCGCCGCCGGCGACTTCGCCGCGGACGAGATCGTGGCCCTCATCGGCAAGGTGGAGGGCAACGGCGGGGTCAACGATTTCTCCCGCGTGCTGGCCGACCGTGTGCTGCGGGACTTCCTCGTCGAGCACGCCGGGAAGACCCGCTCCGAGGCGCTGCAGGTGCCGATCGCCTGGTCCGGCGGCTGCGACGGCGTGATCTCGCCGCACATGACAGTGTTCGCCAGAGTGGACGGCCCGGCAGAGCCCGCCGACGAGAAGCGCCTGGCCGTGGGCTTCGCCGTCTCCGAGCCGATCCTGCCCGAGGAGATCGGCCGCCTCGAGATGGTGGACAAGGTGGCCGCCGGTGTGCGCAAGGCCATGGAGGCCGCCGGCATCAGCGACAGCGCCGACGTGCACTTCGTGCAGACCAAGACCCCGCTGCTGACCGCCGAGCGCATCGCCGATGCCCACTCCCGGGGCAAGACGGTCGCCCTCACCGACACGATGGAGTCGATGGCGGTCTCCAACGCCACCTCCGCACTCGGCATCGCCACCGCCCTCGGGGAGATTCCCCGGCCCCGACCGGAACAGATCGCCAAGGACCTCTCGGTGTACTCCTCAGTGGCCTCGTGCTCCTCGGGCGTCGAGCAGGTGGAGGCTCAGATCGTCGTGGTGGGCAACCGGCTGGGCGCCGGCGGGCGCTACCGCATCGGGCACTCGGTCATGAACGACGCCCTGGACTTCGACGGCATCTACGACGCCATCCGCTCGGCGGGCCTGGAACTGCCGGAACGTCCCCGCGCGGAGGATCTGGATGGCAAGGTCGTGAACTGCTTCATCAAGTGCGAGGCCGACCCGTCGGGGCGGCTGCGGGACCGGCGCCAGGTGGCGCTCAACGACTCCGACGTGCACCACACCCATCACACCAAGGGTGCGGTCGGTGGCGTGGCCGCGGCCGCCATCGGCGACCCGGCCGTGTTCGTCTCGGTTGCGGGCCTGCAGCAGGGCCCGGCCGGCGGCGGCTCGGTGGCCGCCATCGTGGACCTGGGGTCGTGAGCCGCCTGCGCGGCCTGCGCCCCGAAGAACTCTCCGACGAACAGCAGCGCCTATACGAGTCGATCGCCGGCGGGGACCGGGCCCGCGACGCCTCCTTCCGGCTGACCGAAGAGGACGGAAGCCTGGTCGGACCGTTCAACACCCTCCTGCTGAGCCCGGTCGTGGGCAATGCCGTGCAGTCGGTGGGCGGGGCCATACGCTTCGGCTGCGGTCTGAGTTCACGGGTGCGGGAGGTGGCCATCCTGGCGGTGGCGGCCCACCGCCGCTCACCCTTCGAGTGGTGGGCACACGAGCCCATCGCCCGCCGGGCCGGATTGACCGACGCCCAGATCGCCGCCCTGCACTCCGGTGAGACGCCTGCCTTCGACGACGATGCGGCAAGCGCGGCTTACGGCTTCAGCATGGCGCTGATCGCCGGCGGGAGGCCCGACGACGCCACATTCGAGGCCGCACGGGACGCCCTCGGACTCGACGGGGTCATGGAACTCGTCACCCTCGTCGGCTACTACACCCTCCTGGCACAGCTCATGGAGACCTTCGACGTGGGCGTGCCGAGCGGCGAAGCATCGCCGTTCTGAACACGGCTGCGAATTCATGAACATCACACCCTTCGAGATCGCCGTCACCGACGTCGTGCTCGACGACCTGAACGACCGCCTGCGCCGCACCCGCTGGCCCGAGGCCGAGACCGTCGACGACCTCTCCCAGGGAATCCCCCTCGCATACGTGCAGGAGATCTGCGACTACTGGGCGAACGAGTACGACTGGCGCGAGCGGGAGCGGGCACTCAACCGGTTCGACCAGTTCATGGCGCGGGTCGGCGACATGGACGTGCACTTCATCCATGCCCGCTCAACCGAGGCCGGCGCCATCCCGCTGGTCATCACCCACGGCTGGCCGGGCTCGGTTGTGGAATTCCAGAAGGTGATCGGGCCGCTGACCGACCCGGTGGCACACGGCGGGTCGGCGGCTGATGCGTTCCATGTCGTCTGCCCGTCGCTGCCCGGGTTCGGCTTCAGCGGCAAACCCACCCGCACCGGCTGGGGCGTCGACCGCATCGCCGACTGCTGGGCCGAGTTGATGGCGGGTCTGGGCTACGACCGGTACGGCGCCCAGGGCGGGGACTGGGGCTCGGGGGTGACCATCGCCATCGCCGGACGCCACCCCGACCACTGTCTCGGCATCCACCTCAACATGGTCATGCGCACGCACATGGCGATCCCCGATCTGCGCTCGCCCGATCCCGACTGGACAGCCGAGGAACAGCACGCAGCCGCGGCGCTCAGGGAATTCGTCGCCTGGGGCTCGGCCTACAACCGGCAACACTCCACCAGACCCCAGACGCTCGGCTACGGGCTGACGGACTCGCCTGCGGGCCAGGCTGCATGGATCCTCGAGAAATACTGGGCTTGGACCGACTGCGACGGTCATCCCGAGAACGTGCTCGGCCGCGACGAGTTGCTGGACAACGTCATGTTGTACTGGCTGGGCGCCAACGCCGCCTCCTCGGCCCGCCTCTACTGGGAATCGTTCCGTCCGACGGCTCCCCAGCCGCCACCGGACGCCCCACCCATCGCGGTCCCGACCGGTGTGGCGAAGTTCCCCGCCGAGATCGTGCCACCGGTGCGCTCGTGGTCCGAACCGTTCTTCAGCGACATCCGGCACTGGAACGAGATGCCCCGCGGCGGTCATTTCGCTGCCTTCGAGCAGCCTGAGTTGTTCGTCGCCGACGTCCGGGAGTTCTTCCGCGGCCTGCGCTAGGCAGCGGGCGCGGGCCGCCGGGCTACGGGACGTACCAGTAGACGGCGTTGGCCCGGGTGGCTTCCGGGTCGCCGGCGTCGAGGTGCTGCACGACGACGAGCCGTCGCACGCCGCAGTCGCCGAAGGGGTCGCAGGTGATCGACCCGATGATCCCCCTGTAACCCGACACGCCATCGAGGTACTCGCGCACTCCGGCCCGGTCGATGAGCAACGAGTCGCCGTCGGGACGGGAAGCCGCCTCGATTGCTTCGAGCAGCAGAGTGGTTGCGTCGTAGGCGTGTGCCCAGAATGCGGCCTCCGGGGGGCTGCCGTAGGCGTCCTCGTAGGCGGTGAGGAGGTCGGCGGCCGACCGCCCCGTGCTCTGGTTCTCGTTGAGACCGAAGTCGAGATCCGGCCCGGAGAAAAACATTCCGGTGGCCTCGGGCATTTCCAGGAACGCGTCGGCCAGGAGCCCGTCGCTGCCGATCCGTAGCAAGCCCTCGAGGCCGGCGACCCCGGGCAACTGCTGGACGACGGCGGCGCCCACCGTCCGGGACACCGGGAAGAACAGGGCGTCCGGAGCACCGGCGGCGAGTTCGGTGAGGGTCGGTCCGAGGTCGGTCTCGTCGCGAGGTACGACGCCGACCCCGGTGATCGAGCCACCGAGTTCCTCGAACGCGTCGACGAACGCCTCCACGAGGCTCTGGGTGTAGGCGTCACCGTTGTGGATCGCGGCCACCGCTCCGAGGCCCTTCTCGTGGCGGAGGAACCGCGCGACCGTCCTGCCCTGGTAGAGGTCGTTGTCGGCGGTGCGGTAGTAGCCCGCGTGGTGGTCGGAGGCGGCGTTGCCGGCCAGGTCGGAGGTGAGCCGGGGGGAGGTGTTCGACGGCGAGATCATCACCATGCCGGCGCCGCCGACGAGCGGGGCCGCGACCACCGCGGCCGCCGAGCAGGAGGTGCCCACGACTCCGATCAAGGTGCGGTCGGCGGCGATCGTCCGCCCGGCGGCCTCAGCGCCCGCCGGAGAGCAGCCGTCGTCGATGGGCGTGCCGAGATCCACGTCGAACCCGTGGATCGGCCCGTAGTGGGCGACGGCGAGCCGTACGACCTTCTCGCTCGTCGGACCCGAACCCGCGTCGCCCTCCAACGTCAGCACGGACCGGATCCGGACGGCCTCGCCCCGACCGACCTCGACGACTCCCAGAGACCCGTCGCCGAGAGTGCCGCCGCGGCCGCCCTCCCCGGCGGACTCGCCCCCGCAGGCCGCCGCCAGCAGCACCGGGCCAGCCATGGCCACCAGCGTGGCCCCCAGGCTTCGCCGGACAGGTCCCCGGATCCGGGCTATTGGACTTCTCCTGCGCACCGGGGGATGAGGGAGGCTGGCAAATGGAGGGCTAGAGCACGCAGAACTCGCCGCCCCTCGGGATCGGTGAGGAGGTAGGGATCCGAGCTGTCGATGGTCACGGCCATGCAGAGCACGCCCGCGCCCGGAGCTTCGTTGACGAGGTCCACCGGATTGGATTCACTCGCCATGATGCGGGCCAATCCCGGGGTGGAGTAGTCACGACCTAGATGCCGGCGTCCAGGGAGTCGCCGGTCTCGGGGTCGAAGAAGTGGACGCGGTCACTATCGACGGCGAGTTCGAGGGGTTCGCCGACGCGTGGCGAGCGGCGCGGGTCGACGCGGCCGGTGAAGACGGCTCCCTCCTCGTCTGCGAGCAGCGTCATCTCGTCGGAGCGCTCGGCATCTGCGGCGGCGCGGGTCGCCTCTGTGTCGACCCGGGGAGCGTCGATGGTGAAGACGACGTAGGTCTCTGCTCCCAACTCCTCGACCACCGACGGCACCACCCGCATCCGCGGCAGGTCGTCGGCCGCGTCGTCGCTGTGCGCGAAGTCCGTTGGTCGGATGCCCACGATCACCGACCGCTCCTGGCCCACCAGCGGTGATCCGGCCGGCAACCGCATCCCCAACCCGGGGAACACCACGCTGTCGCCGGCGACGGCGGCCTCGACGAAGTTCATACTCGGCGAGCCGATGAACGCCCCGACGAACAGGTTCACCGGATGGTTGAACAACTGCTGGGGCGTGTCGCACTGCTGCAGCACGCCGTCGCGCAGCACCGCCACCCGCTGGCCGAGGGTCATCGCCTCGGTCTGGTCGTGGGTCACGAACAGCGACGTGGTCTGCAGGCGGCCGTGCAGGCGCACCAACTCCGAGCGCATCGCCACGCGCAGTTTGGCATCGAGGTTCGACAGCGGCTCGTCCATCAGGAACGCCGCCGGCTCGCGCACCATGGCCCGGCCCATCGCCACCCGCTGGCGCTGCCCGCCCGAAAGCGCCGCCGGCTTGCGGTCCAGCAAGTCGCCCAGCCCGAGTGTGCGGGCCACGGCGTTCACCTGCTCCTCCCGTTCGGCCTTCGACACCTTGCGCATCCGCAAACCGAAGCCGAGGTTCTCGCGCACCGACATGTGGGGGTAGAGGGCGTAGTTCTGGAACACCATGGCGATGTCGCGCTCGGGCGGCGCCAGATCGGTGACATCACGGTCACCGATCGTGATCGTCCCCTCGGTGACCTCCTCGAGCCCGGCGATCATCCGCAGCATCGTCGACTTCCCGCAGCCCGACGGCCCCACGAGAACCATGAACTCGCCGTCGTTGATCTGCAGCGACAGGTTGTCGACCGCCCGGACCCCGTTGGGGTAGACCTTCGTGCAGCTATCAAGGGTGATTGCGCCCATATTCGTCCTCCTGATCAAGTCTCGCGCCAGAAGAGAGCCACGTCGTCGGAGCCCGTTGGTCCGTTGCCGGTGGGGCCGTCGCGCACGCCCTCGACGTTGACGCCGTAGATCGGAACCTCGCCGGTCAGCACCCGCGCCACCTCGGCGCCGGCGCGGTTCTGCAGCAGGTCCAGCGATTCCAGCGACAGGAACGCGGTGTGCGGTGTCAGCACGGCATCGGGGCAGGACAGCAGCGGCTCATCGGCCACGGGCGGCTCCTGCTCCAGGACGTCCAGCCCGGCGCCACCGAGCCTGCCCGTGGCCAGTTCGGCGGCCAGGGCCTGCTGATCGATCACGGCGCCGCGGGAGGTGTTGACGATGAACGCCCCGTCGCGCAACAGGGCCAGTTGCTCGGCGCCGATGAGGTGCTGCGTGGACGGCACCAGCGGGACGTGCACGCTCACCACATCGGCGGTGGCCAGCAGTTCGGCGAGTTCGCCGGCACGGCCCACACCGGCTGATTCGAAGGTGGCGTCATCGACCAGCGGGTCGTGCGCGATGACCGTCATGCCGAAACCCCGGGCTCTGACCGCCACCGCCCGGGCCGCCCGACCGAAGCCCACCAGTCCCAGCGTGCAGGCCGCCAGGCGGCGCATCGGCATGCCGTCGTTGTAGTCCCAACTCCCGGCCCGGATGTTGCGGTCGAAGCGCACGATGCGCCGCATCGAGGCGAGGATCAGCGCCATGGCGTGGTCACCGAGTTCCTCGCTGCAGTAGTCAGGGGTGTGCGTCACGTAGATGCCCGCGGCGGTGGCGGCGGCGATGTCCACCTGGTTCAGGCCTGCGCCGTACTGGCAGATGACCCTGCACCGCTCGAAGGTGGCAATGCGCGGCGCGTCGCAGACGAAGTAGTCGGTCATCACCGCCACCGCCGTGCGGCAGGCCTCCAGCGCCTCGCCGTCGGAGGCGAAGCGCTTGTCCACGATGGTGCAGCCCAGCGGCTCGACGAACGACCGCTCGATGTCGAGGCTCGGGAAGGACGCTCCGGCCACTACCACATTGCCTCCGGTGGACACCTGCTCGGGCATCGGTCGCTCAGGCACCCGGCTCGTCGAGTTCGAGTCGCACGACGGTCACGGCGAACTCCTGCAGTTCCTCGACAGCCACGATGGCCGAACCGTCACTCTCGGGGAGCCAGGTGACCGGGGTCTCCTCGATGGTCGCCGCCGCCGGGTCGATGACGGTGGCTCCCCGCAGCGACACACCCGCCGGCAGTGCCACCTCCACCGGGATATTCCGCATCGGCTGCTCGGTGTTCACGAGGGCGAACAGGTACTCGCCCGGGCGGCGGCGCACGAAGATGGGCTCGACGAAGCGGGCCGGGCGGCCGCGTGCCCGGACGTAGATCATCGGCAGCCCGTACGGGGTGATGAACGACGAGAGGCCGCGCTGCATGGAGGTGAACTGCTCGCGGTCGCGCAGGATCTCCGGCAGCGCCATCGCGTAGCGCAGGTCGATCTCGCCGGCCGCCACGCCGAAGGCGATGGCCGAATACGCCCTGTACGTGTAGACGGTGCCGGCGCGATGGCCCACCCACCAGTAGTCCAGGGCGCGCCGGATGGCCGCCGTCACGACCGGGTCGGGGATGCTGCGCAGCGCCATCATCAGCCGGTAGCTGGAGGCCACCGTGTACACGTCCTCGATCTGGGGGACCAGATCCAGCTTGATGTAGGGCGGGTCGCCCGGGCGCTCCAGCGTGGGATCCACCTGGCTCAGGCAATAGAGGAACTGGCCGTCGCCGCGCTGGATGCCCCGCTCCAGCCCCCAGCGCATCGCCGCCAGGCCGGCCTCGGCGCCCCGGCGGGCGTCGGCGTCGCCGGTCCGCTCGGCGTACATGGCCAGGAATGCGGTGGCGCCGGAGTGGGTGTTGAGCACGCAGCGCTCGTCGGTGTAGCCCAACTCGTTGATGTAGCCGCCCCAGCGGTACCACCAGGCGCCCTCGGCGACGGTGACGTGGCCGTTGGCCGGCGGCGGCTTCGACACCCAGAAGTGCACGGCCCGCTCGGCGGCCTCGCGGAAGCCCTCGTAGCCGGTGGCGTCGTAGGCGTCGAGGAGGAACATGCCCGAGATGTAGGTGTCGTACATGTGGTGGTGCTTCGGCGGCAGGTTGTAGAACTCGACGCCCTCGTACCAGCCCCCGTGGGTGTTCTGGGTGTCCGCCAGAGCGAACGCCTTCTTGATTCCGGAGTCGCGGTAGTGCTCCTTGCCGGTGAGTCGCCACAGCGAGAAGTCCTCGTTGCTCCACGTGAAGCGCCGGCGGGCGAGCACGTTGAGGCCGAGGGGCCGCGTGATGAGCTGGTCGTAGGGCCGCTGCATGGCGCCTTCGGTGATCGGCGGCCCCAACCAGCGATCCTCGATCTCCCAGACCCGCTGCTCGGCGAACTCGCCCTCGGGGATGTATCGCACCTCGTCGCGGTGGTCGTAACGCACCTCGTGGCGCAGGCCGGCCCGGAAGTCCTCGCCGTCGGAGAGGCCGCGCCGCAGGAAGACGGCCGCCTCGAGGGTCTGGCCCGGCGACATCTCCACGGGGAACGCCGAGACGACCGCCAGGGCGGCCCCAGGGTCGGCCCCAGCATCGGCATCGGCGGTGAGCACGCTGTCGGCGAGCGTGCGGTGGCCATAGGCACCGACATCGTTCCACGAGGCCAGCCAGGGGTACTTCTTCACGGCCAGCCCGATGACAGCCACCGAACCCCGCAGCACGCCCGAGGCGTCGGCCCGGTCGACCGCCGCGCTCGTCGACTCTCCCATCGCCACGCGCGGCAGCTCCACGCGCTCGATGCGGAGCGAACCCTCGGCACGGATCCCGGCGTGGATGTGGAGGTTCCCGGTGGTGTGCGCGTCCCAGCAGAGGCGCGCCGTCACCCCGTCGGCGGAGAAGTGCTGCACGATCCGGCCCATGAGCGGGCTCTGGATCGCCGCCTCGGTGCGTACGTGCCCCAGCCGGGACCCGTTGACCGACACGCTGACGTCCAGGGCGCCGAGCCCCTCGACCTCTACGCCGCCGGAGTCCGGGTCGAAGTCGAGCCGGCCGAAACCGGAGACGACGGCGATCTTGGGAGTTGATCCGTTGCCTGTCACGAGCGCTCCTCTCGCTGGGTCCCCGTCGTCCGACGCCGCGCCCGCCGGCCTGCTCAGAGCCCGCTGGCCACGGCGATGGCCTCACCGGTGATGCTTGCGGCTGCCTCAGAGCAGAGGAACAGCACGGTCTCGGCCACCTCCTCGGCGGTCACGCCCCGCTTGATCGGCTGAGCGGCGACGCTCTCGGCGTACAACGCCTCGACGTCGCTCCCGTCCTCGAGGGACGTGCCCTCGATGGACGTCTCCCAGAGGTCGGTCAGAACGTTGCCGGGGCAGACCGCGTTGACCGTGATGGCGCTGTCGGCGAACTCGAGCGCCGCCCCCCGGGTCAGAGCCACGAGTGCCGCCTTCGAGGCCGAGTACGCCACGAATCCGGGGCGCGGTGAGCGCGCCACCCAGGAGGCGATGTTGACGATGCGCCCCCCACCGGCCGCCACCATGTGCGGCACGGCCGCCTGCATCGCCACCAGCGGGGCGCGCACATTGGCGGCGAACATGGCATCGACCTCGTTGGCGAAGACCTCGCGGATGTAGCCGGCCCGGTTGACGGCGGCATTGTTCACGAGCACGTCGATACGACCGAACCGCTCCGCTGCCCCGTCGACGAAGCGCCGCAATCCCAGGGTGTCGGTCACGTCGACCTGCCAGGCCTCCGCAACCGCTCCGGCCTCGCGCAGTTCGGCGGCTGCTTCGCCGACCTCCCTCGAGCGTGCGCAAATGCCGACGGTGTACCCGGCGGTGGTCATCGCCCCGGCGATGGCCCGGCCGATCCCCCTGCTCGCCCCAGTGATCAGGGCGACCTCGCCGAACCGGCGACCGTTCACGATCCGTTGCCTGTCCCCGCGCGCATCTCGGTCCGCAGCAGTTCGGTGGCATCCTCGTCCACCGTCCCATCACTCGCGCACACCACCCCGTACTCCCCGGCAGCCTGCTCGACGGTGATGAACCCCTGGCGCACGTCGACGGCAACCCGGTCGGTCTCCCGCTCCAGCGGATCGCCGTAGCCGCCGCCTCCGGAGGTCACGGTGCGGATGCGGTCGCCCGCCCCGAGGCGGACGTCGGAGAACTTGCCGTTGCAGGCCACGCCGAACGCCTCGGTGAACGTCGTCCAATCGTCGTCGGCGTCGCGCTGGACGAGCATGGCCGCCGTCTTGCCCGCCTCGCCGTCGAAGAGGCCCCACGGACGGGTCTTCTCCTTCTCGATGAAGCATGACACCCGCAGGTAGTCGCCCAGCACCCGGAACTGGCGGTAGTACCCGAAGCCGCCCCGGTTGCGCCCCGCGCCCGCCGAGCCTTCGTGGATGGCGAGTGCCTCGTGCATGATCGGGTAGCGGGTCTCCAGGATCTCCACCGGCTGCAGGGCGCAGTTGCCGTTGGGGATGCACAGGGCGTTGTTGCCGTCCTTGTTGGCACGCCCGCCCCAGCCGCATCCCTCGTTTGTGAGGTTGGCGAAGATCTCCCCGGTGTCCGGGTGGTGCCCGCCGATGCCGACCAGCGCCGACGTGCCGCCGTCGTGGGCGGAGACCCGGTCGGGCAAGGCGTCCGCCAGCGCGCCGTAGATGGCCATCACCAGGTGCGGGTGGATCTCGGAGTTCCCGCCCACGCTCGCCCCCGGGTAGGCCACGTTCACGATCGTGCCGTACGGGGCGATGATGCGCACCGGCCGGAAGCAACCGTGGTTGGACGGGATGGAGTGGTCGGTGAGGTGCAACAGGGCGTTGTAGGTGGCCGATGCCGTCACGCCGTAGGTGCAGTTCACCGGTCCCAGCCGCTGCTCGCCGCTGCCGGTGTAGTCCACCGTCATGCTGTCGCCGTCGATGGTGACCCGCACTTTCAGCTCCGACGGCTCCTCGGTGACACCGTCGTTGTCGATGACGACGTCGCTGAAGTCGTAGGTGCCGTCGGGCATCTCGGAGATCTCAGCACGCATGCGGCGCTCGGAGTAGTCCTTGATGGCCTCGCCGAGGACCTTGAACCGCTCCGGACCGTGCTTGTCGACGAGCTCCACCACGCGCCGCTCCCCCACGTACAGCGACCCGATCATGGACTTCAGATCGCCGTAGGACATCCGCGGCGTGCGGACGTTGGCCATGATGATGTTCCAGATGGCCTCGACGTCCTCGCCGCCCTCGACGATCTTGAGCGGCGGGATGCGCAGCCCCTCCTGGAACACCTCGGTGGCGTCGCCGGCGAAGCCGCCGGGCACCTTGCCGCCCACCTCGGTCATGTGCCCGATGCAGGAGACGAAGCCGACCAGCTCGTCGTCGTAGAAGACCGGCTTGATCACGCAGTACTCGGGGAGGTGGCAGCCGCCGCGGAACGGGTCGTTGTGGAAGACGACGTCCTCGGGGTTGAAGTTCTCGGCGCCGATCTCGTGGATCGTCCACTCCACCACGAAGAGGATCGCACCGAGCTGGGCCGGGCAGAACTCGGCCTGGGCGATCATCTCGCCGCCGGCATCGAAGATGGCGCACGAGAAGTCCAGACCCTCGTTGAACAGCGGCGAGTACGCCGTGTTGCGCATGGCGATGCCCATCTCGCGAGCGGTGGTGACCAGGAAGTTGTTGGCCACCTGCAACGTGATCTGGTCGACCTCGTCGACGGCCGAGGTGGCCGCCGCCGGCGCCGTCTCGGATGGGGGAAGGGTCTGGGTCATGTTGCCGGCTCCTTCTTCGTCTCGTTCCCTGCGTTGTTTCCGATCGTTCCCGCGTGGTTGCGGCTGCTGAGCAGGACTCAGCCCGGCGCCACGTGGATCAGCAGATTCCCGTAGTCGTCCACGTCCACTCGCTCGCCGGGGTGCACCAGGGTGGTGGACATCGCCTCCTCGATGACGGCGGGCCCCGCCAGTTCGGCGCCGGGAGGTAGCTGCTCGCGGCGGTAGATCTTCGTCGGCACCCATCCGGCTTCGCTGAAGTACACGGGCCGCTCGGCGATCGGCGAAGCGGGCGGGCCGGGCGGAAGCGGTGCCAGGCCGGGGCTCTCGTTGACGCCGATGGCGGTCATGTTGAACAGCACGAGTTCGACGATCTCGCCGGGGATGTCGTAGCCGTAGAGCCTGCGGTGCTCGGCCTCGAAGCGGTCGACGGTCTCGGTGAGGTTCTCCGGCCCGAAGGCCCAGTCGGTGAGCGACAGCACCACCGAGGTGCCGTAGTTCTGGCCGCTGTAGCGCATCTCGACGATCGGTTCGAGGACCGGCGTGCCGGAGTAGCCCTCGGTGGCGATCCTCTGCAACGCCGTGTCCCGCAGGCGTCGCACGAGGTCGGTGGCGAGTTCGAAGTCCGCGAGGTCCGAGCGGAAGCTCGTCGTCACCGACTCGTCGACACGCATGTCGGCCGTCATCAGCCCGAAGGCCGAGAACACCCCCTGGTAGACCGGTACGAGCACGTCACGGGCGCCGATGATTCGCGCGAGGGCGTTGGCGTGGAGCGAGCAGGCACCCCCGAAGGAGACGAGCGTGAAGTCCCGTGGGTCGAGGCCCCGGTCGATGGACACCAGACGGATGGCGTTGACCATGTTGAAGTCGACGAGGTCCACGGTGGCCATGGCGACCTCCTCGGGTGTCATCGCCAACTCGTCGCCCAGCTGTCCGAGTGATTCTCGGGCGGCCTCGGCGTCCAACTGCATCTCGCCCCCGAAGAAGCTCTCCGGGTTGATGCGCCCCAGCGCCACATTGGCGTCGGTGACGGTGGCTTCGGTGCCGCCCCGCCGGTAACAGGCCGGGCCCGGGTTGGCGCCCGCCGAGCGCGGCCCCACCCGCAGCAATCCGCCCTTGTCGATCCAGGCCACCGAGCCGCCGCCCGCCCCGATGGTGCGCACATCCACCATCGGGGTGTAGACCGGCAGGCCCCATTCGATCTCGAACTCGGCGGTGCGGTTGGCCTCGCCGCCGGAGATCAGGCTGACGTCGAAGCTGGTGCCCCCCATGTCCATGGAGATGAGGTGCTCGCGCCCCACCAGTCTCCCGAAGTACAGCGCACTCAGCACACCGCCCACCGGTCCCGAAACCAGCAGGTCCACCGGCTTTGCCGCTGCCGCCCTGTGGTCCACGAGGCCGCCGTTGGACTTCATCATCAGGAAGTTGGCGTCGACGCCGATGGGTGCCAGCCCGGCGGCGACGTCCTCGATGTACTCGGCCACGAGCGTCTTCAGGAACGCGTCGGCAAGCGTTGTGCTCATCCGGTCGTACTCGCGCCAGCGGGGATAGACCTCATGGCTCAGCGAGACGCGAGCCTTCGGGTGCTCCTCGGCGATGATCTCCCGCATGCGCAGTTCGTTGGCGGGGTTGACGTAGGCGAACAGGAAGCAGACGGCGATGTCGGACAGCCCCTCGTCGCGCAGCCGCCGGGCGGCCTCTCGCGCCCCGTCCTCGTCCAGCGGTTCGACGATCTCGCCCTTGTAGTTGCAGCGCTCGGCCACCTCGAGGCAGTGCCGCCGCTCCACGAACGGGGTGGGCTTGTCCCACTGCAGGTCGTAGTGGTGCTTGCGGTTCATCCGCTGGATGAACACCACGTCGCTGAAGCCCGTCGTGCAGATGAGGCCCGGCAACTGCGTCTTGCGCTCCAGCAGGGCGTTGGTCGCCACGGTGGTGCCGTGGACGAGGTCGCGGATGGTGCCGTTGTCGATACCGGCCCGCCCGATGACGTCGTTGACGGCCCGGTGCGGCTCCCCCGGCGTGCTGGCCGCCTTGGTGACCTGAACCTGACCGGACTCCTCGTCGAACAGGGCGAGGTCGGTGAACGTCCCGCCGATGTCGATTCCCATGCGCACAGCCACGACCCGCGTCACCTCCTCTGCCCGATGCCGGCCGCAGCGCCCGTGACCCACCGGCCGCGGTCGGTCAAGTCGTGCATCTCGACGTACTCGTCACGGCAGATCTCCGAGCAGTAGACCAGCGGGTCGCGCCCCGGGCCCGCTGCCTCGATGCGCCGCTGGCGCTCGTGGATCATGATCCCGCACCGCTCGCAGTGTGGAAACTCCTGCTTCACCTGGATCGCCATCGGCGCCCGCCTCCCGTCTTCCTCGCTCGTCCGCCGCCGCCGCCTAGCCCTTCACGGCGCCGAAGGTCATACCACGGATCAGGTATTTCTGGATCACCAGAGCCAGCAGCACAACCGGCAGCACGCCCACGACGCTGAGGGCGGCCTGTGGCCCCCACTCCAAGCCCACCGCCTCGCTGAAGTAGGCCGACAACTGCACGGGAACCGTGAAGTGCTCGTGGCTGGCGAAAACCAGCGGCACGAAGTACTCGCTCCAACCGAAGATGAACGTCAGCAGAGTGGTGGCGGCCAGGCCCGGCGCGCTGAGCGGGAGCGCGAAGCGCGTGAAGATCGAGAACCACGAGCAGCCATCCACGCGCGCCGATTCCTCGATCTCGAGGGGGATCTCGTCGAAGAACCCCTTCATCAACCACACCACGAACGGCAGCTGGAACGCCGTGTACAGCAGGATCAGGCCCCGGTACGAGTCGTACAGCCCGACGTCGGTGAACATGATCAGCAGCGGCACCGCGAAGACGACCGGCGGCAGGAACTTGATCGACAGGATCCAGGTCACGATGTGACGCCCACCCGTGCGGAACCGCGAGAAGCTGTAGGCGGCCAGCGAGCCGATCGTCATGGCCGCCACCGTGGCGATGCCCACGATGATGAGGCTGTTCCACAGTGCGCCGGCACCGTCGTCGGCGGTCCACATCTGCGAGTAGCTGTCGGTGGTCCAGTCACTGGGGATCCAGGCCGGCGGGTCGGCAACCCACTGGACCTCGGGCTTGAACGACGTGAGCACCACCCACACGACCGGCAGCAGGGCCACCAGCAGCGCCAGCAGCAGGGCGGCGGTGAGCGTGGCGTTGGTGCCGGCGCGGCGCAGCGGCGAGCGCCGGGTGCGGACCCGGCTCACCGTCCGGCCCTCACGATGGTGAAAGCGCGGTGCAGCGGCGAGCGCCGGGGGCGGACGCGGCTCACCGGGCCGCCCTCACGACAGAGCGCACCGCGAAGAACACCACGATGCTGAGCCCCCCCAGCATCAGCAGGGCGGCAGCCGCACCCTTGCCGAGGTCGAAGAACTTGAAGGAGAGGTTGTAGATGTAATAGGTGATCGTCTCAGAGTTGATGCCCGGTCCGCCGCGTGTCGCCAGTGCCACGATGTCGAAGGTCCGCAGCAGGTCCAGCCCGCGCAGCACCAGGGCGATCAACAGGATCGGCTTGATCGACGGCAGCACCACGTGCCAGAAGAGCCGGAAGGACCGCGCTCCGTCCACCACAGCCGCCTCCAGCTGGTCGCCCTCGGTGGCCAGCAGCCCGGCCAGCAGGATCAGGAACATGAACGGGCCCCACTGCCACGTGTCGGCGAGGATGATCACGACGGGCGCCAGCGTCGGATCACTCAGCCACTGGATGTTGACATCACCCGGCCATAGCAGGCTGAGGATCTGGTTCAGGAACCCGAAGCTGTTGTTGAACGCCATGCGGGCGGTGAAGCCCACCACCACCGGAGCGATCATCATGGGCACCAGGATCCCGGTGGCCACCCAGCGGACCCGCTGGTAGGCGGTCCAGAACAACAGCGCCATGCCCAGGCCGAACAGGAACTCCAGCGCGAGCGCCGAGGAGGCGATGATCAGAGTCTGCTCGACGGAGTTGATGAACCGCTCGTCGTCGAAGAGCAACTCCCGGAAGTTGTCGAAGCCGATGAACGGTCGCACCGGGCGGGTGACCTTCCACGTGTGCAGGCTGATGTAGATCGCGTAGCCGAACGGGTAGGCGGTGAGTCCCAGGAGGAGCAGCACCGCCGGCGCCACGAAGAGCCAGCGGCTGCGCGGCCGCCGCAGGGCTCGGCTGCGAGGCCGCTTCAGGGATTGACTGCGGGGCCGGGCGCGCCGACCCCCGAGCCCCGCAGGGCCCGGGGGTGCGGCTGCGTCAGCCGGCGCCGCTACAGCAGCGGATTCCGGTTCGATGGCCTAGCCGGCGATCGAGGCCAGGAAGTTCTGCCAGACCTGCAGTTGCTCCTCGCGCCCGTAGCTGTCGGTGATCTCGTCCCACGCCTCAGCGGCGTCGTCCAGGGCCTCCTGGGGCGACTTCTGGCCGGTGAGAGCGTTGGCGAGCTCGATCTCGAGCGCCTGGGCGTACTCGCCGTAGCCGGGCATCACCGGGTCGGGAACGGCCTGGGCCAGGTTCGCCTTCTGGGCATCCAGATAGTCGCCCGCGCCCGGGAAGATCTCCGCCATCGCCGGGTCGGCGAAGATGGAGGCCCGCACCACGTCGGTGTTGCCGCCCAGGTTGCTGTTCGCCTGGATCAGGTTCTCCGGGCTGGTGAACCACTGCGTGTACAGGTAGGCGGCCTCCTTGTTGACGTCGGCGTAGTTCGACACGAGGATCGTGTAGCCGGGCGCCGACATGGACCTCTGGTTGACCTGCCCGTCCACGACGTAACCGGGCACGGTGGCGTAGCCCCACTTGCCGACGGTGGAGGACGTCTCCGGGTCGTTGGCGTTCTTGCCCGCCGCCGGCCAGGTGATGTTGGAGAAGGCGGTGCCGCTGGTCATGGCCTCCACCGTCTCTACGTAGCCGTAGCTCAGCGCGTCGGGCGACATGACGGCTTCCATGGCGATCATGTCCTCGAGCGCCTGCACACCCGCGGCGCTGTTGACGGCGGCCGACATGTCGTCGTTGAAGTAGGTGCCACCACCTGACCAGAGTCGCTGCCAGAACCACCAGTAGTTGACGGCTGTGATGCGCCACTCGGCGGCGCCGTACAGGTTGTCCTCGGGCCGCGTGAAGAACTCCAGCACCTCCATGTACTCGTCATATGTCACCGGCACGGTCAGCTCCCGGCCGTACTGATCGGCGAACGCCGCCTGCTCGGCGGGATCCTCCAGCAGGTCCTTGCGGTAGTAGAAGATGAACACGTCGCCGTCGGTGGGCAGGCCCACGAAGCGCCCGTTGTACTGCGAGGCGGTGTGGCTGATCGGGAAGATGAAGTCCTCGATGTCCGGGTCGTACCTCTCGACCCACTCGGTCACGTCGATGAGGTAGCCGGCGTTGTCCAGGTCGCCGAGGCGGTTGGTCTCGACGAGGACCACGTCGAACGTGCCGGCCTGGGTGGCGGCGTCGGCGAGGACCTTGCTGGCGTACTCCCCGTACGGCGCCTTCTGGATGTCCAGCTTGATGCCGGACTGGGCCTCGAAGGCGTCCTTGGTGACCTCGGGCCCCAGGATCGACAGATCCTCGGTGAACACCGTGATCGTGGTGTCCGCCGGCAGGTTCAGCGCCTTGATGCCGGCGATGGCCCGCGTGCCGGGCGTGTCCTCGCCCATGTCATCGTCCATGTCGTCCGCGGGTGGCGGCGGGGGCGGATCGTCCGCCGGTGGCGGCGGGGGCGGATCGTCCGCCGGTGGCGGCGGAGGCGGATCGGGTTCCGCGGCCGGGGGCGGCGGTGGCGCCGTCGTGGAGTCGTCGTCATCGCCCCCGCAGGCGGCCGCAATCAGGCTGAACGCTGCGAGCAGCGCCATTAGTACGGACAGGTGTCGTCTCATTGTTCTTCCCCCAATGCGTGTTGACGACGGATGGGTGAGGTCAATCGTCGACCTCGCTCGAAGACAGCACTGTAGCCGCGACGGGTGAGGCGGTCCCCGAGCAGGCGGGCGTCAGGGACGAGGCGCGGCGGGGGCGAAAGTGGCGGGTATGTGTGCTCGGCCGTAGAGGATGCCGACGCTTTGCGGCCAGCGCAGCGCGTCGTGATCGATCGAGTAGTCGCCGAGGCGCCGGAGGGCCTCGGCGAGGACCACCCGCATCTCCACCCTTGCCAGATGGGAGCCCAGGCAACGGTGGCCACCGACGCCGAAGGTGACGTGGCGGTTGGGTTGGCGGTCCAGCACCATCTCATCCGCGCGCTCGAACGCCTCGGGGTCGCGGTTGGCCGACCCCCACAGCAGGAAGACCGTCTCGCCTGCGGCGATCGGACATCCGCCGATCTCGATATCGCGGGTCACCGTGCGGGCGAACCCCTGCACCGGTGCCTCGAAACGCAGGAACTCGTCCACCGCGGCGGGCAGGAGAGCCGGGTCGGCGACGAGGCGATGCCGCTCGTCGGGATGTCGCTCGAGATACAGCAGGGCGCTGCCGATGGCGGCCATCGTGGTGTCGAATCCCCCGATGGTCACCATCATCAGCAGGTCCACGATCTCGGTGCGGCTGAGGGTTCCCGCCGCCTCCAGACCCAGCAGGTGCGTGACCATGTCGTCGCGCGGGGCGGTCTCACGCTCGGCTGCCTCGGCGGCGAAGCGCTCACGGATGGCCCAGACGCCTTCCCGGGCGGACTCGTGGCGCGGATCGTCGGTCGGGTAGGAGATCAGGTCGTGCAGCGGTTCGGCCAGGATCGCCCAGTCCTCCGGGGGGAGACCCATGAGTTCCAGCGTCGTCATGGCCGGTACGGGAGCGGCCAGATCGGTGATCAGGTCGCAGCGCCCCGAGCCGATGAAGGCGTCGATGGTCGTGGCGGTGAAACGCCGGATATCGGGTTCCATGGCCTCGGCGGCACGCTGCGTGAAGTACGGGAACAGCGCCGACCGGTAGCGCTGCAGGTCGGGCGGATCGGCGTTCAGCGGGATGAGGCGCCCCACCCCGGTCGCGGGCAGCACCACCTCGCGGTCGGAGGAGAACGTCTCGTCGTCGCGGGCGGCGTCCCACACATCCTCGTAGCGGGAGAGCACGTAGAACCCGCCGTAGGTCTCCGAGTAGGCCACCCGCGCCTCGCGAAGCCCGTCGTAGATACTCCATGGGTCGCGGGCGAAGTCCGGCGAGTGGTGATCGAAGCGGACGACAGGACAGCCCGCTGGTTCACGCATCCGGCTGGAACCGTCCGCCAAGAGGAACAGGCACGCGCACGATCAGCGAGCGTATGCGACTCCCCCGGCGGCTGCCGCGCCGGCCGCGAGCCGGTCTTGCGATCAGGGGGTGTACTCGTAGACGACGTTGTCCCTGCCAGCGGGAATGTCCGTGGCGTCGAGGTGCTCTATCACCTGGACCTCCGGCAGGCCGCAGTCGCCGAAGGCGTCGCAGGTGATGGTGCCGATGATGCCGGAGTAGCCCGCCACGCCGTCGAGGTGCCGGCGCAACGCGGCGCGGTCGATTCGCAGCCCCGAGGCACGTTCCTCCGAGGACGCCTCGATCGCCTCGAGCAGCAGGGTCGTCGCGTCGTAGGTGTGGCCCCAGAAGGCCGAACTGGTGGGTGAGCCGTACCGGTCCTCGTAGTCGGCGGCCACGTCTTCGGCTCTCATCCCGGTGCTCTCGTTGCGGTTGTTGCCGAAGCGCGTCACCGGCCCGGAGAAGAACATCCCCTCCGTCTCGGGCTGCTCCATGAACAGGTCGTCGATGAGGCCGTCCCCGGTGATCAGCAGAACGTCCTCCAGGCCCGCCACCTCCGGCAACTGGCGGACGATGTTCTCGCCGACGGCAATCGAGACGGGCAGGAACAGGGCCTCCGGCGAACCGAGGGCGATCCCCGTCAGCGGCGGCACCATGTCGGTCTCGGCGCTGCCGACCTCCCTGACCCCGGTGACCTCGCCGCCGAGCCTCTCGAACGCCCTGACGAAAGCCTCGGCGAGGCTGCGCGTGTACACGTCGCCGGTGTGGATGGCCGCGGCGGCCCTGATGCCTTCGACGTCGTGGAGGAAACGGGCCACGGCCTCGGCCTGGTGGAGGTCGTTGTGCGCGGTGCGGTAGTAGCCCTCGCTGTAGTGCTCGCCGGGGTTTCCGGCCAGGTCGGAGGTCAGCGTCGGGGACGTGTTGGACGGCGAGATGAGGACCATGCCGGCGTCGCCGAGCAGCGGCGCCGCCTCGACCGCCGCAGCCGAGCACGAGGTGCCTATCACGCCGACCACGTCGCGATCGGCGACGATCGCCTCCGCCGCTCCCCGGCCGCCGTCGGGCGCGCAATGGTCGTTGAGCGCGACGCCCACGTGCACGTCGAACCCGTGGATGGGCCCGTAGTGCTCCACGGCGAGCCGCACCACCCGCGCGTTGGAGAATCCCCCGCCCGCCTCGTTGCCGACGGCCAGCAGCGCCCGGATCTGGATGGCCTCGCTCGCATCCACCCGGACGGCACCGAGCGGTGGGTGCTCCGCAACATCGGCATCGTCGCTGCAGGCCACCAACACCGACGCCGGCAGCGCCATGATGCAGAGCGCCATTGCCAGTCGCCAACGGTGAGGACGGGGATCTCCGTCGGCTCGCTCGACACGCGGCATGGTCCTCTCCTCGGTCGATCTATCCCTGCACGACCGTCCGGAGACGTGGCGCCCAACGCCGTCGATCCTATTCCCGGCCGGCGACCGGGGCGGGGATCGGGAGCACGCCCGACGAGACACGTCCGGGGTGTCGCGGCAGGTGCCGCGCCGATGCCCGGAACCTGCGGTCGAACGTTGACTCAGCCCGACGCGCGCTCGGGCCAGGCGGCAACGGTGGGATGGTCGTCCTCGAGGGGCGCGACACCGTTGGCGCCGCCCGGTGCGCCGAGGCCTGTGAGTTCGAAGAAGCCGGCGTTGGCCTCGGTGAAGGGCTTGAAGTCGGCGGGCAGGAACGCCTCGGGGTAGATGGCCTCGACGGGGCAGGCGGGCTCGCATGCGCCGCAGTCGATGCACTCGTCGGGCTGGATGTAGAGCATGCGGCCGCCCACGTAGATGCAGTCCACCGGGCACTCCGCCACGCAGGACGCGTCCTTGACGTCGATGCAGGGTGGGCCGATGACGTAGGTCACGGCGCCTCCCGGTAGCCGGGGTGGCGCTCGAAGACCCGCTCCAGCATGTCCAGGTAGTCGGGTTCGCCCGTCACCGGCAGGGGGCTGGGCTCCTGGCCGGGGTAGCCGATGAGTTCGCGGACTTCAGCGCTGAGGTAGTACGCGCCCACCACCGCCGTCGACAGCACGGCGAAGTCGTCGGGCCGGTCGGCGGCGAGTTGCCGCACGAACGTGCCCGGATCATCCTCCGGGGCCTCATCCAGCAGCACGATGAGGGGCGCGGCGAGCACCGGGGCGGCATCGAGACATCGGTCCATCAGGTCGCCGGCCACGCCCGCCGCCGAGGCGGCCGGCATGTCGCCCGCGGTGGCCACGAGGACATCGGCCAACCGCGCCAGCATGCGGCGCCGAGCCGCGGTGAGTCCCGCCGCGCTCACGCGGGCACTTCCTGCGCCGCCCGCGCCCCGATCAGGTGCTCGGTGACCCGGAGTGCGTTGGCCATGATCGTGGCCGTGGGGTTGGCCGACCCGGCGGTCACGAACACAGCGCCGTCGACGACGTAGAGGTTCGGTACATCGTGCGTGCGGCACCATCGGTCCACGACGGAGTCCGCGGGGTCGTCACCCATGCGCGCGGTGCCCAGCACGTGGCCGACCCCCGTGGGCCAGAGTTCTCGCACGAAGGTCGAGTTCGCGCCTGCTGCTTCGGCCGCCTCGACGGCGCGCGCCGCGTTGAAGGCGAGCATCCGCCGCGAGTTCTCCGACAGCCGGTATTCGATCCGGGCGGCCGGCAGCCCCGAGGAATCAGTCCTCTCGGGATCCAGCACCACCCGGTTGTGCTCGTCGGGCAGGTCCTCCGCCTGGATGCCCCAGGTGAAGGCGTGCCCGAGCACCTCTGCTGCAGCGCCGTGGAAGTTCTCTCCCCAGATGGCGTCGAACCCCTCGTGCCGGTGGGCGTCGTGATGTTCGGCCACGGCGAACATCGGTCCGCCGTGGGGCATGACCATCCACTTGGTGCCACGCACGAAATCGTGGTCGGGATGGGTCTCGGTGAACTCCAGCGAGTAGATGTTCTGGCCCCACGGTCCCTGCCAGCTGTCCAGGAACTCATCGCAGACCGCCGTCACGGTGCTGTACGGATGCTGCATGAGACGCCGGCCGACCAGACCCGAGGAGTTGGCGAGACCGTCGGGGAAGCAGGACGACGTCGACAGCAGCAGCAGGCGAGCCGTTCCCACGGCGTTGGCGGCCAGGATCACCACCCCGGCGCGCTGCAGGTGCGCCACGCCATCGCGGTCCAGGTACACCGCACCGACCGCTCGCCCCTGCCCGTCGAGTGGGATCTCGGCAGCACGGGCACCGGTCACCAGCCGGGCACCAGCGGCCAGCGCGCGCGGCCAATGGGTCAGCGATGGCGTCGCCTTGGCGTTCTCCGGGCAGCCCATCATGCATGTCCCGCGTCGCTGGCAGGCCTGCAGGGCGCCGTGGCGCCGCGAGGCGATGGCGTTGGCACCCGGCCACCAATGCCAACCCATCCGGTCCATTCCGCGTGCGGCGGCCATCCCCACCTTGCCGATCGGCACCGGTGGGTTGGGGTAGGAGGCGACCTCCGGCAGTGCGGGATCACCGGCCAGCCCTGACACCGACAGGTCGTGCGCCACCCTCTCGTAGCCTGCCGCCAGGTCCGCCCAGCTGATGGGCCAGTCATCCGCGACACCGTCCAGCGACTGCACCCGGAAGTCCGACGCAAGCATCGGTTGCCACATGGCTGCCCACTGCACCATCCCGCCGCCGACGCCGTTGTACATCACCGGGCGGATGTCGGCGGCACCCGTCAGCGGGTAGTCGGCGAGATTCCGGCGCGTGTTGGGGTCGGGACTCCAGCGCTGCACCCATGCCAGTTCGGCCTCGGGCGTGGCGCTCATGTAGTCCGCCGTGTGTGCCCAGTCGCCCTGTTCGAGGCACACCACGTCGAAGCCGGCCTCGGCGAAACGGGCTGCCGTCACCGAGCCCGACGCTCCCGAACCCACGATGAGCACATCGGCCGGATCGCTGCGCACTGGATTCCGGCCTTCGCCGGAATGACGGCCGGTGGTTGGCCCCATCGCTCAGAAGCCCCGGACGACGGCTCGGGGCGCCGACACCATGCTGTCAGTTCCGCAGCCGCGCTGTCAGCATATTGAAATACTATACTTTAGTGAAGGAGGTTGCCTTGCACCCGAACGCTCACAATGGCGAGACCTTGCATTGGCACACCCCTGGAAGCGGGGTGAAGACCACCGGATCCGACCGTCCTCCACTCACCGTGCAGGCCGTCGGCAACGAGATCCGGCGACTGCGCAAGCTCCGGGGCAGGACCCTCGAGCAGCTCGCCTCGCAGGCGGGTGTCAGCGCCGGGCTGCTGTCGCAGGTGGAACGCGGCCAGGGCAACCCCTCGTTCAACACGCTCGTGCAGGTGGCCCACGCGCTCGGCATCCCCGTCGCACGGTTGATGGCCGGGGAGCAGCTCTCCTCACCCGTGGTGCGCCGCGAGGAGCGTCGCAGGCTCAACCTCGGCGGCAAGGACAGCCTCGTCCTCGCCGAACTGCTCACCTCCCGGCTCGACAGCGCGCTCGAGGTCATCCGCATCGTGGCCGAGCCGGGTTACAGCAGCGAGGACACCCCGTTCGTGCACGACGGCGAGGAGTTCGGCATCGTGCTCGAGGGAACCCACGCCGTGAACGTCGGCGGGACGCACTATGTCCTCCGGGCTGGCGACTCGATCTCGTACAGCTCCACGATTCCCCACTGGTACGAGAACCCCGGCGACGCACCATCGGCGTCGCTGTGGGTCGTCACGCCTCCGAGCTTCTGAACCGTGCCGGGCGCCGTCACCAGACCGGCAGCACAGGCCCCCGTGGTTGCCCGCAGCGACGTCGTCGTCGTGGGCGGTGGACCGTCCGGGCTCGCCGCGGCGGTCGCGGCGGCACGCAACGGAGCGAGCGTCACGCTCCTGGAACGCTACGCCTACCTCGGCGGCCTGGCCGCCGGGGGAATGGTCCTGGTGCTCGATGACTTTGCCGACGGGGCGGAGGAGATCACCGTCCGGGGCATCGCACAGGAGATGGTGGAGCGCCTGGAGACCCGCGGGCTGGCGGTGTACCCGCCTCCGGGCGACCGCGTCCTCAGCGACGAGATGTGGCGGCGATGGTCACGCTGGGGCCTCTTCGATCTCTACGCCAAGGGCCCGAAGAAGTCCATCGTCTATGCCGTGGCCTTCGATCCCGACGGCTGGAAGCGGACCTCCAACGACCTTGTCGAGGAGGCGGGAATCAACCTGCGGCTGCACTCCTGGTACTCGGCGCCGATCATGGAGGGCGACACCATCGCCGGCGTGATCTGCGAGACGAAGACCGGTCCCCAGGCCATCCTGGGCGACGTCGTCATCGACGCCAGCGGCGACGGCGACGTGGCGGGCGGCGCCGGAGCGCCCTTCGTGGAGGGCTCCTACATGGTGACCACCGTCTTCCGGCTGGGCAACGTCGAAACCGATACCGCGGAGCGTTTCGAGCACGCCCAGCCCGCCGAATGCCATGCGATCAACCGGGCGGCCCGGCGCATTCTGGGCGGTTCGTGGGCGCTGTGGTGGCTGAAGACGCCCCTCCCGGGCGTGGTGTGGTGCAACTGCCCGCACATGACCGGCTACGACGGGCTCAGCGTGGAGGACCTCACCGAGGCGGACCGGGAGGGTCGCAAGCGGATCGCCGGACTCGTGGAGTACGTGCGGGAGAACTACCCCGGGTTCGAGAACGCGGTGGTGCTGGACGTCGCACCCCAGATCGGCGTCCGCCAGTCCCGGCTCATCGAGGGCGAGTACGTGGTAACCAAGGACGACGTGGTCAACCGGGTGCACTTCGCCGACAGCGTGGCGCGGGGTCGCGGCTACTACACGCCGTACCGGGCGATGCTGCCGCGCAAGGTGGAGCAATTGCTGGTCGCCGGTCGCCACTACTCGGTGACGCCCGAGGCCCAGAAGCTGTCCCGCGAGATCCCACCATGCATGTCGATGGGCGAGGCGGCAGGGGTGGCAGCCGTGGAGGCCCTCGACACCGGCGTCACGGTCCGCAAGGTGGACGTTGCCGCCGTGCAGCGACGGCTGCGTTCCCAGGGCGCCGACCCCGGCGACCATCCCTCCCCCCGCGCCCGCCTCGGAGGCTCCTGAGCGATGCCGCCCGCGGCCGATCAACCACTCGCCGGAGTCCGGGTCCTGGACTTCTCCCAGATCATGATGGGGCCGGTGGCCACGCAGTTGCTGGCCGACCACGGCGCCGACGTGCTGAAGATCGAGCGGCCGGGAACCGGCGACATCTTCCGCCACGCCCTGGTGGATCCCGACGGCACCGAGCACCCGGCCTTCGGCGCCGTCAACCGCAACAAGCGCAGCCTGGTCGTCGACGTCCGGTCCCCTGACGGTCTGGCGCTCATCGAGGACCTGGCACGGGTCGCCGACGTCGTGGTCAACAACTACCGGCCCGGCGTGATGGAACGCCTCGGTCTCGGCTACGACCGTCTCGCCGAACTCAACCCCGGCATCATCTTCGCCCAAGGCACCGGATTCGGCACCGACGGGGTCTACGTGCGCAAGGGCGGCCAGGACATCCTGGCGCAGGCCCTCACGGGGGCGATGTCGCACAAGGCCGACCCCGACCACCCCACCGCCATCTACCCCATCTCCCTGGCGGACTACACCGCGGGGATGAACATGGTCCAGGGCATCCTCATGGCGCTGTTGCAGCGCCAGCGCACCGGCCGCGGCCAGCGGGTGGAGGTCTCGCTGTACGACTCGCTGCTGGCCATGCAGATCCTCGAGGCCACGATGGCGCTGATGGACCGCCCAACCCTGAATTGGGCTCGCATGCCGCTGGTGGGAACCTTCGCCACAACCGACGGCGAGATCGTGCTGGTCGGCGCCTTCAAGCCGAACCCGCTGCGCGACATCTGCGTGGCGCTCGACCTCGAGGATCTGTCGGCACACCCGGACTTCTCCACCATGGAGTCGCAGGCCGCCAACAAGCCCCGTCTGCAGGCCCTGCTGGCCGAGGCCATCGGGCGGTTCCCGGCGGCCGAGGCCATCGAGCGACTCGAGGCCCAGGACGTGCTCTGCGCTCCCGTGCGGACCCTCGACGAGGCGCTGGCGGACCCGCACACGGAGCCGATGATCGCCCGGATAATCCGTGACGGGCGGGAGCCGCTGCGATCGGTTGCTTCGCCGGTGCACCTGCCCGACACGCCGCCCGCGCGGCACCGCGCACCCCCCGCGCTGGGCGAGGGAGCGGCGGGTGCGCTGGCGGACTACGGGATCGGCCCCGGGCGCATCCGGGCGCTCACGGAAGCGGGAGTCCTCACATGAGCATCGACCTGACGGTGAGCGACCACGTCGCCCGCGTGACCATCAATCGCCCGGAGCGGCTCAATGCCATCGACGAGGCCCACCAGCAGGAGTTGAAGCGCGTCTGGGAAACCATCGAAGCGGACCGCTCGGTGCGGGTGGTGGTGCTCACCGGCGCCGGCGACCGGGCCTTCTGCGCCGGCGACGACATGCGCGCCGAGGGTCGGACGGGTATGGACTACTGGCTGGCTGCCCGCCCCGACGGCTTCGGCCACCTGGTGCTGCGGGACACCCTCGACGTACCGGTCCTGGCGAGGGTCAACGGCTACGCGCTCGGCGGCGGGTTCGAACTCGTCGTGGGTTGCGACCTCGCCGTGGCCTCCGCGGACGCGGTGCTGGGCTTCGTCGAACCCCGGCTGGGTCGCCTGCCCCTCGATGGCGGCATCGTCTCACTGGCGCGCCAGTTGCCCGCCAAGTGGGCCATGGAGGTGCTGCTCACCGGCAAGCGATTCCGTGCCGCCGAGGCTCTCTCCCTGGGCCTCGTGAACGAGGTCGTGCCCGCCGACGATCTCGACGCGGCGGTGGACCGCTGGTTGGAGGAGCTACTGGCGTGCGCGCCACTCTCGCTGCGCGCCATCAAGCAGATCGTCCGCCGGACGTCCCACATGACGGCCGCCGACGCCCGAATGGCCAACCTGCCGGCCCTCGTGGAGGTACTGAACTCCGAGGACGGCGAGGAGGGCGTCCGAGCCTTCGCGGAGAAACGAGACCCGGTCTGGAGGGGCCGTTGATGCGCCTCAGAGGCCCAACTGCAGACTTCTATGAATTGAATATTTGTACTATCGTGAAAGCACTGCACCGAACAGGGAGGATCCAATGAATCATCGACGCATCTTCATGGCCGTTCTGATGGCCGTCGCTCTTGTGGCCGCAGCCTGCGGCGGGGACGACGGCGGGGAGACGGCCTCGCCGCCGCCCGCACCCGAACCCGCACCGGCGCCGTCGCCCGAGCCGGCGCCCGAGCCACCGCCCCCGCCGGAGCCCGCACCCGAGCCGGCGCCCGCACCCGAGCCGGCGCCCGAGCCACCTCCGCCGCCGGAGCCCGCACCCGAGCCGGACGAGCCGCTCACGGTCGCCCTCGTGGCCAACCAGCGCGCCGGCGACCTGGGTCCCATCGACGACCTCGTGCGAGGACTGGGACTGGTGGAGGCCGACTTCGGCGCCGAGACCACCTTCATCGAGGCGACGGACCCGTCGACCTTCGAGACCATCCTGCGCAACCTCGCCAACCAGGGCACCGACATCATCGCCGTGACGTTCCCGCCCATGCAGGAGGTCGTCACGCTGGTGGCGCCCGACTTCCCCGACACCCGCTGGATCCATATCTTCGGATTCGAGGGCGGCATCGACAACCTGGTCTCCATCGGGTTCGACTACTACAAGGGCACGTATCTGGCCGGCATCCTGGCCGGAGCGCTGAACACCACCGGCAAGGTCGGTTTCGTGGGCGGCGTGTCGATCCCGCCGCTGAACGCCGACTACAACGCCTTCGTGGCGGCGGCGCAGACCAAGAACGCCGGCATCGGTGGCGAGGCCGCCTTCGCGGACTCCTTCGAGGATCCCGCCAAGGGGCGCGAGCTGGGTGCGGCGCTGTACGACGGCGGTGTGGACATCATCATGACCGACGCCGCGGCCACCGACCTCGGCGTCATCCAGGCCGCCGAGGAGAAGGGCGGCTACGTGATCGGCGGCTCGGTGAACTACTTCGACAGCCCGAATGTGATCGCCAGCGTCCTGCTCTACTGGGCCGAGATCCTCTACGCCCAGGTGGAGCACGCGCTCAGCGACGACTACACGCCCGGCTACGTCGGCGCCGGTGTGGCCGAGGGCGGGGTCGACATGGTGATCAGCCCCAACTTCCTGGAGAACGGCCCGGCCGAGATGGTGGACATCATCAACGCCACGCTCGGCGAGGTCGACACGGCCCGCTCGGCCATCAAGGACGGCTCCCTGGAGGTTCCCTTCAACCCCGAACTCTGAGAGAACTAGTCTCCAACCGATGACGGCGCCGAGCGAACCGGCTCCCGCCGGGGCCCCGGCGGTTCGCTGCCGATCGCTCGGCGTCTCCTTCGGCACCGTTCGTGCCCTGCACGACGTCAGCCTCGAACTGGCGCCGGGGCGCATCCACGCCCTGGTCGGCCAGAACGGTGCCGGTAAGACCACGCTCGCCAAGGTGCTCGGGGGCTTGCAGTCTCCCGACACCGGCGACGTGCAGATCGGTGGTCGCGAGATCCCACCGGGTGATGTCCGCGCCGCCAAGACGGCCGGGCTCGCGATGGTGCACCAGCACTTCTCATTGCCGCCCTCGTTCACCGTCGCGGAGGCTCTTGAACTGACCGCCGCCCGCCCGGGCGGCCGTTCCGTCTACCGGCGCACGGATCTCCATCGGCGCTGGCAGGGCGACATGGCCGAGATCGGTGGCGTGGCCGCGCTGTCGACACGCATTCGCGACCTGCCCGTCGAGGCCCGCCAGTCCCTCGAGATCGCTCGAGCGTTGGCGACCGAGGCGCGCCTGCTGCTGCTCGACGAACCCACCGCCCTGCTCACGCCGACGGCCACCGATGCCCTCTTCGAGCGACTGCGGCGCCTGCGCGACGGCGGGGTCACCATCCTCGTCGTGCTGCACAAGCTGCGCGAAGTCGCCGCCGTCGCCGACACCGTGAGTGTGCTGCGCGATGGCGAGCTGGTCCTCGGACCCAGTGAGATGGCGGAGGTCTCCCAGGGTCACCTCAGTGACGCCATCGTCGGCCCCGCGTCGGGGGGCGACCGTGCTGTCGGGGTGGAGGCGGCCGAACATGGTGATCAGCAGACCCTCCTCGAGCTCGAAGGCGCGTCGAGCCCGGAGTCGGCCTTCGAGCCGGGCCTGGCCGGCATCGACCTCCACGTCGAGGCCGGCGAGATCGTGGGGGTCGCCGGCGTGGAAGGCAACGGCCAGCGCAGCCTCGTCGCGACGATCGCCGGGCTGAACGCCGTCACCGACGGGACCGTGCGCCTCGGGGGAACGGACGTGACGACGGCCCCTCCGGCCCGGAGGCGGCTGCGCGGCCTTCGGCTCGTCCCGTTCGATCGCAACAGCGAGGGCATCAGCCGCAGCGCACCCCTGTGGTTGAACCAGTCGGCCCTGCGGCTGCTCGGCCGGCGCGGCCGCCGCTCGCCGCTCATCTCGCTGCGGCAGTACAAGCGGCAGGCGACCGAGGCCATGGACCTGTGGCGTGTCCGCTACGAGACCGCGACACAACCGGCCGAGAGTCTCTCGGGCGGCAACGTGCAGCGCCTCATCCTGTCCCGCGAGCTGGCCGACGGCGTCGAAGTGCTGGTCGCCGCCCAGCCGACCCGCGGGCTGGACTTTGCCGCCACCGAGTTCGTGCGCCGCTCGCTGCGGGGTCTGCGGGATGCGGGTGCCGGCGTGCTGCTGGTGTCGTCCGACCTCGACGAACTCTTCGAGTTGTCCGACCGCCTGCTGGTGATGTACGGCGGGCGGATCGTGGCTCACTTCGACGGCCCCTACGACCGCCGGGCCGTCGGCGACGCCATGACAGGGGCGGTGCGATGACCGGCGGTCTGCGGCGCATGGCTTCGACCGTCGTGCTGGTCCTCGTCTCGTTCCTGCTCACCGCACTGATCCTGCGGGTCAGCGGATACAGCGTCGGCGAGGTCTTCTCCGGCGTCATCCAGGGAGCGATCACCGCGACGGGCGCCTCGACCTCGTCGATCCGCTGGGCGATCCCGCTGCTGCTCATCGCCCTCGGAGTGGTGATCGGCTTCCGGGCCGGGTTCTTCAACATCGGCGGCCAGGGTCAGTTCTACATGGGAGCCTGTGCGGCACTCGCCATCTCGCTGGGTTGGCGCGAGGGTCCGGCCGGGCTGGTGATCCTCTGTGGAATGCTGGCGGCGATCCTCGCCGGGGTCCTCTGGTCGCTGTTCCCGGGCTGGCTGCGGGTGCGCTTCGGCACCGACGAGGTCCTCACCACCTTGATGATGAGCTTCATCGGCGCCCTGGTGCTTCAGTACCTCACCGCCGGGCCGATGCGCAACCCCTCGGGGACGGGCCAGACCGCGGCCAGCGAACGCATCCCCGAGACGTTCCGACTCACCGGCGGGTCGGGTGTCTCGGCGACGATCCTGCTGATCGTCGCCGGGGTGACGATCGCGGTGTGGCTGGTGCTTGAACGCACCCGCTTCGGGCTCACGATGACCCTCGTGGGGCGGAATGCGACGATGGCCCGCTGGCAGGGCATCAACGTTCGCCGTGTCGGCCTCGGCGCGTTCGCTCTGTCGGGGGCGCTGGCCGGCCTCGCCGGAGCCATCGAGCTCTACGGTCCGGCGGCCCGGCTGGTCACCGGCTTCTCGCCCGAGGTGGGATTCACCGCCGTGGTGGTGGCGCTCGTCGGCCTGCTGAACGTGTGGGGCACGGTCGTGGCCGCCATCTTCTTCGGCGGCCTCCAGTCGGCCATCCTGTTCCTGCCGATCGTGACCGATCTGCCACCGCCCGCCCTGGTGCTGCTGAACGGCATGGTGGCCTTCCTGGTCACGATCAAGTTCCGGGCCGTGCGACGGCGACGGACCGAACGCGCCGCCGAGGCGCCCGCAGGCTGATGGAACAGATCCTCGCCACGACACTGCGCTCGGCCGCCCCCCTCGTGCTGGTGGCCATGGCCGGAGTGTTCGCCTTCCGCGCCGGGATCTTCCATCTGGGCCTCGAAGGGCTGATGATCTCCGGGGCCTTCACCACCGTTGCGGTCGGCCACTCGACCGGATCCGTGGAACTGGGGGTCCTGGCGGCCATCGGCGTCTGCCTGGCGCTCTCCGCGCTGTACTGGTGGGTGATCGGCCCGCTGGGTGCCAACGTCATCATCGCCGGGCTGGGGCTCACGTCCATCGGCTTAGGAGGTACCGCGTACGCCTTGGGGGCCATCTTCGATGTGCGCGGTTCGCTGTTCACCGATGTCGTGCTGCCCCGTCCCGTGACGGGGAGCACCTCCGGTGCCGGCGTCATCATCTCCGAGCACTCCATCTTCGTCTGGATCACGCCCGTGATCGTGCTCGCCGCCTGGGTGGTGCTGCGGCGGAGCCGCTTCGGGCTGCGGCTCGCCGCCGTGGGCGAGTACCCGTTCGCCGCCCGGTCGGTGGGGGTGAACCCCTCCATGATGAAGCTGCAGGCACTGCTCATCGGCGGTGCCCTCTGCGCCCTCGGCGGCGCCGAGCTCTCGGTGGGGGCGCTGCGCAACTTCACCGAGAACATGACCAACGGGCGGGGATTCATCGCCTTCGTCGCCGTCATCTTCGGTGCCTGGCATCCCATCGGAGCGGCACTCGCCGGACTGTTCTTCGGCTTCGCCGATGCCATCGGCATCCAGTCGCAGATCAACATCACCGAGCGGGTGCCGCGGGAGTTCGTGCTGATGATCCCGTTCGTGCTGACGATCTTCGCGGTCTGGCTGGGCGGTCTGTGGCGACGGCGCTCCCTCGAAGCCGAGGCCGGCTACGCCGAGCTGCGAGAACCCGACTTCTGACCGGCGGCAACCCGCCGCCGAGTGCTCCGCCCGGAGACGGCGCACTTCCCGGAGCCGTCCGGGCCCCGAGCAGCGAATAGCATCGCCCCGGTATGGATGCAACGGCTCCACGGGAGCCCGGTCCGGCGATCCTGGATCTTTGGCATCCCGTGGCGATCCTCGCCGACCTGCAGGCCGGTGAGACGATGCACACCCGGTTGCTCGACCGGGACGTCGCGGTCGGCCTCGACGGCGACGGGACGCCGCTGGCGTGGCTGATCACCGGCGAGGCGCACGACGCGGACGCGGCCCCCGCACCCCTCCCGGCGATCGCCGCCTACGAGTTCGCCTGGACCAGCCTGGGGACCCCGCCGGGCGAGATCTTCGCGATCCCCGAGTGCGACGAACCCGATCGCCGCAACCTCGCCACCTTCTCGGTCGGGGTGCACGTCTCGGCACCCCGCGCCGTCGAGAACTTCCTGGATCTGGGCCACTTCCCGTATGTGCATGCCGGGATCCTGGGCCAGGTGCCCCGCACCGAAGTGGCGGACTACCGGGTGGAGGTGGACCCCGAGACGAACGAGCTGTGGGCGCTCGACTGCGAGTTCTTCCAGCCGCAGGCGGCCGCCGCCTCCACCGACGGCCAGGTGTCGCAGTACACGTACCGGGTGCCGCATCCGTTCTGCGTGATGCTCTACAAGTCCTGCCCGACCGACGAGTCCAGATTCGATGTCATCGCGCTGTTCTGCCAGGCGCTGTCGGCCGATCGGGTGCTGTTCCACACCTTCATGAGCGTCATCGACGAGGCGAGCACCGACGCGCAGATCCGGGCGTTCCAGACACTCGTCTCGGCCCAGGACAAGCCGATCCTCGAGAACCAGTCCCCACGCCTGCTCCCCCTCGCGGCAGGCGACGAGGCATCGGTGCGGTCCGACCGGGCCTCGGTGGCCTACCGGCGCTGGCTCAGCGACCTCGGCGTCGGCTACGGCGTGATCCCCGCCGGCAGCCACCGATGACGGCCCCCGGCGCCGCCTCGCTGCTGCACCCCGTCGCCGCCAGCGCCGACGTTGTGCCGCGCCACGTGGTCCGGAGCCGGCTGTTCGGCCACGGGCTCGCCATCTGGAGGGCCGACGACGGCTTCGTCAACATCTGGGAGGACCGCTGCATCCATCGGGGGATGCGCCTCTCCGCCGGCGTCAACGACGGCGCCGAACTCGTCTGCCAGTACCACGGCTGGCGCTACGCCAACCGCAACGGGAACTGCAGCTACATCCCGGCGCATCCCGGCGAGGCGCCGGCGCGCTCGCTCCGCGTGCTGACCTTCGCCTGCGCGGAGAAATACGGGCTCGTCTGGTCGGGCGGTTCACCCGACGCCGAACCTCCCGCGATCCCTGCTCTGGAGGACTCCGAGGTGCTCGTGCTCAGGAGCCTGCCGGTCAACGCACCGGCGGCTCTCGTGCTCGAGGGGCTCACCGGGTACTCCTTCCGGCCGCTGGTGGCCATCGGAACCGACAGCGCCGTGGCGACGAGTGCAGGCTCTGCGCGCCCGTTCTCGGTCACCGTCACCGCGACGGCCGCAGACGCAGAGACTTGCGTGATCTTCTTCGTCCAACCGGCGGACACGAGCCGCTGCGTCATCCGCCCGGTGCTCAGCGCCGCCCCGGCGCCGGAAGAACGCCTGGCGGTGCTCAGGCACCACGCCGACCGGCTCGAGGGACTCCGGGCTCAACTCGAGAACGCGACGCCCGTCGAGGTCGCCGTTGACCTGGCGACGATCGAACCGCTGCCGGGTGCCGGCACCGCCGGACCGGCCGGTGGTCGACGTCCGCAGGTGCAAGTCACCGTCGCCCGCAAGTGGCGCACGGCCGAGGGGATCGCCGCCTTCGATCTGGCGCCGGTCACCGCGGAGCTACCGAGCTTCCAGCCCGGCGCACACGTGGACGTGCACCTGCCGAACGGTCTGGTGCGGCAGTACTCGCTGACGAACGGGCCGGGCCTGACCGACGTCTACCGCATCGGCGTGAAGCTCGAACCGGAGGGCGGGGGTGGATCGCGGTACATGCACGAGAGCGTCCGTGAGGGCGACGTGCTGGACATCTCCGAGCCCCGCAACAACTTCCCTCTCCGGCGGGACGCGGTAAGGACGGTCCTGATCGCCGGCGGCATCGGCATCACGCCGCTGCTCGCCATGGCCCAGACGCTGGACCGGCAGGGGCTGACCTGGGAACTCCACTATTTCGTCCAGAGCGACAACTACATCGCCTTCGGTGAGATGCTTGCTCCCCTGCGGACAACAGGCCAATGGTGGCGGTATCGCCGAGGCGACAACCACATCGCCGTCGGTGAGATGCTGGCTCCGCCGGCCGGCGGCGTGACGACCTACGTCGGTCTCTCACCCGAGGAGACCGGTGCCGAGCTTCGCCGGATCACCCGCCCCTACGGTCCGATGCAGCACGCCTACGTGTGCGGCCCCGGACCGATGATCGACGCGGCCCGCGCCATCGCCGCCGAGGCGGGCTGGCCCGGCGAAGCGATCCACTTCGAGTACTTCAAGAACGAATCGGCGCGGGACGACAGCTCGGCGTTCGACGTCACCTTGGCGCGCCGCAACCTCACCCTCAGGATCGACGCCGGCGTGTCGCTCCTCGGTGGGCTGCGGAGCGCCGGAGTCGACCTGCCGTCGTCCTGCGAGCAGGGCGCCTGTGGGACGTGCATCGCCATGGTCCTCGACGGGGAGCCCGACCACCAGGACGTCTACCTCGAAGCGTCCGAGCGCGAGGCGGGCGATCGGCTGCTCACCTGCGTCTCCCGCGCACGGGGCGGGCGACTCGTCCTCGACCTCTAGGCCACCGTGATCAAGCTCTACGACTACCTCCTCTCGGCCAACTGCTACAAGACGCGGCTGCTGCTGAGCCTGCTGGACGTGCCCCACGAGTTGGTGCCGGTGGAGTTCTATCCGGCACGGGAGCACCAGGGCGCCGAGTTCAGGAGGATCAACCCGCTCGGCCACATCCCGGTCATCGATGACGACGGCTTCATCCTGCGCGATGCGCACGCCATCCTGATCTACCTCGCCGACAAGTACGACCCCGACCGGACCTGGTACCCCACCGGTGACCCGCAGCTCCTCGGTGAGGTGGCTTCCTGGCTGCAGTTCGCGGACGGCAGCGCCACGACCGCCGCCGCGGCGCGCCTCTGCGTCAACTTCGGCTACGACTTCGACCTCGCGGCGTGCCAGGCGGGCGCGCACCGCCTGTTCCGCGTGCTCGACGAGCACGTCTGGTTCCGCGAGGAGGCCGGGCTCAGCTGGGTGGCGCCGGGCGCAGCTCCCACGGTCGCCGACATCGCGCTCTTTCCCGACGTGGTCCTGTCCGAAGAGGGCGGCATCTCTCGCGAGGACTATCCCGCCCTCCGGCGGTGGACCGAGCGTGTCCAGCGCCTGCCGGGGTTCATCGACATGCCCGGCGTCCTCCCCGTCGCCCCGCTGCCGCCCTGACCCTCAGCGGATCAGCAGACCACCGTCCACGACAAGCGAGGCGCCGGTCACGAAGGAGGACTCGTCGGAGGCCAGGAACACGGCCGCCGCCGCCACCTCCGCGGGTTGGCCGACCCGGCCCATGGGGTGCGCTGCATGGCAGGCGGCGAGCGCCGCGGCGGGGTCGTCCTGCTGGTCGCAGTAGTGGTGCATCTCGGGCGTCTCGATGAACCCGGGGCAGATGGCGTTGACGCGCACGCCCTCGGCGGCGTACTCCAGCGCCACCTGGCGGGTGAGCATCAGCAGCGCGCCCTTGGAGGCGCAGTAGGCGGCGTCGTTCTCGAAGCCCACGAAGCTGGCCACCGAGGCCAGGTTGATGATCGAGCCGGATCCCCGCGCCACCATGCCCCCGACGGCGTGCTTGGTCAACCAGAAGGCGCCCCGCACGTTGGTGTCCATGATGTAGTCGTAGTCGTCCAGCGACGTGTCCTCGACGGACAGCAGCAGCCCAACCCCGGCGTTGTTGCAGAGCACGTCGATGCGCCCGTAGCGCGACTCGGTCTCGGACACGAGCCGCTCGCAGTCTTCCAGCACGCGGACATCGGTGCGGATGAACTCGGCCTGACCCCCTGACGCGACGATCTCGGCGGCGACCGCCTCACCCTGCTCCCGGTTGCGGTTGGCGGCTATGACAACTGCGCCCTCCGCACCGAATCGGGTCGCGATGGCGTGGCCAATGCCGCGCCCCGCCCCCGTGACGATGCTGATCTTCCCGGCGAGCCTGCCCATCGTGTCCTCCTTCAGTGGAACCCCTCCGCCCCGGGCCTCACCCGGGCAATCTCCTCGATACGAAGGCTTCGCCGGCTGCGAGTGGATTCCGGCCCTCGCCGGAATGACGTACCGAGAGCCGCTCCTCGAATGAGTCCGATGTCACTTGACGAGGCCGCCGTGGACGGTGACGATCGAGTCGGTCACGTACGACGCCTCGTCGGAGGCCAGGAAGGCGGCGTATGCGGCGATCTCCTCCGGTGCGCCCATCCGGCGAAGGGCCGTGGCACCGGCGACGGCGGCCACCAACTCGGGATCCTCGAGGAACGTCGACACCATCGGGGTCTCGACGAAGCCCGGGCAGATCAGGTTTGCCCGCAGTCCCCGCGGGCCATAGTTCTGCGCCAGCGAGGCCGTGTAGGCCAGCAGTGCCCCCTTGCTGGCGGCATAGGCATGGAAGTGGGAATCGCCCCGGTACGACGCGGCCGAGCCCACGTTCAGGATCACCGACCCCGGGGCCGCCTCGAGCAGCGGGCCGAGAGAGTGCTTGCAGAACAGGAACACGCCCGTGGCGTTGATGGCCAGGACCTCGTCCCAGGTGCTGCGGTCCAGTTCCTCGCTGGGTCGGTCCGCGCCGGTCAGCAGCACGCCGGCGTTGTTGTAGAGAACGTCCAGACCACCCATGGCGCCGACAGCTGCCTCGACCACAGCTGCAACCTGCGCCTCGTCGCGCACGTCGGCAGCAACGCCCACCGCGGCCGCGCCCCCGCCTCGCAACTCCGCGGCGAGTCTCTCGACGCGGTCGGCATCCAGGTCGGTCACGGCCACCGCAGCGCCCTCCGACGCGAACCGGCGGCCGACGGCGGCGCCCTGCCCGCCTGTGGCGCCAGTGACCAGGCAGCGCCGGCCCTCCAGCCGCTGTGCTCTCATCGCATCATCTCCCCCGTCGATCGCCCCGGCCTCGCCGGTTGCCCGCCGACGCGCCGCACCGGTGGGGAGCGGAATCTGCGACGGTCGGGAATGTTCTAGCGTGAGCCGGCAATGGCCGCCAGCCGAGAAGTGCCGGTCGCGCTGCGCAGCGCTCGCTGGTTCGCGCCCCGCGACCTGTTCGGATTCCTCCACCGGACGGCGTTGCGTTCGGAGGGGCTGCCCGACACGTCGATCTCGGGACGCCCGGTCATCGGCATCGCCAACTCACACTCCGAACTCGTCAACTGCAACCTTCACTTCGACACGCTGGTCGAGGCCGTCAAGCGCGGTGTTCTGCAAGCCGGGGGGCTGCCCCTGGCGTTCCCCACGATCTCGCTCAGCGAGATGCTGATGAAGCCCACGACGATGCTGTACCGCAATCTCATGTCGATGGACGTCGAGGAGATGATCCGATCGAGCCCTCTCGACGCGGTTGTGCTGGTGGGGGGATGCGACAAGACCGTCCCGGCCCAGTTGATGGGCGCTGCCAGCGCCGACGTGCCGGCCATTGCGCTCACCGGCGGCCCGATGAAGCCGGGCAACTTCCGTGGCCGGCGGATCGGCGCGGGCACCGACATCTGGCAGTACACCGACGAGT
The DNA here is from genome assembly GCA_965221525.1 of Acidimicrobiales bacterium. GTDB lineage: Bacteria > Actinomycetota > Acidimicrobiia > Acidimicrobiales > CATQHL01 > VXNF01. Next base: position 497,870 of record CBDCSG010000006.1, on the reverse strand, counting down.
TGCGGGCCGGGCGGATGTCCCCTAACGAGTACGCCGAACTGGAGGCCGCCACGCGCCCGGGGTTCGGGCACTGCAGCGAGATGGGGACGGCCTCGACCATGGCCACCCTGACCGAGGCGCTGGGCATGTCGCTGCCCGGCTCCGCCGCGGTGCCGGCCGCCGATGCACAGCGTGGCTCCCTTGCCACCGAAACAGGGCGACGAGCCGTCGAGATCGCCCGTGAGGGTGTCCGACCGTCGGCAGTCCTCACCCTCGAAGCGCTGGAGAACGCCGTCACCGTCCTTTCAGCCGTGGCCGGCTCCACCAACGCGGTCCTGCACCTCATCGCCCTGGCCGGCCGGCTCGGAATCGATCTCACGTTGGATCGCTTCGACAGCATCGCGGCTCGCACTCCGGTGCTGACCAACATCCAGCCGGCCGGGGAGCACCTGTTCGAGGATCTGGAGCGAGCGGGCGGCGTTCCGGCATTGCTGGGCGAGCTTGCACCGCTGCTGCACCTCGACGTCCCGACGATCACCGGCAAGACCCTCGGCGAGAACATCGCGGGGGCAAAGGTCTGGGACCGCGACATCGTGCGAACTCTCGATGAGCCGTTGGGACCGCCGGGTGGGCTGGCGGTGTTGCGCGGCTCCCTGGCCCCGGACGGCGCGGTGCTGAAGGCGGGGGCGGCGACGCCTGGACTGCTGCAGCACTGCGGCCCCGCGATCTGCTTCGACGGCATCGACGACCTTCTGGATCGGATCGACGATCCGGACCTGCCGGTCACGGCAGGCAGCGTCCTCGTCCTGCGTGGCACCGGGCCGAGAGGTGCGCCGGGCATGCCCGAGTGGGGCATGCTCCCGATCCCGCGCAAGCTCCTGGCACAGGGTGTGACCGACATGGTGCGCATCTCCGATGCCCGCATGAGCGGCACGGGGTACGGCACCGTCGTCCTGCACGTTGCGCCGGAGAGCGCGGTGGGAGGGCCACTCCTGGCCGTCGATGACGGAGACGAGATCGTCCTCGACACCGCAGCGCGCCGTCTCGACCTCTGCGTCGCGCCCGATGAGATCAGCCGGCGCCTCGCGACGCGGCCACGACCGGACCCGGTGTTCGAGCGAGGCTACGGCCGCATCTACGTCGACAATGTGATGCAGGCCGACACGGGGGCGGATTTCGAGGTGCTTCGCCACCGCCCCGGGGACTCCGGCCACGAGCCTGCCGGCCTCTTGGAGGGCTGGATCAGCGGCTGGTGACGGCCGATCAGTCGGAGGAATCGGCCGAGGCAGTGGCTCCCTGAACGCCCTCGTCGGCGTGTCGGATCAACTCCATTGCCCGGACCGCGACTTCCAGCTCCTCGTGTGTCAGGGACTCCATGACCGACAGGAGTCGCTCCCGATCCAGACGCCAGAACCGGTCGATGACGGCGCGACCTTCGTGGGTGAGTTCACAGATCACGACCCGCCGATCACGCGGATCCGAGCCCCGCGACACCAGATTCTTCTCCACGAGCCGATCGACAACCGTGGTCGTGGCCGATAGCGCGCGCCCCAGGTAGAGCGCAATGCCACCCATTCGAAGGGGGCCCCGTTGCAGCAACCCGAGCGCCTTGATCTGGGGAATGGTCATATCCGACTCTTCCCACTCATCCAGCTTGACGAGATGCGTCTGGCGGTTCAGGTACTCGACAGCGTCAACGAAGCGTTCGGTCAATTTCTGCGGCTTGGCGTCCGGCACGACTCCCACCTGGATCACTTGTCATGAACCCCTCAGCGCAAATCATACAAGTCGCCGGAGACCGATCTTATGGACTCCTTGTCCGGGGAGAACTCCCGGCGCTGCGGCAGTAGTTGCGCGCGGCTCCGCCGCGGGATCACGGGCGATCATGTGATTCTGCATATAAAGATAATTTATATAAACACAACTATCATATGGCCAGCAACCAACGGCGCTAAGCACAGTGTCAGCCGTCCAACAATTCTGTGAGGTGGTGAACGAATCGGGCAATCAGACGTCGACGACAACCAGAATCATCCTGGCCGCCTCGTCTGAGTGCCACCGATGGGGCATTCGACCGTTGTAGAACGCGGCATCGCCCGATTCAAGTTCGAGTTCGGACTGCCCCTTGAACTCAAGACGGACTGTTCCGTCAAGAACGTAGAGAGCGTGTTCACCGTCGGAGGAGAACCACTCGGGAGCCTGGTCATTTGCCTCGACCCCGCAATCCCACAACTCTGTGATTCTCGCTCCTCCCCGTGAAGCCGCCCGCGCCATCGCAGTACCCATGCCCGCAATGGACGCGACGCTTCGCGAATCCTCAGCGCGGACAACCTCAACCATTGCAGGACCCGGAGCGGGCAGAAGATCGCTGGGGTGGACACCCAGAGCCCGGGCGATCCGGTAGAGGGTCGCGATCGCAACCGATGACTGGCCAGATTCCAACTGGCTGAGGAAGGGCTGACTGACACCCGCGGCGGCGGCCAGTTTCACACCGGAGATTCCGGCCTTTGTCCTGTAGCGCCGGACTCGCAACCCGATCTCCGCACCAAGGGCCTGCGCTACATCACCGTCGGTCACCAAGTCAGCCGTCCTTCCTCGCCAATCGACTGGTGTCGCCGGATCGCCATTGACCGTTGAGCACTGTCCCGGAGATCATCCCGTTGATCGGATGATAGTAGACACAGGATGGAGCGAACTTGGGTGAAGACACTCGCTGGAATCGTCTGCGTGACCCCCAAAGCGAGCGGCCGTCAATGGCAATCTCAGGAATATTGAAATCCCTTATACTCCTGGCTAATCACTTATCTCCATTTGCGATCAGCCCACGTGAGAACTGGAGATGCTCCAGCGGATCCCCGCAACTTCCGGAGGGTCACCCAACAGTTGTCATCCCACCCCCGTCATAACAGGCACCGCCGTGACGTTCGCCCATGGCGCGGCAACCGAGCAGATGCCCGGCAGTCCTTGCCCACAATGACCAGTCGCGACATGGCGACCGAGAATCACTCTGCATGCTGTCAACTCACTGTCCATCCAGCGGAACAGATCACGACCGCTCACGGTCGCCCGAACCGTCGGTAAGAGAACGCATCTGAAGCCCTCGCCACAACGGTCGTAGGCTCGGAGCCGTGACAGTGAACACCCCTGCAGACACCTGCGTTGCCAACGGTGAGGATCTGATCGCGGGGTTCAATCGGTCCATCGACGAATTGACGGCGCCGGGTGCTCCGTTCGCTTGGACGACCCAGGACGTCCGGGGTATCCCCACCCGCGTCTACGACAAGGCCCCGGCCCACATGCGAGTGATCTGGGAGATGGCGACGAGTCGAGGCGACGCGGAGTACCTCATCTACGACGACGAGCGCTATAGCTACGCAGAGGTTGCCGCCGGCGTGCGGTCATTGGCGCATCACCTGCGGCGAGAGCACGGCGTCGGACCCGGGGACCGGGTTGCCATCGCCATGCGCAACTACCCCGAGTGGGTGCTGTCGTATTGGGCGATCACAGTGACCGGCGCCGCCGCGGTGGCCATGAACTCCTGGTGGACCGGACCCGAGTTGGACTTCGCTCTCGAGGACTCCTCCCCCGTGCTGGCAATCCTCGACGGGGAGCGTCTGGAGCGTCTTGCGTCGGGTTCGTCGGGCGTCCCATTCATCGTGACACGCCACGACGGCCCCCTTCCCCCGCGGGCATCGCGGTGGGACGACGTCGTCAGCCCCGCCGACGCACCCGACGACCTTCCCGCCGCCGACATCGGGCCCGACGATGACGTCTGCGTCTTCTACACGTCCGGAACGACCGGACCTCCGAAGGGTGCGCAGACCACCCATCGAGGCTCGGTTCACAACCTCCTCAATCTCTCGTTCATGAAGATCTGCGGCGACGCCGCCCGGGCACGCAGACTTGCCGAACGCGGTCTCCCACCGCCCGGGGAGGACCAGGGACCCGCCACGGCACTGTTGCCCGTGCCGCTTTTTCACGTGACGGGGTGCACGTGCATCATGCACCCGGTGACGGCGATGGGTGGGCGACTCCTGCTGATGCACCACTGGGACGCCGCCGAAGCTCTCCGCATCATCGAGCGCGAGCGGGTGACCTCGTTCACCGGGGTGCCGACGATGTCTCGCGAGTTGCTGCGGCATCGCGACTGGCAGACCACCGACACGTCCTCGCTCCGTTCGATGGGTGGTGGCGGTGCCGCCCTGCAGCCCGACCTGGTGGCACGCATCGACGACTCCCTGGAGCGCGGGCAACCGATCACCGGCTACGGCCTCACCGAGACGACCGGCATCGCCACAGCCGTCGCCAGCGAGTACTACGTGGCGAAGCCGGCCTCCGTCGGGCCTGTCGTTCCCTGCATGGAGGCGAAGGTGATCGACGGCGAAGGCAACAGCTTGGCGCCCGGAGAGCGAGGCGAACTGCTCCTGCGGGGCCCGAACGTCATCAAGGGCTACCTGAACAAGCCCGACGCCACCGCCGGCGCCATCGTCGACGGGTGGTTCCACACCGGTGACATCGCCGAGATCGACTCCGACGGGTGGATCCACATCAAGGATCGAGCGAAGGACGTGGTGATCCGCGGCGGCGAGAACATCCATTGCGCCGAGGTGGAGGCCGTCCTGCACGAACTCGACGACATCGCCGAAGTGGCCGTGTTCGGCGTGCCCGACGACCGGCTCGGCGAGGAGGTGGCCGCCGCGGTCGTGCTGGGGCCCGGCGCCGCCCTGACCGGTGACGACCTCGCCGCCTACCTCACCGGACGGCTGGCCCGCTTCAAGCACCCCCGCCACGTCTGGTTCCTGGACGAGCCGCTGCCCCGCAACGCCAACGGCAAGTTCCTCAAACGCGAGCTACGCGCCCGCCTGGCGCCTCAGGACTGAGAAACCGGGTTCGGGCCCCGCACGAGAGAGTCCCCTGCCGGACGGAGGCGCATCCGGCAGGGGACTTGCAGGGGGATCTTGCTGGTTGTGAGCGGTGGCGCACACCGTGGAGCGCCCCGCCGCGGCCGCCGGCGCGATGCGCCGTTGCGTCGCCTAACGGACGAGGCGGCGGGCCGTGTCGATCAACTGGGCCAGTTCCTCCGCATCGCGGTCACGACGCAGGTCGTCGGACGCGTACCAGGCCTCCTCGGAGAGCAAGCCCATGTCGGCGTCGCGATTCTCTACGAACGGGCTGTGACGCAACACCTCGGCGAACTCCGCCGCCACCGCCGCCAGGCGGAAGTGGGGGCTCGCCGAGGCGAACGAGCGGGCGATGTCGGCGCCTGTGACGCTCTGTTCGATCTCGGTGATCGAACCCCGGCGGGGCCGCTGGTAACGCAGGGTGGCGGTCGCCAGCCAGTCCCGGCTGCTCCGGTCCCGAGAGCGCCCGACCAGCTCCAGTTCGTACAGCGCGGTGGAACTCTGCCCGAGACCCACCTCGCCGGCGTCCACGGTGTTGTCGCGGAAGTCCTCGTCGGCCACATCGCGGTTCTCGAAGCCCAGAAGCCGGTACGAAATCACCGCGTCGGGGTTGAACTCCACCTGGATCTTGGCGTCGCGGGCCGCCAGCGCCAGCAGGCTCACGATGTTGGTGCCGAAGATGCGCCGCGCCTCATGCGTGCTGTCGATGTAGTGGTAGGTGCCGTCGGCGGAGTTGGCGAGCTGCTCCATGAGCACGTCGTTGAACGGGCCCAGGCCGACGCCGATGGTCGTGAGGCCGATGTCACCGCGGTCCCCGATCTCCCTGAGTATCTCGTCGGTGCGGGTTGCGCCAACGTTCGCCACGCCGTCGGACAGGAGCATCACGAGCACGTCGCGGCCCCGTCGGGCCTCATCGAGCGCCAGGTCGTAGCCACGCAGCAGGCCGGCCTCGGCGTTCGTGCTGCCCCGCGGGGAGACCCTGTCGCGGACACGGCGGATGATCCGATCCCGGTTGCCCGCCACGTCGGTCGGATCCACGACCGTCTCCACGCGATCGTCATAGGACACGATTCCCACGCGGGTGCCGTCCGGGAGCCCGTCGAGGAGCAGGTCCACGGCCTCACGCGCCAACTCGATCCGTGCCAACCGCTCCGAGCCGTAACCCGCTTCCTCGCCCATTGATCCCGAGCGGTCCATCACGACAATCACGCTGTCGGGAATCACCACGTCGGCGAGAACATCGGGGGCCTGCACACCGACCCGCAGCAGCACGTATCCCTCACGACTGAACGGAGAGGGTGCGGCCTCCATGTCGATGACGAACTCGTCCCACTCGGTCCGGTAGCCGCCGTCGAAGTAGTTGACGAACTCCTCGGTGCGAACCGCCTCCACGGGAGGCAGAACGCCGCCCTGCAGGTGGTTCCGGGTGATCACATAGGAGGCGGTGTCCACATCGAGGGCGAACGTCGAGAGGGCATCCCGGAAGGTGTCCACGAACGGGTTCACGCCGTAGTCGCGGAAGATGTTGGACGAGCAGCCCCAGCACTCACCCTCCCGGGTCGGCTCCACCGATCCCCAGGCCGATCGCTCCGCTGCGGACCTCTCGGCACGACCGGACACCGCAGCGGCGGCCGGTGGTGGAGGGGCCTGGGCCTGCGCCGCGGCAGTCGCGGTCTGCGCCTCGGCGGCCTCAGCCTGGGCAGCAGCGGCCTCGGACTGGGCTGCAGCGGCCTCGGCTTGAGCTGCAGCGGCTTGTGAGCGAGCCTCGTCCGCGGCCGCCTGCGCATTCGCCAACGAGGTCTCGGCGGCGGCGACCGCTGCCTGGTTGCCCGCCGCGGTTGCCTGCGCCAACTCAGCAGCCGCGATGGCCGCCTCGGCGGCATCCCGGGCTTCGGCAATCGCCTCCCCGGCCTGCCTCGACGATGACGGCGAGTCGGACAACGGAGCCGGCTGAGGCTCGGCCATCGATTCCGACGGCGGTGGCGACGCCGGCGGCGGCGGCGACTCGGCCGGCGGCGGCTCCGGTGCGGGTGCGGGTGCGGATCGAGAAACCCGACTCGCCGGCGCAGAGTCGGCGTTGTCGTCCGCGCCACAGGCCGTCGCCAGCAGGGCCGCCACGACGAGCGTCCCGATCCCGGCCCAGAGTCGCTTGGAGTTTCGAGAACTCGAATCGAACCGTTGCATGATCGCTCCTCCTTCGTTTGCACGCGCTCAGCGCGTTCGATCACCCCTCAGACGCACGCCCGGTACGAAAAGTTCCCCGGACGGGCCTCGGTGACGGGCGGGGTGAGTCGGCTTCGCCGGGTGGATTCCGGCTCCCGCCGGAATGACGGAAGAGGGAGGGGACGCCGGGGGGACGGCGCCGGATCGATTTCGCCAGACGATCCGCCGACGCCCACCGGCCGCCCCGACCGGGCACACCAACAACCGAGGGAGGGGACGCCGGGGGGACGGCGCCGGATCGATTTCGCCAGACGATCCGCCGACGCCCACCGGCGGCCCCGACCGGGCACACCAACAACGGAGAGCGGGAGCGCCGGGGCACGGTCGCGGCGCCCGTCGTTAGGATTAGGGCATGGAACCCAAGGTGTCCCCGTTCAAGGTGCCCGAGCGCCACCGCAAGTGGGTCGATCTCGCCGAGGAGTTGAGCCGGGACGCCTTCGGCCCCCGGGCGGCCATGGTGGACGGGGAGAACCGCTTCCCGTTCGAGAACTACGACGATCTACGTGCCAGCGGTCTCCTGGCACTCATGGTGCCCGAGAGCTTCGGCGGCATCGGCGCCGACTCGTTCACCTACGCCACGGTTCTGTCCAAGATCGCCCAGGGTTGCGCCAGCACGGGTCTGACGTTCAACATGCACTCGGCGATCCTGTTCTTCCTGCGCCAGATCGCCACGCCGGCCCAGCAGGAGCGCTACTTCGGCGAGGTCGTCACCGACGGCGCCGTGTTCTCGTCCATCACCAGCGAGCCGGGCATCTCGTTCCGGCACAAGGGCAGGGTTCGCACCCACATCGAACGCGACGGCGACGGCTACCGCCTGACGGGGCGGAAGATCTTCTGCTCGCTCTCCACCGGCGCCACCTACTACTTCACCTGGAGCTTCCTGGAGGGCGCCGAGAGCCTCGCCGACGGCCTGCTGACCGTGCTCATCCCCACCGGGCGCGAGGGCATCACGATCCTCGACGACTGGGACACCCTGGGGATGCGGGGAACGGCCTCCAACTCGATCGACTTCCAGAACGTCCGCATCGAACCCGAGGACGTGGTCGGCGATGTCGGGGGGATCCTGGGCCAGAACATGAGCATCTGGTCGGTGGGCTACACCGCCGTCTACATCGGCATCGCTGAGGCGGCTTTCGAGTACTGCGTCAACGCCATGCGCGCCCCCCGCTCCGACGGCAGCACGCCCCGGAGCGAGGATCCCTTCACGTGGCAGGAGATCGGCAAGCTGTCCATGCAACTGGAGGCCGCCCGCCGGGCCCGCGACACGCTGGGGTACCTCAGCGGTGAACTCGACACCGATGCCCTGACCTACGTGCTGAACCAGGCCAAGTACCTTGCAACCGAGGCGGCACACTCCATCACGACCGCCGGCATGCGCCTCCTCGGCGGCCGCGGCCTCGCCCGCTCCATCCCCATGGAGCGCTACCTGCGCGACGCCATGGCGGGGCTCGTCATGCCGCCGTCCAACGAGCGCTGCCTGGAGACCGTCGGCAAGCTCGCCCTCGGTCTCCCGGCAAAGACGGTCGAGTTCGAGTAGACCGGCCGGTCGCCGCACGCCAATAGTCGGTGACGCCCGGAGCGACAATCACAGAGACCGCACGGAGCAAACAAAAAGCACCAACGGGACGATCCGAACCGGGAGGTAATCATGGCGAAGCTGACGAAGTTGGATCACGGCAGCCTCTGCGTGGGCGACATCGACAAGGCGGTGTGGTTCTACGGCGACCTGCTGGGATTGGAGCCGCTGCCCCGACCCGACTTCGGGTTCCCCGGCGCCTGGTTCGACGCCGGCGGGACACCGGTGCACCTCACCACCGGTGGCTTCACACGGAGCGACAATCCCGAGTTGCGACCCAACGACGGGCACCTGGCGTTCCTGGTCGACGACCTCGAGGAGATGACCGCCGAGCTCACCGAGGCGGACGTGGAATGGTGGGAGTTGCCCAACTCGCCGGCCGCCGACCGGCAGATCTTCTTCCGCGACCCGTGGGGCAACATGATCGAGCTCACTCGCTACGAGGCCGTCTAAGCCTGAAGGCCGCTCCGCCTATGCTCGGGCGGTCCGCCTATGCTCGGCCGGACCGACAGGGCGGGGAGCGAGCGATGACCACCGAGATCGACCAGATCAAGGCTGACGTGGCGGCGACGGCCCGGATGATGGCGGCCGCCCGTCTGGTGGAAGGGTTCGGCCATTCCTCGGCGCGGCTGGCTGGCGGCGGCTTCCTGATGACCTCCACCTCACCGCTGCTCTCGCACACCGCGGAGGAGGTCCTCACCTGCGACGACGAGGGCAACGCCATCGACGCCCCGGCCGGCAAGCCGCTGGAGATCGTCATCCACGCCGGGATCTACCGGGCGCGCCCCGACGTGGGTGCCATCTGCCGCGGCCATGGCGCCGCCATGGCGGCCTGGGGCGTGCGCGACGAGCCGGTCCCGCTGCTGCACGGCATGGGCGGCCTGGCCGGCGAGACGGTCCCCATCCACCACGACCTGGCGCTCATCACCACGCTCGAGTCGGGCGACCGGATGGCGGCCACGCTGGGCGACAACCGGTCGATGCTGCTGCTGGCCAACGGCGGTGTTGCGGTGGGCGACGACCTGCTGGAGGCCGCGACGCGCTTGTGGTACCTGGAGGAGCGCTGCCGGGTGGCCGTCGAGGCCGGGCCGGTGAAGCAGCCGGAAGGAGCCTGGGCGGAGCGCCTCAGCGGCAGCGCCCCCGAGTTGGTACGCGCCAAGGCCTGGTTCGCGGCCCGCTTCGGCGACGGTTGAGGACCGCCCGGCCGGCGGGGGCCGGCCTGCGGGCTACAGCATGCTGGTGACGTTGCCGCCGCCGACGGCGACGAGCCCCATGGAGTTCAAGCCGCCGATGGCGATGAGGCCGATCGAGTTCACGCCGCCGACCGCCACCAACCCGATCGAGTTCACGCCGCCGACCGCCACGATGCCGATTGCGTTCACGCCGCCGACGGTGACCAGGCCCATGGCGCTGATGAGACTCAGAGCCGCGGCGCCCAGGGCGTTGATCGTGGCCGCGGCCGCAATCCCAATCGCATTGGCACGGTGGATCACCACCATTCCGACGGCATAGCTGTCCTTGCGCACCTCGTTCGACATCTGTCCAACCTCCCCGGATCCGACTCGCTTGCCGGGATCCTAGGATCCGACATCGTAGTGCTGACAATGCTTCTGGACATTCCAGTTCGTCAGCACCGGCGGTCCCCGCCCGGACGCCGGACAACGGAGGGAGGGGGCGCCGGGGACCGGCTTGCGACGCCTTGCGCCCGCGCTGAAGGAGCGAACGGCCACCGCCGCCCCCAACCGCGAGGCGCGGCTCAGGCGGGCGGGATCACTAGGATCAGGCCATGGGGGAAGGACGGCAGCGTCGGTTCACCGAGCGGGTCGTCATCATCACCGGGGCGGCCGGAGGGATCGGCCGGGCGGCGGTGCGGCGCTTCGCCTCCGAAGGCGCCTCGGTCGTTGCGGTCGACCTGGCGAGCAGCGACCTCGACGGGACGGCTGCCGCGGCGGCCGAGGGTGGGAACATCACGACAGTCACCGCTGACGTCACGTCCGACGGCGATGTGGCCGGCTACGTTGCCGCAGCACTCGAGACCCATGGCAGGGTGGACGCATTGTTCAACAACGCCGGGATCGAGGGGCCGATCGCGTCGCTGGTGGACTGTCCGGCCGACGGCTTCGACCGCGTGATGGACGTCAACGTCCGCGGCGTCTGGCTGGGCATCAAGCACGCCGGTCCGGCAATCGCGGCCTCCGGTGGCGGGGCGATCGTCAACACGGCGTCGATGCTGGGCCTTTCCGGTATCGCCCGAATGGGCGCCTACGTGGCCAGCAAGCACGCCGTCATCGGCCTCACGAGGACGGCGGCCCTGGAGTTCGCGCCACTCGGTGTACGCGTCTGCGCGGTTGCCCCTGCCCCGGTGGACACCCGCATGATCCGCGCCATCGAGGAGGGCATGAACCCCGATGATCCCGACGGCGTACGGCAGTTCATCGCCTCCCGGGTGCCGCTGGAGCGCTATGCCACGCCCGAGGAGATCGCCGCGGTGGCGGCGTTCCTCTGCAGCGACGACGCCGCCTACATGACCGGCACTGTGGTACCCATCGACGGCGGCACGCAAGCGAGCGGCTGAGCAGCCCCCACTTCGAACCCCCGCCAAGGCGGCAGCAGACACGCGGGGGCGGGGACGCAGGGGATGGCGCCGGCGCGATTTCGCCAGACGCGCCGCCGACGGCCACCGGCGGCCCCGCCCGGACTCGCTCAGGCGGGCGGGATGACCGGGACCAGGACGTAGTTGCGGTGCTCGGGGCTGAAGTGCAGGGTCACCTCGTTCTCGTAGATCTCCGGCGGGCGGTCGCGGGGGTCGTTGTGCAGGAACGGGCCGCAACCACGGAGCTCGTTCTTGAAGTTGGAGAGCATCATCCCTGACGTGTCGCCGCCGTACTCGTAGTCCCGGCCGCGCACGCTGAAGCCGATGCGGTAGCCGGGGGGCACCACGATGCACGTGGGCCAGATCTCGATGTCCAACTCGTAGATCTCACCCGGAACCAGTGGCTGGTGGTCCGCCTCGAGATGGGTGTGATACGGCCGCCAGGGCAGCGTCAACTCGGGGTCGAGCTTGCGGTGGCTCGCCCGCAGCCAGCCCTGGGCGATCGGTGTGTGCGGGTCGATCGCCCCCATGAATGTCACCTCGTCGCCGTCGGGGTCGAACACCCGGAACACCACGAACAGGTCGGCGTCGGCCGTGGACGACGACACGAACAGCTTCGCCGCCAGCGGCCCGGTGATCTCCATCTCCTCGGTCATCGGCGCGGTCAGGAACGTCAGCCCGTCGCCCGTCGCCTCGTAGGAGAGCGCCTCGGACTTGGCGCAGGGGTTGAAGCGCAGCTGACCGTTGCCGTGCAGGTACATCTTGCGCCAGTCGGTGCGCGGGATCGGCCAATCGTCCTCGGCCCGTTCCACGAAGCGGTCGATGTGGCGCACCTGCAACAGCACCCGCGGGTGGCTGTCCCAGCCGGTGTCCTCACCCTTGAGGAAGTGACCGAAGAAGCGCTTCTGCAGGTTCACCCCGTAGTCGGTGTAGTACTCGGTCCAGTGCTCGATGCCGTGCACCTCAAGCCAGCGCTCCGGCGAGGCGGACCGCGTGTAGGCCTCGAAGTTGCCCCGCGGGTGCAGGCCCTGGCCGCCCCAGTTGGCCGAGGAAAGGAACGGCACCACCACCTTGTCCCAGACGGGAGAGCGGTCGGCGTGGTAGTCGTCGTCGAAAGGGTGCGCCACGATGTCGTCGCCGAAGGCGCAGCGGTTGGCGGCCAACTCCTCCTCGCTGAGCGTGGGCGGGCCCGAGACCAACTCTCCCGTGTTGGGGTTCACCCGGCCGCGGGTGCCGAGGCCGTGCTGCACCGTCTTGACCTGCATGTCGTACCAGTTGTCCCAGAATGTCGAGACCATGCCGCCGTGGTGGGTGGAGTCGCGGTACCACTCGGCGGCCCCCTCCCAGGGGATCATCGCCACGAGGTGCGGCGGCTGGCGGGAGGCCACGGTCCAATTGTTCATGGCGTAGTACGACACGCCCGAGAGCCCGATCTTGCCGTCGCTCCACGACTGCACCGCGGCCCACTCGATGCAGTCGTAGAGGTCCTGGGTCTCGCGCGGCGAGAAGTGGTCGATGTAGCCCGGTGAGCGGCCGCAGCCCCGGGCGTCCACGCGCAGGCACACATAGCCGTCGGGAACCCACTTCTCGGGGTCGCAGACCTCCCAGTTCTGGTACTTGTTGGTGGAGCCGGCGACCACGTCCGGGTGCTCTTCGGCCATCCGGTTCCAGGCGCTGGGATAGCCCTCCTGGAAGGCGAGGCCCTTGGCGTAGGGGCCGTAGGACAGCAGCACCGGGTAACGCCCGCCGTCGTCGGGGCGGTAGACGTCGGCCCGGAGCACGAGGCCGTCGTCCATCTCGATGGGGACGTCCCAGTCGACGCGCATCCCATCCCGAACCTCGCTGACCGTCTGGTCGTCGGCTGGCAGGTCGCTGTCGGTCATCGTGTCGCCCCTTCCGTTCGGCTGCGGCGGCAGTGTAGATCACGCCGCGGATGTCACTAGCGTGAAACCATGGCTGGTTGGCTCATCGCAGTGACGGTCATCGGGGGGCTTCTCCTGGCGGTGGCGCTCTACGACATGCTCCAGCGCAGGCACACCATCCTGGCCAACTTCCCGATCATCGGGCACTTTCGCTACCTGCTGGAGAGCATCGGCCCGGAGTTGCGCCAGTACATCGTGACCAGCAACGACGAGGAGCGGCCCTTCAACCGGGCGCAGCGCCGGTGGATCTACGCCTCGGCCAAACGCCAGAACCCCAATTTCGGCTTCGGCACCGACCAGGACCTCGACCAGACCGGGTATCTCATCATCAAGCACGCGGCGTTCCCCTGTCTCGACGAGATCGACGAGACGGCCACCCTGCCCTGCGCAAAGGAGTTGGGCGCCTGGCGGGACCGTCCGGGACGCTTCCGGCCGGCGTCGGTGGTGAACATCTCTGGAATGAGCTACGGCTCGCTCAGCGGTCCGGCCGTCGAAGCGCTCAACATCGGCGCCCATCTCTCCGGCTGCCTGCACAACACCGGCGAGGGCGGCATCTCGGGCTTCCACCGCAACGGCGGCGAGCTGATCTACCAGGTCGGCACCGGGTACTTCGGCTGCCGGAACCCCGACGGCACCTTCAGCCTGCCGGGACTGATCGAGACGGTCGAGGGAGCACCGGTTCGCGCCATCGAGATCAAGCTCAGCCAGGGGGCCAAGCCGGGTCTCGGCGGCATGCTGCCGGGCGTCAAGGTCACACCGGCGATCGCCGCCGCGCGCGGCGTCCCGGTGGGAGAGTCGGTCAAGAGCCCGAACGCGCACAGTGCCTTCGACGACGTGGACGGCCTCATCGACTTCGTCGAGGAACTCGCCGGGGAGACCGGCCTGCCCGTGGGCATCAAGTCCGCCGTCGGCGGTGCAAGATTCTGGGACGAGTTGGCCCGCCGGATGGCCGAGCGGGGCGAGGGCCCCGACTTCGTCACCATCGACGGCGGCGAGGGCGGCACGGGGGCCGGACCGCTGGTCTTCACCAACAACGTCGCCCTGCCCTTCAGGCGGGGATTCGCCAGGGTCTACCTCACGTTCGCCGCCCACGACCTGCACCAGAAGGTGGTATTCGTCGGCAGCGGCAAGCTGGGGTTCGGCGCCGACGGTCTGGCGGCCATGAACATGGGTGCCGACCTCCTGAACGTGGGACGCGAGGCGTTGCTGGCCATCGGCTGCATCCAAACCCAGCGCTGTCACACGGGGCGCTGCCCCACCGGTATCACCACCCACAATCGCTGGCTGACCCGCGGCCTGGACCCGGCGCTCAAGTCGGTGCGCTGCGCCAACTACATCATGAGCCTGCGGGCCGAGTTGCTGCAGCTCGCCCACGCCTGCGGGCAGTCCCATCCGGCGCTCGTGCCGCACACGGCGCTGGAATTGCTGTACGAGGAGCCGGCAAGGCGGGTGGATCTCTGCCAGCACTTCCGCTACCCGCCGGATCTCCACAGCCTCAGCGCCGAGCAGGCCACCGCCATTGCCCGACTCTGCGCACGGCCGGCAGCGGAGCGAGACGTTCCCGTTGCCATCGGCTGAATCGGGCGCCCGCCGGCGGTGGGCACTGACAGTGGCCGTGCTGCTGCTCGGCGCCGGATGTGCCGCAGCGACCGCCCCCGCGTATCCCGGCCGCGTCAACGGAGACGCCCTGCTGGAGGCATGGCTGATCCCCGAGGACTCCGAGACGATCGACGCCCCGCCGGGAGAGCGCCGGCGCCAGCGCGCCGGCCGCGGGCGTGTCGGCCTGGGCGAGGAGATCTCCCCCTCCGGCGGTGATGACTTCATCGTCGTGGAGGGCATTCCGGATCGTCCGGAGCCGGCAGCGGTCACCGTGCGGGTCTCCGAGGTCGCGATACGCACGGTCCAGGGCGCGCACTACGCCGCTGTGTACCTCAACGATGAGCCCGGCGACCAGGAGCGGATCGCCGGACTGTTCCCTCTCGAACCCGAACCCGCTGCCTCGCCGGTCGCCACGACCCTCGGGCCGGCAGGGCTCTGGGTAACCGGTTCCCCGTTCTTCAACTGGAGCGACGGCCGTTCTTATCGCGGTGAGGGGGTCTGGCGGCGCGTGGCGCCCGGCGCCGTCGGCGACGACGGCTACTCGTGTGCGGGTCCGGCTGCGGACGAGGCGACACCGCACGTCTACCCGGAGTGCCTGGCACTCCACCTCGGCGACGACAGTGCCCGGCACTCACCCGTCTACGGCTTCGCCGCCGACGGCTACCCCGTGCACGGCCCCTGGGCCGATCTCGAACTGCCGGCGCGCAGCTCGTGGCGGCTGCGGGACTACGACACACCCGACTCCACCACGGGATGCAGCGAGCCCGGGCGACGAACCTGCCTGCTCGCCAACCCGCTCGACCCCGCCTCCGGGACGGTGCCGGCCCCCGCTGCGGGGCCCGACACCGCGCAGGTCGCCCCGGGGGCGTTCTTCGAGGACTACTGGTTCGACGCCGGTCTCGACGACGGATCGCCGCACGCGCTCGACGCCTTCAACGGCCACACGCACGACGACTTCGGCTACCACTACCACATCACCCGGATCCAGAACGGCGACGGAAGCTTCACCGACGTGTTCCCCTACATCGTTGGCCCGTGGTTCCGCGGGGAGTTGCGGCCGGGAGCGGTGGCCGTGCCCGGCCCGGCGCTCTCCGACGCCTCCGGCGCCAGCAGGGCCGCCGATGCATTCGAGCCGGTCGAGCCCCCTCCGAGCTCGAGCGAACCGCCGCTACTCTGCATCCGCAGCGTCAACGTCTGCGACTGAGCCCGACGGTCGGGCGCCGGGGCGAATCGCACACGCCGGAGGGTTGGAATGCCGTGAACGATCCCGAAGCCGTCCTCACCGAGTTGGAGGCACTGGGCACCGCCCAGAACCGCAAGGTCTACGCCCGTCACGGGGTCACCGAGCCCATGTTCGGCGTCAGCTTCGCTCACCTTCGCAAGCTGGGGAAGAAGCTCCGCCCCGATCACGATCTGGCACGGGCGCTGTGGGCGAGCGGGAACCACGACGCCCGCGTCCTGGCGCTGACCGTCGCCGACCCGGCTCAGAGCGGGCCCGCCGAGATCGAAGCCTGGGCCGAGGATCTCGACAACTACGTCCTGATCGACGAGATGGCGGCCTTCGTGGCCCGCACCCCGTTCCTGGACGGATGCGCCGACGACTGGACCGGCTCCGGACGTGAGTGGCGGGCTTCGGCCGGCTGGACGCTCGTGGCCCAGCAGGCCCTTGCCGCCAACACGCTGACCGACGAGTACTTCGAGAACCGCCTGGCCGGTATCGAATCCGGCATTGCGATGGCCGGCAACCGCGTCCGCCACTGCATGAACGGCGCCCTCATCGCCATCGGCGGACGCAACGAGCGGCTTCGAGCGAGCGCCATCGCCGCCGCCGGGCGGATCGGACCGGTCGTCGTGGACCACGGCGAGACCTCCTGCAAGACCCCTGAGGCAGTGGCCTACATCGATCGCATCTGGGCGCGGCGCGACAAGAGATCGGCGTAAGCCTCCCCAGCGCGACGGGCTGTTCCGATTTCAGCGCGAGGAGGAGGAAACCCAACCGTCGGCAAGCACGGATCCCGGCCTTCGCCGGGATGACGGGGCTGATCCGAGCGTGGCTCAGACGTCCATCAGCGCCTTGCGCTGGCCCCCGTCGAGGAGGATGTGCGCGCCGTTGACATACCCACCGCGCGGCGACGCCAGAAAGATGACCACATCGGCCACCTGCTCGGCCGTACAGATCGTCCCGAGGGGCAAGCTGTCGATGGTGATCTCGTGGGCGCGCTCCCGGCTGATCTTCTTGTCCCGGGCCATGGCCTCCTCGAGGTAGTCCCAGCGTGTCGTGGCCACCGGTCCGGGGTTGACGGTGTTGCAGCGGATCCCGATCCGGCCGTACTGCTCGGCAACCGAGGAGGCGAAGTTGATGTCGGCGGCGTTGGCGACGCCCGCGGTCATCTCCCAGTAGGAGGGTTTCAGGCCATCGTTGCCCACGACCATGATGATCGAGCCACCGCCCCTTGCCCGCAGATGCGGCACCGCGGCGCGCACCGTCCGCACGTGACCCATGAACTTCAGTTGCAGGCTGGCGTTCCACTGGTCGTCGGTCAGTTCCTCGAGGAGTCCGCCCGGCGAGCTGCCGGCGTTGGGCACGCAGATGTCCAGCCCGCCGAACGCCTCGGCGGCGGCATCCACGACCCGGTTGGCGTCGTCTGTGCTGCTCATGTCGCCGACCAGCGGGAGGCAGCGCCTGCCGCTGGCCGCGGCGATGTCCGCCGCCACCTGCTCGAGCAGTTCCCGTCCACGGGCCACGATGGCGACATCGCAACCTTCGGCGGCCAGCCCTTCGGCCACGGCCTTGCCGATGCCCATGCTCCCGCCGGTGACGATGGCGGCCTTGCCGGTCAGTTCGAGATCCATAGTCGCTCCCCTGATCTGGAGTCCGGCCCGCAATCATCGCATAGCGGGCGAAGGAGCGACACCTAGGAGAACCCCGTGATCGCCCCGGGGACCGCGCGCGGGTCTCGTCGCCCCCAGGCGCCGGCCTCGACCCGGTGCAGGAAGTCCGCGATGAGCGTGTTCACGAGGTCGGGCTCCTCGATGTTGAGGGTGTGGCCCGACTTGGCCAGCACGGCCAGACCGGCCAGGGGGATGACCCGCTTGAGCCAGACGCTGGTGTCGAGGCACCCGTCGTCCTCGTCGCCGGCCATGATGAGCACAGGCGCGGGGATCGCCGCGAGTTCGGCCTGCAGGGCATAGAGAGAGGGCCTCTCCCGCTGCACGCCGCGCATCGTGGCGGCCGATCCGGCGGCCGAGTGCTCGCCCAGCCAGTCCGTGTACTCCTGCCACGAACGAGGATCCTTGTTCTGCAGCTGCACCCGCGAGGGGCCGGACATGTACTGCCGGCCGAAGGCGGCAATCCCCGAGGACTCGATGAGATCGGCAATGGCGTCGCACTCGCCGCGGAAGCGCTCCACCTCAGTGGGCTTGGCGCCGTAACCCGTGCCCGCCGCCACGAGTGACCGGACGCGTTCGGGGTGCGCCATGGAGAGATGCAGACCGCAGAAGCCCCCCATGGAGATGCCGACGACGTGTGCCTTGGACACTCCGTGGGCATCGAGTACGGCCACCGCGTCGTCGACGGCGTGGCGCTGGGAGTACGCAGCCGGATCGGTGGGCACCTGCGACGGGAGGTAGCCGCGAGCCGAGTAGGTGATGCAGCGGTGACTCCGAGAGAACCGCCTGATCTGCGGTTCCCAGGTGCGGTGGTCGCCGGCGAACTCGTGGATGAACAGGATCGGCTCACCGCCGCCGACCGACTCGGCGTGCAGCATCACCCCGTCGGCGGTCGTGACCGTCAGGGTCGACGTCTCGAACTCGGTCACCACTTCCATCACCCCCAGTCGTCGGGCATCGTCGGCAGGTCATCTATGGTGAACCACGTGATCGGTCGCCGCAAACCTGACTGGGGCGAACCTGCTCACTTCGGCCTTTGGGACTTGCCTCCGTGGCGGTGGATTCCCGGGGGGGCGGCGTGGAAGAGTCATAAGCCGCGGCCACGGAGGCGGGTCGGTCCGCGGTCCGCGCCCGCCCCGGGCGTTCGGAGACCGATCCCCGAGGGTTGTGCCGAGTTCTCGATGTCCGACGAGAGGCGACGCAACGCCGTCGACGACACCTTCCTGGTCAGGTTGAACGAGGCCATCGATCGCGCCGAGGAACAGCACTGCGCCGCGCTCGTGATCCGCTCCTCGCTGGAGAAGGTGTTCTGCTCCGGCGCCGACCTCACCCTGCCGGACGCCGAACGGGCCGAGGTGTCCGACCGGCTCTACGCCACCTACCAGCGGATGCTCGACTCGCCCGTCATCTTCGTGGCCGAGGTCGCCGGCGCGGCCGTCGGCGGGGGCGCCCAGCTCTGCCTCGCCGCCGACGTCTGCATGATCACGCCCACCGCTTGGTTCCGCTTCGCGGGCGCCGGGCACGGCCTGGCCGTCGGTGCATGGGCGCTCGTGAACGTCGCCGGGCGCCACGCGGCCGCCGACATGTGCCTGACGACGCGCAGGGTGGACGCGCCGGAGGCCATCCGGCTGGGGATCGCCACACCCTGGCGGGAGGAACTGCTCGCCGAGATCACCCGAACGGACGCGGCGGCCAGGCAGCGCCTGAAGCAACTCCTGACCGCCGACCTCCACGAATCGCTCGAACGCGAACGGACGGGGAATCGTGAGAACTGGACCGGCAGCATCGAGGGTCTCCGCCGCTAGCGGCGTCGACGGCGCCACCCTGGGGGCCTGGCGGCTGCACGACCCGACGCTCCCGGAGAATCCCGATCCCCGGGACCTGGCCCGGCGGCTGCGCGGCGGATCGATCTCGCGGGCTCTGCGCCGTCGCGCCCGTTCCGGCGGCCGGAACACGGTCATCAGCGTCGACGGGGCGGGGATCGGCCTCGCGGATCTCAGCCGGCAGGTTGAGGCGCTCTCCCTCCGGCTTGCGGCCGACGGCGTCGGAACGGCACGCCCGACGCTGCTGGCGGCACCACCATCGCTGGACTTCATCCGGTGCTACCTGGCATTGCTGGCGGTCCGCTCACCCGTCGTGCTGGCGAACCCCGCCTCGACGGCCCCCGAGTTGGAGTCCCAGATCACCGGAGCCGGCGCCACCCTGGCGATCACCGGCGGCCAGGCCTCCGACTCGGTCGCCGACCTCGCCGCCGCCGACTTGGCCCACGTGCCGCTCCGGCGGCTGAGCGGGCAAGCCGGGTCACTCCCCCTGGGAGGGCTTCCCCGCTCGACCGACGTCGCCGTGTGCGCATTCACCTCGGGCACGACCGGGACGCCCAAGCTGGCGCCGCTGCGCCACGGGGACATCCAGGCGTCCATCCGCTCGGCGATGAGGGCCTGGCGCTGGCACCGCACGGACGTCCTCGTACACGCCCTGCCGATGTACCACCAGCACGGCCTCAGCGCCCTTCACGCGGCGATCCTGAGCGGATCGTCGTTGCACTGCCTCTCGCGCTTCGATCCCGAGCGACTCGTCGCCGAGGCACAGCGGCGAGATGCGACCGTGATCTTCGCCGTTCCCGCCATGTGGGAACGCGTCGTCGGCACGCACGCCGCGGTCGATGCTCCCCGGCTTCGCCTGCTCATCTCGGGTTCGGCCCCGCTGCCGCCGATGCTGTTCGATCGGATCGCGGGCGTGTTCGGCCAACCCCCGCTGGAGCGCTACGGCACGACCGAGTCGGGGCTGAACGTGTCGAACCTCTACGACGGCCCCCGGCAACCCGGCGGCGTCGGGTTCCCGCTCCCCGGGGTCGAGACTTCAATCGACGAGAGGACGGGGGAACTCTCCGTCCGCGGCCCCCAGATCTTCGCCGGCTATGCGGGCCGGCCCCCACTCGGCACCGGGCAATGGTTCCCCACCGGCGACCTGGCCGAACGTGAGCCGCAAACCGGTGCGATCAGGATCATCGGGCGCTCCAAGGACATCATCATCACCGGCGGGATCAACGTGGCGCCGCGCGAGGTCGAGGACGTGCTGGCACACCACGATTCCGTCGACGCGGTCGCCGTCGTGGGGGTGCCGTCGACGCGCTGGGGCGAGGAGGTCACCGCCTTCGTGGTCAGCACGAGCGGCTTCAGCACCGAGGAGTTGCGGCGCTGGACGCGCGGCCGGCTGAGCGCCCACAAGGTGCCGAAACGCTTCCATGGCCTCGACGAGATCCCCCGGAACGCCACGGGCAAGATCCTGCGGCACGAACTCGTCGCACGTGGGGTCGCCCTCGCACCGGAGCAGGACACGGACCGCTCCGGCTAGGACCGGCCGCCGCCGACCGGCAGTGATCCGAGCAGGTCACTAGCATCGGCCGTGCCGCGGCCGCCAGGGACTCGCCGCTCACCACCCCGGCTTCCCACAATCGACGCGGCTGCACTGGAAGGGGGGGGATAATGCCGGCCTGCCTGCCGACAACACTCCGGTTCGCGCCGATCCGTCATCTGCTCGCAGCCGCGTTCGCGGTCCTGCTGGTGGCCGCGTCCTGCGGCGGGGACACCGCGGAGGTCAGTTCGCCGGGCTCCGAACCCATTGCAGTGCCCCCGCTGCCCGACGCGCCCGGCGATCCACCGGCCCAGCCGTCCGAGCCCGTCGGAGTGCCCGCCCCGCCACCGGCACCGGGCGACCCACCGGCCCCGCCACCCGCACCGGGCGACCCGCCGGCCCCGCCACCGGCACCGGGCGACCCACCAGCGCCGCCACCCCCACCATCGGGCGACCCGCCACCCCCGCCACCGGCGGCGGACGACCCCGCACCTCCGCCGCCGGCGCCGGTGGCCGCGCCCGAGCCCGTGGCCGAGCCGGTCTACGGCGGGACGCTGGTGTTCGGCCTCGAGGCCGAGACCGGCCAGGGTTGGAACCCGGCAACCACGCAGTGCGCCGTGGCCTGCCATACCGTGATGCGCGCCATCTTCGACACGCTCACGATCGAGGGCCCCTCCGGGGCGCCCGAGCCCTACTTGCTGGAATCCTTCGCCTCGAACGACGACTTCACCGTCTGGACGCTGAGGATGCGCCCGGGCATCTCCTTCCACGACGGCACGCCCGCCGACGCCGCCGCCCTCGCCACGCACCTCGACAACCTGAAGGGGGGCACGCTCACCGGCCTGCTCATGCGCCGCTGGGAGAGTTGGGCGGTGGTCGACGACCTGACCGTGGAAGTGCGAACCACCGGTCCCCTCGCCGGTCTGCCCGCGCTGCTGACCGGCCAGTTGGGCTACCTGGCCGCGCCGAGCCAGTACGCCGACCCCGACGGGGCCATCAGGCCGGTCGGAACCGGTCCGTTCGTCTTCACGTCGTGGACACCCGACGCGGAGTTGGTCGCGGACCGCAACCCCGACTACTGGAAGACCGACGCCGAGGGCCGCCCGCTCCCCTACCTGGACCGGGTGGTGTTCCGCCCCATTCCCGACCAGGACGCCCGTCTCCTGGCGCTGCAGTCGGGCGACTTGGACACCCATCACATCAACTCCCCGCTCAACGCCCCCGCGAACCGGGAGCGCTACAAGGTCGTGGAGGAGGGCAGCTTCTTCCAGACCACCTACATGATGCTGAACGCGGCGAAACCGCCCTTCGACGACATCCGCGCCCGGCAGGCCGTGGCGCACTGCACCGACTACGACACCTACAACCTGCTGCGCATGGGCGGCAACGTTCCCGTCGCCAACGGCCCATTCGGGCCCAACACGCCCGGCTACCTCGCCGACCCGGGGTTCCCCACCTACGATCCCGAGGCCGGACGCGCGCTCTGGAGCCAACTCGACAGCCCGGGCGTCGTGGAACTGGGCACGACGAACGACCCGTTCAACCGGACAACCAGCGAACTGATCTCCCAGATGTGGAACGACTGCGGCATTGACACCCAGATCACCCAGGTGGATCAGGGCACCCTCATCTCGAACGCCGTCTTCGGGCTCTTCCAGACGTTCCTGTGGCGGAACCACAACGGTGCCAGCCTGGAGAACGAGCGCACCTGGTGGCACTCGGAGTACGCCGCCGGTCTGGCCGTGAACTTCGGGCGAATCGTGGATCCGGCACTGGATGCCGCGTTGGACGCGGCCGCCCTCACGACCGATCTCGACGAGTTGCGATCGCTGGCCGAGGAGATCAACCGGATCTTCGCCGCCGGGGTCTACAACGTCTGGCTCAACTGGTCGCTGTGGATGCTGCCGCACCACGAGCACGTGCACAACCTGGCGCTGCTGACGCTGCCCGGCGGGGGCGAGATCCTGAACCTCATCGAGGGACGGGCCTTCCTCACCGAGACCTGGATCGAGTAGCGAACCCGGGGTCGGCATCTTGACACCCGCGACCGGGTGGACATGAGATACTGAGCATGACCGAAGGACGGTCATTCATCACCGAAACCCGGGTGGAGCAGATCTTTGAGATCACCTGTGCCGAAGCAATCGAGGTGCCATCTTCTGGCCGCGGCGGCCATCACACTGCTGCTCGCCACGGCATGCGGAACCGAGGACGCGACGCCGGCCTCGACGACCCCGACTGAGGACCCTGCGGCCGCGTCCGATACGCCCGCTGAGGCGCCGCAAGCCGGCGCACCCACCGCAACACCCGACGCGCCGGACACCGCACCCGCGGCGCCCGCACCCGAGGGGGCCGTCGAGGTTCCCGAGGCACCTCGCGACGGTGCGGCGGAGTCTGCGGCCGCGCCCGATTCCCCACCCGGCGAGCCACCGCCCCCACCGGAGCCCGCAGACGCTCCCACTCCCACCGCCGCGCCCGCCTACGGCGGCACGCTCATCTTCGGAATCGAGGCGGAAACACCTGACGGGTGGAGCCCAACGACCACGCAGTGCGCCGCTTCGTGCCACACGGTCATGCGAGCCATATTCGACCCGCTGACGATCACCGACGCCGGCGGGACACCACAGCCCTACCTGCTGGAGTCCTTCGAGCCCAACGAGGATCACACCGTCTGGACGTTCCGGATGCGGCCAGGCATCACCTTCCACGACGGCACACCGGCTGACGCCCACGCCCTGGCCGTCCACTTCGACAACCTCACCTCCACCGCTCTGGCCGGCCAGACCCTCCAGAGACTCGAGAGCTGGGAGGTGATCGACGACCTGACGCTGCGACTCACCTCCGGAGTGCCGTTCGCCGGGCTGCCGGGCGGACTGACCGGCCAGTTGGGTTACCTCGCAGCTCCGAGCCAGTACGCCGACCCGAACGGTGCAGCGAATCCCGTGGGCACGGGACCGTTCAAATTCGTCTCCTGGATTCCCGACGCGGAACTCATCGTCGAGCGCAATCCCGACTACTGGAAGACCGATGCCGGCGGCGGTGCCCTTCCGTACCTCGACCGGATCGCCTTCCGACCCATTCTCGACGCCAGTTCGCGCAGAGTCGCACTGGAACTGGGCGACATACACGTCACGCATTCCGACGATGGCCTCGAATATGCGGCCTACACGGAGAACTTCAAGGCGGTCGAGGAGCGCAGCTTCCTGCAGACCCGCCACCTGCTGCTCAACAACGCTCAGCCCCCGTTCGACGACATACGGGCCCGGCGGGCACTGGCGCACTGCACCGACCACGAGACCTTCAACCTGCTGCGCACCGCGGACGCCTTCGAGATCGCCAACGGTCCCTTCGCGCCGGGCACCCCCGGCCATCTGGCCGAGAACGGCTTCCCCACGTACGACCTGGAAGCCGCCCGAGCGCTCTGGGCGCAACTCCCAGACCCCGGCACCATCCGCCTCGGAACCACCGGCGACCCCATCGACCGGACCTCCGCCGAACTGCTCGCCCAGATGTGGAGCGCCTGCGGTCTCGACGTCCAGATCGACCAGTTGGATCAGGGGGCGGTGATCCGCAATGCCGTAATGGGGAACTTCCAGGTCAACATCTGGCGCAACCACGACGGGATCAGCCTTGCCAGCGAGCGCGTCTGGTGGCACTCCCGGTACACCTCGGGACTGGCCCTCAATTTGGGGCGCATCAAGAACGAACAACTCGACGGCGCCCTCGACAGAGCGGCCGGGACCACCGACCGCGACGAGCTCCGCCGGATCGCCGAAGAGGTCAACCTGATCCTCGCCGAAGGGGTGCACAACATCTGGCTGCACTGGGTGCGCTGGATCCTGCCCCATCAGGACGAGGTCCAGAACCTGGCCCGGATCACGCTGCCCGACGGCAGTGAGCTCGTGAACATCCTGCGCGGCCGAGCGTTCCTCACCGAAACCTGGCTCAACTAGAGGAGAGAATCGATGCGATACGCCAAGCAGGGGAGATCCCGCTGCGTCATGTCCGCTGCGGCGGCCGTCCTGCTGCTCGCCGCCGCCTGTGGCGGGGGCGACGACGCATCCCCGAGCACCGCACCGCCGTCACCCCCCGCTGACGCCACCGAGCCGCCGGCCGCACCCAGTGCGGGCACACCGACGCCGCCCGATGCAGCGGCCGCGGCACCCGATGCACCACCGGCGCCGCCGGACGCACCGGACCCCGCCCCCGAGGCACCCCCTTCGACACCGGACGCGCCGGCCGCCGCACCCGATGAACCGCCGCCTGCTCCTGAGGCCCCGGCCCCACCTCCGAGCGATCCCCCGCCACCCCCGCCCGCCCCGATCGCGGCGCCCGAGCCCACGTCGGCGCCCGTATACGGTGGCACGATCGTCTTCGGCGTCGAGAGCGAGACCCCCGACGGCTGGAACCCCACGACGACCCAATGCGCCGTGTCGTGCCAGACCGTCATGCGGGCCATCTTCGATCCGCTGATCATCGAGGACGAGACGGGGGCGCCCCAGCCGTACCTGCTGGAGTCCTTCGAGGCCAACGAGGACTACACCATCTGGACGTTCAGGATGCGCCCCGGCATCACCTTCCACGACGGCACGCCCGCCGACGCCGCTGCTCTGGCCACCCACTTCGAGAAGGTCGTGTCGAACCCTCTCGCCGGGCAGGTACTGAACCGCGTGGAGGGTTGGGAGGTGCTCGACGACCTCACCCTCGAGTTCTACACCGGCGCTCCGTTCGCCGGCCTGGCGGCCGGCCTCACCGGCCAGTTCGGCTACCTGGCGGCACCAAGCCAGCACGCCGACCCCGACGGGGCGGTCAATCCCGTGGGTACCGGTCCTTTCGTGTTCAAGTCGTGGACTCCCGACACCGAACTCGTCGTGGAGCGCAACCCGAACTACTGGCGGAGCGACGCCGAGGGTCGATCCCTGCCCTACCTGGACCGGATCGAGTACCGACCGTACGTCGAGCCCGACGCCCGCAGGCTGGCCCTGGAGACCGGCGACATCACGGTGACGCACTACGACCTGGGCCTGGACTTCGAGTACTACCGGGAGAACTTCAAGACCATCGAGGAGCAGAGCCTCCTCCAGACCTTCTACCTGCTGATCAACAACGCCAGGGCACCGTTCGACAACATCGACGCCCGGCGGGCGCTGGCCCACTGCACCGACTACGAGACCTACAACCTGCTGCGCACCGCCGGCGAGTTCGACATCGCCAACGGCCCGTTCGCCCCCGGCACGCCCGGATACCTCCCCGACAGCGGGTTCCCCGGCTACGACCCCGAGGCGGGGCGGGCGCTGTGGGCGCAGATCCCCGATCCCGGCACGATCACCCTCAGCACGACGCCCGACGCCTACTACCGGACCGGCGCGGAACTGCTCGCCCAGATGTGGGCCGAGTGCGGCATCGACGTCGAGATCCAGCAGCTCGATCAGGGAGCGCTGATCCTCAACGGCGTCATGGGGAACTTCCAGGTGGCCCAGTGGCGGAACCACAACGGCGCCGCGGTGCAGAACGAACGCGTCTGGTGGGACTCCGAGTACACGGGGTTCATCGCGATCAACATGGGGCGCATCAAGAACCCGGAACTCGACGCCGCATTCGACCGCGCCACGCTCACCGACGACCGCGACGAGTTGCGACCGATCGCCGAGGAGGTCAACCGCCACCTCGCCGACGGCGTGCACAACATCTGGCTGCACTGGGTGCGCTGGCTCATCCCCCATCACCACGAGGTCCAGAACCTCGGCCGGATCACGCTGCCGCCGCCGGACGGGCGTCCGGTTCTGAACCTCGTGGAAGGGCGGACGTTCCTGACCGAGACGTGGCTCGAGCCGTGATCCCTGCCGGCGCCCCGACCGGGGATCCGCCCCGACCGCCAGCCCGACCATGACGGCGTTCACCCGGCGGCTGGCCAGCAGGCTGGTGCAGACCGCCGCCGTGGTGATCGTCGTGACGTTCGTCACCTACTGGATGCTCAGCCTGCTGCCGAGCGACCCGTGCTTCCTGTCGGTCGGCACCGGCGCCACGGAGGAAATCCTCCAGGAGTGCCAGGAGCGGCTGGAACTGGACCGTGGCCTCTTCGCCCAGTACGGCGCCTGGCTCGGCAACATGCTGACCGGCGACCTCGGCGAGTCGTACCGCAACGGCATCGAGGTGACGCAGAGTCTGCGCGACAAGGTGCCGGTGACCGCGTGGCTCGTCCTGTACACGACCGTGCTGAGCGTTGTCGTGTCGATCCCGCTGGGGATGTTGAGCGCCGTACGGCGCGACACCTGGGTCGACCGCGTGCTCACGGGTGGCGCGTTCTCGCTCCTGGCCCTGCCGTCGTTCGTGCTCGGCGTGATCCTGGCCCTCGTCTTCGCCGCCAAGCTCGGATGGTTCGACCTGGGCGGCTACGTGAGTCCCGGCGAGGGCCTCGTGGCGCACTGGAAGTCGCTGTGCCTGCCCGTGATCACCCTGACGGCGGGCATCATGCCGTTCTTCATGCGGCTGCTGCGCAGCGACGTGATCACCACGCTGCAGGAGGACTACGTCGAGGCGGCGCGCGCCAAGGGATTGCCCCGCTGGTGGATCCTGGCCCGCCACGTGCTGCGTCCCTCGAGCTTCACGGTGGTGACCGTCGCCGGCCTCAACGCCGCTCAACTCATCAACGGCGCCCTCGTCGTGGAGATCATCTTCGACCTCGACGGCCTGGGGACGTATCTGATATCGGCCGTGTTCAACCAGGACTACCTGGTCGTTCAGACCCTCGTTGCCCTCATCGCGGCCGGATTCGTGGCGACGAACATGCTCGTCGACGCCATGTACCCGCTGCTGGACCCCCGCGTCAGGGTGCGGAACCGATGAGGAGGCCAACCGTTCCGGGTCGGCGCAGCCTCGCGGTCCTCCAGGGAAAGGGGCCGGCGGCGTCCGGCGGGGGGCGGCTGCGGCTCACCGATCAACCCCTGGGCTTCTGGCTGGCCACCGTGTGGTTGGCGGCGCTCACATTTCTCGTGCTGTTCGCACCGGTGCTCGGGTTCATGGCGGACCCCGAGGGGTACTCACGGGACGTGCTGCAGGGTGTCGGCTGGTCACACTGGTTCGGCACCGACGAACTGGGGCGCGACATGTTCGCCAGGGTGGTCTGGGGCGGGCGCCTCTCGCTGATGATCGCGGCGATCTCGGTCGCCGTCGGGATCCTGATCGGCGGGCTGATGGGGCTGCTGGCCGGCTTCTTCGGCGGATGGGTCGACACGGTGCTCAGCGCGGTCGTCAACATCGTGCTGTCCCTGCCCGCCCTGATCCTCGCCCTGTTCATCGTCACGGTCCTCGAGCAGAACACCCGCAATGTGATCATCGCCGTCACGATCCTGGCCGCCCGCGCCGTGGCCCGGATCGTGCGGGCACAGACGTTGCGATTCCGCGAGCGCGAGTTCGTGACCGCCGCCCGCTGCATGGGGGCGCGCACCTCCCGGCTGCTGTTCCGCGAGGTACTGCCCAACCTGGTCCCCATCGTCGTGGCGTTCACGTTCCTGGGGCTCGGCCTCGTGATCGTGGGCGAGGGCGGACTCAGCTTCATCGGCAAGAGCGTGCCCGCGCCGGCGATCACCTGGGGGGGCATCCTGGCGCTCGCCAAGGGCAAACTCGCCGATGCCCCGCACCTCACCATCTACCCGGCCATCGTCATGTTCTGCACCCTGCTGGCGGTGAACTACATCGGCGACACGCTGATGCGCCGCTTCGACGTGCGCCAATCGCTGATCTGAGGCGGCTCAGGACAGCGCGACCGGAAGGCGCTCCAACCCCCGGAGCGTGAGACGGGGCTTCCACGGCGGCGCTTCCTCCAGGAGCGTCCACGTCGAGAACCGATCGAGCAGCCCGGCCAGCACCACCTGCCCCTCGAGGCGGGCCAGAGACGCCCCGAGGCAGTAGTGGATCCCCGAGGAGAACGACAGCAGCGGGATCTCGCTGCGGCCCACGTCGAATCGCTCGGGATCCTCGACGACGGCCGGGTCGCGGTTGGCCGCCCCCAGAAGGGTCATCACGACAGACCCCTTCTTCACGACGTGGCCCGCGACCTCGACGTCCTCGAACGCGTACCGGCTGTCGACCTGCACGGGCGGCTCGTAGCGCAGCACCTCCTCCACCGCCGCCGGCACCAGCGACCGGTCGGCGCGCAGGCGGGCGAGCTGGTCGGGATTGCGCAGCAGGGTCAGGACCATGTTGCCGATGAGGTTCGTCGTGGTCTCGAACCCCGCGCCGTAGATCAGGATCACGCTCATGACCATCTCGCTCTCGCTGAGCCGGTCATCGCCGTCCACTGCCGCGATCAATCCCGAGAGCAGATCGTCGGCGGGCTCGGCTCGCCGCCGCTCGATCAGCACCTGAAGGTACGAGCGGACCCTGTCGCGCGAGACCTTCGCTCGCTCCGCCTCCTCAGAGCCGCGGCCGGGTTCGAGGGTTGCCGCGAGGTCGAGAACGAGCGGACGCAGCCAATCACGCTCGCTCCGGGGAATGCCGACGAGTTCGCTGATGACGTTCGCCGGAAGCGGGAAGGCCAGCCGAGCCATCAGGTCACCGCCCCCGCTCTTGGCCAGATCGTCGAGCAACTCGGCCGTCATGACCTCGATGGAGGCTCGCAGATGCTCGACGCGCCGTGGCGTGAAGGCGCGGCTCACCAGAGCCCTGATGCGCGTGTGATCGGGAGGGTTCAGGAACAGCATCGAACGATCGCCGCCGGCGTCGCGGCTGGGGGCGCCCCGCAGCGACGGCACCAGGTCACCCGGGCCCGGCTTGCCGAGCCGCTGATCGCGTAGCACCGCCCGGCAGTCCTCGAAGCGCGTGAGGATCCAGTAGTCGGCGAAGCCGAGCCTGTGCACAGGGGAGGTCTCCCGCAGCTCCCGCACCAGCGGGTAGGGGTCGGCGATCACGCCGGGATCGGTCACGATCCGGCGCAGCAGTTCGTCGCTCATATCCCGCAGTCTTCGGCGCCGCTAACAGCCACGATCGTAGAGCGGTCGGTGTTCACACCACTCGGCACGACGGAGGCGGCCCACGTTGCACCCCCTGCTCGGACGCGCCGACCCACCGCATTGCGACTCGATCAGCCCGCCCTCCCGCTCGTGATAGATTCGGCATCGTCCGGCAGGGTTCAACACCACGCGATCGGGCAGCGACCGCAGTCCCGGCAAAGACGTCATGGGCCCTCCGTATGCGAAGGAGGACGCATGCTGAAATCGCTCAAGTCGTTGAACGGAACCCAGATGACTGGCCTCATGCTGTTCGTCGGAACCGCCGTCATCTTCCTCTCCGGCATCTTCTCGCCCGGAGTCCTGATAATCGACATGGCCACTGGCGTCGAATCCGCGGACGTGGAGGACGCGATCCGTGCCAAGGTCGACAACTCCCTCGCCACCACGCTCACGGCCACCTTCTACATACTCGGCCACTTCCTCCTCCTGGGGAGCATCTTCGGGCTGTGGCCACGCGAACGCGGCGGATCCGGCGGCGACGCCGTGGTGCGGGCCGGGATCATGACGATCGTCGTCGCCTTCATCTGCGGCATCGCCTCGGCCGTCCTGGACTTCGCAATGGTGCTCGGCGACCAGTACGGGCGATCGGCTGGAGCCCCCTTCGAGGAATACTGGCCGGCCGTCAGCAGCTTCCACTACTTCGACGCAGGGGTCCAGGGCATGCTCCTGCTGACCACGTTCGCCGGGCACGCCCTCCTGGCGTGCGGTCTGGCCCGCAGGCTCGCCGGCAGGCGCCAACTGGCCGCCAAGGGCATGGGGCTGATCTCGTCCGCGGCGCTGGTCCTGCTGCTCATCGGCATCCAGGCCGAGGGGGCCGACACGCTGGCCGCCATCAGCGGGATCGCCATCTTCCCCATCACCGCCTGGCTGCTCGCCCTCGGCTGGTGGGTCCACAAGGAGGACTCTGAACTTCTTGGTACCTGATCGACCGCTCGTGAACGCCGTGCGGATCCGGCGGTCGTGCTAGCGTCCGCCAAGCTGCGGATCGGTGCCCACCGGGCGCAGCATCGGGGCGACAGGACCGAGCCGACTCGCTTGAAACCGGGGGTTTCGCCATGACGTACTTGAAGTCGCTGAACTCGTACAAGTTGAGCGGGTTGCTGCTCATGACGGGCATCATCCTGGCGTTCGTCGCCGGGACGCTTGCGCCGGGTCAGGGCATCGTCGACCCCGCGCCACCCAGTTCCGACCTCGAGACGTTCATGGAGGACCGGCTCGACGCCAAGGTCGACAACGACGAGTGGACCCACGTCACCGCCGCCGGCTACGTCATCGGACACATCCTGATGCTGGGAGGGATCACCGCGCTCTGGCCCAGCCGCCTCCGACGGTCCCCCAGCAATGCGCTGACGAGAGCCGGGCTGCTGTCGATCGCCATTGCCGCGGCCGCCGCCATCGCGGGAGCCCTGGGCGACATGACCATGGCGGAGGTCATCAAGTACGGCCGAACCCCGGGGATCGCCGACCAGGACTTCCACGGGTACGCCATGGTCGTGAACATCTTCGACGTGGCGTTCGACTTCGTGATACTCGTCACGGCATTCGCCGGATACCTCGCCCTGGCCAGCGGCCTGGCGATCAAGTTCGGGCCCGGCAGGCGCCGGAACGCACACATCGGCATCGCGGCGCTCTCGCTGGCCGCACTGGTGATGAGCTTCGCCGGCTATCACTACCCGGACGCCCCACTGGTGCAGATCGGCGCGGGATTCCTCCTGTTGACGACCGTGTGGCTCATCGTCCTCGGCGCCTGGATCTACAAGGAGGACGCTCAACTCATCGAGGACCTCGAGGCCGAGTAGCCGCGCTCGCCCCGCCGGCCTGCGCGGCGGTCAAAGCAGGGGGAGCACCTCGGTGCCGATGCGCATGACGTGCTCGGCCGCCTCGTCGTAGGTCTCACCGGGGAAGTTCGGGAACAGGGTGAGGTGCTGTAGACCCCCGAGCCGCTCGGCGTAGTCGGCGATCCCCTCGGCCACATCCTCCGCCGTGCCGACGATCCACACCTTCTGGTCGAGTGACTCCTCGAGCGTGGGGATCAGACCGGGCGCGGCCGGGCGGCCGTCGGCGGCCATGTAGCCGCGGCTCCAGCCGTAGGGCCCCAGGAACTTCCAGAACTCGTCGTGGCCGTCGCGGGCATCGATCAGCGCCTGCTCACGGGTGTCGGCCACGCGCACGTTCAGCACGAGCATGCGGTTCTCGCCAGGCTCCAGGGCCCGGCCGTGCTCCTTCTCGTAGAGTTCCCCGAAGCGGCCCCACCAGTCGACCATGAACTGGTGATTGCGCAGCCAGAAGACACCTCCCCAACCCCGCCGGGGCACGTACTCCAGCGTGGGGGGCGAGGTCACGGCCTGCCAGATGTCATAGGGATACAGCGGGCGCGGCACCAGGGTGAGGTGCTGCACCGTGCCGCCCCGATCAGGGATGCCCTCGGGCGGAAGGTCGAAGTACTTGCCGTGGTAGGCGAACGTCTCGTTCTCGAAGGCGGCCACGATTACGTCGAGCGCCTCGTCGAACATCTCCCGGTTGATGCGGTCGGCCTCGGCCTTGTCCGGGTTGTCGAAACTGCCCACGGCGGTGCCGAGCGGTTCGGCCTCGCGGGGCACCGTGCCCCGCCCCACACCCAGAATGCCCCGGCCGCCGGAGAGGTTGTGCATGGTCGCGAAATCCTCGGCGAGCCGCAGCGGGTGCCACTGCGGCACGATGTTGAACAGAGCCCCGATCTTGATGCGCTCGGTGCGCTCGGCCAGCACGGCGCCGAAGAGCAGCGCGTTGGGCAGCACCTCGTAGCCCTCGTACTGGAAGTGGTGCTCGGTGAGCCAGAACACGTCGAAGTTGGCCTGCTCGGCGGCAACGCCCATGTCCAGCATGCGCTCCGACGCGTACCACATCTCCTGCTGCGTGTAGCGGCGGTCGGTGGGGATCGGCGAGCCGGCCCCGGCATCGTCCATCTCCACCGCTCCGAAGAAGAAAACACCCGTCTCCATGCTTGCCTCCTACTCGGATGATCGTCGATCGGCGCCGTGTCGCCGGCGCCCGGGGAGCGCTGCGGCGCTCCCGCTGTCAGTCGTTGCCGAACGAGCCGCGCAGTGCCGCCGAGACGGCACCGGTCAACTCGGCGAACTTGGCCTCGTAGCGCAACTCCGACGCACGGGGATACTCGAAGGGGATGTCGAAACTGGCCACGATGCGTCCCGGCCGCGGCGACATGACCAGAACCCGGGTCGAGAGGTACACGGCTTCATAGATGGAGTGCGTGATGAAGAGCGCCGCGAACTGCTCGCGCATGAACAGCGAGATCGTCTCCTCGTTCAGCCGCTCCCGGGTGATCTCGTCGAGAGCCCCGAACGGTTCGTCGAACAGGAACAGCGGCGGGTTGAGCGTCAGCGTGCGCGCAATCGAGGCACGCATGCGCATCCCGCCGGAGAGGGCCTTGGGGTAGTGCGACTCGAACCCGTCGAGGCCGACTGTGTTGATGGCCTCGCGCGCCAGGCGGCGGCGCTCCTCTCGCGAGTGCCCGTGCAACTCACCGAGCAACTCGACGTTCCCCAGAACCGTGCGCCACGGCATGAGCGTGGCGTCCTGGAAGATGTAGCCGATGCGGTCGCGGTCGACCTGAACCGTCCCCCCGGTGGCGCCGTCGAGGTCCGAGGCGATCCGCAACAGCGTGGATTTGCCGCAACCGGAGGGTCCGACAAGGGTCACGAACTCGCCGCGGCTCACCGAGAAGCTGACGCCCTCGAGCGCGTGCGTTCCGTCGGGGAAGACCTTGGAGACGCCGTCGAAGGTCAGGACGGGGCCTGCCGCGGCGTCGCCGCTGGGTGAGCCGTCGCCGGCGCGGCCGGTCGCTGAGGTGGCCATGGCGGCGATCAGCCTACCGCCCCGGAGTTGGCGCGGCCCGGGCAACGGCGCCGGTGCCCGTCGCCGGGAGCGTCAGGCGAGGTTCCGCGTGCGCCAGGCAACCGTGGCAGCGACCTGGTTGAACGTGAAGATGTGCAACCCCCGGATATCCAACTCCGTCATGTGGGCACTCAGGGGGATGAGGAGGTCATTGGGGTCGTAGTGGGGCGTTGCCATCAGCCTGGTCACGGCGCGGCGGTTCTTGCGGAGGTAGCGGAGCGACTGGCCGATTCCCAGCCGCACGCCGATGCTGAGCAGCTTGGCAGGCTCGACAACTCCCGCCACGCCCAGGTGAACCGGCAAGTCGACGCCGGCGCGGCGTTCACCATGCAACCAGCGCACGATCCGGGCGGGGTCGAAACACATCTGGGTGCTGCAGTAGCCCTCCAGGCCGGCCTCGGCGAGCGTCGCTTGCTTGGCGCTCAGGGCCTCGTGCAGCGTGGCGGGATCGATGAGGGGATGGCCGTCGGGGTAGGCCGTCACACCGACACGCCTCAGCCCGTGGTCGGTCTCGAGGAGGTCGGTGAGGAAGCTCAGCGCGCTGTCGTAACGGCCCGGTTCGGTGACGTCGCCGCCGACGAGGAAGATCTCGTCGGTCGCCGTTGAACGCAGCCATGCCGCCAGGGCACGAGTGTGTGTCCGGTCGCGCACCAGTCGCGCCGAGAGGTGCGGGACGGCTCGGTGCCCGGCGGCGATCAACCGCTCGGAGATCTCCTGGGTGGCGGCGAGCCCCTTGGTCGGTGACGCGGTGACAGACACCCGCGCGCCGGGGGGTAGGTCCTCGACGGCGGCGTCCAGGCTGCGCAGCGGGATCACCTCGAAGGCACTCGCCTCGATGACGGCCAACCGGGTAAGCCGGTGCTCCGGCGCCTCACCCGCGCTCCGGCGGCGGCGAGGGATGCCGGCCACTAACTCAGCCCCACGATGTTTCCGTCGGTGTCGATGTCGATGCCCTTCGCCGCCGGGATCCGCCCGAGTCCCGGCATCGTGCGCATGTCGCCGCAGATGGGATAGACGAACCCTGCACCCACCGAGGCCCGCACCTCCCGCACCGGCAGCGTCCAACCCGTCGGGGCACCCTTCAGCGAGGCGTCGGAGGAGATCGAGAGGTGCGTCTTGGCAATGCACACCGGCAGGTGGCCGAAGCCGGCCTCGCTGTAGGTGGCAAGTTGCTTGGTGGCCTGCGTCGAGTACTCGACCCCGTCCGCTCCGTAGACCTTGGTCGCCACGGCTTCGATCTTGTCCACCAGCGACGCCTCGTCGGGGTACAGGACCGCGAAGCTGCTCTCCTCCTCCGCGGCCTCCGCCACCGCCTCCGCCAGTTCGGCTGCGCCCCGGCCTCCGTCGGCGAAGTGCGTGGTCACCGTGGCACGGACGCCGTACTCGGCGGCGATCTCGCCCACCGCGGCAAGGTCGGCATGGTGGTCATCGCGGAAGGCGTTGATCGCCACGACAGGCGTGCATCCGTGCAGTTGGATGTTCTGGATCTGCTTTCGCAGGTTCGCCCCGCCCTCGTGCACCTCGTCGGGGTTCTCCGCCAGCAGCGCCTCCGGCAGCGGCCGTCCCGCCACGATGCGGTGGCGGCCCGAGTGTGCCTTCAGCCCGCGCACGGTGGCCACCAGCACCGCCGCGTCGGGCGCGATCCCCGAGTAGCGGCACTTGATGTTGAAGAACCGCTCGGCGCCCATGTCGGCACCGAAGCCGGCCTCGGTCAACAGGAAGTCACTCATGCGGATCCCCACCTGATCCGCAACGATGGACGAGTTGCCGGTGGCGATGTTCCCGAACGGCCCGGTGTGCACCAGAGCGGGCGTATTCTCGAGCGTCTGCATGAGGTTGGGCTTGATGGCCTCGCGCAGGATGACCGCCATGGACCCGGCCACACCGATCTCCTCGGCGGTCACCGGCGTTCCGGTTCGCGTGTAGCCCACCACGATGCGGCCGAGCCGCTCCCGCAGGTCGCGCAGGCCGCTGCACAGCGCCAGCGTCGCCATCACCTCCGACGCGGCTGTGATGTCGAAGCCGCTCTCGCGCGGGATGCCGTCGAGGCGCCCGCCGAGCCCGATGGTGACGTTGCGCAGCGCCCTGTCGTTCACGTCCAGCACCCGGCGCCAGGTGATGTTGTGAATGTCCAGACCTGCTTCGTTGCCGTGGTAGAGGTGCGCATCCACCATCGCCGAGCAGAGGTTGTGCGCGGCCGTCACAGCGTGCATGTCGCCGGTCAGGTGGAGGTTGAACAACTCCATCGGCACCACCTGGCTGTAACCGCCGCCCGCGGCGCCCCCCTTGATACCGAAGGTGGGCCCCATCGAGGGCTGGCGGATGGCGATCGTGGCCGTGCGGCCGATGTGCTGGAAGGCTTGGCCCAGTCCGACGGTCGTCGTCGTCTTGCCCTCCCCGAGCGGCGTGGGCGTGATGGCGGAGACCACCACGTAGCGGGCTCGCGGCCGGTCCGCCATGGCCCCGACCGCTGTCAGGTCCACCTTGGCCGCACCCTTCCCGTAGAACTCCAGGCACTCCTGTGGAATCCCCGAGCCGGCCGCGATCTCCTCCAGGGGCCGCAACCGGGCCTGTGACGCGATCTCCAGATCTGACGGAAATGCCATGGCTGCCCCTCCGGTACCCGGCTGTCGTTGGTTCGAGCGTAGGTTCCCGACCGCCGGTCAGGGCGTCGGCACGCTAGGGTGTCTTGACCAGCGTTCCGTATTCTGGAACGATTCCATATTACAGAACGCAGCGGCGCCGCTGGTCGCGGCAGCAGGGATTTCGGCCCTGCGACCCACGGGTGGATCGGAGCGGCGTGCGCTCGGAAGGCACACGAGAGGGGCACTCGCTTCGGTGCCCACCGATCGCGGAGGCATGACGTGAGCGAACTACCCGCCAAGGCCCGCTGCGTGGTCATCGGCGCAGGGATCGTCGGCAACTGCCTGGTGGGGCACCTGGCGAAGCTCGGATGGACCGACCTGGTCCTGCTGGACAAGGGCCCCT
The DNA here is from genome assembly GCA_965221525.1 of Acidimicrobiales bacterium. Taxonomy (GTDB): domain Bacteria; phylum Actinomycetota; class Acidimicrobiia; order Acidimicrobiales; family CATQHL01; genus VXNF01. Next base: position 460,941 of record CBDCSG010000006.1, on the reverse strand, counting down.
TGCCCAACCCCGGCGGCAGTACGGGTCACGCCTCGAACTTCATCTTCCCCGTGGACCACAACAAGGAGATGTGCCTGCTCGGCGAGCAGAGCGCCAACCAGTACCGGGACCTGGGCCTCTCGGTGGACTCCGGGGGCATCGAGGTGGCCCGCACCGCCGAGCGCATGGACGAGTTCCAGCGGCGCATGACCTCGGCCACCGCCTGGGGAATCGAGGCGCACCTGCTCACCCCCGCCGAGGTGGGCGAACTGGTGCCGTTCGTCAACACCGACGTGATCCTGGGGGGGTTCTACTGCCCGACGGTCTCGGTCGTGGACTCCCTCGAAACCGGCACACGGATGCGCCAGTTGGCCGTCGACGCCGGTTGCCAGGTCTTCGCCAACACCGAGGTGCTCGACATCGGCACCACCGACGGACCGCTGCCCGGCATGCGTACGGTGTCGTCGGTCGTCACCGAGGCGGGCACGATCGAGACCGACTACGTCGTGATCGCCTCCGGGGTCTGGTCGAACCGGGTGGCCAACATGGCCGACGCCTACATCCCGCTCGTGCCGGCCGTCCATCAGATGGCCGACGTGGGCCCGATCGACGTGCTCGCCGAGACCAACAACGAGATCGGCTACCCCATCGTGCGCGACATGGACACGTTCTGTTACGAGCGGCAGTCGGCCGGCTCGATGGAGGTCGGCTCGTACGCACACCGGCCGATCCTGCACCACCCCGACGACATCCCCTCCAACGAGGAGGCGGCCCTCTCGCCGACGGAGATGCCGTTCACCCCCGATGACTTCGACCAGCAGATGGAAGAGGCCATCGAGTTGATGGACATGCTCGGCGACGCGGAAATCCGCTACGCCATCAACGGCCTGCTGTCACTCACACCCGACGCCATGCCGTGTCTCGGTGAGGTGCCCGACGTCCGCAACCTCTGGTCGGCGGCGGCGATCTGGGTGAAGGAAGGCCCCGGCATGGCCCAGGTGGTGGCGGAGTGGATGACCTTCGGCTACCCGCGGGTCATCGACACCCACGGCGCCGATGTGGCGCGCTTCTACCCCGAGGAACGCAGTGACACCCACATCTGGGCGCGGGCATCGGAGCACTTCAACAAGACCTACGGCATCGTGCATCCCGCCGAGCAGTGGGAGACCCGGCGCAACCTGCGCGTCAGCCCCTACTTCTCGCGCCAGCAGGCCCTCGGCGCCGAGTTCTTCCAGGCCCGCACCTGGGAGCGCCCCCAGTGGTTCACATCCAATGCCGACCTCGTCGAGCGCTACGGGCTCGAGGACCGGGAGGTCGAGTGGGATGCCCGCTGGTGGAGCCCCATCACGATGGGCGAGCACCTCAACCTGCGGGAGAACTGCGGGCTGGTGGACCTCAGCGCCTTCCAGATCTTCGAGTTGGCCGGCCCGGGAGCCGTCGAGTACGCCGACCGGCTGGCGGTCAACCGGATCGACGTCCCGGTCGGGCGCGCCGTCTACACGCCCTGGCTGACGCCCGACGGCGGCTTCCACTCCGACCTCACCATGATGCGCACCGGCGACGAGCGGGTGCGCATCGTGACGGGCGTCTTCGACGGCGGGCGCGACGAGTTCTGGGCGCGCCGCCACATGCCCACCGACGGTTCGGTCACATTCGAGAACGTCACCGATGGCATCACCACGCTGGGTCTGTGGGGACCGAACGCCCCGGAGATGCTGAGCGCCCTCTGCGATCACCGCTGGGGCGACTCGCCGTACGGATCGGTGACGCCCGTGGAGTTGCGGTGCGGCGACCGGACGATCAGCGCCGAACTGTTCCGGATCTCCTACGTGGGCGACACCGGCTGGGAGATCTACACCGCCTGGGACAACGGGCCCCACCTCTGGGACACCCTCATGGTCGCCGGCGCCGAGTTGGGGCTGCGCCCCACCGGCGGCGGCGTGTACGGCACGTCGGGCCGCCTCGAGAAGGGCTACCGCCTCATGGGCGCCGAGTTGGAGAGCGAGTACAACCCTCTGGAGGCCGGCCTGGCCCGCCCGCGCGTGAAGGCCGCCGACTTCATCGGCAAGGAGGCCTACCTGGCGGCCCGGGAGGCCGGGGAGCCCGAGGTGCAGATGTGCGTGCTGACCACCGAGGACCACACCGACGGGAAGGGCCGCCGGCGCTACATGCAGGGAGGCAACGAGCCGATCCTGACCGCCGACGGCAAGCGGATCACCGACAGTGATGGGCGTGTCTCGCGGGTCACCAGCGCCGGTCCCGGCCCCTCGGTCGGCAAGCACCTGCTGATGGGCTACCTGCCCAACGAACTCGCCGCGCCGGGCACCGACCTGCAGGTCATGTACATGAACGAGTTGTTCCCGGTGTGCGTGGCCGGCACCGGCGCCGTCTTCGACCCCGACGACACCCGGCTGCGGGGCTGAAGTGCCTGGTGGGTTACATGCGGGTCGACCGGTAGCCGGAGGAGACGGATGCGGATCCTCTGCTGCGTGAAACGGGTCCCGGCACCCGGCGCCCGGATCAACGTGACCGCCGACGGTTCGGCGGTCGACACCGCCCATCTGGGCTTCACGACGAGCCCGCACGAGGAATGCGGCGTGGAGGAGGCCGTCCGTCTCACCGAGAGCCACGGTGGTGAGGTGACGGTTCTCACGCTGGGGCCTCCCGATGCCGCCGAGCAGTTGCGTTACGCCGCATCGGTCGGTGCGCACCACGGCGTGCTGATCCCGAGCGACGGCGCGTCGTGGGATCCGCAGCGCACCGCGATCGCTCTCACCGCGGCCATCAGGTCCCTGGAAGACTCCGGGGGCACGTTCGACCTGTTGATCTTCGGCAACGAATCGGCCGACTCGGGTGGCTTTCAGGTGGGCATAAGGGTGGCGGTCGCCCTTGGCCGGCCCATCGTGGGTGGCATCAAGGGCATCGAAATCGACGGCACCATGGTCCGGGCCCGGCGGCAGACCGACGCCGGCTTCGAGGTGTACGAGATGTCCATGCCGGCTGCCGTGGGGGTGAAGGAGGGCATCAACCTGCCCCGCTACCCCACCATGCGCGGGCGCCTGGCGTCAAAGCGCCTGGAAGTCGCCGAACTGGCCGTCGAGGCCCCGCACGGAGGGCAGAGCATGCGCCGCTTGCACCGCCCCGCCGACGTGGTCTCCGAGACCGTGATCCTGGGCGACGGCCCCGCCGCCGCACCCGCCGTCGTCGACGTCCTGGCAGATCTGGGGGTGCTCTAGAGCCATGTCCCGGATCCCCCTGCACGTCATTCCGGCGGAGGCCGGAATCCACGCCTCGTGTGGCACCCGCCACTCCCCGCAACACGCGCCCTGCAAGCACACCGGGGTGTCATAGATGCTGTTGGTGGTACTCGAGCACGACCGCGGCGCCATGGCCGAGGCCGCCCGTGAGGCGCTCACGTTCGGGCGCACGCTGGCGTCACGAATGGACGTGCCGCTGCATGCCGCCCTCGTCGGCGACGACGACGCCGGGCTCGTGGCCGAGGCCGCCGCCCACGGCGCCCGCGGGGTGCACACGGTGGTGCACCCGGTGTTGTCGGACTTCGGGCCCGAGGCCTGGGGTGAGGCAATCGCCGCCATGGTCCGGCGGCTGACCCCCGCCGCGGTGCTGGCCGGCGGCAGCGACCGCGGTAACGAGGTGATGGCGCAGGCCGCGGCCCGGCTCGACGCCCCGTTCGTGGCGAACTGCCTCGACGTCGATCCCGCCGGATGGTCGATCACCCGCATCCAGTGGGGCGGATCGCTGCTCGAGGACGTCACGCTGTCCGCCGAGGTGCCGCTGCTGAGCTGCGGGCTGCACGCCGTGGCCGCGGGGGCTGTGGAGACGCCCTGCGAGCCTTCCGTCGAGGCGTTCGAGGTGGACATCGACGCGGCGCTGTCGCGCACGGTCGTGCGCGACCGGGTGGTCCTCAGCGCCGGAGTGACCCTCTCGACCGCCCCGGTGGTGGTGGGCGGGGGTCGTGGCGTCGGTTCGGCGGAGGGATTCGCGCCGCTGGAGGAACTCGCCGACCTGCTCGGGGGCAAGGTGGGCTGCAGCCGTGCGGTCACCAACAACGGCTGGCGTCCCCACTCCGATCAGGTCGGCCAGACCGGCACCCGCATCGCCCCGGAGGTCTACATCGCCTCGGGCATCTCCGGCGCCATCCAGCACTGGGTGGGCGCGATGGGCTCGAAGCACATCCTGGCAATCAACCTCGACCCCGAGGCCAACATCGTGCAGAAGGCCGACTGGGCGGTGATCGGCGACCTGCACGAGGTCATTCCCGCGATCGGCGAGGAGATCCGCTCCCGCCGCTGACCGTCTCTCCGGTGCGGCGCCGTTCCGGCTCCGGCCCCGCCGTCGGGCCCCCGTCATTCCGGCGTCGGCCGGAATCCGGGCTCCAGCGGTCCGGCTCGAGACTCGGCCGGTCAGGCGTTCAACTGCTCCGCGAGGCCCCCGGCCGCGCGCGCCACGGCAATGCCGAAGTCGTGTGCCCGATCGGGGTCGGGGAAGCGGTACGCGGGCCCGTGGACGTGCAGCGCCGCCAGCGGCTGTCCGTCGGACTGCAGGACCGCGGCGGCGACCGAGTGGAGGTCCTCCACGAACTCCCCGTAGACCCATACGTAGCCGATGCTGCGGATCTGCTCGAGCCGCGTCCTGATGGAATCGGGGTCGATCATCGTACGCGCCGTGTAGGGCTCAAGCGGACCCGCCAGGTACTCCTCGCGCTCCGGCAATGGCATGTGCGCCAGGATGGCCAACCCCGAGGACACGACGTGCAGCGGGATCCGCTCGCCTGTCCAGTCCCGCACCTGCACCTCCGACTGCGACTCGGTCTGGTCGAGGTAGAACACCTCGCCCCGATCGGGGATCGACAGCCCGGCGATCTCGCCGAGCGCGTCGCCGAGCTCCAGGAGATAGGGCCGGGCGGTCGAGATGAGGTTGCGCCCCGGTGCGACGGTTCCGGCGATGTCGATCAGCCCCGGACCGAGCCGGTACAGACCACTGGTCGACTCCTGCTCGACGGCGTTCTCGGACTCGAGTGCGGCGAGCAGGCGGGCGACGGTGCTCTTGGGCAGCCGCGCCCGATCCGCCAGTTCAGTCACCCCCAGAGGCCCGAGCGCAAGGAAGCGCAAGAGAAGAAAAGCCCGCTCAATCGACTGGACCACCACCGCGGCAGGATACGGCACGTTATCGCCGGTATCCACGCGCCCCCGGATAGCAGGACGAATCCACGCACCTGGCCCGGCGCGGGCAGCGATACGTCAATCCGGAAGCCGGCAAGCCCCACGCAGGGAATCTGCCGTCCTACTCCCGGGCTCTGCCCTCCAGCGACGGGTCGAGGTTGTGATAGTCGGCAGCGGTCTCGGTGAAGATTGCCCGCTCTGTCCGGAGCCCCGTCGGAAGATCCAGCGTGCCCGCACAGATCCACATGCAACGGGTCTGCGCGTACGGCCCCTCCGGGGGCGGCTCGACCACCCGCCAGAACAGCGAACTCCCGCATCTCGTGCACGATCCGTAGGCCACGTTCGGGTCGTCCGCGGGGTGGTACCAGTGGAGGGTGCCGTCCTCGATCAGCGTGAAATCGTCGTATTCGCAGTTGGTGGCGGCCATGAAGTGGCCGGTCCAGCGCCGGCACCGGTGGCAGTGACAGTTCCAGACAGGCCGCACCGGCCCGCCGATCTCGTAGCGCACACCCTCGCAGAGGCAGCGACCGCTCAACCGATCATCCACGGCGACCCCGTCCCATACTGATGACCCCGGCGCGCGGCCCGGTCACCGCCGAGCAACCGGGAAGTGCGGAACCCCGCATGTGACGAACGACCTCTGTGACATCTGACCCACATTGCGGAACGGTACCACGATCCGGAATCGCGGGCCGGTAGTTTGTGTTGATTCGAGCGTTGTAGCCGGGGTCGAGGCAATCGCTCCGGCCAGAGAGTCGGGACGGGTGAACGTGAACGGTCCAACGGTTCGCAGCGGCAATGCCGTCCGGACCCTGCTGGTCGGAATGGCGTTCCTCATGGTCGGGAACGGCCTGCAGTCCTCCGTGCTGGGAGTCCGGGCCGAGATCGAGGGTTTCGGCTTCGCAGTCGCCGGCGCGGTCATGGCCGGCTACTTCGTGGGCTTCCTGTTCGGCACAGCGGTCGCCGAGCGGTTCCTGGCGGCGGTCGGCCATATCAGGGTGTTCGCCGCGCTGGCCTCGACAGCCTCGAGTGCCGCGATCCTGCACGCCGTGTGGGTCAACGCCGTCACGTGGGCGTTGCTGCGCCTCGTCTTCGGGCTGTGCCTCGCCGGCCTCTACGTCGTGGTGGAGTCCTGGCTCAACGACATGGCCACCAACGCCAACCGGGGACGGATCCTCGGCGGCTACATGGTGGTCATGATGGGCGGCCTGGCGGGAGGACAACTCCTCCTGGCCGGCGGCGACCCGGCCGGGTTCGAACTGTTCGTGCTTGCATCGGTACTGGTTTCCCTCGCCTTGGTGCCGATCACCCTCTCGGCCACCACCGCTCCCCCGGTCGCGGTGCCCGAGCCCCTGTCGTTGCGCCGGTTGGTGTCGGTGATCCCGACCGGCGCCGTCACCGCCTTCTGGACCGGCGCGGGGCACGGCACCCTGCTGGGACTCGCCGCCATCTACGCCAAGTCCGAGGGGCTCTCCGACGGCCGGATCGCCGTCTTCACCGCCGCGGCGCCCCTGGGATGTGTGTTGTTCCAGTGGCCCATCGGCTGGCTCTCGGACCGCGTCTCCAGGCGCGGCGTCATCGGCGTGACCGCTGTGGGGGCGGCCCTGGCGGCGGCGGGTTCGTTGCTGACCGATCCCGGCTCGGCACCCTCCCTGCTGCTGATGTTCCTGTTCGGCGGCTTCACCTTCCCGCTGCACTCCCTGGCCGTCGCCATTACCGCCGACCGGGTTGCACCGGCGCAGATCACCTCAGCCACCGCCACCCTGGTGCGCTTGACCGGCCTGGGCGCGGCGATCTTCCCGGCGGTTGCCGGAGCGATCATGGGCGCCACCGGACCCAGCACCTTCTTCGTGGTGCTGGCCGCCGTGCACGCCGTCATCGCGGTCTACGTGCTCTACCGGGTCGTCACCCACCCCACCATCCCCGTGGACGAGCAGAGCGACTACGTCGCGCTACCCGCCCGTGGCACGGCGGTGACCGCCAACCTCCACCCCGACGTCGCCGACACCTCCCACCTCCCCGCCGTCGACGACGACCCCGACTCCGCCGGCCCGCCTCTGAGCGAGTGATGGATGTCTTCGAGCCCCGCCTCCGTGGTTGATTATCATGAGTCCCGCATACAACACATGATGCATGTGGGTACGCATGCGCACACTTGGGAGCCGCGACGCGGCGGGTGGCCACTTTGCCGCCCCAACGGCGCGGAGCGGCTCACGAACGAGGGCAGTGGGCCGAGAAATCACGCAGACGCCGATGCATGCCCGCTACGACGTCGCCATCGTCGGCGCCGGTCCGGTGGGCAGCCTGTGTGCGCTGGCCCACGCCCGCAACGGCGACTCGGTCGCCCTGATCGAGGCGAATCCCAACACCTCCAAGCGGCTGGCGGGCGAATGGCTGCACCCGCCCTCCCTGCGAATCCTGAGCGAGCTTGGAATCGAACCCGACGACGAGGCTCACAGCACAGCGGGGAAGGGGTTCGTCGTATTCCCCGACGACCGATCGGAACCGATAGTCCTTCCCTATCCGGACGGACGTCACGGTGTCGCATGGGAACACGAGAAGCTGGTCGCACGCCTGCGTCAAGCCGCCGAGGACGAGCCGAACGTCGACGTCCTGATGGGAGCGCGCGTGCGCGAGGTGGCCGACGACCGGGTCTCGTTCACCCACAACGGCGAGGCCGGGTCGGTCGCGGCCAAGCGGATCATCGGGGCGGACGGGCGGGCCTCGGTCGTGCGCCGGTCGCTGGGCCTGTCCACGAGGCCGCAGACCTGCTCGCGCATGCTCGGGATCATGCTGGACGACGTGAGCCTGCCGTTCGAGGGCTTCGGGCACGTCATCTGCGCCGAGGCCGGTCCGATCCTGATCTACCGCGTGGGGGACCGTTCGGTCCGGCTGATCCTGGACGTCCCCCTGGAGCATTCGACCCGGGACATGCGCGGCGTACTGGCGGAGTCGTACGCCAGCCGGTTGCCGGACATGCTCGCAGCGGCGTTCGTCGACGCGATGCAGAATCGCCGATTCCTCGCCGCGACCAACGCGCTCAGGCCGCGCCACACCTACGGGAAGCCCGGTCGGGTCCTCATCGGGGATGCGGCCGGGCACTACCACCCCCTGACGGCGGTGGGGATGACCCTCGGCTTCGGCGATGCGGTCACGCTGGCCGAATGCGGCGACTTCGGCGTCTTCATCAAGAGGAGACACCAGGTGACCCGCACGCCGGAACTCCTCGCCATGGGGCTGTACGAGGTGTTCGCCGACCATCGGGCGGAGGCCGAAGCGCTCAGGCGTGCGATCTACCGGCAATGGCGGGAGAAGCCCGCGATCCGCGAGCGGACCATCCGGCTGCTCGCCTGTGAGGACACGTCGGTTGCCAGCCTGAGTTGGGCGTGCGGAGCGACGGCGGTGCGGGCGGTCGCCGGGGAGGTCACGCGGTCCTACAGGCCTGCCGCCTGGCGGCGGGCAGGTGAGCTCCTGAACGCGCTTTCAATACGCTTCCTCTGGCTCGGTCGGGGAGCCTGGCGGCTGCGCGGGGCGGGCGGCGTGCAGGCGAAGGCGGATCGTGCGCGAGCCGCCCTGTCCAACGCGTTCCCGGTCTCCATGCCGTTGCCCGCCGAAGCTGCGAAAGGTGGCCGGACCACCGAGGCCGATCCCCCCGACGCCTCCGCGGCGGTCTCGCGCGCGACCGCACACCTGGTGAGCCTCCAGCGCGACGACGGCTCCTGGGAAGGTGAGATGGTGTGGTGCCCCATGCTCACGGCGCAGTACGTGCTGCTGCACCACCTGACGCACCAGCCGCTGGATCCCCGCCGGCGCCGGCTCGTGCTGCGCTCCTTCGAGCACACCCGCCTCGAGGGAGGCGCCTGGGGTCTGCACGCGCACTCCCCACCCCACCTGTTCGTCACCACCCTGGTCTACGTGGCGGCGCGACTGCTCGGCGTCGAACGGGACGATCCGCTGATCGTGCCGGCTCGGCGCCTCCTGCAGTCAGAAGGGGTGCTCGGCATACCGACCTGGGGGAAGTTCTGGCTGGCACTGCTCAACCTCTACGACTGGCGGGGCATCAACCCTGTCGCGCCGGAGCTGTGGCGACTGCCGCGCCGGGTGCCGCTGCATCCTTCCAACTGGTACTGCCACACCCGACTCATCTACATGTCGATGGCGGCCATCTACCCGCTGCGACCGCAGGCACCGGTGACGCCCCTGATCGAGTCACTACGTGAGGAGTTGTTCCCCGAGGGGTTCGCCGGTGTGGACTTCACCGAGGGCCGGAACCGCCTGCGGGACGCCGACCTGTTCGCACGCCCGAGCGCATGGCTCCGGTTCGGGTACCTGCTCGCCCGGCTGTACGAGCGGTTCGGCAGCGATCGTTTGCGCGAACGATGCACCGAATCGCTCGTGGATCGCATCAGATGGGAGTTGCGCACGACCGACCATACGAGCATCTCCCCGGTCAGCGGCCTCCTGAACATTCTCGCTCTGTGGCTGCGAGATCCCGACGACACCGACTGCAGGACGGCTCTGGCGCGACTCGAGGGCTGGATCTGGGAGGACGAGGAGGCCGGAACCCGCGTCACCGGTGCCAGGAGCGCCTCGTGGGACTCCGGGTTCGCCCTGCAGGCGCTGGCCGGCGCGCCCGGATCCGACGCCGTCACAGGCGCGCTGCGGCACGGCGCCGCGTTCCTGGCCGGCCAGCAGATCGCCAATTCCTTCGACGGGTTCCGCGAGGCCGACCGGGTCGACCCGAAGGGCGGCTGGTGCTTCGCCGGGGCGTGGCACGGCTGGCCGGTCTCGGATTGCACCGCGGAGGCGGTGCACGGCGTGCTCGCCGGCGATCCCGAGGCCACGACCACAGAGGCGCTCGCGGATGCGGTCCGCTTCATGCTGCGCTGCCAGAACCGAGACGGCGGTTTCGGCGGCTACGAGTCCCGGCGCTCGGCTATCGCTCTCGAGTGGTTGAACCCCGCGGAGATGTTCGGCGAGTCGATGACCGAGCATTCCCACGTCGAGTGCACGGCGTCGTGCCTGGCGGCACTGGCGGCCTGCGGGGAGCACTCCCCCGAGCTGGTGGACGCGGAGGTCACCAAGGCCATCAGGCGGGCCGACTCGTGGCTGCGCCGGGTCCAGGGGCGCGACGGATCCTGGCGAGGCGTCTGGGGCGTTCAGTACATCTACGGCACCTTCTTCGGCGTCAGGGGCCTTCTCGCCGGCGGCGCCGTCCCCGGCGATCCGGCGCTGCGCGCAGCCTGCCGCTGGCTCCTGACCCGCCAGTTGCCCGACGGCGGCTGGGGCGAGCATCACAGCGGCTGCATGACCGCGCGATACGTCGCGCACACCGAGAGCCAGATCATCCAGACCGCCTGGGCCCTGATCGCCCTCCTCGAGGCCGGCGATGCGGATTGGACGGCGATCTCGCGGGGCGCGCGATTCCTCGTCGACACTCAGGACACCGACGGGCAATGGCCCCGCCAGGATGCGGCCGGAGTGTTCTTCCGCACCGCATTGCTGGACTACGTCCTGTACAGGCAGTACTTCCCGCTGCATGCCCTCGCCCTCTACGAGCGGCGACGCCTCGCTCGGCCGGAGGCAGCCGGTCGGGAGATTGGCTGACCGTCGGCGCCGGCGCCGGCGCCATGGCCTGCCCCGGTCGGAGTCCATGGCCGGGACTCCGACCGGAACCATCTCGCCATTGCTTCAGACCGGAATCTCGTGCCGCTTCTCTGTGATGACGAACTTCATCTTCTTGCTGAGCGACTGTGTCGGCAGGGGACTGGTGCGCAGATCTGCGCCCGGTGGCGAGAGATCGATGGTGAAGTAGTGCGCCAACAGGAGCACGTTGAAGGCAACCTGCGTCTCGGTCCAGCGGATACCCAGGCACCTGTGCGTGCCCAGCCCGTAGGGCGCATAGGCCGGGCTGAGATGCTCATTGCGTGGCGGAAGGTAGCGATCGATGTCGAATGTCAGAGGATCGGGGAACTCATCCCTCATGTAATGCGGCGCGGTTGGGGCAATTATCACCGCCGCACGCAGCGGGAGCTCATAACCCTCGACGATGCACGAGTTCATAACGTTGCGCATCGCCAGGTTGACGATGGGCGTCAACCGAAGGACCTCCATCAGCACACGGTGCGTGACATCCATATTTCCTTGCTTCAAGTCGTCCGGCGAGGGGTCGCCATCGGCAAATAGCGCGTCTGCTTCGCTTTGCACGCGCCTGTAGATCTCGGGGTTCGAGGCCAGGTGATACATGGTAAACGCTGTGAGATCGGCGAGATACATGCCAGTCAGCAATAATGTGTCGAGTGGAAAGCCCAGGTCGGTCTCGGGGAGTAACTGCTCGTCGTTGGCATGGATGCCAAAGTAGCCGTCAATGACGTCTGGGGGCTGACCTGCGCGCTGGGCCGGAGTATGGCTGGCCTTGATGCTCTCTGCCATCTGGGCGGCCAGTACTCTGCGGCGCCTCATGGCCAGCATCTTCAACAAGAACTTGGGCAGGATGCCAGTCAGGTGAGTAATGAGCAACCGCCTATTGTAAACGAGGATATCCTCAAACACGTCCTGGCTCTCATGACTCACCAGCAGCGGTGACATCTGCGCATTGAGGTATCGCTGGAACATCTGCTCGGCCGGCCTGACGTCACCCACACTCCACGACGACATGTGTCGACGGGCGATGCCATAGACCTCATCGAGTCGGCGGAGGAACGTCTCGGGCGCGTGTGAGGGTCGCAGAGCCTTCCGAAAACGAAAGTGGTCGGTGCCGTCCATCGTGTGCACCGTGCGGGAGGTACCGTGAGCCGCCTCGACTTTGGCCAAGTAATCCGTGGCGCGCAGGAATAGACGGCCACGCCTATGGACCCACCGGTTCACTTCGCTCCCTGCCAGAAAGATATAAGACTGACTAGACAACGGAGGCCGCAGTTCGAATACAGGGCCATGGCTTTCGGCAATGTCGGCAAACAGGGCGGCGATGTTGCCGGAACGTACATTGGGATTCAAGAGCAGCGTGCGGAGCGAGAGGCGGGGGATTTCCTTCGTCAGTGAAGAATGCATCCGAGGCTTGGCGATGTTCGTACTCACCGCCTTGGAGATGGAGCGGCCGATCACGTCCATCTCGCATATCAACTCGACGCGCTGCTGAGTGTCTCCGTCGAAAGGCACGATAGAGGGCAGAACATTACAGGCATTGAGCAGCGCTATCGTGATCACGTCACGCGGGTCGGGAATCGCATCAGACAGTAGCGTCATCTGGATTCGGGTATCGACAAAATCCCGGGACGTGTTGTCCCCGGAAGTAGCGTGCGCCTCCCAGACCGAGCGCGAGCGAGTCCAGAAATCGCCCTCGTGGTGCCGCAGATAATCTCGCTCAACCAGGTCGTTGAGAACAAGGTCGATAATCGGTTCTGCACGGGGAGCGAGTTTCTCGATCCAGTATTCCGTGCTGCGTTGTTTCGGCTCATCAGCGATTGCCGCCAGGATCGGATCCAGGGTGGCGATACCGGTCGGAGTACTATCCACAACGAATAGGGACTCGAAATCGGAGTCGATGCGGTACCGGAAGGCGAGTTCCGCTAGCACGGCGCCGACGAAGGTGCAGTTCAGGTTCCAACCGGGCACTTGGTGGAAGTATCCGCTTTCCTCGTTGAGCAGCATCAAGAGAAGTTCGTCAGGCAAGGAGAGCGAGTCGAGGGGAGCGTGTTCCCGGGCCTGCGCCGTCATGTGAGGTCACTCCTTGGGGGCATGAGGTGGTTGATTCCCTCTGGGAAACAGCTACTAGGCGAGAGCGTGGGAGTATTGATCGGACTATTGCTCCTGTTGGCGCCGATAAATCGCTTCCATGGCCTCGTCGACACTGGCCGACCAGTCCTCTACTCTCGAACGCAGCTTCATATCCTGGTACGCGCCCCAGAGAGTCATCGCGGGCGGGACCAGCACCACAGACACGATCAGCGAATATGCGATCGCGATCGTCGCCGTTATGCCGAACTGCTGGAGCGCCGGCACGGGCGAGAAGATCAACATGCCTATCCCAATGGCTGTCGTCAAAGCAGAACCCAGCAGGGCAGTACCGGTCGTACTGAGGGTGTGGATCGCTGCGATCTCTGGGTTGCGGATGCGGGCGAATCCTTCTCTGTACCTGTGGATTATATGTATCGTATAATCGACGCCAATTCCGATGGACAGCGCCGTAATGGTCGCGGTCACAAGGGTGTAGGGGATACCAAGCAGAGCCATCGTGCCGACTATCCAGAACAGTACCAAGACAATCGGCCCGATGGCGATGAAGGCGAGGCTCGGTTGACGAAGTGTTACCCAGAAGAACAGAAGCAGAATAGCCAGCGCGGCCGCAATCGTCGTCACGATTGCCGTTGTTTGACTGTTCGTCATTTCCTCCGTCAGCGTCACAGAAATCACGCTCTGTGAAGTCACATCGATGGCATCATCGTCGCCAAACCAGATCTGCTCCACTTCCTCCTGCAGAACCTCCGTCTTATCCGGATCGTTCGTGAATGTTTGGAACTGGAGCAGTACCGCATCGACTCCTTGTGGATCGTTGACGATCAGTGTCGAGACTTCCGGGTCCCGCGCCTCGAGCTTGTTCAGGAATTCCTGCATCAACACCGGATCGAAACTCACCCCCGCGGTCGCCTCCTCAAAGATCGCGGCAAGTTCCGGGTCGAACTTGTCCCCAGGCTCCCCAGTGTCGTCTGTCCAGTCACGCGCCAGGAGTTCGAAAGAAGCCAGAATCGGCCCTGCTGCAGCCTGCGGTCGCTGCCGTTCGTCCTCGAAAGAGGTGGTCAGATCATGGAGGCTCACAAGTGTTCGGGTCTCGGTGACCTCCGCTCGCACGAGCACATTGGCCACCTCTGGTGATCCGCCGACCGCCGCATTCAGGGTCTCGAGGTCATTCGTGACGCTCCCGCCCCTGGGCATGATGTCCAGAATGCTGAACCTGGATTCGATCTGCGTCGAGGCAACCCCGAGTCCAGCCGACACCACGAGCACGACGACAAGATAGAACAGAGGTCTGCGAGCGACACTCTTCCCCAGCGTCTTCGCGAACCGTTCGACACCCGGAAACCCCTGTGAGACCGACCGCGGCGCAGACAGCTTGCCGCGTGCCTCCCGCCGCCGGTCGATGAGGAGCCGGCCGGCCGGCAAGAGCGTCAGCATCACGACCATGCTCATCCCGACGCCCAATCCGGCGACGATGCCGAAATCGCCGATCGCGGGGATGGGAGAGAAGAGTCCCACCAGGAAACTGGCAATCGTCGTGACCGCGGCCAGAGCGACCGGAACCGTCACCAGTCGCAAACCGGACCGGACCGCCGTCAGCACCGAGGCGTCGGTGGCCCTCGCCTCACGGTAATGCAACGTTACTTGAATAGCATAGTCCACAGTCAAACTGATGATAATTATTGGAATGATCACTGATATGCCGCTTGGTCGGCCCAGAAGACCGAGCCCGTTCGGTCCCAACCAGCCCTCTGACCCGACAACCCACACAATGGACATCAACAGGCCTGCGAGCGATAGAAGCAGGTCGGAGGGTGACCGCAGCAAGAGGAGTATCAAAACCGCTATCAGCGCGAAGGCTGCTCCGATCAGCGGGGCGATGTCCTCCCTGTACGACCGCTGGTACTCGTCCTCGATCACCGCCGTTGACACGCTGCTCACACGCAGGGGGCCTTCAGCACCGGCCGCGATGGCGTGAATCTTGCGTTCCGCCTCCGGCGTTCGCTCGTCGCCGGTGTCTCGAAGGCGGATCGTCGCAATCGCGACCGGCGTGCCGTCAGTGTCGGTTCCGGTCATCGCGCCAAGCGCGCCATCGATCTCCGGAACGCCGCGCAAAGCGTCGATTTGAGCCTGAGAGAGCGACTCCAAGCCGTCTACCTGGAGCCCTGCCTCGACAATCAACGACGGCGCGACGATCGGATCGGTCGGCGTGAACAACGCCGCGACGTCGGGGGCGCCTGCAACCTCGTCGATCACATCCGACATCTGCCGGAGACCCTCGGGGGTTAAGGCCTCTCCAGCAAAGAGCAACGTGACCACATTGCTATCGCCCGACTCCCCGAAGAGTTCATCGATCTCGTCCAGCGCCCGAGCCGTGGAACTATCGCGTGGGAAGTAGCCATCCGTCTCGTCGAGTTCGGCGCGTAGCAATGCGCCCGATCCCAATGCGATGGTGACGACGATCAGGGCGCCGACCGTCAAGTAGGGCCGGGCCGTTACCAGCCTGCTGACGAAGTCAAGAATTCGGTTCATGATTCAAGGGCCGTGCGGACTGCGGCGTCTCCGAACAGGAGGGTGCACTGCCGGCCACCAGAGAAGCCCCACCGGCCCGGACAGCGTCGATCGTCGGTCACAAGTAGCCCAAGTCTCCCTTGTGGTGCTGCGGAATGCACACTATAGCGCTGACGGTGTATGGACTATTTGTACCGACCGCCGCCACAACGACCGGAGGCGGGCAGCGGGCCGGCTACCGAAGCTCAGCCGATCTCGTCGGGCATCTCGGCTTTGCGGCGGGCGACGTAGTCGCGGAGTTCGGCGTCGATGGCGTCGTCGATGGGGGGCGGCTCGTAGTCGGCCAGCAGCTGCTTCCAGCGGGCATTGGCGCGCTGGGCGGCGTCGAGCGACCCCTCCTCGAGCCACTGCTCGAAGCTGTTGTGGTCGGCGAGTTCCGAACGCCAGAAGGCGGTCTCGAAGTTGGCGAGCGTGTGCGCGTTGCCCAGGAAGTGGTCGCCGTGAGCGTTGGTGCGGAAGGCCTCGAGCGCCAGGCCGTTGTCGGAGGTGTCAACGCCTCGTGCGTAGACCTCCATGGCGCCGAGTTGGTCGGCGTCGAGGATCAGCTTCTCGTACCCGAGGCTCAACCCGCCCTCCAGCCACCCTGCTGCGTGCAGCACGAAGTTCACACCGGCCTGCAGGGTCGGCAGGAGCGTGTGGGCCGACTCGTAGGCGGCCTGCGCGTCCGGCGCCTTGGAGGAGGTGAACTGCCCGCCGGAGCGGAACGGCACGCCGACCCGCCGGGCGAGCGCGGCCATCACGTAGATCGCCTGGCCCGCCTCGGGCGTACCGAAGGTGGGCGCGCCGCTCGCCATCGACATCGTGGAGGCGAACGTCCCGAACACCACGGGGGCACCGGGGCGCACCAGTTGCAGGTACGCCATGCCCGACAGCGCCTCGGCCAGCGCCTGGGCGGCGAGTCCGGCAACGGTCACCGGTGACATCGCCCCCGCCAGGATGAACGGGCTGATCACACACGCCTGATTGGCTCGGGCGTATTCGGTCGCCGCGCCGAGCATCGTGGCGTCCCACCGCATGGGTGAGGAGGCGTTGATCAGCGACGTCATCACCGTGCGGTCGGCGAGGTCGCCGCCGAAGGCGATGCGGGCCATCTCGACGGAGTCGGCGGCGCGCTCGGCGGCTGTAACCGACCCCATGAACGGCTTGTCGCTGTAGCGGAGGTGCGCGTACACCATGTCGAGGTGCCGCTTGTTCACGGGGATGTCCACGGGCTCGCACACCGTCCCCCCGCTGTGGTGCAGGTGCGGCAGGGCGTAGGTCAGCTTCACGACGTTCTCGAAGTCCTCCAGCGTGGCGTAGCGCCTGCCGCTGTCCAGATCGGTCACGAACGGCGAGCCGTAGTTGGGAACGAAGACCGTCGCGTTGGCGCCGATCTTCACGCTGCGGGCAGGGTTGCGGGCGTGCTGCACGTAGACCGCCGGGGCATTGTCCCGGACGATCTGCCGGCAAAGACCACGAGGGAAGCGCACCAGGTCGCCGGAAACGTCCGCGCCGGCCTCGCGCCAGAGTTCGAGCGCGGAGGGGAACTCCTGGAAGGCGACGCCCACCTCGGCCAGCAGGGTCTCCGCCGCCTCCTCGATGCGCACGAGGCCCTCGGTGTCGAGAATCTCCACCGGAGGTCCGGCACGTTCGAGGTACGGCACCGCCGGGGCTGCGGCTGCTGCCTGCGCCGCCTGCCGGGCGGCCCGCCCGCCACCCCTTCGTCTTCGTGGTTCGCTCATCACTTCACCTGCTTCGCTGTCACAACTCGCCCGTGGAGGCCGCACCCTAGGAGGCCGCGCTCACCGTGCCCCCCGGCGTCTTCGCCCTCCGGGGGCGGCACCCGGACCCGCACCGCAGTCGGCGGCCGGGAGATCCACGACGCCGGCCAGATGGGGGGTCGCCGCCGTCCGGTGCGGGAAGGCCATCGCCGCCACGAACAGCTCCTGGAACCGGGCCTCGGTGGCGGTCTCGATCTTGATGATGCGCTCACTGAGCTGCTCGACCTCCGCGCGCTGGGCAGCCGAGAGCAACATCCGGGCGGCGCCGGTGCCCGAAGCGTTGCCCACCGACCGCACGCCGGCCACCGGTGCGTCGGGCACCAGGCCCAGGACCATCGCCCGCACCGGGTCGATGTGCGCCCCGAAGGCGCCGGCCAGACGGATGTCGTGCACCCCTGCCACGCCGGCGTGATCAGTGAGAAGGTCGATGCCGGCGCGCAGCGCGGCCTTCGCCAGCTGGATGGCCCGGACGTCGTTCTGGGTGATCCTCAGCCGGACCGGTGCGCCCTGCAACTCGTAGGCGAAGGTCCGCCCGTCGGCGACGATCCGCGGCGATCGCTCGGCCAAGTGTCCCTGCACGACGCCGTGGGCGTCGATGATGCCGGCAAGGAACATCTCCGCGACGGCGTCGATGATGCCCGAGCCGCACAGCCCCGAGACCTGCAGGGAGCCGAGTGCCTCGGCGAACCCGGGGGCGTCCGACCAGACCTCGCAGCCGATCACCTTGAAACGGGGCTCCAGGCTCTCCGGGTCGATGCGGACCCGCTCGATCGCTCCGGCCGTGGCCCGCTGCCCGGAGCTGATCTGCGCACCCTCGAAGGCGGGCCCCGTCGGGCTCGAGGCGGCGAAGACCCGCCTGCCGTCGCCCAGCACGATCTCGGCATTGGTGCCCACGTCCACCAGCAGCTGCGGCCGAGCCGCCCGGTGCGGACCCTCGGCAAGGGTGGCGGCCGCCGAGTCGGCGCCGACGTGACCGGCGATGCACGGCGCCACGTACAGCGAGGCATACCGCAGATCGAGGTCGACGTCGGTGGCGGCGGCGTGAACGCCCTCACGCACAGCGAGGGTGAACGGTGCGGTGCCGAGTGGCGTGGGATCGAGACCCAGGACGAGGTGGTGCATGATGGGGTTGCCGACGATGACCACGTCGTGGACATGCGTGCGCGGCACCGACTCGGGCTCACACAACTCGCCGACGAGTTCGTCGAGTGCGCCCCGGACGGCTCTGGTCAGCGCGACGGCCCCGCCGGGGTTCATCATGACGTACGACACCCGGCTCATGAGATCCTCACCGAAACGGATCTGCGGGTTCATCCGACCCGCGGTGGCAACGACCTCACCGTTCGTCAGGTCCAGCAGATAGCCGGCGAGGGTCGTGGATCCCACGTCGATGGCGACACCCCATGCCCCCTCCGCGTACCCGGGGCGGACCGCCAGCAGCCGGTGGCCGCTGTGGACGACTGCGGTCACGGCTCCCTCACCCTCGGTGATCGTGGCGTGCAGGTGCGCCAGCACCGTCAGCGGCACCGCCACATCGTGAAGCCCCCAGTCACGAGCGAGCGCCTCGGTCACCCGCGCGGCGTCACTCGCCTCGTCCCCGAGCACCGTCGGGGGAAGTTCCAGATAGTGAAGGGTCACGACCGGGTCGAGGACCACATCGCCGAGGTCGATCGCCTTGCGCACGACCGGTCGCCGTACGGCGCTGGCGGCCGGCACATCGACGACGACGTCGGCGGCGACGAGAGCCTGGCAACCCAACCGGTACCCCTCCGTCAGCGGCCGGCGGCCGCTGTAGTCACGTTCGACACCGCCGGGTGGCGTGAGAGCCTCGGCGGTCGCCGTCATGGTCCACTTGGCGTGCCGCCCGAGTGTTGGAACCACCTGGCAGCGCCCGCACAGTCCCCGACCACCGCACACCGAGTCAAGGTCGACACCCCCGGAGCGGGCGGCGTCCAGCACGCTCGTCCCCGTGGACACCGAGACCTCGATGCCCGAAGGCGTGAACACCACGCGGTGATCGCCGCTGTTGGAGCCGCAGTTCGTGGAGTCCTCGGTCATGTCCGCCTGCACCCGACCCGCCGGAGGTGACCCGCCGCCCGGCCGGGGCGCCCGGTCGCCTCCAGGACCGTCGCCGGGCAGCCCGACGGGGAGCCGCTCAGGTCGCGCCGCGCCGCCTTCCCCCCCGGCGCCGTCCGATTCCACCGCCGAGCGCGCCGAGTTCGCGGTGCTCAGCGATCCAGGCCATGCAGTCCTTGTCGTGTCCGGCCAGCACGTCGGCGGCCATGACCGCGTTCTTCACCTCGGGGTGCAGCGGGTTCATGATGGCCGATGTCATCCCCGCACCGATCGCCATGGACAGGAAGGTCCCGGTGATCAGATGGCGGTTGGGCAAACCGAAGCTGACATTGCTGGCCCCGCACGTGGTGTTGACCCGCAACTCCTCCCGCAGGCGCCGGACGAGGTGCATGACCTGCCGGCCGGCGGTACCCATGGCGCCGATCGGCATGACAAGAGGGTCGACGACCACATCCGCGCTCGGGACTCCATGGTCAGCCGCCCGCTCGATGATCTTGCGGGCAACCTCGAAGCGAACATCGGGGTCCTCGCTGATGCCCGTCTCGTCGTTGGAGATCGCCACGACCGCTGCCCCGTGGCGCTTCACCAGCGGCAGGACCCGCTCCATGACCTCCTCCTCGCCGGTCACGGAATTGATGAGCGGCTTGCCGTCGTACACCGTGATGGCGGCCTCGAGCGCCTCCACGATCGAGGAGTCGATCGAGAGGGGCACGTCGGTCACCTCCTGGACGAGTTTGACGGCCCGCGTGAGGAGAGCCGGCTCGTCGGCCAGCGGGATCCCGGCGTTGACATCGAGCACGTGGGCGCCCGCGGTCACCTGGGCAACGGCGTCGGCCTCGACCCGGCTGAAGTCTCCGGCCTTCATCTCCTCGGTCAGCAGCTTGCGCCCCGTGGGGTTGATCCGCTCGCCGATCATCACGAAGGGTCGCTCGAACCCGATCACCACCTCGCGGGTCCGCGAGCTGATCACTGTCTCGGTCACGGCACTTCCTCCTGGTGCAGAACCCCCGCTGGACCCGTCGTGCCGTCGCCTGGGGACGGCCCGCCACGCTGGGGATCCCAGCCGCCGGTCGCAACGAACGTCTTGAGGCGCTCGCGGGGGAACGCTTCCTCCAATTCCTCGGCGACCCGGAGCGCGGCGGTCTCCGGATCGCCGACTCGCGCCGGGCGGATCGTCCTCCGCCACTCGCCGATGTACTGCGATGCCCCCGTCAATCCCGCCACCATCGCCGCCTCGTCGATGGCGCGCTGGAAGCGGCGGGGCAGGATCCGCTGGATTCTGGCGTCCCCCGATCCGGCGTTCACCTGCGCGGGGATGTCGCGCCAGCAGATGATGACCAGATCGCCGCCACCGCCGCGGCGGCGATCACCTCGCCGCCGGCGCGCGCCAGCCGCCGAGTGGTCCGCGGTGGCCATGATCATGCCGCCTGCACCGGCAGGCGACGCCCGTCGCGCAGCGCCGACGCCAACCGTCCGATCCCCGTCACGACCCGCTCGTAGCGCAACCCCAGAGATGCCGCGGCGCGGCGCGCCGCGGCATCGAGTTCTGGATCGGGCTTCTGCACCAGGTGGACCACCCGGGTGTAGTTGCCGAAGTAGGCGTCGCGCAGTTCGGGATGGTCGGCAATGCCGAGTCCCTCGAGGATCAGGCGGTCGAAGTGCCGCACGAGATAGTCGGTGAGATAGAACGTGCCCGGCTCGGACTCCTGCAGGTCGGCGAAGTCGCCTGCGCCCGCGAAGAGCTCGTAGCAGTGGTCGCCCGGGAGCCTCTGGGTTCCTTCCTCCTCGCAGACGCGGTCCAGCAGGCCGCCCGTCCCGCAGTCCATGTACCCGACGAGAATCGTGTCGTAGTCCTCACGGGCGCCGCGGATCCGCCGGCGGACGGCATCGGGAATCTGCTCGGGCCGATTGTGCAACCGGGCCGGGAGGCACTCGAAGTCGATGCCGTCGAGTTCTGCCGCAATCTCGCCGAGTTCCCGTGCCAGCGCCCCGCAGGCGATGACAAGGACCCGGCCCTGCGGAACCGTTGCCGCGCGGGGGGTCACCGACGACCCTGTCACCCGATGGCGCGGCGCGCCGTGATGAGCCGTGTCGCGGTTTCCGCCGCGATCGCCGCATCGCGACAGTAGGCGTCGGCGCCGATCGCCTCACCGAACTCCTCGTTGAGGGGAGCACCACCCACAAGGATGATGACCTCGTCCCGCCGGCCCTTCTCGACGAGCGTGTCGATGACGACCTTCATGTACGGCATGGTCGTGGTCAGCAGGGCCGACATGCCCAGGATGTCCGGCTTGTGCTCGTCGAGCGCCGCCAGGAACTCCTCGACATCGGTGTTGATACCGAGGTTGAACACCTCGAACCCGGCGCCCTCCAGCATCATCGCCACGAGGTTCTTGCCGATGTCGTGGATGTCGCCCTTGACCGTGCCGATGACGACGCTGCCGATGGGCTCGGCACCGGTCTCGGCCAGGAGAGGTCGCAGGATCGCCATGCCGGCCTTCATGGCGTTGGCCGCCAGCAGCACCTCGGGCACGAAGAGGATGCCGTCCCGGAAGTCGATGCCGACGATGCGCATCCCCTCGACGAGTGAGTCGTTGAGGACCTTGTCCGCCGACCAGCCGCGCCCGAGCAGGATGTTGGTGCCTTCGGCGATCTCGTCGGCCAAGCCGTCGTAGAGATCGTCGTGCATCTGGGCGCAGAGTTCCGCGTCATCCAGCGTCGACAGGTCCAGGTCGTCGGCGTCGTCGAAGTCGACGTCGGCAGGCACATCACTCATGAACGTGTCCTTTCAGAGCCAACCGCGGCGCCCGGTGCGACGACCCCGGCAACCGGTCTCGCCGACGGGGAACCACCGCAGGTCCCACCTTTGGTCCGGCCCAGGTCGCGGTACCGCACCGCTGCGGCCCGTACCGTTGGATTCCGCATCGTGGACCGGAACCGTAATACGGAACAAATCTAACACAGCCGGCCGCGAAGTTCCACGGCACCGGCACACGCCTCGACGGACCGGATCGCGCCCGCGCCCGGCCGCTGACCTGGGCCGCGTGCGAGATCGGTTCAGGCGAAGCGCGACGGAAGGCGGATGGGGAATGCTTCCCGGATTCGGGCCTCGGCGTCGGCACTCACGTGGTCGGGATAGTGCTCCGCCAGAACCTCCCGGGAGCGCCGGTGCGCAACCTGCACAGCACTCAGGCCACCCGCATCGGTCCAGTTCTCCGGCGACTCCCTGTCTCCGATAACGGGGTACACGTACTCGGACTGCATCAACGACAGCGTCTGAGCCGAGCCCAGGAAGTGACCCGGCCCCGAGATCACCTCGGCGATCACATCGGCCGAGAGGGTCCCCTCATCGACTTCGATGCCGCGGACCGTCCGGTTCACGGAGCCGAGCAGGTCGTTGTCGATCACGAGTTGCTCGGGCGAGCACGCCAGCAGGCTCGCCAGCATGCCGGCCGACTCGAAGATCAGGTTGGCTCCGGCGTTGGCCGCCAGCCCGATCGTCAGACCCTTCTCGTAGCCCGACTGCGCGTCGGGCACCTTCGAGTCGGTCATGCCCGCCGGCACCCCGGATGGGAGCCCCATCCAGTTCACCAACTGCGCGGCGGCCGCATTCACGACGGCCTCCTCGCCCGAGCCGCCGCTCATGGCGCCCGTGCGCAGGTCGGACACGAACGGCCACATCCCCATGATGCAGGGGTGGCCGGGGCGCAGGAGGTTGACGGTGCAGAGTCCGGCGAGGCACTCGGCCAGGGCCTGAGCCAGTGCACCGGCGAGGGCGGCCGGCGCGGTCGCTCCCGCCTGGCCGGCGGACAGGAGCAGCACCGGCATCCCCACCTCCACCTGGGCCACCATGCAGCGGATGGACTCCTCGGCGAACCGGAGGGGCGGCACGACGAAGGTGTTGTAGCCGCAGACGAACGGTCGCTTGGCAAACTCACCGGGCCCACCGACCGCCATGTCGAACAGCTCCGCCGACTCGCGCACGTGCCGGGGCTTGAACCACGCCGAGCCGACGGGCTTGGACGTACCGGCAATGGCCGCAAAGGCGGTCGACAGGTCGAGTTCGCGAGAGTCCTCCAGATCGCGGGCCACGCACATGCGCCCGTAGAAGTGCACGTGATCGAAGGAGTCCACGAGCCGGGCCCAGTCATAGACGTCGCCGATGGAGGAGTGGCGGAACCGGTTGGTATCGAAGTCGTGGACCAGCACGGCCGCGCCCGCCGTGCCGAAATGCACCCGATTCCCGCCGACGTGAATCGACCTCTCGTCGTCGAAGCCGTGCCAGATCCATTCCTTGGCGGCGAGCTCGATGCCGCGCTCGGTCAGCGCCCTCGGGTAGTGCAGACGACCGTCGGAGTCGACCCAGCCGCCGGCGTCGGTCACGACCTCGATGAACTCGGGGATCGGCGTGCCCATCCCGACATCCTCGAGCAGCCCCAGAGCCGTGTCGTAGATCTGCTGCATGTCGGACTCGCGCAGCGGCGAGTAGCGACCGCCGGCCATGCCCGGCCACACCGGTCGCGCCGCCGCCGGCGGCGGCGCCGCGCGTTCGGCGATTCGCCCCGCCCGGCCGCCGGACCTGCGCCGCCGGGACCCGCCGCGCTGATCTTCAGTCATGTCACCTCCCGTCTTCGCTGTCGGGTCGCGTCACCGCCGCGTTGTGTGTGATTCCGTCCGTTCCTACGCCCGCACTGCCCTGTTCTCCGGGTCGTAGGCCGCGGCCGGCAGCACTGTCGCCGTCCGCCGCTCGCCGAGCATCTCCAACTCGAACGTCGATCCCGGCGCCTCGAACTCCGGGGCGACGTAGACGAAGGCGAGGCTCTTTCCGACAGAGTGCCCGTAGACCCCGCTCGTGGCGATTCCCATGATCTCGTCGCCGCCCGGTGCGAACGCGGGCTCGTTACCCCAGACGTCGTTGTCGCCGTCATCGACCGCGCAGTAGACGAGAGCCCACTGCAGCGGCTCGCTCCGATCGCGGCGGGCAACCGTGGCGCCCTTGCCGATGAAGTCCTTCGAGAAGTCCACGAAGCGCTCGATGCGCGCCTCGATGGGCGTGATCTCGGTGGTCAACTCCACACCCCAGGCCTTGTAGGCCTTCTCGATGCGCATCACGTTCATGGCGTAGCTGCCGTAGTGGACCATTCCGTGGGGCTCGCCCGCCGCCACGAGTGCATCGTACAACTCGGCCATCCGGTCGATCGGGCAGTGCAGTTCCCAGCCCAGCTCGCCGACGTAGGAGACACGAAGCGCCTTGCACGCGACGCCGGCCACGTCGATCTCCTGGACGGTCAGCCAGCGGAAGGACTCGTTGCCGAGGTCGGCAGCGGTCAGCGGGGCCAGGACGTCCCGGGCTCGGGGTCCGGACACGCCGAGCAGCGCCGTCGAGTCGGTCACGTCGATCACGGTGACGTCCTCGCCTGCGGTGACATGCTGGACGAGCCAGTCGCGGTCGTGACTCTGGCCCACGACGGCCGAGGACAGGTAGAAGCGTTCCGGACCGAGACGGCAGATGGTCATCTCACACTCGATGCCGCCAAGTTCGGTCAGCATGTGCACCAGCCGGATCCCGCCGGGCCCGGGCAACCGGTTCGCCGACAGTCTGTCGAGCAGTGCGGCGGCATCGCTGCCGGTGACCTCGAACTTGGCGAAGGCGGTGAGGTCCGCGATGCCGACGCGTTCGCGCACGCCGCGAACCTCCGCACCGACCGCATCGAAGGCGTTCGACCGGCGGTAGGAGTGCACTTCGGGGCTGCCGTCGGGCGAGAAGTACTGCGGCCGCTCCCAGCCGTAGACCTCCTGCCACTGCGCGCCCAGCGCATCGAGCCGCCCGTGGATGGGCGTCGTCTTCTGCGGCCGGCCCGCCTCCCGGTACTCGCCGGGCGGGCGCGGCTGGTACATCTCGTGGTACTCGTCCAGCGACTTCTCGATGGTGTAGTGACTCCGCGCCCCGGCGTAGTCGCCGTAGCGGCGGGGATCCATGCCGCGCACATTGATCTCGGTCTGGCCGTGCACCATCCACTGCGCCAGGTACTTGCCGGCGCCGGGCCCCTGAGTGACGCCGATGGAGGCCCCGTTGCAATGCCAGTAGTTCCGCAGGCCCGGCGCCGGTCCCATCAGGAAGCCCGCGTCCGGGGTGTGCGTGATGGGCCCCGACACGATCTTGCGGATGCCCGCATCCTCGAAGGCGGGGATGCGCACCACCGCCCACTCCAGGCACTCCTCGAGCCGGTCGACATCGGGCGGCGTGAGGTAGAAGTGCAGGTCCCAGTCCACGCCGTCGACGCCGTAGGGCTGCGAGTCGGCCATCTCGTACGGGCCCACCAGTAGCCCGTCCAGTTCGCTGCGCACGTACATCGAGGCCCGCGGGTCGCGGATCGTGGGCGGCTCGTAGCCCAATTCCACCAGAGCCTCCATCCGCTCGGTCACCAGGTACTGGTGGATCACCGACACGATCGGCACGTCAAGGCCCACCATGGCGCCGAGCTGCGGGGCGTAGTGCCCGGCAGCGTTCACGACGTGCTCGCAGATGATCCGGTCGTTGTCACAGATCACCTCCCAGCGCCCATCGGGCAGCTGGTTCATGTCGGCGACGAGCGTGTGACGGCGGATCTCGGCGCCGAGCCGGCGTGCCCCGCGAGCCATGGAGTTGGTACAACTCGACGGATCCGCCCAGCCGTCGTTGGGGGTGTAGACGCCCGAGACCACATCGTCCAGGTTCAGCAGCGGGTGCAACTCGGCGATCTCGGAGGGACCGATGATGTGGCACTCCACCCCGGCCTGGTGCAGCAGCCCCTGCGTGTAGCGATGCCAGTCCGCCTCCTCGGGACGCCCCTTGCGGCAGAGCCGGACGGTACCGGGCTGGTGCCAGCCGGTCGACAGGCCCGTCTCGGCCTCGATCGTCCGATACAGCGACACGCCGACCTCGTGGACCTTGGCCAGGTTCAGGTCACTGGTGAAGTTGGGGATCATCCCGGCCGCGTGCCACGTGGAGCCGGAGTTCAACTCGCCCTTCTCCACGAGGATGGTGTCTGTCCAACCCTCGTGCGCCAGGAAGTACAGCAGGGCCGCGCCCATGGCACCGCCGCCGACGATCACGACCCGGGTCTCCGTGCCCATCTCACCTCCGGCGGGGCTTGTAGAAGCTGCGCAACTGCGCCGTGGCCGGGACCCGCCGCCCGCCCACGTCGATCTCGAATTCACCCGCCGCCAGCCAGTCGGCCGTCACCTGTTCGCTGTGCTCGACGTAGCCCATGGCGAGGCAGCGGTCCTCCAGGTAGCTCCAGGCGCCCGAGGTCGTGCACCCCACCACGGCGCCGTCCCGCAGGATCGGCTCGTCGTGGTAGATCAGCAGGTCGGGATCCTCCAGACGGAACTGCGCGAGACGCTTCGTCCGGGGTTGCCCGCGTTGAGTCTCCAGGGCGGCACGGCCGCAGAAGTCCCCCGCCTTGTCCCAGCCCACGGCGAATCCCAGTCCGGCCTCCAGCGGCGTGTCCGCCGGAGAGATGTCGTGGCCCCAGTGGCGGTAGCCGGACTCCAGGCGCAGCGTGTTCATGGCGTGATAACCGGCGAGCGCCAGCCCGTGCGGCTCCCCGGCTGCAACGAGGGCGTCGAAGACGGCCACAGCCTCGACATTGGCGACGTAGAGTTCCCAACCCAGTTCGCCGACGTAGCTCATGCGTATCGCCAGCACCTCGACGCCGGCCACGTCGATGAACTGCGCTGCGGAGAACGGGAAGTCCCCATCCGCCAGCGAGGCGCCGGTCAGGGAGCCCAGCACGTCCCGCGCCCGCGGGCCCATCAGCCCCAGCATGGCCTGATCCTCGGTGATGTCGCCGATCTCAACGTCGAGCCCCCGGCAACCCCGGCGCAGCCGGGCCCAGTCACGGGTCTGGCTGGCCGCGGCGGTGACCACGACGAAGGAGTCGTCACCGAGTCTCGTGACGGTCAGATCGGCCTCGATGCCGCCCCGGTCGTTGCACCACTGCGTGTAGACGGCCTGTCCCGGCTCGGTGTCGACCTCCGCGGCACTCAGCCTGTTGAGCGCAGCGAGGGCGTCGGGGCCGGTCACGCTGAACTTCACGAACGAGGTCTGGTCGAACAGCCCCACGCGCTCTCGGACGGCCCGGCACTCGGCGCCGGCGTTGGCCCACCAGTTCTGCTTGCCGTAGCTGTAGACGTAGGCCCGCTCCTGGCCGTCGAAGGCGTACCAGTTGGGCCGCTCCCAGCCGGCCGTCTCGCCGAAGACCGCCCCGGCGGCGTCGAGGCGGTCGTGCAGCGGCGACAGCCTCCGGTTGCGGGCGCTCTCGTACTGGCGGTGTGGCCAGTGCATGGCGTAGAGCAGGCCGAGACTCTCGCCGATGCGGTCGCGCAGGTAGGTGGGATCGGCCTGGAACGGCAGTGCCCGGGCGATGTCGACCGACGTGAGATCGATGGGAGGGACGCGGTCGGCCACCCAGTCGGCGAGCACCCACCCCACACCGCCGGCGGTCTGCACCCCGATGGAGTTGAATCCCGCCGCCACGAAGCAACCGTCCACCTCGGGCGACTCGCCCATGTAGAAGACCCCGTCGGGCGTGAACGATTCCGGGCCGTTGAAGAAGAGTTGAATGCCGCACTCGCCAAGCGCCGGCACCCGGTGAATCGAGCGTTCGAAGATAGGGCCGACGTGGTCCCAGTCCTCGGGGAGTTGCACGAAGCTGCTGCCGGGTGGCACACCCTCGAGATGCCAGATCTTGCCGCGCGGCTCGAAGAAGCCGGCCATGATCTTGCCGGTCTCCTCCTTGAAGTAGGTGTAGTTCCCGGGATCGCGCAACACCGGCGTGGTGCCGTCGACTCCCTCCAGCGGCTCGGTCACGACATAGAAGTGCTCGCAGGCCTGCAGCGGCACGTTCACGCCGATGGTCGCCGCCAGCTGCCGGGTCCACATGCCGGTGGCGAGCACGACGGTCTCGGTCTCGACGTCGCCCCTGTCGGTCTGCACGCCGCGGATCCGCCCGTCGACGGTCCGCAGCCCCGTCACACCGACGCCCTCGACGATGGTGACACCACGGTTCCGGGCACCCTTCGCCAGAGCCATCGTGGTGTCCACCGGGGACAGTTGGCCGTCGCGAACCACCAGCAGCGCACCCACGAGGTCATCGGTCCGGATGAGCGGCCAGCGCTCCGCGAGTTCGTCGAGATCGATCACCCGGGTCTCGACTCCCACCATCGTGCCCATCGAGGCGCCGCGGAGCACCTCCTCCCAGCGTTCAGGATTGTCGGCCACGGTGATCGAGCCCTCGGTGCGGTAGCCAGGCGACTGACCCGTCTCCGCCTCGATCTCCTCGAACAGGCGAGCGGAGTACGTGGCGAGTTGGGTGAGGCTGTACGTCGACCGGAGTTGCGTGACCAGACCGGCGGCATGCCACGTCGTGCCGCAGGTGAGGGTTCCCTGCTCCACGAGCAGCACATCGGTGATGCCACGGCGCGCCAGGTGGTATGCGGTGCTGCAGCCGATCACGCCGCCGCCGACGATGACGACCTCGGCGCGGTCGGGAAGGTTGGGGCCGGCACTCACAGGGCGACATTCTGACAGGCCGGGACCGGTCACGGAATCGCGGGCCGCACACCGGATCGGGCCTTCCGGCCACCCGGTGCCGGCAAGACGGCGGCAGCCGTGGCCGCGCCAGGTGGCGGCCCGTCGCCGATCGGCCCGCCCTGTTGTGGCGACATCCGACGCTCCAACGCCTAGGCTGCGGGCGGTTGACGCAGCGCCGGTACGAGTCGATGAACGCAGGAACGACGACGCAGACAGCTGAGCCCACGGAATCGGTCATCGTCGCCGGCGGCGACGAGGCGCACCACGCCGCGGCGGAGCGAGTCGCACGGCAAGCCCGGTTGCTGGGCCCTCCGACCGTTGTGGCGGCAGGTGTCATCGGCATCTGGTACCTGTTCACGTACTTCGTCCTGGACCGCGACCAGCGGTTCTTCCTGCCGCCGCTGCATCAGGTCGTCGATGTGGGCTTCCTGACCTGGGACAACCTCGAGCAGGTTCTGTTCGGGCTGTGGCGCACCACCCAGGTCACACTGGTGGGGCTCGCACTGGCCATCGCAGGAGGCATGGCCATCGCCGTGGTGATGAGCCAGGCCCGCTGGATCGAGCGGAGCGTGTTCCCTTACGCCGTGGCGGTGCAGGCCGTCCCCATCGTGGCCATCAGCCCACTCATCGGGATGTGGTGGGGCTGGGACTTCACCAGCCAGGTGGTCGTCACGATCATCATCTCGATCTTTCCCATCATCACGAACACACTGTTCGGCCTACGCTCGGTGGAGCCGAGCATGCACGACCTCTTCACGCTGCATCACGCCGGCCGGTTCACCCGTTTTCGCAAGCTGCAGTTGCCTGCCGCCCTGCCGGCCATCTTCACGGGCTTTCGCATCTCGGCCGGCCTGGCCGTGGTCGGCGCGATCGTGGGGGAGTTCTTCTTCAAGGGTGGCAGCTACGGGTCTGAAGGGCTCGGACAGTTGCTGTTCCTGTTCCAGGACCAGTTGTCGGGCTCGAAGCTCGTCTCCGGAATCATCTTCAGCTCTGCGCTCGGGCTGGTCCTCTTCGGCTTCTTCACCTGGGCGGGACGGCGCCTCACGAGTCACTGGTACAGCGCCTGAGGGCAGCGTCGGGGGATTGCATCGGGGCGTTCCGCGGCCCCCCGTTCGGTGTCCAACCTGACTAGTCTTGCCCCGTCCGACCGCACCGGAGAGGGCGACAACTCCAACAAAACCAACACGGAGGAGACAATCAGATGAGTAGACGTGTGCTGATCGCAGTCACAGCTGCGCTGGCAGTCCTAGCGGCGGCCTGCGCAGCTGACGATTCAGGTTCGGAGGCCGCCGACGCAGCCCTGGCCGAGGCAAGGAGCGCCCAGGCGGACGCGGCGGCCGCCGCAGCCGCCGCTGACGACGCCATGTCCGATGCCGGGTCATCGGCGAGCGCCGCGCAGGCGGCACAGGCGGACGCCGCCACTGGCATCGCCGACGCCGCCGCAGCCGCAGCCGACGCAGCAGCCGCCGCAGCCGACGCCGCAGCCGCTCTCGCCGCAGCGGATGCGGCGCAGGCCGCAGCCGACCTGGCACAGGCGACCGCCGAGGGCAACGTCGAGGCCATGGCCGCCGCAGAAGCGGCCCTCGAGTCCGCCCAGGCCGCTGCCGACGCGGCACTCTCGGAGGCCGCCGCCGCTCAGGCCGAGGCCGAACAGGCACGCGCCGAAGCCGACGAGGCACGCGCCGCCGCCGAAGCAGCGCAGGCTGCGCAGGCCGAGGCCGAAGAGGCACGCGCCGAAGCCGAAGAGGCACGCGCCGCCGCCGAGGCCGAGCGCGCAGCCGCCCTGGCAGGCGTCTCGCTCACCGACGTGTGCCCGAACCCGCTCGTGATCCAGACGGACTGGTTCCCCGAGCCCGAGCACGGCCACACGTACCAGATGATCGGCACCGACGGTGTCGTGGACGCCGAGAACGGCACCTACTCCGGCGAGCTGCGCGACACGGGTCTCACCATCGAGATCCGCGCCGGCGGTCCGTACATCGGCTTCTCGCCGCCGAACGCGCAGTTCTACGCCGACGACGACATCTTCATGGCCTACGTCGACACCGCCGCCGCCATCAGAGGTTCCGGAGAGACCCCGGTGACCGCGGTCTTCACCAGCTTCGAGGTCGGCCCGCAGATCCTGATGTGGGATCCCGAGGACTACGACTTCCAGGACTTCGCGGACATCGGCGAGTCCGGCGCCACCGTCCTGTACTTCGGCGGTGCCGCGTACATGGACTACCTCATCGCCGACGGCAGGCTCAGCGCCGACCAGGTGGACGCCTCCTACGACGGCTCCCCCGTCAGGTTCATCAGCGAGGACAGGCTGGTTCAGCAGGGCTTCGCCACGAACGAGCCGTTCCGCTACGAGAACGAGATCGAGGGCTGGCTGAAGCCGGTGGACTTCATGCTGATCCACGACGCCGGCTTCGAGATCTACCAGTCGGCGGTCTCGGTGCGCAGCGGCGACATCGAGCGTTACCGGGAGTGCCTCGAGCTGATCGTGCCGATCATGCAGGAGGACCTGGTCAACTACTTCAACGACCCGCGGCCGGTCAACGACAAGCTCGACGACATCGTCAAGGAGCTGGACAGCTTCTGGACGTCGTCGAAGGAGACCCATGCCGCGGCCACCGTGGCCATGAGGGACCTCGGGCTGGTCACAGACGGCGGCAACGGGTTCGTCGGTGACATGAACGGGGACCGGATCGCGGGCCTGATCGAGATCCTGCGACCGATCTTCACCGACCAGGGCGTCGAGGGCTTCAACCCGGACGTCAGGCCCTCGGACTTGTACACCAACGAGTTCCTGGATCCCTCCATCGGCCTCGGCTTCTAGCCGGAAGAGGGCGGGAGTCCAAGCATTAGATGTTGAAGCGACGCGGTCCGGCGCCCGAAGCAACTCGGGCGCCGGACCGCGCCCCGCCCGACTCCCCTTCCACCACCGGCGTTAGCACACCCGCCAAGACACCCTGGGAGCGCCTGCGGGTGCTGATCGCCCGGTACGGCCTGCCGCTCGGTTTCAGCGTGGCGATGGTGGGCTTCTGGTACCTGCTCTCCCTCGTCCTGCTGGCCGAAGATCGCCGATTCCTGCTGCCACCTCTGCACGAGGTGTGGAACGAGGCGTTCGCCGACAGTGACACGCGCGGCGAGCTGCTCGACGGCATCCGGGTAACGGCAAAGGAGTCGTTCACGGGCCTGGCCATTGCAACGGCCTGCGGAATGCTGTTCGCGGTGGCGATGAACCTGCGCCGCTGGGTCGAACGGTCCTTCTTCCCCTGGGCGGTCGTCCTGCAGACGATCCCCATCCTGGCCCTCGTCCCCCTCATCGGCGGATTGTTCGGATTCGACTTCCAGGCCAGGGTGATCGTCACGGTTCTCATCGCCCTGTTCCCGATCATCACAAACACCCTCTTCGGCCTGCAGTCCGCGGAGCACAACCTTCACGAGCTGCTGACCCTCCACAAGGCCTCCCGCGGCACCCGCTTCTGGAAGCTGGAATTCCCGGCCTCGCTTCCGGCCACCTTCACCGGGCTGCGCATCGCGGCCGGACTGTCGGTGATCGGCGCCATCGTGGGTGAGTTCTTCTTCGGCCGCGGCGAGAAGGGCATCGGCGTACTCATCGACAAGTACCGCGGCCAGGCCGCCACCAAGGAGTTGATCGCCGCCCTCATCGTGTCGTCGCTGCTGGGAATCGTGGTCTTCTGGGGGTTCAGTTGGCTGGGACGCATCAGCACCCAGCGCTGGCACGCCTCCGCCGACGAGGGGGGCGTCTGAGATCGTCCGGCCCTCCCACGGAGTGAGCCGGACGCCATCGCAAGGCCACGTGTCGGGACCATCGGTTGCGGGATGACGACGGTCCTCGCCATCGACGCCGGCACGACGAGCGTGCGCACGATCGCCTTCGACGAGCACGCCCGTCCCGTCGCCGTCGCGCAGGAGGAATTCCCGCAGTACTTCCCGGAGCCCGGCTGGGTCGAGCACGACGCCGCGGAGATCTGGGCGGCCGTGCAGGCGACCCTGGACGAGGTGACCTCCCACCTCGAGGCGGCTCCGGCCGCGATCGGGGTGACAAACCAGCGAGAGACGATCGTGCGCTGGAGCCGGAGTCGCTCCGAGCCGCTCGAGCGGGCGATCGTCTGGCAGGACCGCCGCACCGCGCAACGCTGCGCCGACCTCGCCGGCGAGGGGGTTCTGCCCCTCGTCCGTGAGCGCACCGGCCTGGTGCTCGACCCGTACTTCTCCGCCTCCAAGCTCGAATGGCTGTTCCACAGCGGCGGAGGCGCCAGGAATCCGGACGTGGCCGCCGGCACCGTCGACAGCTGGATCATCTGGAACCTGACCGGCGGCGCGGTCCACGCCACCGACGCCACCAATGCCTCGCGGACGATGCTGTTCGACATCGGCTCTCTGGCTTGGAGCGCCGAACTCTGCGAGTTGTTCGGGGTGCCGGTGCAAGTCCTGCCCGAGGTGCGCCCGTCGAGCGGGGACTTCGGCGTGACCGCATCCTCGATTGCCTGCGGCGCGGGCGTACCGATCCGCGGCGTCGCCGGGGATCAGCAGGCGGCACTGTTCGGGCAGGCCGCGTTCCATCCGGGTGACGCCAAGAACACCTACGGAACAGGCTCGTTCGTGCTGATGAACGTGGGGGCGGCACTCCCGGACCCCATCGAGGGCCTCCTCACCACCGTGGCCTGGCTGCTCGACGGCCACGATGGGCCTCAGCCAACTTACGCCCTGGAGGGATCGATTTTCGCGACCGGGGCAACGGTCCAGTGGCTGCGCGACGGCTTGGGGATCATCGGCGATGCATCAGAGGTCGAGGCTCTGGCCGGCCAGTGCACCTCCACCGGCGGCGTCTTCCTCGTTCCAGCCTTCGCCGGCCTTGGCAGCCCCTATTGGGACCCCCACGCACGCGGGACGATCGTCGGTCTGACACGCGGCACCGGCCGACCGGAGATAGCCCGCGCTGCAATGGAGGCAATGGTGTATCAGACCCGTGACGTGGTCGAGACCATGACCGCCGGCACGGGCACCTCCCTCCGCAGCCTCCGGGTGGACGGCGGCGCGGCGGCGATGGATTCCATGCTGCAACTCCAGGCCGACCACCTCGGCGTGGCCGTCCGGCGACCGAGGGTGACCGAGACGACCGCTATGGGTGCCGCGTACCTGGCCGGCCTCGCCGCCGGCGTGTGGTCATCGGTCGCGGAGATCGCCGAAGCGTGGGAACTCGACATCGTCATGGAGCCCCGAGCCGCCCGAGCATCCGTCGACGCCTCGTACGCCGGCTGGAAGCGCGCCGTCGAGCGCAGCAAGGCCTGGGCAAACGCAGAGGAGGCCCGTGAGTAGAGAATCGAGAGGAGCAGTGATCGGGACGCGGGCGGCGACGCTCGCGACGGGGCTCGCGATGCTCGCGCTGATCGCGGGCGGGTGCACCGTCAACGTGCAGGTCGACCCGGGAAGCGGGATCGGTACCGGGGGCGCGACCGATGATGCCGTGGACGAACTCCTCGATGCGGTCCTCGAGGGGTCCGAGGGCAGCGGTTCGATTGATGAGACTGTCGACGACATTCTCCGAGCCACACTTCAGTCCGACCCGGACGGATCCGGTACCGGGAACGCGAGCCGCGCTGCGGCGGCGGACTCCGCAACCGACTCCCGGGACAGGTCATCGCCCATCGTCGAGGTTGTCCCACCGGCGAAGCCCGGAGCGGCGGAAACCACCTCGGAGCCGGCGGTCCTGGCAGAACCACCGACAATCGCCACTGAATCCGCACCGGCCATATCCCCACCTCCGACACCGCCCGAGACGGAGCCGGCCGACTTCGATCCGGACATTGCGACCGTACGAGAATCCCTACCCGGCGAGCCCTACGAGTACGGGCCCGACGAGGGCATGTCGCTGGCCGTCGTGGGGGTGGACTTCGACGACGTGCTGAACGTGCGCGACGTGCCGTTCGGAGAGATCATCGCCACCCTCGGCCTGGCGAACCCGATCGCCTTCGTGCTGGAGGTCCGTGCGATGCCCTCGGGCGAGCCGATCGACTGGTTCGACTCCTGGAGCGAGGCGATCGTGGCCACCGGCAGGACCAGGAAGCTGCCCACGACGGTGTGGCACGAGGTGCAGGTCGCAGGCGTGACCGGCTGGGCCAGCGGGGCGTACCTGGCGCCGATCGGCCTGACCGACGACATAACGGCGCATCTCATCGACCGCCTCGGCGAGCGGCCCGAGGCCGCCACGTTGATCGACCTGGCCCGGATCGTGGGCGAGGCGTTCGCGTCGTCGGAGCCGCCATCACGTGTCGTCGTGACGGTCGGTCCTATCATCTTCGAGGCCCTCGGCGAGGTCACCGTGGACGTGCTGAACCTCGGCGACGACTCACTGCTGGGCTACCGGCTGCACGTCTTCGCCACGCCCGCAGCGGAGGATTGGATGTCCGAGGACCCCGGTCCATTCACGCTGCGTACCGTGGAGCGCACCATCCTCTGCCACAGCCACCGAGGCGTCACAGCTGGCGGCCTCTGCATCTAGCTGACGGCCTCTGCATCTAAGGGAGACGACCGAGACCATGACCACAGCAGAGTTTCCCGAGCTGGGCTTCTACGGCCTCGCCGGCCAGCCGAAGAGTTCCCGCGACGTGCTCGACGAGGTGCGCGATGGGGAGGCGCTCGGGCTCGGCACCGCGTTCATCTCCGAGCGCTACAACAAGAAGGAGGCGGGGGTGTTGTGCGGTGCGGCCGCGGCGGTCTCGGAGTCGATCACCATCGCCACGGGCATCACGCACAACAACACCCGCCATCCCCTGTTGACCGCCGGCTTCGCCTACACCATGCAGAACCTCAGCGGTGGGCGGTTCGTGCTGGGCATCGGCCGGGGCATCCCCATCCTGCAGCAGCTGATGGGCATCCCCGAGATCACCACCGCCGAGATGGAGGACTTCGCCGGCATCATGCGGCGGCTCTTCCGGGGCGAGATGGTCCAGAACCACGACGGTCCGGCGGGTCGCTTCCCGCTCCTCCTGCTCGACCCGACCCTCGACGAGCACCTGCCGATGAGCCTGGGGGGCTTCGGCGAGAACTCGCTGCGCCTCGGTGGGCGCTGCTTCGACGAGGTGATCCTGCACACGTACTTTGCCGATGAGACCGTGCTCCGATGCGTCGAGACGGTGAAGTCAGCCGCGGAGCAGGCCGGCCGCGACCCCGACGATGTGCGCGTCTGGTCGTGCCTGGCCACGATCTCCGACCTGATCCCCTATGAGAAGCGCCTGAGAGGAACCATCGGACGGCTGGCGAGCTACCTGCAGGCCTACGGCGAACTCCTGGTCCGGACGAACCGCTGGGACCCTGCCGTCCTGGAGAGGTTCGACGCTGACGAGGTGGTGGCCAAGCACCGCTGGACCGCTCTCGACGCCGCCGGTTCGACCGAGGTTCTCGAGCACATCGCCACGATCATTCCCGACGAGTGGTTCGACGCAAGCGCAACCGGGTCGCCCGAACAGTGCGCTGCGGCTGTGCGCCACCAACTCGACCTGGGATGCGACGGCGTCATCATGCACGGTGCCACCCCGGCCGAGCTCGCACCGGTCGTGGACGCCTACCGCCGCAGCCAGCCGTGACCGGCGACGAATCCATCCCCACCCTCGAAGAGGTGTCGGCCGAGTGGCTGAGCGAGGTGTTGCGCCGCGCCGGCCACGCCGACGCCGAGATCACCGGCTTCAGCCATGTCCCCGTCGGCACCGGCCAGTTCGGCACCAGTGTGCGCTTCGTGCCCACATACGCCCGGCCACGGCCCGAGTACCCGGCCACGATCGTCGGGAAGTTCCCCTCCGGTGACGAGATGACGCGGTACATGGCCGTCCGGGTGCGCGCCTACTCCCGGGAGGTCGGCTTCTACAACCGTCTCCGGTCGCGGCTGCAGATCCCGACGCCGCGTTGCTACCACGCGGCCGTCCGGGGCCACGGCCCGGAATTCGTGCTGTTGATGCAGGACATGCACCCCGCCGTCCAGGGTGACCAGATCGTCGGCTGCGACCCGTCGCTGGCCCGCCAGATCACCCTGGCGCTGGTGGGGCTCCACGGCCCGACCTGGCGCGACACCTCGCTCGCCGACGCCGACTGGCTCAACTTCGACGACCCTGCGGAGGTGCACAAAGCGATCCACGCGTTCTTCCGGAGCGTCCTTCCCGAATTCCTCGACAGACACCACAACGAACTCTCCGCTGAGCAGAGTGACCTGTTCCAGCGCCTCGCTTCTTCCCAGGGCTTCCCCACCAGCCCGCCGGTCGAGGACGTGTTCTGCGCCATCCACCAGGACTATCGGCTCGACAACCTGCTCCTGGACACGACGCGATCCCCGGCGGCGATCAGCGCCGTGGACTGGCAGTCCCTGGCGGTCGGCCACCCCCTCAGCGACGTCTCGTATTTCCTGGGCGGCAACCTGCTGATCGAGCACCGCCGCGCCACCGAGGAGCGCATCGTGCGCGACTACTACGAGGCGCTCTGCGATTTCGGGGCGGCGGGCCTCGGTTGGTCCGAGTGTTGGGAGGCGTACCGCCGGGCATCCTTCTTCGGCCTTGCGACCGTCGTGTTCGCCTCGATGGGGGTCGAGCGCACCGAGCGCGGCGACAAGCTGCTGGCCACGATGGCGCGCCGGCACGCCACCCACGCCATTGATCTCGGCGCGGCGGAGTTCCTGGACTGACCGCTAGAGGGGCTCCTGCTGGGAGTCGTCGGCGACGGTGATCCACTCGCTCCAGGAGCCGTCGTAGACCGACACGCCATCGCCGAGGCCGGCCACCTCGTAGGCGAGGGCCGTGCCGCAGGCGCCGACGCCGCCGCGGCAGTAAAGGATCGTGCGCGGTGCCCCCGCGGTGGCGGCCAGGATCGTCTCCCGGCAACTCTCCTGCGAGCGCATGAGACCGTGCTCGTCGAAGAACTCGATTCCGGGCAGGTAGGCGCTGCCGGGAATCATGCCCCCGTCCTCGAGGCGGGCCGGCTCCATGCGGCAGTCCACGAGCCCCACCGACGGGTCGTCGAGAGCCTCGGCAACGTCGCTGTGTGTGGCGTAGGCAGCCGAGCGCGGCCGGGCCGCGAAGTCACCCCGGGGCCAACGCGGCACCTCCGTACTCAGCGGTCGGCCCTCGGCAACCCAGCGGCCGATTCCGCCGTCGAGGACCGCCACGCTGCCGTGGCCGTACACCCGAAGCGCCCACCAGAGCCGCGCGGCCACAGTGACGTGCCCGTCGTCGTAGGCGACAACGGTCGTCCGCTCCCCGATCCCGGCGGCGGCCATCGCCTCGGCGAACGCCTCGGGCCGGGCCAGCATCCCCGGGATCGGGTGATCGGGGTCGGCCCAGTGGGTGTCCCAACGCAGGTGCACTGCGCCGGGGATGTGACCGCGGGCGTATTCGATGTCCGGATCGCGCATGTCGAACGGCTTCAGATACCAGCGGCAGTCCACGACCCGCACGTCGCTGCCGGACTCTCCCAGGCGTTCGGCCAGCCAGCCGGTGCTCACGACAGGACCGGCGGCGGCCGGCGCTTCGCTGCTCACAACGGCACCTCCCGTACGGCGGGCACAACCTCGGCGGCCAGCGCCTCCACTGCCCAGGCAGGATCGGGCCCCAGCGTGTACCAGAGCAGCGGCATCGTCATGCCGGCGGCACCGAAGGGCATCAGGCGCTCGATCACCTCCTCAGTGTCGCCCGTCACGGCGAACGTGTCGATGAGTTGCCCGCTCACCGTCGCAGCGCCGGCGGCCAGCCCGTCCTGTCGAACGGCGGCGCGCACCGCCGCCACCGCTTCGGGGTCGGCGCCGGAACGGTCCACGACCACGCCCTCCACCCGAGCCAGGTAGTACGCCAACACCTCGCGCACCTCGCGGCGGGCAGCGTCCCTGTCACGGCTCAGACTGGTCAGGACATTCCCGGAGACCAATACGTCGGCAGGATCGCGCCCGGCCGCCAGGGCACCCTCGGCGATCCGCTCAGCCGCCCAGGTCACGTATGCGGGACTCATGAGCGCACCCAGCTGCACGCCGTCGGCCCAGCGTCCCGAAGCGGTCAGCATCCGGGCGTTGACGGCTCCGACATCCACCGGCACGCTCACCGGCGGTGGCAGTTCGAGGCGCAGACCGGCGTCGGCGGCGAAGGTCTCGGGGTCGAACCCCAGCGGCCCACCGGCCAGCAACGACCGCATGGCGCGGGTGGCCTCGACGGTGTTCGTGTACGGCAGCCATCCCTCCGGGTCGCACCCGAAGGCCCGCATCGTCCACTCGCAGGCACCGATCCCGAACCGCACACGCCCCGACCCGATGTCCGCCAGCGTGGCAGCCTCCAACGCCAGCAGCAGCGGATGGCGGGTCACCGGATTCGCCACCCCCACACGCACCGTGACCCGCTGCGTCCGGGCCAGGATCGCAGCCGCAACAGACGTCGTGGAGCGATGCAACCGGCTCTCGGGGATCGACACCTCGTCGTACCCCAACTCGTCGGCCTGCACCCCCTGCGCCAGCGTGACAGCCGCCGGCTCCTCGTTCGACAGCGACAACCCCACGCCAACGAACCGAGCCGGTGACGATTCACTCATGGCAGCCAGTCTGCCCCGGAAGATACGACCGTGCCGCGACCGAGTGGATTCCGGCCTTCGCCGGAATGACGGATAGAGGAGGTCTGGACACTGCAGCCGAGGGTGGGGGACGCCGAGGGGCGGCCGGCGGAGCGATTTCGCCAGACGATCCGCCGACGGCCACCGGCGGCTCCCGCCCGGACCGCCGCCACCGGATTCCGGCCCTGTGCGAGATGACGGTTACCTTGGTCGGATGCACCGGCGGGGGATACCGGATATCGAGGCCGCGCTCGGTGC
Organism: Acidimicrobiales bacterium; assembly: GCA_965221525.1. Lineage (GTDB taxonomy): Bacteria > Actinomycetota > Acidimicrobiia > Acidimicrobiales > CATQHL01 > VXNF01. The sequence continues at coordinate 421,216 of CBDCSG010000006.1, read as the reverse complement.
CCCCGACTTCCAGGACCACATGCACGAGGTGTTCGCCGAACTCCGCGAGCGCGCGCCCGTCTACTGGAGCCCCTCACTCAATTACTGGCTCGTAACGAGATTCGACCTCGTCACCGAGGTGCTGCGGAGCCCCGCCGACTACTCCAGCCGGGGCGCCGAGGAGGCCTACATCCGGCGACTCCCACCGGAGGTGATCGACAGCCTGAAGGTGCTCCCCCACCACTTCGGACACCCCGGCCTCATCCATTCCGACGGTGCCGATCACACGACCCTGCGACGCACGCTGAACCCCCCGTTCACACCAGCGGCATTGGCCCCGCTCGTCGATGGGATCCGCAGCGAGGCGGTCGGGTTGCTCCAGCCCGCCCAGCGCGCCGGCGAGCCGTTCGACGTTGTGGCAACCCTGGCCGGGCCGCTACCGGTCAAGGTCATTGCCGGCCTGTTGGGCGTACCGCCCGCCGCCCTCGACCGCTTTCCCGCCTGGTCTGCGCAGCTCGCCCGGTTCTTCACCGGCCCGATTCCCGAGCCCCCGATCGCGCACGACCTCGACGACGCCCTCGTGGAGTGGCGGGAGTTCGTGGGCGACCTCATCGACCGGCGCGCCGCCGAGCCGCGCGCCGACTTCATAAGCGTCGTCGCCGCGGCCATCGAGGAGGGCCGCATGACCCGCCAGGACGGCATCGTCATCGTCGTCCACGCCCTGCAGGCCGGCCACGAGACCTCCACGAACCTCATCGCCACGAGCATCTTCCTGTTGCTGAGCCATCCCGAGCAACTGGCCCTGGCCCGGAGTTCGCCGCAGTGGCTGGACTTCGCCCTCGAGGAGGTGCTCCGCTTCGAGGCCCCGGCGATCAACGGCCGGCGCACGGCGACGCGCCCGCTGAGCCTGGGCGGGCGGGCGATCGAAGCCGGCGACACCGTGGTCGTGAACATCGCCGCAGCGCACCGGGATCCTGCGCAGTACCCCGACCCGGGACGGTTCGACATCGAGAGGCGCCTGACCAAGGCCGATCACATGGGCTTCGGGCGCGGCCCGCATTTCTGCCTCGGGGCTCCCCTCGCCCGGCTCGAGGTGACGATCGCAACCGAGGAGTTCCTGGCACGATTCCCGGGCGCGACGCTGCTCAGCGAGACGCCGCTCTGGAAGGCGCCGCGCGACCAGCGTGGCCTGGCAGAGTTGTGGGTCGAACCCCGTGGCTACAGGACAGTCCCCGCCGGGACGCCGGCGGTGGCCGGTGTGCGGAGGGAGGGGGTCGGCGATGAGCGATGACCAACCGGACGCCACCGCCCGGTTCCGGCTGCGGGTCGACGACGCCTGCATCACGACCGGCCAGTGCGTCCTCATCGATGCGGAGTTGTTCGGCTTCGACGACAACGGCGTCACCCGCGTGCTGGTCGCCGAGGTGCCCGCCGAGAAGCTCGCAGCCGCCACCGAGGCGGTCGCCAACTGCCCGATCGGCGCAATCCATCTGGACCGGGCGCCGTAGCTCGCACGGTGGAGAGATCGGGACCCGCGGGATGATCACATGAGGATCACCGGTGTCGAGACCGTGCTCTACGAGTACGAGTTGTCACGACCCATCGGCGACGTGAACATCCCCGGCGGCATCCGGCGCCGCGCCGACCTGGCGGTGTTCATCGACACCGACGAGGGAGTCCAGGGTGTCGCTGTGGCCAGCCGGCTCGGTCTCAGCGCCATCCCGCTGCTCGCCACGGCAATCCTCGGCGAGGATCCGCGCCGGCACCGGGGCCTGTGGGAGCGGATGGTCCGAGGATCGTTCAAGCCGGGCAACGAGGGGGCGGTGGCCATCGGCATCGCCGCCATCGACAACGCCCTCTGGGACCTGCGCGCCAAGATCGCCGGCGTCCCGCTGTGGCAGTTCTTCGGCGCCCTGGAGCCGCGCGTTCTCGCCTACGCCAGCGGTCTGGACGGGGCACTGAGCGACGCCGAACTGCGCACCTACTACGAGTCCATGGCGGCGCGCGGCATTCGGGCCGGGAAGCTGAAGGTGGGCTTCGGGGTCGATGCCGATCTCCGCCGCCTCGCCGTCATGAGCGAGGCACTCGGCGGCTCAGAGGCTCACGCGACGCTCCTCGTGGACGCCAACGAGTACTGGTCACCGAAGCAAGCCGTCCGGGCGATGCGCTCCCTCGAGCGCACCTTCGACATCGCCTGGTGCGAGGAGCCGGTGATCCGCACCGACCTCGACGGGTTGCGCGACGTGTCACGGGCCATCAACGCAGCCGTGGCGACCGGCGAGAACCTCAAGGACGTTCACGAGTTCGCCGCGCTCCTGCGCCACGGCGCGGTCGACGTCGTCCAGGTGAACCCCAACATGGCCGGACTCACCACCTGCCTGCGCGCGGCCGAGCTGGCTCAGGCCTTCGACAGACCGGTGTCGCTGATGAACTCTGCAGGCCGCTACGGCGCCCACCTGGCCGCGGCGCTGCCGCACCACACCATGATGGAGGTGCTGGAGGCAGGCCGAGACGCCGTGTTCACATTCGACTCGGTGATCACTGACGGCTGGATCGTGCTGGGCGACCGCCCCGGCGCCGGCATCAGCTTCGATCGCGCGGCGCTCGAACGTCATCGGGTGGAGCAGCCCGACGCGCCGAACGCCCGCCTCGCCGCCGGACGCGGTCGCCGCGCCGGAGTCAGGGAGTCCCCCGACGAATAGCCCTTGGGCTGTGCCGGCCCCCGGGGCGTCGCTCCGCTCATGTGACCTTCCGGCGAGCTCACCGGGAGGCCCGTCCGATCCTTGATCTCCGTGCCGCGTGTACGTCGCTTAGATGACACGCCTGAGCGGTTAGACATGCTTGCAAATATCCACTATTATCTAACCAAGACGGGCTAGACGATGCCCTAGGGGGGTCAGGAGCTAACGCATGCCGGAGAACCGCGAGCGTGCACAGCGTCACCTGATACCGCATTTCACGAGGGGCGACGCTTGGCAGAGGGGCGATCTCGTCGTCGTCGAACGCGGCGAGGGTTGCTACGTCTGGGACACCGACGGCAACGAGTATCTCGACGCTCTTGCCGGCTTGTTCTGCACCAACCTCGGTCACGGCCGCACGGACCTGACCGCGGCCGCCACGAAGCAGATGGACACACTGGCGTTCTACCCCAACTGGGGCTTTGCCCACCCCTCGGCCAGCGAGGCCGCGTCAATGATCGCCGCGGTCGCGCCGGGCGACCTCGACAGGGTGTTCTTCGTGAGCTCGGGCTCCGAAGCAGTGGAATCGGCGCTCAAGTTCGCCCGCTGCTACCACCTTGCCAACGGAGAAGATCAGCGCCAGGTGGTGATCGCCCGGAACTGGGCATACCACGGAACCACCCTCGGCGCCCTCGCTTTGACGGGCATTCCCAACGTGCGGGACCCGTACCTGCCGATGCTCGCCGGCGGGGTGCGCCACGTGGCCAACACTTTCGGCTGTCGCCTCGAGCCGGGCGGTAGCGCCCGGGAATTGCCATGCGTGGCCGCGGTCGAGGAGGCGATCATCGCCGAGGGTCCCGAGAACGTCGCCATGGTGATCGCCGAGCCGGTCCAGAACGGCCGCGGCGCGCTCGTGCCGCCGGAGGGCTACTGGCAGGAACTGCGCAACATCTGCGACCGCTACGGCGTGCTGCTGTGCGCGGATGAGGTGATCAACTCCTTCGGCCGCCTGGGCCACTGGTTCGGCAGCGAGCGCTACGGGGTGGTGCCCGACATGATCACCTTCGCCAAGGGGGTGACGAGCGCCTACCAACCCCTCGGCGGGCTCACCGTGCGCAGTCCGCTGGTGGAGCGGGTATGGGACTCACCGGCAGGCACGTTCCTGCACGGATCCACCTTCGGCGGCCACCCCGTTGCCACCGCAGTGGCGGTCGCCAACATGGCAGCGCTGCGTGACGAGGACGTGCTCGGGAACGTACGGCGCCAGGAGGACCGGCTGGGCGACGGACTGCGGGCGCTGATGCAGGCCCATCCCTGCGTCAAGGACGTCCGCGGTACCGGCTACTTCTATGCCCTCGAGTTGATGCGCGACCGCGACTCGGGCGCCGAGCTGAGCGCCGGCGAGAGCACCGAGTTGCTGCCGGGAGGCGTTCTGGACCGCCTCGTGCGCGAGGCCCGCGTGCTGGTGCGGCCCGACGGGCGAGGCGCCGTGATGCTGTCGGTGGCGCCGCCACTCGTCGCCGACGCCGCCGTGATCGACGACCTGGTGAACCGGGTCGACCAAGTGCTCGACCGCGTGAGCGGTTGGCTGCAGGCCTCTGGGCGAGGTCTCGATAATTCCACCAATAGGGAGGGAGATCAATGAAGCGATTGATTGCTGTACTTGCACTGACCATGCTCGTCGCCGCAGCCTGCGGCGACGACGACTCGGCCGCCCCGGCACCGGCGGCGCCGCCGCCGGCCGATGCCCCGGCTGATGCCCCCGCACCGCCCGATGCCCCACCGCCGGCGGACGATGCGGCGGCGTCTGGGGATTCGATGTTGGATGAGTTGAATGTGGCGTTCTTCTTGGAGTGGCCGACGGCGAACCAGGTGGCGCAGGCGGAGCAGACCTATGACTCGACGCTGGGTCTGACGGTGAACTGGATCCCCTTCGCCAGCGGCGGTGACATGGCCCAGGCGATGGAGTCCGGCGACATCGACATCTCCTACAGCCAGGGGCTGACGCCGTTCGCCAACTTCGTGACCGGCGGCTCGGACCTGCTGCTGGTGGGCGTGGCGGTGACCTACGCGGACGCCGACAACTGCGTGGCACATCCCGACTACGGCGTCACCGCGGACAATGCCGCGGAGACCCTGGCGGGCCAGAGCGTCTACACGCCGCTGGGCAACGTGACCCACTTCAAGTTGTTGAAGATGCTCGAGCACCTCGGCGTGGACACCGACACCGTGAACCTCATCCAGTCCGAGGGCGGCCCGGCCGCGGTCGCGGCGCTGGACTCCGGCGAGGTGGCCATGGCATGCGCCTTCGGCGGCGCGGTGAACCAGATGATCGCCAACGGCGGCAACCTGGTGATGACCGGCTCGGAGCAGGAGGCCATCGGCATCCGGGTCTTCGACATCATCTCGACCACCGGCGACTTCGCGGCGGCCCATCCCGACATCGTGACGGGCTTCCTGCAGGTCACCGAGGACGCCAACCGGGCCTACAACGACGACCGGGGGCCGTTCATCGACACCATCGCCGGCGCTGCGGGCATGGACCGCGAGGCGACCATCGCCCTGCTCGACGCCTTCAACTTCCCCGAGCGCGACACCCAGCTGTCCGACGCGTGGCTCGGCGGCACCGTGCAAGACGTCATGAAGGAACAAATGGACTTCTTCGCCGCCCAAGGCGAAATCGACTCCGCGCTTCGAAGCTACGACGCCTTCGTCGACACCAGCTTCCTCGAAGCCGTGAGGTAGTACCAGGACACGGGCGGGTGGGTGCCGCTCCACCGGCGCCCACCCGTCCGTCTCAACGTCCGGAGGCGCCTAGCGTCCGGCTAACACCGGATTCGCATCCTGGACGGTCGCAGAGTCCGCCGGGGTCGACTGGAGGTAGCAATGGAGACTTTCGTCCAGGGTCTGGCTGACGCGTGGGACGCGGTGACCTCGGGGGTCGTCACGGCCGCCATCTGGCTCAAGGTGATCGCGCTCGCCGCTGTTGCCTTGGGAGCGGTCCTCATGACCGTCGACCTGCTGATCACGCCCGCCCGCCGTTTCAAGTCCGCCGACCGGGGCGCGCGGCCCAGCGACGGCATCGTGCTCATCGGGCAACTCATGGCGGTGTCCGCACTGCTGGGAGGGATCGTCCTGAGCTTCCGGGACACGGCGTCGCCCTGGCAGCCCGCCGTGTCTCTGGTGGGTGGAGCGGCCCTGCTGGGACTCCTGATGCTCTACCGCCGCGCCGATGAGTCCCGCGGGGCCGGAATGGCCCGGTACGTGTGGCTGGCGCTGGCGGCGGCCTCCCTCGTCGCCGTCCTCCTGGCCTACCTGCAGCGCGACGATTCGACGATCCCGTATGTGGCGCTGCTCGGCGCGGTGTTCATGGTGGCCCGGGCATGGTTCGCCCTGGCCCGCCCCGAGGTGCACTTCGACAGATCGAAGGCCGAGGCGGCGACGGAGTCGAGGACCGAGAGGCCGCTGGTCGTCGAGAGCGTGGGCATGATCTACGAACTGCCCGACGGCGGCGAGGTGGAGGCTCTCGCCGACGTCACCTTCACCCTGGAGCCGGGCCGGCTGCTCACGCTGCTGGGCCCGTCGGGATGCGGCAAGACCACGCTGCTGAACATCTTGGCCGGCTTCCTGGCGCCCACCTCCGGGAAGGCGAAGCTGGGCAGCGAGCCGATCACCGGTCCCGGCCAGGACCGCGGCATGGTGTTCCAGCGCGGGGCGCTGTTCGAGTGGCTCAGCGTCAACGACAACGTCGGCTTCGGCGCCCGCATGAACGGAAGATCCCGGCCCGCCTCCCGCGAGGCGGTGCAGGATCTGCTGGACATCGTGGGACTCCAGGACTTTGGCGAGAAGTCCACCTACGAGCTCTCCGGCGGGATGCAGCAGCGCGTGGCCCTGGCCCGCTGCCTCGCAAACGACCCCAGCATCATCCTCATGGACGAGCCCCTCGGCGCACTCGACGCCCTCACCCGCGAGAAGATGCAGGGTCTGGTGCTCAACCTCTGGAACGAGACCGGCAAGACCATCGTGCTGGTCACCCACAGCGTGGAGGAGGCGCTGTACCTGGGCGACCAGTTGTTCGTGATGGCACCCCGCCCCGGCCGCATCGAGCGGGTCTACGACCTGCCGTTCGCCCGCCAGGCGCTCACCGCGGATGCACGCGAGTTGAAGACCTCGCCGGAGTTCATCCGCGTCCGGGAGGAGATCCTCTCGATGATCTGGGAGATGGAGGAACAGATCATGGGAACGGCGGGCGGCGGGCAATGACCAGGAGAGCGAAGCGACCTCCGGAATCCGACGTGGTCCTGATCCGCGGCAACGGCGGCGACAGGACCGAGGGGCACAGCGACCACGCCGTGACATCGACGTCGGGCAACGTGTCGATCGCCTTGCGCCGGCCCTTCGGCCGGTGGTCCGGACCCGCAGGCCAGAGCGCCCGCAAGACGGTCACGTTCGGCGACGCAAGCGAGGTCAGCGGCGCCCTGCGGTGGAGCTTCATCAGCCTGGTCGCCATCCTGGTGATCTGGTTCATCGGCACGAACGTGTGGGGGATGCCCGCGGAGTGGAACGACTACGCCGAGGAGGTCCGGGCCGGCCTCACCATCGATGAGAGTTATCGCCAGCGCGATCTGCTGCGGGACTGCGAGCGATCGGTCGAGCACCCCGAGGAGTTCCCGGGCCTGCCGAGTTGCTCGTACACGCAGTGGATCAACGAGCGGACCCTGCCGAGCCCTCAGCAGGTATTCGAGGCCGGCTGGGACTTCGGCCGCAACGGCTACAGCGACGTCACGCTGTGGGAACACGTCTGGGACAGCTTCAGCCGCCTGGCCAAGGGGCTGTTCTGGGGGGTCGTCATCGGCGTGCCGATCGGCCTGGCCATGGGCCTGTCGAACCGCTGGCGGGGTGCCTTCGACCCCGTCGTGGAGCTGCTGCGGCCCATTCCCCCACTGGCGCTCATCCCTCTGTTCATCGTGTGGTTCGGCATCGGCGAGGAGGGCAAGGTCAACCTGCTGCTCTTCGCCGCGATCTGGATCATGGTGATCGCGGCCCGTTCCGGGGTGCTGGCGGTGAACACCACCAAGGTCCACGCTGCCTACTCGCTGGGAGCCTCCAAGGCGCAGGTGCTGCGGCACGTCATCCTGCCCAACGCCCTCCCCGAGATCTTCACCGGGCTCCGTGTGGCGATCGGCGTGTGCTGGGGCACGCTGGTGGCGGCCGAGTTGCTCGGCTCCAGTTCCGGCCTCGGGTTCACGATCTTCAAGGCGCGCCAGTTCTTCCTGCTCGACACGATGCTGTCGGCGGTGATCCTCATCAGCATCCTCGGCGTGAGCATGGACGTGGCGATGCGGGTGGCGGAGAAGCGGCTGATCCCCTGGCGGGGCAAGGGTTGACCGGCACTCAGCCCGCGGCGGGTCGCAGCACCGTCACCGAGGCGTGGCGGCGCGAGGCCCGCGCCGCGTGCCCGCGTGTGGTGTTGGCCGACGGCGACGACAAGCGGGCCGGCGAAGCGGCTCGACGCCTGGACGCCGAAGGTCTGGCGGTGGCGATCCTGCTCGATGAGCCGGCCGCCTTCGCCTCGCCGGCGGTGCAGGAGGCGGCGCAGGCCTCGCCGTACGTGGAGCGGATCAACCTTGCCGACCCCCTCCACGTGGCCGCGCTCATGGTTGCAGCCGGCGAGGCCGACGCATGCGTGGCCGGGGCGACCCGGCCGACCTCCGAGGTGGTGAGGGCGGCCCTGCATTGCATCGGGCCGGCGCCGGACGCCGAGATCATCAGCAGCTGCTTCCTGCTGGTGCTGCCCGACGGGACGCCCATCACCTTCGGCGCCTGCGGCGTGGTGCCCGAGCCCGACGCCACCCAACTCGCCTCGATCGCCATCTCGAGTGCGGCCACGCACGAGGCGCTCGTCGACGAGAGGGCCCGGGTGGCGATGCTGTCGTACTCCACCAAGGGGAGCGCCGCTGGCCCCCGGGTGGAGCGGGTGCGTGCCGCCACCGAACTCGTGCGGCGCCGGGCGCCGTCGCTGGCCATCGACGGCGAGCTGCAGTTCGATGCCGCCTGGGCCCCTGAGGTGGCTCGCACGAAAGCCCCGGGCTCGGAGGTGGCGGGCGAGGCCAACGTGTTCGTCTTCCCCGATCTGGATTCGGGCAACATCGCCTACAAGATCACCGAACGCCTGGGAGGCGCCCGGGCCTACGGCCCCTTGCTGCAGGGCACCGCAGGCGTCATGCACGACCTGTCTCGGGGCTGCGACGCGGACGACATCGTGGCGGTGGCTGTGATCGCCGCGTGCCAGGCCGCTCGCGGCACCGCACTGACATCTAACGATTGCGATATGCCTGCTAGCTTCCACGCGATGGACCCACCGGGGGCCGGAGCAGAGGCGGGAGATAGATCGCGATGACACAGCACAACGACACGCACCCACCGGCGAGGCGACCGCTCGACCGCGAGCAGGTGATCGCCGCTGCGGCCCAGCTCGCCGACACCGAGGGCCTCGACAAACTGACCCTGACCCGCGTCGCCGGCATGCTCGGCGTGCGCCAGCCGGCCCTGTATCGCCACGTCGACGGCTTCGACGATCTGCTGCGCAGCCTCAGCCTCCGGGGTCGGGAGATCCTGGCGCAGCGGCTGACCGACGCCGCCGTCGGACTCTCCGGCGATGATTCCGTCGCTGCGGTGGGTCACGCCTGGCGCCAGACGGTCCGCGACCACCCCGGCCTCTATGCCGCCACCGACCGCTACCCGTGTGCCGGCGACCCCGAACTGGAGGCCGCGGTGGAGCGGGTGCTCGCCGTTCTGGGCCAGGCCCTGCGGGGTTACGACCTCAGTGAGGCGGACCGCGTCCACGCCGCTCGCACGCTGCGCAGCGCTTTCCACGGTTTCAGCCACCTCGAGTCGGGGGACGGCCATCCGCTTCCCCACGACCCCGAGGACACGTTCGGGCATCTCGTGGAATTGCTGTGCGCCGGGGTCCACCGGCTCTCCCGGCGATCGGCTGTGGGCACCGGAGACGTCCTGTGACCCGGCTCGGATTCCTGCTCGACAGCGAGAGCTGCATCGGCTGCCACGCCTGCACCGTGGCGTGCAAGAGCGAGCACGACGTTCCCCTCGGCGTGAACCGGACCTGGGTGAAGTACATCGAGACGGGGTCGTTCCCGGATGCCAACCGGCATTTCTCGGTGATGCGATGCAACCACTGCGACGACGCGCCCTGCATCAGCATCTGCCCCACCAATGCCCTGTTCCGGGCGTCCAACGGCGTTGTGGACTTCGACGACGACAACTGCATCGGCTGCAAGGGCTGCATGAACGCCTGCCCCTACGACGCCATCTACATCAACCCGGAGACGAACACCGCCAACAAGTGCAATTTCTGCAACCACCGCATCGAGCAGGGTCTCGAGCCGAGTTGCGTGGTGGTGTGCCCGACGCACGCCATCAAGGTGGCCGACCTCGACGACCCGCACGACGAGACCACCGTGCTCATCAACAGCCGCGACACCGCTGTGCGGGCTCCCGAGCAGGGGACCCTGCCCAAGGTCCACTACCTGGGCGCCAACCCGGCGTCGCTGGATCCGCTGCGCACGGCGATCGCCGACGACGGGATGATCTGGGCCGACACCACCCCCCAGCACCCGACCCCCGACGCGGGCAGTGCCGGCACCGAGGCCCGCACCACCTACACCACAGCGCACCAGATGACCTGGAAGGCGAAGGTGTCCAGCTACCTGGTCACCAAGGCGGTGGCCGCGGGCATGATGGCCGTGGCTGCGTTGCTGGTGCTGCTCGGCCATGGCGACGAGCAGGCCGCCGCGGGCGTGGTGCCGGCGGTCGTCGCCGGCGTGTTCATGGCGATCACGGGAGTCCTGCTGGTGTCGGACCTGCGCCGGCCCGATCGCTTCTACTACCTGATAACCCGGGCCAACCGCCGGTCCTGGCTGGTGAAGGGCGCGGTGGTCCTCGGGGCCTTCGCCGCGGTCTGCGCTGCCTGGTTCATTGCCGGCGTGGTCGGTTCGGTGGGGGCGCTGCAGGTGCTCGCCGCCCCTGCCGCGCTACTGGCTGCGGCCACGGCGGGCTATACCGCCTTCCTGTTCGGCCAGTGCGAGGGTCGCGACCTCTGGCAGACACCCTTGCTGCTGCCCACGCTGCTCGCTCAGGCGGTAGTGGCCGGCGGCGCCGGCTACGCCACCCTGGACCTGGCCGCCGAGGTGCCCAGTGCCGACGCGGTGCAGTGGGTGCTGCTGGCGGGACTGCTGGCCACGGCGGTGCTCGTGGCGGCCGAGTTGGCCGTGCACCGCACAGCCCACGTCTCCGCTGCGGTGGCGGCGATGACCCGCGGTCGCTACGCCCGCCGGTTCTGGGCCGGCGGGGTGGTGTTGGGCCTCGTCGTCCCGACTGCGCTGGTCGCTGCCGGCCTTGCAACCGAGACAGGCGCCTGGCCGGCTGCGTTGGGCGGGATCTGCGCCGTCGCCGGAATGTGGTTCTACGAGGACAGCTTCGTGCGGGCGGGCCAGTCCGTACCGCTGTCGTAACGGAGTGCTGAGCCATGGTACGTGACCGACTTCCGTCATTCCGGCGAAGGCCGGAATCCAATGTCGGACAGCGCAATCGGGGCCTGCCGATGGACTGCTCGGCACCTTCCCGGGCGGGAATCGCACCATGACGGAGTTACAGGGCTACCCCCCGCAGGAGACCTGGCACGACGTCACCTCGCTCGACGCCAAGGCCTGGCCCAACCGGGTGGAGAACCACCACACGCTGGTACCCACCACCTGCTTCAACTGCGAGGCCGCCTGCGGGCTGCTGTGCCACGTGAACCACGCCACCGGGCGCATCGACCGCATCGAGGGCAACCCCCTGCATCCGGCCAGCCGGGGCCGCAACTGCGCCAAGGGTCCGGCCACGCTCAACCAGATCGACGACCACGAACGCATCCTGTACCCGCTGCAGCGGGCCGGGGAGCGGGGCTCGGGCCAGTGGGAGCGGGTGAGCTGGGACGAGGCCCTCGGCGACATCGGCGGCCGCATCCGCACCGCCATCGCCGAGGGGCGCCGCAACGAGGTCATGTATCACGTTGGCCGCCCCGGCGAGGACGGTTACGCCGAGCGGGTGCTCCAGTGCTGGGGGGTGGACGGCCACAACAGCCACACCAACATCTGCAGCTCCAACGCCCGCATCGGCTACCAGAGCTGGATGGGCCACGACCGGCCGTCATCGGATTTCGCCAACGCCGAGGTGATCTTCCTCATCTCCTCGCACCTGGAGTCGGGCCACTACTTCAACCCGCACGCCCAGCGGATCATCGAGGCACAGGGCAAGGGCGCGACGGTCATCTGTGTCGACCCCCGGCTCTCCAACACGGGCGCCAAGGCCGACCATTGGCTGCCGGCGTGGCCCGGCACCGAGCCCTTCCTGCTGCTGGCCATCGCCCGGCTGCTGCTGCTCAACGGCACCTGGGAACCTGACTTCGTGCGGCGCTGGACCAATTGGGAGGTCTACCTGCGCCAGCGCCACCCGCAGCGGCCGGTGGAGTTCGACTCCGTCGGCCCCGCCCTGGTGGAGGACTACGCCGCCTACACGCCGGCCGAGGCCGAGCGGGTCTGCGGCGTGGCGGCGGAGGAGATCACCGAGATCGCCGGGATCATCGGCGCCCATCCCACCAAGTTCGCCTCCCACAACTGGCGGGCCGCCGGCGCCGGCAACCTGGGCGGCTGGCAGACGGCGCGGTGCCTGTTCTTCCTCAACGTGCTCACCGGTTCGGTGGGCACCGTCGGGGGCACCACCGGCAACGGCTGGAACAAGTACAAGGCACCCCACCCGCCGGGCGCCCCGCCTCCGGAGCAGTGGAACGAGCTCAACTGGCCCCCGGAGTACCCGCTGGCGTACCACGAGATGTCGATCCTCCTGCCGCATTTCCTGGCCGAGGACCGGGGCCGCCTGGAGGTGTACTTCAGTCGCGTCTACAACCCGGTGTGGACCAACCCCGACGGGTTCAGCTGGCTCGAAGCCCTCAGCGACCCCGACAAGGTCGCCTGCCACGTGGCGCTCACGCCCACCTGGTCGGAGACCGCCGTCTTCGCCGACTACGTGCTGCCCATGGGGGTGGGCGCCGAGCGCCACGACGTGGCCAGCTTCGAGACGCACGCCGGGCGCTGGATCGGCTTCCGCCAGCCGGTCCTGCGCCGGTACGCCGAGATCCGCGGCGAGGCCGTCACCCACGAGTCGCGCACCCACGAATTCAACCCCGGCGAGGTGTGGGAGGAGAACGAGTTCTGGATCGAGCTGTCGTGGCGCATCGACCCCGACGGCTCCCTGGGTATCCGCCGCTGGTTCGAGAGCCCCAACAAGCCGGACACGCCGATGAGCACCGACGAGTACTACGGGGCCATGTTCGCGCGCGTGCCCGGCTTGGCCGACGACGCCGAAGCAGCAGGTCAGACCCCGTTGGAGTTCATGCGCGACCGGGGGGCCTACGCCCTCGACGGCGACATGTACCTGCCGTACGAGCGCCAGGTGGAGGCGGCCGAACTCGAGGGCTGCGACATCGACGACGCCGGCGTCTTCCGCCGCGCCGACACCCCCGGCGCCTGGTCGGGCCGGCCGGAGGACCTGGCCGGTCTGCAGCTGGCCGGCCTCGGGGACGGATCGCCGGCGGTGCAGGTGGACGGCACGGCCCGGGAGGGCTTCCCGACCCCCTCACGCAAGCTGGAGCTGTACTCCCAGACGCTGGCCGACTGGGGCTGGCCCGAGTACGCCACGCCGACCTGGATTCCCTCCCACGTGCACTGGGAGGACCTCGATCTCGCCGGCGACGAGCGCATCCTGCTGCCGACCTTCCGCATCCCCACGCTGATCCACACCCGCTCGGCCAACAGCAAGTGGCTGTCGGAGTTGAGCCATCGCCACCCGCTGTGGATCCACCCCTCCGACGCCGAGGCCCTCGGCATCGAGGTGGGCGGCCTGGTGCGGATCACCACCCGCATCGGCCACTTCGTGATCGGCGCCTGGCGCACCGAGGGGATCCGCCCCGGCGTTGTGGCGGCGTCGCACCACATGGGCCGCTGGCGCCTCGATCCCTCCACAGGCGGGTCCTGGGCGGGCGGCGACGCCGACATCAGCAACGACGGCACGGTCTGGCGGCTCAGCCGCAAGGGCCGCCCGCAGAGCCACGCCAGCGCCGACGACGACACGGAACGGATCTGGTGGAGCGACACCGGCGTGCACCAGAACCTCACGTTCTGCGTGCAGCCCGACCCCGTCTCGGGCATGCAGTGCTGGCACCAGCGGGTGCGGGTGACGCCCGCCGAGCCCGGCGACAACTACGGCGACGTGGTCGTCGACACCGCCGAGGCGCGGGCGGCCTACCGGGACTGGCTGGCCATGACCCGCCCGGCGCCGGGCCCGGGCGGCCTGCGGCGACCCCTGTGGTACGCCCGCCCGCTGAAGCCCACCCCCGCCGCGTACGCCCTGTGATCTTGTCCAACGGAGGATGAATTCATGACCCGGATGACCCCCAGCGAGGCGTTCGTGGAGACGATGGTCGCCCACGGCGTCGACACCATCTTCGGCATCATGGGCAGTGCGTTCATGGATGCCATGGACATCTTCGAGCCGGCCGGCATCGAGTTGGTGCCGGTGGTGCACGAGCAGGGCGCGGCTCACATGGCCGACGGCTTCAGCCGGGTCAGCGGCCGCCACGGCGTGGTCATCGGCCAGAACGGGCCGGGCATCTCCAACTGTGTGACCGCCATCGCCGCGGCGTTCTGGGCCCACAGCCCGGTCGTGATCGTTACACCCGAAGCAGGGACGATGGGCATGGGTCTGGGCGGCTTCCAGGAGGCCAACCAACTGCCGATGTTCGAGGAGTTCACCAAGTACCAGGGGCACGTCAACAACGAGAATCGGATGGCCGAGTTGACGGCCCGCTGCTTCGACCGGGCCCTCTCGGAGATGGGTCCGACGCAGCTCAACATCCCCCGCGACCGCTTCTACGGCGACATCGACGTGGAGATTTCGCCTCCGCAACCCCTCGATCGGGGCCCGGGCGGTGATCGCTCCCTGGACGCCGCGGCCGAACTCCTGGCCGGAGCCACCTTCCCGGTGATGATCTCCGGTGGCGGGGTGGTGATGGGCGACGCCATGGCCGATACGGTGGCCCTGGCCGAACGGCTCGGTTGCCCGGTGGTCAACAGCTACCTGCACAACGATTCCTTCCCGGCCTCGCACCCGCTGTGGTGCGGCCCTCTCGGCTACCAGGGCTCCAAGGCGGCGATGCGCCTGATCTCCCGGGCCGACGTGGTGCTGGCGCTGGGCACCCGCCTCGGCCCCTTCGGCACCTTGCCCCAGCACGGCCTGGAATATTGGCCCAACGAAGCCAAGGTGATCCAGGTGGACGCCGACTCCAAGATGCTCGGCCTCGTCAAGCGCATCGACGTGGGCGTCTGCGGCGATGCGGGCGCGGCGGCGGCGGCTCTCAGCCGGCGTTTGGCGGGCCGCGACCTGGCCTGTGACGCCACCCGGGCGCAACGGGCGGCGGAAATCGCGGCCGGCAAGGCCGACTGGGAGGCCGAACTCGACGATTGGACCGAGGAGACCGACGACTTCAGCGTCGACATGATCAAGCAGGCCGCGGCGGAGGCCGACGAATGGATGCATCCCCGCCAGGTGCTGCGCGAGCTGGAGAGGGCAATGCCAGAGCGGGTGATGGTGTCCACCGACATCGGCAACATCAACTCGGTGTCAAACAGCTACCTGCGTTTCGAGGAGCCCCGCTCCTTCTTCGCCGCCATGAGTTGGGGCAACTGCGGCTACGCGCTGCCCACCATCATCGGAGCCAAGAAGGCCGCGCCGGACCGGCCCGCGGTGGCCTACGCGGGCGACGGCGCCTGGGCCATGAGCATGGTCGAGACCATGACCGCGGTGCGCCACGACATCCCGGTCACCGCGGTGGTGTTCCACAACCGCCAGTGGGGCGCCGAGAAGAAGAACCAGGTGGACTTCTACGGCCGCCGCTTCGTGGCCGGTGAACTCGACGGCGGCGAGGATTGGTCCGAAGTGGCCCGGGCCATGGGTGCCAACGGCGTGCGGGTCAACCAACTCGAAGAGGTTGGCCCGGCGCTGACCGCCGCCATCGACGCCCAGATGAACGCCGGCCGCACAACGGTAATAGAGGTCATGTGCACCATGGAACTGGGGGACCCATTCCGCAAGGACGCCCTCAGCCGTCCCGTCCGCCACCTCGAGAAGTACGCGGACTACACCTGATCGACGCGGCGGCCCAAGATCGCCGCGAGCGGTACCGTTCGGGCGCGCGTGGGGCCGGGGCACGCCAACTGCGGCTCTGGATTCCGGCCTGCGCCGGAATGACGAGTCCAAGGCGGGACCGGCAGTTGGTGCCGGCCCCTGCGGTCACCTGTAGCCGCCGCCTCTTCGGATGCTGTCGATGGAGACGGCCAGGATCAGGATGATGCCGCGCACGACCATCTGCCAGTAGATCGGCACGTTCGTGAGAACGAAGCTGTTGGTGATGACACCAATGATGATCAGGCCGAGGAAGGTGCCCAGCAGGCTGCCCCGCCCTCCGGTGAGAGCCACGCCCCCGAGGAACACCGCGGTGATGATCTCCAACTCGGCGCCCTCGAAGGCGGCGGGCTGGGCGGTCCCGCCCCGCGACATCAAGGCAATGCCGGCGATCCCCGACAGGATGGCCATCGCCACGTACGACCACATGCGGATGCGGTCCACCTTCATCCCCACATTCCGGCAGGCGGAAGGGTTGCCGCCGATGGCATAGAGATTGTTCCCGATGAACGAGTGGCGCATGAACCACATGCCGAACAGCAGCACCGCCGCGAACACCCACAGCGTCACCTTGACGCCCAACTCCTCGCCCCGACCGAAGTGGCTCCAGGCGTTGACGCCGATGACGATGTTGTCTCCCCCGCTGACAACGAAGGCGAGGCCCCGGAACAGCAGCAGGGTGCCGAGGGTGGCGATAATGGGGTTGACCCGGAGCCGCACGATGATGACGGCGTTGATGAAACCCATGGTGGCGGCGCACGCCAAGGCAACCAGTCCCGAGACGGCGCCGTTGACGCCGGCGTTGATCATCATGGCGGCGAACATCCCGCTGAACGCAGCCACCGCCGCGATCGAAAGGTCCAGCCCGCCGCTGATCAACAGCACGGTGAGCCCGATGGCCATGAGCCCCCGGATGGAGATGTTCTCACCGATGTTCACGATGTTGTTGACGGTGAGGAAGTAGGGGGAGCGCTGCCAGGCGTAGATGACCAGACCCGCCAGAGCGATGAGCAGACCGGGGATCGTCCATTCGTTGAGGCGCCTGAACGGCCACCAGGGGTGTTTGCGCTCTTCGGGCGGCAGGAGCCGATCGCTCACGGCCCAACTCACGACTCGGGAGCCGAGATCGCCGGTCATGGCCGCACCCCCGGGCACCGAGACCGGTTCACGACGACCCGCCGTTGGCCGACCCGCCGTTGGCGAACTGCGAGGGCAGTGCTCCGGTGATCCAGCCGATGACTTCGGTCTGGGTCGTGGCCGCAGCGGGAGTGTCGGCCCAGAGCCGGCCCTGGCGCAGCACCACGATCCGATCGGCGATGTCGAGGATGTCGCTGAGGTCGTGGGTGATGAGCACGATGGCGCTGCCGTGGGATTTCATGTCGACGACGAGATCGTGCACCTGCGCGGTCTGCTCCACGCCGAGCGAAGCGGTCGGCTCGTCGAGCAGCAGGACGTCCCCGCCCTGGGCCACGGCCCGGGAGATGGCCACCGCCTGGCGCTGCCCGCCCGAGAGCACACCCACGTCGACGCGAACCGAGGGAAGCGTGATGTTGAGGCGCCGCAGTAGGTCTGTGGCGTCACGTTCCATCTGGCGACGGTTCAGCACGATGCCCCAACGCCGCGGTTCTCGCCCGAGATAGATGTTGTGGGCCACCGGGCGCGTCTCCACGAGGGAGAGGTCCTGGTACACGGTGGCGATGCCGAGAGCCATGGCGTCGTTGGGATCCTCGATCGACACCGGCTCGCCGTCGCGGGCGAAACTCCCCTCATCGGCGTAGTAGACGCCGGAGAGGATCTTGATGAGCGTCGACTTCCCGGCGCCGTTGTCACCGAGCAGGCCGATCACCTCGCCGGGATTGATGTCGAGGTGGACATCCACGAGCGCCTCCACGTGACCGAAGGACTTCGACACACCGCTCATGCTGAGGAGTGGGGGCATCACGACTTCCCGGAGGTTGGCGAACATGTGCGGATGATCATGGTCTCGAACTCATTCGGAACTGTCAGTGGATCAGGGTCGCCTCGGGTTGGCGAGCGAGACGGGAACAGACGCTCGACCGTCGTGTGCGCCCCGGCACGCAAGGACCGGGGCGCACACGACGGTCGAAGCAAGCCGTCTAGCCGGGGTACAACTCCTGGACGTTCTCGCGGGTGACCGGTGACACCGACGGGATGACCCGGTCGGGCACGATCCGGCCCTCGAGCATGTCCACGACCGCGGGCACCAGGTACTGCCCGTAGCGCTCGGGGAAGTACGAGATGGTGGCCTTGAAGACCGACTCCTCGTCAGTGCGCTCGCGCAGATCCACGAGCGCCTCGTCGGAGGCGCCGAGGCCGACCGCTGCGGCCCGACCCAGGAAGCCGGCCTGCTCCAGCGCTAGGGCGCAGTCCACGCCGGGCTGGTCGCTGTGGCCGAAGCAGAGCACGTTCTTGGCGTCGGGGTTGGCGGTCGCCCAGTCGGTCACCAGCGGGAATACGTCGTCGAGGGCCTGGTGGGGAATATCGACGTGGATGTTCTCCTCGGGTATGGCGAAGGACTCCAGCACACCGGCAATGGAACCATCCCGACGCTCGCCCATGACCTGGACTCCCGCGGTCCAGAGAACCACCAACTCGGTCTCCGCGGGGTCCCAGCCTTGCTCGTTGGCGAAGGAGGCCAGGTAACGGCCTGCCTCGCGGGCGGCATGGAAGTTGTCGGGACCGAAGTTCTTGCAACCCGGATGCGGGCCGTCCCAGGTGATGCAGGGCAGACCGTTGTCGATGTAGATGCCCGCGATCAACTCCTCGGTGCCGGCGATCCAGTTGGCGAAGATCACACCGTCGGCTTCCTGAGCGACGATCAGGTTGGCGCACTCGACCGTCTTCTCCTGGTCGTAGGCGTTGTCGCAGAAGACGATGTCCACGCCCATTGCGTCGGCGACCTCATAGATGCTGTCGGTGACCGAGTCGGTGAACGGGATGCCGGCGAGGCCGTCGGCGTGGCCGATCTTCCAGCGCTGCGTGGCGGGACGGATGACCGCCTCGTAGTCGCCGGCGATGGCCCTCACGTTGTGGCGTGCCACGTCGGCCGCCTCCTCGCGTGCCGAAGCCGCCTCCTCGCGTGCCGAAGCCGCCTCGGCCTGAGCCGCCGCTGCCTCCGCCTGCGCGGCCTCCGCCTCGGCCTGAGCCGCCGCTGCCTCCGCCTGCGCGGCCTCCGCGTCGGCCTGAGCCGCCGCTGCCTCGTCACGCGCCGCAGCGGCGTCGGCGCTCGCCGCCTCCGCGGCGGCCTGTGCATCGGCAAGAGCCGCCTCGGCGGCCGCCACGGCGCCCTCGTTGCCCTCGGCGGTCGCCAGTGCGAGGTCGGCCACTGCCTGGGCCTCGGCGGCTGCCGCTGCCGCAGCGGCGGCCTCGGCGCTCGCCGCATCCGCTGCGGCTGTCGCCGCGTCGGCAGCAGCGCTCGCGGCACCGGCCTCGGCTCCTGCCGCGGCGGCATCGGCCGCGCCCGCAGACGCCGTGGAGCCGGCACTCTGCGCCTCGGACATCGCCGCATCGGCTGCGGCGCCGGCCGCACTGGCTTCCGACATCGCTGCGTCGGCCGCCTCTTGGGCGGCGTCGTCCGCAGCGCAGGCACCGGCCAGCAGCGCGATAGTCGCCGCGAGCGCGGCGACCACCCAGAGATTCCTACGACTGGAAACCATGTTTCCCCCTCACTCTCGTGGCCGTAGCCCGCATCGGCCACGCCACCCAAACGTCCGGGGCAGCATAGTAAATGACGCGTCGGCGATCAGAATTGTGTCGGCTCGTGAGCGGGGATACCGGGATCCGCCACTTGGGGGAGGGTTGGCGGACCCTTCGGTGCGGGGTACGACGCCGGTGCGATTCTCCATTAGCCTCCAACTCCGGCGGCCGATCTGGATGGGGGGAAGTCAGTGGCACTGGCAGCGACGGCGGAACAGAAGGAACTGCTGAACACCCAGGGGTTCTTCGTCATCGAGGAGTACCTGGACGCCGGCGAGGTAGCGGTCCTCAACGACGCCTTCGACGAGGTCGGTGCACGGTTGCGCAGGGAGCGCGGCCTGGCACCCGACGCGCAGGTCAGTTGCCGCAATGGACTCGTCAAACACGAGGCGTTCCTGAACCTCATGGACCGCCCGGACATCCTGCGCTACGTGGTCGACATCGTGGGCTGGAACGTGCAGAACCGCGACAGCGTCTTGCTGATGACCCCGCCGACACCGGGGCGGCACCCCTCTGCACTCTCTCTCGGCTGGCACTTCGACTACGAGGAGGAGTTCACGGGCATCGGCATCGACGGTCCGATGCCCTGGCTGGACTTCAAGATCGGTTGGTACGTCTCCGACGCCAGCGAGGAGGGTCACGCCTCCATCCTGTTCGTGCCCGGCAGCCACCTCTGGGGCATGGAGCGACGGGCCCGCTGGCGCGAGGACATCCGCCCCGAGGACGTTTTCGAGTTGAAGGTGCCGCCGGGCAGCCTCATGATGTGGCGCCCCACGCTGCTACACGCCGCCAGCCCGAACCTGGGCACCCACGAGCGCCGCGCCCTCTACATCAGCTACGCACCCCGCTGGATCCGCCCGTCCGGCCACGTGGAGCAGGATCCCGACCTGGTCGCCCGCAGCAACCCCATCCGCCGCCAACTGCTGGGCGCCATGGGCAACCTCTCGCACCCGCTGGGGCCCGACCCGCAGAACTTCCCCGACTCCCAGTACTGGTTCGCCGCCGACTGGGACAACATCCCGCTGAAGCAGTGGGCCGAGGAGCAGGCCGGGGATCCCCCGTACGACTGGGGAACCGGTTACGGCGTGGGGACGGTGAAGGGACCCGAGTACGCATTCGGTGACAACACCGACCCGCGGCGGGTCTGAGCCGGCTCTGGCCCCATGATCAGGAGGTCTGCCCCATGACATCGAGCCCGACGGCCAACGAACCCCTGTTCCTGAACCGCGACGACGGTGTCGGCTTCGTGACCCCGGCCCCGGCCACCCGCGACGTGCGGGTGCTGCTGTCCCCGCTGCTGCAGGAGGGCATGGGCGACTTCGCCGTCGGGATGACGCAGATTCCGCCCGGCGTTGTCGGGACGCGCCATTCCCACGCTGGGACGACGGAGGTTTGGATGATCCTGTCGGGCCAGGGGCGGGCGCGGATCGGCGACGAGGACCGGCCGGTGGCACCCGGTGACGTGGTGTACACGCCGCCCGGCACCGAGCACCAGTTCGTGAACGACAGCGACGAGCCGGTGACGGTGTACTTCCTGTACAGCCCTTCCGGCGCCGAGCAGCGCGTACTCGACGGCGGGTTCCTGTAAGGGGCCATCGGCCCGCAACGCCAACCGGACAGCGGATTCCAGCCCTGGATTCCGGCCCTCGCCGGAATGACGAGAACCGCCGGATTGACGATAAAGGGCGCGGGGTTCGGCTAGTTCCCGCCTGCCGGGGGCTTGGCGAAGTCGATCATCAGTTGCGAGAACGGGTCATCGGGCGGCTGCGCGAACTTCTCGGCGGCGGTTGCCTCCAGCGCCTCGAAGTCCACGAACCTGCCGCGGCGCAGCACGTGGCGCACGTCCGACAGCACGCAGATGTCATCGAGGGGGTTCCCGCCGACGGCGACCATGTCGGCCACCGATCCCGGCCTGATGCGCCCGGCATCGGCGAGGCCCAACTGGTCGGCGGCGACCGACGTGGCCGACGCCAGGGCGGCGGCCGGCTCGAGGCCGGCGTCGACGAGCAGCGACAACTCGTCGTGCAGGGAGAACCCCGGCACGAGGTGAGGGAACGGCGCGTCGGAGCCGGCCACGACGGTGCAGCCGGCGCCGGCGAGGGCACCCAGGACCCGCTTCATGGTGTTGACACTGCGCTGGCGGTCGAGGCGGTCGGTCACCTCGCCGGTGCGGTGCGGGAAGCGCTGCCACAGCGCGGCGATCTGGGGATGCACCCATCTGTCGCGCCGGTCGTGGCGGAAGGCGGTGTCGTTCAGGCGGCAGAGCCGGTCCCAGACGACCAGCGTCGGGCACTGCGCCACGCCGGCCGCCACCAGCGACGCCGCTGAGTCAGCAATCTGATCCACGTTCGTCCGCCATCCCTCGACGTGGTGCACGCATCCCGTCAGGTGCTGCACCTCTCGCACGCCGGCCGACACCGCCGTCGCAAGATCCACCGACGGTCCCAGGTGGGCCAGGAGCGGCAGGCCGCGGCGGTCGGCCTGCGATGCGGCGGCGCCGATCTGCTCGGTGGTCAGGTGCACGTAGAGCTTCACCGCATCCGCGCCGCGCTCGGCCATCTCGTCGACCGAGCGCCGGATCGCCGCCGCGCCGGTATGCGGGCGTCCGATCCGCGGCCAGAACGCCGAGTCGCCATCCAGCAGGGGGCCGCAGCAGAGAATGTCGGGGCCGGCCATCGGATCGGATCTCGTCCGCTCGCGGCGATCGAGGATCCAGGCCGGGTCGTTGCCCGTGTCGCGCACCGCCGTGACCCCGGCCGCCAGGAACGCCGGCAGCATCCAGTCGGAGATGTGGGTATGGCAGTCGATCAGACCCGGCAGCAGCGTGCAACCGTCGAGGTGCCGCACGTCCATCCCTTCGGGCAGCGCGCCCACCGCTTCGACGCCGACGACCCGTTCCCCCTCCACGACGACGGCGTGGGCGTCCCGCCGCCGCTCGCCGTCGAATAACGCCGACGGTGCCAGTGCCCAGCGAGCCTCGCCGGCCGATTTCACGTTCGACCCCCGTGGCGTCGGAAGGTGGCAACGGGGAGCCGGCATGTTCCCCGCGGCGCTCTCGCGGCGATGCCGGCGAGGATTGCGAGCGCCTCGACCATGGCCGCCTCAGTAGATGAGGCCGCCCCCGCTCACGTTGAGCGTGGCGCCATTGACGAAGCCGGCGTGGATCGACGCCAGGAACACCACCACGGCGGCCAACTCCTCGGGCTGCCCGATCCGGCCTACGGGGCACGCCTTCGTCGAGGCCTCCTCGATCTCGGGGGGCAGGTCGTCGTGTTGCATCGGGGTGTCGACCTGGCCGGGCGCGATGGAGTTCACGAGGATGCCGTGCGGACCGTAGCGGCGCGCGAAGCCGCGGCTGAGCGTGATCACGCCGGCCTTTCCGGCGAGGTAGGCGTCGCTGCCGAAGACCGGACCGTTCCACCATCCCCCCGAACTGAAGTTGATGATCCGTCCGCCCCCGCCGGCGGCCACCATGGCGTTCCCGGCGGCACGGTTCAGGAAGAACGTGGCCCGGACGTTGACGTCGTTCTGGATGTCCCAATCCTCGGGGGTGACATCGTCGACGTCCTGCCGTCGCAGGAGGGCGGCGATGTGGGCGAGCGCCCACAAATCGCCGAAACCGTCGACGACTCCCGAGACGAGGTCGTCGATTGCCTCCACATCGCGGAGATTGAACGTGATGGCGCGGTGTCCCGTGCCGTCCAGGCCGGCGACCACCTCGGCCAGCCCGGCGGCGTTGATGTCCACGGCCGCCACCCGGGCGCCGGCGCCCGCCATGGCCCGCGCCGTGGCGGCTCCGACCCCGCGGGCGGCGCCGGTCACGATCACGGCGCGCCCCTCCAAGCCGGCCCCGAGGGCTCCGTAGCCGACGCCGGAGAGATCACTCATGCGAACCGGTCCCTGGTACTGGATTCCGGCCTTCGCCGCAATGGCGGTGGGGAGATCGTCGCGTGGCGGGCAGCACTGTCAGCTGACTCTCGCGGGCATGACGAACGGCTTGGGATCGTTGAACCGGCGCAGCACGTTGTCGGTTACGGCGGTGACGTTGTTGTCGTAGCCGAAGTTGCCGAAGCTCCCTGACCAGGCGATCGAGCCCGTGGAGAAGACCGCTCCCCCGCCGGGAGTCTCGAAGAAGACCATGTCGGCGCGGATCTTCTCGGGCGCATCGGGGTCGGTGTTGGGCAGGACATCGCCGATCGACGCCACCATGAGGTCGTAGAGGTTCGAGTGGTTCTCCGAGGACGCCAGCACCAGGGTGTGCGCCGGCGTGCCCAACGCGGCGTCGACCCGCTCGATCTCGTAGCCGGCCGCCCCGCCCTGCAGGATGCCGAAGTCGCCGATGATCTCGTCGTCGACACCCTCGAAGATGAAGGCCGCCCGCGGGTCATGGCTTGCTGCCGTGCGTCGGTAGTACGAGCAGGTGTCGAATCCCTGCGTGATGAACCCCACACCGCCGATGGTGTGCGGTCCCCGGCCGATGCCGATCCACGTGCCGGCGGGCTCGCCGGTGAACGTGTCGTGAGCCTGACTGGCGTCGGCACGCCAGAGCCGCGGCAGGTCGGGCCGGCGCACCTCGGTCATCCCCGAGCGGGTGGGGTGGTAGGCGATGCGGTGCCAGTAGGTGTTGCCACCGAGGTTGATCAGCCGCCCGCCGCCGCGCGCGAAGCCCTCGACGGCGTCCATCATGGGCGTGCTCGTGTACTCGGGGTGCGAGCTGGTGACCAGGACCCGGTAGGGGGCCAGCGCCTCGGGACCCTCCCGGTCCAGGTCGTCGTCGCTGATGGTGTCGTAGGCGATACCCGTGCGCTCCAGCCACGCCACGATGAGCAGGTCCTGGCAGAACTTGTACATGCGGCCGTGGGGGCGGAAGTTGGTGACCGGTCGGTGCATCGAGGAGTGCACGACCGTGCTTCCGTCGGTGTGGTTGTCGTACGTGCACCCGCCGATCTCACCGAAGCGCAGCATCAGCAGATCGGTCTCGTCGAGCACGGTCAGGCGCCCGTGGATCATCTCGTTGAAGGCGCTGACGACGCGCATCCGGAGGTTCGCGTAGGCCCCGTAGGTGGCGGTCGGCAGCAGGAATGCCGCGTCGCTCGTGGGTGCACCCGCGGCCGGGCGCACGGCGAACGGCACCCAGAACTCCGCCTCGCCGGCCCGGAACCGGCCGGCGTAGCAGCCACTCGCCCAGTCGGTGGGCACGTGCAGGCTCTGGGTCGTGTCCCACCAGGCGTCGCTGATGTCGTCGTCGTGGAAGTGGATCGCCCCGTACTCGCCGGGTGCCACCCGCCAGTCGGACGTCCGCCCCGACCAGTTGGAGCCGCCGACCCCGCGCGTCGGCATGTTCACGAGCCTGCCGTGACGCTCATTCCCCGAGACGTCGCGGACGTGCTCGCTGCCGATGTCGATGGAGAAGTCCCAGTCGCCGATCGCATCCTCGGCGGGCACAGCGGGTCCTGCCGCCGCGATGGCCTCGATCTCGGCATCCGCCAGGGCGCGCCCGAACAGCCGCGGCCGCTCCATCGGGCCGTTGAAGCACGAGACCGCCCAACCACCCTCGGTCTGCTCAGCGCCGATGAGAATCGGCCCGTCGCCGAGGCCGGCAACCGGACCGCCGTGATGCTCCTCGTGCTCCCAGCCCCGCTCCTCGAGGTGGTGCGAGGCCAGACCGCCGGCGTGGAACGTCACCCCGCCGGCGTCGTCGCAGCTCACCGCCACGCAACTCCAGCGGGACTCGGCGACGACGACGTCGCTGAGCACGACCTCGGGGACCGTCCCATCGCCGCAGACCAGGCCCAGGCGCCCGTCGGACCCCAGAAACAGGCCGGCACCGCTAACGGTGTCGTTGCGGTACGTGCCGAGCAGCATCTGCTGACCCGCCGACAGCAGCGTCGGGAACACCGACACCACGATGGTGAAGCCCCTCTCGGCACCTCCCCCGGCACCGGCGGGAACGTGCACGTACGACCCCGGATGGATGTCCTGGTGCCGGGCGGGATGATCCCCGCACACCGGCGTCGCCATCTCGGTCGCCACATAGGGCGGTACGTCCGGACCATCGCCGAGGTCGGGGCTGAGCAGGCGCACGACATCGAGCCGGTAGCTCTCGACGCCGGAGCACGACGCCTTGAAGTTGATCTCCTCGCCGGCGCGGAGCGTCTGGCGGTCGGCGTAGGCCAGCATCTCCGGGCCCTCGAAGCCGGGGCGGACGGTACCGGAATCGGGGTCCGGGACATCCGATCCGTCGGGAGGATCGACGCCGAACATCGTCGCCCACCGCAACCGGAAGACGTACCGCTCGGCCGCTTCGATGTCGTCGAAGACCACCTCGGGAAAGCTCTCGATGCCCAGCGGATCACCCTCGGTGAACCGGGCCAGCACCCACTCGGCGTTCGAGCGGGTCATCAGCAGGAAGTGCTTGCCCACGAGCGGGATTCCCCGCATGTAGTTGAGCAATGACTGCAGATCGGGCGAGTGCCGACCGAAGGGCCGGCGCATGAACTCCTCGAACAGGTCGGCGCGCCCGCCGTCGATGCCGAGCGGGAGTTTGGGGGCGGCGGTCATCGGCTCAGCCCCTTGACCGCCAGGACGCGGGCCGGGTTGCCGACGATCAGGGTCTCCACCTCGTCGTCGCTCCAGCCGGCGTTGCGGAACAGCGGGATGACGTGGTTGAGGGTGTGCGCATAACCCCAGCCGCCGTAGGCCAGCAGCCGGGTCTTCACGCCGCCCATGTCCTGGGAGACGAACAACTGCTCCAGGTGGCCCCGTCCGGCCAGCGCAACCATGCCCTGCACGATGTCGTAGTCGCTGGGCGGGTACTTCCCCAGCCCGATCAGCGAGTGGTCGAAGCCCATGAGGTCATACGCCAGGTTGGCGCCGCGCTCCAGCAGTTCCATCTGGTAGGGCTCGTTTCCGATGGCCGTGTTCATGTGTCCCAGGATGATCCGCCCGGGGTCGACACCCTCGGCCATGAGGGCGTCCAGCACCTTGATGCCCTCGAAACCCCAAGGGTGCAGGTGGATCGTGATGGGCAGGTCGGTCTCGAGGTGCGCCCAGGCGGCCGCCTTCAGCATGCGGAACTCCTCGGGCTGTACGGGGTCGTAGGTGCCGACCTCGCCGATGACGCCCGGGCGGATGCCCGTGTCGCCCACGCCGTTGCGCCACTCGTCCACCATCTCGGCGGCGAGGTCCTCCGTGGACCGCTCGGCGGTGCCCTCGGGGTGCGATGCCGCCAGGTAGTAGAAGCCGCCCATGATCACGTTCAGCCCGCTGCGCTCGGCGATGTCCCGCAGGATCAGTGGATCGCGGGACATGTGGCGGGGCGTCACCTCCACGATGGTGCGCCCGCCCGCGGCCCGGAAGGGCTCCAACTCCTCCAGCACCTGCTCCACGTCGGTCTGGTGGTAGTTGTCGGGGAACCCACCGGGGTTCCAGCGGGCCTCGGCCGCGGTGCACATCGTGAGCGGCTCGGTCGTGACCGCGGGATAGCCGTGGATCTCCAGGATCGGGCGGCAGTCGATGTAGAGGTGCTCATGGACGTGCGTGGGGCCGAGCTCGCTCACGGGCACCGGTCCGCTGACGGTCATGGCATAGGAGCCGTTTGCGGCACTGTCGGTGGTCATGGCGTCAAACCTCGGAAGTCGGCGGGCGGGACAACCAGCGCCAGCAACGGTAGCCGCGTGCCACCGAGGGTCTCCCGGCCCGTTGCGGGACGCGGGGTACGAGTCCTAGTGGAACATCCCACCGGGCACAGCTTCGATCAAATCCTGGGTGTAGGGATGCTCGGGGTTCGAGAAGATCTGCTCCGTGGGGCCGCTCTCGACCAATTCGCCTCGCCGCATCACGTACATCCGGTCGGCGAAGCTGCGGACGAGTCGCAGGTCGTGCGTGATGAGCAGGATTCCCAGTCCTCGCTCCTCCTGGAGCCGGCCGAGCAGGACCAGCAACTGCGCCTGAGCCGACTGGTCGATCGACGACGTGGGCTCGTCCGCGATCAGGATGCGCGGCTCGACGGCGAGCGCACGGGCCACGCTGACCCGCTGGCGTTGCCCGCCGGAGAGGCTCGGGGGGAAGAGCCGCGCCTGCTCCTCGCTGATCCCGACATTGCGCAACAGGGCCATCGCCGAGTCGCGGGCTGCTGATCTGGACACGCCTTGCCAGACCTGGAACACCTCGGCCACGGCGTGAATCGCCCGCTGCTTGGGGTTCAGGCTGGAGTACGGATCCTGGAAGATCATCTGCACCTGCCCGCGCACCTCGCTGCGGGCGTTCCGGCGCGGCATCTCGAGGGCTTCGCCGCGGTAGCGCACCTCCCCGAGGGTCGGCCGGTGCAGCAGCGCCAGCACCTTGCCGAGTGTGGTCTTGCCGCTCCCACTCTCGCCGACGAGCCCCACGACCTCGCGCTCCTGCACGTCGATGTCGGCGCTCTCCACGGCATTGAACGCGTTGTGGCCCCGCCCGAAGGTGACACGGATGTCGTGGCCTGCCAGCCCCGCGCCGTTGCCGGTCACGTCGCCTCCCCCTCGGCGACCTGCGCCCCGACCGTCGGCGCCCCGTCGGCGGCCATGGACGAGGCGAAGAGGCAGGCGGTGAGCCGCCCGTCGTGCTCGACGGGCGGCGGCTGCGTGCCCTCGCAGCAGCGGCTGTGCGGGACGCCGTCGCCGAGGCGCAGCGTGAGACCGCAGCGTGGATGGAATCGGCAGGCCGACGGCCAGGCGCCGACGCTGGGCGCCTCACCGGGGATCGGCTCGAAACCGCCCGCCAGCTCCATGTGTGCGGCCGCCACGAGTCCCGCCGTGTAGGGATGCCGGGATTGCTCCCGCACCAGATGCTGCGATCCGGACTCCATCACCGCGCCCGCGTAGAGCACCACGATGGAGTCGCACACCTCCTCCACGACCGCCAGGTCGTGGGACACCAGCAGCAACGACATTCCGAGTTGCTCCCGTAGCCGGCGCAGCAGGTCCAGGATGCGGGCCTGCACACGGACGTCCAGCGCCGTCGTGGGCTCATCGGCGATGAGCAGGGAGGGATTGCGGGCCAGCGCACCGGCGATGACCACCCGCTGTCGCATCCCGCCCGAGAGCTGGTGCGGGCGCTCGTGCATCACCGAATCGATCCGGGGGATCTCCACCAGTTCGAGGAGTTCGCGCACGCGGGCGCGCGGCGAGACGTCCGCGCCGGTGTCGCTGCGGGCCGCCCGCACGAGCGCCATGAGCTGCGTGCCGACCGTGAGCACCGGGTTGATGCCCGCCAGCGAACTCTGGGGCACGTAGGCGATCCGGTGCCCGCGAATGCCCCGCCAGGTCGCATCGGAGGCTCCGGTGAGTTCGGTCCCCTCGAAGAGGATCGAACCGCCCGTGACCGTGGCCGAGTGACGGTAGAGGGTTCCCACGAGAGACCGGCAGAGCATCGACTTGCCCGATCCGGACTCCCCCACCAGGCCCAGCGTCTCGCCCTCGCCGATGTGGAGCCAGGCCTTGTCCACCACGGGGATGGTCTCGCCCCGCCGCCCGACCAGCCCGATGGAGAGTTCGTCGACGGTCAGCATGGCGCGATCCTCATCCGACGAGATTCTCCGAGGCGCGCCGGCCGATCCCCTGGGCGATCAGCGACACGCCGAGGGCCGTGATCGAGAGCATGATGCCCGGGAACAGCACCGGCCACCAGGCGCGGAAGATGTGCAGGCGCGCGTCGTTCAACATGGCACCCCATTCAGGGGTCGGGGGCTGCACGCCGGCTCCCAGGAACGACAGACCCGCAACCGCCAGGATCACGACCACGAAGTCGCTCACCGCATAGGCGAGCGTGAGGGGGAACACGTTGGGCGCCACGTGACGACCCAGGATGCGGGCGCGGCTGTACCCCAGACATCGGCCGGCCTCGAGGTAGTCCATATCGCGGATGATCAGAGCCCGGGCGCGCGCCACCTTGGCGTAGCGCGCCCACGCCGTGATGAACAGGCCCAGCAGGATGCCCCTGGTGCCCCGTCCGAACGCCGCCACCAGCGCGATCACGATGATCAGCGTGGGGAACGAGTTGATGACCTCGATGGCCAGGTCCCCGGCGTTCTGCACCAGCCTGCTGCGGGTGATGCCGATTATCGAGCCCACGATCGTGCCGACCAGCAGTGGTACCGAGACCGCAGCCGCGGCCAGGATGATGTCGATGCGGGCCGCCTCGAAGGTACGAGCGAAGACGTCCCGCCCCAGGTGATCGGTCCCGAACCAGTACTCGCCGCTGGGAGGAAGGTTGGCGTCGGGACCTCCCCGGCGCGTGTCATAGGGGCTGAACGCCGGGACGACGATCGACAGGATGATCATTCCGAGCATGATGGCGATACCGAACTTCATGCTCGGCGGCATGGCTCGCCAACCTGCGACGAGTCGGCCGCGCAGGCCGCTCGCCGCCGCCGATCCGGCAGGCCGCGTCCCGGCGTCGCCCAGCGAGGTCACGACAGCGTCCGGGCGCGAGGATCGATCAGCGCGGACACCGTGTCGCTGAGGAAGTGCACGACGACCACGATGAACCCGAACGTGAACAGAGTGCCCTGCACGACCGGATAGTCGCGCGCCAGCACCGCCCGCACCAGGTAGGTGCCGATCCCCTCGAGGTTGAAGACCGTCTCCACGACCACCGCCGCGGCCAGGTTGGCCCCCACGATGTAGCCCATCAGGCCGATCACCGGCGCGATGGAGGGCCGCAGCAGGTAGCGCCAGATGAACTGGGGCTTGGCGAGCCCCCAGACCAGCCCCGTCTCCACGAACTCTTCGGAGTTGGTCTCGCGGATGGATTCCTGCAGGACGATGGCGAAGATCATGCCCACAGGGACACCGATGGCGACGGCCGGCAGCAGCAGGTACTCCAGGTTCTGCGGGAACGTGTCGACGTAACCGGCGACGGGCAACCACTGGAGCCTCACGCCGAAGACGAGGAGCAGCAACACCCCGGTGACGAACGGTGGTGTGGCGATCAGCGCCGCGGAACCGAGACCGAAACCCTGCTTGTACCAGTTCGAGCGCGTCAGGCCTCCGATCACGCCCAGCGGTATCGCCAGGATCAGAGCGAACACCATTCCCAACCCGACGAGCCAGAGGCTGATCGGCAGCCGATCGCCGATGGTGTCGAGCACCGGTCGCGTCGACTGGAGCGATTGCCCCAAGTCGCCCCGCAGGACGTCGCCCATCCAACTGCCGTACTGCGAGACGACGGACCCGTCGAGGTGGAGCCGCTCCCGCAGTACCTCGACGCGGTCGGGCGTGGCCTCCTCGCCGAGGAGCGTCGCAACCGGGTCACCCGGCACGATCCGCACGATGGCGAAAGCCAGCAGGGAGACTCCCCACGCCACCAGGATCGCCCGCAGCAGGCGACGCCCGATGAGCGCCAGCACACGGTCGCGCTTGGGGGCGTCCGCGACGGCGATATCGGTTGCCGGTACGGAACTCCCTGCTTCGTTCGTCACGAGCCTCTCAAAGCGTTCAGAGGGTTCTCAACTGCCGAGGTTCGGCAAGCGAATGCACCATCCGCCACCGCGACTGCCGGTAAGGGCCCAGCGGGTGGTCCGACCGAGCCTCTCAACTCGGTCGGACCACCCCGGGATTCAGTGCGGCCGCCTCAGGAGCCCGCTGATGTCAGTTGACTACCCGCTCTCGGTCGCAACCCAGAAGTTCTGGGAGGCCGGGATCATCGCCAGGATGTCCGTCGACAGGCGGCTGCCGATGAGGACGGCGCGCTCACCCTGGGGGCAGTAGTTGGCGCCGACGTCGAGCGCCAGACGCTGCACCTCGGTCTGCAGGCGCTGCGACGCATCCATGTCACCCCTGGGCATGGCCTCGGCCAACTGGTCGAATGCGGCCGTGACGCCGTCATCGGCGAATGCGACGGAGTTGGACCAGAAGTTGTCCGGGTAGAACAGGGTCCGCAGGGTCGAGAAGTTGGGACCGCCGCTGCCGATCCACATGGCGTCGTAGGCCCGGTTGATGATGTTGTCGATGATGATGGCGTCCTCCAGGGGCTGCACCTCGGCGGTGACGCCGATGTCGGCCCAGTTCTCGGCCAGGATCGTCGCGGCATCCGTCCAGCCCGGACGGGCGCCCATCGTCTGCAGCGGCGTCGAGAACCCGTCGGGATAGCCGGCCTCGGCCAGTAGAGCCTTGGCGCCCTCGACGTCGCGCTCCAGCGAAACGATGTCCTCGTACTCCCACTCGCTGCGGTACCTCGACAGGATCGAGCCGCCCGGCTCGGCGGTGCCGAGGAACGCCCGCTCGTTGATGGCGAAGCGGTCCATGGCCAGGCACAGGGCCTTGCGCACCCGCACGTCACCCAGGGGTCCCTCGACGTCGCTGCGGATCACGAACCAGAACGTGCCGCCGATGGGGTGGACGATCTGGATCACGTCGTCGGGCAGGTCGGCGCGGACCGACGCCGGGATGTCGAAGCCCATGGCCGCGGCCCCCGTGGTGACCTGCAGCAGCCGCGAGATCGGGTCGGTGGCCGACGCCAGCGTCAGCTTCTTGATGACCGCCTCGCCGGCCCAGTAGGTGGGGTTGGCTTCCAGCACCATCGTGGGCGAACCAGGCACCCAGTCCGAGACCACGTATTGCGTGGCACTGACCGGCTTGGCGAAGTACCCCTCCGGATCGGCCAGAACCTGCTCATGCGGGTGCAGGGGCATGTTCTCGCTGCAGACGATCTGGTTGTTGAGGCAACTGAACGGCTCGTTCAGGGTGTAGACGATCGTGCGATCGTCAATTGCCTCGGCGGATTCGAACGACGCCATCTGGGCGCCGAACGGTCCCTCGTCCCTGGCACGCTGCAAGGTCACGACGGCGTCCTGGGCCACGACCGGAGTGCCGTCGGAGTAGACGAGCCCCTCGCGCAGCGTCACGGTCATCGTCAGGCCGTCGTCGGAGAACTCCGGGAAGGCCGTCGCCAGGTCCGGGACGTAGTCGCCCTGGGGGTCATAGCGGTACAGGTAGCCACCGAAGGCCAGCAGGCCCGCGGCGTGGGCGGGGGCGACGTACGGCGCCCGCGCGTAGTCGGCCTGCGCCACGAGGCTGGGCGTGCTGATGATCACGTTGTTGAGATCGATGCCCGCAGCAGCCGCTGCCTCCTCGGCGGCGGCGAGCGCCGCAGCCGCTTCGGCCTGCGCGGCCTGGACCTCGGCTTGCGCAGCCTCGACCTGGGCGGCGGCGTCCTCTACCGCAGCCTGAGCCGCGTCGGCCGCGGCCTGCGCCTCGGCCAGCGCTGCCTCAGCAGCGGCCACGGCGGCCTCGTCCTCTGCAGCTCTGGCCGCTGCCAGCTCAGCCTCTGCCTTGGCCTCCGCGGCTTCAGCCGCTGCGGCGGCTGTCTCAGCCTCTGCGGCCGCGGCCGCCGCGTCGGCGGCTTCGGCGGCAGCAGCGACTCTTGCCTCGGCGTCGGCCTCCGCGGCCTGCGCGGCGGCCTGTGCCGCCTCGGCGGCAGCCTCAGCCGCCGCCGCCTCAGCGCGCGCCGCGTCGGCATCACCCGTGTCCTCACCGGCACATGCCGCGAGGATCAGGGAAAGAACGACCCCGATGGCCAGGAGTCGCGTCCAGTACTTCCTTACTGTCATCTCTCTCCCCCTTGGTCGGTGCGATGACTCTGGTAACGCGAACGGCAGCACGCGAGTAGCAGCGCGACTAAACGCCGCCGGAAACGCCCGCCGCCGTCCTCTGATGCGGGGCACCCTAGTTGCTCGGCGAATCCGTCGCCGGTAGATAGAACTCCGGTCATTCCCGGTCACAGCGAGCGGACACACCCGGTCGTACCGGCTCCCCCGTGGCGGCCGTGACCGAGGATCAGATCCTGAAGATGCGCTCCGCGTTGGATCTGAACATCGCCTCCTGCTCCGCCGGCGTGAAGTCGGCGATGACCTCGGAGTAGGCATCGAGAACGTCCGGGTAGCTCGAGAACAGCCGGTCCACCGGCCAGTTGGTGCCGAAGAAACTGCGTCCGACGCCGAACGCCTCGATGCACGAAAGCACCCAGGGGCGGATCGACTCAGTCGTCCAGCGCGTATCGCCCATCCCCAGCCCGGAGACCTTGACGACGACGTTGGGCGCGCCGGCCAGATCCACCAGTGCCTCGCGCCACTGCTCGAAGTACTCCGGGGTCCGCTCTCTCGGGAATCCGCAGTGGTCGAGGGAGACCGTCAACTCGGGTGAATTCTCCGCCAGGGTGCGTACGGTTCCGAAGTCCTCGAACGTGGCGTCGACGCACGCCACGAGCCCGTAGCGCTCGAGCAGCGCGAACCCCCGCTGCCAGACCGGGTCACGGAGGTAGCCCTCGGTCTCCACCCCGAGATCGCGCACACCGCGCACGTTGGGGCACTCGAGGTGACGCTCGATCACGGCCTGCGCACCGGGCTGCAGGAGGTCGACCTCAGCGACGATGCCGTGCGGGTGCCCGACGCGGTCGGCGAAGGCCTGTAGCCACCGGGTCTCGGCGACCGGATCGGCCGTCCGCACGGCCGCGTTCACGTGGACGGACTTCGCGACATTGGCGAAGCGGGTCTCGGCGATGTAGTCGTCAGCCCAGTAACGCTGCGCCTGGATGGGTTCCAGAGCCCCGAACACCGGGTGGCTCACGCCCGGCTGCATCCACGAGTAGTGCAGGTCGGGGAGCTGCAGGTCGTAGAAGTGCACGTGGGTGTCGACGAACGCGGGCCGCGGCATGCGATTCCTCCATCCGGCGCCGGAATGCTCTGACCGGCTTCAACCCTCGACGCTAGTTGTGCCCGCCGAGCCGATGGGAAGCCTGTGCGATCATGGCGGCATGTGGATCCGGACGGTGCCCTACGACGAGGCCGGCGACGAGTTGCGCCAGCACTACGACCGCCAGCGGGAGACGCTCGGCGAGGTCACCGAGATGACCCTGGCCGGCTCGCTCTACCCCCGGCTGGTCGGCGCGCGCCTGGAGCTCTACGCCGCCACCGAGCGCTGCCCATCGTCACTCACCCCCCGGCAGCGCAATCTCATCGGTTTCGTCACCTCCGCGTTGAACGGCACCATTCACTGCATGAGCCAGGTCACCGTCAAGCTGCGCACCGCTGGCTTCAGCGACGACGAGATCGGCCGCCTGGCCACCGATCCGGCCAGCGCAGCCGACGCACTGCCGCCCGCTGACGCCGCACTCGTCCGCTACACCGTCGACCTGACCACGCGGCCCGGCGAGATCGGCGAGGACGACGTGGAGGCGTTGCGGGCCGCAGGACTCGACGACCTGGCGATCGTGGACGCCAACGCCCACTGCGCCCACCTCAACTACGTCAACCGGGTGGTGATGGGCCTTGGGATCCACACGGTGGTGGACCCCGATTTCGCCGCCTACGACGCCATCCCATCGGACTGAGTCCGGGGGACCCTGCCGATCCCATCAGGTAGTGTCACGGCCGGCCTCCGAGTCGTCACTTGCATCGGTGGAAGGTTGGCGCTGTCGTCGCTCGTCGTCGCTCGCACTCCACGGTTCGGGGCAACCGAACGACCGGGCCTTCAGCACCAACCGGGGAGGACAACGTGATCCGGATCAGCCGATTCAGCAAGCTCGTCGCCACTGCAGTTGCCGTGGCACTCGTGGCCGCCGCCTGCGGTGCCGACAGCACCGCTTCGGATACCGCCGCGCAGGCGATGGCGGAGGCCACCAACGCCGAGGCGGACGCCGGCAAGGCACTCGCCGACGCCCAGGCCGCAGCAGCGGCAGCGGCATCGGCGTCGGCCGCTGCCGAGGCGGCACAAGCAGCCGCCGATCTGGCGCAGGCCACGGCCGAGGGCAACCAGGACGCGGTCGCCGCAGCCGAGAGAGCCTTGGAGGAGGCTCAGGCCGCCGCGGACGAGGCGAGGAGTGAAGCCGCCGCCGCTCAGGCCGAGGCCGATGAGGCCCGCACCGCGGCCGAGGCAGCCGGCGAGGCAGCCGCCGCTGCCGGCGAAGAGGCCCCCGACGAACCGATGGACGAACCGATGGACGAACCGATGGACGACGCCGACGACGACATGGAGGGCACGCTCGTCGCCGGCCAGCCCGACATCAACGGCGACGGCGAGGTCAGGATCGGCATCGCCAGCCCCGGTGACACCAACGACGGCGGCTTCTACCAGAGCTTCGTGGACGGCGCGCGCGCCGTCGCCGACGAACTCGGCTGGACGGTGATCGTGTCGGACTTCATCAACCCCGTCGACGCCGAGACAGCGCTGGCCGACCTCGCCCGCCAGAACCTGGACTTCCTCGCCGTGGGCGCCACCGAACTGCAGGACGGCATCGACGCCATCGCCTGCGAGGAGGAGTTCGAGCACATCGCCTTCTACCTCAACGGCACCCTGACCGACGCGCACCCGTGTTACGGCCAGTCCAGCGACGACTACTTCGAGATCCACTGGCTGCTCGGAGTCGCCACCGCCCAGCTTCTGGAGCGGACCGGCTCAACCACCGCCGGATTCATCGGCGGGCCCGAACTCGCCTTCGTGGTCGTCGCCGCCAAGTCCATGGAGGCCGGGCTGAAGTCCATCAACCCGGAATTCGAACTGGTCGTGACCTACACGGGCGACTTCAACGACGCCGCCCTGGGTATCGAGGCCGCCAGAGCCATGATCGACCAGGACATCGGGGTGATCCACACCTTCCTGGGCGGGGCCATGTTCCCCACCGGTGGGTTCATCGCCGAGAGCGGCGGATCGGCCATATCGGCCTCGGCCAACACCTGCTTCCCGGGGTCCCCCTTCGCGGGGGCGTCGCTGTTCCCGCCGGGCGCCTACCTGGCGGCGAACCTGCGCGACTTCAACGAGGGCAACTTCCGCGAGGGTGTCATCCGGCCGTTCAAGGTGGGGATCGACCCCGAGGTGGGTGCCGTGTTGTGTGATTCCACGCCTGAAGAGCAGGACACGATCGACGAGGTCGTGGCGCTGATGGGCAGCGGCGAATTGATCGCCGCGGAGCTCGTCGACCTCGGGGGCTAGGGCGCCGGAGTCCAGATTCCACAACCGCTCTCTGAGGGGACATGACCGCCGGTCCGATCCTCGAACTCAGGTCCATCAGCAAGCGATTCGGCCCGGTCACAGCCTGTGACCGGGTCGACCTCACGGTCGCACCCGGGGAGATCGTCGGCCTGCTCGGCCAGAACGGGGCAGGCAAGTCGACGCTCATGAAGATCGTGCTGGGTCTCGTACACCCCGACGCCGGCGAGGTTCGCATCGGCGGCGAGGTCCGGACCGTCCGCGATCCCACCCACGCGGCTTCTCTCGGCATCGCCATGGTGCATCAGCACTTCAGCGTGATCGACGCTCTGACCGTGTGGGAGAACGTGCACCTCGGTACCGGCGGGTCCCTCGACCCGCGCAAGCTGCGAGCCGACGTCGAGGAGCTGAGCGATGCCTACGACCTTGTCATCGATCCCGACACCCGGGTGGCTGATCTGAACGCCTCGCAGCGGCAGCGGCTGGAGATCATCAAGTGCCTGCGCCGCGACCCCGCGGTGATCATTCTCGACGAGCCGACCTCGGTGCTCACGCTCGCCGAGTCCCGGCGACTGTTCGAGGTGCTGCGCCGGATGGTCGCGGACCGGCAGCGGGCCGTGGTCCTGATCAGCCACAAACTCGACGAGATCCTCCACGCCACCGACCGCGTGGCGATCATGCGCGACGGCCGGGTCGTGGGGCAGATGCCGACGCCCGACGCCGACGCGCCGACCCTGGCTAGGGCCATGGTCGGCAGGGAAGTGTCGCTGCGCACCGAGGCCTCGGCGCTCGGCATCCTCGGCGAGTTGACCGCCGGGGACGCCGCAGGCGACGAGGTGGTCGAGGACTCGGCCGGCGGCGACGTCGTCCTGGCGGTCCGCGGTGCAACGGCGGCCGGAGTCGACGGCCAGCCCCTCCTCGACGGGTTGAACCTCGAACTCCGCTCGGGCGAGATCCTCGGTGTGGCCGGCGTCGAGGGGAACGGCCAGGTTCCCCTCACCGAGCTTCTCTCCAGCCTCCTCGAACTCGACAGCGGCGAGGTGACGGTCGCCGGCGAGGCCGTGCCCGCGGGCGTGCCAGGAGCGATGGGAGGCGCCGGTGTCGCCGTCATCCCCGAGGACCGCCACGCCTCGGGTTGCGTGCTCGATCTCACCGTGGCGGAGAACCTGATCCTCACCAACACCGGCGGGGTGTCGCGTTGGGGAATGCTTAACAAGTCCCGCATCGAGCAACTGGCCAGCGACCTCATCGAGCGCTTCGAGATCGCCACACCCTCGCCGCACATCCCCTTGCGCCTGCTCTCGGGAGGTAACCAGCAGAAGGTGGTGCTGGCGCGCGAGCTGTCACACTCCCCGAAGGTGCTGGTGGCGTCACAGCCGACCCGCGGGCTCGACGTGGGCGCCATCGAGTACATGAGCGAGCGATTGCGCGCCGCCGCCGACGAGGGGGTGGCGGTGCTGTTGATCTCCACCGAGCTGGAGGAGATCCTTGATCTGGCCGACCGCGTCACCGTCATCTTCCGGGGTCGCCTCAGTGCGAGCATGCCGCGGGGCACCGTCGACCTGGAACGGATCGGTCTGATGATGGGTGGGCACGCCGCATGACCGCCGGGGACCCGTCCGGAGAGACCTCGGCCGGCACCGCCACCACCGAACCTGCCGGCAGCGGGCTCGTCGGCCGCGTCGAGCGCCGCTCGGTGCGCCTGAGCATCCAACTCGCCTTCTTCGTGTTCTTCCTCGCGCTGGCGGCCGTCATCAGCGGTGTGCTGGTGGCCCTGGTGGGCGGCTCCCCCACAGCGGTGCTCGACGCCCTGTTGGACGGCAGCCTGCGCAGTCCCGGAGCCTGGGGGCGCTCGCTGGTCGAGATGGTGCCGCTTGCGCTCGTGGGGATCGGCGTCGTCGTGGCGTTCCGCGCGGGCTCCTACAACATCGGCCAGGAGGGTCAGGTGGCAATGGGCGCCCTGGGGGCCGCGGTGGTGTCGCTGCTCGTGCCCGGACCGGCCCCGCTGATCATCGCCCTGTCGCTGATCGCCGCGGCCGCGGCCGGAGGTTTCTGGGCCGGCATCGCCGCGGTGGCCGAAGCGAGGCGCAAGGTGGACGTGCTCATCAGCACGCTGCTGCTCACCTTCGTGGCGCCGAACGCGATCCTCTTCCTGGTGAGCCGCGACTACCTCCTGCTGGACACCACCGAGGCGAACAACCGGCTGGCCTCGCAGAGCGAGAGGATCCCCGAGCAACTGCGCGTGCCGGGCTTCGAGATCTTCGGCAACAAGATCCATGCGGGCGTGCTCGTCACCTTGGCCGTGACGGGACTCGTCGCCCTCCTCCTGGCCCGCAGCGTGTGGGGCCTGCGATTGCGCACGCTGGGTCACAGCGCCCGAACCGCCCGGCGCGCCGGCGTGCGCCCCGGCATCGTGGGGGGCGGGGCACTGGTGTTCTCCGGCGCCGCGGCCGGTCTGGGAGGCGGGATGTTGCTGGGTGGCGCCGCCTTCCGGCTGCGGGACCAGATCGCCAACGACTTCGGCTGGCACGGGCTGCTGGTCGCGCTGGTCGCCAGGCTGAACCCCGCGGCCATCCTGCCGGTCGCCTTCTTCTTCGCCATCGTGCGAACCGGCGGCGGCTTCCTCACCGCGACCGGGGTCTCCCGTACGGTTACCGACGCGGTGCAGGCCATCTTCGTGGTCGCCGCCCTGCTGCCGGCCGCCCTCATGTTCGTCCGGGATCGCCGGGTCGCCCGCCGGATGGCGCTGCGCTCGGTCTCGGTGGCCTCGCCATGATCGGCAACATCGAGACCGTCCTGGAGCCGACCATCCGGCTGGGAGTCCTGCTGCTGTTCGCGGCGCTCGGCGAGTACGTGGCCGAGCGGGCCGGCACCATCAACATCTCCCTCGAAGGGATGATGCTCAGCGGCGCCTACGGAGCCGCCCTGGTCTCGTCGCTCACCGGTTCGCCGGTCATCGGCATTCTCGCCGGCATGGCCGCCGGACTGGTCATCGCCTACATCCAGGCGCAGCTCAGCCACCGGCTCGACATCGACCAGTTCGTCGTCGGCATCGCCCTAACGACGCTCGCCGTGGGGTTGACGACATTCCTGTTCATCGAGGTGGAGATGACCTCGGGACGGCTGCACGTCTTCCGGATCCCCGGACTCGCCGACATCCCGATCATCGGCGAGGCGTTCTTCGGCCAGGTCTGGCTGACCTACCTCATCGTTCCGGCGATCTTCATCGTCCGCTGGGTCATGACGCGCACCTCGTGGGGGCTCGAACTTCGCGCCGTCGGCGAGAACCCGGCGGCGGCCGACGTCAGCGGCGTGCCGGTCCTGGCCCGGCGGCGGCAGTCGATCTACGTGTGCGGGCTGCTAGGAGGCCTCTCGGGCGCCTACCTGGCCGTCGGGCTCGTCGGCGGTTTCTCCCAGCACATGACGGCGGGCAAGGGCTTCATCGCCATCGCCGCGGTGCTGTTCGGCGGCTGGCGGCTCTGGGGCGCGGTGGCCGGCGCGCTGCTCTTCGGTTTCGCCGACGCCCTGGCCGTGGCCCTGCCGGCCGTCGGCGTCGAGAACGTGCCCGGGGCACTGCTGAACTCGCTGCCGTACGTGCTGGCATTCGGTGGCCTGCTGGTGTTCGCGGCGCGAGCCCGCAAGCCGTCCGCCCTCGCCGCGCCGTTCTCGCGCGGCGTGGCATGACCCCGATTGGCGACAAGATGGAGGTTCGATGAATCCCGATCGTGCGATCACGTTCGACCCGGCCGAGAACAGTGCGATGGACTGCCAGTTCATGCTCTCGCAGCTGGTGGTTCCCCGCCCCATCGCCATGGTGTCGACACGCAGCCCGGACGGCGTCGGCAACATCGCCCCCATGAGCTACTACCTGCCCATCACCGGCGATCCGATGCTGATCGGTCTCACCATGGGGCTGCGCGAGGACGGCGCCCTGAAGCACACCTACGAGAACGCCCTGGCCGCGGGCGACTTCGTCATCAACGTCACCACCGAGGTGTTCCGCGATCAGATCGAGGTCGTCGCCATCGAGGGGCCGGCGGATTCCGACGAGTTCGAGTTGACGGGTTGGACCCCGGTGCCGGCGACCAAGGTCTCCTCGCCGGCCATCGGTGAGGCGCTCGCCCGCCTGGAGTGCGAGATTCGCGAGGTGATCGACCTCGGCACCGCTGGAGTCCCGTTCGGTGAGGTGCACTTCGTCGTCGCCGAGGTGGTCTGGGTGACCTACGACGAGGCGATCCTCAACGAGCGCGGCCGCATCGACCCGCTCCGCCTCGGAGCCATCGGGCGGCTGGGTCTGCGGTCGTTCCTTCGCACCGTCGACGAGGGCACCTACTTCCTGCCCCGCATCCCGTGGACCGAGTTCGTGGCCTCCCGCGGCCAGGACACCAACGGGACCTGAGCGGCACCGCACCGTTGTCGCCGCCCGCGCTCGCCCTGGAGCGACCCTGCACGACCGACGAGGCGATAGCCGCCCTCCGCGGTGGCGCTGAGCCACGAGTTCTGGCCGGTGGCCAGTCGCTGGTGCCGCTGCTGACGCTGGGGTTCGCGGCTCCCGACGTCGTCGTCAGCCTCGACCGCTGCAGCGAACTCGGCGACCTGACCGCCGGGGACGGCAGCGCCACGATCGGGGCCATGGTCACGACCCGCCGCGTCGAGTCGGATTCCGCGTTGGCCGCTCGATGCCCGCTGCTGGCGGCCGCTGCCGGCAATGTGGGATCTCCCCACGTGCGGAACTTCGGGACCCTGGTGGGCAATCTCTGCCACGCCGATCCGGGCAGTGACCTGATCCCGGCTGCGCTCTGCCTGGGCGCCGAAGTGGAAGTGCGCTCGAGCCGAGGCTCCCGGCATCTGGCGGTGGACGAACTGGTGGCGGGCCCGTTCGTCACGTCCCTGGCCCCCGACGAGTTGGCCGTGTCGACGTCCGTGCCGCTGGGTTACGGCTCGTGGCGCCATGGCTACCGCAAGCTGGCGCTGCGGGCCGGGGACCTGGCAGCCGCCACCGCCGCCGTGCTCGTGCGTCTCGAGGGAGACGCCGTCGCCGAGGCCCGGATAGTCGTCGGGGGCGCGCTGCGACGGGCCGGCCGCGTCGCCCGATTGGAGGCTGCGCTCGTCGGCTCCTCTGCCACCGAGGCCCCTGGCGTGGCTCTCGCAACCGGTTGGATCGAGGACATGGCGCACGACCTGCTGCCCGACGCGGCAACACCGCCGGACTACCTGCACGCCATGCTGCCCCGCTTCGTGGCTGCAACCCTGCGTGATGCCGTGAGCGAGAGTCCATGAGCACCGACGGCTCGCCCAACACGGTGCGCCTCGTCGTGAACGGCGAGAGCCGGGCGGTGCCGTGCGACGCGGGCGACACGCTGCTGGAGGTCCTGCGGAGCCGCCTGGGACTCAACGGCACCAAGTTCGGCTGCGGGATCGGCTACTGCGGGGCCTGCACGGTGATGGTGGACGGCGAAGCCGCCCACTCGTGCTGCCTGCTGGCCGTCACGATGGACGGGCGCGAGATCACCACGATCGAAGGCGTCAGCGACACCGCGCCCGACGCCGTCCAGCAGGCGTTCCTGGAGGCAGGAGCCGTGCAGTGCGGCTACTGCACGCCGGGCTTCGTGCTCTCGGTGCGTGCGTTGCTCGCGGAGAATCCGGAACCGGACGAGGCGGAGGTGCGCCGATTCCTGACCGGCAACATCTGCCGCTGCAGCGGCTTCGCGGCGATCGTCCGTGCCGCCCTGACAGCGGGAGGGACGTCGTGACGGCGCAGCCGGCGGTCGGGCGATCCATCCCGCGGGTGGATGGTCGGGGGAAGGTCGCCGGGTCGGCGGAGTATCTGTCGGACATGACCCTTGCGGGGATGGCCCACCTCGCCGTCGTCCGCTCGCCGCACCCGCGGGCGCGCGTCTCCGGAATGGACACGGCTGTCGCGCTGGCGAGACCGGGCGTTCTGGCCGTGCTCACCGCCGGAGATGTGGCCCACCTCCCGCCGGTGCGGATCTTCGCCGATTCCCCGCCCGTGCAGCACATCCTCACCGGCACGCCGCAGTTCACGGGCGACGCGGTCGCCGCCGTCGTGGCGGACACCGAGACCGCCGCCCGGGAGGCCGCCCTGGCCGTGGACGTGAGCTACGAAGTCCTCGAGCCGGTGCTGACGGCGAGCGAGGCCCGCGACGGCGACGTCCAGTTGCACCCCGCTGCGCCCGGCAATCGGGCCGGACCACCGGTCAACGTCAACCGGGGCGACGTCGACGGCGCCCTCGCCGGCTGCGCCCACGTCTTCAGGGACAGTTACTCCACCCAGCGGCAGTGCGCCCAGACGATCGAACCACTGGCCTGCATCTGCGACTGGTCCGGCGACCACCTCGACGTCTGGACACACCTCGATTCGATGTTCCACTTCCGTGACGCGCTGGCGGAGTCCCTCGAGATCGACCCGGAGCGGGTCCGGATCCACCCGCCAGAGGCCCTCGGTGCCTCGTTCGGGCTGAAGAACAGCCTGATCGCTTCGCTCGAACCGCTGGCGGCACTGGCGTCGCGGGCGGTCGGGCGGCCGGTCAAGCTGGCGCTGTCGCCGGAGGAGTCGATGTCGGCGACGGTCACCCGGCACCCCGCGCGGATCGACCTCGTCACCGGCGTCGACGAGGACGGGCTGCTGCAGGCGCGCAGCGCCGAGGTGCTGCTGGACTCCGGGGCCTACGGCTGGGGCTACGTCGTGGCGCTCAGCATGGTCGGCAAGTGGGCCTCGCTGTACCGCACCGAGAACCTTCGCTTCTCGGCGACGTCGGTCTACACCAACCACCTGCCCGGCGGGGCCTACCGCTCGGTGGGCACGGCGCAGATCCACTTCGCCATGGAGTCACAGCTCGACGACATCGCCCGGGCGCTGGGGATCGACCCGGTGGAGTTGCGGCGCCGCAACGTGACCCGGGTGGGCGACCCGCTGAGCTTCGGAACGACGATCCGGTCCTTCGGCGCCGAGGCCTGCCTCGCCCAAGGCAGCGCCGCCACCGGCTGGGAGAAGCCCGATCCAGCCGGAACCGATGACTCCGCTCCGGTCGGGAGCCCCGGAACGGCAGGCACACGCGCCTCGCCGCACCCGTCGCCCAGACTCGACCCCCTCGGTCGCAGTCGCGGACGTGGCATGGCGATGGGCATGCACCACGCCGGGCTGACGGGTCTCACGCCCATCCCCGAGGTGTCCCGGTGCGACGTGGCGCTGGAGAGCGACGGCACCGTCTCGATCAGCCTGGGCGTCATCGACAAGGGGCAGGGCGCACTCACCACACTCACGCTGGTGGCAGCCGACGAGTTGAGGCTCCCGCCCGAGCGCATCCGGATCCACAATCTCGGGACCGGCGCGGTGCCCCTGGACTTCTGGGGCGCGGAGGCCAGCCGCACCACGTACGTCATGGGCCGCGCCGTCGTCGACGGTGCAGGCAAGCTACGGGAGGCGATCCGGGAGCGCCTCGGTGTGGAGCCGGCCGACGCAACTCCGGAAATCATCGCGTCGGCAAGCGAGGCCACCGGCGGCCGGCGGCCGACCACGGCAGGCGTCTCGCCAGAGCCGGAGCAAGTCAGCAACACCGGGCCGCTCGCCGTGGAGGGCTACTTCGCTCCCGCCGACAACGACCCGCTGCCGGTGGTCGGAGCGCACTTCTGCGAGGTGGAGGTGGACCACGCCACCGGCAAGGTGCGGGTGCTGCGCTACGTCGCCGCCCAGGACGTGGGCCGGGTCATCAACCCGCTGGGCTGTCGCGGCCAGGTGGAGGGCGGTCTGCACCACGGCATCGGCTACGCCCTCCTCGAGGAACTGCGCCACGACGAGGGCGCCCCGCTGAACCCCAACTTCATGGGCTACAAGGTGCTCATGGCCGGCGACATGCCGGAGATCGAGGTCGTACTCGTCGAGGATCCCGACCCCGACGGCGGACCGCACGGGGCGAAGGGCGTCGGCACGCCGGTCATCCCCGCCATCGCCCCGGCCGTCGCCAACGCCGTCCGCGACGCCATCGGCGTCCGGCTCACGGAACTACCGCTGACCCCGCCGCGGGTCCTGGCGGCAATCCTGCGCGCCGAGTCCGCCGCCGGCTGAGTCATCCGCCCGG
The DNA here is from genome assembly GCA_965221525.1 of Acidimicrobiales bacterium. Taxonomy (GTDB): domain Bacteria; phylum Actinomycetota; class Acidimicrobiia; order Acidimicrobiales; family CATQHL01; genus VXNF01. The sequence continues at coordinate 376,483 of CBDCSG010000006.1, read as the reverse complement.
ATCCGGATGCCGGATGACCTCATGGTGACTGCCATCGGACGTGGCACAGCGGGTCGGGTCGGGGCGTTGGGACGTCTGGTCCTATCCGTGCTCGCGGTCCTTGTGGCCGCTGCGAGCGTCCTCGCGCCGGCCGCAGCGGCGTCCGTGGATCGGGACGACGGCCTGCAGGTGCGCATCACGGCCCGGACGGTCGACGACCGGACCATGGAGTTCGCGCTGCAACGCCGGCGAGGCGACGGGACATGGGGAACGCGCCAACTGCCCGCCAGACGGTTCGTCGCCGCCGGCGTCGCCGCGGGGCGCTGGCTGAACAGTTCGCCGCTGCCGGTCGCCGGCGTGGAGATGCGCGTCTCGGCGCGCCTGCTCGACGACCGGCGAGTCGAGTTGGCGTTGCAGACCCGGCGCGATGACGGCACCTGGGGAACCCGCCTCCTGCCGGCGCGACGCTTCGTCACTGTCGACGCCGCCGGGCGCTGGATCGGCAGCTCGCCACTGACGCCGGGCGCGGCGACGGCAACACCGCCGCTCGCCGAGTGGACGTTGCTCGCAGCGGGGGACGTGCAGATGGATCGCACCGAGCCGGCCGGCATCGACCCGTTCGAGGGCATCGAGCCGCCCCTGGCCTCGGGCGACGTCGCCGTGGTGAACGTGGAGATGGCGATCAGCGACCGCGGCGCACCGGTCGGCAAGGAGTTCACCTTCCGCGCCCCCTCCTCGGCGGCTCAGCGGATCGGCGACGCCGGCATCGACATCGCCAGCCTGGCCAACAACCACGCCATGGATTACGGGGCGGTGGCTCTGGCCGACACGATCGCGTCGTTGGAGGGCGCCGGAGTGGTCGCCCTCGGGGCCGGAGCCAACGACGTGGAGGCCTTCCGGCACCGTGTGCTGGCGGTCGAGGAGACCGTGACGGTGGCGTTCGTGGGCGTGTCCCGGATCGTGCCGTGGAGTTTCCCCGCCGGACCCGGCAGGCCCGGCATCGCGTCGGACACCGAACCCGAGCGCGTGTTCGAGAGCGTGCGGACCGCCGCCGGCGAGGCCGACGTGGTGATCGCCGTCGTTCACTGGGGCGTCGAGGTGGCCACCTGCCCCAGCGCCGAGCAGCGGTCGTTCGCCCGGGCCCTGCTCGACGCCGGCGCCGACGCCGTGATCGGCCACCACCCGCACGTCCTGCAGGCGATCGAGTTCGACGACGGCAAGTTGGTGGCCTACTCGCTGGGCAACTTCGTGTGGCACCCGAGGCAGGGCATCACCGGCGAGACCGGCGTACTGCAGATCGACTTCGCCGGCGACCGGATCGCGGGCTGGGACTTCCACCCCCACCTGCTCGACGCCAACGGCGCCCCGCGACCGGCCGAGAGTGGCTGGCGGCTCGACCGGCTCCACGACCTCATCGAGGGCGACTGCGAGAAACATCGGGGAACCTCCCCGTACGACCTCGTGCCCCGAATCAGCACCTCGAGATCATCCGCCGATCCGGCCACGGGACTGCAGCACTTCTCCGGCCGGCAGTTCAAGGCCCTCGCCGACTCGGTGCCGCTGCCGAACCTGACGGAGATGGCCGACGTTCCCGTGATCACCGGCGACCCCGAGACCGATGCCCGCATCCGGCGAATCGCCGAGGACCGGGGATACACGCAGAAGCCCGTGGTTGCCTCCGTCGAGGAGTTGGTGAGCGTCGAGGGGTTGCTGCTGCAACCCGAGGCGGCACGCGCCTACACGGCTCTCCGCGCCGCGGCCCGGGAAGCCGGGAATCCGATCATGCTGGCTTCCGCCTACCGCGGCTTCGACACGCAGAGGCACATCCTCTTCCGCCACTTGAAGGCGCCGTTCACCGACGAGAGGATCCATGCGAAGCTCCGGATCGTCGCGCCGCCGGGCTACTCACGCCATCAGACGGGGTACGCAATCGATCTGGCCACAGCCGACCACGGGATCAACGAGTTCAGATTCTCCGAGGCGTACGCCTGGTTGGCCGCCGACAACTTCCTGCGGGCCAAGATGCACGGCTTCATACCGAGCTACCCCGCCGGAGTCGAGAACCAGGGTCCGGATCCCGAGCCGTGGGAGTTCTTCTACGTCGGGGTGGACAACCTCGCGGCGTCGCCGTCAGTCCCGTGACGATCGGCGCCCCGGCGCGAGACTCGGTCTGCCGTGCCCTCGTCGGCCGCGAGGGCGCGCGTAGCTGTCACCGGGCGCCGGGTGCGTACTGGGCGAAGTTCTGCGTCACCCAGAGAGCGCCGTTGTCGAGGGCGATGCCGACTCCGAGATGGGTGTAGCCGGGGTTGGTCATGTTGGCGTAGTGCAACGGGCTGTCCACGAGGCCGTCGAAGGATCGTCGGACGGCGGCGCTGAGCGAGAGGGGTGCGGAGACTTGCGAGGCGTTCTCCGCCCCGGCCAGCGATCCCGCCGGGTACTGGCTCCAGTAGTTGGGGTTGTGATAGAGGCGCTCCGCGGCACCCATCGTCTCGGACCAGCGGCGGGACACGGCGGCGATGTCGGCGTCATAGGCGAGCGCCCGCAGCCCCAGGCCGGTGCGCAGCGTGTTCACCAAGGCGGCCATCTCCGCCTCCGCGGCGGCGATCACGCTCCCCGCCGGCGCCCGGCCGGCGACGACGACGGTGGCGTAGGTCCGCCCGTGCGCGGTGGCGACACCCACACCGAGGTGCGTGCACAAATCGCACGCCACAGCCGCACGACCGTGTTCGGGCAGGTCGAGCAAGCCTTGGCTCAACGATCGGGCGGCGGCGGGATCGCCGGGATCCCGGCTCGTCCACCTCGCCGTCGCGAAACGCCACACATCCCACTCGGCCTGCAGGTGCGGCGCGAAGTCAAAGTCGGTCTGCCAGTCCGACGCGTCGGCCATGGCCTGTGCCAGCGCCTGCGCCGCAACCGAAACACCGTCGCCGAGCACCAGCGGCGGCAACCCTCCCCGCTGCTCGTTCAACCCGCCCAGCACGAGCGGCTGCAGCCGCTCCCCGAGACTTGCCTGCGTCTCCGTCGTGACCGTCGTCGATGAGGAGTCGTCGCCGCTCGTCGCCGACGAGTCGTCCGGCGTGGTCGACGGCGGCACGCCGGACGTGGTCGTCGATTCCGTGTCCCGAGGCGACGTCGTGGAACCGCCGGGCGCCCCCAAGGCGAGCGGAGTGCTCACCAACCAGCGCCCGACGCGCCCGTCCGCGGGGAAGAACCGCTGCTCCGGCAACAGTCGCGCACCCCACCCGCCGTCGGGGTCCCGCTGCTGGAGCGCGAACTCCACCCGCCCACCGGCAACCCGCCGAGCCGCGATCCGCACCTCCGCACCGCCGCCCGGCGCCGCCTGCACGCCATTGCCGGCGGTCGAGCCCATCGCCGGAGGCAGCGCCGCGGCCCCATCGCCACCCGCCAGCACCACCGGCGTGCTCACCAACCATCGCCCAAGCGAAGCCCCCGCCGGAAAGAACCGCTGCCGAGGCAACAACCGCTCCCCCCAACCACCACCGGGCTCCAGCTGCTGAACCCCAAACTCCACCCGCCCATCAGCCACCCCCCGAGCCACGATCCGGACCTCCACAATGCGCCCGCCATCGGCCTCCTCCGCTCCGGCCACCGTCGGAACAGCAGCGACAAGCGCAAGTACGGCCACCACAACCCCTAGCACTCGCCCAATCCGCCTTCTGCACATCTACGATAGCGAGAATACGAAGCTAGCTAATCCAGTCACTGCCCGCCGAAATCCAACGAACATCTGAACTTCGGTTGGACGACCTACGGCCAGAGCTTCCCGCATTGAATATACGGCCTGTATTCTCCATCGCGCCCTGTCATCCGCAGACCAGTAATATCGACAGTTTGACCACCAAGACCAAATAACCCTTGGCATTCGAGACGAGCAAGAGACTCAACTAGCTTATCGAGGTAGAGCGTCTCGAGAATTACATCACGCGCATTTTCCCAGAATGATCCGCAGTCCTGTATCGTACGCCAGATTGCATCAAGCGTCGCTCCTACTACTGATTCGCCTGGTATAGGTATGATCTTCGACAGCGACAGTACTGTAATAATGTCACTTGGCTGTACTCGCCCCAGCTTACATTCAGCAGCCGGAAGTCCCCGACCACCACTAGCAGGGCGTTGCTCAATGGGGCGACTATCCCGTCGTGGCGGCGGCTCCCCGTCAGACCATTGACCTCCAGGACGCGCCGTATTTCTCTCGTTAATCGCACGGACAGTGAACAGTAACTTTCCCAGAATCCACTTGTCATATTCTATCCCATCCTTCGGACCCTGAATCGTATACGATGTAGGAGGACGCGGGTGCTCCCCGTTTATCTCGGCAACGATTTGCTCAATAGCTCCGGGAGGCACTTCCACTTTATGGACGCGACCGTAACGTTCGCAACACACTAACTCCGATGCCCGCTGAATGGCCGAAACTGTAGCCCATCCCACCTCGTCCGCTGGATTCTCAGAGCGCGTCCTTCCGATCCACCAGGCCAGTTCGTAATGCGTTGCATTCTCGTCACTCTCCCAACTTACGGTGACAGGATCGCTCTGAAAGGTCCGCTCGTCGTGACTAATATCCGTAATGCGGATCCACCCGGGAGTCTCAACTCCCGAAGAGACAGGAGAGGTGTCCTCCTGACTTGGAGCCTCACGCTCGGGCGGGCTTACTTCGGTCGTCGTGATGCCACTCGACACGCTCCTGCCGACTCCGCCACGATTCCTCGCAGCAAGCCTGACCGTATAGGTCGCGCCCTTGCGACCGTTGAATGTGAACGACGTGCTTCTTGGCGTATAGGTATCTGACCACGGACCGACCGATGCTGAGAGTCGTGGCCGGGACACTTCGAGGGTGTAGCCGGTTATGGGCGAGCCGCCATTACTCGAGAGTGGATCCCATGTGATCCTGAAGCTGTCGTCATCGATCAGCGTAAGTCGAAGGTTCCGCGGTGGGCCAGGACGACGGGCTTGTTCCTGGTCGCGCTCTTCATCCATTGCCGGCGGCAGATCGCCATCCTGAGAGGATGCTGGTGGTTGAGCGCTTCCGGAACCCCTGGCTGGGAAGCGGATGGTGTTGGACCTAATGCCGTCAATGGTGACGTAGACAGATCGGCCTTCTCGGACGTTGAATGAGCACAACCTGTTCACGTCTGCGGAAGTGCTGCCTTCGTGACTGATGTTCCCGGAAATCGGAATCCTCTCCGAACTCGATTCGCTGTGCCACCACACACAGCGAGTGAGATAGGTGCCGGCCGGGAAATTCGTGAGCGTGATGTTCGCCCATCGGCAGGCCAGCTGCGAATACGGGCAATAGTTGGAACCCGAATTGTTGGCGCCGAGTGAGATTGTGACCTGACGGTCGAGCGTCCGTGCGGGAGGCGTGTCAGATTCGAGGTAGATGCTCTCCCTGACGGGGATGCTCGGTCCATGTCTGTTCTCCGCAACGACAGTCACCGTGTAGTGCGTACCAACCTCACCTCTGAAGTCATACTCAGTACTTGTCGTAGTCCACGAGTTTGTCGACCCGTCAGGGCTCCAGGTACTGATCGAGTACCTGATGATCCTCGATCCACCGTCATCCGCCGGCGGGGCCCACCTGATGCGGACTCCGTCAGAGCCGGTTCGCGTCAAGGTCAGATTACGAGGTGGTCCTGGCACGTCGCCGGTCGATGGGACCGTGATCTGCGCGCGCTGTGCAGATCCGCTTCCTTGGCTGTTCCTGGCCCAGACCTCGACGGTGTAGGTGGCACCAACGACACCATCAAAGCTGGTCGAGGTCGCGGTAGTAAACCAACCGGCTATATCGCCACTACCGACGTTCTGAACGGCAACGCCATAGTCAGTGATCGGTGATCCGCCATCGTCAGATGGAGGATTCCAACTGATTTGAAACGAGTCTGCGTCAGTCATTGCGAATCTCAGGTTTCGGGGAGGACCGGGCGCCGTACTCGGCGGTGGCGGGGGAGGAGATTGACTGTCGCCGCTTACTCGTCGTATTCGGAGAGCATCCACCGCAAGCCGGGCATTTGCGATTCCGACGGTGCGATAATCGTCGCGAGTCACCGTGTCATACACAGAGACGCGAAGGTGACCCCCAAGATTGTAAGTACCGAGAGTCTGCCAGCCATTTGTATCCTGCTGGTTGAGCCAGACGGTGTCAATCCGTGAACTATCCTCCCATATCTCGTATCCCGCGTTTGCTGTCGCCCAAGCGTCAGGAATCCAAACTTGGATCTCATAGCGCCCATTGACGTTCCCCATATCCCAATTTGCCCAGCTGTCGGCGTCGTGACGGGCGTCGTTACCGATCGCAATCGTGAAACGGAAGCCGTTACTGCCATAACCGCGACTGTTGATATTCGCAGGCGGCGTAAACCAGCTATAGTCTCCCTGCTCGTCGTAAAGACTTGGCTCGTCGTTGATAATCCAGTCCTGCGCTTGGGCTGAAGATGACATCGCTATCGGTGCGACGACCGCGGCGAGCACGCAGACGGTGAGTGCTGCGCAGCCGGACTTCAGCCTGCACGTCGATAGGTTCAGCATGAGTCGGATTCCTTTTGTAACGAACCAAGACGCACCTCGGCGCCTAACAGCGGCACGGCGCGAGGCACAGCGGGTCGAGTGGCAGTCTGGGCGCGGCGCGCGCGACGGACCGGCATCGGCATGAAGACAGGAACGCGACCCGCCGACGCTCTCGGCGGGGAATGGGGATCTAGCGGAGGATGCGAGCTATCGAGATACCGGTTGGAAGGGCGCTGACCCCCCCCCCCGCAGTTCGGATTGTGAGAGTACGTACATTCCGGCCACTTCTCTGAAGAGTCCGGCACAAGCTAGTACAGCCCAGCATGCGGCGTGTAGCTCGCAGCCGACATTGGCGCCAGAGCGTTGTCGACGTCTTGGCGTCCTCCGGCCTACGACCGGCGTGGTCCGGCGTGCCGTCGGTCCTGCGCCTCGCGCCGGTGCCGAGGCGATGCTTGGCCTGCCCGGAGGGCTAGTCGAAGATCTCGTCCTCGCCGAAGCGCTTCCAGGAGTTGAAGACGGGGAACGGCGACTGCAGCACGCCGTACGGGTCGTTCACCTTGAAGGCGATGCGCTCGGGGTCGAAGACGTTCATCACCGAGATCGAGACGTTCTTCGAGCCGACGCAGGTGGCACATTCCGTGGGCAGGATCTGCGATCCCTTCGGATCGACGAAGTAGAGCGTGACCTCGGAGCCATCGGGCTCACCCTCGACGCGGTACAAGTCGGCACGGATCTGCCATTCGACGAGTGCGTGGTTCCCCTCGGCGTACTGCGCCCAGAGTTCGATGCCGCTGAAGAAGTCCAGGATCACAGCCTTGCGCTTGCCGGCGTCCGGGGAGGGATCGAACTGCCGGAACGAGCGGTCCTGCAGGGCGGCGACGACCCGCTCGGTGAGGTCCCCGTCGTCGATCAGCGCGCCCGAGTCGTCCGGATCCGTGGACCCGTCGATCGCATCGACACCGGGATCGCCGGCCGGACCACCACCGGACACCTCATCGGGGCCCGCAGGTGCAGGTGGCACGGGGGCAGGTTCTGGTGCCGCCGGTTCCGCCGGCACCGACGCCGCTTCCTCGGGTTCGGCCGCGGGAGTTGCGGCAGGAGCTTCGACCGCGCCCGCGGGCGGCTCGGCAGCCGCAGCCGCCGTCGCCGGGGCCGCAGCCGTCGTCTCTGCCCGCGTCCGGACCTCGTCGGAGGTGCCGCCACAGCCGGTGGCGACGATGGCGGCAACGAGGGCAGCGGTGATCAATCGATTCACCGCGAGTTCTCCTCGTCAGCCGGCCATCCGGCCGGCACTGGTGAGGATGGCGGCACCGGCTTCGATGTGCGCCTCGCAGGACTTCTCGTCGTTCATCGGGAGGACAAACAGATCGAACGAGTCCCGCAGCCCGGCGATCCGGGCCGCACACTCGCCGGGCGTGCCGCTGACCGCATAGAGATCCAGTAGCGACTCGGGAAGGTGCTCGGCTGCCTCGTCGAGCCGGCCCGCCAGCATGGCCCGGCGTACGCGGGCGGCCCGCAACTCATCCAGGCCCACCTGGCGGCGGATCTCCGCCGGGGCGTCCAGCGCCATGTAGGCGAAGTGGCGCAGAGCGCGGCGGCGCTCGACGTCGCTATAGGCCAGATACGCCGACCAGGCGATACGGGCATCTCCGGCCAGGCGGATCCCTTCGGCGGTCTCGGGCAGATCATCCAGCGCCTTGGCCGAGAGGATGACCCAGTCGGCCTCGGCGGCGCCGAAGCGCTGCACGCGCGGCCCCCGGCCGGCGATCGCCATGGGCACCTGCCCGCTGAACCAGTCCAGCGAGGCAGGGCCGGCACGGCGGCCACCGAGCAGGCGGCGGTTGAGGACGAACGCGTCGACCAGTGCCGAGTAGGGGCGCTCCGGCTCGAGTTGCAGCGGGGCGAACACCCGGCTCCCGCCGACACCGAGGCCGTGCCAGACGCGCCCGGGAGCCATCTCTGCCAGCGTGGCCACTGCAGCGGCCGTCGTGACGGGATGGCGCGAGAAGGGGTTCGTGATGGCCGGCCCGACAACCAGCGAGTCGGTTGCGGCGAGGATCGCGGTCAGGGCCACGTAGACGTCCCGCTCGGTGCCCTCGTCGGCCACGAGGCAGACCTCGGCCCCCAGACCTTCGGCCAGTTCCGCCAGAGCCACCAGCCGTGTCACCGGCTGTGTCGGCTCGAACCACACTCCCCAGGGGATCGTGCCGGGTTTGCTCACCGGAGCTTCCTCAGCGATGCCGGCGGGTTCATCCCGCGGGCGCGCCCATCGACACGACAGCACTCCGCTCGGTGTGTGCCACGAGGCGCCCGGCCTTGAATGTGCGGCGCGTGCCCGGCGCCGATGCGATGGCCTGACGGACCGAGCCGGCAGCCACAGCCACGAAGTCGGCAATCGCTCCTGGGCGGACCTCGGCCGGCTCGAGCCCCATCACGTCCCTGGCGTCCCGCGAGACGGCAGCCAGTGCTGCCGCCGGAAGCATGTGACCCGCCGTCACCAGCAGCGAAGCCGTCTCGAACGGGTCACCCCGCCCCATCAGGTTGAAGGGATCCTGCAGGTTGTCGCCTCCGCCGGCGACCCGCACACCCGCCTCGGTGAGTGCGTCCAGGGCTGTGAGGCCCCTCGGCGGCGCGGTGCGAAGACCCCTGCTCTGCAGGAACAGGTTCGTCTGGGGAAGGGTCACCACCCCGATGCCGGCCTCGGCGACCAGCGCGGCGATCTCTCGCTGTTCCGCTTCGGGCATCATGCCGAGGCTCACGCAGTGACCGGCCGTCACCGCGTGCGGGAAGCCCCTGTCGAGAACGCCGCGAGCCAGGTCCGCGAGCGACCGGGCGCCCGGGTCGAGGGTCTCATCGATGTGCAGGTCAATCGGCAGTCCTGCCTCGGTCGCCGCGTCGAGGCAGACCGCCACGCACTCGGCGGGCCGGGGGTCGAGCGCGGGCGCACCCCCGACCAGGTCGGCTCCGGCTGCGATCGCCGCGGCGAGGGCACGGCGGTTTCCCGCACCTTCGCTCCCCGTCAGCGGAACGCCGACCAGCGCAACGAGTTGCAGGTCAACGAGGCGGCGGCACATGCGCCGCATCTCGACGACGGCCTCCATTCCCCGGGAGCCGATATCGGCGCCGACGTCGACATGGCTGCGAATCGCCGTCACGCCGTGCTCGGCGGCGACCTCGACGGCTCGCAACGCCCGGGCCATCGTGTTCTGACTGCTGATTCCGCCGCGATGTTCGAGCCAGGCTCGAACGGCGCCGATCAGGTCGCCGGTCTCATTCACCACCACGTCCGCCGACAACGCCTTGTCCAGATGGGCATGCGGCTCGGCGAGGCCCCCCAGCAGGAGCATTCCTCCGAGTTCGTGGCGTTGAAGCTGCTCCCCGGCCGCTACGGCTCGTGGCCCGTCATCGGCATCTGCGGGACGGCTCTGCTCGGCCGGAGCGGCAGGTTCCCGCTCCAACGCCGCGGACGCCTCGTCCACGGCGGCCACCACCCCGTCGACGACGGTCACGTCCACGCGCCGCCCGTCGGCCAGCAGAGCGTCGGCCAGGATGCAGGATGCCCTCACCGGGCCGAGGGTAGCCCGACCGCGCCCCGGGGCCGGAGGACGGGAACGGAGCACAGCGACGGTTGGCGGCCATCGGCATCGCTGCTGCAAGAATGAGGCCGTGCATGTGGTTCTGGTCGTGGCCGACGATCCGGTCTCCGACGACGGCGGGCTCCGCCAGACCGCCCAATCCACGCTGGCGGCCCGTGGGCACGTCGTGGACGTCATCGACCTGCAAGCCGGCGACTTCAACCCGGCTATGAGCACGGCCGGGCGCCGGGCCTACCACTCCGGGCACCCCCTTGTGGAGCCCGACGTGGCGGACTTCGGGCCGCGGGTCAGCGCGGCCGAGGCGCTCGTCTTCGTCTATCGAGCCGGATGGACGGGTCTCTCGCCGAGGATGAAGGGCTTCATGGACCGCACATTCGTCCCCGGCGTGGGCTTTCACCTCGTGGACGGAAAGCTGCAACGAGCGCTAACCGGGGTGCGTCGCGTCGTAGCGGTCGCCGTCCATGAGCGGTCGAGACGCGAGGTGCGCCGCAGCCGCGACGGCGGGCGCCGCATCCTGTTGCGGACCGTCCGGCTGATTGTGCACCCGCGCTGCAAGCAGCGCTACGTCGCCCTCTTCGACGCGCCCCCCGGTCGCGCCGCTGCGGCTCGCCGGCGCTTCGACAAGCGGTTGGCGCGGGCACTGGAGGGCCTGTGAGCACGCTCGTCGTCTTCTGCCACCCCGTGCCGGAGAGTTTCGTCGCGGCACTCGCGGCGCGGGTCGTCGAGTCCCTCGACGCGGCGGGCTCCGAACCACGGCTCCTCGACCTCTATGCCGACGGCTTCTCCCCCGTCGACGCGGACGCATCCCTCGTCGCCGCCCACCAGGAGGCACTGCGTGCGGCGAGCGCTCTGGTGCTGGTCTATCCCACGTGGTGGAGCGGCCTGCCCGCGATGCTCGCCGGCTGGCTCGAGCAGGTCGTCGCCGGCGGAGCGACGCCCCGGGCCCGGAAATCGGAAGCCACAGCGGCCGCTCGGCAGCGCCTGGCCAACCTCGCCTACGTGGCCGTGGTCACCACGCACGGCTCCTCCAAAATCGTGAACGCCGCGCAGGGCGAGGCGGGCATGCACTTTCTGAAGCGCAGCCTCCGCCCGCTCTGCCCCCGGCGCTGCGGACTCCGCTGGATCCCCTTCTACAGCTCCGACCGCTCCACGCTCGAGGACCGCCGGGCGTACCTGGACCGCGTCGAACGCCGCCTGGCCCAGTAGCCCGGCCCGGTCAGCTCCGAGCGGCCTGGGCCTGGTAGTCCGACGGCGCCTGCCGGGGTGGCCACTGCACCTCGGCCGGAGGCAACGGTCTGTCCTGTGCCTTCAAGTCGCCGACCACCTCTGCGACCAGGGCGCGTATGCCGGCTTCCGCTGCCTCGCGGTCGGGTTCCAACCAGCTGAGCAGGGGGAACCCGTCGCACAGGCCGACCCACTCGCCATCGTCGTCGGACCAGTCGGTCCAATACCGGTATTGCGGATCAGGCATCGTCGCTCTCGATCACATCTATGGCCCGCAGCACTTGGCGTACCTGATAGGCCTTCGCCTTTCCCCGACGCGGCTGCAGGACGAGGACCGGATGATCCATCCATGGCGTGTCGTCGATCACGTGGCTGCCTCGGCCCTGTCGCGGCTTCCCGAAGAACATGTTACAGATACCGGTCAGGTCGGCCCACGAGACGTCCGCCGGGTTGTTCCTGATCTTCGCAAGACGTCGTTCGTGCCTTACCATTCTCTAGTTGTATATGAATTATCATTAGATAACACTTAATGACAATCGAAAGACCACACCATCCGGCAATCTAGGAAGTATGGGGATCCGCTTACTAGCGTATGCTGACAATATGCAGATGCGGCGTGTGACGGTGACCGTGGATGGCGACCTGCTCGACGACGTGGCCGGCGCCGTCGCCGAGGGGCGGGCGAGCTCCGTGAGCGCGTGGGTCGCCGAGGCGATCGCGCAGCGGTCCGAACGAGACCGGCGGCTGCACGAACTGGCGGGGCTGGTAGCGGAGTACGAGGCCGAGCACGGCTCGATCACCGAGGAGGAACTCGCCACCGGGGAGCAGACCGATCGGGACGCCGCGGCGCTGCTGCGCGCACGCGTGCGGCGCGCGGGGTGAGCCTCATCCTCGACGCGGGCGCCTTCGTTGCCCTCGAGCGCAACGAGCGGCCGATGTGGCGGCGACTGAAGGCGACCCTTGTCGCCGGGGAGCCGCCCGTCACCCACGGCGCTGTCGTGGCTCAAGTGTGGCGCAGCGGTACAGGCCGTCAAGCGCTGCTCGCCCGGGCCCTGCGGGCAACGGAGATCGTTCCGGTAGACGAGGGTCTGGGGCGGCGCGCCGGCGTGTTGCTGGCACGCTCGGCGCTCGACGACGCAATCGACGCCGCCGTCGCCGCGCTTGCCGGCCATGGTGACACGATCGTGACCTCCGACCCCGACGACCTGGCGGCGCTCGTCGATGCCTCCGGGCAGCGGGTCGATGTGATCGGGGTCTAGGGCTTCGACGGCGACGGGGCGTCGTCCGGGCCGTCGCGGAGGCGGCGCAACACGTAGGGGGCGAGGCCGCCGTGGCGGAAGTAGGTGACCTCGGCCGTGCTGTCGAGGCGGACGGTCAGCGACACGCGGTGCTGCGACCCGCCGGCTGCCGTCGCCACCAGCGTCGCCGTCCCGCCGGGAGTGAGACCGGCCTCGAGACCCTCGATGCCGTATGTCTCGGTGCCGTCGAGTCCGGCGTCCTGCCAGCCCAGTCCCGCGGGGAACTGCAGCGGCAAGACCCCCATGGCGACGAGGTTCTGGCGGTGCAGCCTCTCGAAGCCGCCCGCCACCACCGCCCGCACCCCCAGCAGGGCGGTGCCCTTGGCGGCCCAGTCCCGGGACGAACCGGCGCCGTAGTCCTCGCCGGCCAGCACGATCAGCGGCGTGCCCTCCTGGCGGTAGCGCTCGGCGGCATCGAAGACCGCCATGACCTCTCCGCTGGGGTGGTGCACGGTCCAACCGCCCTCCCGGCCGTCGACGGCGAGATGGTTGCGCAGCCGGGGATTGGCGAACGTGCCGCGGACCATCACCTCGTGGTTCCCGCGCCGGGCGCCGAGGATGTTGAACTGCTCGGGGGCGACCCCCCGGCCCCGCAGGTACCGCCCGGCCGGGCTGCCCGGATCGATGGCTCCAGCGGGCGAGATGTGGTCGGTGGTGATGGAGTCTCCCAGCGCCAGGAGGCAGCGAGCACCGCTGATGCGGGTCACCGGCGAGGGCTCGGGATCCACTGCGGCACAGAACGGCGGCTCGACGATGTAGGTGGACTCCGGGTCCCAGTCGGGCACCGCCGATCCGCCGCCACCCGCCGCGCCCCACCGCCGGTCGTCACTGAAGATGTCGTCGGCGCGGGCGGCGAACAGGCCGGCGTCGAGGGCGGCCTCGGTCGTTCGGCTGATCGCGGACTCATCGGGCCAGAGGTCGCCGAGGAAGACCGCCGCGCCATGTGGGTCGTACCCGACGGGTTCGGATGTGAGGTCGATGTCGACGGTGCCGGCGAGGGCATAGGCGACGACGAGCGGGGGCGAGGCGAGATACGCGAGCCTGCACTGGGGGTGGATGCGACCCTCGAAGTTGCGGTTGCCCGAGAGAACGGCGGCAACCGCCAGGTCATGGCGCTCGATGGCCGCCGCAACCGAAGCCTCCAGCGGCCCCGATCCCCCGGCACAGGTGGTGCACCCGTAGCCGACGACGGCGAAGCCCAGCTTCTCGAGGTACGCCAGCAGCCCGGCACGGGCCAGGTAGTCGGCGACGACCGGCGAGCCCGGAGCGAGGCTGGTCTTCACGTGTGGCGGGGTGGTCAGGCCGCGCTCAACCGCATTGCGGGCCAGCAATCCCGCGCCGACCATCACGGCCGGGTTCGACGTGTTCGTGCAGCTCGTGATGGCGGCGATCACGACGTCGCCGTCGCCAACCGGCCCCGTGTCCTCCGCGCCGGAGCCGCGCCGGCGTGCGGCCAGCGCGTCGGCGAGCGACCCCGGAACCTCCGCAAGCGTCCGGGTCTCGGTGGGCCGGGACGGTCCGGCCACGACCGCCTCGACCGAACCCAGGTCGAAGGGCATCACCCGGCTGAACGCCGGCTCGGGGTCCCATGCGGTGCGGAACAACCCCTGGGCCCGGCAGTAGCGCTCGACGAGATCCACCTGCGCGGCACTCCGGGCCGTCCGGCGGAGGTAGCGGAGGGTCTCAGCGTCCGGGGCGAAGAACCCGATCGTGGCGCCGTACTCCGGCGCCATGTTGGCGACCGTCGCCCGATCCTCGAGCGTCAGGTGATCCAGCCCGGGGCCGACGAACTCCACGAAGGCGCCGACGACACCCTCCTGGCGCAGCGCCCGCGTCAACGCCAGCACCAGGTCGGTCCCGGTGACGCCGGGCGCGGGACGCCCGTCCAGCCGGACACCGACCACCTCGGGCAGGACGACATCGATCGGCTCGCCGAGCATCACGGCCTCCGCCTCGATCCCCCCCACGCCCCAGCCCACGACGCCGAGTCCGCCGATCATCGTGGTGTGCGAGTCGGTCCCCACGAGCGTCTCGGGATGGGCGACCGGCCCGCCGGCGCCATCGTCCACCGACACGACCGACGCCAGGAACTCCATGTTGACCTGATGGACGATCCCCTTGCCGGGCGGGACGACGCGGAGGTTGTCGAACGACTGCTGAGCCCAACGGGCGAACCGGAAACGTTCCGCGTTGCGCTCGTACTCGATGGCCAGGTTGGCGGCGTAGGCGTCCGGGCTCCCGGCGACATCCACCTGCACGGAATGGTCGATCACCAGGTCGGTCGGCGTCCGCAGATCGGCCCGTCCGGCCTCGCAGCCCGCCCTCGCCAGGGCGCTGCGCATGGCGGCCACACCCAGGAGCGCGGGGAGACCGGTGAAGTCCTGCAACACCAGGCGACCGGGCCGGAACGCCACCGAGGCGCCGCCTGCCGCCGGTCCACACCACGCCGCCAGTGCTCTGGTGTCCTGCGCCGCTCCCGCGTCCTCGCCGCCATCCGGCTCGGCCTCGCGCAGTGCACCTTCGAGGAGCACTTTGATGCTCACCGGCAACCGCCCGACCGCGCCGAGACCCAGTTCTTCGAGCCGGCCAAGCCGGTGGTAGCGCACCTCGCCCGCGGCGGTGGCGAGGGTGGACTGCGATCCGAATCCGCTCACGAACGCGATCCGGGCAGGTACCAGGCCGCGCCGTCGAGGTAGGCCTCCGGAACCTGCACGGTGCCCCGCATGATCTCCCTCGCCGTGCGATCGACCGTCAACGACGGCACGCGCCACGTTCCGGCGCTGCACTCCGCTGCGACGTGCAGACCCAGTACTCCCGCGGGATGTCCGAGACGCACGGAGCGTCCGGCCGGCCGCGACCCCGGCGAGCCTGCAGCCTCTGACACCACCGTCCCGCCGATGATCGCCGCGGCGGCGCAGGCCATCGCTCCCGTCATCGCCAGTGTCCGGTGGGTCCGCCCCATCGAGATGAGCCGCACGAGCAGATCGATGTCCGCGGCGCCGATCTCGCCGCCGCTCGTGGTGCCGTACGGTGCCGGGGCGCCGACGAGAGCCACCTTGGGCACGGTCCGGTGAGACCGGGCCGCCTCGCCGGCGGTTGCGGCCACGCCGATGCGCACGGCGGCCTCGCAACGGATCTGCTCGAGTTGGGTCTGCAAGGCCTCGTCGGCATCCAGGTCGGCGGGAGGCGAGGCGGCGACTTCGGGAATGTCCAACGCGGCCGCCGTCACGAACACGGCCGGATTGCCGACGTCCACGATCGACACCGGCACCGACCCGATCCCGGACACCTCGACGTCCTCACGTACCAGACCGGTCGGCAGAGCCCCGCGCCCGATCGACCCGTCCGGATCCAGGTACTCGATCTGTAGCCTGGCTCCGCTGCCGGGCACACCGCCGATGACGAAGTCGCCCGCGGGGTCGTAGCGGCCGCCGGACAGCGGCACACGGGTGCGGAATCGCTGACCGGTGTTGAGGCTCAGCGCCACGACGGCGACGGAATCGCCGTCGGCCGGCACGAGGCCGGACTCCGCGGCGAACGGGGCGATGGCCGCGGAGATGTTCCCGCAGTTCCCGGCGAAGTCGACCCGCGGCTCGGCCACCTCCACCTGGGCGAACCGGAACGCCACGTCGGCCTCGCTGCCGGCGGGTGCGGGTCCGACGATCGCCGCCTTGCTGAGCGACGAGATCCCCCCGCCCAGCCCGTCGATCTGCCGCCCGTCGGGGTCGGGACTGCCGAGCGCCGCCAGGATGATCGCCTCGACCTGCGCGGGTCGGAATCCGGCCAGATCGGCCTCCCCGAACAGGACGGCGCGGCTCGTGCCCCCTCGCCAGAACGACGCGGGGACGGACCGGTCCACGCTCAGGCCACCGGGTACGGGCGCGGCGGCGACCCCTCGTACTGCGCGCGAGGCCTGATCAGGCGGTTGTTGGCGTACTGCTCCAGGACGTGCGCCGTCCACCCGGCCACCCGGCTGCACACGATGAAGCTCGTGAACATGCTGAGAGGGAACCCGAGGTGGTACAGCACCAGCGCCGAGTAGTAGTCCACGTTGGCGTTGAGCCCCTTGCGCTCGCGCAGTTCGGCCTCCAGCGAACCGGCGACGGCGTGCCAGTGCGGCTCGCCCGCCTCCTCGCCGAGTTCGGCGGCGAGGCGGTCCATGGCGATCGCCCGCGGGTCGCGGGTGCGGTAGACGCGATGGCCGAAGCCGGGGACCTTGCGGCGGGCGGCGAGCGCCTCCTCGACGAACGGCACCACGCCGCCGGGCTCGCCGATCTCGGAGAACACCGCCATCGCATCGTCCACCGCGCCGCCGTGAAGGGCGCCCTTGACGGCCCCGATGCCCGACACCATCGCCGAGTAGTAGTCCGACAGCGTCCCCACGGTGGTCCGGGCGGCAAACGTGGAGGCGTTCAACTCGTGCTCGGCGTAGGTGTTCAACAGGGCGTTCAGCGCGCCGGACTCCCGCTCCGTGGGGCGCCGGCCGGTGAGCATCCAGCAGAAGTTGGCGGCATGGTCGAGGTTCGGATCGGCAGCTATCGGCTCGTTGCCCTGCAGATACCGGGACATGGCGGCAACGATCGTCGGCAGGCAACCCACCAACCCCGCCGCCTTCGCCACCACGGCCTCGTGCGAGATGTCATCGGCTGTGGGATCCTCGGCACCCACCAGCGACACGGCCGTGCGCAGCACCGCCATCGGGTTGGCGGTCTCCAGTGGCGCGGCCGCCAGGAGCGCGGCCACCGAATCGGTCAGATCGCGGTGTGCGGCCACCTGCCCGGTGAACTCCGCGCTCTCGGCGGCATCAGGCCAGTCGCCGTGCCACAGCAGCCAGGCGACGTCGCAGAACGAGGCGTCGGTCACGAAGTCGCGGATGTCGTAGCCCCTGTAGGTCAGGACGCCGCCCGGCCCGTCGATGGAGCAGACCGAGGAGTAGCAAGCCAGCACGCCCTCGAGTCCGGACGTGACCTGCGGCCGGCTGTCCTCGCTCATCGGTGACCTCCTACCTCAGGCGGGTCGGCGCCCGCGCCCCGGGCGTCTTCAGCCCAGTTTGAACGGGTCCCGGGTCGCCCCGGACGTCTCGACCCACACGGACTTCGTGTGCAGATACTCGCGCAGCCCGTCGAGGCCGTTCTCCCGCCCGTGGCCACTCATCTTGTAGCCACCGAAAGGCACGTCGTAGTTCAGCGTGCGGTAGGCGTTGATCCAGATGGTGCCGGCCTGCAGCCGCGGCACCATCCGGTGCACCCGCTGCACGTCGCGGGTCCACACACCCGCCGCCAGCCCGAACGGCGAGTCGTTGGCGATCGCCAATGCCTCGGCCTCGCCCTCGAAGGGGATCACCGACAGGACCGGCCCGAAGATCTCCTCCCGGGCGATCCGCATGGTGTTGTCGACGCCGCAGAACACCGTCGGCTCCACGAACAGCCCGTCGCCGAAGCGCTCGGGGCGGCGCCCGCCGGCGGCCAACTCGGCGCCCTCAGCCGTGCCGACCTCGATGTAGCCCATGACCTTGTCCCAGTGGGCGGCGTATGCCAGCGGCCCCATCTCGGTGGCGGCATCCATGGGATTGCCGAGGATGATCTCCCGTGCCCGCCCGGCGACACGGTCCACCAACTCGTCGTGCACCGGGCGCTCGGCGAGCAGGCGCGACCCGGCGATGCAGGTCTGCCCGCAGGCGGCGAAGATGCCGGCCACGACGCCGTTGGCGGCGGCCTCGATGTCGGCGTCGGCGAACACGATGTTGGGCGACTTGCCGCCCAGTTCCAGCGTCACGGGCGCAAGGTGCTCGGCGGCCGCCTTCGAGACGCGTATCCCCGTGGCGACCGAGCCGGTGAACGACACCTTGTCGACGCCGGGGTGCGACACCAGCGGTTCGCCGGCACCGGGACCGTCACCGGTGACGACGTTGAAGACACCGTCGGGCACGCCGGCCTCGGCGACGATCTCCGCGAAGCGCAGCGCGGAGACCGACGTGTGCTCCGACGGCTTGAGGACGAAAGTGCAGCCCGCGGCGAGCGCCGGCGCCAGCTTGAAGGCCGTCAGCAGCAGCGGCGAGTTCCACGGCGTGATGGCGCCCACCACACCGACCGGTTCGGGTAGCTGGTAGACGAAGAAGTTGCTCTTGGAGGAGTCCAGGACCTGGCCACCGATCTTGTCGGCGGCACCGGCGAAGTAGTCGTAGAACTCCGGAAGGAGTGCCGCCTGGCCCGACATCTCCCGCAGCAGCTTCCCGTTGTCGCGGACCTCGACGACGGCGAGTTCCTCGGCGTGCTCCTCGATGCGTCGCGCCAGGCGCCGCATGATCCTGGCGCGCTCGACTCCCGGCAACCGCGGCCACGGTCCCTCGTCGAAGGCGACTCGCGCCGCGGCGACGGCTCGGTCCACGTCGCCGGCGCCACCCTCGGGCACCTGCGCCCACGCCTGGCCGGTGTAGGGATCGATGGAGTCGAAGGTGCGCCCCGATGCCGCCTCGACCCACTCGCCGCCGATGAACATGCGCAGCGGTCGGCTGAGCGACCGGTCGCTGACCGTTGCTTGTGCGGTCATGGCCATCCCGCGCTCCCCTCACCTGCATTCACCGGTAGCCACCGGTCCTCACCGCATCCAAGCCTACGGCCAGCAAGAGCAGCAGGCCCTCCACGACGTACTGGTAGAACGTGGGCCAACCGGCCAGTGTCATGCCGTTCTCGAGCACCCCCAGGACGATCACGCCGAGGATCGTGCCGCCCATGGTGCCGGTACCCCCCAGGAGGCCGACCCCGCCGAGGATCACCGCGGTCACGACGGTCAGGACCAGGGTGCCGGGCACGCTCGCCGCCCCCGAGCCGCCCAGCGTTGACGACAGGACGTAGCCACCGGTCGCCGCGCAGGCACCGCTGAAGACGAGATACATCATGCGCAGCCGGTCCACCGGGAGCGCCACCGACCGTCCCGCCGAGGCGTTCCCGCCCACCGCGTAGGCGTAGAGCCCGAACCGGGTCGTGGCCAGCAGCACCCAGCCGGCTGCGGCGAAGAGCACGGCGAACACAAGCGGCAGGGGGATCCCCACGAGGTCGTTCTTCATCACCCCGTAGGCCGCGTCGGTGGTCTGGCGCAGGTTGCCGGCGACGCCCGAGCCACCGTCCACGACGAATGCCAGTCCGAAGGCGATGCCGAGCATGCCCAGCGTCGCCACCAGAGGATTGACCCGCAGCTTCACGACCACGAAGCCATTGACGAGCCCCACGCCGATGCCGGAGCCGATGGCCGCCAGGATGGCGAGGGAGGCCGGATAGCCGGCGATCACGATCTGCGTGCCGATCGTGCCCGACAGGGCCATGACCGAGCCGACCGAGATGTCCAGGGCACCGGAGATGAGCCCGAACGTGGCGCCGGTGGCCACGATCATGAGCACAGCGGTTGCCCTGCCGGTGTTCAGCAGGTTCGTGGTGCTCAGGAAGCGGGGCGCCGCGATGCTGAAGACCACGAACTCCGCCACGATGACAAGACCCAGCGTGACCCAGGTGAGCCTGCCCGAGAACACCAGGTCGCGCAGGCGCTGCGGCCAGCCCGACACCTCACCGGTGGCACTCTCCGGTATGACGGCGGTCATCGGAACCCGCCCTTGGGCCGCTGGTCGAACGCCACTGCCAGGATCATGGCCGTGCCGACAGTGATCAGGACGATCTGCGGGCGGACCGCCATCTGGATGAGTCCGTTGTCGAGGGTTGTCACGAACACCACGCCGACGAAGGTGCCGATGACCGATCCACGACCTCCGGTGAGGCTGGCGCCCCCCAGGAAGACGGCCGTGGCCACGTAGAGCTCGTAGTTGCGACCAGAATTCGGCTGGATGGCGCCGAGGTCCGATGCCAGGAGGACACCGGCGATCCCGGTGTACAGCCCCGCCACGGTGTACATCCCCAGCCGGAACCGGTCGACGTTCATGGCCGCCTGGCGCGCCGCGTCGGGATTGCCCCCGACCGCGAACAGGTGGCGGCCCGCCTTGGTGGTGTGCAGGAGGACCACCGACAGCACGGCGGTGGCGACCAGGAAGAACACGGGCACGGGGACACCGCCCACGCTGTCCCGGGCGAAGCGGAACCCGTCGTCGCGGACCTGCGTCGAGCGCCCGTCGGTGATGATGAAAGCCACACCGAGGAGGACGAAGAGCATCGCCAGGGTGGCGATGAGCGGGTTGATGCGGAAGCGGGTGACGATGTAGCCGTTGACGAAGCCCAGGACGGTTCCCACCACCACGCCGATCAGGAACGACAGCGCCAACGGGACGCCGGCCTGGAAGAGCTTCCCGGCGGTGACTCCGACCACCGCCATCCCCGAGCCGATGGAGAGGTCGAGGCCGCCGCCGATCAGCACGAGGGTGAAGCCGGTGGCGACGATGAAGGTGACTGCGCTGAACCGCAGGATCGTGAGGACGTTCTGGCTGGTCAGGAAGAAGTCGAGACGGGATGTGAAGAAGGCGCCCAGCAGGATGAGGGCGATGAGCAGCAGGACGTGCTGGCCCAGCAGGATGCGCCGGGCACGGGCCGCGGCCTGAGCGCGGCTGTCAAGCGGGGCTCCCCGCGGGATGTCGGTGGCCGTCACGCCTGCCCTGTCGCCGCCGGAGCGCCCGCCACGATGAGGTTGACGCACTCCTCCACCGACGTCTTCTGAGCATCGAGCGTGGCGACGTGCTCACCACCCTTCATGACCATGACACGGTCGGCCAGGTCGAGGACCTCGGGGATGCGGTGGCTGATGATCATGATCGACAAGCCGTCGCGACGGATGTCCCGGATCAACTCGGTCACGGTGGCCGACTCGGTCGCCCCCAGCGCCGCCGACGGCTCGTCCATCAGCAGCACGTTGTTGTTCTCCTCGAACGCCACCGCCCGGGCGATGGCCACCATCTGGCGCTGACCGCCCGAGAGGACCCCCACCGGGAGTCTGGTGGACCCGATCTTGATGTTCAGGCGTTCCAGCAGGGCTGCGGCCTCGCGGTGCATGCGGCGCCGTTCCAGGAACCCCAGCAGGCTCGGCATTCCCCGCGTGGGCTCACGCCCGATGAAGACGTTGGCGGCCACGTCCAGATTGTCGAAGAGCGCCAGGTCCTGGTAGATCATCTCGATCCCGAGCCGGCGCGAGTCCTGGGCGGTCGTGATCTCCACTTGCTCGCCGTTCATGAGGATCCGGCCGCTGTCGGGAGCCACGGTGCCGGCGATGATCTTCATCAGCGTGGACTTGCCGGCGCCGTTGTCACCGACGATCCCCAGGATCTCGTCGCGGTGCAGGTCCACGTCCACCTCGTGCACCGCCCGGACGTGACCGAAGCTGCGGCAGATCCCGCGCAGCTGCAGCAGCGGCCCGCCGTTGGATGCGTTGCCGTTCGGGCCTGCGTGGTCGTTCACTCGAATCACTCCCCCGGTGGATTGTGAGGCGGACCGGCGACGACCGCCCCGCTGGGTCCAAGCTGGTAGTCGTCGTCTGCCGGCGGCGCGAACTCCAGGTCGAAGACGAATCCCAGTTCGCTGTCCAGGTTGACGCGCACGACGTCGTCGGTGGTGTTGGCCGTCGCCGGATCGACCCGCTGGGTGACGTAGGCGAAGTCCACGTAGGCGCCGAGCGGGTAGGCGTAGCGCACCCAGGTGCCGCGGTGGAGCACCACACCCGTCCCGCCGGTCAGCAGGAACGCCCGGGCCGCAGCGACGTCGGGGCGGCCGTCGACATCGGGTGCCACCACGAAGGCGGCCGGGTGCATGCCGAGCGTGATGAGCGTGATGGTGCTCGCCGGGTGTTTCTGCACGAACTCGCAGCGGTTGCCGCGGTAGTAGTACCGCAGCGAGCACATGTAGGCCCGCCCGGGGAACTCCAACTCCTTCTGGACCCAGAGGTAGCCCAGGTTGTTTGCCGCCCTGTTCAGGTTGGGTGAGTCAGCGGTCTCGGGGGCGATCACGGCGCCGAACGGCTCGAAGGTCCCCCGGTCGAGGGGCTCGACCGCCAGCCGGCGGACATCGGGGGATTCGCTGCTCATGATGCCTCCGGGTCGAGGGACGGGCGCACCGGTTGCCCGCTGCGGATCGAGTCCTTGAGCGCGAACAGCGTGCTCATGCTACGCAGGATGTCGGTGCCGCTGGCCCAGGGTTCGTCGCCGGTGGCGATGCACTGCAACACGTCGGCACGCGTCGCCAGGTACGACTGCGGTGAGAGCGTGTACTGCAGCGGCAGTTCCAGCGCCGAGCCCCGCGGCTCGTGCGGCCCGTAGCGCAACTCTGCTCGCACCAGGCGGGCCGGGCCCGGGAGTTCCTGGTCCTGGATGCCGTCGACACCTGCCCGCTCGCCCACGGCGAACATCTCGAAGCGGCGCCGGTGGCGGGTGGCGAAGTCGTACAGGAGCGTGGCGTTGGCGCCGCTCGCGAAGCTGAAGACGCCCGAGAGCACCGAGCCCACGCCGTCCACCCGCCGCGACCAGTTGCCGTAGACCTCGGTGGGCGCCTCGCCGAACCACGACTGGAGCACGTCCACCGCGTGGATGCACACGTCGTGCACGGCGTCGAAGGCGTTGGTGTGCTGGCGCCCGATCCCCGAGTGGTAGTTGATCCCCGCCGAGATGAGCGGGCCCAGCGAGCCGGCCAGGATGAGGGCGCGGCAGCCGTAGAAGGCCGGGGCATAGCGGGTGTTGAAATCCACCCCGAACGTGATGCCGCCGTCTCGCGCGTGCCCGACGATGTCCTGGCACTGCTGCCAGGTCTCCGCCACCGGCTTGGCGATGATGACGTGGATGCCGCGGCGTGCGGCCTCGGCCACAACCTCCACGCGCAGCGGCGAGAGGCCGACGTCCCAGCGGATGTTGATGTCGAGGACGTCCAGGTCGACGGCGTCGATCATCGACCGGTAGTCGTCGAAGGTCTGCTCCACGCCCCAGGTGTCGCGGATCGCCTTGGCGGCAACGGGGTCGGGGTCGCAGGCCGCCACCGGTTGGAGGCCGGCTGCCCGGTAGGCGGGCATGACACCGCTGTGCACGATCCGACCGGCCCCCACCAGGCCGATCCGCAGGTCGCCGGGAATCTCCCGCCGCAACGGCGGCGGCACCAGGTCCAGGGCCGCAACCGGACCCAGGTCGACAGGGGGGATGTCCGAGGTCAGGTCGATCTGCGGTGCCATGGTCGTCTCAATCCGCCGCGGCGCTCGCCAGCAGCGGGGCCAGGAAGCGCCCCGCCTCGCGGACGCCCTCCTCGTAGGTCTGGTAGGGGTCCTCGTTCTCGATGCTCACGTAGCCGTCGTAGCCGGCGGACGCCAGGGCGTCGATGAGTGCCCCCCAGAAGGCGGCATCGTGGGCCCGTCCGATCGTGCGGTAACGCCAGGCGCGCGCCGAGGGGTCACTGAATGGCCGCTGGTCCAGTACGCCGGCGAGAGCAAGTTCGTCGGGCACCATCTCGGTGTCCTTGAGTTGCACGTGATGGACCGCCTCGCCGAGGGCCTCGACGACCCTGACCGGGTCCATCTGCTGCCAGAAGAGGTGGCTGGGATCGACATTTGCGCCGATGACGGGGCCGACGGCCTCCCGCATGCGCGCCAGTGTGGGCACGTTGTACACGAGGTGGATCGGATGCAGTTCGAAGGCGATGCGGCGCACGCCGCAACGCTCGGCGAGTCCCGCCAAGTCCGCCCACAGGGCGATCCCCTCGGACCACTGGCGTTCCAGCAGGGCCACGCTGTCGTCGGGCCACGGATAGAACACCCAATTCACGGTGGATGCGTCGCCACCGTCGCCGGTCGTGCCCGACATGGTCACGATCTTCTCGACACCGAGGAGTTCGGCGAGCCGGAACGTGTCCTCGATGAGCCTGCGGTGCTCGGGACCCCGGAGCGGATGCAACGGCATGCCGGCGCAGTTGAGGGCGGAGATCTCCAGGCCCCGGCCGGCGAACGCGTCAATGAACATCGCCCGGCTGCGCTCGTTCTCGAGCAGATGGCGCACACCCGACGGCTGCCCGGCCTGGGTGACCTCGATGCCCCTCGCCCCGATCTCGGCGGCGATGTCGAGGCGGGCCTCGAACTCGGCCCGGGTGGAGACGGGGTTCATCCAGGCCGGGCCGGCGTGTTCCGGCTTGGTCTCGTCCGGCCGGCCGCTTGTGGCGGTGAACATCCGGACGATGAGCCCCATCGCGGGCCCGCGCCCGCGCCCGGCGCTCGTCACCGCGTCATTCCATTCATGCGGATCAACCTCGTCGCCTTCCGGCAGGGCGCCCGAAGCCCCGCCAGCGGTCACGCGCCGACAGTAACCGAGGTGAGGTCGTGCGCTTGCCGGGAGGCTCCGGGTGCGCCCGCCGTCCTGCGGCGGGGCGGGCGCACCCGGTCTACGTACTCAGGAGTGTCAGCCCTCGGGATACCACTCGTCGATGTTGGAGGCGTCGATGGGGACGTGGGTGACGTGGTTCACCCGCTCGGCGGGAGTATCGCCATCGAGGATGGTGGCGATGATCGGACGCAGGAACTCGCCGTAGCGGTCGGGGAAGTAGCCGATCGACATGATGAACGGCGAGTCCGCGTCGCGGATCTCTGCCAGCGCGTCCGACGCGCCGCCGTTGGACAGCACCACACCCGCGTCGAGGCGCCCGAGCTGCTCCATCGCCGCCACGACCGCCACGCCGGCCAGGTCGTTGGTGGTGGCGATGAACAGCAGGTTCTTCGCATCCGGGTTGGCGTTGAGGTAGGCGGCCGCTGCGGCCTGGGTCTCCGAGCCCTCCAGCACGACGTCGTTGAGGGTGATCGTGTCCATCGTCCACTCCGGGAACTGCTGGGAGATCACATCCATGGCCACGACCATGCGCGCCTTGGTCTCATCGGGCCAGGTGCTCTGGTAGATGCCGAAGATGCCGTCGACGTTGCCGCCCCAGTTGTTGTTGATGTAGTCGAGCGCGTACTCGCCCATCTGCTGGCCCGCCGACTCGCCGTGCGCACCGAACCAGTACACGTCGTCGGCCGGCTCGGGGATCGGCCCGTCGATGAAGATCATCGGGATCTCCGCGTCGGCCATCTTCTCCAGCGTGGCCTCGTAGTTGGTGATGCCGCCGTCGAAGTTCAGGTAGACGTCCACCTCTCGGGTGATCATGGCGTCGGCGTTGGCGAGCATCTTGTTGGCGTCCAGGTCGTGGTCGAGTGCGTAGAGTTCCCAGCCCGCGTCGGCCGTCTCCGCAGTCACACCGTTCTCCACGTCGTTGCAGAACTCGCAGCCCGTCCGCAGGATGTTGGCGAAGCCAACCGTCTTCTCTCCGTCGTCTCCTCCGCATGATGCCGCGACCAGGACAACGGCCAGGATGAGGGCCAGAAGGCCCGACAGTTTCTTCACGAGATCTCCCCCATGATTCGGAGCCCGGCTGATCCGGGCGATGCCCCAACTGTACGAAACGGAGCAATCCCGCGCTAGGGGCGTCGCCGCGGTGCGGCCAGTTGCGTGGTCCGGACCCTCCTAAGGCAACACTGTGGAGGCGCGGGGACTCGACTCTCCCGGCACGTTGCGTTGGGAGGACCGTGCCGGACCGCAGCCCGACACATGGCGTGCAACGCCGTCAGCCGCCCTTTGCGACGCTGATCGCCGCGTCCATCAGCCGGTTCATCGGATTCTTCACGAATCCCGGCATCGGGATCTTGTTGCAAAGGTTCTTCTTCGTTTCCAGAAGCCAAACCATTGGCTTCCGCACGAATCCCGGACACGGGATTTTCTTCGCGATGTTCACTGCCGAATCGAGTAGGCCCATCAAGAGTCCCCCCTCCTGAGGCTGTACCCCTCCTGTTCGGGGTATGTACACACTGTAGGGATTGGCGCAAACCCGTGCCAGCGTATGGAAGTCGCCGCATAGTCCGGGTGTGGCGAGCGCCGATCGACAGCCGGACCGCTCATGCCACGGCCTCGACGGCACCGCTGCGGGCACTGCGGTAGGCGGCCTCGATGATCTCCACGGTCCGGACACCGAGTTCCCCGGGAGAGTTGTTCACGACGGTCTCACCGCTCGCCAGGGCGACCAGGGCGTCGATCGGCCCGGCGCAGTCGTAGGCCCCGGCCTCGGCGGCGAGCGGCACGGTCAATTCTCCCTGATCGACCCGGTAGCGGGTCAACAACTCGCGACTCAGATCGACGGTGAGTTGGCCCTCGGATCCGATGATCTGCACCACCAGGTAGTGCTTGCCGGCGTTCACGGCCAAGTGCCCCGAGGCTCCCGAGACGCTGCCGATGGCGCCGCTCGTGAATCGCACCGAGAAGCTGTCGTGGAACTCCACGGCCGTCTCCTGCGGCGACGACATCATGGCGAACACCTCGGCCCCCTGCAGTCCGGTGAGCCAGAGCCCCAAGCCGAGCGCATGGCTGAGTTGGGCCTGCGCGTAGCCGCCGCCGGAGATCGCCGGGTCGGTCAGCGTCTCCGGGCGGGGCGTCAGTTCCGGGACCTGCTCGCTGCTGACGATCTCGCCCCCTGTCTGGTCCGCCGCGAACGAGGGTTGTTGACCGACCAGGGCCTCGCGGGTGGTGGACGACATGACGATCGAGACATGCTCGATCTCGCCGACCCCGCCGCCGGATTCCATCAACTCCTTTGCCCGCATCACGATGTCCTTGTAATGCCAGCCGAGGGCGATGATCAGACGGCGATCGGCGGCCTCGGCGGTGGCCACGAGATCCCTGGCCTCGTCGGGATGCAGCGTGAACGGCTTCTCCACGAGGACGTGTGCGCCGGCCTCCAGCGCGGCCTTGGCCTGCTCGTGGTGCCAGCGCACCGGGCTGGCGACGACCACGATGTCCGGGTCGGCCTCGAGGACGCCCTCGTAGCGGGTGTGCGCCGAGGCGAATCCGAAGCGCGAGCGCACGCTCTCCGCCATCTCCGGGTCGCGCCGGTTGACGGCCACGAAGTCCACGAGGTCTCGGTGCAGTTCGAGGCGCGGGAGGTGCGACGCCACGCTCCACGCACCGGCTCCGATAACGCCGAGCCGCAGCCTGCTCATCCGCCCTCACCTTTCCCACTACTCGCGTGATCCGGCAAGCCCGCATCGCGATGCTGAGCCAGCGCGTGGTAGAGAGCCCGGTACCGCGCGAGCTTCGAACGGTACCGCCTGTTGGCCGTCCGGTCGGGCTCGCAGTGGATCGTGAGAGGAAGTCTGGGCGCATCTACGGCCATGAGACCCGCGCCGGCACCGGCTAACAGCGCCGCCCCGGCTGCCGCCGCGTCCGCACTGGCGGCCGAGCCCACCGGGACGCCGAGAACGTCGGCGAATATCTGCATCCAGACCGGCGAACGCGAGCCCCCGCCGACCGCCCGCAGCGACGTCACCGGGGTGCCCGCCTCTGCGAGTCGCTCGGCCATCACGGCGGTCTCCAGAGCCACGCCCTCGAGCAGTGCGCGGACGATGTGGTGACGCTCGGTGGCGAACGTGAGGCCGGCGAGCGCCGCTGTCGCCTGCGGATCGGCGAAGGCCGTGCGCGAGCCCGCGAAGTGGGGCAGAGCGATCAGGTCGGTCTCCACCTCGGCGGCACTCGCCACGATCCGCTCGTAGACGTCTCCCGCTGTGTCGCGATCCGTCGAGTCGGCGGTCGCGGCGGCCGGGTCGCCGAACCGGTCGCGGTACCAGCGCAGGACGGCACCCCCGGCGGGGCTCCCGGCAATGGCGAGCCGCTTCCCCGGCTCCACGTACGGCACCGTCGGCACCGAGATCCCAGCCGTACGATCGGCGTCCAGAACCGCTGCCAGCACGGCGACGGTCCCGAGCGACAGCATGGCGCTCCCCTCCACTGCGGCACCGATGCCCGCTCGGTAGGCGGCGCAGACCTGATCCAGCCCGCCGGTGACCAGCACAGCGCCGTCGGCGAGGCCCAGTTCTCGGGCCTGCCGCGCAGCAACGGCGCCCACGACGGTCCCGGTGGGAGCCGGAGTCGGGAGCTTCTCGACGCCGACCCCGGCCGCGTCGAGAACCTCCACGGACCAGCAACCGCCGGCGGCGTCGAAGGCGAGCGTCCGCGTCGCCATCGTGTGATCGATGACCGGCGGGAGCCCCAGCCGGACCGATACGAGGTCGCCGAAGCAGGCGAGCGTGGCGGCGCGACGGTACGTCTCGGGCATCTCGCGGGCGATCCAGCACCACTTGGCTACCGAGTAGTGCGGTTGCGGCGCCACGCCGCAGACATCGGAGAGCCGCTCCGGGCCGAGGGTGGCGATCAACTGCTCGTAACACGTCCGGGAACGGCCATCGAACGAGACGATCGTCGGAGCGAGCGCGGCGCCGGACCCGTCGATCGGGGTCACCGCTTCGCCCAAGCTGGCGACCGCCAGAGCCTGCGGCGGCTCGGGGACCGCGGCGGTGACCTCCCGGATGGTCGCGCAGACCGCCTCCCAGACGGTATCGGGATCCAGTTCGGCCCATCCCGGACGCGGCGCCGCCAAGGGGTACTCCCGGTAGGCAGCCGCCAGCGGGCGCCCGCCCGCGTTGACAACGACGGATTTGCATCCGGTCGTGCCGACGTCAACGCCCAGCAGCATCACGGGCTCGAGTCGGCGGCGATGGGTCGCCGGCGGGGATTGGGGGCTGCACCGGCGTCACTGCGGGGATGCGCCAGCGGCTGCGTCCGGCGCGGCTCCGACACGCCTGCGCAAAACCCGCACTGAAACCAGCAGCGGTATCTGGCCTGGCCGCGGGATCCATGCCGCAGACCACCTCACGCGTCATTCCGGCGAAGAGCCTGTCCCGGACTCGATCCGGGGCCGGAATCCAGTGGCCGGCTCGCGCCTTCAGGCCACGATCATGTCGGCGCCGACACGCTCGAGCGTCTGCGGATCGCCGATCCCGGCCCGCAGGGCGAGATGCATCACCTGCGCGTTGAATTCGATGCCGATGGTCCGCTCCGCGGCGTTCTCCACCGTGTCGGCGACCACCAGCAGACCGTGGTTCTGCCAGACGACGCCGTGGCTGTCGCCCATGACATCCAGCATCTCGGCAACGAAGGGCTCGTCCCGCTGGTGGCGGAACGGCATGATCGGGATCGTGCCGTTGGCCGACTTCAGGCCGGTCGTCGTCACGGGCAGGATGTCCCGGCCGAGCGCCCCGAAGGCGTTGATGTAAGGCGGCTCGGTGTGCAGCACCGAGAAGACCTCGGGGCGGGCGGCGTAGACGCCCATGTGCAGGAGAGCGTCGTAGGAGGGATCCAGCCGGCCGTCGATCTGCGTCCCGTCCGGAGCGAGAACCACCAAGTCGTCGGGCGTCATGTCCTCGTAGGGATAGGCATGCGGCGTGATCACCACATTGCCGGTCTCGCCGTCACGCGCACTGAGGTTCCCCTGCGACGCCGGCATGAGCGACGACGCCGAAAGCCGCTTCATCGTCACCGTGATGCTGCGACGCAATTCCGCCGCGACCAGGTCAGCCACAATGCCCTCCGATCCTCGCCCGCTCACAGCGACCCTAGTTCACCCCACCACTCGACAGCCCGTGCCCGCCGGGCTCCTTCGCGGCGCGCTCCCCAGGGTTCGTCGCATCACCCGGCAGCCTGAACGCCGTCAGCAGCGGCAGCGAGTTCCACGGCGTGATGGCGCCCACCACACCGACCGGCTCAGCCAACCGGTATGCGACGAGGAGGGTGCTACTCGGAGGTCTCCGGGGCGGCAGGCGAGGGACCGTCGGCCCGCCCGGCCAACTGAGCGCGCACGGCGGCCAGTTCCGCCTCGGCCGCCTCGGCCCGGCGCTTGGCCTCCCGGGCCTCGTCGTTGGCGAGGCGTGCCTCGTACTCGGACACCTCGGCGCGATGCTCGGCCGCTATGCGGGCTTGCACCTGGTCGTCGGGATCGCGCACCCATTGGCCGCTCTCCAGGTCGCGGAACCGCAGCCGGCGCCCCTCAGCGAACACGTCAAGGGTGAGCGCGCCGCTGTGGCCGCAGAGGCGACCCTCGTCGTCGAGACCAACCTCTATGGGCTCCCAACTCCGCCCGACGCGGCGCTCGGCCTGCAACGGCGGATCGAAGAACTCACCCCCCGAAGGGTCGAACCGCCAATACTCCAACACCCCCATCTCCAGGTACTTCGCCGGCTTCACGTGCAGATCCACGTGCGCCGTGCGCTCCGAGGCGATCTCCAGCACGAACGCCGGAGCCGCGCCGGCCTCCCACACCCGATAACTCGCCGACACCTTCCACGGCTCCGGATCCACCCCGAAGCTCACCATCACATCCGGCGCAACCACAACACCGGGATCACCCAACCGGTAATACACATTCCGATCCTCGCCCACCCAGCAATCGTCGCGATCAGCGAACCAAACACTCAACGCGCCGAACACCTCGAACCGGCAGCGGGCGTGGAGCCCCGAATCAGGCACCGACGCAGTCGCCGGATACGCCACCTCGGGATCCAGATCCGCCAGAACGCTCACCGCAACCAACCTCTCCCCGTCGCCCGCCTCGTGGCCTCAGCATGACTCACACCCCGATCCTAACCCGCCAGCCCCGTCAATTCTGACATGATATCTCTCAGAATATAATGAAAAATCTTGTAAGACCACATATCTGTCGCCCTATCGTGCGGTCCTGCGCCAAGAGGGCCACCGGCACCGGAAGACGGCGGTGATGGCGATGCTCGTCTGCCGGGAGTCCGGCCGTCAGGGGCCGAGGCAGGTAATGGGGGCGACCGCCACGCCATCGGTGCGTTCGTAGGCGTAGCCGGCAGCGGTGAGCACCACGAGCCGCTTCGGTTCGCCGACTCCGGCCGGGTCGATCCGATCGCGAAGCCTGAGCAGCGAGGCCGCCGCGGCGTCGACGGCAGCACGCCCGCCGAGCTTGACCTCCACGGCAATCCAATCGCCGTTGCGACGTCGGAGGATGGCGTCGACCTCGAGTCCTGTGTTGTCGCGGTAGTGACTGAGGGAGGCTCGCAGCGGTTGGGCGTAGACGCGCAGATCGCGCACGCACAACGACTCGAACAGCAAGCCGAGGGTCTCGAGATCGCCGAGCAGTTGCCCGCGGTCGGCACCCAGCGCGGCCGCCGCCAGAGATGGATCGACGAACTGGCGCTTGGGGGCACCCCGAAGCCGGGAGCGGGAGCGCAGCCTTGGCGCCCACGCAGGCACGTCGTCTACGACGAACAGCCGCCCCAGCGCGCTGTGATACGCAGCGGCAGTGCGCGGATCCATCGGCCGCTCGCCCCCGGTGTCGGCGGCCAGCGTGCTCGTGGCGGCCTCACTGGAGACGTTGCGGGCCAGCGAGATCAGCAGGCGGGCGACCCCGGCAGCGTCTCGCCGGGTCCCGTCGACCGACGAGACCTCCACCTTGGCGAGTTCGTCCAGATAGTCGATCACGAAGTCCTGAGCATCGTCGCTGTCCATCCGGTGACACAGCGGCCAGCCGCCGCGGCAGATGGCATCGACGACGTCCTCCAACGCCTGCGATGGTGCCGGTAACGCAGCACCCGACTGCTCACCGTCCGGAGAGGAGTCGGGTCCACTTCCTCAAGCTACTGCTCTCGGCACCGCTATTTTCGCCCGGCAGGCGACGATGTGCACGCGCCTGTGCGATTCCACGCCGAGGCGACGGCCCCGCCGGGAAAGCACTCGTGGCGTCACCAAGCGGTCCTCTAGGATCGCCGTCCATGAGCATCTGCACCGTCGAGATCGACGTGGCCGCCGACCTGGGGCGGACGTTCGCCTACCTGGCCGACGCCTGCAACCAGGCTGAATGGCGCCACGACGTGGCCACCTGCGAGTTGACCGGAGGCACGCCCGGAACCGTCGGCGCCGTCTATCGGCAGTCCAATCGTGGCCAGGAGGTCGACTTCGTCATCACGGCCGTGGAGCCCGATGCGTCGATCACCTGGATCTGTGCCGAGGACACTTTCTGGCCCGTGCGCGGCACCTACCGGCTGAGCGACCTTGCGGACGGTGGCACACGCATCACGATGGATCTGGAGATGGCCCCCTCGGGGCCGTTCATCGTGTTCCGGCCGTTCGTACCGCTGATGGTCAAGGCGCAGCGCAAGAAGTACGCCGCCGGACTGCAAGCCGCCCTCGGCTGACCGGCGCCTGCGAATGCGTCCGCGGGTTGGGAGTCCAGACCACTAGGAGTGCCGCTGCGGGACTGGATTCCGGCCTCCGCCGGAATGACGACCGGGGTTCGGCAGAATTGTTCAGCAGTCTCCTAGTCCCCTGCGGGGGGTCCGAACGGCAACACGTGGCAGGCCACGCGATGCGGTTGGTTTTCGGGGGCGAGTGCCGGATCGTCGGTCTCGCAGATGTCGGTGGCGTAGGGGCAGCGGGTCCGGAAGCGGCACCCCGAGGGGATGTCGAGGGGCGAGGGGATGTCTCCCGAAATGGCGGCGGTGTCGTCGGCCGCGCCCAGCGCGTAGGGATCGGGATGGGCGTCGAGCAGCGCCCTCGTATAGGGGTGCCGGGGGGTGCGGAAGACAGCGTCGACCGGCCCTTCCTCCACGATCCGCCCCAGATACATGATGGCCACGCGGTCGGCCACGTGGGAGACGACGGCCAGGTCGTGGGCGATGAAGATCATCGCCAGGCCCAGATCGTCGCTCAACTGGGCGAACAGGTTCAGGATCTGGGCCTGGATCGAAACGTCGAGCGCGCTCACGGCCTCATCCGCGATCAACACCTCGGGTTGCACGGCCAGCGCGCGGGCGATGGCGGCACGCTGCCGCTGCCCACCGCTCAGCGCCCGGGGACGGCGCGGCGCGAACGAGCGCGGCAGCCCGACCACCTCAAGGAGGTCTCCCACGAAGTCGTCCCCCTCGCGGCCGTGCACCCTGCCGGCCTCCTCGATGGCCGCCCCGATCGACATCTGCGGGTTCAGCGAGGTGAACGGATCCTGATAGATCATCTGCATCCGCCCGTGGAGATCGCGGCGCGACTGCCCGGCGGCCTCGGTGACGTCGACCCCGTCGAAGACGATGCTTCCTTGATCCGGCCGGTAGAGGGCGACCAGGCAACGGGCCAGCGTGCTCTTCCCGCTACCCGACTCGCCGACGATCCCGAGCACCTCGTTCGGCAGCAGACGCAGCGAGACCCCGTCGACGGCGCGAACGCGCTGGCGCGGCTCTCGGCGGATCCACTCCAGCGGTGAGCGCCCGACGGCGAACCACTTCTCCAGCGCCTCCACGACCAGAATCGGATCACCGCCGACGCCGATGGGCAGGTCCGTGGTCATGTTCCGCCCCTTGCGAACGGGCACGCCGAGAGCTGCGCCGGCGAGACGGCGGTCAACTCCATCGACACCTCCGCGCATTCGTCGCGCGCCAGCGGGCAGCGAGGGGCGAAGGGGCAACCCTCCGGCAGCTTCAACAGGTCCGGCGGCTGGCCCGGGATGGTCGCCAGTTCGGTCCGACCCTCCCCCAAGAGCTGCGGCATGGCGTCGATGAGCGCCCGGGTGTACGGGTGGTCCGGGCTTCTGAACAGCACATCGGTGGGAGCCACCTCCACGATGCGCCCGGCGTACATGACCGCAACCCGGTCGGCGGCGGTCCCGATGACTCCCATGTCGTGCGAGACCAGGATCATGGACATGTTCCGCTCACGCCGCAGGTCCTCGAGGAGTTGCAGCACCTGGTCCTGGATCGTGACATCGAGGGCGGTCGTGGGCTCGTCGGCCAGCAGCAGGCGCGGCTCACCGGCCAGTGCCATGGCGATCATGACGCGCTGGCGCATGCCACCGCTCATCTCGTGCGGGAAGGCCGACATGCGCCGGTCCGGCGCCGGGATCCCCACCCTCTCGAGCAACTCGATGCTCCGGGCGCGTGCCGCGCCTCGGCCGAGGCCGGCGTTCAGCCGCAGGACCTCGGCGATCTGATGGCCGATCGTGAAGACGGGATTGAGAGCGCTGGCAGGGTCCTGGAAGATCATGGCGATCTCGCGGGCCCGGAGCTCGCGCATCTCCGCGCGGTTGAGTTCCAGCACGTTGCGCCCGTCGTAGTCGATGCGCCCGCCGAGCACCGCACCCGGGTGCGGGACCATCCCCACGATGGCGCGGCACGTGACGCTCTTGCCGGACCCCGATTCGCCCACGAGCCCGAGCACCTCGCCCGGACCGACGGTCAGATGGACGTCATTGGCAGCGAGAACGACGCCTTCCAACGATGGGAAGCCGATACGGAGTCCCGCGATGCTGAGGAGCGGCGGCACCGCCGTCTCCGGCGCGCCGGCGCGAGGTGCCGTGTCGGTCGACATCATCCGACCACCCCGAACCTCTGGCCCAAGCGGTCGGCCAGCGAGTCGCCGATCATGCTGAAGCCCGCCCCGAGAACCACGATCACCACTCCGGGCAGCGTCGTCACCCACCACGCCTGCAGGAGGAACGACTGACCGTCGGCCACCATCGCGCCAAGCTCGGCGGTCGGCGCCTGAACACCGAGTCCCAGGTACGACAGCCCTGCCAGAAGCAGCAGGTTGAGCACGATGTCGGCCATCGAGAAGACCAGGTTCGACCGGATGAGGTTGGGGATGGCGTGACGCAGGATGACCCGCCGGGGCGAGTAGCCGAGCGTGCGCGCCGCCAGGATGAACTGCTGCTCGCGCAGCACCAGCATGTCCCCCCGGGTGAGGCGGGCGTACAGCGTCCAGCCCACGGCGAGGACGCCGATGTACACCCCCTTGAGGCCCGGCCCCAGGATCGCCACGACGGCGATCACCAGCACGATGAACGGGAAGGCGATGAAGGCGTCGATCACGCGGACCGTGATGGCGTCCACCCATCCCCGGAAGTAGCCGGCGAGCGCCCCGACGATCATCCCGAAGATCATCGGCACGTACGTGATGATGAGCACCACCACCAGGTCGAGGCGGATGGCGTAGAGCGTGCGGGTGAAGATGTCCCGACCGAACGGATCGGTGCCCATCCAGTGCGCTCCCGATGGGCTCAGCAGGCGCTGGGTCAGGTCAACGGCATTGGGGTCGGCGGGAGCGACCACCGATGCGAAGAACCCGGCGACCGAGAGAGCGCCCACGATGGCGATCCCGATGCCCAGGGTGACGTTTGACCAGCGCCGCTCCGTCTGGGCCTGGCGCAGCAGGGTGGCGGCCTCGCCCCGGAGACCCACGGCCCGGCGGCCCGCCCACGCGAGGGTCCTCATTCGGCGGCCATCCCTGCTCGAACCCTCGGGTCGACGACGGCGTAGGCGGCGTCGGCGAGGATGTTGACGAGGATGACCATCGCCCCGAAGACGAGGATCAGCCCCTGGATCACGGGATAGTCCCTGTTGAGCACCGACTGCACCAGCAATGCGCCGAGCCCGGGCACCTGGAAGACGACCTCCACGATCACCGTGCCGCTGATGAGGAAGCCGATGTTGATGGAGAGAACGCTGATCAGCGGCACGAGGGCGTTGCGCATGGCCAGCTTGCCCACGACCCGGCTCTCCCGGAATCCCCGGGAACGGGCAGCCTCCACATAGTCGCTCTCGATCGCCTCGATGAGGCTCGACCGCAGCGTCCGCATGAGCTGCGGGGCGAGATAGAGGCCGATCGTGAGCGCCGGCAGCGTGAGATGCAGGAGGACCCCGCCGAACCCTTCCCCGTATCCCCCGCTGGGCAGCACGTCGAGGCGGATGGCGAACAGCAGGATCAGCATCAGACCCAGCCAGAACTGCGGCATGGCGAAGGTCACCATGCTCGTCAGCCGGGCGATCTGGTCGGGAAATCGGTTGCGGTAGATGGCCGAGAGGGCGCCGAGCGGCACCGAGATGATCAGCGCCAGGACCGTGGCGTACAGGAGCAGGTAGACCGAGGGCAGGAGCCTGTCGAACACGATGTCGCTCACCGGCGCCCGCTTGATGATGGACGAGCCCAGGTCACCCTGGAAGGCGCCCGCCACGAACGAGGTGATCTGCCGCCCCATCGGGAGGTCCAGCCCGAGGTCCTCGTTGACCGCGGCGATGTTCTCCGGTGTCGCCTGGAGTCCCAGCATCTGCACGACCGGGTCGCCCGGTATGAGCCGGATGACCAGGAACGACACGATGATGATGGCGGCGAGCACCCAGACGCTGTGGATCAGGCGCCGCCCCAGGAATCCCCACATACGCGACTACGACCTCCCCGCGTGGTCGGGCCCTCGCGGTGCGAGGACCCGACCAGTTTCGCGTCGTAGCGGCTGCGCTGCCGGAATCAGCGGATCAGTTGCTGAACCACACGTCCTCGAGGTCCCACCAGCCGTTGGGCACGACCCGGAACCCCTCGACGTTGTCCGCCACCGCGTGCACGGTGGGCAGGAAGAACAGCGTCACCCAGGGAGCCTCCTCCATGGCGATCCGCTGCGCCTCCGGCCAGAGCTCGGCCCGGATTGCCTCGTCGTTGGTGAACGCTGCCTCCTCGGTGACGCGCTCGAGTTCGTCCGGGATCTCCCAGCCGGTGAAGAAGCCGGCGAGGATGTTGCTGGGATCCTTGTCGTAGAACAGCAGCGCCACCTCGTCGGGCACGACCACGTCGGAGGTGAACTTGGGCAGCGGCACGCCCGACTCGTACTCCATCGTGAAGAAGCGGTCACCGAACAGCGTGCCGGTGTCGACCTCCTCGATGGAGAGGTTCACGCCGATCTTCGCCCAGTCCGCCTGCAGGATGGTTCCGAGTTGCTCGTGGGCGGTGGAGCCGGACGGGTAGATGTAGGCGAGGTCGAAGCCGTCGGGCATCGACGACGCCGCCATCAACTCCTGGGCCTTCTCGAGGTCGTAGAAGTAGGCCGGCAGGGTGTCGTAATCGGAGTGGTACAGCGCCTTGGGGATCATGCTGTTGGCGATCTCGCCGACGCCCCCGTACACCGCCTCGTTGATGGCCGCCTTGTTGGTGGCGTAGTTCAACGCCTGGCGCACACCGATCTCGCCGAGCGGCGCAACGGTGTGGTTCAGGAAAACGCCCTCGTAGCGGACGATGTCGGCGACGTGGATGCCGAACCCGTCACTGGCCTGTAGATCGGGGATCTGCGTCCACGGCACGCCCTCCACGATGTCGGCGTCGCCGCCCTGGATGCGCAGGATGCGAGCGTTGTCATCGGGGATGTAGTCGAAGCGGATCTCGTCGAGATACGGCTTGCCCTCCTCCCAGTAGTACTCGTTGCGCTCGAGGGTGATGTGCGAGCCGGCCACCCATTCCTTCAGCTTGAACGGGCCGGTGCCGAGCGGGTTCATCCAGTGGTCCTCGCCCTCGGCCTCCACGGCGGCCTTGTTGATGATCGATGCGGGGAACACCGAGATGTTCTCGAGGAAGGCCCCGACCGGGCGGTCCAGATTCACCTGCACGGTCTGGTCGTCGATGATGTCCACGCTCTCGACCCCCACACCGAGGCTCGGGATGTTCACGCTGATCGTCGGGTCTGCGAACCGCTCCAGTGAGAACTGCACGTCCTCGGCCGTGACCGGGTCGCCGTTGGAGAACCTGGCGTTGTCACGGATGTGGAACGTCCAGGTCATGCCGTCGGGGCTGGAACTCCATTCGTCGGCGATCCCCGGGCCGACGTTCGGGATGGTGTCGGGGTCGGCTTCCACGAGAGTGTTGAAGATCTGCACCCGCACGAAGATGGACCCGTTGTCGGCGACCCCCGCCGGGTCGAGGTTCTGCGTCTCGAAGAACCGGGCGAAGGTGAGCGTCCCACCGCGCTGCGGGCCGCCCGGAGCGGCGGCTGCGCCTTCGGCTGCTGCTTCGGCTTCGGCACGCGCCGCGTCGGCTTCGGCCTGGGCTGCGGCGGCCTCCGCCTGGGCTGCGGCGGCCTCCTCGCGCGCCGCGTCGGCGGCAGCTCGAGCCGCGTCGGCTTCGGCCTGGGCGGCTGCGGCCTCCGAGAGCGCCTCATCGGCTGCGGCCTGCGCGTCGGCGAGCGCGGCCTCGGCCGCGGCCATGGCCTCGACGTTGCCCTCGGCGGTGGCCTGTGCGAGGTCGGCGGCGGCCTGTGCCGCCTCTGCCGCGGCGAGCGCGGCGTTTGCCGCCGCGTCAGCCGCAGCCGCGTCGGCAATACCGGTCGCGGCATCCGCCGCCGCGCTCTGAACTGCTGCTGCCGTGGCTCGGGCCTCGGCCATAGCGTCGGCTGCATCGGCGGATGCGCCGCTTGCTTCGGCCATCGCTGCGTCCGCGGCTGCTGAAGCCGCGCCGGCGGCTTCCGATGCAGAGTCATCGGCCGCGCACGAAGCGGCGATGAGCAGCGTGACAGCGGCGAGCACGATGAACCGCCTCCAAGGACGGCCGTCTCGCGATTTCATGTTGAACTCCTTCCGCCGACGCCATAGGCGGTGAGGAGGGGCGCCTCCCCCCGTCGGCGCCAGCGATCAGGACTGTAGTGCACGCCTGTTTTTGCTGCTTGTGGGCGGAGCCGGTGATGCCCAACCAAGGCGCCGGACCCGTTTCCCTCCCGGCGGGGCAGCGGTTACCCTGCCCCAGCACTCCCCCTGATGCTGCATCGCAGGTCGCTTGCTCGACAACTCGTTCAGCGTCGGGAAAGACACCCGGTATCGGAGGATCCATGAAGTACT
Organism: Acidimicrobiales bacterium; assembly: GCA_965221525.1. GTDB lineage: Bacteria > Actinomycetota > Acidimicrobiia > Acidimicrobiales > CATQHL01 > VXNF01. Next base: position 337,401 of record CBDCSG010000006.1, on the reverse strand, counting down.
TCAAGAAGAGCGGCGTTCTCGCGTCTCTGCTCGCGCTGACGCTCTTGGCTGCAGCGTGCGCGGCCGACGACTCGGCATCCGAGGCCGCCGACGCGGCGTCAAACGCTGCCGACGCGGCCATGGCGGAAGCGAGAGGTGCATCCGCTGACGCCTCGGACGCGATGGCCGAGGCCCAGGCGACCGCGGCTGCCGCCCAGAGTGCGGCGGCGGACGCCGCGACGGGCATCGCCGACGCCGCTGCTGCGGACGCCGCGGCGCAGGCGGCACTCGCAGCCGCCGAGGCGGCACAAGCCGCCGCCGACCTGGCGCAGGCCACCGCCGAGGGCAATGTGGAGGCCATGGCCGCGGCCGAGGAGAACCTCGCCGCAGCGCAGGCCGCAGCCGATGAGGCGCTCTCGGAGGCCGCAGCCGCCCAGGCCGAAGCCGACGAGGCGCGGGCTGCCGCCGCAGCCGCGCAGGCAGAGGCCGAAGCGGCTCAGGCGGAGGCCGACCAGGCGCGGGCCGAGGCCGAAGCGGCGCGTGAAGAGGCCGCAGCCGCCCAGGCCGAAGCCGAAGCCGCAGCAGCCGCCCCGGCAGCGGACTTGATCGAGTTGGACTTCCTCGTGTTCGAGACGCCCAACCTGCCGGCGGAGTTCTGGGACGACGCCATCGAGCGGACCGTCGCGGACTTCCCGCAGTTCAAGATCAACAAGATCGTGGCCCCGGACCTCAACATCGGCGACTTCCTGAAGCAGCTGGCGGCGACCGACCAGCTCCCGGACGTCATGATGAGCAACTTCTCCACGGCTGAGTTCATCGCCGAGGGCCTGCTGCTGCCGTTCGAGCCCGAGGACCTCGAGCGGTTCATCGACCCGGTGGGCCTCGGGTACACCGACGGCAAGCAGTACGCGCTGCCGATGCTGACGGTCTACGAGTCGGGCGTCTTCTACAACAAGGACATGTTCGAGGCGGCCGGCATCGCGTCCGAGCCGGAGACCTGGGACGAGTTCATCAATGCGGCCATCGCGATCGCCGCCTCGGGTGAGACCCCGTTCGTGATCGGCGGCGCCGGTGGCGACGCATGGGCCGCGGGCTGGCCGATCATGAACCTCGCCTCGCTCAACGTGACGGGCGCGGACCCGACGTTCAACCAGAAACTCAAGACCGGCGAGGCCAAGTTCACCGACCCGATCTTCGTGGAGGCCCTGCGGCCGTACGAGCAGCTGGTCGCGGCCGGCTGGCTGACGGGCGAGGAACTGAACCTCGGCTACGCCGATCTGCAGCAGTCGTTCCTCGACGGCGCCGCGGCGATGTACCCCATGGGCAGCTTCTTCGCTGGGGCGGTGCCCATGGACCATCCGTTCGAGATCGGCATCTTCCCGATGCCCACCCTCGACGGCTCGAAGCGACTGGCGACGTATACCTCCGGCGGCCCGGCAATCTCGGCGGCGACGCCCGATCCGGAGGCGGCCCGGTTGTTCTCGGTGGAGTTCGCCACGAACGTCGAGACCAACCTCGACGACCTGATCCGTGACGCCCACATCGCCAACAACAAGCTGTTCGTCCTGCCCGGCGACGTGGAACTGCACCCGCTGATCACCGAGGTCATCGAGATCCTCGCCGACCAGTCGGCACGGCAGGTCGCCTTCTACACCTTCGAGGTGGGCGACGACGCCCTCGTGGCGGGCATGCAGAACGAGATCTGGATCCAGGCGCAGGAGATGCTGGCCGGCAGGTCGGCGGAGGAGGCCGCACAGGCCCTCCAGGACGCCTGGGACGACCTCTCCGGCTAGACCAACCAACTTGACCTCCGCCGTCAGGGGAACCCTCCTGCCGACGCGGAGTCGCGCCGAGCGCCCCTCCGGCCGCAGGGCCGGGGGGCGCCGCCGGCCGCCCGGTGCGGGGCGGCGCAGCTTCGGGCTGATGGCGATGGGCGCTCCCACCACGGCGCTGTTCGCAGCGCTGGTGGTCGCGCCCATCGGCGTCACCGTCCACTACAGCCTCAACGACGTCAACTTCCTGCGGGACGAGATCTCGTGGGTGGGCTTCAGCAACTACGCCAAGCTCTGGGAGAGTGGCGACTTCCGCCACGCGCTCTACGTCACCCTCCTGATCGCGGCCGCCTCGGTGGTGGTGCCCAACGCCCTGGGGCTGCTCTTCGCGGTGCTGCTGGACGCAGGATCGCGCCTCTACACGACGTTGCGCATCATCCTGTTCGCGCCGTTCGTGCTGAGCCCTCTCGTCGTGGGCCTCACGTTCCGGTGGACGCTGGCCAACGACGGTTCGCTCAACAACGCGCTCGAGGCGCTGGGGATCCCCGGACCGGAGTGGATCAGTTCCCCCAATCTCGCCGTCGTCTCAGTGGGGCTGGCGCTGGCGTGGCAGCTCATCGCCTTCGCCACCGTGATCTACGTGGCCGCGCTGCGGGCGATCCCCACCGACCTCTACGAGGCGGCCTCCATCGACGGCGCCTCGGGTTACCTGCGGTTCCGCCTCATCACCTGGCCGCTGGTGGCGCCCGCGGTGACCATCACGACCCTGATATCGCTGATCTCCGCCCTGAAGCTGTACGACCACGTCGTCGCCTTGACCGGTGGCGGGCCGGGACGTTCATCGGAGACCGTCGGGTTGGCGATCATCCGCGCCGGGTTCACCCAGAACCGCGCCGGCCTGGCCTCGGCGATGGCGGTCCTGCTGCTGGTGATCACCGCAGCCACAACGGTCATCTCGCTCCGGGTATTGCGGCGGCGCGAGGTGGAGTTGTAATGCGCCAGTTCCGGGCACTGCTGGCGATCGTCGTCTCGGCCTTCTTCCTGTTCCCGCTCTACCTGGTGATCGCCAACGCCTTCAAGACCGACCCCGAGATCCTCCGATCCCCGGCGAAGCCTCCCATCGGTCCGACTCTGGACGGCATGTCGGGAGTGCTCAGCGCCGGCGACGTGACCGGCGGGCTCGTCAACTCGCTGCTCATCACCGGCTCGACGATCGCCCTCATCATGGTTGTGGCGTCGATGCTGGCGTTCGCCCTACACATGTCCAACAGCTGGATCAGCAACGCCGTCGGGACCATCATCCTGTTCGGGTTGATCCTGCCCACGCCGGTGATCCTGATCCCCGTGTTCCGGGTGCTGAAGTTCATCGGCCTGGAGAACAGCTTCCCGGGGCTCATCCTGTTCCTGTGCGCCTACTACGCCCCGTTCGCCGTGCTCGTCTATCGCGGCTTCATGCGGTCCATCCCGCGGGAGTTGGTGGAGGCGGCCTCCATAGACGGGGCCTCCCTGCGATCCATCTACTGGTCGGTGGTCTTTCCGCTGCTGCGGCCCGCCACAGCAAGCGTGCTCGTGATCTGCGGGGTGTGGGTGTGGAACGAATTCCTCCCCCCGCTGGTGCTGCTGGGTCCGCTGCAAGGCAACACGGTCACGGTGGGGTTGTTCCGGTCGGTCGGGCAGTTCGACGTGAACTTCGGCCAACTCTTCTCGTACATGCTCTTCGTGTCCGTGCCGGTGCTGGTCTTCTACCTGGTCCTGCAGAGGCACTTCGTCCGCGGCCTCACCGCGGGCGCCACCAAGTGAGCGGTGGCCGTGCACAGCCCGTCGCCTGCCGGCAGCGGGTGGCGCCGTCGCACCGCTCGAGCCGGGGCACGCCGTATTCGCCGAACATCATTAGGAGATCGAGATCATGTCTGAAACCGGAACCCGACTCATCGACACGCACCTCCACCAGTGGGACCTCGACCAGTGCGCCTACGACTGGCTCGACGCCGACCTCCCGGAGGTCTTCCACCAGTTGCGCCGCACGTTCCTCGTCGACGAGGCGCAGGGGCACTTCGAGGCCACCGGCGTGACCGAGGCCGTGCTGGTGCAGGCCGAGAACAGCCTCGCCGACACCGAGGCCATGTTCGCGGTGAGCAGGTCGGACGATCGGGTGGTGGCCGTTGTGGGGTGGGTGGACCTGCTGGACCCCGACGGGGTGCCCGGCACCCTGGACTCCCTGCGCGCCGCCGGACCTCTCGTGGGGATACGGCACCTGATCCACGACGAGCCCGATCCTGACTGGGTGCTTCAACCCGCCGTCGGCGAGAGCCTGGCCCACCTGGCCGAGCGCGGCGTTGCCTACGACTTCGTGGGTGTGACCCTGCGGCACCTGCAGCACGTTCCGACCCTCGCCGAGGCGGTCGGCGATCTCCGCATCGTCATCGATCATCTGAACAAGCCCCCCATCGGCACCGACGACTTTCCGCGCTGGGCAGAGTTGATGCGTGCCGCGGCGAGCCATCCCAACGTGTTCGCCAAGGTGTCGGGGCTGCACAACGTCACACCGCACGCGGACTGGACTACCGACGACCTGCGCGGCGCCTTCGAGGTGGCCGTCGAGGCGTTCGGTTCCGGGCGCCTGATGTTCGGCAGCGACTGGCCGGTCTGCAACGTCGGCGGCGGTTACCGCCGGCAGCACGAGGCGTTCGAGGAGTTGCTGGCGCCGCTGGATGCCGAGGCAGCCGAGGATCTGCGCTGGCGCTCCGCCTGCCGCGCCTACGGCCTGGACTGAGCGCGGCTGGACCGGGAACGAGGGGAGGAGCCGGAGATGTCGCCACCACGTGTCGCAGTCGGCGGGATCCTGACCGAGTGCAACGACTTCGGCGGGCAGCCGATCGACATCGCCGCGTTCGAGCGCTTCGAACTTCGATACGGCGACGACGTGCTGGGAGTCGCCGGGGGCGTCATGGGCGGGATGCTGGAGGTGCTGGCCGAGCGTGAGGCGACACCGGTGCCGCTGCTGTTCGCCTCGACCAGCCCCGGCGGCCCGCTGACCGACGACTGCTACGACAGGCTGCGCCGCGACCTTCTGGCGGCCCTCGAGCAGGTACTCCCCCTGGACGCCGTCCTCCTGGCGCTGCACGGTGCCGCAGTGTCCGAGACGGTCCACGACATCGAGGGTGACCTGCTGGCGGCCGCCCGGGCGCTCGCCGGGCCCGACGTGCCCATCGTCGCCACTCTGGATCTGCACGCGCACGTCACGGAGGCCATGGTGACCAACGCCGACGGCCTCGTGGCCTGGGAGACGTACCCCCACCGCGACAGCTACACCACCGGCCGGCGCGGTGCCGCCCTACTGGTCGACGCCGCCGTTGGGGCGGCGCGACCGGCGATGGTGATGGCCAAGGTGCCGGTGCTGACGGGAGCCGTGAACGGCTCCACCGAAGGGGAGGGCCCGTTCGCCGACATGATGCGAAAGGCCAAGGCGCTGGAGGAACGCCCCGACGTGCTGTCCACCAGCATGTTCCTGGTCCATCCCTTCATCGACCGGCCCGGCATGGGCAGCGGGGGGCTGGTCATCACCGACGATGATGCCGCGGGGGCACGCGAGGCCGCTGTGGCGCTGGCCGAGGAGTACTGGCAGCGACGCCACGAGTTCGAACCCACCATGTCCACGCCCGCCGAAGCCGTCCGCCAGGGTCTGGAAATCGACGCCCAACCGATCGTGCTGATGGAGACCGCCGACGCCTGCGGTGGCGGGGCGGCCGGCGACAGCGTCGCCTGCATCGCCGCCCTGGCCGAACTCGCCCCCGATGCGGTGTCGGTGGCACCCGTCGTAGACCCCGAAGCGGCTGCGCAGTGCCACGCCGCGGGTGTCGGCGCCGAGGTGACGCTGCGCCTCGGGCACCGGCTCGACCCGCGCTGGGGCGATCCGATGTCGATCACCGGCACCGTCGAGGCGCTCACCGACGGCAGGTTCGTCTACGAGGGCGGCATCTGGGAGGGCGTCGTCGGCGAGATGGGCCCCACGGCCGTGCTGCGATCGGGGGGCCTGCAGATCGTGATCGCCTCGCACCCCACCTACGAATGGACCGGGGAGCAGTACACCTCGGTCGGGGTGGACGCCCACACCCCTAAGTTCGCCGTCGCCAAGAACCCGATGAACTACCGGATGGTGTACCCCGACGCCCCCGTGATCGTCATCGACTCCCCCGGCCCCACGCCCGCGTCGGTGCGGTCCTTGCCCTTCGTGCGGATGCAGCGCCCGTTCTTCCCCCTCGACGACGACATCCCCGGGGTCCACCCGACGATCTTCGCCTGAGCCGAGCGGCGATCACCTATCCAACGCCGCCGGGGCGACGGCGAGGTGTTCTGCGGTTACACCGGCATGAAGGCGGCGATCCCACACGGCCACGATGAGTGCTGAACGGTCGACCTCCAGCGCGCTGGCAAGATGGACCGCGTCGGCGCCACGGAGGTGGTGGCGCTTGGCCAGCCCTCCCGCGGTACGAGACACCCGCTCGGTGAACTCGACGGGGCGAATTGCCGCCCAGAAGTCCTCCCAGTCACGTTCGCAGGACGCCAGACTGTCCTCGTCGAGATCGCGGTTGCGGCTTGCCGCAGCGAGCGCAGCACACACCTCCGGGTAGGCCAGACGACTGCTGACAGCGACATCGCACCCATCCCAGAGAGCAGCCGCGATGTCACTTCCCGGCTCCTCGACCAGCAGCTTCACCAGCGCGCTTGCGTCGAAATAGACGATCGCCACCGATCAGCGTCGCTGCTCGCTTACCCGCTCCGAGACCGGCCGGCGCGGCGTCGGCCGCGGACGGCCGGTCGCCGCGGGGCGGTCCAGCCGAGCAGGCCTCGCGATCACCCCCTGCTCGTGAAGGGATTCGATGGCTCTTCGGCTATCGAGTCCCACGATCCTCGCCACGGGAACCCCCCGGTCGGTGACAACCACCTCGTCCCCGTTCCGCACCCGACCGAGCCAATGGCTTAGCCGAGCCCGCAACTCGGTCACTGCGACATCCATAACCGTAAGTGTACACTGAATTGAAGTCCATCTGTACATTTGCCGTCAGGCTCAGAAGAAGGCACGCACCAGGGCGACGACGTTATCGTCTTCCACGATGGCGCTGGCCCAGCAGCGGTCGAACGAGGCGTAGCTGCGGGCTGCGGCGCGTTCAGGAAAGCGTTCCGGTTCATGTTCACGATTCATGCAACGAAGAAACTGCTGGACCGGGTGAATCAGCCGATCCGGCCTCCCGTGGAAGAGCCGACGCCGGCGCTCGGGAATTGGTACGCGACGGCGATCTTCTGGAAGCCGCGGCACGTTGCGCTGCTGATGAACGAGCGCACGTTGCTGCCGGTGTTCATGCCGCTGGCCCCAGCCTCGTCGCTGCTGAGTCGATTCCCCGACCACCTGGCCGACGTGCTCGAGGCGATCGGCGTGCCGCGTACGGTGGTGGAGGGGGAGATCGCGCTCATGAGCGAGGCCTCGTATTCGAAGACCGCGAGCCGCAGCCGGCTGGGGAGCATGAACGACTTCGTCCGCCTCGCCGGCTACTACCGCGCCGACGGCCAGGCCCAAGACCTGCTCGCTCTCTCGGCGCACATGGCGCAGACGCCGTGCGGTCCGCTGTTCGAGACCTACACCTGCCCCGACAGCGCAGTCCGGGCGCTCTTCGGCCGGCGGTAGACACGCGGGGCGCCCGGGGGCTCGTGCGCCCCGCGGCGGAGATTCTCTACCTGATCCTCGGCTTCGATAGATGCCTGCGCCGGCGATCGTCTGCGATGGCAGCGACACACGTGATGTCCAGTTGTTCCGGGCACTGCCGACGCGTTGGCGCGAAGAGCGGAGCACACGTTTCGTGCCGCACCGTGGCTGACCAGCCGGCGGACGGCATGCTGGGCAGCGTTGCCCGGATAGTGGTGGGCGACTTCGTGTGTCAGCGCCGCGAAGGCCGCGTAGTAGGCTGTCGAGATCGCGCGGCGGAGTCGTGGAGCCCGCGGCCGGCCCGGTCCAATCGGTACCAAGTGGCGAGCCGCATCGAGAAGACCTTCTGGGCTCACCACGGTGACCGCCTTGAAGGACTACGCCGGCTGCAGATGCACGCCGCGCTGGTGCGCCGGATCGGCGAGCTGCTCGGAGGTACGGAACAAGGAGTGCGTGAACGCGGCCTCCCCGATCGTCTCGCTGGTACGTCGACGGTACTTGTCGAGCATCTCCAGCGGCCAGCACTCGCCGCCATGCGGGGGAAGTTCCCAGATCACGAAGATCATCCACTCGTCCACGTAGTCATAATCCGGCTCCATCCAGAAGTACCGGACACGCGCTGCGTCATCCTCCGAACACAGCGTGTCATTGAGTTGATCGAATGCCTTTCTGGCAAGTTCATGCAATGGCATAGATCGAATATACACGACACCGCATCGCCCGCGCCGCTACGGCCGGCGGAAATCTCAGAAGAACGTGCGCACTGCGCCGACAACGTTGTGGTCGTCGTCGGTGACCGGCAGGGCGCGCCAGCGGTCGAATGAGGTGCAGGGATGGCTGATGCCGCATCCCACGATGTCGCCGACTCGGAGGTCGAAGCCCGGCGCGATGCGCACGAAGGCGTGCTGGTCGTTCAACTCGAAAATCTCGAGTTGGCCGTCGACGGCGTGCATCTCGCCGTCGCGGCGGAGCGTCTCGGGCATGGGCAGGTCCACGTCGTATGAGCCGTCGCGCTTGCCGAAGCCCAGCAGAGCCAGATCGGGTTCGGGCCGGGAGACCACGTACGACCACAGCGTCAGCGCGGGGCGCAGCGCCGGGTAGGTGTCCATCGGCGCACGCACGCCGAAGGGTCCCGAGTCGGTGTACATCTTCGAGTCGTGGGTGGCGTAGCCGCCGGGACGGATGACCGGTCGCACCGGGCGGCTGATGCCCCAGTCGCCGCCCAGGATGTCCACCACCCGGTCCGGGAACATGCTCCCGCCGGCGGTGACGATCACCTCGTCGAGGTGGTCGAAATGGCCGCCTGCGGCCAACTGCTCGGTCAGCTCCCGCATCCGGTGGAGGAACTCGTCGACCTCGCTGAAGTCGTCGCCGTGGAAGTGCAGGATTCCCTCATAACCCTCCACACCGACGAGGCGGATCCGGTCGGAGGCGGCGATCCGCTCGGCCACCTGCACCGCTCCTTCTATCGTCCGGCAACCGGTGCGGCCCGCCATCATGCCCAACTCCACGAGCCCGTCAATCGGCCGCCCGGCGGGCCGGCCGGCGAGCGCCGCCTCCATCAGTTCCACGCATTCGGTCGAGTCGATGAGGCAGAACAACTCCACCTCCGGGTGGGCGTCGAGCTCGTCGGCCATCCAGGTGACCGCGGCTGGGTCCACCACCTGGTGGGCGATGAGGATGCGGGGGATGTCGAATGCCCGGAAGATGCGGGCCTGGCTGCCGGTGGAAGCTGTGATGGCCCAAGCCCCTGCCTCCAGCTGGAGGTGCGACAGCTCGGGTGACATCGTCGTCTTGCCGTGCGGCGACAGCGACACGCCGCTGTCGGCACAGAACCGGGCCACGACATCGATGTTGTGCATCAGGTCGCTGTGGGAGATCACCATCGCCGGGAACATGAAGTCGTCGCCGAAGAGGTTCAGGCCTGCGGAGGCGATCGAATCCAGGTCGGCGGCGCCCGGCGACAGGGGCCAGCCCTTGTACTGCCACTGGAGGTCGGCGTTGGCGACGTCGTAGTGCCGGCGCCAGCCGCCTGTTTGGATGCTCATGACTCAGGACTCCGGCGCGTAGGCCACGCACTCGATCTCGACGAGGATGTTGCCGTAGATCTTGGCCCCGATCGTGGTGCGGGTCGGCGGCTCGGTGGGGAAGTACTCCAGGTAGACCTCGTTGTAAGCGGCGAAGTGGCGGTCGACGTCACGCAGGAAGGTGTTGACCTTGACGACGTCGGACATCCGACCGCCGGCTGCCTCCAGCGCCGTCTTGATGTTCTCCAGCGTCTGGCGGGTCTCGGCCTTGATGCCGCCCTCCACGAGGGCGCCCGGCTGCCAATCACCGTCGTCGCCGGTCGCCGAACTGCCCGGCAACAGGCCTGCATTGCCGGAGACGAACAGGAAGTCCCCCGCCCGGATGACCGGCGACAGGAACGGGTGCCCCGGCGGTCCGTCCGGAACCTCGTAGACGCGCTTCATCGGTCCTCCAGAGCGTACTTTCGGTCGGTTGGGAGACTGTAGACGCGGTGCCCGCATCCTGTTCGCGGGTGGATTCGTCCCGCCGGTGGAGGTTCATCAGCGCGCACCGGCCCGGCCCCGCCCGAAGGTGGCTTCGACTACGGTCCGAGCCGTGGCGATCCCCCGCTCGGAGCTGTGCGAGCGCTTCCGGCGTATCCCGATGACCGCGGTGTGTGACGCCATCTACCGGGCGGGACGCATCGAGCGGGTACTGCCGTCATACCTGAGGCCGCTGTTCCCCACCCAGCGGATCGTGGGGATCGCCCGCACGGTGCAAGGCGTCGGCTTCGAAGAGCGTCTGCCTTGGTCCGAGGGCGTCGAGCGCATCCAGTCCTACCTCCGCATGTTCGACGGCATCCAGCCCGACGACGTGCTCGTGTCGGTCAATGGCGACAGCCCGGTCGGACACTTCGGCGAGCTCACCGGCAACGCCGCGCAGGTGCACGGCTGCGTCGGCGTGATCCTGGACGGCAACCTCCGTGACACCGACGGGCTGCGCGACATCGGCCTGCAGGTCTTCTACCGCGACATGTCGCCGCTGAACGCCATCGGTCGATGGGAGATGGCGGCCACGCAGGTGCCGGTGACCATCGGCGAGGTCGAGGTCCACCCCGGCGACGTGATCCACGCCGACTTCGACGGGATCCTGGTGATCCCCTCCGGCGACGCCGAGCGTGTGCTGGCGGACTCCGAGACGGTGATGGCCGGCGAGGACCTGGTGCGGGAGGACATGCGCCGCGGCCTCTCCCCTGCGGAGGGACTCGAGAAGCACGGCTACATCTGATGCCCGAGCGGCCGACCGACCAACTACCCGGCGGCTGACGACATGGCCGACCGCACACCGATCGTCGTCCCTCACTCCGGCGTCGTGGAGTCGGTGATCATCGTGGAGTGGTTGCACGCTGCCGGCGACCGTGTGGAAGCGGGCGACGAGGTGGTGATCGTCGAGTCCGAGAAGGCCGAGACGGCCATCGAGGCACCGGCCGGCGGCACGCTGGAGATCCTCGTCGACGCCGACCCGGACAACGACGTCGAAGTGGACGTCGGCACGACCATCGGCCACGTGCGGGCATGACCACGCAAGACCGCTTCTCGCTGGCCGGACGGGTGGCGCTCGTCACCGGCGCCGCCAGCGGGCTCGGACGGGCGATCGCCGTGGGGTTCGCCGAGGCGGGCGCCAGGGTGCGCTGCGTCGACCGCGACGCCGAGGGCAACGAGGAGGTGGCTCGCTCGATCGGCGAGGCCGCCGATGCGGCCACCGCGGACGTGACCGACGCAGAGGCAGTCGCCGCCTCCATCGACGGCTTGGTCGCCGAGGCCGGCCGGATCGACGTGCTCGTCAACAGTGCGGGGATCGGGGGGCGCTCCCCCGCCGTGGACTACCCCGAGGAGCTGTGGGACTCGGTGATGGAGATCAACCTGCGGGGCACGTATCTGGCCTGCCGGGCGGCCGGGCGCCACATGGTGCCCGCGGGCTCAGGCTCGATCATCAACATCGCCTCGGTCGGCGGCCTGGCCGGATTCCCCGGCAGCCTCGGCTACCAGGCGTCCAAGGGCGGGATCGTGGCACTGACCCGGACGCTCGCCATCGAGTGGGCACCACAGGGCGTGCGGGTCAACGCCATTGCCCCGTCACAGTTCGAGTCGGCCATCGTGCTGGCCCAGTGGGAGCGCGAACCCGACATGCGAGCCGACTGGGAGTCGCGCACGCCGCTCGGGCGGATCGGGCAGCCCGACGAGATCGTGGGTCCCGCCGTGTTCCTGGCCTCCGGCGCGGCCACCATGGTGACCGGGCACATCCTGGCCGTCGACGGCGGCTACCTGGCCCAGTGACCCCGCCCACCGGTCCGGCCACGCTCGCCGGCCTCAGCGAGGAGGTCGCCCTGCCGATCCACACCACGATGGTGCGCATCCGCGTCTTCGAGGCGAGGGTCACGGAGTTGTTCGAGGCGGGACGGTTGCCCGGGTTCGTGCACACCTACCTGGGCCAGGAGGCGATCGCCGCGGCCACCTGCCGGCACCTGGGTGCCGACGACTACATCACCTCCACCCACCGGGGCCACGGCCACGCCATCGCCAAGGGCATGCAGACCACCCGGCTGATGGCCGAGTTGTTCGGTAGGGAGACCGGCGCCAACGCCGGCAGGGGCGGCTCGATGCACGTGGCCGACTTCAGCCTCGGCATGCTCGGCGCCAACGGAATCGTGGGCGGCGGGTTCGGCATCGCCGCAGGGGCCGCTCTGTCGGCCCGGCGGCGTGACTCGGGCCAGGTGGCGGTGTGCTTCTTCGGTGACGGCGGCATCAACAAGGGCCCGTTCCACGAGGCGTTGAACTTCGCCTCGGTGAAGGCGTTGCCGGTGGTGTTCGTCTGCGAGAACAACCAGTACGCCCAGTTCACCGCCATCAACCGCACCTCCGCGGTGCAGGATCTGGCGATCCGCGCAACCGGCTACGCCATGCCCGGGGCGACCGTCGACGGCAACGACGCCGGTGCCGTATACGCCGAAGTCGGCGCAGCCGTCGAGACGGCCCGCAGCGGCGGCGGCCCGTCGCTGCTGAACTGTGTCACCTACCGCCACAGCGGTCACTACGTCGGCGACGCCGAGGTCTACCGCGACAACGTCGAAGTGGAGCAATGGAAGGCGGCCGACCCGATCACCCGGCTGGAGGCGGCCCTCACTGCGGCGGGGTGGCTGGACGCCGCCGGCGTGGAGTCGGTCTGGGAGGCCGCTCGGGCCGAGACCGACGCGGCCGAGGAGTTCGCCGCCAGTTCGCCCGATCCGGATCCCGCCACGGCCCTGGACTACGTGTACACACCCCCTGGCGAGGTCGTCACGTAATGCGCCGGATGGCACTCTCCGTCATCCCGGCGGAGACCGGGATCCACTGCCCAGCCGCGCGATCCTTGCGATACACGGATTGCGCAACAGACCTGGGGAGCCGACCGTGAAACGCATGTCCTTCGGCCAGGCCACTGTGGACGCCACCCGCCTCGCCATGCGTGCCGACGACCGGGTGATCGTGCTGGGCGAGGACATCAGCTGGGGCGGCAACTTCGGGCAGTTCCGGGGACTGCTCGAGGAGTTCGGCCCCGACCGGATCATCGACATGCCCATCTCGGAGGCACTGATCATGTCGGCCGCCGTCGGCGCGGCCATGACGGGGCTGCGGCCGGTGGCGTCGATGAGCTTCCTGGAGTTCACGCTCGGTGCCATGGACGAGATCGTCAACCAGGCCGCCAAGATGCGCTACATGTCCGGCGGCCAGGTGAGCGTGCCCCTGGTGTTGCGGGCCTCCGACGGCATCCTGCGCTCGTCCGCGGCCCAGCACTCCGGCAGCCTGGAGGCGCTGTTCACCCACGTTGCCGGGCTGAAGGTTGTGGCGCCGTCCAACCCCGCCGACGCCAAGGGGCTGCTGCGCACCGCCATGGACGACGACGACCCGGTGATCTACCTGGAGAACAAGTCGATCACCGCCAAGCGTGGCCCGGTGCCCGAGGGCGACCACCGGGTGCCGCTCGGTTCGGCGTCGGTGGTGCGCGAGGGCACCGACGTCACCCTGATCACCTATTCGGCGATGACATTGCGGGGCATCGACGCGGCCGCCACACTGGCCGACAGCCACGGGATTTCCGCCGAGTTGATCGACCTGCGCAGCCTCTGGCCCCTCGATTTCGACACGGTGACCGAGTCAGTATCGAAGACCGGCCGGGTCGTGATCGCCCACGAGGCCTGGCTCACCGGCGGCTACGGGGCAGAACTGTCCGCCCGCATCGGCGAGGAACTCTTCAGCGATCTCGAGTCACCCGTCATCCGCGTCGGCGCCGCACGGGCACCGATCCCCTTCAGCCCCTCACTCGAGAGCGCCGTCGTCCCCGGCACCGACGCCATCGTCGACGCGGCCGTGCAGGTTCTGTCGTGAGCCTCGCTGGACTCTTCCCGCCGGCGAGAATCGAGGTCCGGACAACTGGCGACGGCCTCGAGAGCGCCACCAAAGACCGGTGCCATCTGCTGAATGGGGGTTGGGGAACCCGGACTGTCCTAGCGTCGGGGCCGTGATCGATCGGAGAACATCCGGTGGGTGACGGGCACAGCCACGGCGGCGGTGAGCGAGTCTCCCTTCGCGGCGCGCATCGCTCGCTTCGCGTGCTGCTGGGAATCCTCGCCGCCGCCGCCGCTGTGACAGTCGTCGGCGTGGTCTGGCTCTGGCCCGATGGCAGCGGTGGAGCGGCGGCTGCGGGGGCGGCGGGTGAGGTGGGCGTCGCGACCCAACGATTCCCGGCTGAGGTGCGGTCGGTGGTCGAGGGGCCCTGCTCTTACTCGGCTGCGGAGAATCCGCAGAACTGCCGCACGGTCGTCGTGGTCCCCGGTTCCGGGCCCGACGCAGGCGAACCGCTGACGCTTCCGGAGTTCAATCTGGAGCAGAGCGGCTATGTGCCCGACCCGTCTGCGGGCCAACGGATCGTGGTGGGGTACGAGCCGACCACGGACTTCTACTTCTACGCCGACCAGGACCGTCGGCTCACGCTGTGGGTCCTGGCGGGCGTCTTCGCCGTGTTCGTCCTGGTCCTGGGCCGGTTCCGGGGCCTCCGAGCGCTGGCGTCGATGGCAATAACCGGCGCGGTCCTGGTGGCGTTCGTCGCACCGTCGATCCTGGACGGCCACAATCCGCTCCTGGTGGCCGTGGTGGCGGCCTCGGTGATCGCCTTCGTGGGCTTCTACATCACCCATGGCTTCACCCCCACAACGACCGTCGCCCTCGCGGGCACACTCGCGTCGCTGGGGCTGACCCTCGGCATCTCGGCGATCTTCTTCACCGCCGCCCGCTTCACGGGGCTGGCTACCGAGGAGGGCGCGATCCTGTCGTTCGTCTCGGAGGGCATCGACCTGTCGTCCCTGCTGCTGGCGGGCGCCATGATCGGCGCACTCGGAGCGCTCGACGACGTCACCGTGACGCAGGCCGCCACCGTGGCCGAGCTGCGCAAGAGCAACCCGGCGATGCGCGTGCCGCAACTGGTGGCGGCGGGACTGCGGGTCGGGCGCGCGCACATCGCCTCCGCCATCAACACGCTGCTGCTGGCCTACGTCGGTGCCAGCATGCCGCTGCTGTTGCTGTTCGCCGTCTCGGACCAGTCCTGGGGGATGGTCGCCAACTCCGAACTGATCGCCGTGGAGATCGCCCGGACTCTGTGCGGATCGATGGGCCTGGTGGCGGCGGTGCCGCTCACAACAGCGCTTGCCGCAGCCCTTGGAAGGGGTCGCGGGCGAGTGGACGATCGGACTAGTTCCCCGACCTGGGACGACTTCGCCCCGCAGGACACCTTCGACTTCTGAGGAGGGGCAAACGCTCTGACGCCGCGCCAGGCCGGGCGCGCAACGGAGTTCCGTGTCCGCTAGCGGATAGCCGGCGGGTGATGCGCTGCCTAGGGTCAGGGCAATGCAGCGATCGGAATCAGGCGACGCCACAATCACGCACACCGATGCGCCGCTCGGCGAGGCCGATCCGGCCACTGCGGCGGTGATCGCCGCGTGCCGCCGTCTGGAAACCTGCGATGCTCCGGTGAACCTGGCCGATCTGGCGAGGGGACTGGGCTGGTCACCCCGCCACTTCCGCCGGGTGTTCAAGACCCTCACCGGCGTCACCCCCTCGGCGTACGCCCGGGCGCAGCAGGCGGAGCGGGCGCGGGCCGCTCTGCGGTCGGGTGCCGCGGTCACCGACGCCGTCCTCGACGCGGGCTACGGATCGGTCCGAGCCTTCTACGAGCACGGCGCTCCCCGCCTGGGCGGCTCGGCATCGTCGTACCGCGATGGTTCTGCCGGCGTTCATATTCGCTACAGCGTGATCGAGACCGTCCTTGGGAAGGTCCTCGTGGCCGCTACCGACGTGGGCGTGTGCGCCGTGCGCATCGGCGAATCCGCAGAGGAACTCCTCGTCGAGTTGACCGCCGAATTCCCCGGGGCGGCGATCACCCGCAACGACGAAATGCTTGCCCCGGTCACCGACGTCGTCGCCGCGCTGGCCTCAGGCCGGGCCTCCGGGGACAGCGGCAGTGCAGCCGCCGACATCGGTCTCGATCTGCGCGGTTCCGCGTTCCAGGTCGAGGTGTGGGAGGCGCTGCGCACCATCGAGCCGGGCTCCGTGCGCAGCTATTCCGAGGTGGCCGCTCAGATCGGGAGACCGGACGCGCCCCGGGCCGTCGGGAGCGCCTGCGGAGCCAATCCCGTGGCGCTTCTGGTGCCCTGCCACCGGGTGCTCCGCAGCGACGGGGCGCTCGGTGGGTACCGCTGGGGAATCGAAGCCAAGGCGAGTCTGCTGGCCGCCGAGGCCGAGCACGCCGCACCCAGCCCGGTCGAACCCTGAATCAGAGGCGTTCGAAGGTCCAGCCGACCGCCTGGTCTCCCTCGTAGGGCATGTCGCCGTGGAAAGGGCGAGGGTCGTCGTCGAACACCAGTGGCAGGAAGTGGCGGTCGCCGTCCCACAGCACCAGCCCGGTGTCCTGGCGCACCGCCGGGTCGGGATCGCAGGCGGCGAGCAGCCGTGTGCGCTCCACCCAGATCAGGGTCCCCTCGTCGTTGGACGCGGGCGGCTCGCCGCGCCAGACATCGGCGAGGAAAACGAAGCCGAGCCAGTTCTCGTCGCGGGGACCGAAGTCCGTCCAGGTGATCGTGCCGCGCAACGTCAGCGACGTGACCTCGACGGCCGCCTCCTCGCGCAGCTCGCGGCGCATGCACTCGACGACGTGCTCGCCGACCTCGAGCTTGCCACCGAGCCCGTTGACCTTGCCGAAGTGGTCGTCGTCGGGTCGGGCGTCCCGGCGTACCAGCAGCACCCGGTCACCATCCCGATCCCACAGGTAGCCGAGCGTGCCGACGATCGGCGTGAAGGCCACCCGGCCACGGTAGCGAACGCCGGCCCGGCCGCTGAGGACGGCTCGGCGAACCGCTAGCCGGCGCCCTCGGCCGACAGGCGTTGCAGCGTCTCGCGGGTGGGGACCCGCCAGGAGATGTAGGCGATCCCGACGGCCCCGGCGGCGAGCACGATGATTCTCGGCGTCCACGCACCGATGAGCAGGCCGGTGCTGATGCCGACGGCGATCACGATCATGGAGCACGCCGCGATCTTCGCTCGGCGGCGCATGCCGAGCCCGGCGCGGTAGTCGCGCACCATGGGACCGACCGCGGGGAGGCTCAGCAGCCACCGTTCCAGGCGGGTGCTCGATCGGGAGAAGGCGGCCGCCGCCAGGATGAAGAAGATCGTCGAGGGCAGGCCGGGCACGACGACACCGACGGCCCCGATGCCCACGAGTGCCAATCCGGCACAGATCCATATCCCCCGCACCAGCCGGCTGCGGGCGATCGCCGGCTGACCCGGTGCCTCCCCCGCGGATGTCACCTTCCCGGCACCTCCGGTCGGCTCGTCGGGTGCGCTCACGTGCGGGCCGCGCCGCCGTCAGCCGGCGAGCTCGGCGACATCGCCGGCAGCCAGGTAGAACATGAAGCCCATCACCGCCACGTTGACCACGCTCAAATGCCACTTGAACCGGTGGTTCACCCGCCAGAAGCGGCGGATGCTGACGCCGTTGAAGACGATCGCGACGACACCGATTGCCACGCCGACCGCCGGACCGACCAGATCGGCCAGCCCCAGCAGCGGGATCACATACGGGAAGACGACGTACGCGAGCAGGCAACGGGTGCCTGACACGATCATCGACTGGCTGAAGCGGCGTTCAGCGGCTTGACGCGCAGGGGCCTTGGCAGATGCGGTACCGGAGGTCATGGCGAGAACGCGTCCAGCCTACGCGTCCCCCTGACATTCGCTGCCCGCTAGCGCGACGCGTCCTAGGCCTCGAACTCGCCGGTGGTGAACTTCAAGGTAGCGGCATTCTCACTGACGGTGCGCTGGGTGGCTTCGTCGAAGCCGTCCGGGGAGGTGCCCTCCACTTCGATGGTGATCTCGACACTGGCGCCGTCGGCGCGGGCGAGTTGGTTGACGATGGCGTCGGCGATGTCGGCGGCCGTCCGGGTCCAGCGCTGCGAGTCCAGCGTGATGCGGCCCCAGTAGCGCGTGGGCAGGCCCGGCCCGCCGGGTTCGGGGGCGGGCTCGTCGCCATCGGCGGGACCGCCGTCGGCATCTGCGGATTCCGCGGGGGCGTCAGGACTCCCGACCAACTCGGCGACCAACTGGGCGTTCGCAACGTTGGGCCGGACCACCAGACCGCGCGGAGCCAGAGCGGCGAGCGCCTGACCCGCCCGCAGCCCCACGTAGCGATCTGTGCCCTCGTCGACCGTTCCGGAGTCGCGCGCGTCGGCGTAGGCAAAGCCGTCGGCCCGCCACGCCAACGAGGCCACGCCATCGCGCACCGCCTCCTCCAGCACCGACCGGTCCCGCAGCCGCGGCAGGTACAGGTACTGGGTGAAGTCCTCCCAGAGTTGCGCCACGCTGACGTGGTCACCGCGCCACAGCGGCACCCGGTCGATGTCCAGCCGCAACCGGGGCCCCGAGTAGGCAGGCACCAGACCCTCCTCCGCGATCAGCTTGCGCGCCACCCGTTCGGCCAGCGACTCGACTCCCGAGCGCCCCACGCCAGGACTCGGCAGGCGGAACGTGTCCCAGATCATCGGCCCCGTCGGATCGTCCTCAGACTGGTCGGGGTTGAGCACCCACTGGTAGGTCTCGGCGATGCGCTGGTCGACCGTCTCGTCGAACTCGTCGGCCTTGGTTTCCACTTGGCGGGTCTGGAAAGCGTCGAGGTTCAGAGTCTCAGCGTCGCTCTTGATGGAGTCCCATGCCAGCCACTGGCGCCCCGCCTCGCGCAACTCCTCCAGCCGGGCGCTGTCAGCCGCCAGGAACACGATCATGTTGCGGTGGCGGCGCGCCCCACCCGAGCGCTCGTTCAGGACGGTTGCGGCGAAGTCCCGAGCCCGGCTCTGGTCGCTGCGGCGGTCGTGCTCGAAGCCAGGGTCGAGGATCGCCAGCCGGGCTGTGTCCTCGTCGGGCACGTCGCCAGCCGAGCGTGGACAGGAGTGCACGGCCGCAAACTCGCCGCGCCGAACAGTTTCCTGGCCTAGACGCCGGCGAATCTCCTCGTCCACGTCGAGTGGCTTAACGTCAGCAGCCCGGTCCTGGGCCAGGCGCGTGACCGTGGGCGCCAGCGCGTACCAGTAGCGAGAGGCGTCGCGGTACAGGTACATGGCCCGGTCCGAGAGCCGACGGAGAGCATCACCGAACGTGGCGGGGCGCTCCCCCGGCTGGACGCAGCCCAGCTTTATGGATCGGTCGTCCAGCCCTTTGTTGGCGGCCTGCTGGCTGGGCGCCGAGCCGAAGTACACGGTGCGTGCCACCCGCCGCGCCGCCGAGTAGCGGCCCAGTGGGGCGTTCTCCGAGTCCAGGCGCCGCGACAGCGACTTGGGGCCGTCCACGTCCACCTCCAGAACGGGACGCCAACCATCGTCCAGGTAGCGGGTCATTTCGGCGGCCACATCGGCGTCGTCGACGGGAATCGTGCCGGGCATGATCAGCAGATTCGCGTCCTCGTTCATCCACAGACTGTGGATAACCTTGGCCATCAGGCGGAGCACGCCGCGGGTGCGCTGGAAGCGCTCCAGGTTGGACCAATCGCCGAATAGTCGGTCGAATAGCTCTGGATGTACCGGGTAGGCGGCGTTCATGCGGCGCCGGTAGTCGGCCTCCCGGCACTCCGACGGGAATTCGCCGCTGTTGGCCCCGTAGAGCTCGTTGAAGGCTGCGACCACCGCCTCTCGCCGGCGGGAGGCATCGGCGCTGAGCGGTTTGAACAGCCGGCGCCGCACGATCTCGAAACTCTCTTCGGTGCTGGCAGTGCGCCAGTTGGCCTCCACGCGTCCGAACAGGTTCTCCAGGCGGGTGAGCGCCGCCTGCCCGCCCTCGCCGCCGACTTCGATCTGCGAGGCGGGGATGGTCGCCACCAGCAGCGCTCGCGGTGTGGCTGCGACGGCGTCGGCGAGCGCCTGGGCGAAGCTGAAGTGGGCGTCGAAGGTACCGGCAGGCAGGTCCGGCTGCCCGTAGAGTTGGCGGGCGTAGGCCACCCACTCGTCGATGAGGATCAGGCAGGGGGCGCACGACCGCAACAGGTCGCCGAGGGCGGCGCCGGGACTGGTTCCGGACCGGTCGGCGTCAGCGACCCGCGAATATGCATCAGATCCACCGAGTTGCCAGGCAAGCTCACCCCACATGGTGCGAACCACGGTCCCATCGGGCTTTTCGGAGGCGCTGCCGGGCTCCAGTTGGTGGCCCACAAGCACCGCCCTGCGCACCCCGCCACCACCGGGGAGTCGTAAGTCCCTGCTGGTCAGCAGGTCTTCCACACCGGGAAGATCGGCAGCCGTCGTGGCACTGGCGAGGTGGTACAGCGCTATCAGGGCGTGCGTCTTGCCGCCGCCGAAGTTGGTCTGCAGCTTCACGACGGGATCACCGCCGGTGCCCGCGAAACGCTCGGCCGCGCCGGTGATCAGCTTGCTGAGCCCCTCGGTGATGAAGGTGCGCCGGTAGAACTCGGCGGGGTCGCCGTATTCGGCGGCTGCCTCACCACGCCACACCTGATGCAGGTCAGCGGCATACTGAGCCATCTCGAAGCGCCCCGAGGTGACGTCGTCGTGAGGCTCGATCACCTCCCGCCAGGGCGGCAGGCTCGCCTCGGTGCCTGCCTCGGTGCGCTGTGCTGCACTCCGCCGGGCACTGCGGCCCTGCTCCTCGAACTTCAGGCGCAGCAATTCCTGGTGAAGACTGCCCACTTCGTTGGCCTGCGGCCCGGCCGCGACGGACTCCAGCAGGCGCTGCGCCGTGTCCAATCCGCGGAGAGCATCGTCTGTGGAAAAACTCTCGTTGTGAGCCCATGAGTTACGCACAGCCTGGAGTTCTGCCACGTAACTGCGATCGGCCCGCGATAGCTTGCGCGAGAAGATTGCATTCCATTCATCCCAAAGAACCTTGAGCAGAAACTGCGGGTCCGTCGGGTTGACCTGCCTGGGCCTGCCGCCCCGAGTCTCGACGCGCTGCACGGCCCCCGGCCAACTGGGGCCAAACTGACGCTCGCACTCGCGTGCCACGAACGGAGCCAGGCCTTCGCCAAGCAGGCCAATCGCCTTGCCGATCCGCTCATGATTGCTCAGCGCCACGTCTCTTACCCCTTCGAATTCCTATAGGCAGACGAACCGCACGCTCACTCGGTTGCGGTGCGCATCGAGGCCGGATGCCTCATTAGCCCTCATCGTCAGGAGCGATCGGGGGCAGGAAGGCCGCCAGGGTCTCAATTTTCGCACGCCATCCGTCCGGCTGCTTGACGATCAAGTCAAGCTCAACTAACCGATTCAGGTCTCTGCTCAGCGTCTTAGGACCGACCTGGGCGTACAGCATCGACGCTGACTGGGCAAGGGCTGCAATTTCTTGACGTGTATAGGCCTCGCTCGGCGACATGGCTAGCACGAGCGCCTGTCGACGATCACGCCCCTTCGTAGCCGGCGACACGCCCATCGCCTCGTGCACGAAGTTCGTCCAGGTAACCCTTAGCACCTGCTCGCGCACCTGCGTGACTTGATCGCGCAAGCCATCGACGAGTCCCTCTATCGCGTACGCCACGAAGCCGGTTATGGATCCACTTTCGTCCGCTGCCTGGAGTTCGCGGTAATAGCGGTCGCGCGTCAGGTTGTAGTGGTTTGAGAGAAGGAGTGCGGCAGGAAACGGGACAACACCGGAGCGGGCAAGGATGGCGAACTCCAGCAACCGAGCAGTGCGCCCGTTTCCGTCGCCGAAAGGATGGATCCAATTCACGTAGAGGTGAGCACATACTGCAGCTGCGACATGCCTCGCGAACTGTAGATCGGCATCACCAGAACGGAACGTGTCGCTCTCAAGCCAATCGGCAAGCCGTCCGAGCAGGAACATACAGTCCTCGCTCGGAGCACCTCGGTACCTGCCGACCACGACTGAATGCCCTCGGACCGCACCGGGGATGACATCCTCAGGATGATCGGTCCCGTCAAGAACCTGCCGGTTGTAGTCGCAGATCAACTCGGCTGTGATCACCGGGGCATCCCCAGCCCACGCTTGCTCACTGACGTTCTGCAGCGCTTCGAGAAGATTACGAACCTCTTGCTCTTGGTAGGACTGGGAGGGAGGAGCCGAGTAAGTGCCATCCAGAATGCCTTGCACCTGCTCGTCGGTAAGGCTGTTGCCCTCGATCGCGGTGCTGGCTTGAGCGCCTCTGACGAGTGCCGCCTGGAATAGTCGCTGTGCCACAGCGGGCTGCAATGGCACACCTGCGAGGTGTTCGCATTTTGAGCGGGCCTCGCCTAGAAGCATCCATGTCTGTGGATTGAGATCGTTGACTCCTGTGGCCCGGAACGTGATCCAAGGGTGAGACTCGAGGTAGCGGCGCACAGCGGCAGCCTATGCTAGATGGAACCGTTTGACTCCAGACTTGTCCACTGACTTGTCCATCTACTTATCCACAGATCGCTAAAGAAATCCCTGGTCAAAGCGATTTAACTTGCACGACTTGGGGATTACGTCGCATCGCTTGTCCACTCAACTGTCCACTGGCTTGTCCATCGATCCACGATGATCAGACTCACAGGAGAGTTGGGTGGGTCGCGGCGAGGCGGGTCAACTCGGGCCAAGACGTCACTAGCCCGTTGCATGCCGCAGCCTCGGCGGAGCGGTTGCGACGGGTGCAGATCTGGAACAGCCGGTAGGCAAGATCACGGGCTGCGTCAGCGGTGTCGGGACCAAGGCGGCTGAGCAGCGCCGCAGCGGCCGGCTCGCCGTCGTCGTAGAGAGCGCGCAACAGATGCTGCGTGGCCTCCCACACGGTGAGGCGCCTGTCCGAGGTCGGATCCCAGCCGGCTTCCAATTCGTCGCGACCGCGCAGGCTCACCCGGTCGCCGACGGCGGTCACGATGCCAGCAGTCCCCAGTCCAGCGACAGATGTGTTCCGCGCCTTGGAGAGTTGCTCGGCCCGGCCGAATGGGCCATCGGCGAAGCCGTACTCGTCGAACCAGGTCAGCGCCCAGCGAGTATCGGCATCGAGATCCGCACTTCCGCCGACGAGCGTCTCGTCGAGAACCTCGTTGATCAGCGCCAAGGCGTCGCGCACTCTGAGGGGTGATCCGTCGGCGTCTAGGACCCGCTCATAGCGTGTGTAGACACCCATTCCCGGACCTATGGCAGCTTGCGCGAGATCCAATGGCGCGATGTTGGCCTGCTGCAGTAGTTCCACGGCACTAGGAAGTTCGACTCGCAACGCTCGCCGCAGCTCCCGTACTGTCGCCGTGGACTCGTCGAAGCCGTCCACGGCAGTCGGACGGCAAACCAGTAGCACCGACGATGCCAGCGACTTGGTGCCCTTCTTCACACCTTCAGGCCGCTCCGTCCGCAATGGCCAAGTGGCGGTGATGCGAAAGCCAGCCGAAATGAGGCTCTCCAGCAAAGCCTCCCAGGCCGTCCCCGAAGTCCCATCATTCCGCTTGTTCTTCTCGACCTGCTGGTAGCCGTAGTACACGGTGAGGGGATACCGCGGGTCGTGCACCTCCCGCATGCGCTCGAACGCTCTACGCAGCAGCACCTCGAAGTGGGCATGCGCCAGCGACTGGTCGCCACCGAACCTTGCGGCGTTCGAGACGATCTGCTCATCGGTCGGAGCCAGGAGCGGCCCCAGCGTGCCGGACCAGATTGCGCCGAGTGTGGCCCGCTGCCACACAAGGAACAGGTTCGAGAGTGAGGCGTAGTCGAACATGTCGTAGTAGGGCGGATCCGTGCAGACCACTCCCCCGTCACCGTCGAGAGCGGTGAGCATCGAGGCGCATCGCACTTCGGCTTGCCCGACGCGCGCTGAGTCCCGAACGATGTCGCTGGATGGCTGGCTTCTGGGAGGAGACGAGATTGATCCCAGGCCGGCAACACTCGTCGGCGCGGGGAGGGCTTCGACCGCCTTGACGACGTAGTCGAGACCGCCGGCCCATGAGCCCGTCGATCCCGAGAAAGGATTCGCCTCGGGGAATTCACCGTAGAACCCGTAGGCGGGCCGGATGAATGACTGTTCGACCGACCCGTTGGCCCGGTTGTGGGTCGTCATCGTCGTCGTGCGGTTGGCCATGCGGGACAGGGCGAGAGCCAGGTACGTGGTGATGGCCTCGGCGTAGGCGCGGGCACCACTGCCGCCCTGCTCGAGGCCCAGCTCGTCGTCTGGCAAACCTGCACCGATGGCGCCGCGGTGCACCACGGGCGTGATCCCATTGATCGCCTCGCAGAACGTGGCCATAGTGCGGCGCTGGCGGGGCGAGAGGAGGTCACCGAACGTGCGCAGGCCGAACGCGGTGACATTCCCACATTCGGCCGGCAGTTCTCGGCGCAGCGCGGCCTCAACGGCCTCGGGGTACCGGAAATCGCTACCTCCGAGGCCTGACTGTTGGATCGCGGCGTCGGGGGCCAGCCAGACGCGTCCGCCGCGCGGCCGATGCGGGTTGGCGAAGGCTTGCACGGCCACCAGACGTAGTCCAAGGCCAGACTCCCGCCCGCAGTTGCGCACCGCGTCGGCGTCGTTCACCGTGTTGCAGAAGAGGCACAGGAAGTTGGCGCCCCGTCCGACCTTCAGATCAACGACATCGGCGGGGGGCGGTCCGGACGTCACATCGAAGTCGAAACGATCTCCATCGATCACTGGGCGGGCGTGCCAGCGGTTCGTCCGCTTCTTGGACAACCACCATGTGGACAGCAGCGGTGTGGTGCGGCGGCAGCCTGGGTTGGCGCAAGTGATAGTCCGCGCCCACAGGTAGGAGATCGCCACCGTGCGCCCGCTCGGCGAATGCGAACTCACCGGCTCCTCAAAGGCTTGAGCGAGACGCCGCCGACACTCGGCTTCGACGGATTCCCCGTAGAAGGCAATGTCAGCCGCAATCCCCCTCAACCCCTCGCTTCCTCCGAAGATGCCGGAGTTGACAGAAGGCTGCCCGGCGAACCTTTGAGCGATCGACAGGGTGGCCGCACTCACTAGGCCGGCGACAGGGTTCAGATCGATCGCGAGAGTGTCCAACCCGAGCCTGAGCGCCTCCGTCGAGATCGCTCCGCCACCGCAGAAGGGGTCCAGAATTCTCGGCATATCGTCACCCGCGGAGGTCGCGATTCGGTCCTGCGCGGCGGCCAGCAGAGCAACGTCGCCGCTGCGCTCCCATCGACAGAGCCCCTCGATCAGCTTCATCAACTGCCGGCGCTCGTGGTCCTGCTCGGCCTCGGTGGGGAATTCGTCCGGCCGAGCCGACGGATCGTCCACCAGCGAGGCGAACAGCACGGCTCGTGCCACACCGAGTGGCTTGCGAGACCACCAGAGGTGCATCGTGGCCGGATGGCCTTTCTTCGGAACAGCCTTCTCGGCCCGGCCGGCGGCGTTCACAGCCTCCAGCGGCAATGCCACTTCGATCAGTTTGGTAGGCGAAGGATCCAAGGGCGGGTTCACGGGTGAAGGTCTACACCGAAGGGTGCGACGATCAATTCAACTGTTGGGACTTTCATGCGCGAGCCGGACAGGCAGCGTCCCGCCGGGTGGTGGGGTTTTGAGGTAGCTGGGAGGGTCCACCTGTAGGTGGGTCATCGGCGTGATCCTCGGTGAGAGCAGCTACTCACTCATCGAGGAGGACACACCGATGACCCTTTCTGATACTGCCACGGCGCAGCTGTGGGAGAGCTTCCGCGCCGGCGGCGGCGCGAGTCTGGTCCGCGAGGCGGTGGAGTTGGTGCTCCAAGAGCTGATCGAGGCCGAAGCGGCTGAGGCGATCGGCGCCGGGCGTTATGAGCGCAGCGAGGCGCGGGTGACTGAGCGCAACGGGCACCGGCCCCGCTTGTTGGCCACTCAGGCCGGCGACGTGGAGTTGAAGATCCCCAAGCTGCGCAAGGGCAGCTTCTTCCCGTCGCTGCTCGAGCCGCGCCGGCGCATCGACCGGGCGCTGTGGGCGGTGGTGATGGAGGCCTATGTGGCCGGCGTCTCGACGCGCTCTGTCGATGACCTCGTGGCGGCGTTGGGCGCCACCTCGGGGATCTCCAAGTCGGAGGTGTCGCGCATCTGCGGAGGCCTCGACGAGATGGTCGACGCGTTCCGCTGTCGCCGCTTGGACCACGTCGAGTTCCCGTACGTGTATCTGGACGCCACCTACCTGAACGTCCGCAACAACCTCGCCCAGCCCGCCTCGATGGCCACCGTCGTCGCCACCGGCATCACCGCAGACGGCAACCGGGAGGTCCTGGGCTGCGACGTCGGCGACAGCGAGAGCGAAGGGTTCTGGCAACAGTTCCTCGCCTCGCTGCGCGACCGGGGCCTCGGCGGCGTGCAACTGGTGATCTCTGATGCGCACCGCGGCCTCGGTGCCGCCGCGGACCGGTGGTTCCAAGGCGCGGCCCGTCAGCGCTGCCGGGTGCACTTCATCCGCAACCTCTTGGCCCTGGCGCCCAAATCGCACCAGCACATGGCCGCCGCGGTGTTCCGGACGATCTTCGCCCAACCCGACGCCGGCGCCGTCGCCGACGCCTGGGACCAAGTCACCGACCAACTCGCCGCCCGCTTCGCCAAGATCGGCCCGCTCATGGACAGCGCCAAGACCGAGGTCCTCGCCTTCGCCACCTTCCCGCGGGCGCACTGGCAGAAGATCTGGTCCACCAACCCCCTCGAACGCATCAACAAGGAAATCAAGCGACGATCACGGGTCGTGGGGATCTTCCCCAACGAGGCCTCCGCCATCCGCCTCGTCGGCGCCATCCTCGCCGACCTCCACGACGAATGGCAGACCACCGACCGCCGCTACCTCTCCGAAGACTCCATGAGCCTCCTCTACCCCGAACGCGATAATCTCGCCACAGCCGAACTCACAGTCGGCAACTAACACCGAGGCTCAACCCCAAAGCCCACCACGCCACGGGACGCCCCCGCCGGACACGTCGAGCAGGCCGACCTCGAGAGCAGGGTCGACGCTCGAGGGACGAGCGCCCTTCACGCAAAAGACACTGCCCTGGGCGTACGACTCCCGATCTGGGGCGCCCTAATCGTCGAGGCGGCCGCTGCGGCCGTCATCGACCGACATCTCTCGGAGGATCTCAACGACAGACAGATCATCTGAGACGTCCACATCGTCAACGCCTTCATGGCCGTCGACTGAATTACGCAGAGTGAACTTTCCAATCTAATATGGTGATTGACCAGCAGTCCGAACTCAGTTGGAAAGTAGATTGAAGGTGCCATCGCAGACTTACCACTCTGCTACGGGTCTTGAGCAAGCCGTGATCGACTTGGTTCGCGTGGGCGCAACCGGGTACGCGGCAGGTGTACGCCAACTCGCGACGCGGCTTCTGCGAACGGTTCCACCGGGTGTCATCGACGCCGCGGAGTTCCGCGCCGCGGTGCACGAGGCCCTCTCGGCTTCCGGCAGCGCCGTCGGCCTGCGTTACGCGGAACCCGAACTCCCACGAGAGGAGGGCACAACACATTCCCTCGTAAGCGTTGATCCCTTCCCAGAAGCCGACGGACTCACACTCGATCCGATTGTCGCAGACGAGTTAGCAGAGATCGTGGCTGAGCGGTCGCGCGCCGACGAACTCGCCGCTGCGGGCGTCGGCCTGACACGAACGGTGCTGTTGAGCGGCCCCCCTGGGGTTGGCAAGACGATGGCTGCTCACTGGCTGGCGGCTGAGATCGGAGTGCCCCTCGTGTCGATCGACCTCGCGACGGTCGTGTCGAGTTACCTGGGAACCAGCGGTCGCAATATCCGCTCCGCGCTGGAATTCGCCAAGTCCGGGGCGTGCGTGCTGCTCCTCGACGAGTTCGACGCTCTGGCCAAGCGCCGCGACGACGACACTGATATTGGCGAGTTGAAGCGGATCGTCAACGTCGTGCTCCTCGAGTTGGACCGATGGCCAGACACCAGCCTGCTGGTAGCCGCCACGAATCATCTGAGAATCCTCGACCCAGCCGTTGACCGTCGCTTTGACCGCCACATCCGAATTCCCCTGCCCGGGCCCGATGAGCGTCGGCGGATCCTGGCGTACCTCGCGGGTGGGAGCGAATCCGCCCGCGACTTGATCCTCGAGTTGGTCGTGGCGCTCAGCGATGGCTCCAGCGGCTCGGACCTGACCCGCCTATGGGAAAAGGCGCAGCGACGCTCACTGCTCGCTGGGCGGACAGTCGACGACGTGCTCCTTGATGCGCTAGCCGCGGGATCGCACACGCCAGGGCCCGACCGCGACATCTTGTGCGCTGCCATGAGCGAACACCTCGGGCTCTCCAACCGCCAGATCGCGGCTCGACTCGGCGTGAGTCATCCCACCGTCGCCGCGGCGATCACACGCGTTAGGGCGGACCGATGAGCGACACCCCTCCGAGCCCCCTGTCGCCGCCAACTCCTTCATCGGATCGACGTGTTCTTGTCGGCGGCGAGCGACTGCGGATTGAAGTGGAAGATGCCCCTTCGGGCGGAGGCGAGAAGTTCGAGCCCCAGACCTCTGAAGAAGCTCGCGAGCTGTTGCTGCCGATGGTCCGCGAGGTCACGCAGAGGGCCGTCGACATACCTGTGCAACTGCGCGGAGCCCGTCTGTACGTCGAGGCCCGTCTGCTACCGAACTACCTGGCCGCCAGTCACTTTCCCGACGCACTCCTCCGCGCGGTCGACGCCGTGCCTGTCGGCTCGCGCGCCGACAAGGGCATCTACGAGACAAAGCGCAAGCAGCGCGAGAGCGTCACGCGGCGAGTGATTCTCGCAGTGAGTGACAGTGGTCTACAGCGATTCGGCCGCCTGGTCGAGGGCCCCGGAAGGGCACGGTCCGAGCAACAAGCATTCTCGGATATCCGCAAGCTCGACCATGTCGGCATCGCAACTCGCGAGTCGGTTGTGCTAAGCGATCCTGAGCCTGAACAGCAGACGATGACCTGGGAGGCCGTGCTTCACCCG
This sequence comes from Acidimicrobiales bacterium, assembly GCA_965221525.1. GTDB lineage: Bacteria > Actinomycetota > Acidimicrobiia > Acidimicrobiales > CATQHL01 > VXNF01. The sequence goes on along the minus strand of CBDCSG010000006.1, from coordinate 308,477 downwards.
ATCCCCTCCGGCGCTTGGGAACCTGAACCGCTCGACGAGCGAACCCTTGAGAAGTGGTTCACACTCGTGGAAGAAGCAGGCGGTGACTGCCATCGCGACTTCGTACGCCGGGTAGGAGGGCTCACCTTCTCTCCGGTCACGATCCCGGCCGCCGCCGCGAACCGTCTAGCCGAATTCAACCCTCTCCGAGCCATGCGGCCGATGCCAGCGATCCGGCCACTTCCGAGCATTGCCATGCGGAGTCGGTCGTGGGTACAAGGACCAGCCAGCCATCAGCCAGAGGCTGACGAGCCGAAGGTGGCCGTCTTCGATGGCGGGATTCACTCCACCGGTGCAAACTCGCTCTTCAGCGCAGTGATCGCCTCAGATCTGACACCCGAACCGGCAACCTCGGAGGGCATGGACCACGGAACCGCTGTCGTCGGCGCGACGATGTTCGGTCTAGCGAACGGTACGACGGGATTGCGTCAACCACCATCTCCCGTTGAGAGCCTGCGCGTGTTCCCACCACGACAGATTCCAGGCGACCTCGCCGGATACTGGATTCTCGACCAGATCACCAAGGCAGTGCGTCAAAATGGCTTCGAGATCGTCAACCTGAGTATCGGACCCGAACGCGCGATGGAGGACTCGCACGAGCCCGACCGCTGGACGAGTGAACTCGATCACCTCGCCTGGGAACACAATGCTCTCTTCGTCGTTGCGGCCGGCAACGGTGGGGCACAGCCACAGGATCTGGGTCTGCATCGCGTCCAAGTTCCGGGAGACATGGTGAACGGCATCACGGTCGGTGCTTGCGACACTCCACCACCGGATCGTCCGTGGAATCGTGCCGACTATTCGTCGATGGGGCCAGGACGCCATGGCAATCGCGTACTGCCCGCTGGCGTGCAGTTCGGCGGGACCGATGAGACCCCATTCGAGGCGCTGCGAATCGACGGCTCGCTCGTTCCCACAGCGGGCACAAGCTTCGCGGCTCCACTCGTGACGCACGCTCTCGCCGACCTGGCAACGCGCCTACCGGACGCCACCCCTAGCGTGCTGCGCGCCTTCGCGGTGCACTACGCCGACCGGCATTCGCGCTGGAAAAAACACCTGAATGAACTCGGCTTTGGACGCTTCCCGCTCGACTTCGAGCCGCTGCTGGAGTCCGGTGCCAACGAAGTTCATGTGCTATACGTTGACGAGATCGACCGCCACCGTCCTATGGGATACCGACTACCGCTACCTGACAACATCCCAGGAGCTCTCGAGTTCAGAATGACGCTGGCTTATCTCTCGCCTATCGAGCCCACCGAACCAACGGAATACACATCCGCCTCGATCGACATGCTGTTCCGCCCCCACGACTCCATCTTTCGCTTCAGTCGGCCCGAGACAACGGGACCGCCGAAAAGCGTCGAGTGTGACCTGCGCAGCAACGAAGCGAGTCAGCTACTGCAGGAAGGATGGCGAATGAGCCATCTACCGATCACAAAGTCACTTGCGCCAGCACGCGACTCCACGGAGCCAGCCCTGCGGGACGCTGGAAAGTGGGAAACCGCGCGCCACTACCGGTTCAGCATGGCGGCGAATTCGGTCCGAAGACCGTTGCTTGAACTCCGATATCTGGCACGGCATGGGGGACGCCTGGGCAACCACGCCGAAACTGTTCCGTTCGCTGTCCTTGTCTCGACTGTCGACAAGGCGCCGAACTCTCAGCTTCACGACCGAGTCCGAGCCCAATTCCCAGTGCTGACACCGGTGTCTCCAGTTCGTCTGCGCCCCCGGGCCGGCCAGCTGACGACCTAGACCTCGTGACGCTCCAGATCATCACTGCACCGGAGTGGTGTGAGTTCGGATAGCGCCTCTCAAGCGACCTACAGCCTCGTGAGCGACCTTCACTTTGTTGCCGGAGAGAGCTCGCGGCTCCGTTGGCGATCGTCCAATGTCTCTAGAAGGAACTCGCAATATGTCCTAGAGGCACCGACAGCGAGTTGGGCGTGTCGAGTGCCGAGACCTCCGCTTGGCCGTGTCCGCCCGTGATCAATGCCGTACTCGTTCCGCAGCTCAGCGATGCCCACGACGAGTTGCGACAGGTTCGACAGCACGCGAACGATGGTCCCGCGACCCTTCTTCGTTGGCGCGATCGTGTCCGGATGTAGCTTCAAGGCCTTCTGCACCGACTTGACCAGCGACGGGATATCGACACCCTCGTCGTACGGCTCTCCGAGTTCTTCAAGTACACACTTGCAGGTCGCCTCGACGAGCGACTTTGCGGAACTGATCGCTAGTGGGGGATCGCTCGGATCGAGCCGGGCGAGATGTTCCCGGATCGACTCCGCATCACGCAGATTCGCGAGGGGCAGTTCCGGGTTCCCATAGTGAGGTTTTTCGCGGATCCGACCTTCATCGTCGAGGACATAGCCATCCTCCAGAAGCAGCCGCCGCAGCTTCCCAACCGCCTTGATGGCCGACTCCGACTTGTCCCCTTCCCCCCAGGACAGGACGTCTTGAAATACCCGGAGTGCTCGCTGGGCCTGGGCGCGGTCCTTCCAGTCAATCGCATTCGCGTAACTCTCAAAAACGTATCTGCATGATCCGGTGACGTTCGACACCCCCTTGGGCTCGAAGCCCTCAGTCTCAAATGCGTCTTCGATTTTCTCGAGGGTGCCCCACTCCTGAGATAAGTCTCGGAAGGCTCGACGAACACGGCGATGTACCAAGTCACCAGTCATAACGCGATCATAGGGACTCGACGGAGCGGACCTCGAACACAGGGGAATCGCCGAGAATCCTGGTGTTGTGGCCGCCGTCCATTCGCGGACTAAAGGAGAGTGGTTGGGGTTGCGGGTGCGCTGGCAGCGAGTTTGGTTAGTTCGGGCCAGGAAGTTACGAGGCTGTTGTAGTCGAGGGCCTCGGTGGCCCAGCGCTTGCGCTCGCAGATGAGGTAGAGGCGGTAGGCGAGTTCCTTGGCAGATTCGCCGTGGCCGCCGACGGCGTGGAGCAGCGCGGCTGCTGCTTCCTCGCCCTGTTCATGGATGCGGTGGATGAGGTGGTGAGTGACCTCCCAGATGGTGAAGCGGCCGTCGGTCGTCGGATCCCAGTTGGAGTCCATTTCATCGCGGCGGAGGAGGCGGACCTTGCCGGCGCCGGAATCGACGATGCCCGCCTCGGCAAGTCCGGCAACGGACGTGTTGCGGGACTTCGAGAGTAGTTCGGCACGGCCGAACTCCCCCTCCTCGAAGCCGTACTCACCGAACCAGCTGACTGCCCAGCGGGTGTCGTAGTCGAAGTCGGCGTCAATTCCCTCTGCTACCTCGTCGAGAGTCTCGTTGATCAGTTCTAGGGCGGTCCGCACCCGCATGGTTTCTCCGCTGGCCTCCATGACCCGGGCGTAGCGGGAGAACACCGCCATACCTGGCCCGATCGCCGCCTGTGCCATGTCCACCGGAGCGATCGCGCCCTCGCGCAGCAGACGGAGCGACTCTGGAAGTTCGGACTTGAGGGCGTTCAGAAACTCGCGTCTTGTCGCCATCTGGGCCGACTCGGGACGTCGGCGGCAGGCGAGGACGATGGAGGACGCTAGGGCGTTTGTGCCGGAAGCCAGCATGCGGTTCGACAATTCGCTACGCATCGGCCACGTACCACTGATACTGAATCCTGAGTCGAGCAGACTCTGCAACATCGTCTCCCAACCGGTGGACGACACACCTCCATCTGTAGTCTCCGCCTGCTTGAAGGCGTAGTAGAGGGTCAGCGGGAATCGTTCATCCTGCACACTCCGCGACTGGTCGAACACTTGACTAAGACCAGTCTCGAAGAACTCTTCGGCCTTTCTCTTGTCGCCTCCGAAGCGATACGGAGTCGCCACCAACTCCTGACCCTTGGGCACTAGCAGCGTCGAACAGATGCTGGGAAAGATCTCTCCGACACAGCGCCGCAACCACACATAGAAAAAGTCAGACAAGTCCGCATACCCGATGTTGTCGTAGTACGGCGGATCAGTCGAGACAAGAACACCCTCGTGGTCCTTAAGGACAGCTTGCGCATCTCGCTGGACAGCGGCGCCCGGTACGGCTTCAGGAATCTGCCACCCCTCAACTGACTCGGCAGTCCAGTCCACAGCGCCCACGAACGACCCGGTACCGTCGAGAAGAGTGTTGGTTTCGGCGAAGTCCCACGACATGGGAATTGCTTGCCGGGAGAAGGTGTTGCGAGTTGAGTCCCGAGCAGAGAACCATGTGCAGATTGTTGACCCCCGATCCGCCATCTTCGAGAGTGAGAACGCGAGATAGACCGCAACCGCCTCGGCGTAGGCGATAGCGCCGGTCCCGGCGTCGGATAGTGGAGTCAGATCGGCACTTAATCCCGCAGTCACCGCGTCCCTCTGTATCAACTCTCGCGCTTCATCCACCAGTCCACTGAATGTGCTCAACGCCATTAGCTGCCGATTCGTGAACAGGTCAATCCACTCCGACAATCCGTACGCACCCACGTTCCCCCGTGCTTTGCCGGCAAGCTCTCCACGAGGCAAATCCTGCGGCAGATACACACCTGCCATTTCGGCGTGTTCGGATGATGGTGCTACGTATTCACGTCGTCGATCCCCTTCAGCAACAATCGCCATCAACTGCTGGCCCATACGACCGGCACATGCTTCCTCGCGGATATGCGAGAACGGCATTGCTGCACCTGTAGCCAGGCAGCGACCACCTCGGCGGTTCACCGTGCCCTCCGGAACATCGTCGGTAATACCAGTACGGATCTCGAAATGAACCGCTCTGTTCGTGTAGTCGACGATTGGCTCCGCCCAAGTGACTCGGGCCTTCTTCTTGGATAGGACGAACGACTTCACGAGCGGTACGGGTCTATCCCACGCCGGATTCGGTGAGCGCACCGTACGAGCCCAGAGCCAGGCGATGACCGTGGCCTCAGCGCCTTCGTGCTCGGGAGGAAGTTTGACCTTGGGATAAAGGTGGCCGATGCGCCGCTTGGCCTCATCTCGCATCCACCGTCCGTAGTAGCGCACGTCTTCGGCGAGACCTTGAGCGCCTGACCAAGACCGCAACTCAGCCGCGCCCTCCTGATCGGGATGTATCGGCGGACGACCTGCGAACCGGGGCGGGATCTCGATCAGCGCCTTGTTGATCAGCACCGCCACAGGATTCAGATCCGAGGCGTGCGCCTCCAGACCCAGGCGCTGCGCCTCCAGTGGGATGGAACCGCCGCCGGCGAACGGGTCGAGCACTGGCGGCAGGTCGCCGTCGCAACTCTCCCTGATCTCGTCGCGGGCTTCCTTCAGGACATCAGCGTTGTTGCTGTTCTCCCACGGCACCAGCCGCTCAATAATCCCGAAGAGGCGCTTTCTCTCAGCGGCCTGCGCCTCCTCGGTCGGGAACTTGTCGGGGTGTGCCGATGGGTCGTCCACCAGCGAGGCGAACAGCACCGCCCGGCATGCCGCCAACGGTCGTCGCGCCCACCACAGGTGCAACGTTGACGGATGCCCGTGCCGGATCGACTTCTCCTTGACCGACGCCGCATTGATGGCATCCAGCGGAAGCGACACCTCGATGAGCTTCTTTCTCGGGGCCGTCACGGGACTTCCCTACCACACCATCGGTCGGGGAATGCACAATCGGTGCGTGTGCAACCCATCGACGTTCTGGGTAGCGGTTCCGACCGTCGGAGGTGCAGTCATCGCGGGGGGTCAGCGAGATTCCAGTAGGCGTCCCAGGAGAGGCGGCGGTCATACTCGGCGGCGCTGGGTTCGTGCTCGCGGTCGGTGAAGGGGTCGTAGAGGTAGCGGACGGTGGTGGTGTCGTCCTCGTTGACTCGTACGAGGGCCAGGATGTGTCGGTCGGCGTTGTTGAGGCCGTAGCTAAGTTCCCGTTTGGTGACCGTGAAGCGGTCGGCGCCCGTCACCCGGCCCTTGACCTCGATGAACAGCAGGCGGCCGTCGGCCGCACGGGTTTCGACGTCGTAGCCCTCGTTGTTGTGGGGCATCTCGGTTGGGTCTCTGCCCAGCGCCCGCTCGGCAACCAGCACGGCGGCTACCGCGAGTTTCTCGGTTCGCACAGTGTCGTGTGCGTGGTCGGGCACCGCAGTCCCTGTCAGCTTCGCCACCAAGCCGGCGGGGACGACGAGGGCACCACCCACGACGCGGGGCTGGCGCACCGACAGCTTGCGCTGTAGGGCTAGCTCGGCCCGTCGGCGCTGCAGGCGCTCCTCTGCCTCGGCGGCCCGCCGCCCGGCGAGGGCCGAGTTGAGCCGGGCGCCGCTCTCCCCGGCCAATTCCTTGTCCTTCAGCCGGAGGGCCTCAGCGCCCCAATGGCGAACCTCCTCGTTGAGGCGGCTCTCGACGGCTTCGAGAGTCCGGTCGACACGCCAGTGCACCCGATCCTGAACCTCTGCCAGGTGTTGCGGGGCGTTCTGCTCGCCAGCGTGGCGCAGGGCGGTCACCTCGAGGCCGGCGCGCACCCAGGCGGCATCCGCCAACTGAGCCAGCAGCGCCCGCTCGTCGGCATCGGGAGCCCGCAAGTCGATGTGGGGATCCCGCCCTGCGCCGCGCACGTCGCCGTCCTCGGTGATCTCGACGTACTCGAAGCGCCGCGACACAACCTGGCGACGCCCGTCGCCCGCGGTCGTTCCGTCGACAATCTCGTGCTCGAGGAAGACCAGCAGCCGCGGTGTCTCTGTCCAGACCTGGGGGTCGATGAGGATGGTGCCCTGCTGCAGGACGCCGCCGTGGCGCTCCAGAGTCACCCCCACGGTGGCATCCAGAAGCGGATGCCCCGGCGCCAGGAGATCGGCCACCGGGCGGCGGGCCACCGCAACGTGGCCACGCTCGAAGCAGACCCGCTCGTAGTTCCGCAGCAGGCGGCCACGCCGCTTGTCGTCGTCCCAGCGGCGCAGGGACGCCGGGACGCCGACGACCTGGAACCGACCGGGTTCGCGCCGGGTGGCCCGCCCACCGATGTGCTCGAAGGCGGCCAGGAAGAAGCTGCGAATGAAACCGGGCTGGAGTTTGCGGGCGCGTGCCCGCTCCATGGCGTCGCGGATGCCCGCCGTGCGGTCCGGCGGTAGGACGTCGGTGAGCAGCGACTGGGCGTCGATCAGTTCCTGTGTCCTGGACCCGACGGTGCCGTCGATCACGGCCTCCATGCGCCTCCGCTGCAGTACCGGGTTTTCACTGCGGATGGCGTCGATGAGGAGCTGGCGCAGCGACCGGTCGGAGAAGGCCTCACCTAGCACGTCGAAGACCTTCCCGCCCAGAGCGCGGCGCTGCTCCTCCAGCTTCGTGAGCAACCGCTCGAACACGATCCCCTCGCGGGTGCCGTCGGCGACCAGGTTCCACAGGCGGCAGGTGTTGGTCTGGCCGATGCGATGGATGCGCCCGAAGCGCTGCTCGATGCGGTTGGGGTTCCACGGCAGGTCGTAGTTCACCATCAGGTGGGCGCGCTGCAGGTTGAGACCCTCCCCGGCTGCGTCGGTCGCAACCAGGATCGTCACACCCGCGTCCTGAGTGAACTGGTCCTGCACCTTGCGCCGCTCCTCCCGCTTGACGCCACCGTGGATAGCGACCACCGCCGAGGGCCGTCCCAGCAGACCGGTCAGCCTGCGCTGCAAGTACTCAAGCGTGTCGCGGTGCTCGGTGAAGACAATCAGCTTGTGGCGCCGCCCCTCGGCGTCCAGCATCTCCGGCGTGTTCTGCAGCAGTCCGGCCAACTCCTCCCACTTGCGGTCGACGCCAGAGCGGTACACCTGCTCGGCAAGCTCCTCGAGGCGAGCCAGGTCGGCGATCTCGGCTTCCAACTCCTCGACAGTGCGGGCCGCGGTCGCCGCGTCGAGGATCTCTGTCTCGACCTCCTCCACCTCGCTGCCCAGCAGATCCTCCGGCTCGAACTCGTCGTCGAAGCCGTCGCCGAAGTCGTCGGGCCGGTAACCGCCGGGAACCTGCGTCACCTCCAGGGCGGCGCGCATGTCCCTCACCTCGACGAGCCGCGCGCCGAGCCGCTCGCGACGCCGCTGGATCGACCGCCAGATCGCCAAGGGTGACGACGCCAAGCGCCTCTGCAGGATCGTCAGGGCGAAACCGACGACCGCCGAGCGGCCACCCTGCCCCTCGGCACGCAGCCGCTCCGCCCGGTTCATCCCGGTGCGGACATACTTCGTGACCTGCTCGTAGAGAGCCTGCTCGTCGGCACTGAGTGGGTACTTCGCCGTCCTCGCCTCTCGCTCGGGGAACAGCGGGGTGCCATCGAAGCGGAGCAACTCCTCCTTCACCATGCGGCGCATGAGATCCTTGGGCGGGTCGTCGCGGTGGGCTCCCCTGCGGTACTTGCCGGCGAAGCGGTCTCCGTCGAGCAGCGCCATGAACAGTTGGAAGTCCTCCGGCTTGCCGTTGTGCGGCGTGGCCGTCATCAGCACGAAGTGACGGGAAACCTGTTCGAGTTGCCGTCCCAGGCGGTAGCGCTTCGTCTCGCGGACCTCGCTTCCCTGGAACGAGGCCGACATCTTGTGGGCCTCGTCGACCACGACGAGGTCCCACTCCGTCTGCGCCAAGCGGGCCTGCAGGTCGTCGTTACGGGCCAGCATGTCGAGGCGAGCCACCAGCAGCGGGCGCTCGGCGAGAGGGTTACCCGAGCGAGATGCCTCCACCATCTCTCGGCTGAGCAGCTCGAACTCGAGGCCGAACTTCTCCCCCAACTCGTCCTGCCACTGCTCGGCGAGCCCACCGGGCACCACCACCAGACAGCGCTCCAAGTCGCCGCGCACCATCAGTTCCTTGATGAGCAGCCCCGCCATGATGGTCTTGCCGGCACCGGGATCGTCGGCCAGCAGGAAGCGCAGCGGCCTCAGCGAGAGCATGTCGCCGTAGACCGCCTCGATCTGATGCGGCAACACCTCGATGTCGCTGGTCTCGGTGGCCAGGTACGGGTCGAAGAGGTAGGCGAGCGAGATGCGCTTCGCCTCGGCGACCAGCTTGAACAGCTCCGGATCGGCGTCCAGCGACCAGGGACGCCCGGCGTCGACCAGTTCCAGGTCGTCCTCGTTGGCGCGGTAGAGGATCTCTCGTTCGGTGGCACCTCCGCTGTCCTCGTACGTGAGGGTCACCGTGTCAGCACCCAGCCAGTCGGCATCAATCACGGTGACCGGTCCGGCCGGAGTCACGCCCCGAACGCGGACGCCCTTCTTCAGATCCTCCAATCGGGCCACGAGCGTCGAGCGTAGAGGCTGGGAATGACGTCGCTGTGCTCGGTATCCGGGAGCAGCTAGACCGCATGCGGCAGATTCGATCGGCGGCAGTCGCATCACGCGAGCCGAATCCTCTGCCTACTCTTCCCGGTCGACACTCGCGATAATTCACCCTCGTGCAGTCGACCTACCCGCAGTCGTGACGCGCGTCGCCATCCTGGGCGCCACCGGATACGTCGGTGGGCGACTGGTGACCGAACTGCTGGACACCGGACACGACGTCCGCTGCATCGTGCGCAACCCCGAGCGCACTGCCGGGTTCCCCTGGCGCCAGGACGTCGAGGTGGTGCAAGGCGATGTTCTGGACCGCGAGTCGCTCGAACGCGGCTTCCACGGCGTCGATGCCGTCCACTACCTCGTGCATGCCATGGGACAGGGTGCGCGCTTCGCGGAGACCGACCGGCGCGGCGCGGCCAACACGGCCGCAGCCGCCGAGTCGGCCGCCGCCGGACGGATCGTCTACCTCGGCGGGCTGGGGACCGACGATTCCGATGCCCTGTCACCCCATCTGGCGAGCCGTCACGAGGTGGGGCGAGTGCTTGCGAGCGGGGCGGTCCCGGTCACCGAGCTGCGAGCCGCTGTCATTATCGGCTCCGGGAGCGCCTCGTTCGAGATGCTGCGCCATCTCGTCGACGTGCTGCCGGCAATGACGTGTCCACGCTGGGTGACACGGACGCGCTGCCAACCGATCGCCATCGGCGACGTCCTGCACTACCTGGTGGCCGCCTTGTCCGTGGATGCCCTCGCCGGCGAGATCGTCGAGATCGGCGGGTCGGACGTCTTGACCTACCGGGACATGATGGATCGCTATGCCGTCACGGCAGGGCTGCGTCCTCGCGTGGTCGTCCCGGTGCCGGTGCTGACCCCACGCCTGTCGTCACACTGGGTGCGCCTTGTCACGCCGCTGCCCTACGGGATCGCCCGGCCGCTGGTGGACAGCCTCGTGAACGACGTCGTCGTGAGCCCGGAACGAGACATCCGGCATTTCGTCGACCATGCGCCTCTCTCGCTGGACGAGGCGTTGGCACGGGCGCTCCAGCGGGTACAGGATCTCGATGTCCAGACGAGTTGGATGGACAGTCCACCGGGTCGGACCGCAGCGGCGCCGATGCCCCACGATCCCGCCTGGGCGGGCGGCACTGTGCTCACCGACGAGCGGATCGTCCTCAGCGACACCACGGCGGAGGCGCTGTTCGCCACCGTCTGCGGCATCGGCGGCGATCGTGGCTGGTATGCGGCCCAGCCCTTGTGGGAACTGCGCGGCGCGCTGGACTCGCTCCTCGGCGGGGTCGGGATGCGGCGAGGCCGCCGTCATCCTGACGAGCTCCGGGTCGGCGATGCTCTCGACTACTTCCGGGTGGAGGCGCTGGATCCTGCTGGACTGCTGCGCCTGCGCGCCGAGATGAAGGTGCCGGGCGAGTCGTTCCTCGAGTGGCACGTCACCGACGAGGGAGACCACCGACGCCTGCGCCAGCTGGCCCGTATGCATCCCCGTGGGGTCCTTGGACGCCTGTACTGGTGGGCGCTCCTTCCGGTCCACACGGTCATCTTCCGGTTGCTCGCCAAGCGGCTCGTGCGGGCCGCGGAGTCCCGCCGGGAATAGGTTTGCTACGGGCTCGGCGAACGCCGAGCGATCAGGCGGGCCCGCATTCGCTCGTGGGCCTCGTGGGAGCCGTCGTGCCACGTGCCCATCCAGGCGTCGATGGGAATCACCTGCAGGCCGTAGTTGCACTCGAAGTACTTGTGATGCAGGTCGTGGAAGTAGGTGCCCGCCGGCATCGTGCGGCCGCGGCCGATCTCGAAGCGATCGAAGCCGCAATGGCCCCGTGCCGGATCCATCGCGGTGAAGAGGTTGGTGAGGATCACCACGAACGGGCTGACGGGGATGACCATGAAGAACAGCACCGTCGAGAAGTACAGAAGGTGCTCGAGCGGGTGCATCGAGAGTCCCGACCATGGCCCGGTGTTGACGTTCCTGTGATGCAGGTAGTGAGCCCACCGGTAGAGGGGTCTGGTGTGAAGGAGCCGGTGGGTCACGTAGAACCAGGCGGTGACCAGGAAGAACGGCACCACGGTCATCGCCAGCAGGTAGATCACCCATCCCGGCCCGTCGCTCCAGTCGATCCGGGCGATGTGGCCGTTGGCGTAGGCCCACAGCATGACCGCCTCGTAGGCCGTCCAGAAGAAGGCCCCGCTGGTGAGCGCCCAGAACATGTTGTCCCGGGTCTGGGCGCCCCAGGTGAATCGCCGGCTCCGCGCTGCCGGCCAGCGGTCGTCGTACTTGTAGCTCTTCCCCTGCGCCCGGCGCACGTAGAGCCACAGGTGCAGGCCGCCCGCGGAGACCACCAGCAACACCACGTTGCGCAGGTAGATCTCGAGAATCCAGCCGGCTGCGAACCGCTCCATCCGCTCCATCGCGGGGGTGAAGACGTTCCAGACCAGGGCCGCCAGGCCGGCGTAGATGAAGCCGTAGGGCCACATCGTCTGCCAGACGAGAGTGCCCACGGTCCCCAGGGCCTTGCGCGGACCGCCTCGCAACGTCGGCGGCTGCATCGGGATGATCGCCTGCGGCTCGTACCCCGTGATCCGGTCCATATCCCCCTCCGCAGCAGGCAAGACCCGCCGGTTCGCGTATCGTACCGAACCCACCACTGCGGCGATGACGCCGCGGCGACACCACGGTGCATCAACCAATACTGTTGCGAGAGAGGATTCCGAAGACGATGACGACCATCCGTGCCCTGCTCGACAATGTCTGCGCCGGAGGGGTGTTGAACATCGGTGACCTGGCCCAGGTCACACGGACCACCCGGCGCAACGTCGTGCGCTGGCGCTACCGGGGAGCCACCGTCCACCGTGACGTGGAGGAGCGGCTGCTGGAGTTGCGCTCCGTCGTCGACCTCGCCCGCCGAGCCATGCCCGACCGCGAGGCGCGCTCGTGGCTGCGCTCGCCCCAGAACGACCTCGACGGCAGGAAGCCGCTCGATCTCGTCTCCGAAGGGATGACCTACCTCGTGATCGACGTGCTGGCGGTCATCGTCGAAGCGGCCACCGACTGACGGATCGCCTGCGATGGCGCTCCGCCCTGGCCCGGCGGGCTGACCCGGTCAGGGTGCGGTGACAGCCGGCCGGAGGGTGTTGTGCCAGCGATCGACGGCGACGTCGACCACCGCCCCGGCCTCGCCCAGGTAGTCGGTGGGGCTGAGGCCGGCTTCGGGCATGCCCCGCTCGGAGAGGAACGTTCGGGCGGCTTCTGAGAGGGAGACTCCGGCCGACCGTGCGCCAGCCGACAGGTCGTAGACGACGTCGTGCGCCTCGTTGCGACCCAGCAGCGGGGCGAGGTGCATCATCAGGGCCTCGGCCATGATGAGCCCGCCGTCGACGTCCAGGTTGGTCTCCATGCGCCCCGCGTCGACGTGGAGTCCTGCGACGAGGTCGCCGCAGCGCGCCACGGCGCTGCCCGTGTAGGCCACCAGTAGCGGCAGCGAGTCCCACTCCATCTGCCACTCCCCCGCCGACCGCTCGTGGCGGCCGGTCATGGCCCGCAGCGGCACGGCTGACATGGCCGACGCCATCCCGGCGAGCCCCACGATCGTCTCGGAGAGGATCGGGTTGGCCTTCTGGGGCATCGTGGAGGATGCGCCCGCCAGCCGGCCGCCGCCCTCACGCACCTCGGCGATCTCGCTGCGCGCCAAGTCGATGACCTCCAGGGCGATCCGGCTTGTCGCCGCGGCCAACAGCCCGAGAGTTGCGGCCAGCGCCGCGAACCGGTCCCGGACACTGTGCCACGGCGCGTCGTCGCAGCCGAGGCCGAGGATCTCCGCGGCTCGCCGGCGCGTCCGAGCGCTCCGTTCCCCGTAGGCCGCCGACGTCCCCGCGGCGCCGTACAGCTGGACCACCCCGGCGGCCGCCCGTGCCTCACCGACGCGCACCAGCGAGCGGCCGATCTCGTCCAGCCAGCCGGCGACCTTCATGCCGAATGTGATTGGCACCGCCTGCTGGCCGTGCGTCCGCCCCGCCATCGGCGTGGACCGGTGGGTCCCGGCAAGAGTCGCCAATCCGTCCCCGAGCGCAGTTCCGGCCACGGCGATCTCGGCGCACGCGTCACGCAGCAACAGCACGACGGCGGTGTCCATGATGTCCTGCGTCGTGGCTCCGTAGTGCAGCCAGGACGCCACATCGGGGCTGGTCCGGGCCAGTTGCCCCAGCAACGGCAGGATCGGGTATCCCACCAGCCGGGCGCCCTCAGCGAGTTGCTCGTGGTCGATCTCGACAGCTCGCAGCTCGCGCTCGATCGCATCGGCGGCGGAGGCGGGAATCACACCGTGCTCGGCCTGCGCCCGCGCCAGCGCGATCTCGACCTCCAGCCAGGCCTCGATCGTCCGGTCGGCCGAGAACGCCTCGACGAATCGCGGCTCGCCGAAGACGCCCAGCAGGGGGAGTTCGATCCGTGTCGCGTCGCCCGTCACCGGAACATGTGCCTCGGGCTCGGTCCGCCGGCCATCGCCCGAGCGTAGGAGCTACGGAGCCCGGCGCACCGCGCCACCGGCGGCGCTGGTGCGCGGATAGCCCAGCAACTACCGTCCTGAGCAGCGTTTCCAAGGAGGGGTCTATGAAGTCGCCGCCTTTCGAATACCACCGGGCGGGGTCGGCTGCGGAAGCGGCGGCGCTGCTGGGCGAGTTGGGTTTCGATGCCCGGATCCTGGCGGGGGGCCAGAGCCTCATCCCGTTGATGAATCTGCGGCTGGCCGCGCCCGGCCACCTGGTCGACATCACCACTGCGCCCGATCTGGCCGGCTGCGGCGCCAACGGCGGGCTGCACGTCGGCGCCGGCGCCCGCCAGCGCACAGTGGAGTTGCATGCCGACACGCTGGCGGTGGCCCCGCTGCTGGCTGATGCGATCTCGAACGCGGGGCAGGTGCCGGTGCGCCATCAGGGCACGGTGGTGGGCAGCATCGCCCACGCCGATCCCAGCGCCGAGATGCCCGCCGCGTTCAAGGCCCAGGGCGGCACGGTGAGCGTGCAGGGCGCCGGTGGAACCCGGGAGATCGCCTCGGAGGACTTCTTCGAGGGCTACTTCACAACGGCCCTGGAGGAGGGCGAACTGGTCACGGGCGTGACCGTCGACGCCTGGCCCGCCGGGACGGGTCACGGATTCCTGGAGTTCAGCGTCACCGCGGAGAGTTGGCCCATCACGCTCGCCGCGGTGCTCGTGCACACCAGCGGTGGCACCATCGACCGGGCATCGGTCGTGCTCGGCGGGGTGGCGGAGGTGCCGCTGCGCCGCCCCGAGGCCGAGGCGATCCTGGTGGGAGCCGAGCCCGGCGCGGAGGTGTTCGCGGCCGCGGCGGAGGCGGCCGCCGCGGAAATCGAGCCGCTGTCGGACTCGTTCGGCTCGGGCGCCTACCGCAAGAAATTGGCGAGGGTGCTGACCCGGAGGGCGCTCACGTCGGCCGCAGAGAACGCAGGAGGTGAGTCATGAAGACACACGAAGTCAGCGTGACCGTCAACGGGTCGGCGGCGTCCGGCACGGTGGAGGCGCGCCGCAGCCTGGCGGACTTCCTGCGCCGTGAGCTGGGAGTCGTGAGCGTGCACTTCGGCTGCGAGCAGGGCGCCTGCGGTGCGTGCACCGTGCTGCTGGACGGCCGCAGCGTGCGGTCCTGCATCATGTTCGCCGTGCAGGCCGACGGCGCCGAGATCCAGACCGTCGAGAGCCTCGCCCCCGGCGCCGAGATGCACCCCCTGCAGGAGGCCTTCAGGCGACATCAGGGCCTGCAATGCGGGTTCTGCACGCCGGGGATGCTGCTGCGCAGCCTCGAGTTGATCAACGGGAACCCCGACCTCACCGCCGAAGAAGCCCGCGAGGGGATCTCCAGCAACATGTGCCGCTGCACGGGCTACCAGTACATCGTCGACGCGGTGCTGGACGCCGCCGCCGAGATGCGCGCAGAGGAGGACTGACATGACCGTCCCGGAAGTACGCCGGCATCCCGAGCATCTGGAGTGGGTCGGCAAGTCGATCCCCCGGGTCGAAGACCCGAAGTTCCTGCGCGGGCGGGGCAACTACATCGACGACTACGAGGTGCCGAACATGCTGGAGGTGGCCGTGGCGCGCAGCACCATGGCGCACGCCAAGATCCTCAGCATCGACACCTCCGCGGCGGAAGCCGTGCCGGGCGTGGTCGCAATCGTCACCAGCGAGAACGTCACCGACCACGTCAACCCCATGCCTGACTTCGGGCCCGCACCGGACAAGCACACCTGGTACTGCCTGGCGGTCGACAAGGTCCGCTACATGGGCGAGGGCATCGCCGTCGTGGCGGCCACCTCCCGCGCCGTCGCCGAGGATGCCGCGGAGCTGATCGAAGTGGAATACGAGCCGCTGGAGCCGCTCACCGACATGCTCGCCGCGCTCGAGGACGACGCGCCGCTGATCCACGAGGCGCTGGAGTCCAACGTGCCCTTCCACCGGAAGTTCGCCTTCGGTGACGTGGACGGCGACTTCGCCGCCGCGGACGTGATCGTGCGCGACACGCTGCACTGGGGCCGCTCGGGCGGCCAGCCGCTGGAAACCGTCGGCGCGGTCGCCGACTATGACACGGCCACGGGGATGATGACCGTGCACGTGAACTCCATGTCGTTCACCCACTTCCTCTTCCTGCTGGCCAACACGCTGCGGGTTCCCAGCAACAAGCTGGACCTGCAACCCCACCCGTCGGGCGGCAGCTTCGGGGCCAAGTTCTTCGAGGTGAAGACCGCCACCATCGCAGCGATGATGGCCAGGGTCACGGGACGACCGGTGAAGTTCATGCAGGACCGCCTCGACAACATCGCCAACGGCGACCACCACGGCTCGGACCGCTACTACGAGGTGGAGTTGGCGGCCAAGTCGGACGGCACGCTGCTGAGCACGCGCTACAAGGTGGTCGACAACTACGGCGCCTACATCCAGTTCGGCGTGGGCCAGCACGGCAACTCGCTCGCCCAGGCCGTGGGCCCGTACCGCATGAGCAGCATCGGCTACGACCTCACGGCGGTTCTCACGAACAAGTGCCAGCAGGGCGCCTACCGGGGCTTCGGCTCAGAGGTCGGGAACTGGATCCTGGAGCGGATGGTGGACCTCATGGCCACCGAGTTGGACATGGACCCCGTCGACATCCGCCGCATGAACTTCATCCAGCCCGACCAGTTCCCCTATTTCATCCCCACCGGCAACGTCTACGACAGCGGCGACTACGAGGCCGTGCTGAACAAGACGATGGAGCTCTCGGATTACAAGGGCTGGCGCAAGCGCCAGGCCGAGATGCGCGCCGAGGGGCGCCACATCGGCATCGGCGTGTGCACCTGCCAGGAGCGCAGCGTGTTCAGCGCCACCGAGTTCTGGTTCTGGTTCGACGAGCCCGTCGCCGCCCCGGTCACCAGCGCGCCCGAGAGTGTCACGCTCAAGGTCGACGCCATGGGCGCCGTCACGGCCACGCTGTACTCCAACGCCTCCTGGGGCAACAGCCCCGAGACGATGGTGGCGCAGTTCGCGGCCGAGGAGTTGGGCGTCACGCCCGAGGACGTCTCGGTGGTCTACGCCGGGTCGAACCAGGGTCTGCCGGCAACCGGGCCGGGTGGCAGCCGCTTCACGATCATGGTGGGCGGCGCCGTCGAGGTGGCCGCCCAGCGCATCAGAGCGAAGGCCGCCAAGATCGCCGCCCACCTGCTGGAGGCCAACGAGGACGACCTGGTCTGGGAATCCGGCGGTTTCGCGGTGCGGGGCAGCCCCGACCAGCGCAAGGAGCTCGCCGAGATCGCCCTGGCCGCGCACATGTTCAAGCACTCACTGCCCGAAGAGATCGAGACCGGGCTCGAGGCCAGCCACGTGCAGGACCACCCGTACACGACGATGCCGAATCCCGAGCGCACCAACCTGGGGGTCTTCTACCCGTTCGTCGGTCACGCCAGCCACGTCGTCGTCGTGGAGGTGGACCCCGAGACCGGCCGCGTGGAGTTCCTGGACTACACCGCCGTGCACGACTGCGGCACCGTCGTGAACCCCCGCTCCGTGGGTGGACAGGTCATCGGCGGCACCGTGCAGGGCCTCGGCAGCACCCTCTTCGAGGAGTTCCTCTACGACTCCGACGGTGTGCTGCGGACACCCTCGTTCGCCGAGTACCTGATCCCCTCGGCGATGGACTCGCCGACGCTGCGGGTGGGACACAACGAGACCCCGTCTCCCTACACCCCCTACGGCGTCAAGGGCGGTGGCGAGGCCGGCCGCATGATGGCGCCATCGGCCATCTGCGCGGCCATCGACGACGCACTCGGCATCCGCATCCGTCGCCTGCCCGCCACCCCCGAGCGCATCGTGGAGATGTACGACTCCGCCAACGGCTGACCGCCTGAGCCTCGTCGACACCAAGGGGTGCACCGGCCGGTTCGCACCCCGGCGACCGCCGAGCCGGACCGGCAGAAGCCGGCGAATCGCGCCTGGCCCGGACTCGGGCAGGATGCGGTCCTGCGGGTCGTGGGCTCCGTCAGTCGTGCCCGCCCGACGTGTGGCCGGCGGCCTCGCGGCGGGCTCGCATGCGCTCGTGGGCCTCGGGGGAGCCGTCGTGCCAGGTGCCCACCCAGGCGTCGACGGGGACGACCGGGGTGCCGTAGTTGCACTCGAAGTACTTGTGGTGCAGGTCGTGGAAGTAGTCGCCGGCGGGCAGCGTGCGGTCCCCGGCGACCACGATCCGGTCGAAGTTGGAATGACCCAGCGACGGGGCCAGGCCGGTGAAGATCTGCGTGACGATGATGATGAACGGGTTGGCCGGGATGAACAGGAAGAACACCGGCGTGGAGAAGTAGAGCAGGTGTTCGACGGGGTGCATCGACAGCCCCGACCACGGCCCGGTGTTCACGTTCTTGTGATGCAGGTAGTGCGCCCACCGGTACATGGGTCTGGTGTGCAGGAACCGGTGCGTCACGTAGAAGTAGCCGGCCACCAGCCAGAACGAGAAGACCGTCATCACCCCGAGATACACCACCCAGCCCACTCCGTCGCTCCAACGCACGTGCGGGATGTAGTCGTTGGCGTAGCACCAGTAGAGCAGCGCCTCCCAGAAGGTCCACAGCACGGGCGCGCTCGCGAGGCTCCAGAAGGCGTTGTCCCACGCCTGGTTGCGCCACAGGAAGCGGCGGGCGCCGGTGCTGAGCCACCGGTCGTCGTACTTGAACCGCATGCCCTGCGCCCGGCGCACGTACAGCAGGAAGTGGATGGCGCTCACCCAGACCGCCACCATCACCAGGTTGCGAACGTAGATCTCGGCAACCCAGCCGAGCTCGAAGCGCTGCATGCGCGCCAGCGCCGGCGTGAAGTAGTTCCAGACTACGACCGAGAGCCCGATGTAGAACAGGCCGTAGGGCCACAGCATCAGCTTCGTGAGCTTGGCGATCGCCCTCAGCGAGTCCGGCGGATTGGTCCAGAAGCGCGGCGGCTCCATCGGGATGCCATCCGGTACATAGCCCTGCGTCCTGGCCATTGGCGCACCCCCCACTGGCGGCAACTGGTTCCGCCCAGCAGGCGGTATGCCACCTGCCGGAAACGTGACAGTACCGGACTCCGCCGCCCGGCAATAGATGCGGCGCTAGCGGCCGGCCAGTTGCTCGACGACGGGGGCGAACTCCACCGCTGCCTCAGCGGGGATGGTCACGTAGGAGATGCCCCAGCGCTCGCGCCGCTCCTAGAGGGCGGCGATGCACTCGTCGACCGTGCCGAACAGGGCGTGGGGCGATCCGATGGCCTGCTCGACGGTCAGCCCGAAACCGGGCGCCAGCGCGGCGGCGAAGCCGTCGCGATCGTCGGTGATGGTGGCGATGAACACCCCGGTGCTGAGTTCGATGTCGTCGAAGCGGTCCCCGGCGGCCTCGCGCACCAGGGCGACCTTGCCGTCGGTCGCCTCGGCGGTGGCGTCGGCGGCGACGCGCTCATCCATCACGCCGGTGTGCAGGTTGACGTTGATCGCCACGATGTCGGCTCGCTGGGCCGCCAGTGTCAGCATCTTCGGGCCGCCCCCGGCCATCAGCAGGGGCGGGCGCGGGCGCTGGACAGGCGTGGGGGCGGCGTCCAGGCCGCTGATGGTGTAGTGGTCGCCGGCGAAGTCGAGCGGCCCGTCGCCGAAGCAGCCCTCTAGAACCGACACGGCCTCCGCGAGTCGCGCGATGCGCACCCCCGGCCGGTCCTTCGGGAGGCCCGCCTGCTCGTAGTCGGTGGTCATCCAGCCGGCCCCGATGCCGATCTCCAGGCGCCCGTTCGAGATCCGGTCGAGCGTGGCGAGTTCCTTCGCCAGCACCACGGGATGGCGGTAATCGTTGCAGAGCACCAGCGTGCCGACCCGCAGCGACGTCGTGGCCAGCGCCGCCGCGGTGATCGTCACGAGCGGCCCGTTCCGCGCGTCCAGATGGTCGGTCATGACCATGCACGAATAGCCCAACTCCTCGGCGCGACGGGCCTGTTCGGCTATCTGGTCCTGATTGCTGGTCCTCTCCAGGGTGAGGCCGAACCGGAATGGGCGTGTCATGGCTGCTCCCGTCCTGGCCGCTCGCGCGCGGCGACTTCCCGCCACGCTAGCGGTGGGCACCGGACCGTCGACGGGTCGCCGACGAGTGGATTTCCGGCCGAGGCCGGAATGACTTTGGGGCCGGAATGACGACCGGTGATCCGGTCGAAACGCCGGCGTTGACCAGACGGTTGCGGCGGTCAGCGCATGGCGGTGAGGACCCGGCCGATAGTGTCGTGGCTGCGTCCGACGATCCGCTCGTAGGCCTCGGGGTCGGTGGCGCCCTCGGTGACCGTCACCATCACGCAGCGCCCCGACAGGTCGCCGAGCGCCTCCCGGGCTGCCGGGTCGGCGAGCAACGCAACCAGACCGGCCAGGGAGGCGGCACCGGTCTCGCCGGCCACGACGGCGGCGTCGGCGAGGTCGCGCATGGCGCTGCGGGCCGCGTCATCGTCAACCGCTGTGAACCAGTCGACCCCCGCGGCCAGACGGGGCCAGGCGATCATCGACGGTCGCCCGCAATTCAACCCCACCATGATCGAGCGGTGGGGACCAGGCACGTGCGTGATGCCCCCGGCGAGGGCCGAGGCCTGCACGCAGTTGGCGTCGATCGGCTCGGTGCCGACGATCACGGGGCGGTGCGAACCCGATCGATAGTGCGTCACCGCCGCCGACATGAACGCCCCGACGCCCATCGGCACCACGACGAGCTCGGGCTGCTCGAGGCCGCTGGCGGCGATTGCCTCGTCCACCTCGGCGAAGATCGTGGTGTAACCCTCGATCACCTGCGCGGGGATCGTCTCGTAACCCGGCCACGACGTGTCCGACACCACGATGCACCGCTCGCCGGCCTCCTCGGCCGACCGGGCGACGGCATCGTCGTAGTCGCCTGCCACCATGGTGACCTTGGCGCCCTCCCACTCCATGGCCTCGATACGTGCCGCCGACATGCCGGCGGGCACGAAGATGTGGGCGTTGAATCCCAACAGCCGGGCCATGAACGCCACCGCCCGGCCGTGGTTGCCGTCAGTGGCGGCGGCCAGCTGGAACGGGCGCAGGTAGCTCAGCCGGGCGGCGAGCTCGTTGATGTTCCCCCAGCGAGCCGGCTCGGATCCCACGTGCGCGCAGATGGCCTGGTAGGTGGCCCAGGAGGCGCCGAGGATCTTGAACGACGGGAGACCCATGCGCCGTGTCTCCGCCTTGACGAGCAGGCGGCCGACACCCAGCCGTTCGGCCAGGTCGGGGGCGTCCAGCAGGAGTGTCGGCGAGTAGGCCGGCATGCGGCGGTGGAATCCCGCCACCTCGGGTGGGGCCGGCGGCCAGTCTCGATCCTCGCGCAGGGGATTGGGGGTGACCAGTACAGACATCACGACTCCTCGTTGAGCGTGCGGTACGACACCAGTCTGCCCGATTCGCGCACTTTGACGGGCGCACGATCGCCACGGTGCAAGATCTGTGCGGCAGAGGCGCACTGATCGCAGAGATTGACCATGAACCGGCGCGTGGGCCGTACGCGGCGCAACGTTCGGGCACACGTCCCCCTCCCGGCGTCATTGCGCCGGTCCGTCGATTCGCCATCCCGTTGCAAGAATCGGGAACCGAACCGGACGCTCGGGCGTCGATGAGAATGATGGGAACCTTCCTCGCCGTCGGGGACAGCCACGCAATTGCACCGCCCAGGGTGTTGGATGAGTGCATGGTCTCGGCCGACTTCGACGGGTTCTACCGCGCGGAGTACGCACCCATGGTGCGGCTCGCTCGCGGCCTGGTGGACACCACGGAGGCCGCCGAGGAGATCGCCCAGGATGCCTTCGCCAAGGTGTTCGAACGCTGGGAGCGGCTGGATTCGCCGGGCGGCTACCTACGTACTGCGGTGGTCAACGGAGCCCGCAGCGAGTTGCGCAAGCGGGAGGTGCGACGACGGGTGGGGCTGGATCGACCCCTGCAGTCACCGGCCGAGCGGGACTATCTGGTGGACGCGCTCGACCGGCTGCCCCCGAAGCGGAAGACGGCCCTGGTGCTGCGCTACTACGCCGGCCTGTCCGAGCGGGAGATCGCCGAGACCATGGGCGTCCGCCCCGGAACGGTCAAGAGCATGGTCTCGCGAGGACTGGCGGAGCTGCGGGAGGTGATCGAGCGATGAACGACGACCGGCAACGCGCCCAGCGACCCGGCGCCGACGACGAGATTCTCGGAAGCGCACTCGGCGAGGCGGTCGGCAGGGAAGCCGACGGTCCGGTCGAGCCACCGCCGGTGACCGACATCGCCGAGCGGGCCGCCGCACGGGCCAAGGCGCGGCGGGTCCGCCACGGGGTGGTCGGTATCGCCGCGGCGGCCGCCCTGATCGCCGGACTGGCGACATGGAACACGCTGGGCGGCGACGGCGAGGACGGGAACATCCAGGTGGCCACCCAGCCAACGGCGCCCGAGCGGGCGGAACCGTCGCCGAGTGGATCCCCTGCGGCGGCCGAGGCGGAGGATCCCGCCGCTTCCCGGCCCGTCGAGTCATCCACCGAGGACGGCGCGGGAGCCGATCCGCAACCGGACGATCCGCCGGTAGCCGACTCGCAGACCCCCCAACAGCCGGCGGGCGAGACAGACGAGGCGCAAGAGGATCCGGCGGGAGAATCGAGGCAGTCCGCTCCCGACCTCCTAACGCCAGAAGGGCTGTCCACCGGTCCGGCGCTGACGTGGACCGAGGTGGCTCTCGACGCGAGCACGGGGCTCATCGACGTCTTCGGTATCAAGTCTGTCGGCGACGGGCGAATCGTCGCCCGCGCCTGGGGCGACGCCGGCGACGAGGCCGTCGTCACGACAGACGGCACGACGTGGACGGCCATCGGCATTCCGGACGGCATCGCGCCCGATTCAGCCGACCTCGGCGGTGACCGCTGGGTGGTCGGTGGAACGGACGCGACCGATCCGGAGCGTCGCGGTCGGGCATTCTTCTCCGACGACGGCGGCGCGAGCTGGGCCGAACTGACCATCGACGTCGTTTCCGATGCGGAACCGCTGCCGTCCTACTGCTTCGAGCGCTCACGGGTGACGTCGGTGCTGGCTTCCGGCGAGCGGATGGTGGTCGTCGTCGAGACCTTCACCGACCTCGACCTGCAGGAGTTGCTCGTGGCCTCCGGCCGGGCGCCGGACCGGGACTCGATTCTGCGGTGGCACTACACCGAGGACGCTCTCATCGTCTACCTGGGCGAGACGACCGACGCCGAGAGCATCGAGGTTCCCTTCGACGAGTTGGGCCTGGCGCCCGGGCAGCCGGCGCCCTGCGCGGGGCCGGACGGTCGGCACGATCAGCGCATCCACATCCTCGCGGGCGACGGCGACGGCGCCGACACCGAGCCGGTCGGTCGCTACACCGGGGACAACACCTCGGCGATCAGCACCGCCGACGGCTTCTTCATCACGTTGCGCACCGGCGAGGGTGACCTGCTGCTCACCTCATCGGACGGTCGCACGTGGACCGAGCACGCCATCAGCGACCAGGGCTACGTCCCCGTGACGCGCGGGCCCGGCGGCGCCGCATGGCGCAGTGCCCGGAGCTACGACTCCTTCCGCATCGAGCGCCTCGACATCGGCAGCGGTCCGGGAACCGCCGCTGAGTTCGCGGGCCTGCGACCCGGCCCGATCCTCACAGCAGGCCCGGCCGGCGCGGTCACCACGGCGGAGCCGATTGCCGCCTCCCGGCACGAGGTCCGCATCGCCAAAGACGGCTACGAACTGCGCCTCGACCAGGCTTCGGGCGACCTGGCCCTCTGGGACCTCGCCGCCGACGTCGCCGTCTACCGGTTCGCCGCCCCCGAGATCATGTTCAGAGCCTCGCCTGCGGCGGGCATCCGCATCGTCACCGAGGACGACGGCTCCGGCACCCTGATCTTCGAGGATCCCGACACGGGCGAGGACCTCGTCTCCTTCACCGATGCCGATCTGGCAGGCGCTGCCGCGCAATTCCCCGACGGCCCCGGAGCTATCGAGCCGCCCTCGACGTGGATCGGATGGTCGGCCGACGGCACCGTTTGGGGATGGCAGAACGCCGCCGACGCCTTCGGGATCGACACCGGCGGCATCTATCCGCCACCGATCGAACTCGCTGTCGGCGAGGACTTCGTGCTCGCCCGCGTCGAAGCCCTCGACGGACCCGACTACTCGGCCGGGCCCGTCGATCCCGACCGGCAGCGCCCCGCCCCACGCTGGTTCATCGCCCAGGTGCCCTAGGCCGCACGAGTCTCCCCCCTGCCCACGCGGGCCCCGCCGGACGGCGGGGCCCGCCCGCGTCCCGGCACGCCGCCCTCCAAACGAGACCTCTGGGATACGAATTCGCCCGCTCCGATGAACCGAACAGCCCTGCCGTGCGTCGATGAGGGTGATGGACACGCTCTCCGCCGCCATGTGCGACACAACAGCGGCATCCGCCGAGGTGTTGGATGAACGCGTGATCGCCGATGCCTTCGAGGAGTTCTACCGGGCCGAGTACCTGGCGATGGTGCGACTCGCCTTCGGGCTCCTGGACACCCCGGAGGCCGCCGAGGAGATCACGCAGGACGCCTTCGCCAAAGTGTTCGAACGTTGGAGCCGGCTCCAGAACCCGGGCGGGTACCTGCGCACGGCGGTCGTGAACGGCGCTCGCAGCGAGTTGCGCAAGCGGGAGGTACGGCGACGCATCCGGCCGGGCCGGGCACAGCAGGTCCCGGCGGAGCAGGACTACCTGCTGGATGCCCTCGAGCAGCTGCCCACCAGGAGAAAGACCGCGCTGGTGCTGCGCTACTACGGAGACCTGTCCGAACGGGAGATCGCCGAGACGATGGGAATCCGTCCCGGCACGGTCAAGAGCCTCCTCTCCGGAGGGCTGGCACAACTGCGGGAGGTGATCGACAGATGAACGAGGACCGCAACGTCGACCCACGGGCCGACGGCGAGGATCCGACCCTCAGCGCCGATCTCGGCGCGGCAATCCGCAGGCGGTCGGAGTCCCTCGACGGTATTCCCCCGGTAGCGGACGTCGTCGGGCGAGCGGCCGCGGGAGCGAGCGCACGGCGGTTGCGGTACACGCTGGTGGGCGTCGCCGCGACTGCAGCTCTGCTCGCGGGCGGCCTCGTGGCTTGGAACACGCTCGGCGGTGACGGCGATGGGAGCGTCCGCGTTGCCAGCGCACCGGTGACGAGCGCGGCTGCGCCGGCATCGCCCGGACCCGCCGGCCCCCCGGCAGCGGATCCGCTCGCCCCCGGACTGCAGCCCGCGGATCCGCTGCCCGCCGGCACCGAGTTGGGTCGTGGCGCTGCCGCCGGCAACGGGCTCGACGGCGCCGAGCCGCCCGGGCGGACCGCGGCCGACCCGGCGGAGCCGCCCGACGACCCCGAGACTGTCTCACCCGGCTGCGAGACCCCCGCTCTCACGGACGCCAGGTGCTGGCTCCCCGAGGCACTGCTCGAGCACTTCCTCCGGGGTCACATCACCATCACCAAGGACGGCTATCAACTCCGCCTCGACGAACCCCCGGGCGGCATGACGCTGTGGGACCTCGCCGGCGACGCCCCCGTCTACGAGTTGGGGCCCGAGGCCCTCAACGGTGGCGCAGTTCCCGACGGCGTGCGCGTCACCCGGAACGATGACGGCTCGGTCACCGTCGTCCTCGAACACCCGGAGACCGGTGAGGACCTGATCGTCATGGTCAGAACCTCCTCCACGGGCCTCACTCTCGAGGGCCCCTGGCCGGACCTCCGGATCGAGGAACTCCTCCCGGACTTCGACTGGCCGGAGCCCCCAGACTTCGACTGGCCGGAAGTCCCGGAATTCGACTGGCCGGAAGTCCCGGAATTCGACTGGCCGGAGCCCGACGACACGTTCGAGCTGTGCCTCGGTGGCGAGGGCGGCTACGAGTTGCGCCTCGACCAACCCGCAGGCGGTATGACGCTGTGGGACCGCACCGCGGGCGCACCGCTCTACGAATTGAGCGCCGAGGCCCTCGAGAGCGGCGTTGTGCCCGACGGCGTCCGCCTCACCCGCGATGACGACGGCTCGATCACCGTCGTCTTCGAGCATCCCGAGACCGGCGACCACCTCGCCACCTTCAAGAGAACCCTGAGGGGTGATACCGAGATCGAAGAGTTGACGACCGAGTTCCTCTGGCTCGCACCCGGCGAGGTGTTCGGGCCCTGTCTCGACGCCGGCAGCCTCTTCCCCCCGCGCGACTGGCTCGACGAGATCGAGGCATCCATCCGGGAGATGCTCGCCGAGTTGTCCGGCAGCGAGTTCAACAGCTTCACCTGGGACTTCTCCTGGCGCGACGGCGACCTCGAGCTACCACCCGATCTGGCCGAGCTTCTCGAACGGTGGCGGGAGGCTCTCCCCGACCCGGGACATCCCCGCCCGACCGGGTCCGGCAACCGCGACGTCCGCCGGGCGTAGCCACGCGGCGCCTTCCATTCGATCTGACCGGGACCGGTTCGCTCAGCCGCTTGGATCCGCACCGCGCGCCGCGAGCCATTGGCGCCAGCGGGGGTCGTCTCGGGCGGCTGCTGCGGGGCCGTCGGGGCCGTAGAGGTATGACCAGATCGACACGGTGACCTGCTCGCCGTCGCCTTCGACGGCCAGGAAGGCGGTGCCAGGAGCCGGCCGGTCAACCAGGAGAGCCACCCAGCGCGGGTCCACGTCGACCACGGTGCCTGCGAGTTCGGGGGCGTCGGTTGCCGTCACCTCGATGCGGTCGCCCACTGCGGGATCCGAAGGCAGGCCGAGCCCGCCCGCCAGCGCCTCCCAGGCTGCCTCCCGGGGGCCGGCCCAGAGCGCCATGGGGATCACGGCGGTGGCGGTCCGGCCGGCGAAGTGCTCCCGGTGGAGGCGCAGGTTGAGCATGAACAGGCGCCAACCCTCGATCATGCCCTCGTAAAGGGCGTCGTGCTCGGTGCCGGTCTCGAAGTCGCCGTTGACGAGCCGCACGATGCAGGTGTCGTCGCCGCGTGGCTCCACGGTCCACTCGAACGTCATCCCGCCGAATTCCTCGCCGCCGGCGAAGACCACCCGGTGCGGCGGCTCCCAAACCGCGACCCGGCCGGGGACCTGCATTTCGGGTTCGGGACCGAACGACGCGACTCCCACCCCGCCGGCACGCTCCTCGACGGTGTGGGGCACGTACCACGAGGAGATCCCGGGCCCGGTCGCCACCGCCCGCCAGACCTCCTCGGGTTGCCCCGGAACCTCGATCTCGAGTTCGATGGACCTTCGATCAGACATGGTCACCTCCTGCTCTTCTCGAACCAACCCACGGTCATTCCACCACCCACCGAGTGTCATTCCGGCGACGGCCGGAATCCATGCGGCAGGGCGTGACCCCGGCCCTCATAGCCCGCCCGAGTTCAAAGCCGGCGCCGGGACGAGATGACGCCCGTGTCGAACCCGGCGCGGGCCAGCCCGCCGGAGAACCTGGCGTGCTCGATCTTCAAGCAGCGGTCCATGACCACGTCCAGGCCGGCGGCCAGGCAGCGCCGGGCGGCCTCTGGACTCCACAGACCCAGTTGCGCCCAGAAGACCTTGGCGCCGACGTCGACGGCCTCGGCGGCAACGGCGGGCAGGCCCTCGGAGCGGCGGAACACGTCGACGATGTCGGGCACCACCGGCAGGGCCTCCAGCGAGGGATAAACCGTCCGGCCGAGGATTTCCCGCTCGCGGGAGTTCACGAGGTACACGTCGAAGTCCACCGACGACGACAGCAGGTAGGTGACGACGAAGTTGGCCGGCCTCGCCCGGTCGCCCGAGGCTCCCACGATCGCCACGGTCCGCGAGCGGCGAATGATGTCCCAGCGCTCACCGGCGTCTGGCGGCGTCCAGCCCTCGACGGGGGGATGGTCAGGCACGGTCCACAGCGGCGGCGAGGGCCTGGTCGAGATCCCAGATGATGTCCTCGACGTCCTCGAGGCCGACGGAGAACCGCACCATGTCCGCCGACACGCCCGTGGCGGCCAGGTCAGCCTCCGAGAGCTGCTGGTGGGTGGTGGAGGCCGGGTGGATGACGAGCGACTTGGCGTCGCCGACGTTCGCCAGGTGCGACACGAGTTGCAGCGCCTCGATGAACCTGGCCCCGGCCGCCCGGCCGCCCTTCACGCCGAACGTGAAGATGGAGCCCGGCCCCTTGGGAAGGTACCGCTGCGCCCGCTCGTGGTGGGGGTGGTCGGGCAGGCCGGCCCAGCGCACCCAGGCCACCCGGTCATCGGCGTCGAGCCATCCGGCGACCGCGCGGGCGTTGGCCACGTGGGCGTCCATGCGCAGCGGTAGCGTCTCGAGCCCGCCCAGCAGGAAGAAGGCGTCGAACGGTGACAGGCAGGCGCCCACGTCGCGCATCTGCTCGGCCCGCAGCCGGGTGCAGAAGGCGTACTCGCCGAAGTTGTCCCACCAGCGCAGCCCGTTGTAGCTCGCCACCGGCTCGGTGAAGCTCGGGAACCGCCCCGACCCCCAGTCGAAGCGACCGGCCTCGGCGACCACTCCGGCGATGGTGGTGCCGTGGCCGCAGAGGAACTTCGTGGCCGAGTGCACGACGATGTCGGCCCCGAACTCCAGGGGGCGGCAGAGGTACGGCGTGGCGAACGTCGCGTCCACGACCAGCGGC
Organism: Acidimicrobiales bacterium; assembly: GCA_965221525.1. Lineage (GTDB taxonomy): Bacteria > Actinomycetota > Acidimicrobiia > Acidimicrobiales > CATQHL01 > VXNF01. The sequence continues at coordinate 280,100 of CBDCSG010000006.1, read as the reverse complement.
AGCCGGTGCGCCCGGGCAACCTCGGCGAGGCCGCTCAGGTCGGCGATCTCCCCCGCCGGGTTGGCGATGATCTCGGTGAAGAGCAGCTTCGTCCGGTCGCCGATGGCGGCGGCGAAGTCGTCGGGGTCGCTGCTGCGGACGAATGTGGTGTCGATGCCGAGGCGGCGCAGCGTCACGTCGAACTGCATGTACGTGCCGCCGTAGAGCCCGGCGGCCGAGGTGATGTGATCGCCGGCGCCGGCCAGGGAGGTGAGGGCGAGGAACTGGGCGGACTGCCCGCTGGACGTGGCCACTGCCCCGATGCCGCCCTCCAGATTCGCCATCCGCTCCTCGAACACGTTGACTGTGGGGTTCGAGATCCGCGTGTAGATGGAGCCGTACTTCTGGAGGGCGAAGAGGTCGGCCGCGTCGTCGGTGTCCTCGAAGACGAAGGCGCTGGTGTAGTAGATCGGCGTGGTCCGCGCCCCGGTTCCCGGATCGGGCCGTCCCCCGGCATGCAGCGCCCGCGTCCGGAACCCCCAGTCCCGATCCGTCATGTCCGACCCCTCCTCGACGAGCCGGTGTCGGTGGAGCCAAACCCGGGATGCGCATCGGTCTCGTCATCAGGCACCGGCAGGACTCCCTCGGTCATGACGCTGACGCTACCGCCAGGAAGTGAGTCAACTCGCAACGCCAGCTATTGTCGGTGTCCGGATCGCGGCGGCGGCGTGACCGGCGGGGGCGTCGCTCGGACGAGATGAGCGATCACATGCGCATCAAGGCACTCAAGAGACTGTTCGGCTACGCGCACGTCCTTCTGGGGCTGGCGGTGGCGGGGCAGTTCGTGGCGTCACCCACCTACGACGTGGCGACGAGCAGCGACGTCTGGGACGCCATGAGCTTCGCCATGGCCGCCGGTGCGGCGACCGCGCTCGTGATCAGCCTCGTGCGCGTGAGGGCCGTCGGGAAACTGCCGGACTGGCGGGCGACGACGATGCTGATCGCCGCTGCGTGCCTCTTCCTGCTCTTCTTCCGGCTCTGGCTGGGCTGGGAGGTCTACGACTCCGAAGAGACGCCGCCCTGGGAGATCCGCCTGCTGCTCTGGTACGCCATCGACGTGCTCTTCGTGATCGTGAGCATCACCGTCGGGCGCTACCTGCTGCGCACCGCCAACTCGCAGGCAGGCGGCTGACCGGCGAGAGCATCGCGGCGGCGGTGGCGCACTACTCAGTGTCGTCGAGTTCGTCCAGGAGCTTCTCACCCTCGATGTCGACGTTGGGGAGCAGCCGGTCCAGCCAGGCGGGGAGCCACCAGTTGGCCCGGTTGAACATGACCATTGTGGAGGGCACCAGCACCAGGCGGATCACCGTGGCGTCCAGCAGGACGGCCACGGCGAGCGCCAAGCCGACCATCTTGACCACCGGCTGATCGCCCAGCAGGAAGCCGCCGAACACCGCCGCCATGATCGCCGCGGCGGCCGTGATGACCCGGGCCGTGGCGCCGACCCCCTTGATGACGCTCTGGCGGGCGTCGCCGCTGCGCAGCCACTCCTCGCGCACCCGGGAGAGGATAAACACCTCGTAGTCCATGGAGAGCCCGAAGAGGATGGCGAAGCTCATGACCGGCAGGAAGCTGATGATCGCCATCGTGCCGTCCACGCCGATCAGGCTCGCCCCCCAGCCCCACTGGAACACGGCGACGACGATGCCCAGCGCCGCGCCGATCGACAGCAGGATCCCGATAGCCGCCTTGAGCGGCACCAGCAGCGACCGGAACGCCAGCATCAGCACCACGAAGATCAGTCCGATCACGACCACCATCACCCAGGGAAGGCGGTCGTTGAGCTGCTCGGTGAGGTCGATGTCGAGCGCGGTCGGGCCGGCGACGTAGACCTCGACGCCGTAGGTCGACTCGACGCCCGGCAGGATCTCGCCCCGCATTCGCTCCAGCAGGTCCTTGGTGGCGGCGTCGGCCGGTCCGGTGCGCGGGATCGCCTGCACCAGCGTCGTGTCGCCTGCAGGGTTCGAGGCGCCCGGCACCACGAACCCGACGTTCGGATCCTCGCCCACCGAAGACCCGATGTCGGCCAGGGCCGCCCTCGCCTCCGCCGGGGACAGACCCGTGTGGTCGACCACCATCAGCAACGGGCCGTTGAACCCGGGGCCGAAGCCGTCGGCGATCAGATCGTGCGCCTGCCGGTGGGTGGTTTCGGGCGACGCGCTGCCGGCCGACGGGAAGGCGGTCTCGAGATCCAGCAGCGGCACCGCCAGCACCAGCATCGCCACCACGGCCATCCCGAAACTCAGCCACGGCCGGCGGGCCACCCACGTGGTCCAGCGGGTACCGAGATTGGTGCCACCCGCACCGGGACGGCGATTCCGCAGGCCCGGCAGCGTCGGTGCGGCCAGCCGCCGCCCGGCCATCCCGAGCAGGGCCGGCAGCAGCGTGATGGCGACCAGGACGGCCACGATGACCGCGAACGCCACGGCGAACGCCATGATTGTGATCGACGGCGCCCCGACCACGATCAGCCCGAGCATGGCGATGACCACCGTCGAGCCGGCGAATACGACCGCCCCACCGGCGATGGCCAGCGATCGGCCGATGGACTCCGCCACGTCAATCCCGGAGGCGAGGTTCTCGCGGTGCCGGGACATGATGAAGAGCGCATAGTCGATGCCGACGGCGATGCCGAGCATCAGCGCCAGGACCTCGGCGGTCGTCGGCACGTTGATCGCCGCCGCCACGAGCAGGATCGTTGAGAGCGTCACGCCGACGCCCAACAAGGCCGTGAACAGGGTCAGCCCCATCGCCAGCAGCGAACCGAAGACGAGGATCAGCACGATCACCGCCACGGCGACACCGATGAACTCCGACGTACCGCCCGGTCCCGTCTGGGCGACCTGGCTCGCCACCTGGCCTCCGAGCTCGACCTGCAGCGTCGCGCTGCGCACCGCCGCCACCTCGGCCACCACCAGGTCCCAGGTGGCGGCATCGATCTGCTCGGCCGGGAGGGCGAAGCGAACCGGGAACTGCAGGACCGTGCCCGAGGGCGCCATTCCCTGCCGCGGATCGCCGACCGCCACGACGCCCGGCACCTCGCTGAGCCCCGACGCCAGCGCCGAGATGTCCCCGGCCTGCGCCCGGAGGTCGTCCCCCGCCACCACCACCGTCGCCGAGGATTGGCCGGCCGCCGGGAAGCGCTCCTCCAGAAGGTCGGCGGCCGCCTGCGACTCAGCACCCGGCAACTCGAACTGATCAGTGACGTGACCGCCGACGGTTCTCGACAGAACGCCGACCAGCACGACGACAACGACCCACGCCAGCAGCACCGCCTTCCCGTGTGCCGCCGCCCAGCGGCCCATGCGGTAAAGGAGTCGGGACACAGCCGGCCCTCGCTAACGACTCGATCGCTTATGGCAGGTTTGCCCGAGCCATCATGCCGCCGGGCGGGCGCCTTCGGATGGCCGACCCGACAACTCTTGTGAGATTCTTGTCACGGGACCACGCGCAGACGCCCGGGAGCGCTCATGACAAGGCCCGCCGCGAAGAGAAGACAGCCGTGACGGCCTGCACCGCGCTCGTCACCGGCGCCGCCTCCGGGATCGGCGCCGAGGTCGCCCGCCGCCTCGCCCGGCGCGGACACGGGGTGATCGCCGTGGATCGCACCGACGAACTGGCCGAGAAGGCCGCACGGGACATCGGGGCCGGCTCGGTCGCCGTCGGCTGCGACCTCGCCGACCCGGCGAGCTCGGCGGAACTCTGCGAACGCATCGCCGACGACTGGCAGGAACTGGAGGTCCTCGTCTGCAATGCCGGGACCGTCGTGCTGCGCGACGTCGCCGAGACGAGCGCGGACGACCTGGACCGGCAACTCGACGTCATGCTGCGCAGCCCCATGCAACTCATCAGCACCGCGGTCGCGGCGTTCAAGGAGCGCCGGCGGGGCCACGTCATGGCCACCCTCTCCCTCAGTGCGATCTGCCCGATGCCGACGACGGCCGCCTACTCGGCCGCCAAGGCGGGGCTCCGGGCGTTCCTCGCTGCACTCAACGCCGAGCTCGTGGGCACGGGGGTCAACGTCAGCGGGATCTACCCGAGCGCCATCGACACGCCCATGCTTCGGGAGGCCCTGACCGGTGATGGCAAACTCGAGTACCTCAACCGCGTACGCACCGTCGACGAGGTCGCCGACGCCTACGAGCGCGTCCTGGACAGGCCGAAGCTGGAGACCTACATCCCCTATCGCGACGGTGTGATGGTCCGGGCCGTGATGTGGTCCCCAGGGATGATCCCCAGGAGCCTCCCGCTCTTCCGCCGGATGAGCGAGCGGAATCGCCGGGAGTACCTCCAGCGGCTCGAGGAGTAGGCACCGGGCGGGAGCCGCCAGGTCCGGGACTCCGCTGCGGCGTCGATACGATCGAGTACGCGGTGCCGGCGCCTTGCCGGCTCCGCAATTCGAGTAGCCGGGAGGTCCGTCAGGTGCACGAGTCATTGGTCGGCAAGGTCGTCATCGTGACGGGCGCCGGACGGGGGATCGGACGGGCCATCGCCGAGCGATTCGGCGGCGTCGGATCCAAGGTGGCGGTCAACGACGTCGACCCCGAAGCCGTCGACGAGGTCGTGGAGGCGATCCGCGACTCCGGCGGTGCGGCCATGGCGGCACCCGCGGATGTCTCCGACAGCGCCGCGGTGAACCCGATGATCGACGCCGTCATGGCCGCCCACAGCCGGATCGACGTGCTGGTGAACAACGCCGGGCTCAACGGCCCGATGCTGCACTTCTTCGAGGCCGACGAGGCCTGGTGGCAGCGGATCGTGGGCGTGAACCTCACCGGGCACTTCCTGGTGGCGCACCCTGCAGCGCGCATCATGGCGCACCAGGGCGGCGGCTGCATCGTCAACATGAGTTCCGGAGGCGCCACGCAGGCCCACCGGTGCTTCACCGCCTACGACGCCGCCAAGGGCGGTGTGGAGGGTCTCACCCGGGCGATGGCGCTGGATCTGGCGCCGTACAAGATCAGGGTCAACGCCCTAGTGCCGGGCACGATCGACACGGTCGGGATGAGCGCCGAGGCGCGGGCGCTGCGGGGCGACAACCTGCCGATGGGGCGCATGGGCGAGCCTTACGACCTGACCGGCGCCGCCCTGTTCCTGGCGTCCGACGACGCCGCGTACATCACCGGCGCGGTGCTGCGAGTCGACGGCGGCATGCTCGCCCAGCAGCGCTCGGCGACCGTCGACATCATGCCGCCGGAGAACTTCCCCCCGCTCGAGGAGATCTGACGTGCCGCTGAACACCTGGATTCCGGCCCCGGATCGAGTCCGGGGCAGGCTCTTCGCCGGAATGACGACCGGGCAGGGACCGGGGAGCGTCTGACCGTGCCGCTGCGCATCGGGGCCGACGTTGGGGGGACCTTCACCGACGTGGTCCTGGAGCGGGAGGACGGCCGGTTCGTCTCGACGAAGGTGCTGACGACCGGGCGCCCCGAGGAGGGCGTCCTGGCGGCCGTGACCGAACTGGCGGCGGGCAACGACGTCGACCTGGCCGACGTGACCCAGATCATCCACGGCACCACACTGGCCACCAACGCCCTCATCCAACGCACCGGCGCCGCCACCGGGCTCGTCACCACGGCAGGTTTCCGCGACGTCATCGAGACCCGCACCGAGAGCCGCTTCGAGCAGTACGACCTCAACATCGTGCTGCCGACACCCCTGATCGAGCGCAAGGACCGCTTCGTCGTCACCGAGCGCCTGAACGCCAGGGGCGAGGTGCTGGTGCCGTTCGACGAGGCCGGGGCGAGCGCCGTCGTCGCCGAACTGCTCGACGGCGGGTACGACTCCGTGGCCGTGGGGTTCATGCACAGCTACCGCAACGGCGACCACGAGCGCCGCTTCCGTGAACTGTTGCTGGCGGCCGCGCCGGCGATGGCGATATCGCTCAGCAGCGAGGTCTCGCCGCGGATGCGCGAGTACGAGCGCTTCAACACCACCTGCGCCAACGCCTACGTGCAGCCCCTGATGGCTGCATACCTCCGGCGCCTCGAGTCCGAACTCCAGCGGCTCGGCGCCACCTGCCCGCTGCACCTCATCCACTCGGGCGGCGGCCTGCTGAACGTGGAGGTGGCCGCAGCGTTCCCCGTGCGCCTGGTGGAGTCGGGGCCGGCCGGCGGCGCCGTCTTTGCCGCCGATCTGGCCGCCCGCCACGGCCGCGACCGCATCTGCTCCTTCGACATGGGTGGCACGACCGCCAAGATCGCCCTCATCGAGGACCACGTGCCGCGCACCGCCTCGACGTTCGAGGTTGCCCGCACGGCCCGCTTCAAGAAAGGCAGCGGCATGCCCATCTCGATCCCGGTGATCGAGATGCTGGAGATCGGCGCCGGCGGTGGCTCCATCGCCGCCGTCGACGCCCTCGGGCAGATCCGCGTCGGGCCACGCAGCGCCGGCTCGGAACCCGGTCCCGCCGCCTACGACCGCGGCGGGGAGGACCCCACCGTCACCGACGCCGACGTCTGCCTGGGCCGCCTGCATCCCGACACCTTCGGTGCCAAGGACATCTCGCTCTCGCCCCGCCTGGCCGCTTCGTCGATGGAAGCCGTCGCCACACCCCTGGAATTGGACACCGTCACCGCCGCGGTGGGCGTCACCGAGGTGGTGGACGAGAACATGGCGAACGCGGCCCGCGTCCACGCCGTGGAGCACGGCAAGGACCTCGGCGGCTTCTCGATGGTGGCCTTCGGCGGCGGCGCGCCGGTGCACGCCACCCGGCTCATGGACAAGCTCGGCCTCGAAGAGGTGCTGGTGCCCACCGGCGCCGGCGTCGGCTCTGCCATCGGCTTCCTGCTGGCGCCGTTCTCCTACGAGGCGTCGCGCAGCTTCTACACGACCGTTGAGGATTTCGACGGTGAGGGGGTCAACGGCACGCTGTCCGAACTCACCGCCGAGGCCGAGGCGTTCGTCCGGCGGGGCACCGACGCGCCGCTCAACACCCAGCGCCAGGCGTCGATGCGCTACCGGGGCCAGGGGTGGGAGATCCCGGTGTTGCTCCCGCCGGGCCACGTCACCGCAGAGGCGATCGGCGATGCGTTCACCACGGCCTACGAGGCGCACTTCGGCCGCGCCATCGAGGACCTGACCATCGAGGCGGTGAGCTGGTCGGTGCGGGTGGCATCACAGCAGGATCCTCCCGAACGCCTGCGTCCCGCCGCCGGCGGTGCCGCCGTGGCACCGGGCGCCGGGCGTCCCGTCCACGACCCGTCGACCGGCGGGCGGCTGGACGCGGGCATCGTGGAACGGGCTGCGCTGGTCGCAGGTGAACAAGTACAGGGACCTGCGCTGATCGTCGAGGAACAGACCACCACGGTCCTGGGACCCCACCACACCGCCGTCGTGGCTGTCGACGGGACACTCGTCATCGAGGGGGAGGCGTCATCGGCGTCGCAGATCGACCCCGCCGACCCGGGCGAGGTGCAGTTGCAGGTCATGTGGAACCGGCTCATCTCGATCGTGGAGGAGCAGGCCCGCACCCTGGTGCGTACGGCGTTCGCCACTTCGGTCCGCGAGGCCGGGGACCTCTCGGCGGGCGTGTTCGATCGCCACGGCCGCATGATCACCCAGGCCGTCACCGGCACACCCGGCCACGTGAACACCATGGCCGCCGCCGTCGGGCACTTCATCGCCGACATCGGCCCCGAGGACATCGCGCCGGGCGACGTCTACATCACGAACGACCCCTGGAAGGGCACCGGCCACCTCCACGACTTCACCGTCACGACACCGGTATTCGTCGGCAACGATCTCGTCGGCTTCTTCGCCTCCACCGCCCACGTGGTCGATGTCGGGGGCAGGGGTTGGGGCCCCGATGCCCGCGAGGTGTACGAGGAGGGGTTGCGCATCCCCATCATGCGCTGGGCCGACCGGGGCCGGCTGAATCGCGACCTGATCAACATCGTGCGCCACAACGTGCGGGCCGCCGACTACGTGATCGGCGACCTCCATGGCCTGGCGGCCTGCAACGAGATCGGGCGCCGGCGCCTGGGTGACATGTTCGACGAGTTCGGCATCGCCGGTCTCGACGAGGTGGCCGGATTCGTCTTCGACCGGACCCGCCAGGCCACCCTGGGCGCGCTGGCGGAGGTGCCGCCGGGCACCTACCGCAACGAGATGCGCGTCGACGGCTACGGCGAACCCGTCGATCTTGCCGTGACACTCACCGTGACCCCCGAGGGCATGAACGCCGACTTCAGTGGCACGTCGCCCATCAGCCCACTGGGCATCAACGTGCCGATCACCTACGCGCAGGCCTACTTCACCTACGGGATGCTCGTGGCGCTGGCGCCGGAGTTGCCCAACAACCACGCCTCGCTGCTGCCGTTCACAGTGAGCGCGCCGCCCGGTGTGATCCTCAACGCCACCGAGCCGGCACCCATCGCGGTGCGCCACGTGATCGGCCACTTCGTCACCGACCTCTGCCTCGGTGCCCTGTCGCAGGCCCTGCCCGGCGTGGTGCCCGCCGAGGGATCAGGCGCAATCTGGAACTTCCAGGCCAGCGCCCGAACGGCCGACCCGGCCACGCCGCGGCCACCCGCCGAGATCCTGATGTTCAACAGCGGCGGCACCGGCGCCCGGCCCACCCTCGACGGGTTGACCGCAACCGCATTCCCGTCGGGCGTGATGACGATGAGCGCCGAGGCCACCGAGCAGGTGGGCCCGATCGTGGTCTGGCGCAAGGAGATTCGATCCGGGAGCGGAGGGGCCGGCCGCCAGCGCGGCGGGCTGGGCCAGATCATGGAGATCGGACCCACCGACGGCTACCTGTTCGAGTTCTCCGCCATGTTCGACCGAGTCGACAACCCGGCCCGGGGCCGGGCCGGGGGCGCCGACGGATCCCCCGGGCGGGTCTACCTCGACGACGGCACGCCGTTCGCCAGCAAGGGCCGCCACACCGTGCCCTCCGGCCGGCGGCTCGTTCTGGAACTTCCCGGCGGTGGGGGATTCGGCGATCCGGCCGAGCGGGACCCTGCCGCCGCGGCGAACGACCGGTGCCAGGGTTACGTCCTCTGAGGGTGGCGACCCACCGAGCGGCGAACCCCATGAACACCCCCGCCCCCCCACCGCTGAGCACCGCGCCCGGGCGCCCGTCCTACGACATCGTGATCATCGGCGGCGCGGTCATGGGCTCGGCGGTGGCCTGGTTCCTGGCGGCCAACGGCGACTTCGACGGCAGCGTGCTGGTGGTGGAGCGGGACCCCTCCTACGAGTTCACCTCGACCGCTCGCACCAACAGCTGCATGCGCCAGCAGTATTCCAACGAGTTGAACGTCCGGATCTCGCAGTTCAGCGCCGACTACGTACGGAACTTCCGCGCCCGGATGGGTGACGACCCCGAGGTGCCCGACCTGGCCACGCACCACTTCGGCTACATGTACCTCGCCGGCGACGAGCAGTTCGCCGCGGCTCTGCACGCCGGCCAGCAGTTGCAGTCATCGCTGGGTGCCGGCACCGTCATCATGACCCCCGATGAGATCCTCGCCGAGTACCCCTTCTACAACGTCGACGACATCGTGTGCGGGAGCCACAACACCCTCGACGAGGGCTGGTTCGACTCGGCCACGATGTTCGACTGGTGGCGCCGCAAGGCCCGCCTGGCCGGCGTCGAGTACCTGACGGGCGAGGTGGTGGGCATCAACCGCGCCAACAGCGCCGTCACGGGCGTCGCCCTGACGAGCGGCGAGACGGTCGCCTGTGGTGCGCTCGTGAACGCCTCGGGGCCCCGCGCCGCTGTCACCGCGGCGATGGCCGGGCTGGAGTTGCCCGTCGAGCCGCGCAAGCGCTTCACGGTGGTCTTCGACGCCGCCGAGAAGCTCGCCCGGGCGCTGCCGCTGACGATCGATCCGACAGGCGTCCACGTCCGCACCGACGGCGACGTCTACGTGGCGGGATCCACACCGGAGATCGATCCCGCCGTGCCCTTCGACGACTTCGGCATGGACTCCGCCGTGTGGGAGGAGCAGATCTGGCCGGTGCTGGCGCACCGCATACCCGCCTTCGAACGTGCCAAGGTGCTGAGCCAGTGGGCCGGGCACTACGCCCACAACGCGCTCGATCACAACGCCGTGATCGGCCCTCACACCGACGTCGGGAACTTCATCTTCGTCAACGGCTTCTCGGGACACGGCATGCAGCAGTCCCCGGCCATGGGGCGCGGCGTTTCTGAGATCGTGACCTACGGCGAGTACCGGACCCTCGACCTCTCTCCCCTCGGCTACGACCGCATCGCCCGCGGCGAACCGTTCCCGGAGACCGCCATCATCTAGAGACTCCGGTCTCAAGAACCCCGCGGGCGAGTCCAACGCGTCTCCGCTACTGTCGCCGCCTGCCGGGGGATTGACCACACTCGTTTGCGGAGGAGTCGATCGGTGCCACTTGTCCGACACCTGATCGGGCTCCTTGCTGTCCTCTCGATCCTGGGCGCCGGAGCGGCGCTGACCGCCGCGCCGGTCGCCGGGCAGGCCGGCGGCGAGTCGCATGGACCTGCCGTCATCAAGATCACCAGCGCCACGACAGCCGGCACCTACAAGGTGAGTTGGCGGACGCTGGGAGGCTGTGACCCGGGAACAGGCACGTCGGGCATGGCGGGCGAGATCATTCTGGTGGTCGAATCGACCGGGACCCCCGATGACACCCCCACGCCCGGCGAACTCACCGGCGAGGCGGACGTCGGCGTCGTCGTGACCCGGGAGACCTGCATCTACGCCTGGTCCGTGTCGTTCGTCGAGGCGACGACAGACGGGAACTGCATCGTCGGACCGGCTCCGTTCGAGCCAGACGACAACAACGAGATCCGGATCACGCTGGTCGATCCGGCGACATCGTGCACGCAACAGTCCCGCATCGTCGTGCGGCTGCACCCGACCCTGCCGCTCACCGTCGACGACACCGACCACAATGCGCTCCTGAGAAGTCGCTTCATCGCCACAGCCCGGCGGGTCGCCGATGCGCCGCGGCGTTGCACCACGCGGACGGCGGTCTCGAAGGTGGACGACAACGAGACTCCCGGCGACACCGGCGATGACACGGTCTCCCTGGAGTTGCGGGTCGTCGCGACCACCGCCGCCGGCGAGGAGTGCCGCTACGACGTGACGCTGCGGGTCCCCCGGCGCCTGGCAGCAACCCGCGGCGATCAGGAACACGCCGTCTTCGAGAACATCCAGCCGCCCGGCACCATCGACTTCAGCGTCGGCGTCGCAACCAAGAAGCTCTACCTCCTGCAGACAGTGGCCGGTGACTCGGGATCGGCCAATGCGCGCTACTCGCTGGAGAAGACGTGCGGTGAGCCCGACCCGCTGCCGGAGCCACTGCTGCCGCTCCCCTCCGGCGGTGGTATCCAAGCCCTCGAGCACCCGTCCCTCGTGGAGTTGCGAGAGGGGCGCTACAACATCACCGCGGCGATTGCCGAGGACCCCGCGGCCCCCGGCGCGTTCGACGGCATCGAACTACGCGTGCTGGACAACGAGGGCGAGACCTGCGAGGCGACCGTCACGGTCCTCGACCTGCCTGAGCGATGCACGACGGAGGAATCGAGCCTCACCGTCAGCCTGCCACTGGCACCGGACCCGACCATTGTGGAATTCGAGATCACCTGCGGTGACGACGTGGCTTCGGGCGACGGCGACGAGACCGACGGCGAGGAGACCAACGGCGATGGGGCCGACGGCGATCAGGACACGGACGGCGACCCGAACGACGAGCACACCGGCAGCGAGACGGGGAACGGGGACGTGTCCGGCTGAGCCGGGCTGGTCCGGCGCGTCTCAGTCCGTCGACCGCTGCTCGGAGAGCCAGTCGAGGATCGCCGTGACCAGTTCGTCGGAGTGGCGCCGATTGCTGAAGAGATGGTCGGCGCCGGCGACGGTGTGGAGGGTCGCCGATCCGGCCTCGGCGAGCGCCTCGGTTTGGTCCCGCCCGACCACGGCGTCGGCCCCGGCCTGCACGACCAGTAACGGTCTTCCGAGGTCAGCCGCAGCCGTCGCGACGTCATGGCGATGCAGATCGTCGAGAAAATCCCGACCGACGCGCACCGGCCGCGGCCCGATCACCACCTCGCCCTGGCCGCGCTCGCGGATCCGCCGCAAGGCGTCCTCGTCGAAGAGATGTTCCACGTGGCGGGCCGAGGCCGGCGAGGCCACGGCCACCACAGCGCTCACGGTGTGCAGCCGCGACGCCGCCAGGATGGCGGCGGCACCCCCCAGGCTGTGGCCCACCAGCACGCAAGGTCCGGACCCGCGCCGGATGAGCGCCACGGCGGCCTGTGTGAGGTCGCTCACGTTCGTGGTGACCGTCGTGTCGGCGAGTTCACCCCCGCTCTCGCCGAGCCCGGTGAAGTCGAACGCCAGCGTCAGGTAGCCGCCGCCGGCGAGGCCTCTGGCGATGCGCGTCGTGGTGAACAGGTCCTTCGAGCAGGTGAAGCAGTGTGCCAGCAGCGCCGCACCGATCGGCTCGATCCCCGCGGCCGGGCGGTACAGCGTCCCGGCGAGTCTCGCCCCTGCTCCCCCCGTGAATTCGAGGGGCTCGGCGGTTGGCTGAGCAGACACCCGTGGCCTCAGACGGGGTTGCCCATCTGCCGGGTGAACTCGCGGGCGAGCGTGCGGTTGATGTCGTCGGGCACGGGCTGCGCGCCGCGCGGAAGCGACGCATGATCCCGCGCCACCCGCTCGAGGGACCGTGCCTGCAGGGCGAAGCCCATGTCCATGGATTCGATGCTGTTGCCCCTGGGTTGGCTGCCGGCGAGGTTCATCATCCGCCCGTCCGCGATCAGATCGATGGTCCGGCCGTCGCCGAGGACGTGGCGGGCCAGCGCATCCCCGAGGGGGATCCGCTGGGCCGTCTGGGCGCCGAGCGCACCCACGTCGATCTCCCGGTCGAAGTGGCCCACGTTCGCCAGCAGGATCCCACTCGGGGCCAGCTCGAGTTCGGCCGGGCCGATCACGCCGTCGACACCGGTGGCGGTGAGGGCGATGTCAGCGTCGGCGATGAGCGCGGCGACGGAGTCGGCGACCCGGAACCCGTCCAGAGCCGCCTCCAGGGCCTTGATCTCGTCGACCTCGGCGACGACCACCTCGCAGCCGTTGGCCCGCATGTACTGCGCGACGCCCCGCCCGCACCAGCCGTAGCCGACGACCAGGACCCGCTTGCCCTGGGGCATGAGGTTGGTGAGCCGGCAGAAGGACTCGTAGGTGGATTGGCCCACCGCGTGCTTGTTCTCGACGAGCGCCTTGAGCGGCGTGTCGTTGATCACGATGATGGGGAAGTTCAGATACGGCGCCAGCTCGCCGGCGAGACGGTTGTGCCCCGAGGTGGTCTCCTCGGTTCCGCCGAGCACGGTGAGACCACCGTCGACGACCTTGCGTGCCAGATCGGCGCCGTTGTCGAGGAGGATGTCGGGGTTCGAGTCGACGACCGACTCGACGTGCCCAAGGTGCCGCTCGAGGGAGTCCGAACCGCTGCCGCGGGCGTCGATGCCCTGGGTGTTGAGGTGGGCGACCACATCGTCCTGCGAGGTGCCGTAATTGCCTGTGGCGACGATGTCGGCACCCCCCGCCTTGAGGGTCAGGAGCAGGACCGCGGTCTTCACTTCCAGATGCAGCGATACCCCGATGCGGAGACCGGCGAAGGGCCGCGTGGTCTCGAACTCGGCAGCGATCCGACCGAGCAGCGACATGTTCGACGCCGTCCAGAGCAAGCGTTGCGCGGTTTCGTCGCCCATGTCGACACCCTCCCGTTCCGAATGCACAGCCGGTTCGACCGGCCGCGAGCCTACGAGAGTGCCGAGCCATCGGCAGTCTTCGCCGGTGGCCCTGGATTCCAGGCCCGGATCGAGTGCGGGGCAGGCTATGCGCCGGAATGACGGTCAACGCGGCGTAAGACGCGCGCTGACCGTGAAGGGTGATGTGGGTGGGGCCGCTGACCGGCCCCACCCACAGTGTCCGTTACGAGGTGACTAGCCCTCGAACTGGAAGGCCACCTGGTTGAGGATCTCGAGGTGACGCTCGGAGTCCACGGCGACCTCATCGGCGATCTCGCCGTCGGGACCGAAGACCCGGACCACGGGAACGACCGCGTTGATGCCGCCGGGACTGAAGGTGCCCGGACCGGTCACACCCTCGTAGTCCACGTCGGTGCCCGCCCGGATCAGGGCCAGGCAGTTGGCGTACGTGTAGCACTTCGTGCCCGGCGCAGCCGACACCTTGAACATGGCCGGCGCCCAGTCCGAGCCGTTCACCGAGCCCGCCTCCTCGATCGCCAGCGCCGTGATGATCAGCAGGTCGTAGGTGGTGAAGGAGTAGGGATCATCGGCAGACGTGTGCTGGGTGTACTCGGGGTCGTTGTCCCAGAGCGGCTGGTAGAAGTCCCAGGCGGCGTTCTGCTGATAGCCGAACGCCGGATAGGCCACCACCTCGTGCGACGCCAGGGCCTCGACCGTTGCCGTGGGTGCGAACTCGGGTTCGGACCAGCCGACCTCACCGACGATGATTCCCGACCAGCCCGCCTCGGCGAGGTTCTTCACCATGATGGCGCCCTCGGTGGCCTGGCCGTAGATGATCACGGCGTCGGGCCCCGCGTCCACGGCCCGCTGCACCTCGGTGCGGTAGGAGGCCTGCTCGCCAGGCGCGTCGATGCGATCCAGCATTTCGATGCCGATCATGTCCAGCGCCTTCTCGAGAGCATCGGCGGTGAGCTGGTACCCCGCGGTGGGAGTGGTCATGATGACCACCGACTCCGCACCCAGAGCCTCGACGTAGAGCGCGTTGGTGACGCCCTGGCCCTCGTCGCTGCCCTGTGCCCGGAAGATCGGCTCGCCGGGACGTCCACCCACGTTGACGGGGATCACGCCGCCGTGCACCGTCGGCATGAGCGGCCCGTCGTTGGTCTCCTGCCAGTCCAGCATGAAGTCCCGGTACGTGAAGTACTCGTGGGCAGAGCTCAACACGATGTCGACCCCGTCCTGCTCGAGCAGCTTGCGAACCGCCTGAGCCTCGCCGACGGTACCGATGTCCTCGTGGATGATCTCGATGGGGCGCCCGAGCGGCGGGTCCAGGTTGATGACCTCGTAGACCGGGAAATCCGCCTGGGCTGCCAGGAGGGCCCCGATCGAAGCGAAGTCGCCGGTCCAGACGGCCAGGTCGCCCAGCAGGATCGGCTCAACCTCTTCGGCAGCCGGCTCCGGCGGTGGTGGTTCGGGAGCGGGATCCGGCGATGGTGCGGGAGCGGGAGCGGGGTCCGGCGCCGCGACGCCGTCGTCATCGTCCCCGCAGGAGGCCGCCACGAGGCTGACCGCCAGCAGAACTGCCCCCCCTCGCCACACCCAGCTGCGCGAACGCTTAGCGCCCGCAGTCCGTGTGAATATGGCTTTCATGTTCTGTTTCCCTTCCCCAATTGGATTCCTTTCCCCAATTGGTTTGTTCGTATGACGATCAGCAGGGTGTGGGTGGGGCCGGTGACCGGCCCCACCCACAGTGTCTGTTACGAGGTGACTAGCCCTCGAACTTGAATGCCACCTGGTTGAGGATCTCGAGGTGACGCTCGGAGTCCACGGCGACCTGATCGGCGATCTCGCCGTCGGGACCGAAGATCTGGACCACGGGGATGACCGCGTTGATGCCGCCGGGGCTGAAGGTGGCCGGACCGGTCACACCCTCGTAGTCCACGTCGGTGCCCGCCCGGATCAGGGCCAGGCAGTTGCTGTACGTGTAGCACTTCGTGCCCGGCGCACCCGACACCTTGTGCATGGCCGGCGCCCAGTCCGAGCCGTTCACCGAGCCCGCCTCCTCGATCGCCAGCGCGGTGACGATCAGCAGGTCGTAGGTGGTGAAGGAGTAGGGATCATCGGCGATCGTGTGCTGGGTGTACTCGGGGTTGCCGTCCCAGAGCGGCTGGTAGAAGTCCCACGCCGGGTTGTCCTGGCGGTGGAACGACGGGTAGGCCACCACCTCGTGCGCCGCCAATGCCTCGGCGGTCGCGGTGGCGGCGAACTCGGGTTCGGACCAGCCGACCTCACCGATGATGGTTCCGGCCCAGCCCGCCTCGGCGAACTGCTTCACCATGATGGCGCTCTCGGTGGCCTGCGCGAGGATGATCACAGCGTCGGGCGCCGCGTCCACGGCCCGCTGAATCTCGGTCCGGTAGGAGGACTGCTCGCCGGGAGCATCGATGCGCTCCAGCAATTCGATGCCGATGACGTCCAGCGCCTTCTCGGTGGCATCCGCGGTGAGCTGGTACCCCGCTGTGGGCGTGGTCATGATGACCACCGCGTCGGCACCGAGAGCCTCGGCGTACAGCGCGTCGGTGACGCCTTGGCCCTCGTCGCTGCCCTGTGCCCGGAAGATCGGCTCGCCGGCCTGTCCACCCACGTTCACGGGGATCACGCCGCCGTGCACCGTCGGCATGAGCGGCCCGTCATTGGCCTCCTGCCAGTCCAGCATGAAGTCCCGGTACGTGAAGTACTCGTGCGCGGAGCTCAACACGATGTCGACCCCATCCTGCTCGAGCAGCTTGCGGACCGCCTGGGCCTCGCCGACAGTGCCGATGTCCTCGTGGATCACCTCGATGGGGCGCCCGAGCGGCGGATCCAGGTTGATGACCTCGTTGACCGGGAAGTCCACCTGCGATGCCAGCAGGGCGCCGACTGAGGCGAAATCGCCGGTGAAGTAGGCCAGGTCGCCCAGCAGGATCGGCTCCGCCTCCGGCTCGGGTGCCGGCTCCGGTGGTGGTGGCGGTTCGGGGGCGGGATCCGGCGATGGTGCCGGGGCGGGAGCGGGTTGCGGCGCCGCAGCGTCGTCGTCATCGTCCCCGCAGGAGGCCGCCACGAGGCTGACCGCCAGCAGAACTGCGCCCGCTCGCCACACCCAACTGCGCGAGCGCTTGGCGCCCGCCGTCTGTCGGTGTGATTTTCTCATATTTTGTATCCTTTCCTCAGTTGGTCGGTTGTGAGGTCCTTGGCGTCGGTGATGGTCATCGCCTCACCGAGGCTGAGCACCATCGCCCGGTCGGCCACTTCCAGGGCCTTCGTTGCGTTCTGCTCGGTGATGATGATCGCCACCTTCTTGGTCTCGTGGATCTGGCGGATCCTGTCGAAGAAGTTCTCGACGTAGAGCGGGGAGAGACCGGCCGTCGGCTCGTCCATTAGCAGGAGCTTTGCGTCCTGCATCAGGGCCCGGCCCGCGGCCACCATCTTGGTCTCGCCACCGCTGAGGGTTCCGGCCCTCTGGTTCCGCAGGCCCGCCAGCGCCGGGAAGAGCTCCATGATCTCGTCGATTCGATCGCCGCGTGCCTGCTTGGCCACCAGACCGCCGACCCGCAGGTTGTCCAGCACGGTGAGGTCGGGGAACACGCCCCGCTCCTGGGGGACCAGGCCGAGGCCCATGGCGGCGATGCGCCAGGGCGGCAGTCCCGAGATCGTCTCGCCGCCGAAGCGGATCGAACCGGCGGTCAGTGGCAACAGCCCCGCAATGGCGGAGAGCAGGGTGGTCTTGCCGGCGCCGTTCGCGCCCAGGATGGCGAACACCTCCTCGCCGACGGTGAAGTCCAGGCCCTTGATGACGTCGATGTCCTCGTAGCCGGTCCAGATGCCGCTCGCCTCAAACATGGCCGCTCCCGAGGTACTTCTCCACCACGGTGCTGTGTGCCCTGATGTAGTCGGGATCGCCCTCCAGGATCACGTCGCCCTCGGCCATGAAGTGGACGACGTCGCTGAAGCCCCAGATGACGTCCAGGTCGTGCTCCACGATGACCACCGACATGCCCTCGGCCACCTTGGTGCGCAGCATCTCGATGACCTGGGCAGTCACCTCCTCGGAGAGGCCCGCCGTGGGCTCGTCCAGCAGCAGGATCTTGGGCTTCAGCAGCAGGCAGCGGACGAGGTCCAAGAGCTTCTTCTCCCCGGCGGAGTGGGCGAAGCCGTCCGGCTCGGAGAACTCGAAGGTGTCCAGGTAGCTCTGGATCTCCTCGCCATAGCGCTCGCGGACGTGCCGCTCCCGGTAGATCCGGTGCGGCCGCTCGTCGCGGCGTTGCGCCACGGCCAGCAGCAGCGAGTCCCAGATGGTCAGGTTGGCGAAGTCCTGGGTCACCTGGTTGGTCTTCACCACGCCGAGCGAGGCGATCCGGTGCGGCGCCAGCTTCGACAGCACCACCTCCGATGAGCCGTCGTCGAGCACCACGGTGCCGGTGTCGGCCTTCGTGGAGCGCATGATCAGGCGCATCAGGGTGGTCTTGCCCGCGCCGTTCGGGCCGATGAGGCCTTCGACCTGCTTCGAGCCGAGAACCAGTTCGTCGATGTTCACGACGGTCTGCTCACCGAAGCTCTTGGTGAGGCCGCTGATGCGGATCGTGGCGCGGCCACCGGGGGTGCTGCCGTTGCCCTCAGACACGGGACAACCCCGTCACGTGCTTCTCCCGGCGCATGCGGCCCAGGAACCCCAGCGGGCGGAACAGCAGCACGAAGATCAGCAGCGCCCCGAAGACAACCTGCTTGGTGACCGGGAAGGTGTGCTCCAGCACGTCCCTGGGCAGGGGCACGTACAGCTTGATGGCGATGTCGAACAGCCCCACCGTCAGCACCGCCCCCACGAAGGCTCCCAGGGGCCGCTGCTGGCCGCCCAGCACCAGGGCGGTGATCACCGACACGGTGATCGCCACGGTCAACTGCGTGGGGAACAGGAAGTGCACGATCGGGCCGTAGAGACCGCCCAGGGCGCCCATGCCGGCCGAGGTGAGCGCCATGACGCCGACCTTGGTGCGCTTGGCCGGCTTGCGGAGGCTGCGCGCCAGGGGCTCGTTGGTGCCGGTGGCGATCAGCAGGCGCCCGTAGGGGGACCGGTGCACCCGCCGGGCGTACCAGAGCAGCACGGCCACGACGCCGAAGAGGATCCCCAGCCAGGCCAGATCGGTGCGTTCGCCCACGTCGAACGGGAAGTCGATCGTGCCCAGGCCCACCCGGCCGCCGGTGATGTCCCTCTCGCTCTCGATGACGAGGAACACGATGGTCGCCAGGGCGAGGGTGGCGGCCAGCACACCGTCGTCGTCCAGATCCGCTATGACCCAGCCTGTGATGAGACCGAGCACGCCGCCCGCCGCAGTCGCCGCCAGCAGGGCCAACCAGAACCCCACGTCGTAGTGCACCTGCAGGATCCCGAAGGTGTAGAGGCCGGCGCCCCAGAAGCCGGCGACGCCGAAGTTGCCGATGCCCGTCACGCCGAGCTGGAGATGCAGCAGAATGCCGAGGCCGACGATCATCATCAGCGTGTAGGTGCCGAATATCAGGAACGCCGGCGACCCGAAGAGGTACTCCCAGACGGCGCTCATCGCTCAGACCTTGGCCAGCTCACGGAAGCGGTTGCCCCGCAGCTTCAGTACCAGGATGAAGGCCACCAGCAGCACGATCTCGGCGCGCAGCGGGGCGATCTCCAGCTTCAGGGCCGACAGCAGCACGCCCGTACCCATGCCGGCCAGGATCACGCCGCGCAGGCCCCGGGTCCCGCCCACCAGCACCACCAGCAGCGTCAGCAGGAAGCGATCCCAGCCCAACCCCGGCTTGGCGGAGGAGGCGACGCCCCAGAAGGCACCCGCCAGACCGCCGGCGGCGCCCGCCAGGAACCACAT
The DNA here is from genome assembly GCA_965221525.1 of Acidimicrobiales bacterium. Lineage (GTDB taxonomy): Bacteria > Actinomycetota > Acidimicrobiia > Acidimicrobiales > CATQHL01 > VXNF01. The sequence continues at coordinate 260,459 of CBDCSG010000006.1, read as the reverse complement.
CACCAGGGTCGTCAGCAGCGGGTTGATGCCGCTCACCTTGGCCAGGTCGGCGTCGCTGGCCAGCGCCCGCACCTGGCGTCCCCAGACGGTCTTCTGGACGAACAGGTAGATGAGCAGCGCCAGGACGACCACCAGGATGAAGGCCGTCAACTGGAAGGAGGTGAACCCCACGCCGAACAGATTCATGAACGTGGGTGGGGGCGTCTCGAAGAAGCGGGCCTCGGTGCCGAACACGAACTGCAGGGCGTAGCGCAGCAGCACCGAAAGTCCCAGCGAGATGATGATCACCTCCACGACGCCCACGCCCCTGCGCTCGGCGGTGCGGAACACCACGAGATAGGTGACACAACTCAGCACGCCGGCCATGATCCCGGCGACCGCCAGGCTGAGGTAGAAGCTGGCCCCGAAGGCGACGTTGATCCACTGCGCGAAGTAGGCCCCGAGGGTGATGGTCTCGGCGAAGGCCACGTTGATGACCTTGCTGAGGTTGTAGATCAGCGCCATGCCCATGGCCGCCAGCACCAGCGGCGCCTGCTCGGTCAGGCCGATGATGACGGCTTTGGCAATGAAGTCCAAGGTCGATCCTCAGCAGTCCGGGGGCGCGGCCCTCGTGGCGCCGTCCTTCGGTGTCACCGGTCGGCTACATCCCTGCCATGGCGGGATCCTTGTGCCACTTCCCGTCCTTCATGATCCCGACCAGCTTGTCGTGGTCCTGCAGGACGGTGATGTCGCTGGAGGGGTCCCCGTTCACCAGCAGAAGGTCGGCCAGGTAGCCCGGCGCCACGCGGCCCAGCTCGTCGGGTCGCCCGAATATCTCGCCCCCGAGGACGGTGGCGGACCGGATCGTCTCCATGGGCGTGAAGTCCAGCAGTTCCACGAAGTGCTGCAGGTCCCGGGCGTTGGTGCCGTGCGGCGTCCAGGCGAAGCCGTAGTCACCGCCGGGCAGCACCCGCACGCCCCGCTTGTGGATCTCCTTCAGCCCGATGATGGAGTTCTCGAGCTCGTCCTTGTAGCCCACGGCCTCGGCCGCCTCCTGCGGGTAGCCGAAGTCGGCCGCCTCGTACAGGGTGGCGTACAGCCAGTGCAGGCCCGGCGCCACGAAGATGTCGTCGCGGCGCTCCTCCATCATGTCCGCCGCCTCTTCGTCGATGTAGCTGGCGTGGTAGATGATGTCCACCCCCTGGCGCAGGCACTGCTTGATGGAGTCGGTGCTGCGCGCATGGGCCGCCACCTTCTTGCCGACCCGGTGGGCCTCGACGACCGCGGCGCGCACCTCCTCGTCGGTCATGTAGGTGTCCTTGGCCCAGACGCGCTCGGTGATGGACTCGCCCGAGAGGATCAGCTTGATGTTGTCGACCCCTTGGCCGCACATCTCCCGCACGGCGCGCGCCATCTCGGTGGGGCCCGAGACCTCACGCGTGATGCCGTAGACCAGCACCCCCGCCGGCGTGGCGAGTTCCTGACCGCACGCCAGGTAGCGGGGCCCGGGGATCATGCCGGCGTCGATGCCGTCGCGGGCGGCGATGTCGATGCGCTCCTTGGCGGAGGCGGCGCCGACGCACATCGTGTAGCCGGAGTCGATCAGGATGCGCGCCGACTCCACGGCCACGATGGTGTGTTCCTCCACGGGCATGCCCGCCAGGGCGTCGAGGCTGCCGCCGCTGTTCCAGGTGAAGTGGGTGTGGGCATCGCACAGACCCGACATGAGCGTCATGCCCTTGCCGTCGATCACCCGGTGGCCGTCGCGCGGCAGTGCCCCGCCGTCCGTGGCGATGTCGCTGATCCGACCGTCGGCCACGCTCACCTCGCCGGCCGCCGCTCCCTCGGCGTTCCCATCGAGGATGTTGACATTCGTGAACAGGGTGTTGCCCATGTTCCCCCTCCTTTGTCCTTCTCGTGTCTAGATCGGCAGTTGTTGCTTGGGCGGCGTGCGCTCGCGTTTGCGGAATTCAGGCCGTCTTGAGGAAGTCCGCCAGCAGGTCGTTCACCTCCGCGGGGGCCTCCAGCGTGGTCCAGTGCCCGATGTCGTCGATGACCACGGCACTGGAATCGGCGAAGTCCGCGGCGATGGCGTGCGCCCCCGCCGGCGGGCAGACCATGTCCTCGGTGCCGGTGATGGCCAGCACCGGGCAGGTGACCCCCGAGACGTCCGGCGGGCTCGAGCCACCCAGAGCCTCGCAGGCAGCCGCGTAGCCCTCGGCGGACTGGCGCTGCAGCAACTCCTTGATCATCGCCGAGACCACGGGCCGCTCGGCGCGGGTCTTCGCGGAGACCGCGCCCTGGGAGATGCCACCGGCCACCGCGGCCATACCCTGGGCCCGCACCAGCGCGGCACGGTCGGCCTGGGCTCCACGGGCGGCGTCGGGCAGGTTGCGCACCGGGCCCAGGAGAGCGGACGCCCGGATGCGCTCGCCGGCGATGGCCATCACCTGCTGGGCCACCAGCGTTCCCATGGAGTGCGAGACCAGGGCGACCTCCGCCAGCTCCAGATCGTCCATGAGGGCGACCACGTCGTCGGCCCAGTTCTCGATCGAGATGGGGCCCACCATGGGGCTCATGCCGTGCCCGTTTAGGTCGAAGGTCACGAAGCGGTGGGCGTCCCCCAGGGCGGCGATCTGCGGCCCGTAGATGTTGCACGTGCCGCCGAGGCCATGAATGCCCACCACCGCGGGGCCTTCGCCGGATTCCTCGACCCAGACGTGCTTGTTTCCGAGGGCGCGAAAGCCTGTGGCCATGGTTCATCCAATCCTGTTCGTGAGTGTTCCGATGGGTTCGATGGTTGCCGACACCTCGTCGCCGGGCTTCAGGAAGCGCGGCGGGTCGAAGCCGATTCCCACGCCGGCGGGCGTCCCGGTGGCGATGACGTCGCCGGGCACGAGGGTCATGCCGGCGGACAGGTCCCGGATGAGCGTCGGGACGTCGAAGATCAGGTCGGCGACCGGGGCCTTCTGGCGGAGTTCGCCGTTGACGCGACACTCCACCACGGTGTTCGCCAGGTCGATCTCATCCGCGGTCACCACGGCCGGTCCCATGGGGCAGAACGTGTCCATGCTCTTGCCCAGCAGCCACTGGCGGTGACGCTGCTGGCGGTCCCTGGCGGTGACGTCGTTGACGATGGTGTAGCCGAAGACATGGTCGAGGGCATCGTCCAGAGCGATGTCCCGGCCGCCGCGGCCGATGACGACGGCAAGCTCGGCCTCGTAGTCCAGCATCGAGGTGAGGGTGGGGTGCGATTCGATCACGTCGCCCGGGCCGATGACCGACGTGAACGACTTGGAGAAGACGATCGGCGAGGTCGGGATGACGTCGCTCGGCGTGGCGGCTCCACCCGAGGAGTCGAATCCGCTGGTGGTGAACTCCAGGGCGTGCGCCCGGTAGTTCTTGCCGATGCAGAAGATGTTGCGCGGGAACGTGCCGATGGGCGGCAGCAGCCGGGCGTCGGCGAGGGCGATCGGGTCACCGAATTCCACCTCCGTGGCAGCGAGTTCGCCCCGGATGACGGGATGCAGGTCGCTGAAAGGGTGGCCGCCGGCATGCACGGGCCGCACCTGCCCGGCCTGGCGGGCCGCCACGACGGGCCCGGCGTCGCCATGGATCCGGTACCAAGCGGTCATTGGCTCGCCCCGCCCCCACGGGGGCGATCCTCACGAACCCGACCCGGCAGGCGGCCCGCGTGCACGACCAATAGGCAACCAATCGCGACCACCATCCCCGAACCGTAGCAGAATCCGTCACATCTGGCCCTTCGAAGACCTGGGACCGCCCGCCGGATCTGGGAATTGGTTATGATTGGTTGTATGCGCAAACCACGCGGAGCCCGGCCGCCCAACTCTCGACTCAGCGACCGGCGGCCGGAGGGACGAATTGCGGCGGGGGTGGACGGTGGTCAGTAGCACGCGCACCAGGATCGAGGCCCTACTGGTCGAGGAAGGCCTGCAACCGGGTGATCGCCTACCCGCGGAGCGGAGCCTGGCGAAGCAACTCGAGCAATCCCGTTCGGCGGTGCGCAAGGTGCTCGACGCGTTCGAGTCCGAGGGGCGCGTGGAGCGACACGTGGGACGGGGCACGTTCCTGATCCGGGCGGCCACCGACGGCAGCGAGAGCATGAGCCCCCGGGACGTGATGGCGGTCCGCCGCCTGCTCGAGCCGGCGGTGGCCCGGCGGATCGTGGCCGAGGCCACTCCGGCGGACGTTGCCGAGATCGGCCGCTGCATGGAGCGCTGTGAGGAAGCCGAGAGCTACCGTGAGTTCGAGTACTGGGACGGTGCCTCCCACCAGGCGATGATCGAAGCGGCGCACAGCCCGCTGCTCAGCCGGATGTACCTGCTGGTGGACCGGGCCCGGTCGGGACCTCTGTGGGGCGCCCTCAAGCAACGCTCAGCCAGCGCCGAGTCGCTGCAGAGCTACATCGAGGATCACCGGAGCATCCTGGAGGCCATCATCAACCGCGACCCCGACGGGGCCGAGCGGGCGATGCTGGCCCACGTCGAGAACGTCACCCGACGCCTCTTCGGCTAGCAGCCAGCGACGGACTCTGGGCCCGGCGACGACGGTCGGCCCGGATCAGCCGGCCTGAGGGCCGCTCCAGGTGGCGCGGGGGAGTTGCTTCTCCTTGTCGACGAACGGCAGGGTGTCGGTGGTCGCCTCGTGCGCGATTCCATCGCGATCGAGCATCGACACCGTCTTGCCGAGCCAAACGTCGCCGGGCAGGGGTGAATCGAAGCGGACATAGCCGACGCCGACATCCAATGTGGGAGACCACGTCCCGATCGTGATGTGCCCCACCGCGTCGCCGCCCAGGTGGACCTGCAGGCCGGCTTCAGGGGTGGCGGTCGGGCACAGGAGGCCGAACAGCAGTTGGCTGCGATCGGCGCTCTCCAGGGCGGCCTTGCCGATGAAGTCCCCCTTCTCGAGCTTGACGAACTGCCCGAGGCCGGCTCCGAACGGCGTGAGGTCACCCTCGATGTCGCTGCCGTTGTCGAGGATCCCGGCCTCGACACGGCGGATTCCCATCGAGGACGACGAGCTGAACTCCATCCCGAAGGGCTCGCCCCGGGCCAGCAGGTCGTCCCAGAGGGCGCCGTGGTCGGTCGGCTCGGGGCCGCTGTTGCAGTAGATCTCGATCCCCGTCTCTCCCGTCCAGCCGGTGCGCGAGACCCACAGCGTCTGACCGCAGACTTCGAAGAACCCGGCCCGGAAGTACCTGAAGTCCGCCGGCAACCCGCCGCCGATCGCCGCGTCCAGCACGTCGAGCGACTTGGGACCCTGGATCTGCAGGACGCGCGAGTGCGGATCGGCGACCTCCGCGTCCAGCCCGAGGGCGTTCGCGCTCAGCCAGCTCTCGAACTCGCCGTTCGCCTTGACGTACCAGAAGCGGTCCTCGCCAAGGCGCATGATGACGCCGTCCATCAGCACCGTGCCGTTCTCGTTGCAGGCGATCCCGTAGCGCGCCCGGCCCACTGCGAGTGTCTCGACCCGGCACGTCAGGACCCTCTCGAGCAGCGCGGCCGCGTCGGGCCCGACGATCTCCAGCGGCTTCTCCGGCACGTCGTACAGCAGCACGCCGCGGCGCAGCTTCCAGTAGTTCGAGATCGGATCCTCGTCAGGGGCCAGCTTCATGGGATACAGGCGATCGCAGTACAGGCAGAAGACGGTCCGGTCGGTGACGTAGCGGTCGGCAAAGGGCGACTGCTCGATCCGGAACGAGTTCAGCGCGATGGTCTCGAACGACTCGGTGTAGAAGTGCCGGTCACGTGTCATGCATGCCTCGATCGCCGGTGAGAAGGCGGGCACAGGGTAGCGGGGCGACGCACCGCGACCCGGTCAGTCGGGGATCACGAAGATGCTCGAGAAGCACATCTCGTCGACGGTGCCCTCGTTCCAGATGATGTAGCGGGGCTCGGGCATGTGTTGGAGGGTGCGGTCCCACCAGCACTCGAAGCGCACGATGTCACCCCGCTCGATACCGATGTCCTCCACCGGCTCGTAGTTGAGCTGCCACTCGAAATCCCACACCGGGATGTCGAGCAGGATCCGCTCCTCGGGCGTGTCGGGGTGGATGGTCATCCGGTAGGCGGCACCGAACTCGTGCATGTGGCCCAGCACCGTGTGGATCGTGCCGGTGTCACGGGCCGGCAGGTCGCAGGAACTGTGGCCCACGGTCCCGTCGAGGTCGTCATAGTCGTCGACGGTGCCCCGGCACTGGAGTAGCAGGAAGTCGGGGATGGCTCGGGCGAACCGGTCGTATTTCAGGGCGATCTCTTCGAGGACGTTGGCGCGCACGCACATGTTCACGTAGCCGTCGATCGTCTCCGCGCGCTCGGCGGCCACGGCCTCCTCCTGCGGCGTGCAGGGGATCTCGGCGGGCGTGAAGTAGCTGGAGAAGTCCATCGCCACCATGCCCGCTTCCACCTCCGGGGGCGTGGCCACGTCGAGGATGATCCAGGAGCCGTCGGGCGGCGTGTCGTGGTCGTAGTGATAGTGGATCTGGTTGACGATCATGTCGCCCGGCTCCAGGTACAGGCCGTACCCCTCGGGGTAGATCGTCGGGGACATGCCCGGCGCCCAGCCCTGGATCATCGACACCCCGGCGGTGCGCAGGCCCGACAGGCCGAAGCACGTCCACCCGGGCTCGTCGGCGAGTCCTGACGCCGCCTCGATCTCGTCCTCGGCCGCGATCTTCGCGGTGATCTCCTCGGCTGCGGCCGCCGGGACCTGGTAGACGATGGCGTGGTGGACCACCGGGATCTGATCGGGGCGGAACTCGAAGCCCTTGACCCAGGTGCCGTCCCCTTCGGGGTCGGCGACCGCATGCACCTGGCAGCGGTAGTCGTCGTTCCTCACCGGCTCGCCATCGGGCGTGGAGTAGCCGGTGTAGAGGCCGTCGCGTGGCCCGATCCTCTGGTCCTCGGCGATCGGGATGATGGCCTGAGCGCGGGCCACCAGCGGGGTGCCTGGGCGTACGTCGAGTCCGCCGCCGGCACCGGCCCACGCGGCGATGGCGGCCTTCTCGTCCTCGGTCAGGGACCAGTCGTGAACGAAGTCGGGACTGAGGTCCGACGGCAACCACGGCGGCATGAAATCGATCGCTGTGACGAACGCGATGTCGGCGGCGATGGCGGCCGCATCGCCGGCGGTATCGAGGGCCAGAGTGGTCCAGCCCGGCCCACCGGAGGAGTGGCAGCTGACGCAGCGGGACTCCAGGATCGGCTGGACGGTGGCGGCGAACGCACCGCTCGCGATCTCCGGCGCGGGGAGCTCGCGGTGCAGATCCCCCGCCAGTTCGGTGCCGAGTGCCACCCGGCCGGCGACCAACTCGAAGGTGAGCGTCACCTCGTCGGCGGTGTGGACGAGGCGGGCGATGTTGATGGGTCCGACCCCGTAGTCGCTGCTGAGCACGGTCGCCGACATGGTCGCGGTGAGCACCTCCGGGGTGACGGCGACGGTGCCGGCGAAGGTTTCGGTGCGGGTTGTCTCCTTGATGGTGAGTTCGCCCGTGATGGCGATCTCGTAAGGAGTGCCGTCGGCGAACTCCACGTCCAGGCCTTCGATCGACGTGGGAGCGAATCGCACGAACGGCCAGTGGCTGGACTCCAGGAAGTCATGACGGATGCGCTTGTCCCGCAACGCCGAGTCGGACTGGAACATCTCGACATTCACGACGATCTCACCGACGCGGCTCATGGCGGGGTCGTCGAGGTTCACCAGGATCTCGCCTGCCAACACCGTCGTGGTTCCGACCGTGGTCCGGGACACGCCGCCCAGACGCTCGACGACGCGGTAGCCGGCCTGGGAGCCGCCGCCGGGCGCAATGCGATACAGCCGCTCGGTCTCCACATCGAGTTCGGCGACTTCTTCGACGTCGACGACCGGTGGAGCCACCACCTCGCCCCGGCTCGCCGGCTCAGCGTCGTCCGCGACCGTCCAGAGCCACTGGTCTCGGGTCAAGAACGCGGTGATCCCGACGGCCACCACGACGAAGGCCACGGCGCCGCCGGCACCGAGCCATCGCCATCGCAACATGTCTCGTGGCTAGGCCAGTGCGGCGATCTCGGCTCGCTGGGCGGGGGTCATCGCCCAACCGGCGGCGGCCACGTTGGCGTCGATCTGGGCCGGCTTGGTGGCGCCGCAGATGACAGAGGCGACCGCCGGGTTGGACACGAGCCAACTGATCGCCAACTCCAGGATGCTGTGACCGCGCTCGGTGGCGTATTCGGTGAGCCGATCGGTTGCCGCCACGTTCTCCTCTCTCAGGAAGAGGTCCCACGTGCGGCCCTTCATGGTCGTCAGCCGGGCACCCTCAGGTCGAGCCGCACCCGCGTATTTGCCGGTCAGCAGCCCGGACTCCAGCGGGAAGAACGGCACCACGGCCATCCCGGCACGGTCGCAGGCGGCGACCACCCCCTCATCCTCGACGGCCCGGGTCAGCACCGAGTAATGGTTCTGCACGCTGGCATAGTTGGCCACACCGATGCCGGTCGCCGCTTCGGCGGTGGCATCGATCATCTCCGCACTGAAGTTGGAGCAGCCGATCTCGGTGATCTTGCCCTCCTCCCTCAGCTCGGCGAGCGTGCCCAGGGTGTCCTCGTGGGGAGTCTCCGGGTCGGGCGTATGGATCTGGTAGTGATCGATGCGGTCGGTGCCCAGCCGCTGCAGGCTGCCTTCGAGACATCGGCGGATCCAGGCGGGTTCCCCGCCCCGTTGACCCTCGGGCAGGAACTTGGCGTGCCCGAACTTGCTGGCGACGATCACCTCGTCACGATGTCCGGCGAGCGCCGCGCCGAGGAACTCCTCGGACTTGCCGCCGCCGTAGATCTCGGCGGTGTCGAAGTAGTTGATCCCGGCGTCGAGCGCCGCCTCCACCACGGCCCGCGACGCCTCGGCGTCGATCGTCATGCCGAAGTTGTTGCATCCCAGCCCCACCACCGATGCCGGCAGGGCTCCAATCTTGCGCATCTCCATGCGGTTGACCCTAACTGCGCGCGTTCGGGATCGGCGGGAGCGAGGCTGCGATTCGCCGGGATGAGCGCCGCGCCGGCGCGGCGCGCGGCAGGTGCGGCTTCAGGTCGCGCCGAGGGGCAGCGGAACGGGCCGCCGGCCGGCCAGGGACTTGGCGATCGCACGCACGATGAGTTCGTGTTCGACCGCTCGGATCCGCCGGCGCAGCGCTTCGAGCGTGTCACCAGGCCCGATGGGGACCTCCATCGTCGCGATGACCGGGCCGCTGTCGACGCCCTCGTCGGGCACGTGGTGGACCATGACGCCCGTCCGGCTGATCCGCCCGGCCGTGTATGCCTCCCAGGCGTCGCCGATGGCGTCGGAGCCGGGGAACTCGCCGGGCAGAGCCGGGTGCAGGTTGATGACCCGGTTCGGGAAACGCCCGAGGAAGTCCGATGAGAGCAGGTGCATCCAGCCGGCCAGAACCAACAGATCGGGGTCGGCGCCCGCCACGAGCTCGGCCAGGTCGGCGTCGTAGCGCCGCCGATCCGCCGTCGGATCCCAGCCGCACGCCGCCGATGCCGTTGCGGTCACCGGTCCACTCTCGGACGCCGTGGCCGTCGCGGATCCGTTCCCGCCCCTGCGCCCGACCTCGTTGCGGTAGGGCGCCAGTGGCCGGTAGTGGACCGGGACTCCCGCCCGCTCGGCCAACAGGCGCGCCCCGGCGGCACGCCGGTTGATGACTACCGCCGCGACCTCGGCATCGAGGTGGCCCACGGCGATGGCCTCGAGGATGGCCCCCAGGTTCGTGCCCGCACCCGAGGCCATCACCACCAGCCGGCCCGTCACCGCCGGCCCCTCGTCGAGCGGCACCGCCGCGGCGCGCAGTCCCGCGAGAACATCCGGCCCTTCATCGCCAGTCGCCCTCCAGGACGATCCGCGACGCTCCGGTCGTCGCAATGTCGCTCGCGTCGACGACCGATCCGATGACGCGATGTCCGTGCCTAACCAGCACCTCCGCGTCCGCCTCGTCGACGACCGCCACGAGGCCGATCCCCATGTTCCAGACCCTGAACACCTCGGAATCGGCGAGGCCGCCCCACTCCACCAGGGTTGTGAACAGATCGGGCACCGGCCAGGCGCCGAGTTCCAGCCGGGCACCGAGATGGTCGGGCAGCACCCGCGGCAGGTTGTCGAAGAAGCCACCGCCGGTGATGTGGGCAAGGGCCTTCGGCTCGGTCCCGGCGCCGGCGAACTCCTCGACCGTGGACAGGTAGCTGCGGTGGGGCTCCAGCAGGGAGTCGATCAGGTCGGGGTCCGCTGCACCGGGGCGGTCGACGAGCAGGCGCCGGATGAGCGAGTAGCCGTTGGTGTGCGGCCCAGAACTGGCCACGCCGACCAGCGCGTCGCCGGCCCGGATCGTCTCCGGTCGAGGCAGGAGCCGACCCTTCCTCGCCGCTCCGACGATGGTCCCGACGATGTCGGTCGCACCGGGCGCGTAGACGCCCGGCATCTCGGCGGTCTCCCCGCCCAGCAGGGCGCAGCCGGCAGCACGGCAGGCATCGGCCATGCCGGCAACGATCTCGGCCACCACGTCGGGGTCGAGACGGCCCATGGCGATGTAGTCGAGGAAGAACAGGGGTCGTGCGCCGTGCACGGCGATGTCGCCGACGCAGTGGTTGACCAGGTCGACCCCGATCCCACGCCATCGCCCGTAGCGGCCGGCCAACTCCGCCTTGGTGCCGACACCGTCGGTGGAGGCCACGATCACGTGATCCGCACCGAGCCCCGCGGCGGAGAACATGCCGCCGAAGCCTCCCGGCGCCGGCAGCACCTCCGGCGTGCGGGTCGAGGCCACTGACTCCGCCAGCATGGCCACCGCCCGGTTGCCGGCCTCGATGTCGACGCCGGCGGCCCGGTAGCTCGCAGCGGCAGCCGGTACTCGGGGGCTTCGCACGCCGCTCGGCGACGCTGTGGCGCTCATGCCGGCACCGCGGCCGGAGCGAGTCCGATGTCGGCCCGGTGCTGGGCGCCCTCGAAGCCGATGGCACCAACCCCTCGGTAGGCCTGGCCGGCCGCGGCGGCCACGTCGGGGCCGGTGGCCGTCACGCTCAGGACCCGCCCGCCGGTGGCGTGCAGCCTCCCGTCGATGACGCCGGTGCCCGCGTGGAAGACGGCGCAGCCATCCTGCTCGGCAGCGTCGAGGCCGGAGATCGGCACAGGATCGCCACCGGCGCCCGGGTAGCCGGCGGACGCCATGACGATCGTCACACACGCCTCCGCCGACCACTCGATGGAGACGTCGCTGAGGGAGCCGGTGGCGCAGGCAACCATGATCTCGTACAGGTCGCCGTGCAGCAGCGGCAGCACCGCTTGCGTCTCGGGATCGCCGAACCGGCAGTTGAACTCGATCACCTTGGGGCCGCCGGCCGTGATCATCAGCCCGGCGTAGAGCAGCCCGCGGTACGGCGTTCCCGCCCGGCGCAGCGCGGCAAGGGTTGGGCCGATGATCTCGACGCCGATCTGATCGAGCAGCCGATCGTCCATGGCCGGCGAGGGCGAGAAGGCCCCCATTCCCCCGGTGTTCGGCCCCGCGTCGCCCGCCAGGAGCCGCTTGTGGTCCTGGGCGGGAGGCAGCACGGCGAACCGCTCGCCGTCGCAGAAGGCCAGAACCGACACCTCGTGGCCGTGCAGGCGCTCCTCGAGAAGGATCTGGTCGCCTGCGGACCCGAAACGCCGGTCCACCAGCATGGCCCTGACGGCGGCGGCGGCCTCCCCGGTCGTCTCGGGGACGATGACGCCCTTGCCCGCCGCCAGTCCCGAGGCCTTGACAACGGGCACGTCGGGCCGCGAGCCGAGGTGGGCCAGCGCCGAGTCCGCGTCGCTGAACACCTCGGCGGCTGCAGTCGGTATCGAGTTGTCGATCAGGAATTGCTTGCAGTGGACCTTGGAGGCCTCGAGCCGTGCGCATGAGGCGCCGGGTCCGAAGGCGGCGACGCCGGCGGCCGCGAGCGCATCCACGACGCCCGCGGCCAGCGGGCCCTCTGGGCCGATCACCGCCAGGTCGACCAACTCGCGGCGACTCAGCGCCACGAGCCCCGCAATGTCGTCGGCACCGACGGCCACGTTCTCGGTCCGGCCCAGGGCTGCGGTGCCCGGGTTGCCGGGGGCCACCAGCAGCCGATCGACGTGCGGTGACCGGCTCAGCGCCCAGGCCAGGGCGTGCTCACGCCCGCCACCGCCCACCACCAGGACGCAGGTCATGGGCGGCCTCTCTCGGCGCCGCCGCAGGCCCGCGGGAGAGCCCGGCCCGCCATCGGCGACCGCGCCGCCGGCCGCGCCACGTCAGTCACCCCAGACCGACGCGAACTGGTTCTTGGAACCGAGTTCGAGCTGCACGAACGTCTCGGGCTCGAACGGGTAGACACCGGTGAAGCAGGCGTTGCAGTAGCCGTCGGTGGCGTCCAGCGCCTCCATCATTCCCTCCAGCGACAGGTAGGCCAGCGAGTCGGCGCCGATGTGGTCGCAGATCTCGGGAATCGAGCGCTCCGAGGCGATCAGCTCCTTCTTGGCGGCCATGTCGACGCCCATGTGGCAGGGGTCGGTGATGGGCGGGCAGGCCACCCGGACGTGGACCTCGAGTGCCCCCGCGTCGCGCAGCATCCGCACCAGCGGGCCCGATGTGGTGCCTCGCACGATCGAGTCGTCGACCAGCACCACCCGCTTGCCCGCGACGTTGTCGCCGAGCGGGTTGAACTTCATGGCCACGCCGGCCTCGCGCAGTTCCTGGGTGGGTTCGATGAAGGTGCGGCCCACGTAGCGGTTCTTGATGAGACCGTCCGTGTAGGGCAGCCCGGACTGCCGGGCGTATCCCACCGCCTGCGGGGTACCGGAGTCGGGAACGGGCGCCACCAGGTCGGCGTCGGTGGGCGCCTCGACGGCGAGCCGGGCGCCGAGGCGCTGCCGCACGGCGTGGACCAGCGTGCCGCCGTGGTGCGTGTCCGGCCGCGAGAAGTAGATCTGCTCGAAGGTGCAGAACGCCGGCCGCAAGGGTTGCGCGCCCTGCTCGAGCGTGATTCCGCCCTCGTCGATCCGCACGATCTGCCCGGGCTCCACCTCGCCGGCGAACTCCGCCCCGACGACCGACAGTGCGCAACTCTCCGACGCCAGCACCCAGCCGTCGTCGAGCCTGCCCATGACCAGTGGGCGGAATCCCCTGGGGTCTCGCACCCCGTAGACGGCGTCACGGGTCAGGATGGTCAGGGAGTAGGCACCTTCGAGTTGGGCCATCAGCGCCTGGATCCGGCTCAGCCAGTCGCCGGTCGACACGACCAGCAGTTGCACGATCAACTCGGTGTCCGAGGACGTCTGCAGACCGACGCCACCCTCGAGCAGGCTCCTACGGAGTTGCGGCGCGTTGACCAGGTTGCCGTTGTGGGCGACGGCCAGCGGCCCGTCGATGGTCTCGATCACCTGCGGCTGGATGTTGCGCAGGGCCGAGGCGCCGGTGGTGCTGTAGCGGTTGTGGCCGATGGCGGCTTCGCCCCGGAGGGTCGCCAGGTTGTCCTCGTTGAAGACCGACCCGACCAGACCCGGGCCCCGGTGCAGGTGGACTGCTCCCTGGTCGCAACTGGCGATCCCGGTTGCCTCCTGGCCGCGGTGCTGGAGCGTGTGGAGCGAGAAGAAGGCGATCCTTGCGGCGTGGCGGCCGGGCGCGTAGACGCCGACCACCCCGCACTCCTCCCGGAGATCGTCACCTGCGGGGCGGTTCATGGCACCAGGCGCTCGCGAGCGGCCAGGACCCGCTTCAGCGCCAACTCGGAGGTCTCCTCGACGCACGTGAGGTGACCCATCTTGCGTCCCGGCCGCGGCTCGCGCTTGCCGTAGAGATGCAGCCGGATCCCGGGGTCGGACAGCACCTCGGACCACGCTGGTTCGCCGGCAGCCCAGAGGTCGCCGAGCAACTGCGCCATGGCCGCCGGCCGGCAGGCGCCGTCGCCCAGCGGCAACCCGCAGATCGCCCGGAGTTGCTGCTCGAACTGGCTGACCGGGGCGGCCTCGATGGTGCAGTGGCCGCTGTTGTGCGGGCGTGGCGCCACCTCGTTGACGATGAGTTCGGAACCGACCACGAACATCTCGACGCACATCACGCCGACTGCGTCGAGGTGGCGAACCACCCGGCAGGCGATCCCGCGCGCCGCGCCGGCCACATCGGTGGGAAGCCGTGCCGGGACCGTGGTCGTGTCGAGAATCCCGTCGACGTGCACGTTCTCCATCACCCCGTGGTCGACGATCTCGCCGGCGGCGGATCGAGCGACGGTGACCGAGACCTCCCGATCGAACGGCACCACCTGCTCGGTGATCAGCGGCACCGAACCGAGACGCCCGAACAGTTCCGTGGCCCCCGTCGGGGACAGCCGATCAGCGGCAAGCCGGACCTGGCCCTTGCCGTCGTAGCCGCCGCGGGCGGTCTTGACGATGACCGGCCCTTCGAGCGCCGCCACCGCGGCGGCCAGTCCGGACGGACCGGTCGCCTCCCGGTACGGCGCCACCGGCACACCGGCGGCCAGGAGGGCTCTCTTCTCCACCCGGCGATCGGCGGCGGCGGCCAGAACCTGGTGCCGGGGCCGGACGGGGACGCCGGCATCGGCCGCCACGTCGGCCAGGCCCAGGTCCACGTCCTCCAACTCCCAGGTGATGACATCGGCGCAGTCCACGAGGCGTCGGACGCCGGCGTCGTCGTCGAAGGCGGCGGCGATCTCGACGTCCGCGACCGCGCCGGCCGGGGTCTGCGCCTCCCCGCCGGTGAGAACGGCGACCCGGTAGCCGTGGCGCTGTGCGGTCTGCGCCAGCATCCGGCCCAGCTGCCCGCCGCCCACGATTCCGATCACGGCGGGCGGCATCAGAACACTCACGAGTCCCCCCGCGTGGCATCACCGGCGGCGCTCGACTGTGGATTCCGGCCTCCGCCGGAAAGATGGGAAGGGCCTTCGCAGGAAAGACGGCAGGGGTTCTGCTGCATGGGTCAGCGGCCGCCTACCGGTCGAGCTCGGCGGCGTGGACCTGGGCGGCCCGGGCGACCCGGTAGGCGCTGAGTCGCCCGGCGAGGTCGGGGTCGTGACGGGCGAGCATGGCCACCGCCAGCAGCCCGGCGTTGGCCGCGCCGGCCTCGCCGATGGCCATGGTCGCCACCGGCACTCCTGCGGGCATCTGCA
The DNA here is from genome assembly GCA_965221525.1 of Acidimicrobiales bacterium. GTDB lineage: Bacteria > Actinomycetota > Acidimicrobiia > Acidimicrobiales > CATQHL01 > VXNF01. The sequence goes on along the minus strand of CBDCSG010000006.1, from coordinate 245,307 downwards.
CGATCGACAGCAGCGAGTCGATGCCGTTCAGTGCACGGCTGGTGACGGGTACGCCGATGACGGGCACGATCGTCTGGGCGGCGAGCATCCCGGGCAGGTGGGCTGCCCCTCCCGCACCGGCCACGACCACCTGCAGGCCGCGACTCTCGGCGCTCGCGGCGTAGTCCACGAGCAGGTCGGGCGTGCGGTGCGCGGACACGACCCGGCACTCGTGGGCGACGCCGAAGTCCCCGAGCACGTCGGAGCAGCGGCGCATGGTGGGCCAGTCCGAGTCGCTGCCCATGACCACCCCCACCAGCACCGGGCCGCCGAGTGGCCGCGCCGCGCGGTCACCACTTGAGTCCGCGCCCACCTCGGAGGCCTGCTCGGGGCCCCGGTCGCTGCCTGCAGCCATCGTCGCGGGCATCATCGCGCACCGCCACGAACCGGCCGCGCATGGGGCAGGTCGGCCAGCGCGGCCATGATCCGGGGCTCGACCGGGTACGGCGCCGGTTGCAACGACGTGCCGGTCAGAGCCTCGAAAGCCTGCCGGTAGGCGCCCGCCGTCTCGGCCGCCAGCGCGTCGCTGAGCGGCTCGGGGGGACCGTCGCCCCGGTAGCCGGCGGCGGCGTAGGCGAGACGCACGATCTCCTTGTCGAGGTTCTCCGGCTCGAGTCCCCCGCGCCGGCGCGACTCGAGCGTGGCGAGGCGCCAGAACCGCGACGAGTCCGGGGTGTGAACCTCGTCGATCAGCGTGAGCCGGCCGCCGGCGTCGAGTCCGAACTCGTACTTGGTGTCGACGAGCACCAGGCCGGCTGCCGTCGCCGTCCGCTGACCCCGGTCGAACAGCGCCAGCGCGACGGTGCGGACCTCGTCCCAGAGTTCGGCATCCACCCACCCTTCCGAGACGACCTCGGCCTCACTCAGCGGCTGGTCGTGGCCGCTGTGAGCCTTGGTTGTCGGGGTGATGACCGCGCGGGGCAGCGGGTCGTTCTTGACCATCCCGTCGGGGAAGTCGATGCCGTCGATGTGCCGCTCGCCTGCCTCGTACCGCGTCCAGACCGACGTGGAGGTGGTACCCGTGAGCCTGCTCCGCACGACCACCTCGACGGGCAGCGGCCGGCACTTCTCGACGATGGAGACGTTGGGGTCGACCACGGCGACGAGATGCGACGGCACGATGTCGCCGAGCAACCCGAACCACCAGGCGGACAGCTGATTGAGGATCTGGCCGCGGTGCGGCACCAGCCCCAGAACCCGGTCGAAGGCAGAGAGCCGGTCGGTTGCGATCAGCGCCAGGTGGTCGCCGAGGTCGATGACGTCGCGCACCTTGCCCCGCCGCATCGGCCCCAGTTCGGCGGCCACGTCTGCGGGGAGGCCCCGGAATGCGCGGTCCGCGGCGACTGTCGTCATCGGGCCGCGTCCACGAAGGCCTCGAAGAGCGCCGACCCGCGCGACCCCGGAGGACCCGATGGCCGCTGCCAGTCGACGATGTGATCCTCCGGATGGGGCATCAACCCCACCACGGCCCCGGTCGGGTCGCACATCCCGGCGATGTCGCGCACCGATCCGTTGGGGTTGGCCGGGTACTCCCCTGCCGCGGCGGGTGCTTCACCACCCCCGGACCCCGAGGCCAGGTAGCGGAAGGCGACGCACCCCGCCTTCTCGAGTTCGGTCACCGTGGCGGCGCCGGTCACGGCGAACCTCCCCTCGCCGTGAGCAACAGGGCAACGGATGAGCGACCCCCGCAGAGCCGCCAGCCAGCCGGCCCGGCAGTCCGGCTCGACGCGAAGGGTGACCCAGCGGCATTCGAAGCGGCCGCCGGCATTGGCCGTCAAAGTGAACGAGCGCCGCCCGGGCACACCGAGGAGCCCCGACTTGACGAGGGCCTGGAAGCCGTTGCAGATCCCCAGGATCGGTTTCCCCGACCGCGCCGCCTCGCGCAGTTCGGTCCCGAACCAGGCCTGCAGTTCGAGGGCCAGGCGCCCACCGGCGCCCAAGGCGTCGCCGTAGGAGAACCCACCCGGCAACAGCACGGCGCCGTAGTCCGCGAACGCCGCCGGCCGCCTCCGCAGGTCACCGACGGCCACGATGTCGGGATCGCCGCCCGCGGCCGCCACCGCCAGGGCCGCCTCGGTGTCGCGGTTGGTACCGGGAGCGTGAGGAATGAGGACCGGGGGCCGGCTCATGGCGACGGCATGCGGCACCCGAACGCGCGCCGGGCGGCTTCGACGCTGACGGTCACGGCACTCGAACCGCCGGGTGGCCACACTGAGTCGCCGGGGCCGGGGCCGTGTCCCCCGTTCTCTCGTCGTTCCGGCGAAGGGCCTGCCCCGGACTCGCTCCCGGGCCCGAACCCACCCCGCGGGTCGCAGGCCCCGCCGGCGACGTGGATCTCGATCTCATCGCCACCGGTCACGGTGCCGATGCGCCGGCCGAAGGTTCCCAGGCCGGCCGCGACCGCGGCCCGCTCGGCGGCCGGGGCCTCCAGCACCATCCGTCCCGGCGCCTCATTCGCCAGCACGGCAGCAACGCCGAGCCCGGTGCGGGCGCCGGATGCCTCCGAGCCGTTCCCGCCGGCGCCAACCGCGCCGACGCTGGAATCGTCTGCTGCGGCCCCGCCGTCGGGGATGGTCGCCGTCAACCCGAGTTGGCCGCCGATGGCCATCTCGGCCAGGGCAACCGCAATCCCCCCGTCGCTCACATCGTGGGCCGCGCTCACCCGTCCGGAGGCGATCAGCTCGTGCACGGCCCGGTAGCGCGGCAGCGGATCGTCGACCGGCGGTGGGACCCGGATGTCGTCGAGATCCAACAACTCGGCCACGAGCGACCCGCCCAGCCGGTCCGAGCCGTGGCCCACGAGCCACAGGTCGCTGCCAACGGTCGTCAGCGCGCTCGTGGCGACCCGGTGCAGGTCCGGCACGATCCCGACCGCGGAGATCAGCAGCGTTCCCAGCACGGCACGACCGTCGAACTCGTTGTAGAGGCTGTCCTTGCCGGACACGAACGGGGCCCGGTAGCGGCGGACCCCCTCGACGCAGCCCTCCACGGCCCGCACCAGCGACCCCAGCCGGTCTGGCTTCGTGGGGTCGCCCCAGGCGAAGTTGTCGAGTAGCGCCACCCGGTCGGGATCGGCGCCGACGGCCACCAGGTTCCGGAAGGCCTCGTCGATGGCACCCAGCGCCATCGCCCACGGATCGAGGGGGGTGATGCCAGGGTTGAGGCCGACGGCCAGGGCCACGGCCTGGTCGTGGTGCCACGTGCCAAGAGGCTTGAGCACAGCCGCGTCGGTTGGGCCGTCGGCGCCCGGACCGGCGAAGGGACGCACCACGGTGCCTCCCCTGACCTCGTGGTCGTAGCTGCGGACGATCGGCTCGCGGGATGCCACGTTGGGGTGGGCCAGCAGGTCCAGGATGAGCCTTGCGTTGTCGATGGCGGTCGGCAGGACACTCGGGCGGACCGGCGCGGCCGGATCGCTGTGCACCGCGGCGAGGGTTCGTCTCGGCAGGCCGTCGTGCAGCAGCGCCATTGGCAGATCGATGACATCGCAGCCGCCGTGACGGACCACGAGCCGCCCCGATGAGGTGAACGAGCCGATGTCGCTCAACTCGGTGTCCCACGTGGCGCACAAGTCCCGCAACGGCGCCACGTTGCCGGTGGGCACGGCCAGCACCATGCGCTCCTGGGCCTCCGACAGCCAGATCTCCCACGGCTGGAGTCCCGGATACTTCAGCGGCACCGCGGCGAGGTCCACCGCCGCTCCCAGATCGGCACCCATCTCCCCCACCGCCGAGGACAGCCCGCCCGCGCCGCAGTCGGTGATGGCGTTGTACAGGCCCATGTCCCGGGCCCGCTCGACCACCTCGATGCAACCCTTCTCGACGATCGGGTCGCCGATCTGCACCGCCGCTCCTGCCCGGCCCACGACCGAGGCGTCCAGGCCGGCCGAGGAGAACGTGGCGCCACCGATGCCGTCGCGGCCGGTCCGGCCGCCGATCACGATGATCCGGTCACCGGCTTTGGGCGTCGTCGGGTGGGAACCCGCCGGCAGCAGTCCGAGCGCCCCGCAGAACACCAGCGGATTGCCCACGTAGCCGGAGTCGTAGAGAACGGCACCGTTGACGGTGGGAAGACCCAGCTTGTTGCCGTAGTCGCCGATGCCGGCCACGACCCCGTCGCGGATGCGGCGGGGATGCAGCACCCCGGCGGGGAGGTCGGCATCGTCGAGGTCCTCGGGCCCGAAGCACAGGACGTCGGTGCAGGCAATGGGGCGGGCCGAGACCCCCATGATGTCGCGCACCACGCCGCCCACCCCGGTGTTGGCGCCGCCGAAGGGCTCCAGAGCCGAGGGGTGATTGTGCGTCTCGACCTTGACCGCCAGATCCAACTCGTCGTCGAAGGCGACAATGCCGGCATTGTCCACGAAGACCGACCGCAGCCAGTCCGCGTCGAGCGACGCGGTGGCCCGGCGCAGGGCGTCGAGCAGGCCGTCGTGGTACGAGACCTCCACCCGACCGTCGGCACGGGTGTGGCGAACGTGGATCTCGGCCTTGAACGTCTTGTGCACGCAGTGCTCCGACCAGGCCTGGGCAAGCGTCTCGAGTTCGGCGTCGGTCGGGTCGCGACCGCTCGCGGCGAAGTGGTCCCGGATCGCCCGCATCTCGACGACGTCGAGCGACAGCATCCGCTGCCGGCTCAGCTCGGCCAGTTGCTCGTCGCCGAGCCCGACCAGTTGCACCGGGGGCGCCGCCGGCGCGACTTCCCAGGTGGGCGAGAACGCCGGCGCCAGTTCGCCACTGCCGCTGCGCTCGATCGTGGAGTTGGCAAGGAGCCGCAGGGTGAGGACCTCGATGTCGGCGTCGCCGAGGTCACCGATCAACTCGTACCGTCGTGCGGTCGCCGCCCGCAGCGGCGGGAGGCCCAGCACGGCGGCCGCCCGCTCGAGTTCCCGCGCCGCACTGTCGGTGACGCCCGCGATGGGCGCAACCTCCACGACACGTGCGATGGTGTCGGGAACTCCCAGCACGACCTCGTCGGTGACCGGGTCGACCAGCACCTCGCGGCAGAGCCGATCCACGTCGGCGGTGCTGAGATGCCCCTCGAGGTGATACACCGACCACAGGCGGCAATCCCCGAGGCCCGTCACCCCGAGTTGGGCGGCAGCGGCGACGATGCGCGGTTCCTCCGGATGGCCCGCGCTGCGGACCTGAATCCTTGTCGAGGCCCTGGCCGGATCCGCGACCGGCGACTCAGGATGCGGGGCCGTGCGCCCACCGGAACCGGCGCGGACCTGCACGGCGTGACTCAACCGGCCACCCCCCGTACAGCCCCATACCGAAACCGCTCCGCCGAGCGTGCGCCGGCGGCAGACCTCGCCACCGCCGTAGCTTCCCCCGCGCGCATGCCCTGGTGGTGGATCCCAAGCCCGGCCGGATCATTACAGTGGGGACCGCGATGTGCAGTCGAGAGTTGACTACCCCGGACATGGTGCCATGACGATCCTCACACCCGATCCCGCAGCCGCGCCCGGCGCTCCCGCCAAGCCCCCGCCTGCCACCGAGGCGAGCCAGCAGAACCCCATCCACAACGTCTTCTGGATGCGGCATCGCACCGAGGTGGAGGCAGACCTGACGCGGCTGCGCTCGGAGCCGCTCACGTTCTTCCCCGGGTTCAAGTTCTACGGTGAACTCGAGGGCATCCGGACCCCGGGCGCCTGGTTCGTCAGCCGGCACGCCCCCATCCTGGAGGTGTCGCGCAACCCGCAGATCTACTCCTCGGCGTCGGGAGTCACCATCAACGACTTCCCGCCGGAATTCAACGAGTACTTCAACTCGATCATCGCCATGGACGATCCCCGCCACGCCCGGCTGAGGCGGCTCGTCTCGGCGGGCTTCACTCCCCGGATGCTCGCTCGCCTCGAGGACTCGGTGCAGGACCAGGCCAGGCGCATCACCGACGACGTATGCGAGCGAGGTGAGTGCGACTTCGTCACCGACGTGGCCGCCCGGCTACCACTGCGCATCGTTTGCGACCTCATGGGGATCCCCGCCTCCCAGCACGACTTCGTGTTCGACCAGTCGAACGTGATCCTGGGCGCGGGCGACGAGGAGTACGTGCCCGACTTCGGGGACCTCATCACGGCCATCCTCACCGCCGGCGCGGCCCTCGCGCAGTTGATGGACGACGTGGCGGAGTCCAAGGTCGGCGTGGACTCCGGCGACCTGACCAGCATCCTCGTCAACGCCGAGGTGGACGGTGAGCGGCTCACCCGCGCCGAGATCGCCAGCTTCTTCATCCTGCTGGTGATCGCCGGCAACGAGACCACCCGCAATGCCATCAGCTGGGCACTCGTGTACCTCACCGACCACCCCGACCAGCGCCGCATCTGGATGGAGGACTTCGAGGGCACCTCGCGCAGCGCCATCGAGGAGATCGTCCGCATCGCCAGCCCGGTCACCTACATGCGCCGCACCGCGCTGTGCGACACCACCCTGGACGGCCAGAAGATCGACGAGGGCGACATGGTGGTGCTGAACTACCTGTGCGCCAACCGCGATGAGTCGGTGTTCGAGAACCCGCTGGCCTTCGACGTGCGCCGCGACCCCAACCCCCACGTCGGCTTCGGCGGGCCGGGCCCGCACTACTGCCTCGGCGCCCACCTCGCCCGGCGGGAGATCAAGGTGATGTTCCGCGAGCTGTTCACCCGCATCGGCGACATCCGCGCCACCGGTGAGCCGGACCTACTGGCCTCGGCCTTCATCCACGGCATCAAGCACCTGCCGGCGGAGTTCACCCCCACCAAGCCCGTGGGAGCGCCCGACTAGGCCCAGCCCCACCGGCTCCGTGCGCCGGGAGTAAACGTCCGATCCCCACGCGACCAGTCCAGGATTGGACGCGTCCGCCCCTGTGACGTTCGGAACCCTCACAGGAGAATCCGCGACCGAAGCCGCCTCCTGGTCACGCCCGGCGACGACAAGCCACGCCGCGACCGCCACGACGGCAGCGGCGATGAGCGCCAGCGCGGCGACCGTCCTCGGGGATTGCCGGGTCTTCATCTGCCGACGACGGTCCGGTCGCCCTAGTCGGGCCGGCGGGCGAGCACGAAGTACATCGGCGTGAAGATCTCCAGGCGTCCGGCCTCTGCGAGAGCGGCTGCACCGGAATTGAGAATCCGGTACAACTGCGGCGTTCCCCGTGGAACGACCCGCAGCACGTGCAGGATGCGCAACGTCGCGGCCGTCACCGCCCGTCCGGCTGTCGAGTTGCGAAAGCCTGCGTGTGAGAGCCCTGAGCCGACCAAGGGCTGGTACCACGGGATGCCCGGTCCTTGCCGCTCTACCAGGTCGTGGGCCTCCAGCAACTCGAATCCGACCTCCCGGAGAGCAGGAACGATGTCTTGGCGGTGGACCAGATCGGGTACGCCCGTGCCTGCCTCGATGTCGTTCTTGAGCCGAACATGACGGGGGTCGGAGGCGTCGAATCGATCGGTGATGCACCACTCGTACGATGCGAAGCGACCGCCCGGCTTCAGCAGGCGAAGGGCCTCGCCGAAGACGCTCGTCCGATCGGCCGCGTGGCATGTGGCCTCGATCGCATACACGGCATCGAACGAGCCATCCGGCTCGTCGACACTGGTGAAGTCGCACAGCACATATTCGGCCAGGCCGCTCAGGCCCTCTTCCTCAGTCTGTGTCCGGGCCTTTTCGATCTGGTAGGCGTTGATGTTGACACCGAGGATCATGGCCCCGGAGAACCGGACGATCTCGCGCAACGGGCCACCCAGGCCGCAGCCCAGGTCCACAACGCGCATCCCGGGCCGGAGGCCCAGCATGTGGGCGATGAAGTGTTGGTGGCGCGCGATCGAGGCGCGGAAACTCTCCCGCGGCGCCCGCGGCGCGAAATGGAATGAACGGCCCCAGCCGTACTCGTAGAAGTCGGTGGCGAGGTCGTAGTAGCTGTCGACGAGGTCCTTGTAGTTCGCCTTGCGCGCGACGGCATCAGACCCCGCTTCGGGGTCGTAGTGTCGCTCGAGTCGCTTGACGGTCGAGGCGACAGCCTTGCGGTCGAGCGCGTCACTCAGAAGGCCCGCAAGTCCACGTGGCACGAAGGTCTCCTCTGTTGATCGCGGGGTCAGGGTTCTTGTGGGGTGAACTCACGCGAGATGCGGGTCGCGGCGTGAAACCTCCAAGCCGCCGGCTCACGACGCGGCGGGTTCGGGCAACCATGCAACAATATCGCGGACCATTCCTGGTCGACAGAAAGAAGGCGGATGGAGCTTGCCGGCTGGAGCCTGCTGGCTGCGTGCGTGGGAGTCACCAGCCTGGCTGGGCTCGTCGTCTATCACGTCGTCTGCGGCTACTACCACTACCGCTACTACGTGCGCCGGCGCCTCGAGGCGGACGCGTGGAAGATTCAGCCCGATCGCTTCCTGTCGCCCAAGCTGCAACGCACCGCCATCCTGGCCGGCACCCGCAACATGGCCCTGAGCGGAGTGCTGACCGGTGTTCTGGCGTACGGCGTTATCGATGGCAGCGTGAAGGCGGCCATCTACACCGATGTCGCCGAGTATGGCTGGGCGTACACCGTCGGCATGACGGTTGTGCTGTTCGTGATGCTGGACTGCATCGCCTACTGGGTGCACCGAGGGTTCCACACCAAGTTCCTGTACCGGCGCGTGCACCGGTTCCACCACCGCTTCGTCGCGCCCACGCCCTACGTGGCGATCGCCATCCACCCGGTCGAATTCCTCACGCTGCAGATCGCGTCGCTCTTTCCGCTGTTGTTCGTCCCCTTCCACGCCGTGTCGGCCGCCGGCGTCCTGCTCTACATCCTGATCTTCAACATCATCGACCACTCCGGCATAAGGCTCGTCTCGGCCCTGCCCTGGCAACCTCCCTCGATGTACCACGATGATCATCACCGCTACTTCCATGTGAACTACGGGCAACACCTGATGATCTGGGACCGGTTGCACGGCACCCTGCGAAGGGAGAACCGACGCTACGGCGAACAGGTCTTCGGCGGGCGCGGCGCACCGAACGGCAACGACGGCGGCCGGCGTGACGAACCTGGCCCGTTCGTCGAGTACTGATTCGGGGCCCCGATCGTGAGAACGGTTCCGTGGGCTGTGTCACCCGACATCCCTTGGAGGATGTTCACGGGCCCCGTCGAGCAGTGGGCCCAACAGCCCACGTTCCTGATCGGCGAGTGCCTCATCATTCTCTGCGCCGTGGTCGCATTCGTCCACGCGCGCCGGGCGGGACACGCGAACCTGCTCATCGCCGTCGCCGCACTGGTCGCCGGGACCGCGAACGACATGATCTTCATGGCGCTGCCCACCGTCGACACCTTCTGGCAGGGCCAGGCGAGCATCATGCTCACGCCACGCCTGCCCCTGTACATACCGTGCACCTACGTGGTCTTCATGTACTGGCCGACGGTCGCCCTCCGCCGACTCGGCCTGGGGCGCTGGTCGACGGCCGCGCTCACCGGGCTGGTTGCGTGCCTGCTCTACGCACCGTATGACATCGTCGGCGCCAAGTTCCTCTGGTGGACCTGGCACGACACCGACGCCGCGATCACTGCACGGCTGCTCGGAGTGCCTGTCAGCAGCAGCCTGTGGGTGCTCACGTTCATGGGCTCCTTCGCGCTGCTGCTCGATGCCGTCCTCCGAGACAGGGACGTCACCCGCAAGCGCTTCCTGGTGGGCTTGGCGCTGGTCGCCTGCCTCACGACGCCGATGATGATGCTCCAGATGACGATCCTGCAGGCCATCGACGGGGGCACGCCCGGCTATCTTGCTCTGGGTCTCGGCGGGGCGGCCTACGGCACCGTGGCATTCCTCCGCCGCCGTCCGGTGAGCCAAGGCAAGCCTCCTGTCGATCGGTTGGGTCTCGGCGTCGTCTTCGCCTTCCTGCTCATGCTCACCGTCAACATGGCCGTCTTCGCACCGGAGACCCACGTCAGTACCGGCCTGCACCAGGTGCCCGGGCCTTGCGACGTCGAAGAGTCCGACATCCTCGGCGGCATGCGGGAGAAGTTCCTGTGCGTCGACAACTACGAGGAGGACTTCACGTTCGCCTGCACCACGCCACCAGCCGACGGGACCCGCTGGTACACCGTTTGCGGCAAGGCCCACACCAACTACGCGGCGTTCACGGCCGCGGTTGGAGGCCTGTCGCTCGCGGGAATCGTGGTGTTCTCGATGTTGTTCGGCACCAATCGGCGCGCTGCCATGCGAGGCGATCGCGGAGGGATACCGCCGGCTCCCGCAGACGACTGATGAGATCGCCTGGAGCGACGAGGCGACCGCCGCGATGATCGCCGAGGAGCCCTGGTGACACCCGTCCAAGGCGACATCTGGTGGGCCGAGGCCGAGGATCGGCGGCGACCGGTGCTGGTGGTCACCCGAGACGAAGCCATCCCGGTTCTGACCAGGATCCTCGTCGCCCCCGTGACCCGCACCGTGCGAGGCATCCCCACCGAACTGCCCCTCGACGCGGACGACGGTCTGCCCCAGTCCTGCGCGGCGTCCTTCGACAACCTCCAGCCGATTCGCAAGTCGTTCCTGACTGACCGTCTGGGCTCGATCGGTGGCCGTCGCCACAAGATCTGCACCGCGCTGGAGGCCCTCGCCGACTGCTGACAGCGGCCCACCATCCAGCAGCGCCTGTCAAGTTCCGGCAGTCGTGCAGCCGGATGACACATCGTGGCGGTCGGGTTCAGTGGGGGTGTGGCGTGCCGGCGAGTTCGAGTGCCGCGTGCAGGAGGACCGTTGCGCCCTCGCCTGCGGCCTCGGGTTCGATCGACTCCGCCTCGTTGTGTGACAGCCCGTCGCGGCAGGGGATGAAAATCATCGCCGCCGGCGCCTTCAGCGCGATGTGGCAGGCGTCGTGGCCGGCGCCCGAGACGATCCGCTCGTGGCGGTACCCACTGACCCCGGCGGCTGCGGCGACGGCCGCGACGCAGCGCTCGTCGAAGCTGATCGGCGGCGAGTCGTTGTCGAGGTCGATCTGGAACTCACAATCATGCCTTGCAGCCGATTCGTCGATGATGCGCCGAGCCACATGTTCGAGTTGGTCGAGAATCGCCGCGTCGGGGTGCCGGAGGTCCAGCGAGAAGGTGACCTCCGAGGGCACCGTGTTCGGCGAGACCGGCTCCGACCTGAACTGTGCCGGTGTCACCCTTGCTGCGGGACCGCTGGCGAGGACGGAGTCGTAGAGCCCGTCGAGAGCGGCGGCCAGGGCGCGTGCGGGATCGCGGCGGCGGTCCATCGGTGTGGTCCCGGCGTGTGCCGGCAGGCCGCGGAGTGTCACGGTGTACCAGCGGAAGCCCTGGACACCGGTCACGACGCCGATCCGGGAGCCGCTTTCCTCCAGCACGGGCCCCTGTTCAATGTGGAGTTCGAGATAGGCGCCGAGTTGCCTGCCGAACGCTGACGGCCCCTCCCACCCCAAGCGATCGAGTTCCTCGCCAACGCTCACGCCTGAGCGGTCCCGCAGCGAGCGGGCCTCTTCGAGTTCGAGCGCGCCGGCCCAGACGGCCGATCCCATCATCGACATCGGGAAGCGGGAGCCCTCCTCGTTGGTCCAGACCGCCACTTCGATCGGAGCGATCGTCCGCAGCGAGGCGTCGTTGAGGGTCTCGATGACCTCGAGCGCGCCGAGGACGCCGTAGACGCCGTCGAAGCGCCCGCCGGTGGGTTGGGTGTCGAGGTGACTCCCGAGGACGATCGGCGGTGCGTCGGCGTCGACTCCGGGGCGGCGCGCGAAGAGGTTCCCGACAGCGTCGGTCTGGACGGTGCAGCCCGCGCGGCGAACCCAGTCGACGAACAGGCGGCGCCCCGCTTCATCGTCATCCGACAGCGCCTGGCGGTTCGATCCTCCTGCTGGCGTTGCTCCCACCTGGGCCATGGCCATGAGGCGTGACCACAGCCGATCTGCATCGACGCGCAGCACGTCGTTCATCCCTGTCTCCTCATTTCGATCGGCGGGTTGTGTGTGCCGGAGTCACCGAGGTGCCAATCCGGCCCGGACCGGTGATTCTTCCCGTTCACGTTCCTGGACGGCTCGGTGTCGGCGTGTCACGGGGAGAACCGTGACATGGCGTCGGTCAATGCGGTCCGGATCGCCAGTGTGATTTCCTCGAATTGCTGCTCGCCCGCGATGAGTGGCGGCGAGAGTTGTATCACGGGCGCATCCCCGCGGGCGGCGGCGCGGCATGTGAGCCCGAACTCGTAGAGGCGTCGGCTCAGGTACTTCGAGACGGTGTCGGCGCGCATCGCGGCTTCGGCGGCGTCACGAGAGTTCCCGATGTGGAGTTCCAGCGCGAGGAAGTACCCGTCGCCTCGGAGGTCGGCCACGATCGGCAGATCCAGGAGCGCCGCCAGTGCTTCGCGGAAATCCGGGGAGAGCCGGCGCACCCGGCCCGGCAGATCTTCGCCCTCGAGGATGTCCAGGTTGGCCAGCGCGACGGCGGCCGCGGCGGGATGTCCGCCGAAGGTGAATCCGTGGTTGAACTCCCGCTGGTCGGCGATGAACGGCTCGGCGACACGATCGCTGATGATGACACCCCCGAGCGGCGCGTAGCCCGAGGTCAGGCCTTTGGCCATGGTGATCATGTCGGGCCGGTAGGCGAATCTGTCGGCGCCGAACATGTGACCGAGCCGGCCGAAGGCGCAGATCACCTCGTCGGACACCAGCAGCACCCCGTGGTCGTCGCAGATCTGCCGGACCCGTTGGAAATACCCCTCGGGGGGCACGTAGCACCCGCCGGAGTTCTGGACCGGCTCGAGGAACACTGCCGCGACCGTCTGGCGGCCCTCACGGAGGATCGCCCGCTCGATCTCCTCGGCGGCACACAGGCAGTCCCCGTCGTGGCCGCAGGATCCGTTGATGCGGTACTCGTCGGTATGAGCGACGTGCACGGCGCCGGGCACGAGCGGCTCGAACGGCGCCCGGATGGCCGCGAGGCCCGTGATGGACAGCGCGCCGAGCGTCGTGCCGTGGTAGGCGAGGTTGCGGCTGATGACCTTGTAGCGGGTCGGCTGACCGACGGCGGCGAAGTACTGGCGCGCCAGCTTCCACGCCGACTCGACCGCTTCGCTTCCGCCGCTGGTGAAGTACACGCGGTTGAGGTCGCCGGGCGCCAGTCCCGCCAGGCGAGTGGCCAGCTCGACGCCGGCGGGGTGGCCGTAGCCCCACAGCGGGAAGTAGGCCAGGCGGGTCATCTGCTCGTAGGCCGCTTCGGCAAGTTCGGTGCGCCCATGGCCGACCTGGGTGACGAACAGACCGGCCAGCCCGTCCAGGAGGCGGTGGCCGGTGTCGTCCCACATGTAGCAGCCGTCGGCCTGCTCGATGATCGGGACGACGGTCGGGGCTGCGAAGTGTCCCCAGAGATGGCGACCCGCGGCGGGTCCCCAACCGTTCACGGATTCGCCGTGCTCGGCGGGTACGCCGGGGGTTGCCATCTCCGGGTTGCTCGACGCGCTACGAGCGGAACGAGGTCCAGAGGCGGTCGTACAGGTCGGTCGCCTCGAGGGGGCACGTCTCGACCGGCGCCGCGTAAGAGAGTTCCTGCGCGCTCGGCACGACCATCGGGCTCGACGCCAACTTGTCCTCGACGTAGGCGTCGCTGCCGACGATGGCGTTGCCGTAGGCATTCCAGTTGGTGGCCTCGGCGATGTTCTGCGGGTCCATCATCCAGTTGATGAACACCTTGGCCTGCTCGAGGTTCGGCGCGCCGGTCGGCACGGCGAAATTGTCCTGCCACAGCGTCAGACCGTCGCTCGGGTAGACGTACACGAGGTTCGGGTTCTCGAGCGAGGAGCGGTAGGCGGCGCCGTTCCACTCCATGTGAATCGAGTTCTCCCCCGAGGCCATGCGCTCGATGATCCCGTCGGAGTTGATGACCGATACCGACGGCTTGAACGCGTCGAGGAGGTCCTCAGCCTGGGCGTAGTCGGCCGGGTCGGTGGAGCACGGCTGCGCGCCCACGGCCCGCAGCACGGCGTGGATCACCTCGATCTGGTCGTTCATCATGCCGATCGACCCGTCCGAACCTTCGGGGACGGCGAAGAACTCCGCCCACGACGCCGGCGGCTCAGGCACTTGTGACGTGTCGACGGCGAGGCCCGTGGTGCCGTACAGGTACGGCGCCGTGTAGACCCGGCCGTCGTCGAAGTAGGGGGTCAGGAACGCCGGATCGATGTTGGCGGCGTTCTCCATGGCGAACGCGTCGATCGGCTGGATCAAGTCCTGCTCGATGAGTTGGGGGATGATGTAGTCCGACGGGACGATCACGTCGTAGCCGGTCGCTCCCGCGGCGAGCGTGGCGAGCATCGTCTCGTTCGAGTCGTAGTTGCTCAGGTTGACGGCGATCCCTGTCTCCTCGCTGAAGCGGCTGAGAAGATCCTCCGAGATGTAGTCCGTCCAGTTGTAGAGGTTGAGTTCCCCGCCGATCTGGCCGGTGTCCGCAGCCTCGCCGGCGTCGGTCTCGGCTGGGGCTTCCGGGGGAGCGGGCGGCGCCTCGGCCGGCGCGGCAGGTTCCGCGGCGGGCGGCGCGGGCTCCGGCGGCGGTGGCGCGGGCTCCTCGGCGACTGTGGCCGGCGGGGGTGGCGGCTGCGACGCCGCGGGATCGTCGAATGCCGAGATCAGGTAGTCGTCGAGACTGATGATGAAGGCGAGGAGTGTGCCCGAGACGATGCCGGGCACCAGGAGTGGCAGTGTCACGCGGCGGAACAGCCGCACGCCGGACGCGCCGAGGTCGCTGGCCGCTTCGAAGATCGCCGGGTCCAATTCGGCGAGCCGCGCCCTGATGGGCAGCAGCGCGAATGGGACGCAGAACGCGGTGTGGGCGAGGATCAGCGTGGCCATGCCGCGCTCGAGGCCCACGAGGACGAAGAACGACAACGTCCCGACGGCGGTGACGATTTCGGGGACGAGCAGCGGCGTGGAGAGGAACGCCACCGCCAGGGCGGATCCGCGCCGCAGCATCGCCACGATCCCCAGCGCGGCGAGTATCGCCAGCGCGGTGCCGCCGGCCGAGGCCGTCACCGCGACCCGAAGCGACGTCCACACGGCTTCTCGGACGTCGTCGCGGTCGAGGACCTCCCGGTACCAGTCGAAGCTGAAGCTCTCCCAGCGCGACACGATCTGCCCGCCGTTGAACGAGTAGATGATCACGACGGCGAGCGGCGCGTACAGGAAAACGAACGCGAGCCTCGCGGCGCTGCCGAGGCCTGGGTAGCGACGGCTGTCGAAGCGGGAACTCACGCCGAACTCCGCGGCACCGGGCGCCACGCGACACCGCCGACTTGCACCGCCCCAGCGGCGGTCACGAGATCACCACCTTGGCGCCGCGGGCGGCCCGCCGCGCGGCGACGAGGACGACTCCCACCAGAACCAGAAGCAGGATCGCCAGCGCCGAGCCCAGCGGCCAGTTCCGCGACGCGCCGAACTGCTGCTGGATGAGGTTCGCCACCATCAGCGAGCGCCCGCCGCCCAACAGCTCGGGCTGCAGGAAGGCGCCGATGGCGGGGATGAAGACCAGCAGGCAGCCGGCCACGACGCCGGGACGGACCGACGGCCAGACGATCCGCCGCAGGACAACGCGCTGCCGCGCTCCCAGATCCAGCCCGGCCTCGGCGATGCGGTGGTCGAAGCGCTCCGCCGCGGCGTAGATCGGCAGGATCATGAACGGCAGGAACGTGTAGGCCATGCCGACGAGGGTGGCGCCCCGGGTGTTCAGCATCTGCGGCGCGTCGATCCCGACCGCGTCGAAGGCCGATGCGAGCGGACCCGTCTCGCGCAGCACGACGATCCAGGCGTAGGTGCGGACCAACATGCTGGTCCAGAACGGGATCGTGACGGCGAGTATCAGCAGCGGCTGCAGGCGACGTGGCCGATTGGAGATCCACACGGCGGTCGGGAACCCGATCGCGAGGGCGATGAGCATCGTCAGAGCGGCGAGGAGCACCGACGACCACATGATCTGCAGGTACGTGGCGTCGAAGACGGTGTTCCCGCTGAAGTCCTCGGCGACGACCAGGCGCTCGTAGGCGTCGGCAGTCACGCCGTCGGCGACACCGACGCCGCCCGGGCCGCGGGGCCGCAGCGAGTACCAGGCGATCACGACCAGCGGCCCCCCGACCAGCGCCGCGATGAACCCCAGCGCGGGCGCGGCGAGCCAGCGGATTCGCGTCCTCACGATGTGAGCAACCTCGTGTGGGAGGGCTCGATCCGCACGCCGACGGCGGCACCGATGTCGGGGAGCCGGTCGTGCGAGTCGACCCGTGCGTTGATGCTCGCTCCGTCGTCGAGCTCGATGCTCAGATGCACGTCGGCGCCGACGTAGCCCGAGGCGACCACCGTGCCGCGAAGTTCACCCGCCGGGTCCAACCGCACACGCTCAGGGCGCACGGCCAGCACGGCATCCTCGACTTCGGTACCGCCGCCAATTGCTTCTGCACCGCGGACATCAGCGGTGTCGAGCTTCCACTGACCCGCGACGGTGAGAGTGGAGGCGCCGTCGTAGTCGACGGCCAGGAGGTTCGTCTCGCCGATGAAGTCGGCCACGAACCGTGTCGCGGGTTCCTCGTAGATCTCCTGCGGTGCGCCGACCTGAACGATGCGACCGGCGTTGAGAACCGCGATCCGGTCGCCCAGCGCCAGAGCCTCCTCCTGGTCGTGGGTCACGAACACGAACGCGATGCCCGTGGTCCTCTGGATGCGTTTGAGCTCGGCCTGCATCTGTCGACGGAGCTTGAGATCCAGAGCGCCGAGCGGCTCGTCGAGCAGCAGCAACCGCGGCCGCTTGGCGAGCGCGCGGGCCAGCGCGACGCGCTGCTGCTGGCCGCCCGACAGCTGCGCGGGCGTCCGCTTGGCGAGACCGGACAGCTCCACCAGGTCGAGCATCTCCGTGACCCGGCTCCTGATCTCGGCCTTGGGGAGCTTCTCCATTTCGAGGCCGAATGCGATATTCCGCTCCACGGTCAGGAACGGGAACAGCGCGTAGCTCTGGAAGACGGTGTTGACAGCCCGGCGGTACGGGGGGATGGTGTCCAAGCGCTCGCCGCCGAGATGGATCTCGCCCGAGTCGGCGTTCTCCAAACCCGCGATGGTTCTCAGCAGCGTCGTCTTGCCGCAGCCCGACGGCCCCAGGAGAACCACGAACTCGTTGTCCGCGACGTCGAGCGACACGCCGTCGAGGGCGCGCACCGCGTTCCCCTCCGGCGCCGTGAACGTCTTGGAGACGTTCCGAACACGAAGCCCCTCAGGCATCGTCCCCAAAATAAACGATCATTGATCGTTATTGTAGGGATGGGCCCCCTGCGGCGCAAGTGGCCATGCGCTGACCGCCGTACCGGCCGGCCGCTCGCCGTGCTCGTAGCATTGCGCCGTGGGCCGTCCGACCGAGCCGCTGCTCTCGAAGGACATGATCGTCGACGCCGCTATGGCGATCGTCGACGAGAGCGGGATAGACGCCATGACCACGCGCGCGATCGCCAAGAGGCTCGGCGTCGGTCAGGCATCGCTCTACAACCACGTCCACAGCCGCGACGAACTGCTCGAATTGCTGAACGCGCGGGTGTTGGCTGGAGTGGATCTCAGCGTCCTCGACCACCCGGACTGGATCGAAGCGGTCTACCGCGGCACACTCGCCTTCCTGGAGGCCGTCCAACGACACCCCAACATGATCGTGGTGCTGGCAACGAGACCGGCCCGCACGGACCCGTCGCTCACCTACTACGAACGCATGCACGAGCGCCTCCGCGGCGCCGGACTATCAGCAGAGGACTCGGCCCGCTTCCTGTTCGCCATCGACGATTACTGCATCGGCGCCGCGCTGAACACCGAGACCGACGTCGAGATCAACGACCGTCACGACACGTTCCCCCTGACCGCCGAGGCCGTCGAAGCAGGCCGGCCAGCCGACCATCACCAGGCAACGCTGCGTCTGCTCCTCAACGGCCTGATCGCCACCGTCGAAATCCCCGCAACCTCAATCTGACCCGCAAAAGCACAGAGCCATCCATTCGGTGTCAAGTTCCGGCTCTTGCCTCCTCAGAGGTCCGTCCCAGAGCGATGCACCCCAGGCCGGAGCAACACTCTGACCTGGGGTTCGTCATGGCAGGCGAGGACTCTAGGCCTCCAGCCTTCGGGTTGTGAACCGAGTCGCGACCTCAACGCGAGCGTCGGGCCTGTACCGCCTGAATGTCCTCGGGCCATTGACTCTTGATGAACGCCAGCACGGCCCAGATCTCCTCGTCAACGAGCTTCTCGGAGAAGCCCGGCATGTTGGTCGGGTAGCCGCCGCCGACGACTGCGGCTGTACCCCACTTGGTCATCTCGAACAACTGCGCATCACTGTGATGCCACGTATGGCCCGATGCGTCGTGAGGTGGCGCCGGCAGGGTGCCGTCGGCCTTCCGGACAGTCCAGTTCGGCTCTCCTTGCAGTTCCGCTCCGTGACATGACGCGCAGGACCGGGCGTAGACCTCCGATCCCCATGCAACCAACTCAGGGTTGGATGCGTCCGCCTCCGCGACACCAGGAACCCTCACCTGAGGAGCCGCGACCGGCGAGACTTGCTCGTCGCGGCCGTCGATGACCAGCCAGGCCGCGACCGCGACGACCGCGAGGGCGACGAGTGTGACCGCGGTGACCGCCCTGGGGGGCTGCCGGAGCTTCATCCACCGGCAACTGTCGCACACCCGAAGCCCGAAGTTCGGACAACGACCGTGCCGACCCAGACTGCCGAAGTGGTCTGTCCAGCGGCGGTCGGGGTGTCTTCGGGAATTTGACAACGGAAAAGCTTGTCCAGGAGTCTCCCGATCCGGCTCGGGCTCAACGCGATGCGCCCGCTAGCTAGATGTCCGGCTCGATCCCCAGCTCGGGTCCCTCGACGCCACTCGACATCTAGGGCCGCATCTCCTCAAGCGCGACCTGCCAGTGGCGGGACCGGTGGTGAACCCACTGCGGGGTGACCGCCGATTGGGTGAGAACTGATGAGTTCGGCGCTAGGGCTTTAGTGCTGTGATGGGTACGACGCCGACGCCGTCGTGTCGCATGTACGGCTGGCCGGTGGAGGTCACCACGATGAGAGCTTTGGGTGGGCCCGTCCCGCTCGTGTCCACCTTGGCGCTCAGTTCCAGCAACGATCGGGCGGCCCTGTCGATGGAGTCCGGTGCGCCCAGTTTCACCTCCGCGGCGATCCACCGGCCGTCGTCGCGCTCTACGACGGCGTCGACTTCCAGCTTCGACTTGTCTCGGTAGTGGAAGACGGTGCTCCTGTTTGCCTGGGCGTAGACCCGTAGATCGCGTATGGCCATTGACTCGAACAGCAGTCCGAGAGCGGCCCGATCGTTGAACAAGGCGTCGGTGTTCGCACCGACGGCGGCCGCGGCGAGCGACGGGTCGACCAGATGGTGTTTAGGGGCCGATCGCAGCGGGGTGCGCGAGAGCAGTCGGGCGCTCCAAGCCGGCTGGGGTTCGTAGACGAAGATCCTCCGGAGAGCGTCGAGGTAGATGCTCAATGTCTGGCGGGCCGCGGCGCTGTCGCCCATATCCGACGCGAGGGTCGTCGCGCTGGCTTCCGACGCGCTGTTGCGAGCCAACGAAACGAGCAGTCGCCGCACGCCTTGAGGATTGTGCCTGGTGCCGCTCGCCTTGGCCACGTCGACGCGGCACACCTCGTCCAAATAGTCGCGGGCGAACTCCTGGGCATCCCGCGGTGCCATGGTCTGGGTGAGCGGCCACCCGCCGCGCAGCAACCAGTCGATGACGTTGCGGAGCTGATCCACGGGAGCCTGGGGCCGCATAGCCGAGGGCCTGTACTCCGCCTCGAGGCCGCGATCGGTGAGATCCCTCAGGCTCACCGTCCCCGTCGAGGCGCCGCTCTCCCAAAGAGACATCGGCCGCATCACAACGCGCCCCATCCGCCCGGCGCCGGAATGCCTGATGATGTAGTCGCTGGGTTGCGCCGACGCGGAGAGTATGAATCGGCCCGGTTGCCCCAGCCGGTCACTGGCGCGCCGTACCCGATCCCACAGCCCCGCCACGAGCGGCCATTCGTCGAGCAGCATCGGGTGTGGACCCTCCAGCAGCGGCAGCGTCCCCTGCGCCGCATGCCCTCGTGCTGTCTCATCTTCATCGAAGAGCACCTGACTCGCCGCGAACTGCTGCGAAGTCGTGGTCTTGCCGCAGCCGCGCGTGCCCTCCACAAGAACAACCGGCAGAGAGCGCAGCTTGTCCTCCATCTGGGCGTCAACCACTCGGACCATGTAGCGACCGGCAGCATCCACAGCCACAGTCTAACCAATCGGCTCTTCACCGACTACCGTTTTAGCTTCTCTTATTCTGACACTCTGGCTCGCTCCCGCACAACAACTCGGCGGGATATCCCTGGCAGTGCAACGTCGCTCGACCTCAAAGCCCACCACTTGATGGGATGCCCCCCAGGTGACGCCCGGTCCCGCATAGCGGCCGTTTCCCGGTGGGGTCAGAGCGGGTTCAGCATCTCAGATCCTTACGCTGCTGGACCGCTGGGAGAACCCGGAATCGGTCGACAGCCTCGAGAATCGCTAGCATCCCAACGTGACGTTCCGCGGCCTCGTCGAACAGCCCTCCGTGGACAGGCGTGCCGGACCTCCCCAGCGATCCACGGCCGGACCCTCAGCGCCTACGATGGCCAGACGACCTCCCCGCCCGGGGTGCGTCCGGCGCCCCGGCCAAGTCTCCCGCTGTCGGTAGAGCCAAGGTGATGTGATGACCCGTATCGGTCTCGGATCGCCGCAGTGACCTCCGCGACTTCGTTCGGCTCCGCCGGACACAGCGTCTCCTCGTGGCAGGACGGCGACCCGGCGATCGAGGAGGCTCTCCTCTCATCGTCGTTCTATCAAGATCCCTATCCGGTGTATGCGTGGCTGCGCGCCGAGGCGCCGGTCTACTGGAGTCCTTCCTCGCGGCTGTGGCTCGTGACGCGCGGCGATCTCGTTGCCGAGGTGACCAGCAACTGGGAGGTCTTCTCCCGGTCGGCGTGGGATCAGTTCTTCCTCAATCGGCTCCCGGCGGAGCTTCTCGCCGAACTCCCGACGTTGGTCGAGCACCACCGGGCACCGAGAATCATCACGACCGATCCGCCGGCGCACACGCGTCATCGCCGCTTGCTGTCGAAGGCGTTCACTCCCCGGCGAATGGCGAAGCTCGAGGATCGGGTTCGGGCCATCACGGCAGGACTTCTGGACGCGCTCGGACGGCGGGGAAGGGCGAGGGGAGAGGCAGGCGTGGTGGAGTTCGACATGATGGCCGATGTCGCCGTGCCGCTGCCGATCGCGGTGATCGGAGCACTGTTCGGCACCGAGAACCACACGAATCTTCAGAGGTGGTCCCGCGCGGCGATGACCTTCAGCGGGTCGGCGGTGGTCAAGGCCGATGTGGCCCGCGACTACGAACGTGCCCTGGCCGAGTTCCGGGTCCACATCCTCGAACTCGTTGCCGAGCGACGGCGACAATCCCGAGACGATCTGCTCAGCGACCTTGTCGCGGCAGTGGATGAGGGTGACCGGCTCTCCGAGGAGGAGTTGGTGTCGATGTCCACCACACTCCTCGTCGCCGGCCACGAGACCACCGCCAACTTCCTCGGCAACGCCATGCTGGCGCTGCTGCGCCACCCCGACCAGCTCGCACTCCTGCGTCGCTGCCCGGAGTTGCTGCCCGGAGCGGTCGAGGAGCTGCTGCGCTACGACACCCCCGTGCAACGCGGCGTTCGCACTCTCACCACGCGCGACGTGGCTCTCGGAAATCAGGAGATCCCCGCCGGAATGCCCGTGACCGGCTTCCTCGGCGCCGCGAACCGCGACCCGGACATGTTCGACAGGCCCGATGAGTTGGACGTGACCCGCCCCGATGTGGTTCCGATGAGTTTCGGCGGTCGTCCGCATCACTGCGTCGGCGCCGCCCTCGCCCGCTTGGAGGGCCGCGTCGCCATCGGGATGCTACTGGACCGCTTCGACGAGTTGCGCCTAGCGGAGAACTTCGAGGAACGCTGGCTCACGACAGTGGCCTTCCGCGGTCTCCACGAATTAGCCCTAGTGGGCCGGCGGGCCGATCCCTGAACCGACCCCGATGGGGGCACGGCGCCCCGGCGCGGCGCTCCCTCTCGTCGACGCCGCCTACGAGAAACGCTCCATCGCCCTGTCCAGCAACCTGCACCCCGCCGGCTTCGACGAACTCATGCCCAAAACCATCGCCAACGCCACCGTCGACCGCCTACTTCACCACGCCCACGTCGTGCTCACCGCCGGCGACAGCATCCGCCTCACCCAAGCCACCGCCGGAAAGGGGGTGATGCCACTGACCAACTGAACTGCGGGCAGAACACCTGGCCGCCACCGGGCAATTCTGTTGTCCGCCACCGGGCAGTTCTACTGTCCGCCACTGGGCAGAACCCACTGGCCGTTGACAAACTGGGAGTTGCGTCGGGCCAATGAGATCTTGAAGTCGGCGTCGGCTTTCTTCGCGGCCGAGCTCGACGGCCGCAGACGATGATCGCCTACATCGACGCGCACCGGGAGCGTTTCGGGGTCGAGCCGATCTGCAGGGCCTTGCAGTTCGCCCCGTCGACGTATTGGTCCGCCAAACGGCGGGCGCCCTCTGCCCGCTCGAGGCGCGACGAGGAACTCAAGGCGGAGATCGCGCGGGTGCACGGCGAGAACTTCGGCGTCTACGGGGCGCCGAAGGTTTGGGCGCAACTGAACCGCGAGGGCCAGCGGGTGGCGCGTTGCACCGTGGAGCGGCTGATGCGCGACCTGGGCCTTCAAGGCGCGGTGCGCGGCAAGCCACAGCGCACCACCGTCGCCGACGCCGCCGCCGAGAAGCCTCGTGACCTCGTCGAGCGCCAATTCAGCGCCCCAACTCCGAACCGGCTGTGGGTCGCGGACTTGACCTATGTGCGCACCTGGTCGGGGTTCGTGTACGTGGCGTTCGTCACCGACGCCTACAGCCGGCGCATCGTCGGCTGGCACGCCTCCCGATCGTTGCGCGCCGACCTGGCGCTGCACGCCCTCGAACAGGCGCTGTGGGAACGAACCCGCAGCGGCCACAGCGTCGCCGGCGTCGTGCACCACAGCGATCGCGGCGTCCAATACCTGTCGATCCGCTACACCGAGCGGCTCGCCGCCAACGACGCGGTCAGCTCCGTCGGCTCCCGCGGCGACTCCTACGACAACGCCCTGGCCGAGTCGATCATCGGCCTCTACAAGACCGAACTGGTCCGCAACCGGGGCCCGTGGCGGGGCCTCGAGGACCTCGAACTGGCGACCCTGGAATGGGTCGACTGGTTCAACCAGCGCCGACTCCTGCACCGCAACGGACGCGTCCCGCCAGCCGAAGCCGAAGACCTCCACTGCCGTCACCAACACTCAGGCCACCAGGCCACGACTCAAACCAAACAGCCTGCGTGAAACCCGGGGAGGTTCAACGCTGCCAGGCGGGCTGATGTGTCCTTTGAGTTGTGCCATCTAGACACGGCAACTCGCAGTTGGTCCGATCCATCGGCGGCCAGGGAGATCAACGTGGCGCGAAGCTCCTCGTCGTTGATGGATGTGTCCCATTCATCCGGCAGCCTCTGTGTCCAAGGACTCTGGACACAGAGCCCGCCAGAGCTGTCCGGCGGGTCAGCGGCGCTCCCTGGGCGTCTAGACGCGCGCCGGGGTGAGGATCCCTCTGAGGTGCTCCTCGAGCGCGGCGATCAACTCGTTGCCGTTTGCGTTGGCCCGGGTTCGCAGGACGAGCGCGATCCGCGGCAACTCGATCGACTCGCTGCGGCGCCAGGGCCTCATTCTGTCGGTGACATTGGAGGCGGGCACGATTCCCACCCCCAGCCCGGCCTCGATGGCGTCGAGGACTCCCTTGATGCTGGGCCACTCCGTCGCGATCCGGTAGGTCCGTCCCGCCGTTGTCACCGCGGCAATCAAGTGCTCGTCAAGCAGGCCACGCACCCCCGATGTGACCAGCGGAACCGGGTCCGCGCCGTCGAGGTCCGCCTCAAGACCCTGCACGACCTGGAGTTGCTCGCGCCGCCAGACGACGTCGGTGGGGCGCACCGCGTCGCCAGCCTCCACGGTGTTCAGGAGCGCCACATCCAACTCGCCGCCATCCAGCATCTCACTGATGGTCGGCGACATGTCCACCCGGATCGCCAAGTCGACGTCGGGATGGGTCCGCCTGAAACGGCCGGCGACCGCAGCCAGCCCACTCGCCGCGACCACGGCGCTGCATCCCAAGCGAA
Source organism: Acidimicrobiales bacterium (assembly GCA_965221525.1). Taxonomy (GTDB): domain Bacteria; phylum Actinomycetota; class Acidimicrobiia; order Acidimicrobiales; family CATQHL01; genus VXNF01. Next base: position 221,040 of record CBDCSG010000006.1, on the reverse strand, counting down.
GCGTCCCACGCAGCTCGCTGCGCCGCATGTGATCCACCGCCCGGTCATAGGCCTCGAGGATCTCCTCGGCGTGCGCGAGCAGATCCCGCCCGTGCGCCGTGGGGATGACCGAGTAACCGTCGCGCACAATCAAGCTCAGTCCGAGCCGCTCCTCGAGCCGGCGGATCGTCTGACTCACCGTCGGCTGAGAAATCCCCAGCGTCTTCGCCGCGGCCGTGAACCCGCCCTGGGTCAACAGCTCGCGAAACACCCGCAAAGACTCCACATCAAACAGCAGCGAACGCCGTCGAGAGTACCGAGGCATCACCAACGAACCCTAGACCGCTCGACCCCTGGAGAGTCGGTACTTCGAGTCAAGCTCTCGCTCATTTCAAGAACTCTTTCTCCGCTTGTACACCGTCTGCGCAGCTATACCGGCGCGGAGAGGACGCTCCGCCACCTACACCTGCCAGCGCGGCACCGACGACTACTCGGACCGCGCTCGACCTCAAATCTATATCAATTGACAATCGAATAATGACAATCTAGTGTCGTAACCACTATTTCGAACCGTCGGACCCACTACCTCCGTCCTTCAGACCTACGGGATTCGGGACGGGGGACACCGACGTTCGAATCAAGAGAAAAGGCGACGACCTGCGGGACCCACCGCCAGGGCTGACGCGGATCGGCCGGAGAGAATTCATGTGCAGCTACGAAACCGACAGACAGGATTGCTGATTCGAGGGCTCGCTCGGGCGGGGGTCTTCCGGCGTGTCAGGGCGGTGCGCTTGGCTGTGCCGGCTCGCTCACGGGCGGGGAATATCGGGGGCTCCTGGCGCTTCGGGGGCCTGCTCATGGGAATGTTCGCGGTCGGCGTCCTGTCGGCTTGCGGCGGAGGCTCGGATTCTGAGCGCAGCGCCATGTCGCTCGACGAATACGTGGCGGCCTGCGGTGCGCCGACCACAGTTGACTTCGATGAGGACTTCGACCTCGAGGCGTTCTCGACCGCCGTGGTCGCGCAGATAGGCGTTCTGGAATCGATCGACCCGCCCGAAGAAGTCGCAGCGTGGCACGATGCCATGCTCGCCTACCTCCGGGCCCTGCAGGACACTCTGGACGACGCTCCCGACGGCGAGGGCGCCGAGTTGGACGAGTTCCTGTTCGGCGCCGTGTTCTCACTCGCTTTCGAGCACGGCCCGGCACTCGAGGGCGCACTCGGCGCCATGGCCCCGGAGGTTCAGGAGCAGTTGAGAGCCGCAGGATGCCTCGACGACGAGGAGTCCGCCGACTTCGAAGACGGAGAGCTCTCGGACTTCGACGCTGAGGGGGTGGCCGACGTGCCGGCGCCGGCGCCGGCACGCGACCCCGAACCGACGACGCCGGCGGGTTCGGTGACATCGTTCGATGAGTACGCCGCCACATGCGCGGCATACGCCGGAGAGGACATCCCCGACGACGCCACGAACGGCGAGGTCGCCGCGGAAATGGCGCGCTCGATCCAGGTCATGGCGTCGATCGACCCGCCGCCGGAGTTGACCGATCTACACGAATCGGTCCTCGCCTACGCGGCCGCGATCAAGGACATCGCCGACACCCAGCCACAGGACGAAGCGGCCAATCTGTTCGCCTACGTGATTGTCTTGCCGCGGCTCGGGGAGATCGAGGCCGCCCTCGATGCTCTCGACCCCGAAGTCCGCGCCCGGTTGGCCACGTTCGGCTGTCTCGGCGACGGAGACGGTTCGAGCCCCGAGTTCGGCGTTCCCCAACCGGTCGGACCGCCGAGCCCGTCGAATGCCACCTACGCCGTGGAGGGCTCGGCGATACGACTGAGGTGGGACCCCGTCGACGGGGCCGACTACTACAACGTCTACCACGACTACTTCTCCGATTCGTCCTGCTGGTTGGACGCCGATGGAAGCCCTCACGGCTGCGCACAGCTGGCAGACAACGTGGTCGACACCAACTTCCTGCACACCAACCCCTCCCGAGACAACTACTACTGGGTCGTCGCCTGCAACCGAGACGGGTGCTCAGAGATCGACAGCGACAATCCTGCCGCACCCATCGAGTTCCCGCCCAGCAACCCGCAGCGAGTTACCTACGCGGTGGAGGACTCCGGGATACGCCTGAGTTGGGAGCCCGTCGCCGGAGCCGACCACTACAACGTCTACCACGACGACTTCTTCGACTCGGCGTGTTCACTGGACGACCAGCGGAGCGCGTCCTTCTGCTCCGAGTTGGCCACGCACGTCGTCGACACCGCGTTCCTCCACGCCAGCCCGTTCGAGGAGAACCACTACTGGGTCGTTGCCTGCAATCGCGGCGGATGCTCGGAGATCGACAGCCGCAACCCCGTCACGGTCACCGGCAGTCCGCCATCGCCTCGCGCCACGGTCGAGCCGGCCCCACCACCCACGCCCGACGGCAGTTTCGATCGCGAACCTGACACGCTGACGGCGCCGGACGTGGTCCACGAGTGCCCTACGACCTGGGAGGACTCCCCCACCCTGACGGTGGCCGAACTGCTCACCGCATGCGGCGGTGACGCCTCGGCCCTCGCTGTCAGAACGACCCAGGAGTGCGCAGCCGAGGACATCAGCGCCGCCGGTGACCAAGCCCGCTCGAACGCCGAGCAATCGCGGCAAAACGCCGCTGACGCACGCGAGCGTGCAGCAGAGGCCGCCGCCGACGGGAACGAGGACCTCGCCGAACACTACGAGGACCTGGCCCAGCACCACCTCGACCTGGCGCTCGACGCGGAGAACCGGGAGAGGGACCGGCGCGGCCGCGTCATGGCCTCACGCGGGGCGACGACGTGGGAACAAGCCTGTGAGACGATGGTCAACCGGGTGTGGGCAGCCGACTACACCCAGGCCGCCTCCCTGGGCCGCGCCTTCCTGACCCATCTCGCCATACTGGGCGATCTGATCTGTGGAGGCCCCAACGCCGACCACACCGACCTCTGCGGCGGCATCGACCTCCTCAACGTGCTCGAGGGCAGCCTCGACGCTCTCACCCAAGGCATCGAATCCGTCGCAGGGCTCATCGAGACCGCCACCGACTTCTTCCTCTAGAGAAACGAGGCCCCACGGCCGACAACGCCGATCGAGGAGCCACTTGACACAGGCAGGTTTCGCACCCCAATGGCGATCCGCAACGAGCAGCGTCGGAACTCGCCCACTGCAGCAACGGGTGTCAAGTTCCGGTAGATGTCAAGTTCCGGTAGAAGACCTGGCAGTAATCCGGCCCCCAACGAGCGAGCCCCAGGCCAGAGAAACGCTCTGACCTGGGGCTTCTTAGTGGCGGGGGGAGGATTTGAACCTCCGACCTTCGGGTTATGAGCCCGACGAGCTACCAGACTGCTCCACCCCGCGGCGGATCTCCGAGGATATGCCACTGCCTGGTCGCAGGCAACCCGGAGTGGCACCACGCCGGGTCACAGCTCGACTGATTCCAACAATCCCGTACACGGCGGGAACCAGACGGACCCGACGGTCGTCAGACACCAGTGAGAGGACCGCGACAGATACGGTCACGAGGCAGAACCTGACGGGCCATTCGCCAATCTCAACTGGTGGCACCGTCGGGAAGACAAGGAGAACCCGCAATGCGCTCACTGATCGCCGGCATCCTGGCTCTGATCGTTCCCTTGACCGATTGCGCAGGTACTCAGGACGTGGCGCAGACGTCCACTGAGACCGCGACCACGGCCCCGGCCGAAGAATCCCCCGGCGACGTGGAGTTCGCCTCGACGCTGCAGAATCTCGACGACTGCGACGCGCTGCTGACGCACATCCATGCCGAAGCCCTCAGCCGGGTGGGACCCTACGGCCTCGACGGCGACGGACCCGTGTTCGGCATAGGCCGAGCCGTCACCGCGGAGGCAGCGGAGGCCGACTTCGCGGCATCCGAAAGTGCGGTTGCCGCGGCCCCCGCCCGCGCCGCGGGAGACGACGACGGAGCCGGCGGGCCCGACTTCTCGGGCACCAACGTGCAGGTGATCGGCGTCGACGAGCCGGACATCATCAAGACCGACGGCAACCGCATCATCCTGGTGCGCAACGGCACCCTCACGGTGGTGGACGTCACCGGAGACGAACCCACCGTCACCGGTCGGGTCCTGCTGGGCGAGCGCTGGGGCGGCGAACTGCTGCTGCACGGCGACCGGGTGCTGGTCATCAACAACCACTACGGCACCATCCAGCCACTCGCCGCCGACGCCATCGGGCCGCACTACGGCCGCGACATCGTGATCATCGACGAGGTCCTCCTCGACGGCACGCCGCGGCGAGGCCGCAGCCTGCATGTGGAGGGCCGCTACGTCAGTTCGCGATCGATCGACGGCACGGCCCGAGTCGTGATCGTCTCGTACCCGGACGAGTTGGGCTTCGTGTACCCGCGGAACCGCAACGGCGAACCCATCGCCACCTACGCCAACCGCAAGGTCGTGGAGCAGAGCAAGCTGGAGGACTGGCTGCCGGACTACCGGGTGGTCTCCTCGGAGGGCTCGGTCACCGAGGAGGGCCAGATCCTGGCGTGCGACCGGGTGTACGTGCCGTCGCAGTTCTCGGGCTTCGGGTCACTCGCCGTGCTGACATTCGACCTCGACGGGTCACTGACCCTCGGCGACGGCACCGCCACCTTCGCCGCCGGCGAGACCATCTACGCCAGCCACGACAACCTCTACGTGGCGACCAACACCTGGCTGCCGCAACCCTTCTTCGAGAACGAGGACCGGCTGCGGGACATCGACGACCGCTACCGCACGTCGATCCACAAGTTCTCGCTCACACCCGACGGGCCCGCCGTCTACGAGGCGTCGGGTTCGGTGAAGGGCCACCTGCTCAACCAGTTCTCGCTCAACGAGCACGACGGCCACCTGTTCGTCGCCGTGACCAACGGCTCGCCCTGGGGAGCCAACCGCCAGAGCGAGAGCCTCATCTTCGCCCTCCAGCAACGCGACGACGTGCTGGCGGTCGTCGGCAGCGTCGGCGACATGGGTCGCGGCGAGCGCATCTACTCTGTCCGGTTCATCGGCGACCGCGCCTACGTCGTGACGTTCCGCCAGGTGGATCCCCTGTACGTGGTGGACCTCGCCGACCCCACCGCGCCGGCGGTGCTGGGCGAGTTGAAGATCCCCGGCTACTCCGCCTACCTGCATCCCGTGGGAGACGGCCTGCTCGTCGGTATCGGCCGGGACGCCGACGAGGAGGGTCGCATCGAGGGCTTCAAGGCGTCGCTGTTCGACGTCTCCGACCCGGCCGAGCCCACCGAGATCGACACCTGGACGCTCGCCGACGCCCAGAGCGGCGTCGAGTGGGACCACCGGGCCTTCCTGTGGTGGGCGCCGGAGAACCTCATGGTGGTGCCGGTGTTCTCGTGGCGCAACGAGGTGCCCGGCGGGGCCGCGGTCTTCAAGGTCACCGCCACCGGCGGCCTCGACTACCAGGGCCTCATCACCCACAGCGCCGAGGACTTCGTCTTCGCCACCGACTGCTACCACGAGTTCGACAGCGAGGCCCTCGATGAGGGCTGGGAGATCCCTCTGCTGCTGGTGTGCACTCCCCAGCAGGTCGGCAACCCCGCCGGCTACAACTGCGAGACCGTCCCGGTGGCCGCCGCCCGCAACTGGGACATCGACACCGGGGCGCTGGGAACCGAGGTCAGCGACGAGGACCGCATCCAACTCTGCTGGCCGCAGGAGCGTGGCGACGAGCAGATCGGCCGCTCGCTGATCATCGGTGAGCGCATCTGGACACTGTCGCGTTCGCTGCTGCAGAGCAACGACCTCGACACGCTGGAACGCAGCGCCCGCTTGCCGTTGGCGGGCTGAGCCCCGCCGTCAGTCCCCGCCGCCGGCTGTGGCCGGTCCCGCGTCGGCGGCGGACACCCCGCCGGGGCGGGAGCCCCGCTGGTTCTGCACGACCATCCCCAGAGCCACGACGACCACGGCCATGGCGCCCATCTGCAGCGCGGTCAGGGACTCCCCGAACGCGATCCAGGCGAGCGCCGATGCCACGACGGGGATGAAGAGCGTCAGCGTGGAGGCCAACCACAACGGCACCGTCTTCAGCGACCAGTTCATGGCCACGTGGCCGAGGATTCCCGAACCGAACGCCATGATCACCAGCCACTTCCAGCTGTCCGCGTTCGGCCAGGACAGGTCCTGGCCGAACAGCGCCGCCAGCGGCGCGTTCAGTACCCCGACATACAGCGCCACGCAGACCGTGTACTGCTGCGTCGACACCTTCGTCTGGGCGTGCCGGGTGACGGCGAAGTAAGCCGACCAGGCGATGAGTGCACCGATGGCGGCCAGGTCACCGCCGAGGGACCAGTTCGGGCTGCCCGAGGAACCGAACGCCACGACGACCACGCCGCCCACGGCCACCGTGGCGTAAACCATGTCGCGCCGGCTCATCCGCTCGCCGTAGAGACGGGCCGAGATCAGCGACACGAGCACCACCTGCAGGGCGTTGACGACAGTCGCATTGGCGACGGTCGTGAACTTGATGGCGGTGAAAAAGAGGCCGGCGTCTATGCCGAGCGTGACCCCGCCCCAGAACGAGTACCGGAAGTCGTCCCGCGTGAGGGGGATCTTCCGTACCGCCAGGTACGCAGCCATCACGATCCCGAAGAGCAGGAACCGGTAGGCGATCAGGGCGAGGGCGCCCATGTCGATGATCTTGGCGACCACGCTCGAGCCACCCCAGGCGGTCACCGCCAGGGTGGTGCTGGCAATCCCCATCGACCGGACGCTGCGCCCCCCACTCACCGCTCAGCCGGCCTCCCGATCACCCGGGCACTCTACGGCCGCGGCGCTGCGACGTTGAGGATCGCCGATGGCGAGACCTGCCCAGCACCGGCGGCGGGCCGGCCCTCAGCGGTCGTCGACGACGTCGCTCATCGGCGGGCTGCAGCAGGTGTCTGCAAGCGAGTCGGCTCGCCACATGTGCACCGCCGTGTAGCCGGCGGCGATGGCGATGAACAGTCCCGCGGCCGGGTCGGCCCACCACCAGCCGAATAGGACGTTGGCTCCCAGCCCGATCAGCACCGCGCCCGAGAGCAGGGCGCACAGGGTCGTCTGGGCCGCCTCGGCCTGCACCGCCTGCGATCCGAGCACCACCGCCAACTGCAGCTTCAGACGCGCCAGAATCGGCATCACCACCAGCGACAAGGCCGCCAGGGCGATGCCCAGGATCGAACCGTCCGGCGGGTTGGCGGAGATGAGATCGCGCAGCGACTCGGCGAGCACGTAGGCGGCGAGAACGGCGAAGCAGCCCGCTATGAGGAGCTGAGCGCGCCGATCCGCCGCGTGCCGGGTGTCGGCGTCTCCCCGTTCCAGCCTCAGGCGCCACGCCAGCACGAGGCCCGCCACGAGCTCGACGAAGGAGTCGAACCCCCAACCGATGAGGCTGATCGAACTCGCCCGGATGCCGACGATGATCACCGCGACCCCTTCGACGGCGTTCCAGGTGATGGTTAGGCGGTTCAGCCGTCGAGCCCAGACGACCGCGGCCGACCGGGACAGGCGGGAGACGACCAGGGTCACAACCAGATGATAAGCAGTGAGGGTCACCGCGCCTGTTCAGCGACCGGCGAACTGAAGGCGGAGCATCGAGGGGAACCCAGCATGAGCCGACTTGTCGCCAGCGCGCTGATCCTGATCGTCGCCGCCACAGCCTGCTCGAGCACCGTTGAGGCGTCCGCCGTTCGGACGGTTGACATCGCCCGCACCGAGGCCTCGACCGCGGCGCAGGGGCAGATCAGCCGAGCCCCCGCGACGGTCGCCGCGCAGACCTGGCCCCGCTGGGCACTCGCATCCTTCGACGACTGCGATCGCCTGCTCGATCACATCCAATCCGAGGCGCTGAGCCGCGTCGGGGCGTACGGCCTCGATCGGGGCCAGTACGGGCGGCCGCTCGACGATGACGGCCCCCTCGATGACTTCATCGAGGACGGCATCGAGGACGGCATGGACAGCAGGTTCGCCAGAGACGTCGCCGAGGCCGACGTCGAGTCCAGGGAGGCCGAATTCGAACCCGACATGGGTGCCGACGACATGGCCGGCGACGACATGGGCGGCGACGACATGGGCGACATGGGTCCGCCGATGGACATCGCCACCGACAATGGAGGCGGCGAGGCAGGGGTCGAGTTCTCCGAGACGAACGTGCAGGTGACCGGCGTTGACGAGCCCGACATCGTCAAGACCGACGGCCGCCGCATCATCACGGTGTCCAAGGGTGTCCTGACCGTCGTGGACGTCACGGGTGCCGAGCCCACCGTCGCCGGCCACGTCGTACTCGGCGAGACCCCGGACGGCGAGTTGCTGCTGCACGACGACCGTCTTCTCGCCATCCGCAATGACACCGGGAGCATCCGGCCGTTCGAAGAGGCGGCAGAGCGAGACGGCCAAGCGCTCGAGACGGTCGTGATCGACGAGGTGCTCCTCGACGGCACCCCGCGCCGGGGTCGCACGATGCGGGTCGAGGGACGTTACGTCAGCTCACGCTCCGTCGCCGGCACGGCACGCATCGTCATCAACTCGTTCCCCGACGAACCGGGATTCGTCCGCCCACTCAATCGGGACGGGGTCTCGCTCGCCGACGAACTCAACCGGCAGGTCGTGGAGCAGACCACGCTCAGCGACTGGCTGCCCGACTATTCGCTGGTCGATGCCGACGATTCGGTGCTCGAGCAGGGCGAGCAGTTCCTTGCCTGCGACCGGGTGCACGCGCCAGGGAGGTTCGGCGGGTTCGGAACGGCGTCGGTCATGACCATCAACCTCGACGAACCACTGGCTCCCGACGGCGGCGCCGCCACGTTCGCCGTCGCGGAAACGGTTTACGCCAGCCTCCAGAGCCTCTACGTGGCCACGAGTGCCTGGGTGCCCGCGTCGGATCTCGCCGGTTCGGAGATCAGCGGCCGCGCAGGCGAGCGGTACGCCACCTCGATCCACAAGTTCTCGTTCGGTCCACGCGGGTCCGCCGCCTACGAGGCCTCCGGCTCGCTGGAGGGCCACCTTCTCAACCAGTTCGCCCTCCACGAGCGCGGCGGGCACCTGTTCGTGGCGGCGACCGAGGGACCGCCGGGGCGCTTCGGCGGAACCGTGAGCCGCATCGTCGCCCTCCGGCAGCAACGCGGCGACCTCGTCGAGGTCGGCGAGGTCGGCGATCTAGGGCGCGGTGAGCGCATCTTCGCCGTCCGCTACATCGGCGACCGGGCCTACGTCGTGACCTTCCGGCGTGTGGATCCGCTCTACGTCGTCGACCTGGACGACCCCACCCAGATGGCCGTTCTGGGCGAACTCAAGATCCCGGGCTTCTCCAGCTACCTGCACCCCGTCGGAGACGGGCTGCTCGTCGGTGTCGGACGCGATGTCACTGAGAGTGGATGGGACCGGGGATTGAAGGTCTCGCTCTTCGATGTCGCCGACGCCACGGATCCCCGTGAGATCGACACGTGGACACTGCGGGATGCCTCCACCGATATCGGTGCCGATCATCGCTCGTTCCTGTGGTGGGCAAGAGATCAACTGATGGTGCTGCCCGTAACCGTCCCCTATTGGGGAGAAGCACCCAGCGGGGCCTATGTCTTCACGGTGACGCGTGCGGGCGGCCTCGAGGAGTCCGGTCGCGTCGACCGCCGCGGGGCCGGCCGTGACAGAGAACCGGTACGCCGGTCACTCGTGATCGGGCAGGACCTCTGGACGATGTCGGCGTCGCTGCTGCAGCGCAACGACCTCGGAACGCTCGAGCACGGCGACCGCGTCCTACTGCCCGCGGCCGACGATGTGTCGCCGGACGGTCCAGCGGCACCGGACGCCACGACGACGACGGAACCGGTCGCTGCACCGACGGCCGAGGAGCCCCGATCCCACACGACGGTGACGCGATTCGCGGACTGCCCCGGCCTGCTGGGACACATCCGGACCGAGGTGGCAGGTGCCGTCGGCGCCTACGGCTTCGAGCGTGGCCGCTTCGGCCGCCTGCCGGACGGCTCGGCGGATCGCGGCGGCGACAGCGCATCGCGGTTGCTGGCGGCGGGCGATGACAGCCTGCGCGACTTCATCGACACCGACGGTCGCCGGATCGTGACCACGGTTGGCGACACCCTGACCATCGTCGACATCAGCAGCACCGAACCGAGCGTCACCGGGCGCCTGCCGCTCGACCTCGATCGCACGATCCGCCTGATCATGCGTGGCAACCGGGTGCTCGTCATCGGCGAGAACGAAGCCGGCAAGTCGGGCCATGTATCGTCGAGCGGCTCCTTCGACGACACCGTGGTCGTGCGCGAGTTCCTGGTGGACGGCGAACCTCGCCGAGGCCGAAGCCTGTACATCGAGGGGCGTCTCCTCGATGCTCGATCCAACGCGGGGAGAGCACGACTCGTCGTGCAGTCAGCTCCGAGAGACCTGGGTCTCGTCTACGCAACCACCGAGGCCGCGGAACATGTCGCCGCCGCCGGCAACCGGCAGAGCATCGAGCGGTCCACGCTCGAGAACTGGCTGCCCAGGTTCGCCCTCGTCGCGGGCAACGGCCTCCGCCTCAGCGAGGGACGACTCCTCGCGTGCGATGACGTGGTAGCGCCGAACGAGTTCTCCGGTGTCGGTCTGGTGTCGGCATTGACGCTGAATCTGGACCGGTCGATCACGAGCGGCACCGCGGCGGCGATCTTCGCCGAGGATGCGGCCACCCTCGCCACCGGTGAGAGCCTGTACGTCGCCACCGAATCGTGGCCGGCATCATCCGGGGTGAACGGGACGGGCCGTGAGTCGGCCGCGGCCGATCCAACCTCGACATCGATCCACCGATTCAGCCTGTCCCACTGGTTGCGGGCCGCCTACGAGGCGTCCGGCTCGATCGAGGGGAGCCTGATCGGTCCATCGCCGCTCCACGAACACGACGGCCGGCTGTTCGCGGCCGCCCACGAGCGAGCGTCCGACCCACGAGACGAGGGTCGCGAGCAGCGCATCATCGTGTTCGAGCGGAACGGGGATCGACTCGTGAGGGTTGCACGGTCCGATGATCTCGGCGGGCGTCGTCCCATCACGGTGGTGCGCTACGCCGGTGATCTGGTGTTTACCCACACCGGTCACTATCGGTATCCGGTCCGCATCGTCGACCTCCTCGACGCCACCAACCCCTCCTTCGCGGGCGAGTTGCCGGCGCTCACCAGCAGCAACGACGGGCTCGTCCTGCAACCCATCGGCGACGATCGACTCGTGGCGGTCGAGATCAGCCGGTCGAGTTCGAGGCCGTCCATCAAGGTATCCACCTCGGAGCGCTCCGACGGTGAGTTCAGCGAGATCGACAGCTTGACGGTCACTGGCTTCACCAGTAGAGCGATCTCCGATCCCGAACGACTCCGGTGGTTCGACCGGACACGGTTGCTGGTGGTACCGGTCGTGGAGAGCGTCAGCGGCGGTCGACCTCGCGGCGCAGCTGTATTCGGCGTGGATGCGGCAGGAGAGGTGATCTACGTCGGCAATGTCAGACCGAACGAGCGCCCGGGCACTGAAGTCTCCAACGACGTCTTCCGCTCGGTCACGATCGGTGACGGACTCTGGACGTTGTCCGCCTCGCGGTCCAGCCGGGGCGGCAGGGTCGAGTGGCTCCTGCAGGCCAACGATGTCGACACCCTGGAGCAGCGGACCACAATCGTGCTCAACAACTGAACAAGTCGCCGGAATGACCCGGTGGCGACCCGCATGACATCGATCCCATGCGACGCAGAGTCACCGTGCGCTACCGGGCCGTCATTCCGGCGTCGGCGGGCACCACGGCACCGGTGAGAGCGCCGGAGTCTTCCGAGCAGAGCCAGGCGATGACGGCTGCCACCTCGTCGGGACCGATGATGCGGTGGTCGACGTGGTGGTCGGCGAAACGGGCGGGATCGTCGACGCCGTAGATCTCGGCGCTGTGGGTCAACAGCATGGTGTCGGTGGAGCCGGGCAGGACGGCGTTGGCGGTGATGCCGGTGTCGGCGAGGTCGGCGGCCAGCCCGCGTACGAAGCCGATGACCCCCGCCTTGGAGGCGCCGTAGGCGGCCAGGCGGACCGTCGCCTTCGTGGCGGCGGCCGAGGACACCGCCACGAACCGCCCCGAGCGAGGCGCGGGACGGTCCAGCATCGCGGGAACGGCGGCACGAGCCAGATTGAAGGTGCCGGTGAGGTTGGTGTCGAGCGTCGTGTGCCAATGCTCCTCGGGCATCTCCCAGACGCGGCCCGCGGCGATCAGCACCCCTGCCACACCGACAGCGGCGTCGAGCCCGCCGAACCGCTGCACCGCCACGTCCACTGCCCGCCGGAGGTCGGTGACCGCGCGCACATCGCCGAGGACGGCCTCGCCGCTGCAGATCCTCGCCGTCTCTGCGAGTTCCTCCCGGCTCGCCAGCGGGTAGCCGACCGCCGGGTCGTCACCGCAGGAGTCGACAAGCACCAGATCCCAGCCCTGCCCCGCCAGCCTCTCGGCCACCGCCGCGCCGATCCCGCGGGCGGCGCCGGTGATCAGCGCGACAGGCACGGGTTCCTCCAATGGCAGCGCGGTGGCGTTGCGCCACTGATTCCGGCCTTCGCCGGCATGACGGGCAGGTGAGCCGGCATGACCGGATGCATGGCGTTGACCATCAGTCGTCGGCGCCCAGTGCGACGGCGAAATCCGGGGGCATCAGCACATCTGATGGGTCGAGTTCGGTGACAGCGCCGCGGCCCAGGCCCAACAGGGCGGAGTCGATGCCGGCGCGGAGGATGTCGAGGACGTTCTCGACGCCCGCCTGGCCGTTGGCGGCGAGACCCCAGAGGGTGGCGCGGCCGATCATGGCCGCTCGGGCGCCGAGCGCCACAGCCTTCACGACGTCGGCGCCGCGGCGGATGCCCCCGTCGAGCAGGACCTCGACCGAGTCGCCGACGGACTCGGCGATCGCGGGGAGGGCACGGATCGTCGCCGGCGTGCCGTCGAGGTTGTTGCCGCCGTGATTCGACACCGAGATGGCCGTGGCTCCGATGTCGGCGGCCCTCCTGGCGTCATCGATCCGCACGATTCCCTTGATCATGCACGGACCGTCCCATTGCTCGCGCAGCCACGCCAGGTCGCCCCAAGACGGCGGTGGCGTCTGCATCCACTCGCCGTAGGCGGCGAAGAAGCCGGGCGGAGCCTCCCCCGGGATCGTCATGTTGGGCACCGTGAGGCCGGGCAATTCACCGGCCCTCAGCCAGCGACTCAGCCAACGCGGTCGCCGCGCCACCTCCGGCGCCAGCTTGCGGATCGCCGTCATGTCGATCTTCTGGGGGATGAACGGGCTCCCCCGGTCGCGGCTGTGCACGAATGACCAGTCGAGTGTGACGATGAGCCCGGCGGCGCCGGCCGCCCGGGCCCGCTCGAGACGCTGCTCGATCCGGTCCCGCGAACCTGCCCAGTACACCTGGAAGAACGTCTGCGGGTTGGCCGCCACGACCTCCTCGACGGGTTTGCTGCCGAACGAACTGAGTCCCATCGCCGTGCCGCGGGCGGCAGCCGCACGGGCCACAGCCAGCTCGGCATCGGGGTGGACCGCCTGCACTCCGGTGGGTGAGATCAGCACCGGCATCGACAGTGTCCGACCCATCACCGAGACCGAGAGATCCCGATGGCCGGGCTTGGCGGCCACACTCGGTGCGAAACCCAGTTCGTCGAAAGCCGCCACGTTGTCGGCGAGGCTGACGCCCGCTTCGGCCCCGGCGTGCAGCGCCGCGGCGACCGACGGCGGCAGCAGCCTCTCGGCGCGCCGGCGGGCCTCGGCGACCGACTCGAACCAGCCGCCCATCAGTTCCCCGAGGCCACGAGGTCCAACCCCGCGAGCGGGTTCTCGTCACACGCCCGATCTGGTCGGCGCCGCAGGAGCGTCACCCGCGAATGGTCGACCGACGGGCGAGGAACCGACCCAGGCTCCACGGCAGCGAGCGCCGCCTCCCCGTGCCCCTTGACGCACTCCGGGTCGGGACCGGCCAGTGGCAACCCGGTGAAGAACTTTGCCGCCATGCACCCGCCGCGGCACACATCGAACGCCGAGCACGACGCGCAGGCACCGGCAGATTGCGGCTCGCGCAGCGACCGGAACAGCTCCGATTCCCGCCACACCCGCGTGAATCCACCGTTCTCCCGCACGTTGCCGGCGAGGAAGGCGTCGTGGATGGCGAACGGGCAGGCGTAGACATCGCCAACCGGGTCGATGAGGCAGACGACCCGGCCGGCGCCGCACAGGTTGAGCCCCGGCAGCGCCTCGCCGTAGCCGCCCAGATGGAAGAATGAATCGCCGGTCAGCACCTGCTCACCGTGGGCGAGCAGCCAGCGGTACAGGAGTTGCTGCTGGTCGGCCGTGGGGTGGAGTTCGTCCCAGACGTCGGCTCCCCTGCCCGCCGGGCGCAACCGGGTGAGCCGCAGTTGCGCCCCGTACCGGTCGGCGAGGGACTTGAAGTCGTCAAGCTGGCCGAGGTTGCGTCGGGTGCAGACCACCGAGAGCTTGAACCCCGCAACCCCCGCAGCAGCCAAATGCTCCATCGCCGCGATGGATGTGGCGAACGAGCCGGTGCCGCGCACGTCGTCGTTCACCTCGGCGGTCGCCCCGTCGAGCGAGATCTGCACGTCGAGGTAGTCGCTCGCCGCGATGCGCCGGGCGACAGCAGGGGTGATCCGCGAGCCGTTGGTCGAGAACTTCACGCCGACGTGGTGCTCGACGGCGTAGTCGACGATCTCCCAGAAGTCCAAGCGAATGGTCGGCTCACCGCCGCCGATGTTCACGTAGAAGACCTGCATCCGTTCGAGTTCGTCGATCACCGCCTTGGCCTCGCCGGTTGACAGCTCCCGGGGATCGCGCCGCCCCGAACTGGACAGGCAGTGGCGACAGGCCAGGTTGCAGGCGTAGGTCAACTCCCAGGTCAGACAGATCGGGGCGTTCAGCCCGGCCGCGAAATGCTCCACGAGCGGCAGCGTCGTGCTCACGCGTCCCGCTCCTCCAACATTCCACCGTCGACGAGCCGCTCCAGCGCACGTTCGAAGGCGGCGAGCGCGCCGGCGTCCACCCCCGCAGCGGTGCAGGCGGCCCGCGCCGTGGGCGCCTCGCCGAGGCCCTCGATGACCGACAGCAGGCGCGGATCCTTCAGGAACGACAGGCGGCGCGAGCCGAAGTGGTACAGCAGCGCGCCGAAGGGCTCGGGCCGCACCGACACCTGGGGTGCGACGGCCAGAGCGCGGTCCAGGATGGCGGTCACGGCTTGCCGGAGGTTCGGTCGGGCACGAGTGGGATCAATACACTCCGCACATGCCGTCGATCGAGATCTCCTCGATCAACAGTTCCTCGTCGATCTGCGGCTCCTCATCCACGTCGGCGAGGGCCGTCCCCCCAGCGCGGGTAGCGGCGCCCGGGTGTGTCGGCGGCGCCTGGTCGGTCGCACAGCTCATCGTTCCCTCCTCCTGCTTCACTCGGTCCGGCAGCCCTTACCCGGTCTCGTGCTGAGCACGCAGGGCCCCCGGGAGGAGCTGCTCCCCGAGGGCTTCGGCATCCGCCTCGACCCCGAGGCCCACGACGGCGCCGACGGCCGGACGCTGCTCGGCGGGTCGCCGATGCGCCTCCTGCGCCTGTCGGAGCACGCCGCCAACCTACTCGCGGGACTGCGCGCGGGCGCGCAAGCGGGGAGCCCCGCCGAACGGCGCCTGGCGCGACGACTCTGCGAGGCCGGGCTCGCGCATCCGGTGCCATCGCCGGGCGGACCCGACCGCAGCGAGGTGATGTGCGTGGTGCCCGTGCGCGACGACCCCGAGGGCCTCGCAGCGCTCCTGCCGTCGCTCGCGGCTCACCCGCCGGCACCGGCCGGAGTGGTCATCGCCGAGGACGGCTCCCGCGATCCGGGTGCGATCGCAGCGGTTGCGCACGGAGCGAGCGCCCGACTCATCCAGCACAGCACCGCCCGGGGGCCGGCCGCCGCCCGCAACGAGGCATGGCGGGAGACCGACTCCCCGATCGTGGCGTTCCTCGACGCGGACGTCGAGGTGACACCTGGCTGGCTGGAACCGTTGCTCGCACACTTCGCCGATCCGGCGGTCGCAGCGGTTGCCCCCCGGGTGCGGGCCCCGGTGACGGACGGCAGCGCACTGGATCGCTTCGAGCGGCACTGCTCGCCGCTGGACATGGGCGCCCTCGAGAGCATGGTCGGACCGCGGCGTCGCGTCCGGTACGTGCCGTCGGCGGCACTGCTGTTCCGCCGGGATGCGCTGGAGGCTCTCGGTGGCTTCGACGAGGACCGACGGCTCGGCGAGGACGTCGACCTCATCTGGCG
Source organism: Acidimicrobiales bacterium (assembly GCA_965221525.1). Lineage (GTDB taxonomy): Bacteria > Actinomycetota > Acidimicrobiia > Acidimicrobiales > CATQHL01 > VXNF01. The sequence goes on along the minus strand of CBDCSG010000006.1, from coordinate 204,743 downwards.
AACGGTCGCGGCGGGATGGACCGTCCGGTACGAGCCGTCGGTCGTCGTGCACCACCGCAGTCGCCCGAACTGGGTTGCGCTGGGTCGACAGCGATATGGCTACGGGACGTCCGCGGCGTCGCTGGCGGCTCGCCATCCCGGCGACGCAGTCCCGCTGGAAGTCGCACCGTGGAGTCTCGCCGCCTGGCTGGCCGTCGTGGTTGGGGGCCGGAAAGGCGCGTGGACGGCGACCACGATCACCGCGCGCCGCGTCCGGCGTCTGCACGAGCGCCTCACCGAGCACGGCGACGAGCCGTTCGCCACCAGCGCCCGCACCGTGGCGCGGAGTCACCTCGCGTCCGGGCAGCGCGCTGCCACCGCGCTGCGTCGCACCTGGCTGCCGCTGCTGCTGGCGGCAACCGTGTGGGCTTGGGGACGGCGCCTCGCCATCGGCGCTCTGGTCGTCGAACCGCTGGTCTCGTGGGCAACCCGGCGCCCGCGCATGGGACCGGGTGGCTGGATCCTGGCGACGTTCCTCTCCGACGCCGCCTACTGCGCCGGAGTCTGGCGAGGTGCAGTCACCGAGCGCTCGGGAGCGGCGCTGCGCCCGCGGCTCGCCCGGGCGACGGGCAGTCCGGCGGCCGCGCGCACCGGAGTGATGGACGCTGGATCCCGGCCTCCGCCGGGATGACGGAGTGGCGCCGGGGTCCTGCCGGACACCGCCTATGGGCTCCGGAGGGGCCAGGGGTGGGCTTCCTCGAGCTGTCCGGCGAGGCGGAACAGCACGTCCTCGCGCCCGTAGCCGGCCGTGAAGTGGATTCCGACCGGCAGGCCCTCGGCGTTCTGATCCCACGGCACCGACATGGCCGGGACGCCGGCGAGGTTGGCCAGCGACGTGAACGGGATGAAGTTGAAGACGGCGGTCAGGTAGCCGGTCAGATCCTCCGTGGTCGGATCCAGCACCCCGAGCGGGGGCGGCGGGGTGGCCACGACCGGTGAGAGCAGCACGTCGTAGGTTTCGAAGAACGGTGCGATGTCGCGCCCCAGCCCGTGCATCGCCCACGTGGCGCGGACCAGGTCTGCAGCCGTCCGGTCGTGGCCGATGTTCCTCAGCACACCAACCACGTGCTCGAGATCGCCCGGACCGGGCGAGCGTCCGGTCTCCTCCCCGTACCGGTCGATGCCCGCCTGCACGTTGGCCGCAATCAGCAACGTGAAGGCATCGCCCGTTCCCTTGACGTCGTAGGAGGGCACGGCGTCGACGACATCGTGGCCGAGGTCTCCCAGAGCGTCTGCAGCACGGTCGACGGCGGCAACGCAGTCCCCGTGCACCGCCGCCCCGTTGAGGGCCTCCCGCTGCACGGCGACCCGCAGCCTCCCGGGAGGTGTCACCACGTCATCGGCGTACGGCCGGGCCGGCGGCGGCGCCCAGTACGGATCACCTGGTGCGGGGCCGGCGACGGCATCCAGCACGGCCGCGCTGTCCCTCACGGTGCGCGTGATGACCCCTTCGGTGCTGAGACCGTTCCAGGCCTCACCGTAGGTGGGCCCGGCGGGCACCCGGCCGCGGGTCGGCTTCAGCGAGAAGGCACCGCAGCACGACGCCGGGATGCGCAGCGAGCCGCCCCCGTCGGAGCCGTGCGCCGCCGGGACCATCCCCGAGACGACCGCGGCGCCCGATCCCCCGGAGGAGCCCCCGGCGCTGAACCCCGCCTGCCAGGGGTTCTGCGTGGCGCCGAACAATGCGCCCTCGGTGCTCGGGCAGCAGCCGAACTCCGGCGTGTTCGTCTTGCCGAAGATCACGAACCCGGCACGGCGGAAGCGGCGCACCGTCTCGGAGTCGTCGCCGGGCACGTTGTCGATCCAGTAGTGGCTGCCCGATGTCGTCGGCACGCCCGCGTAGGCGGCGCGCAGGTCCTTCAGCAGGAAGGGCACCCCGGCGAACGGACCCTCCGGCACGCCGGCGGCGATCTCCGCTCGGGCCTCGTCGTACATCTCGGTCACGACGGCGTTGAGCGCACCGTTGCGTTCGGCGACGGCCGCGATGGCCTCGTCCAGCAGCTCTCCCGCCGACACCTGCCCGGCTCGCACCAGTTCGGCCAGACCGAGCGCGTCGTAGTCGCCGTAATCGTTCATGGGTCGCCTCCGTGTCGCCTCCGGCTCAGACGTGGATCGCCTTCTGCTCCAGATACTCCTCCAGCCCGGCAACCCCCAACTCCTTGCCGAGGCCCGACTGCTTGTAGCCGCCGTAGGGCGCTGTGAAGCTCTGATCGGCGCCGTTGATCACCAACCAGCCCGCCCGCAGCCGGCGAGCAACCGCCATGGCCTCGTCCGGCTCGCCGAACACCATGGCGGCGAGGCCGTAGTCGCTGTCGTTGGCGATGCGCACGGCGTCGTCGGTGTCGGTGTAGCTGAGGATCGACAGCACCGGCCCGAAGATCTCCTCACGGGCGATGCGCATGTCCATCGTCACGTCGGCGAACACCGTCGGGCGGATGAAGTAGCCGGTCTCGAGACCATCGGGGGGTTCGACACCTCCGGTGACCAGCGTCGCCCCCTCGTCGATGCCGGATTGGATGTACTCGCGCACCCGGTCGCGCTGACGGGCGTTGACGAGCGGCCCAACCATCGTGTCCGGCGCCGCAGGATCACCCACCGCCAGGGATTCGGCGACGGCGGCCGCGGTCGCCACGGCCTCGTCGCGCCGCCCGGCGGGAACCAGCAGCCTCGTGGTGGCGGTGCACATCTGCCCGCAGTTGATGTAGCAGCCCTGCACGGCTGCTCCCACGGCGTCGGCCAGCGGTGCACCCTCGAGCACGATCAGCGGCGACTTGCCTCCGAGCTCCAGCGTCACCTTCTTCACCGTGTTGGCGGCAACCTCGGAGATGCGGCGGCCGGTGGCGGTGGACCCCGTGAACGAGACCATGTCCACGTCCCGGTGCGCCACCAGAGCCTCGCCGGCGGTCGGCCCGTCACCCGAGACGAGGTTGAAGACGCCCGGGGGAACGCCGGCATCAGCGACGATCTCGGCGAGCATGAAGGCGGTGAGGGGTGCGTACTCGCTCGGCTTCACGATCACGGTGCAGCCCATCGCCAGCGCCGGCGCGACCTTCACGGCGATCTGGACGAGAGGGAAGTTCCAGGGTGTGATGGCGGCGACCACGCCGATCGGCTCCTTGACGGTCAGCGTGCCGCCGATGGTGGCCTCCATCTCGATGGTCGGGGCGAGCGTGGCGTTGTCGCCGAAGACGACGGCGGCAAGGCCGGTCTGCAACATCGGGGCGATCATCGACGGCGTCCCAACCTCGCCGACAACGGCCGCAGCCAGCTCGTCTTTGCGGGCCATGATCCCCTCGGCGATGCGGCCGAGAGCGCCCAGGCGCTCGTCGAGGGGTGTGGCCGACCAGCCGGCGAACGCGGCGCGCGCCGCGGCGACTGCACGGTCCACGTCGGCGGCGCCACCCGCGGGCACGCGGCCCATGGTCTCCTCGCTGGCGGCGTTGACGATGTCGATGCGCTCGCCGCTCGACGGGTCGACCCACTCTCCTCCGATGTACAGCCGCGAGAACTCCTGCATGGGGGCTCCTTGCTTTTGGGTGCCGCCCGCGCCGATGCGGCACGCGGGACGGAAGGTCAAGGCATCAGGACAGGCACAGTCTGTCGATGCGCTCCTCTGATATATCACGGCCGGCAAGTTCGGCGCCTATCCCGCCGCGCTGCATGACCAGCACCCGGTCGCAGACCCGCACGAGTTCGGCGGTGTCGGTGGAGCAGACCAGGACGCCGGCCCCGTCGCGGGCGGCGTCGAGGATCCTCCGGTGGATCTCGGCCTTCGCCCCGACGTCGACCCCCTGGGTGGGTTCGTCCAGGATCAGCACGCGAGGCCGGATGCGCAGCCAGCGGGCCAGCAGCACCTTCTGCTGGTTGCCGCCGCTGAGCCGCATGGCGCCGAGCGACTGGTCGCGGGGGCGGACGTCCAGCATCCCCAGCCACGTATCCACGTCGGAGCGCTCGGCGTGGTGCCGCAACACACCTCCGCGCAGGTAGGGGCGCAGATCGGCGAGCGTCACGTTCTCGCGCACGACCATGGACGCCACGAGACCCACCGACTTGCGATCGGCGGGGACGAATCCCACACCGGCCTCGATGGCGAGATCCGGTCGACCGGCGGGCATGGGGTGGCCCCCGACGGAGACCGAGCCGCTGCGCTCAGCGGCACCGAAGAGAGCGGGTCCGATCTCCTCCCGCCCCGAGCCCGTGAGGCCGGCCACACCGACGATCTCGCCGGCCCCGACGCGCAGGCTCACACCGCGCAGGACCGCGCCGGACAGGTCCTCCACGACGAGTGAGGGCTCGTACTGCGACGGCTCGGAAGGCGACGTCGACCCCGTGAGGGGCGCCGCGGGGCCGCGGCCGACGATCAACTCGACCATGCGGTCGTGGTCGAGTTCGGCGGCCGAGAACGTGCCGACGCGGGCGCCGTCGCGCAGGATCGTGACCCGATCGGCGATGGCGAGAACCTCGTCGAGGTGGTGCGACACGTAGATGACGCCGACCCCGCGCTCGCGGATCGTCCGCACCACGTCGAACAGGCGCGCCACCTCGGCCTCGGGAAGGGAGGCCGTCGGCTCGTCGAGCACCAGCAGGCGCGCCGCCGACTCCCAGCCGTCCAGCGCCCGGGCGATGGCGATGCCGGTCCGCTCGGAGGCCTGCAGGGAGCCGGCGAGGGCACGCACATCGAGGTCATAACCCAGGCCTGCGAGAGCCGCGTGCGCCTGGCGCCGCTCGTGCCGCCAGGAGATTCGCCGCGGGAAGCGGAGGTCATAGCCGCGTCCGAGGGCGAGATTCTCGACAACGTCGAGGCTGTCGACCAGGCCGAGGTCCTGGTGGACGAAGCGCAGCCCCCGCAGGCGCGACTCGCCGGGTCGACGCGGGTCGAACTCCTCACCCTCCATGGCGATGGACCCGGCGTCGGGGTCGTGGACACCGGCCAGGATCTTGACGAGGGTCGACTTGCCCGACCCGTTCTGGCCGACGAGGGCATGGATCTCACCGGCGCGCAGATCGAAGTCCACGTCGATGAGGGCCTCGGTCGGGCCGAACGCCTTCGACACCCCGCGAGCCTCCAGAAGGACCTCACCCCCGGCGACGACGGTGCCCGCGGTGCTCCCGGAGGCGTCGGTCACGGCGCCAACCCCCCGGGTGTATCCCCCCGGCGGCGGTACACGGCGATCCCGACCGCCAGCGCCAGCGTCACACCGTTGAACAGATCGTCGACCCAGACCTCCGTGCCCGAGAGTTGCAGGCCCTTGACACCCGTCGCCAGGAGATACACCGCGATGAGCGTGCCCCAGGCGTTGATCCTGCCTTGCTTGATCTGCGTGGACCCCAGGAAGGCGGCGGTGTAGGCGGGAATGAGTTTCGGCGGGCCGGCTGTCAGCGAGGCCGAACCCAGCTTGGCCGCCAGGACGACACCGGCGAAGGCGGCGATCGCGGCGGACACGATGAGCGACACGGTGATGAAGCGGTCGGTCCGGACACCGGCAAGGCGTGCAGCCGCAGGATTCCCGCCCGTGGCATAGGCATAGCGCCCGCTGCGCGTGTACTCCAGCACGAACCAGATGACGATGGTGAGCCCCAGCAGGTAGAAGAACGGCTGCGGCAGCCCCAGCACCACGTTGCGCCCGAAGCTCTTGAAGTCGTCGGAGAACTCGCCGGCGATCTGGCGGTTGTTGGACACGAAGAGGATGAACGCCTGCAGGATGGAACTCATCGCCAGGGTGGCGATGAACGAGTTGACCCCCACCTTGACGACCATGGCGGCGTTGGCGAGCCCGACGGCAACGCCGATGGCGACCATCATGAGGGTCACCACGGCCATGTTGATGTCCGTGTTCACGTTCATCCAGGTGGTGGCCACGAGCGTGAATCCCAGGACGTGCCCGATGGACAGGTCGAACACGCCGCACGCCAGTGGCACGACCAGGCCGACCGCAACCATGCCCGTGACGGCCTGATCGGAGGCCAGGACCCGCAGCGTGGTCGTGGTGAGGAACGTCTCCGGCACCCAAAGGGCGAACAGCAGGATGATGAGACCCCAGATGTAGATCCCGCTGAAGCGGTCCACGGCGAAGCGGATCCGGCGGCGGGGTCGGGGCGTCGTCTCTTTGCTCACTGCCACCTCCCGGCGAAGTGTAGGGATTCGCCCGGACCATGTACCATCCCGTGAGTTTCTCCCGAGGGGAAGGTCAAAACATGAAGAAGATCCGTTTGCTCCTGCCGGCTTTGATCGCCGCGCTGGCGATCCTCGCGGGCGCCTGCAGCAGCGAGGACTCCGGCGCGCGCGACATGGCGCAGCAGGCGCTCGACGAGGCTCGGGCGGCTCGCTCCGAAGCCGCCGGCGCGGCGGCCAACGCCAGCGCGAACGCTTCGGGTGTCGCCGAGGCACTCGCCGCGGCCGAGGCCGGTCGTGCCGAGGCCGCCGCTGCCACGGCTCAGGCCGAGTTGGCCCTGGCCGATGTCGCCGCGGCGTCCGCCGCCGCCGATGTCGCGGCCGCCGATGCTGAAGCCGCGCAGAGCCAGGCCGCACTTGCCGAGGCCACCGCCGCAGGCAACGAGGCAATGATCTTGGCCGCCGAGGCGGCGCTCATCGAGGCTCAGGCAGAGGCCGAGGCGGCGCGGGCGCTCGCCGCTCAGGCCGAGAGCGAGGCCGACCAGGCGCGCTCGGCGGCCGAGGCCGCGCAGAGCGAGGCCGACCAGGCGCGCTCGGCGGCTGCGGCGGCCCAGAGCGAGGCTGACGAGGCGCGCTCGGCGGCTGCGGCGGCTCAGGTGCAGGCCGACTCGGCGCAGGCCCAGGCGGACGCGGCACGGGCCCAGGCAGATGCGGCCGAGGCCACCGTCAGCGTCTCGGACCTTCTGGACTCACCGACGAGCGTCGGACCACGCACGCCGCTGTCGGCGACACCCGAGGGCGGCAAGACGCTCATCTGGATCGAGTGCCCGACGCCGGGATGCGTGCTCGTCGGCAACGGGATCACCGACGCCGCCGCGCACCTCGGCTGGACCGTCGAGCGCATCGGTCACGACCTCACGCCGGAGGGCACCGCAGGCGCCATGGCCCAGGCGGTGGCGCAGAGCCCTGACGCCGTGCTGATCTCCGGTTCGGTGAGTGCGTTCTACGAGGACTCCCTCGCCGCACTGGCTGAGCAGGGCGTTCCGGTCATCGACTCCTCCTCGGTCAACGAGGTGGGCGGTGATGCCAACGGCATCTACGGCATGGTGCAGGGCATCCCCCAGACCACCGCCTACGGCCAGGTGCTGGGAAGCTGGCTCGTCGCCGATTCCGGCGGTAACGCCAAGGTGCTGGTGTTCAACGTGCCCGACGTGCCCGTGCTCACCGGCTTCAACACAGGTATCACCAGTGTCATGGCCGAGACGTGCACCAACTGCGAGGTGGAGATCGTGGACGTGTCGTTCGCCGACCTGCTCGGCGGCGCCGTGCCGGGTCTCGTGGTCTCGGCCCTGCAGGCCAACCCCGACGCCGGCTACGTGGCGTGCGGCTTCGGCGACCTCTGCATCGGTGTGACCGGAGCGATCGCCGAGGCCGGCCTGGCCGACCGGGTGAAGCTCACGGGCGCCCTGCCGAACGCGGGCGACTTCGCGGCGATCGCCGCAGGCGACGAGGCGGCTTTCGTCGCCGCCCCCGAGTACATGATCGGCTGGCGCAAGGTGGACATCCTGGCCGCGTTCTTCGTGGGCGACGATCTGGCAGAGGCGCAGACCGCACTGCTGCCCATGCAGGTCATCACTCCCGAGACCACCGGCATCGTCCGTGACGGCGCCGGCAACTACATCGGCGTCGCCGACTACGAGGCGCAGTTCCTGGCCCGCTGGGGCCTCGGCTGAGCCGAACAGCGACCGAACGCCCCGGCCCCGCCAAGCGCGGGGTCGGGGCCAACCGGTCCGGGCCGCCGGCGCGGCTAGGCGCTGACCGCTCCGGGAGTCGCCGACCGGGCCACGGACCGGCGGCGCCGGCGCCCCTAATGGTCGTGGATGAGCATCCCGCAGATGTTCTTGCCGGCGATCATGTCGTCGTAGCCGTCATTGATCTCGTCGATCGTGTAGCGAGCCGTGATCATCTCGGAGATCAGGAACTGGCCCTGGCGGTAGAGGTCGATGATCCGCGGCATGTCGTCGTGGAAGTTGGCTGAGCCGTAGAGGCAGCCCTGGATCGACTTGTTGGAGAACACCAGGTCGGTCACCGGCACCCGCACCTCGTCGAGGGTGATGTTGGCAGGCGCCACCAGGACGCAGCGCCCTCCCTTGGCAATGGCGGCGTAGGCGTTGGCGATCGTCTCGGTGGTCTGGAGGCCCACACAGGAGACGGCGATGTCGGCGCCCTGCCCGTTGGTCACCTCGCCGATGGCCTCGGCCACCTCCTCGCGGCTGAGCCGGCCGATGTTGAGCGTGTGCGTAGCGCCGAACTCCACCGCCTTCTCGAGCTTCGAATCCAGGACGTCGATGGCGTAGATGTACGAGGCGCCCGCGATGCGCGCCCCCTGGATGGCTGAGGCGCCCACACCGCCGATCCCGAAGACCGCCACGGTGTCACCCGGCTGCGCCCGACCCCTGTTGACCACTGCGCCCCACCCCGTTGCGGCGCGGCAGGCAATCGTTCCCGCAACCTCGTAGGGCACATCGTCGGGGATCGGCACGACCGAGTCCTCCGGCACCACGGTGTGGCGGGAGAAGCCGCCGAGAATGGTGAGCTGGTAGACGTCGGTGCCGTCGTCCTTGTGGAACCTGTGCGTACCGTCGAGTTGCACGCCCTCGAGCACTCCGGCTCCCTGGTTGCAGAGGAACTCCCAGCCGCGGGCGCAGTAGCGGCAGTGACCGCATGCGGGGATCCAGATGAGGGCCACGCGGTCGCCGACGGACACCTTCGTGACGCCGGGTCCGACCTCCAGCACGTCGCCGGACGCCTCGTGGCCGCAGACCACCGGCAACGCCACCGGCACGTCGCCCACCAGGACGGTGTAGTCCGAGTGGCACAGACCGCAGGCCCGCACGGCCACGAGCACCTCGTTCGCCTTGGGTGGATCCAACTCCAGGTCCTGCACGACCATCGGAGCCTTGAACTCCTCGAGAACCGCGGCACGCGTTTGCATGGTCCCTCCTAGAAGTCGTCGCCGGCGAGGATCAGGTCCGAGGCCCGCTCGCCGATGGCGATCACGGTGGCATTGGTGTTGGCGCTCACGATACGGGGCATCACCGAGGCATCGACCACCCGGAGCCCGTCGACGCCGCGCACGCGCAGCGATGGATCCACCACCGCCTCGTCGTCACTTCCCATGCGGCAGGTGCCGCTGGGGTGGTAGGCCAGGCCGGCGGTCGCCCGTGCGTAGGCCCCCCATTCATCGGCGCTGGCCGGCGGGGCCGGCGGCAGCTGCTGCTCGGTGAGGTAGGGGGCGAACGCATCGGTCTCGAACACCCGCTGGGCGACCGCGCACCCTCGCCCCAGGCGCTCGAGGTCGTCGGGATCGCCCAGCAACTCGTGGGAGATGCGAGGCGGATCGGCCGGGTCGGCGGAGCGCAGGGTGACCGTGCCCCGCGCGTTCGGCCGGCACAGGTTGGCGGCGATCATGCAGGCGGGCCGCTCGTGCAGCGCCAAGCCGTCGGGTCCGAAGTCGAATCCGATCGGCGTGAAGTGGAACTGGATGTCGGGGCGTTCCTGCGAATGGTCGCTGCGGAAGAAGGCGTACCCCTGCGCCACGGGCGACGTCATGGCGCCGGTGCCCGCACGGCTCCACTCCTCGACACAGCCGTCCGGATCGCCCAGCAGCATCGTGTTGAGCGTCGGCACGTTGACGAAGAAGCTGACGAATGTGATCGGATGCTCCTGGAGGTTCCGACCGACCCCCTCGGCATCGACGGCCACGTCGATCCCCAACCCGGCGAGCTCTGACCGGGGGCCGATGCCGGACAGCATCAGCAGCTTCGGCGACATGATCGCCCCGGCCGACAGCAGGACCTCGCGGGAGGCCCGTACCTCGCCGCCGGAGGTCATCGCCCCGGTGCAGCGATCCCCTTCCAGCAAGAGGCGGCTGACCTCGGTGCCGGTGCGGACCTCGAGGTTGGGGCGGTCCAGCACCGGCGCCAGGTAGGCGCGGGCCATGGTCTCCCGCCGGCCCTCCCGCTGGTTGGTCTGCACGGGTGCGAACCCGTCCGGGTCGACACCGTTGGGGTCGGGATTCGCCCGGAAGCCCGCCTCGACACCGGCGGCCACGAACACGTCCACGAGCTCGTGGGGGGTCCGCAGGCGGGACACGTTGACAGGCCCGTCGCCGCCCCGGAACTCGTCGGCGCCCCCCTCGAAGGACTCGCTGCGCCGGAAGTACGGCAACAGCGAGTCGTAGTCCCAGCCGGTCGCGCCCAACTGGGCCCAGGCGTCGTAGTCACGGCGCTGGCCGCGAATCCAGACCAACCCGTTGATGGACGTACCCCCGCCGAGGACCCTGCCGACCGGCCACATGTCGACCCGGCCGTCGCGGGTCGGGTCGGGCTCGGCCATGAGGCACCAATCGGTCGCCGGATTGCCGACGACGTTGCGCTGACCGAACGGCATCTCCACATCGGGCACGAGGTCACTGCCGCCGGCCTCGACCAGCAGAACGCGATTGGACGGATCGGCGGATAGGCGGTTCGCCAGGACACAGCCGGCGGCGCCGGCTCCGACGATCAGGTAGTCACAGTCCATCCGCTCCGCTCTCCTTCTCCCCGGTCTGGGCCAGGATCGCCAACTCGCGCTCGCGCGCCTTGCGGGCGCGCATCCGCAGCGCCCATCCCGACAGGGCGATGGCGCCCAGCAGGGCACCGCCCTCCACCACCTTCTCGATCCACTTGCCGACGCCGACCTGCTGCAGACCCGAGATGGCCACCTCAATGGTGTAGACCGCCAGCACCGCCCCCCAGACGTTGTAGCGCCCCGGGCGGATCGTGGTGGCTCCCAGGAAGGCGGCGGCGAAGGCCGGGATGAGCAGGGTCAGGCCCGTGCTCGGCGTTCCCGTGCCGATGCGCCCGCCCAGCATGGCCCCGCCCGCGGCGGCGAGCAGTCCCGCCACGACGAATGTCCCGATCACCATGCGGTCGGACCGGATACCGCTGAGTTCGGCGGCGCGCCGGTTGCCGCCGACGGCGTACATGCGCCGCCCGGTCGGCATTCCCGCCAGCACGAACCAGACGACGAGCGCAATGACGAGGGCGTAGAGGACCGTCAACGGCAACCCGCCCGAGACACCCTCGAAGATCCGCTTCCGGAACACCGTCGTGAGAGGCTCGGGCGCGCCGAGGATCGTGCGCGACGAGTAACGCAGGGAGATCCCCTCGAGGATGGTGCCGGTCGCCAGCGTGGCAACGATGCTCGGCACCTTCAGCTTCACGACGGCGACGCCGTTCACCAGCCCGATGAACATGCCGACTGCCAGCGTGCAGATCAGCGCCACCGGTGCGGAGAAGCCCTGGTTGACCGCGAATCCGACCACGATGAGTTGCGCGAACGAGAGATTCGATGCCACCGACAGGTCGAACTCACCCACGATCAGCGGCATCATCGCCGCGAAGGCCAGCAGGACGAGTGCGGTCTCGCGGTCGAGGATCGCCCGGAAGTTGTTGATCGTCGCGAAGCTCTCCGGCCGCAGCAGCGAGAAGAGAACCAGTTCGGCGACGAGCAGGAGAGGGATGGCGTAGCGGCCGACGTAGCCCGACAGCAGCGACACCAACTCGACGCTGCGGGGCTCGGCCGCAGTCTGGGCGCGGTCGCCGCCTGGCCGGCTCATTGTCCGGGTACCGCCGGCCGGCCTGTTCTCACCGCGTGCCCGTGCCTCATGCCGCCCGGTACACCGCGCTGCTGATGGCGTCCTCGGTGAGGTCCCGCCGGGAGATCGATTCGATGAGCCGGCCACGGTGCAGGACCACCACGCGGTCGGCGACCTGCGCGATCTCCTCGAAGTCGGAGCTGATCAGGAGCACGCTGGTGCCCTCTCGGAGCACGGCCCGGATCTTCGTGTAGATCTCTGCTCGGGCACCCACGTCGACGGCACCCGTCGGTTCGACGAGGATCAGCAGCCTGGGCCGCGTGCGCAGCCACTTGGCGATGACGACCTTCTGGGCGTTCCCGCCCGACAGCGTGGACAGTTCGGCTTCGGGCTCCGGCGGGCGGACGTCGAAGCGATCGAGCAGCGTCCGCGCCCGACCCTTCTCGCTGCGCCCGCTGATACGTCGCAGCGACGGCTTGTCGGGGTTCATGAACAGGTTCTCGCGCAGCGTCAACTCCGTGGCCGCCCCCTCCTCGACGCGGTCGGCGGGGACGTAGGCAATGCCGGCCGCCATCGCATCGACGGGATCGTCCGGCCGGAACTCACGACCCCCCACCTCCATGGATCCAGCCGTGGCAGGCTCGAGACCGAAGAGCATCCGCCCGAGAGTGTGGTGCCCCGAGTCGGCCAGACCCGTGACAGCGACCATCTCCCCCTCACGCACCGACAGCGACAGCGGCCCGAACCCGCCACCTCGCAGGTCGCGCACCGAGAGCACGTCCGTGTGCGCCGCGACGTGCGCGTCGACCGCCACAGGCGCCACCTCGCGGCCCACGATGAGGGTGACCAACTCGGATTCGGTGAGGCCGGCGATGTCCCTCGTTGCCACCGTCCTGCCGTCGCGGATCACGCTGACCCGGTCGCAGATCCCCATGACCTCGTCGATGCGGTGCGTGATCAGCACGATGGCGACACCCTCGGAGCGGAGGCGCCGCAGGATCGCGAACAGGTCGCGCACGGCCCCGGCGTGCAGGCTGGCCGTCGGCTCGTCCAGCACCAGCAATCGGGCGTTCGTGGCGACCGCCCGCGCAATCGCCACCTGCGCCCGCAACGCGATCGGCAGGTCGGCAACCTCGGTGTCCACATCCAGGTCGACGCCCATGCGGGCCAGCGCGCTCTGCGCCCGCGCCCGGAGTTCGCCACGGTCGATGCGGCCGCCGCGGGTGGGGAACCCGGCCGTGAGCGCCACATTCTCCGCGATGGTGAGCGCCCCCACGAGGCCGTGCTGCTGGTGGATGAAGGCACAGCCCCGGCGAGCGACCGCCTCGGGACCGAAACCGGCCGGGAGCACCTCGCCGAACAACTCCACCACCCCGGCGTCGGGCATCTCGACGCCGGCGGCGATCTTGACGAGCGTGGACTTTCCCGCGCCGTTCTCACCCAAGAGCCCGTGGATCTCGCCGGCGCGGACCTCGAAGTGGGCCTCGGCGAGCGCGACGGTTCCGCCGTAGACCTTCGTGACGCCGCTGAAGCGGCCCGCGACAGGTCGGTCCTCTTCCGAGCCCCGTCCTGTCGCGGCCACCTCTGCGGACCGTCGAGTGCTAGCCGATGCCCCAGAGACCCCGGTACTCGGCCCGGAAGTCAACGGCGTCGGCGAACGTCTGATCCTGGTTCAGGTCGCTCGGCGCGTTGTCGGCGTCGAACAGCAACACACCGATGCCGAGGTCCAATGCGCCGAGGTAAGGCGCTCCGGTCAGACCGCGGATGGCCTGGTCGATGCCGGCCCAGGCGAGCCATTCCAGGGACGAGGCGGCCGTCAGCCAGGCGCCGCCGTTGATGACGTTCGTGAGACCCTCGTCGTTGGGATCCTTGTGCAGGACCTTCACGTCGGAGCGGCCCGCCGTGCGCAGCGACTCGATGACGGCGGTGTCGCCCAGCGAGTAGGGCATGATCAGATACTCGACCCCGGGGTTCTGGGCGAGGATGCCGCTGATGATGCCGTCGACCGCTGCGGGGTCGAAAGCGTCGGTGATCAGCCAGTCCTGGATGTGCAGCGAGCAACCCGAGCACTGCGCCATGATCTGCTCGACCTCGTCGGCCGTGGCGGCCAGGGTCGGGAACGTGGCATCGCGGATCATGCTCACGTTGGCGGTGCCGCCCGAGTCGGCGATCACCGCGAACGCCTGCAGCGCGCCGAGGAGGGGACTCCGCAGCGACACGTAGGCGTCGTAGGCCGCGAGCGCGTCGGGGTCGGGCTCGGGGAGGTCCGCCAGGGAGATCGTGATGATCCCGGCGTCGGCGGCGAGGTCGAGCCGGTCGCCGACGAGCGCTCCCGGAGCCGCGGCGCCCAGGATCACGTCGGGACTCTTGGCGATGGCGCTGTCGAACGCCGCCACGTAGCTCTCCGGCGTTCCCGCCCCCGCGATCATCTCGTGAGTCCAACCCACCTCGGCGGCAACCATGTCCACGAAGTCACTGACCGTCGAGCACGGCGGCACGGGTGCGCACGGGATGGTGACGATGCTGACCCCGCTCGGAACCGGCGGTGAGGAGGACGGTCCGCCCCAGGTCGTCAGCCCCGTGACGTCGGCCGGCGTGTTGCCGGTCTCCTTCAGCGACGTGACCATGCCGGCGAGTGCGGCCTCGGTGATGCGCCGGGCCTCGGCAACGATCGGATCCTCGGCCGGCAGGGCTTCGGCCGCCTCTGCGGCCTCGGCGGCTGCGGCGCGCGCCTCATCGGCTTCTTCCTGGGCGGCGGCGGCATCGGCGCGAGCCGCATCGGCCGTCGCCTGAGCCTCGGCGAGTGCGTCCTCTGCTGCGGCAACGGCGGCCTGATTGCCCGATGCGGTGGCCTGGGCCAACTCCGCTGCGGCCTGCGCCTCCTGGGCCGCCGCCAGCGCCACGTCCGCCGCGGCCGCCGCGTCGCCGGCCTCGGCGAGCGCCGAAGCGGCAGTGCCACTGGCGCCGGAGGCAGCGCTCATCGCCGCATCAGCGGCTGCCGACGTGTCATCGCCGGTGCCGCCGCAGGCTGCGGCCGCGAGTGCCACGGCCAGGAAGACTCCGAACAGCTTGAACAGGTGATGCCGGCGCGTGATTCTCATGATCCTCCCTTTGCGGCACAGCCATACCGGGCGACCCAACTCGAGGCGGGCGCTCCCGGCGCACAGGAGCCGGACACTAGCACGGGCCGCAGTATCGCCGGGAGCCGCTGCTAGCGTGCCCCGCGGTGCTTCCCCTGCTCTACGTGGTGCGCATGGACGTCGAGGACGGCTACCTCGACGAGTTCGTGAAGTGGTACGACACGCGCCACGGCCCCGACCTCATCGACACCGGCTTCCACAGCTGCAACGCCTATCACTCCGTCGTCGCCGGGCCGTTCATCTGCAACGTCTACGAGGTCCCCGACCTGGAGATCTTCTCCTCCGATGCGTACGTCGACGTGCGCCGCAGGGATACGCAACTGGTGAACGAGGTGCTGGGAAAGATCAGCAACCACTCCAACACGACGTACGCCCAGGTGCTGACCGCCGGCGTCCCCCAGTCCGCCCTCGAGCCGGCTGACCGGCCGTCGCGCCGCGGCGCGGTGACGTCGCCGGTGGTGTCCACGCTGCGCCTCGACGTGGCCGGCGGCGCCGAGGAGCGTTTCCTGTCGTGGTACCGGGACGGCGAGGCCTCGCGCCAGGCCGATCGCCCGGGTTTCGTCGCAGGACGCGTCGGGCACCAGAACGGCAAGCACCCGCTCTTCCCGTCCTCGCAGCCGGATTGGATCGTGCTCACCGAGTGGGCGACCGTCGACGAGGCCGTCGCCGACGGTGACCCAGTGGCCGTGGCGAGCCGCTACCGCGAGGCGCTCGGGCCCGACGTCTCGAACCTGGAGTACAACGTCGCCGCGCTCAGCGCCACGCTGCTCAACGCCACGAACTGGACCGTCTGAGAGCCTCGACGCATCGGGACCCCGCAATGAGGTTCAGCATCGCCCCCGCCGTCCAGAAGCTCGAAGGCGTCGAGCGCCGCCTGGACATCGACGGGTTCCTGAGCGAGTGCCGGACAGCCGAGGACGCCGGCTGGTACGGCGCCTACACCGGCGAGAAGCACTCGGGCGACACCACATACACCTCCAGCCCGATGCTGCTCTGCTCGCTCGGACTGGCGGCCACACGGCAGATGCTGTTCGGCACCTGCGTGACCGTGCTGCCGGTTCACCACCCGGTCACGGTGGCGGAGGACGCCTCGGTGCTCGACGCCATCTTCCCGGGACGCTTCCGCCTCACGACCGGTGTCGGCTACTTCAGCGGTGACTTCGAGCCGTTCGGCGTGGCGCTCGACGAGCGGAAGGAGCGCATGGACCTCGGAATGGAGGTGATCGACGCGTTCCGATCGGGGCGTCATACCGAGATCACCGGACCGTGGCAGGGCACCGTTCCCCGGCGCGACCCCGCCCTCGGCCCGGACAGTCTGGAGGTCTTCATCGGTGCCTGGAGCGTCCCGGGCGTGCGGCGCGCGGCACGCATGGCGGACGGATGGATCACCGACCCCATCCGCAGCGGGCGCTGGATCAACCACCTCGCCGGCGTTTACCGAGCCGAATGCGAGGCCGCCGGCAAGGAGCCGCGGATCGTGCTGTTCCGCGAGGCGTGGATGGACGACACCGACGAGGCCGCCCGGGCCACGTACGGCCCCCACGTGCTCGGCTACTCGCGGGTGTACTTCGAGCGCGGCAACGCCTACGACGAGCGCTTCGATCCGTGGCTCGCCGACGTCGCCGGCCCCGCCGACCTGCAGCTCGACCACGTGCTGCCCGACCGGGTGCTGTGCGGTTCGACCGAGACCTGGCTGGCGCAGCTAGAGGAGTGGCAGGAGACGCTCAACCCCGAGGAGATGCTCCTGCGGCTGCGCCACTTCCAAGGGCCCTCGCTCGACGCCACCCTGGACGTCATCAGCTCCATCGGCGAGTCCGTGATCCCGAGAATGCAGCGCCGTCCATGACCGTCCGCACGTGGGACGTGCCGGTCGGCCGCCGTGCCGACGGTCAGCCCTGGAACCTTCGCTTCGTCGAGGTCACCGGCTCGCGTCCGGGCCCGACGACGGCCTTCGTCTCCGGGGTCTTCGGCGACAAGCCCCTGGGGGTCATGGCTCTGTGGGGCCTGGTGGATCGGCTCACAGAATCCGACGACCTGGCCGGAACTGTCGTGGTGTGCCCCGCGGCGAACCCGCCGGCGCTCGAGGTGGGAACCCGGGTCAGCCCCGACCATCTCTACCTGAACCGGGTGTTCCCCGGCGCGCCGGGGGGATTCCTGACCAACCAGGTGGCGGACGCCCTCGTCGGCACGCTGACCGAACGCACCGACTGCGTGGTGGATCTGCACTCGGGCACGCCGACGATGGCGCTCTGGTACTCCTACGACTACGGGAATCCCGAGTTCACGGCTTCGTTCGGCTACACCCCCGTCGTCCGGAACTTCGCCCAACCGGGCCAGCTCTGCAAGGCGATCGCCGATGCCGGGGGAACGGCCGCACTCGTGGAGTTCGGGGGCGGCGCACTCGGCGATCCCGACGTCGGTACCGAGGGTTGCCTGAACGTGCTGCGCTACCGGGGCCAGCTCGGCGGGAAGTCCACCGGACCGCGCACGGTGCCGCTCATCGACGGGGACGTGAGCCTCTACATGCCGTCGCAGGTGGGCGTGCTCACCTCCCGCTACCCGACCGGTGAGGTGGGGCAACCGATCGAGCCGGGTTGGGTGGCGCGACTCGACTGTCCCGCCACCGGCGAGCGGCTCGACGAGTTCGCCGTCGAGCGCACTGGCGGCCTGCTGATGCTCGCCAACAGTTCGCCCACGATGATCAGCCCGGGCGACTTCGGGTCGGTGGTGGCGTTCCCGTCCGGCGAGATCTCCGTGCCCAACACCTGAGCAGGTCGAGGGATCGCGCGCCGTGACCGACGATCGCCGCACCGCCTCGGGGATCCCCATCAAGGGCCACTACGGCCCCGGCGACGTACCCGAGTCCGCGCGGCGGGCCCTTGCGGCCGGGCCGGGTCGGGCCCCGTTCGTGCGCGGCGCCTACGAGGGCATGTATCGCACGAAACCGTGGCGGATCTTCCAGCTCAGCGGCTTCGGCAACCCTGCCGACGAGCGTGAACGCCTGCTCTTCCTGCTGCGGCAGGGCGAGGGCGGCATCATCATGGAGCACGACCGCAACACCGCGGACCATCTCTACGACGTCGACCACCCCGAGGTGGTGGCGCGACGCGAGGACGTGGGGCTCACCGGGGCGGTCATCATCGGCGTGCGGGACTACGAGACCATCCTCGACGGCATCGCCATCGAGGAGATCTACACCCATCCCGGCGGAGCGGTGGTGCAGCACGGTCCGTTCGCCCTGGCGTGCTTCTGGACCGTCGCTCAGCGGCGCGGCATCGACCTCCGCCGGCTCGCCGGAACGGGCCAGAGCGATTTCTTCCTGACCTACGTGGGCTGCATCACCAAGCAACAGATCCCGCCGAAGGCGGGGCTGCGCCTCAACGGCGACATCACCGAGTTCTGCCTGGAGCACCTGCCACGCTGGGTCCCCGTGTCGATCGCCGGCTACAACGGCGCCGACAGCGGGCTCTCGGCGCCCGACGAGTTGGCTACGGTCTTCGCCACGGCCACCGAGTACCTCGACGAGCTGGCGAGCCGCGGCCGCTACGAACCGCAGGAACTCTCGCACAAGGTCGGCGGCGTCAACTTCCGCGTCGGCATGGACTTCTTCGAGGACATCGCCAAGCTGCGAGCGGCCCGCAAGATGTGGTCCGACCTGCTGGAGCAGCGCTACGGCATCGGTGACGAGACCGCCAGGCGGCTGCGCATCCACGTCGTCACGGCCGGCTCGGCGCTGACCTACCAGCAGCCGCTCAACAACATCGTCCGCGGCACGATCATGGCGATGGCCTCGGTGCTGGGCGGTGTGCAATCGCTGGGAGTGGCCTGTTACGACGAGGCGCTGTCGATCCCGTCCGAGCACGCCCACCAGATGTCGGTCCGGATCCAGCAGATCCTCCAGCACGAGACCGGATTCGACGCCGTGGCGGATCCGCTCGGGGGCTCGTACTACCTGGAATCCCTCACGTCGGAGTTGGAGACCCGTGCCTGGGAGTCGTTCGCCGAGATCGAGGCGCAGGGAGGGTTCATCGAGGCGCTCGACTCCGGTTGGCTCCACCAGCGCGCGGCGCGGCGCCAGGCCGAGCAATGGCAGGAGATCGAGGACGACCGCCGGCTGATCGTCGGCGTCAACTGCCACGACACCGACGAGACGCCGTTCGAGATCGACGGCTTCCAGGGGACGACGGACGCCTGGGACCAGGCCATGGAGCGCCTGGCGGACGTGCGGTCGACACGAGACGGGCCCGCCACGGTGCGCGCCCTGCGCGAGCTGGAGGCGACGTGCCGGTCCGACGGGAACGTCATGGTCCCGATGATGCAGGCCGTCGCAGCCGACGCCACGCTCGGTGAGATCGGAGGCGTCTTCCGCGACGTCTGGGGCGACTGGGAACCGCCGATCAGGCCGTGAGCAGGATCATCATCGCCAAGACCGGCCTCGACGGCCACTGGCGGGGAACGCTGCTGGTGTCCAGGGCGCTCCGCGACGCCGGGTTCGAGGTGATCATGCTGGGAATGGCCCGCGGCACCGACATCACCTCCGCCGCCGTCGAGGAGGACGCCGACCTCGTCGGCCTCAACATCGGGGGGCGCGTGGAGATCGTCGAGCGGATCCTGGACGAGCTTGCCGAAGCCGCGCCCGGCGTGCCGGTGTTCGCCGGAGGGGTCGTGCCTCCCTGGGTGCGACGGCGGCTCGAGAGCCGGGGGGTCGAGGTGTTCCCACCGGGATCGAAGCTCGAGGACATCGTCGACTCGGCACGGCGCCTCACCAGCGGACCGAGCGCGCCGGTGGCGGTCCTTCCGGCCCCGGGAACCGAGGCGCCGACGACGCCAGACCAGAGAGGGGTGGAGCAATGATCGATCCGGCAGCGAGCGCGGCCATGCGCAGTGGGATGTTGGGACGGGCGACGATCGGGGACCAGCTGCGGCGTCACGCCCGGAACACCCCGCACAAGGAGGCCATTGTCTACTACGGCCCGGGTGGCGACCGGTCCGTCTTCAGTTACGAGGACCTCAACTCGAAGGTCAACCGGGTGGCAGGCGGGCTGGCCGGGCTCGGCGTCGGCAGGGGTGACGTCGTGGCGGTCATGTCGCGCAACAGCGTGGACTACATGACGATCTGGTTCGCCGCACTGAAGCTGGGGGCGGCGCTGACGGGCCTCAACTTCACCTTCACCGAGACCGAGATCGGCTACCAGGTGAACCACGCCCGACCCCGGGTGCTGATGGCCGAGGACGTCTTCTGCGACCGGATCACCTCCGCCCGCCAGGCCGGCTCGCTCAAGGGTGTCGAGCACTTCGTGCACAGCAGTTCGGGGGACTCGGAACCACCGGACGGCTGGCTGGCGTTCGCCGCGCTGGAAGCGGCGGGCGACGACATCGAACCCGATGCCGATGTCACCGAGGACGACGTGGCGATGCTCGTCTACACCAGCGGGACGACGGCGTTCCCCAAGGGCGTCCTGATCTCACACCGCAACTACCTCATCTCCACGACACCGGCCTGGACGCTGGCGCTCGATCTCGGTCCGCCCGTCGTGTGGCTGTTCGTGATGCCCTTCTTCACGATCGCCGGGCTCGGCAGCATGACCTCGATCATCAACTGCGGCGCCACGATCGTGCTGGCCCACACGGTCGACCCCGCTGCGGCGATCCGGATCATCGCGGCCGAGAAGGTCACCTACATGGCGCAGACACCCACGTTCTTCCTGGCGATGACCACCGAGGCCGCCTTCGGCGACGCCGACCTGTCGACCCTGCAACGCTGCATCACCTACGGCGGCACCGTCCCCGCACACATGATCACCGCCTGGCAGGCGGCCTCACCGAGCATCACCTGGGGCACCTACTGGGGCCAGTCCGAACTGAGCCAGCTCGGGTCGGTGGGGTGGTTCTCCTCCCTCGAGGACATTCCCGGCGGCGACGCCTCGTGGATCGGCAAACCCGTGCCGCAACTGGAGATCCGCGTCACCGACGACGAGGGCGCCGACGCCACCGAGGGCGAGCTGATCTGCCGCTCACCGTCGGTGATGCTCGGCTACCTCAACGATCCCGAACGCACCGCCGAGACGTTCCGCGACGGGTGGCTGCACACCGAGGACATCGTGCGCATCGACGCCGACGGCAACCTCTTCTTCGTCGACCGCAAGAAGGACATGATCAAGACCGGCGGGATGAACGTGTCGTCGGTGGAGGTGGAGCGGACGCTCTACGGCCACGATGCGCTGATGGAGGTCGCCGTGGTGGGCCTGCCCGACGACTACTGGTCCGAGGCCGTCACCGCCTTCGTCGTCCCCAAGGCCGGACGCTCGGTCGAGCCCGACGAGGTCATCGAACACTGCCGCGCCTCACTGGCGGGCTACAAGGTGCCCAAGGCCGTCCACGTCACCGATGCGCTGCCCAAGGACACCCAGGGCAAGATCCTCAAGCGACGGCTGCGCGACGAGCACTCCTAGCCCCGGTCGGATCGCAACCCGGGGGACCGTCGCAGGCCGGCTACTGGACGAAGAGACGGCCCGGGCGGTCCACGGCGTAGGGGTTCTCGCCGGAGGCCCGCACCCTCGCCACCTTGTTCAGGGCGCTCACGAAGGCCCGCACGGACGCCTCCACCACATCGCTGGAGAGCCCACGGCCCGACACGGTCACGCCGTCGGTCGACTCGAACCGCAACGCCACATCGGCGAGTGCGTCCACACCGCCGGTGACCGACGTGACGCTGTAGTCGGTCAGGCGCCCCTCGATGCCCGTTGCGACCTTGACCGCCTTGCAGGCGGCGTCGACCATGCCGTTGCCCTCCTCGCGGGCGGTGCGCGTCTCGCCGTTCACCGCCATGACGACGGTGGCGCTGGGCGTGCCGGTGCCGACACTGCCGCCGTGGCACTCCAGGACCTGCAACTCGAAGGCGTGCTCCACCGCGCTGCCCACCTCGTCGGCCACGATCGCCTCGAGGTCGGCGTCGGTCAGCTCGATCTTGCGGTCGGCCAGTTCCTTGAAGCGGGTGAACGCCGCGTTGAGGGCGTCGCCCTTGATGTCGAGGCCGAGGCTCTGGAGCCGGTCGGAGAAGGCGTGCCGACCGGAGTGCTTGCCCAGCACGATCTGGCTGCCCTCCTGGCCGACGGCGGTGGGATCCATGATCTCGTACGTGGTGCGCTCGCTGAGAACCCCGTGCTGGTGGATGCCGGCCTCGTGGGCGAAGGCGTTGCGGCCCACGACCGCCTTGTTGTACTGGACGGGGTAGCCGGTGAGCCGGCTCACGAGGCGGCTCGTCTTGTGGAGTTCGGTGGTGCGGATCCCCACGTCGAGGCCGCCGAAGAAGTCGTCGCGGGTCTTGACCGCCATGACGACCTCCTCGAGCGCGGCGTTGCCGGCCCGCTCGCCGATGCCGTTGATGGCGCACTCCACCTGCCGGGCGCCGGCCAACACCCCCGACAGCGAGTTCGCCACCGCCAGGCCCAGATCGTTGTGGCAGTGCGTGGACAGGATGTAGTCGCCGCTCACCCGCTCGCGGATTCGCTGCAGTTTGGCGGCGTACTCCTCGGGAACGCCGTAGCCGACGGTGTCGGGGATGTTCAGCGTGCCGGCACCGTTGTCGGCGGCAACCTGCAGCACGTCGCACATGAAGTCGAAGTCGCTGCGCGAGGCGTCCTCGGGCGAGAACTCCACGTCGTCGGTGTAGTTCCGGGCCCGAGCCACCGCCGAGGCCGCCTCGGCCTTGACCTGCTCGGGGGTCATCCGGAGCTTGTGGCGCATATGGGTCTCGCTCGTGGCGATGAACACGTGGATCCGCCGATGCTCAGCCGCCTCGATGGCCTCCCAGCAGCGGTCGACGTCCTTGTGGGCGGTGCGGGACAGGCCGCAGATGACGGGGCCGCGCACCGCCTTGGCAATCACCTGCACCGCTTCGAAGTCGCCCTGGCTGGCGATGGGGAAGCCCGCCTCGATGACGTCGACGCCGAGCCGGCCGAGTTGCTCGGCGATCTCGAGCTTCTCGCTCTGATCCAGGGAGATGCCGGGCGACTGCTCACCGTCGCGCAGCGTGGTGTCGAAGATGATGACCCGCTCTGGATTGTTTGCCGACATGGTCCGCTCCTGTCGTCGTCGGGGAAAGAAAAACCCCCTGCCATCCAGGCAGGAGGTTGGTCGACGAGCGCCGGTATCGGGGCGCTCGCCCTACAGAAGAAGCAGCAGGTGATCGTGGCTGCGCATCGACCTACAGCATGCCAGCGGCGACGGCATTCGTCAACGTTCCTGCCCGTCAGGGCACTCTGGGAGGATCTGACACTCCCCGCTATACTCCGCCCTGATGTTTCGATTCCTGAAACGGCTACTCAAGTGGGCGTTGATCATCGCCGCCATCGCCGGCGTCGTGCGCTGGCTGAAGAGCAAGCGCGAGGGCGACGACGCCGAGCAGGATCCAGGTTCGATCGAGCCCTGGCCGCCGCTGGACACCTCCGATGTTCCCGCGGGTGACGCCGCCGAGGAGCCGTCCGGAACCTGATCCCCCCTGGTGACGCCGAGGTCGAGACCCGCCGTCGCCGCCCGAGTGTCGTCCGGTCGTCCTCAGCCGGGGTGCCCTCGTTCGATCGCCGCGCTCACCCGGCCGACCGGGATCCGGACACGCCGACGGTGTCGAGGCGGACGACGGTCACCGTCAGCACGCCCGGCGCGTCTCGCAACCGCTGCGCCACGCCCGCTTCGACGTGGCGATCGGTCGACAGCACGATCAGCGAGATCCCGCTCGTCTCCGCCGAACGGTCGAGCACCATGTCTCCGATGTTCACGCCTGCTTCGCCGAGGATCATGCCGACGGAACCGACGACACCGGGCCGGTCCTCGTTGGTGATCATGACCATGTGTCGCGAGGGGCGCACGTTGATGGCCAGACCGTTCACCTTGACGACATAGGGGTCGCCTCGTACACCGACGAGAGTGCCGACCAGCTCTGTGCCGTCGCCCCGCACCACCACCTCGTTGATGAAGTCCCGCGGTGCGATATGGCAATTCGTCGAGATCCGCAAGCCCGCCTCGGACGCCACGAGAGGAGCGTTCACATAGGTGACGTTCTCCCGCCGGGCGGTCCCCAGCAGCCCTTTCAGAACGGCGAGGCGGGCGATGGAGGGATCGTGATCCCCGATGCGTCCCCACAACTCCAGTTCCAGATCGTCCGGAACGCCGCCGCAGATCTCGGCCAGCATGCCGCCCATGTGCTCGCACAGCGGCAGGAACGGTCGCAGGATGTCGGCGGCATTCCGCGCTTCGACGTTGACGGCGAACGGGACGAACTCGCCCGCCAGAGCTCCGTTGACCTGCTCGGCGATGTTCACCCCGGCGCGATGCTGCGCCTCGGCGGTGCTGGCTCCCAGGTGCGGCGTCACCACGACACCCGGCAGGCCGAACAGCGGCGAGGACACGATGGGCTCACCGTCGAAGGTGTCCATAGCGGCGCCCGCCACCCGGCCTGATCGCAGCGCCGCCGCCAGCGCCTCCTCGTCGACCAGCCCGCCCCGCGCCACGTTCACGATCCGGATGCCGGGCTTGGCCGACGCCAGCAACTCGGAACCGATGAGGCCGACCGTCTCGGGCGTCTTGGCGACATGGAGCGTGACGAAGTCGCTTCGCGCCATCAACTCGGGAAGCGTGACGAGATCGATGCGCAGTTCGCGGGCCTGCTCGGCCGAGACATAAGGGTCGTACGCCACGGTGAGCATGGCAAAACCGGCGACCCGCTCGGCCACAAGGCGCCCGACGCGACCGAGGCCGATGATCCCAAGGGTCTTCCCCGAGAGCTCGATGCCCTCCCACTGGGCCCTCTCCCAGCGCCCGGCAACAAGCGCCGCGTGTGCCTGCGGGATGTTCCGGGCCTGCGCCAGGATCAGTGCGACGGTGTGCTCGGCCGCCGACAGCACGTTCGACAGGGGGGCGTTCACCACCGTCACGCCGAGGCGGGTCGCGGTCGCCAAGTCGACGTTGTCCAAGCCGACGCCGGCGCGCCCCACCACCACGAGGCCGGTGCCCGCTTCGAGGACGTCGGCGGTGACCTGCGTGGCCGAGCGGATGACGAGCGCCCGCACCCCGGCCACCGCCTCGATGAGCTCGGTGGGCGTCATACCCAGGCGCACGTCCACCTCGTGGCCGGCGTCCCGGAGCAAATCGAGGCCGGCCGATGAGATGCGTTCTGCGACAAGAACCCGTG
Organism: Acidimicrobiales bacterium; assembly: GCA_965221525.1. Classification (GTDB taxonomy): domain Bacteria; phylum Actinomycetota; class Acidimicrobiia; order Acidimicrobiales; family CATQHL01; genus VXNF01. The sequence continues at coordinate 179,622 of CBDCSG010000006.1, read as the reverse complement.
CCATGGACTACCTCACGATGTGACGCGGCCGTTGGGAAGGGACGCCGTGTCCCGATCGCACACTACGACGATGCGCGCCCGGCCGCCCGAGCACGGCGGGGGCGCCGTCTCGGGGAAAGAACGTCGACGACCTGCGATTGGTCGGGGAGAGCGACGACGTCTAGGGGAAGGGAACGTCGACGACCTGCGACGGGTCAGGCAGGGCCACGGCGGTCGACGGGTCATTCACCGAGAGAGCCTCGACCCGCATGGCCAGGCGATACCCGATCTCGGGGAAGTCGACTTCGGCGCCCTCGGGAGCACCGCCCATATCGCCGAACCCGGCGAACGCGGCCATCAGGAGAGCCCCGAGATCCAGGTCGAACCCCACTTCCCGGGCAAGCCCGCCACCGTCGACGTGGAGGGTGAACTCGCTCGCAAGCCCCGCCGGGAGCGAGTTGAGAAGCTCCGGCGGAGGCGGCTCGCCGCCGCCCGGGCCGGCGAGGAAGCCCTGGAGGAACGGAGGCCAGTGACCGATCAACGCTCCCAGATCGACGACGATCCTGTACTCCTGCGTGGCGACACCGGCCGTCTGCGACGGGCCGACGCTTCGGGCCTCCAGAACACTTCCCGTGTCCGACGCCGCCTTCAACAGGCCGATGAACTCGCCAATGGCAGGTCTCGCCCCGAGTCCGAAACCGGGCAGGATCTCCTGGCGCTGACCCTCGAACACGGGCCTGCCCCAGAGATTGGCGAGGTCATGACCCTGGGCGTTCAGATCGTCCAGGAACGGCGGGCGCTCCCCGGGTCCCAGCGCGGCCAGAGGGCCGAGCTTGATGTACATCTGCTCCGTGTTCCCGTCCAGGATCGCCTCGATGGGCGGCATGTCGCCGGTCGGCGCCGGGCCGAACCCGTCTTCGAGGGCACTGAGGGCGGCGAGCGCCGACTGGTCGATGAGGATGTGCGTCAGGCCGCCGGCAGTGGTGGAGAGTGCGTAGGGGATCTCGCTCAGGCTCCCCATGGACTGGCCGCCGAGACTCACCTCCATGGTGAGGTACAGCTGCTCGCTCGACGACGTGACACCCGGCTGCGCGGCATCGGCGGCGGCGACCACCGCGCCGATAGCGGCTGCATCGAGGTCACCGGTGGGCACCGGCGCAGACGACGGCTCCGGCGGGGGTTCGGGCGGCGCAGCGGTATCGGCGGGCCGTGGAGCCGCAGCCGGCGGCTCGCCCGACGGTTCCTCCGCGGGGGGCGACTCAGCCGCCGGGGGCTCGGATGGCGCCGCCTCGACGGTCTCAACAGGGGGCGGCGGCCTCGTGTCCGTGAGCGTTGCCACCTGGCTCTCCTCGGAGTCGCTGCATGCACCGGCGATGAGCAACCCCACAATCAGGCAACCCACCAGCAGTCTCAGGCTGCTTCTACTGCTCACCATCACAGTTGGACTCCTTCGTTCATATTCGCTCGATTCCGACCCTACAGGCCTTGCTCGTTCGGCCAGGTGACCCGATCGAGCGCCGCACCCCCCAGGTTCCGCCGACGGGCGAGGGCGACCGCACCGGCACTCAGAGCAGACCGCCGCCCAGGAACTCGGCGGGCAGATCCACCACCAGCGACGGATCGGGTAGTTCCACCACCAGCGACGGATCGTTCACGGCGACGACATCCATCCGCATCGACATGACGTAGTCGAACTCGGCAAATGCTCCCTGCGCGTCCTCGGGATAATCGTCGGCTGGGGCGAGTTCGCCGAACACCTGGCTCAGGATGGCTCCGAGGTCCACGACGACGAGGATCCGCCGGATGATGTCGTCGGAGTCGACGTGGACGATGTACTCGACGGGCATCGAGCCGCTCAGTGCGCCCAGGAAATCGTCCGCTGGTGCCCCGGCGCCGTCGGGGCTGTCACCGAAGATCATCCCCATAGCGTCCGGCCACTCGCCCAATGCCGCCAGGTCGAGCACGAAGGAATACCCCTCGGTCTCGGTTCCTGCGACCTCTCCTCCACCGATCTGCCGGGCCTCCACCAGAGCCCCCGCGGGGAGACCGTCAGCCATGAGCTCGACGAAGTCCTCTCCGATGGTGGTCTGCGACGACATGCCCAAGAACGCCAAGCCGTCGACTCCGTCCACGCCGGTGAGGTCCGCGAAACCCCACAGGTCGCCGAAGTCGTCGCCGTACTCGGCAGCCAGTTCCGCCAGCCACGGTTCCGGCATCGGATCGCTTGCCGCCAACGACTCCAGCCTGAGGTAGAGCCCCGTCTCACCCTCGAGGATCATCCCCAGTGACGGGGTGTCCGGTGGCGCCGCGCCTGGGTCGGGACCGAAGAGTCCGCTCATGTCCATCTGCATGTGCGACAGGTCCCCCACGTCGGTGATGGTCATGAGGGGCACGTCTTCCATGGCGACCGGAGGCTCGCCGGGGAAGCTCGCCGCAATCGACATGAACATGCTCATCTGTTGCGATTCAACGGTGGCCTGCGCAGCGACGAGTCGTGCCGCCAATGCGGCAACGGCTGCCTCGTCGAGTGGCTCTCCCGTCGTCTCCTGAGTCTCGGCTGCAGGGGCGTCAGGTGCCTCAGCCGGCGGTGCCGGCTCCTCGCCGGGCTCCGGCTCTGCCGACGGCTCGACGGCGGGCGCAGGCTCGGGTGGCGGCGCCGCGGGCTCCCCCGGGTCGGGTTCTGCAGCCGGCTCGGGCGGCGCCTGCTCGGGTTCTGCAACTGGCTCGGGTGGCGGCGGCTCCGGCTCTGCAGCCGGCTCCGGAGGCGGCGGCGCCGGCTCCGTAGCGGGCGTCGGCGCGCTCGTCGCTGTGGGTGTCTCCACCCGGTCCTCGCCGGAACCTGCGCAGGCTCCGGCCAGCAGAACGATCGCCAATCCGACGGTGAGCGCTCTGGCTCCACTTCTCACTCTCACCGCCACCTTCCGTTCTGGATCGGCACCTCATGTCTACCCCTAACGACGCTCGACAGCGGTGCTCGGTTCCCGCGATCGTTCCTATCGGAATCCAATCCGGGTCGACCCTCAGAGGTTGTGCACCTCGACGGGGCCGATCTCACCATCCGGTTCGAAACCGAAGATCTGCCCCAGGAAGGAGAGTTCCGCGGCAGCAGCGGCCACGATTGCTTCTGCGCCGCGGAAGCCATGCGCCTCGCCCTCGAAGAGCAGGTAGCCGTAGGGCAACCCGTTCGACTTCAGAGCCTCCACCAGCGTTTCAGCCTGCTCCGGGGGCACCACCGGGTCGCTGTCACCCTGCAGGACCAGCATGGGGCACGAGATCCGATCGACCCGGTGGATCGGTGAGCGCTCCACGTAGAGGTCGCGCTCCTGCGGGTAGGGGCCGACAAGTCGGTCCAGGTAGTGCTTCTCGAACTTGTGGGTGTCGCGGGCGAGCGCCTCCAGGTCGGTCACGCCGTAGCGGATGATGCCCGCGGAGAACACGTCGTAGTCGACGAGCGCCTGCAGGACGACGTAGCCCCCGGCGCTGGCGCCGATGATGGCCAGGCGGTCGGGGTCGACGTCGCCTCGTTCCGCCAGGTACCGCGCCGCCGAGACGCAGTCGGCCACGTCGGTCACGCCCCAGCCCCCGTCGAGGGCGCGGCGGTAGGCCGTGCCGTAGCCGGTGCTGCCCCGGTAATCCACGTCGACGACGGCGATGCCACGGCTCGTCCAGTAGCGCAGCCCGAGGTGCAGGCTGGTGCGGGCCGCCCCGGTGGGGCCGCCGTGGGCCATGACCAGTAGCGGCGGCGCATCCCCGCTGTCGCCGGCTTCGTGATCAGGGTTGGCGGGGCGGTAGAAGAGCGCGTGCGCCACCTCGCCGCCGGTCGTGGGGAACGTCACCGGCTCGGGCTCCGGGGTGTACCCGGCGTCGAGCTCCAGCGCCGGCGGCGCATACACCACTCGCGCCTGCGGCTCTCCGCTCGAGGCGGTGACGTGCAGGATCTCGTTCTCGGTCGCAGGCGACCCGGCGAGAGTGACGACGCCTCCCTGCCATGCCCGCAGGGCACTGAACGACGTGTGTCCCCGGTAGGTGACCCGATCCTCCCCGGCCTCGTCCTCACCGGCGCCTCCAGTGGACATGGCCAACTCATGGCGGCCCCGGCGCGCCACGGCGTAGGCCGGCGCACTCCGGCCGTCCGCGGTGATGCAGGCGGCGTGGCGGCTCATGCCGAAGATCCACGGCGCTGTCTGGATCTCGCCGTCGCGTAGATCCGCCCACCGGCGGGGAGAGACATCCGGGTCGCTCGGATCGCCGTTCAGCGCCCACAGGGTGGACCATCCCGCGCCGTCACTCACCCAACTCAGCCCGCCGTCGTGCCACGCCGGCCCGAAGATCCACTCATCCGCCCCCCCTGCGACTCGGCGGGAACCGGTGACCGCGGGTCCGTCGAGGCGGCCCACGTGCATTTCGCACCCGTCCCAGGGCATATTCGGATGGTTCCACTGCAGCCAGGCAAGCCACCGGCCGCACGGGGAGGGGCGCGGGTCGGAGTAGAAGTCGGCGCCGTTGACCGCCATCTCCTCCTGCCCGCTGCCGCCGGTCGCCACGCAGACGATCTCGTTGACGTGCTCCGGGCTCGTGATGCGTTCCCGTACACAGACGAACCACTGCCCGTCAGCGCTGAATCGGCCGTCGGCGTACATGCAGGCACGGTCGCGCCCTTCGGACGTGAGAACCACGGGCTCGGTACCGGCAGGGCCGAGGCGCCGGAGCCGGAAGTCGGCGTCGTCGGAGTAGACGCAGACACCACCTTCGACCCACCAGGCCGCGCCCCCGTAGGAGTGCACGCGCGTGCGCACGTTGGCGTCCGGTGGGGTCGCCTCGTGCAACGAACCGTCGGCGGCGCGGTGCATGAGCGCCGTGCGACCCACCGCCGACGGCCGCGTCTCGGACCACCAGAGATCCTCGCCGTCGGCCACCAGAGTCGTGACCCGCACACTTCCGGCCGCCAGCGACTCAGGCGTGATCGGCGACGGCCAGGACCCGAAGGCCGCCGTCGGCTCCGGTGCCCCACGATCACCGTTGGCGGAACTCATCGCTTCGTGCCCACAGCGGGGACCGTACCGCCGCACCGCCGGACACCCACTCGCGGGACGCAAGCCCTTGCCGAGGCGCACCTGCCGGATCAAAAATGGATGCATCGGCCGGAAACGGCGTCGCATCGTCCCGATGCTCGCACCGATCGCCCACCACTAGGGTTGGCCGCCACCACTCGAGCTTCCGGACCGACCCACCGATCCCCAGACAAGTCTCATGAACAGCGATTCCGGCGAATTCACGATTTGTGGAACGCCGTTCTACCCGCGGACTTCCGCGCTGAACCAGCGACAGAACTGGACCGCCTGGGACCGGTATCACATCGTCGACGCCTACGTGGATTGGCGGTTGGAACTCAAGGAGATTCGCTCCGGGGTCGCGGCCCTCGACCAGTCGCCCCTTGCGAAGCACTTCATCACCGGACCGGACGCCGAACGATTCGTCGACTACCTGATCCCCCGCGATGCGACCAGGCTCGAAGTGGGGCAGGTGTACTTCACGCCATGGTGCAACGGCGACGGCATGCAGGTGAGCGACGGCATCGTGATGCGTCTCGAGACGGGCCGGTTCCTGTTCTCCGCCGACCGGATGATGCGTTGGTTCGAGCACAACGCGCCCGGCTTCGACGTCGACTTCGAAGACGTCACCGAGGACTTCGGAATCCTCGCGCTCCAGGGGCCGAAGTCCCGCCGGGTGCTCGAGGAGGCCACTGGTGAGGACTGGTCGGATCTCCGGTTCTCGCGGGTGCGCCGGACCGCCGTCGCAGGCGTCGACGTGCTCCTGCTGCGGCAAGGATTCACCGGTGAACTCGGCTACGAACTCTGGGTGCCGAGAGATGGCGGAACCGCTGTCTGGGATGCCCTGTTCGACAAGGGCTCGGCGTTCGGACTCGTCGCCGCCGGCCTTCACGCCACCGAGGCTGCCCGCATCGAGGCGGGGTTGGTCATCCCGGGATACGACTACACGCCTGCGGCGATGGACCCGCCCGGGAGCCACATGGAGACATCGACGGAGCACTACACCACCCCGCTGGAATTGAACATGGGCCGGTTCATCGACTTCGACAAGGCAGCGGACTTCCTGGGCAAGGCTGCACTGCAGGAGGAACACCGGACAGGGTCGAAGCGGAAGATGCTGGGCATCGTCATCCACTGGTCCGAGATCGTCGCCGCCTACACCGGCGCCGCGCTCCCCCCGGAAGTCACGCCGAGCATCAACCGAGCGCCACTGGCCGTGTCGCAGGACGGGACCCGCATCGGAAGGACGACGAGCGTCACGTGGTCGCCCACACTCCGCGAGATCATCGGATTCGCTCACGTCGACACACCGTTCGCCGCCGCGGGCACACCGGTGGCCGTGGAGTGGAGCGCGCCGGACGTCGGTGCGCCCGTGATCGGCGCTCGGCTGTGTGACCTGCCGCACTACAAGGTGAGGCGGGCCGCCGGCTAGGACAGGAAGTCCACGATCCGGCCGACTCCCTCGGCCAGGTCCTCGTCGGACAGGGCGAAGGAGAGCCGGACGCATCCCGGCGCCCCGAAAGCCTCGCCGGCGACCACGGCCACCTTGACCTCCGACAGCAGCAGGTCGGCCAGTTCCAGGCTCGATCCCACCTTGCTCCCTGCGATCGAACGCTCCATGACGCCCGCCAGCGAGGGGAAGGCGTAGAACGCCCCCTGGGGCAGCGGGCAGTCGATTCCCGGGATCTGTGACAGCAGTTCGTGCATAGTGCGGCGGCGGCGGTCGAACTGCAGGCGCATCTCGACCACGGCGCCGAGCGGTCCCGAGACGGCGGCCAGCGCCGCCCGCTGGGAAATGTTGCACACGTTGGAGGTCTGGTGGGACTGCAGGGCCGCTGCTGCGGACGCCACCGGCTGGGGCGCGACGATCCACCCGACACGCCAACCGGTCATCGCGTAGGTCTTGGCCACCCCGTTGATCACAACGCAGCGTTCCGCCGCGGCCGGAGCGACGACGGGTAGCGAGACATGCCGGTGGTCGTCGTAGGTGAGGTGCTCGTAGATCTCGTCGGTCAGCACCCAGATGCCATGGGACGCCGCCCAGTTGCCGATCGCCTCGATCTCGGCGGGTGGGTACACGCTGCCCGTGGGGTTCGACGGCGACACGAAGATCAGCATCTTGGTGCGGGGCGTACGCGCCGCCTCCAGTTGCTCGACCGTCACCCTGTAGCCGCTTGCGACGTCGGTCGGCACGACCACCGTCCGCGCCCCCACGAGCGCCACCGGCTCGGGGTAGGTCGGCCAGTACGGAGCCGGCAGGATCACCTCGTCGCCCGGATCCAGCAGCGTCACCAAGGCGTTGTAGACGGCGTGCTTGCCGCCGGCGGTCACGATCACCTGCGATGCGGAGACCTCGAGTCCCGAGTCGCGCAAGGTCTTCGCGGCGATGGCCTCGCGCAGTTCCGGCAGCCCGGGCGTGGGGCTGTAGCGGTGGTCGCGATGGTCGCGGCAGGCCCGCACCGCGGCCTCGACGATGTGCGGCGGCGTCGGGAAGTCCGGCTCACCGGCCCCGAAGCCGATCACCGGCTCGCCGGCGGCGCGCAGTGCCTTCGCCTTGGCGTCGGTGCTGACCGTCGCCGAGGGGGCGATAGCCGCCACGGCTCTCGATACCGGTAAAACTGGGGCGTCGGAGTCGGGCGAGGTGCCGGGGGTCTGGGAAGATGCTGCAGAGTTCACAGGTGCAGTCTCGCAGCGGTCGGGGAAAAAGATGACGCACGACCACGCACCTGACATCGTGCTTCCCGCCGAGATCCTGCCGGCCGACGGGCGTTTCGGAAGCGGGCCTTCCCGCGTCCCGCACGAGGCGGTGGCGGCGCTGGCCGAAGCGGCCGGCGGCTTTCTGGGTACCAGTCACCGCCGGCCGGGCGTGCGCAGCGTCGTCGGGCGCCTGCAGGACGGCTTCGCGGATCTTTTCTCCCTGCCGGAGGATTGGGCGGTGGTGTTGGGCAACGGTGGCGCCACCGGCCTCTGGGACTCCCTGAGTTTCGGCCTGATACGGCGCCGCAGCCAGCACCTGGCCTTCGGGGAGTTCTCCGCAAAGTTCGCCCGTGCGGTGGCGGCGGCCCCGCACCTGGAGACGCCGGACGTCATCGAGTCGCCGTTCGGGACCCATCCCGATCCGGTGCCCGCCGATGTGGACGTCTACGCGCTCACCCACAACGAAACCTCCACCGGCGTGCAGATGGATCTGCGACGCCCACCGGGTGTTGCGCCGGCAGACGGTCTCGTGGCCGTGGACGCCACCTCGGGGGCCGGGGGCTTGCGCTGGGACCCCGCCGAGGTGGACGTCTACTACTTCTCGCCGCAGAAATGCTTCGGCGCCGATGGAGGGCTCTGGGTGGCGTGCTGCTCCCCGGAGGCGCTGGACCGCATCGCCGAGATCGGTGACAGCGGCCGCTGGTGCCCGCCGACGCTCAGCCTGCCCCTCGCCGTGAAGAACTCCGCCGCCAACCAGACCTACAACACGCCTGCGCTGGCAACGATCTTCCTCACCCTGCAGACCGTCGAGTGGATGTGCGCCAACGGTGGCCTGGAGTTCGCGGCAGGGCGCTGCGACGCTTCGGCAGGAACCATCTACGGCTGGGCCGAGGCATCGGACTTCGCCGAACCATTCGTGGGCGATCCGGCGCGACGCAGTCACACGGTGGCAACCATCGACATCGATGCCGACGTCGCCGACGCCGACATGCTCGCCGGCGTTCTCCGTGCGAACGGCATCGTCGACACCGAGTCCTACCGGGCGCTGGGCCGCAACCAACTCCGCATCGCCCTCTTCCCCGCCATCGGGGCCGAGGACATCGCAGCGCTGTGCGCATGCATCGGCCACATCGTGGACCGGCTGTAGTCGCCGCGGATACGTCCGTTGCCGTCACGGCGGCGGCAGCGGCGCCGTCCCGTGGTCGCGGGGAACCGTGAGCGGATTCCACGCCCGGCGCCTCCTCGTCGCGACCCCACGTATCGGTGACGGCAACTTCGAGCGCACGGTGGTCCTGCTGGTGGAACACAACGCCGACGGTGCTTTCGGAATCGTGTTGAACCGGCCCACACCGCTCATCGTCGCCGAGATGCTGACCGGCTGGGAGGACACTCCGGGCGTACTCCACTCCGGAGGTCCGGTCTCACCCGAAACCCTGATCGGCCTCGCGAGCCGCTGGCCCGGGTGCACCGAGACGGGTTGGCAGGAGATCCTCGGCGACATCGGCAGCGTCGACCTCGCACTGGGTCCCGAGCACCTCCCCGGCACATCCGACATGCGGATCTTCTTCGGCTACGCGGGCTGGAGCGCAAAGCAACTCGAGCAGGAGATCGCCGCCGGCGCGTGGTTCGTCGTGGACGCACGGCCGGACGATCTGCTCTGCGAGGACCCCGAAGGGCTCTGGGAGGCCGTTCTGGCCCGCCAGGCGACGCAGGTCTCCTGGTTCCAGAACTACCCCGACGACCCTCGCGCCAATTGAGACGCTCCCGGCCTCGGTTCAGGAGCGGCGGCGCACGCGCCGGCGGCGCTTGACTCCCGTGCGGCCGCGGGACCGCAGGCGCACGCGCTCGGCCTGTGCCTCCGATTGCAGCGCCAACTCGTCCCAGAGGCGCTGGTAGCGGGCGAGACGCTCGGCGTCCACCACCCCGTCCCGGACCGCCTCCTGCACGGCGCATCCGGGCTCGCTGCGGTGCGTGCAGTCGCGGAACCGGCAGTCCACCGCCCGGTCGGCGATGTCGGAGAACACCTGGTCCAGGGCGATGTCGGCTTCCCAGAGGCTGACCGCTCGCAACCCGGGGGTGTCGATGAGGACTCCCCCGGTGGGCAGCAGCACGAGCTCGCGGCTGACGGTCGTGTGCCGGCCGGCGCGGTCCGAGCCGCGCACCTCAGCGGTGGCCAGGATCGGCTCGCCGATCAGGGCGTTGAGGAGCGTCGACTTCCCGACGCCCGACGGCCCCAATGCCACGAGGGTGCGATGCGGGGCGATCCTCGCGCGCAGCTCGTCCAGACCCCAACCGTCGATTGCGCTCGTCTCGACGATGTCGATGCCGGGGGCCAGGGCCGCCATCTCGTCACGCACCGCCCGCCGACCGTCGGCGCCAGCGACATCGGCCTTGCTCAGGACCATGACAGGCTCCGCGCCGCTGTCGGCTGCCAGCACCAGGAGGCGTTCCATCCGGGCAGCGTTCACAGGAACATCGAGCCCGTGAAGCAACGCGACGAGGTCGACGTTCGCCGCCAGGGTCTGCTTCGTGACGATGATCGCCGGATCGCGCCGCACGATGGCGGTCCGCCGCGGCAGGACGGTGTCGATCACCGGACCCTGATCCGGATCCTCGCTGTACAGGACCCAATCGCCGGTGGTGGGCGAAACGGCGGCCTGTGACCGCTGGGAGTCCGACGCTGCGAGCACCTCGCCCGCTTCGCCGAGCACCGCGCAGTGCCCCCGGCTCGTCCGGCCCACCCGGCCCACCAGCGCCCCGGGGAGGTTCGACCGCGCCCGGACGCGCCCCCACTCGGCGTCCCAGCCGTACTGCTCGAGGCCCTCCGACCCACCCCCGGCAGCAGTCACCGGCGCGGTTCGCTCCGGCGCGAGACGTGGGATGACCGCCAGTTGAATTCCAAGGAAGATCCTTCCTTTCGGCACGGAAATTCGAAAGATCCGTGCGCGCCTTCGCGGATCCTTCCCTGCCAGACTAGGAGACGAACATCAACACGAAAGTGAGAGGTGGAACCATGTCGTCCGGTCCCTCCCACGGCGACGAACCCGCCGGATCGCCAACTCGCCGGCGCGGCATTCGCGCCCTCCTCGCAGGCCTCAAGCCCCGGAAAGGCTCACCCGTCCCCTGGGCGGCCCTTGCCGGCCTGCTCAGTGCCGGCGCCGCCATCGCCGTCGGCGAATTGATCTCGGGCATCACCGACCGCACACCATCGCTGATCCTGGGCGTCGCCGACGCCATCGTGGACAGCCGCTTCGTGCCGGGCGCGGTCATCCGGTGGAGCATCGACACGTTCGGATCGGCGCAGAAACCGCTGCTGTTCTATGGCGTGCTGGCCGCGACGCTGGTCCTGGGTGCACTCACCGGCATCGCCGCCCGGCGCCACCGCTGGGTGATCGTGGTGGTCTACGCCGCCTTCGGGACGCTCGGCGGCTTGGCGGCCGGCGTGAACGCCACTGCCACGGCCGGCATGGCCGCGGCCACCGCCGTCCTCGCCGCCCTGGCAGGAGCCGGATCCCTCTGGGGGATGCTGCGACTGATCTCCCCGGTTGCCCAGGTTGCGGATCGACCCGGAGGGCTCAAGCCCCGCCAGCCGCATCCCTATCTGAACGAGACCGGGCGGCGCTGGTTCCTGACCGCCGCCGGCGCCACCGCGGTGGGCGCGCTGGTGGCCAGCGGGGTCGGCCGCTACCTCATGAGCCGCCGAGGTGACGTGGCGGCCGGCCAGGCCACTGTGGCCGATCTCCTGAGCAGCGCGGAGGTCCGCACCGACAGCGGCGCGGCGACCACCTTCGAACCGCCCGCGACGACGATTGCCGGCGGCACGTCGCCGACCACTGCGGCGGGCGGGCCACAACCCGCTCCGGCGGAGGGCACCACCAAGCCCACCAGCGGTCCGGGCGGTGACACGATCTCGCCGGCGGACACGCCGCCTCCCGAGACACCCACCGGCGACACCGTCGCAGAGACCACACCGACGACGTCCGGCGCCGGCGAGCCCACCCCGACGACGGTGGCGGCCAACGGCACCGAGGTCGCCGCGCCACCACCCGCTGACGGCTCGACCCCCGCGACGCAGGCGCCGGCGGCGGCCACCGACCCGCCTGCCCCCGCCACGACACAACCCTCCACCGGCGGTAGCGCCCCTCCGGTCGGCGACCCGGGCCAGCGGCCCACCACGACAACCACGCAGGCACCACCGCCCACGACCCAAGCTCCCCCACCGACGACGCGGGCTGTGGCACCGCCACCGGCACGGAACCGGGCGGGCTACTACGACAACTCGGTGAACGGCATCTCCCCGATCGTGACTCCCAACTCGGACTTCTACCGGATCGACACCGCCATCTCGGTTCCGGCCGTGGACGTGAACGACTGGCACCTGTCGATCTCCGGCATGGTCGATCGTCCCTACCGGATGACGTTCAGCGAACTCATCGGCATGGGTCTCGTGGAGACGCCCGTCACGCTGAGCTGCGTCTCGAACAGGGTCGGCGGGAACCTGGTGGACAACGCCGTGTGGCGCGGCGTACCGCTGGCCGACCTCCTGAACCTCGCCGGCGTGCAGCGCGGCGCCACGCAGATCGTCGGTCGCTCGGTCGACAACTGGAACTCCGGGTTCCCCACCGAGCTCGCCTTCGACGGGCGGACCGCCCTCGTGGCCGTTGCCATGAACGGCGAACCGCTCCCCCGTGAGCACGGATTCCCGGCACGGCTGGTCGTCGCCGGCCTCTACGGCTACGTCTCGGCGACCAAGTGGCTGGAGGAGATCCGCCTCACCACGTGGGAGGGATTCGACTCGTATTGGGTGCCGAGGGGCTGGGCCAAGCGGGGACCGATCAAGACGCAGTCCCGCATCGACGTCCCGCGAGGCAGCGCGCGAGTCCGGCGAGGTCGGGTGGCCGTCGCCGGTATCGCCTGGGCGCCGACGCGCAGCATCGAGAAGGTCGAGGTGCAGATCGACGATGGTCGCTGGGCCACCGCCGAGTTGAGCAACAACATGTCGATCAACTCGTGGCGGCAATGGGTCTACGCCTGGGACGCGTCCCCCGGCAGGCACCAGATCCGCTGCCGGGCCACCGACGGCACGGGCTACACGCAGACCTCCGAGGTCCGCCCGCCCGCACCCGACGGCGCCACCGGCTGGCACACCATCGAGGTCTCCGTCACCTGAGCCGGGGCGTCCGGGCCGCCGGGCTCAGCCCTGCCAGTCGCTCCAGCAGCCCTGGTGCGGCACGCCGGCCTCGTCCTCGAGGCACGGCCCGATCACCTCGATGTCCCGCGTGCCGCCCTCCAGGATCAGCCTGCAGCCCCCGAAAACGGCCACCGGTACAGTGCTCTGCTCGCCGGCGACCGCGAACAGACTGCGCTCGCCGAGTCCGAACACCACCCGGGTGGTGCCGCCCCAGTAGATGGTGCCAGCGCACATCGGGCACGGTTCGCAGCTGGAGTAGAGAGTGGCGGAGGCCCGCTGCTCGTCGGTCAGGACACCCATCGCTTCGTGCATGAGGTTGGTCTCGGCGTGGTAGAGGACGTTTCCGTCGGTCACGCCGGTCGTCTCGGCCTCCAGGAGGATGTTGCCGTCGGCGTCGGCGTACAGTGCTCCGAACGGCAGGTTCCCCTTGGCACGGGCCTGCGCCGAGAGTTCGATCGCCCTGCGCAGCAGGCGTTCGTCGGTCTCGTTCAGGTGCTCGGTCGTTGCGGGCATCATGGAACCTCCGGATGGTGCTCGTGCCACGTCGTGGCCGACTCGTAGGCCGCCGCGACCGCCAGTACAGCAGAATCCTCGAACGGTGCGCCGACCACCTGCAAACCGATGGGCAGCCCCGCGGCCGAGAAGCCGCACGGCACGCTCACCGCAGGCTGGCCCGTCAGGTTGAACGGGCACGTGTAGGGAATGAGCGTCCCCAGTTCGGTGGCGGGATCGAAGGAGGCCAGCGGCATGGCCACACGGGGCGTCGTGGGCGTGACCAGCGCATCGAGGCGGGCATCGGCGAATGCCCCGAGAACCTCGGTTCGCAAGTCGCCGCGGAAGCGGACCGCCTCGGCTACCCGGCTCGGCGGGGTCGACAGCGCTTGCAGAAGCATCTCCAGAATCCCGGGGTGGTATCCCGCTGCGTGACCATCGACGACGTGCCGGTGGGCGGTGGCGAGTTCGGTGGCGAAGAGCGTGAAGACCGCGTCGCGCGCAGCGGGCAGGCCGGGGATCTCCACGGACACGAGTTCGGCCCCGAGTCCGGCGAACGTCTCGCATGACGCGTCTACCGCTTCCCACACGCCCGCGTCGGCCGGTGCGGACTCCTCCATCGCCCGCCGCGTGGCATCGCCGAGGATGCCGATCCGCCGACTGCCCGGCGCATCCTGCGGCCGGCTCGGCTCCGTGGTATCGCCGGGGCCATCCGGTCGCCGACCGTCCGGGGTCGCGCCGGCCTCTGCCGGAGAAGGCCCGGGCATGGCGGTCGACCGCCACAGCGTCGCCGGATCGGCGGGGTCGGGACCGGCGATGACGGCCAGGATCTCGGCGACCTCGGCGACGGATCGGGCGAGGATCCCGACGTTGTCGATCGACGGCGCGGTGGCGTGGCGCACGACGCCGTGGGTGCCGACGAGTCCGGCAGTGGGTTTGAGGCCGACGACGCCGGTCATCGCCGCGGGGATGCGCACCGACCCAGCCGCGTCGGTACCCAGCGCGAACGCCGCGGAGCCGGCGGCGACCGAGGCGCCGCCGCCGGCGCTGGATCCGCCGGGGTAGCTGTCCAGCGCCCAAGGGTTGCGCGTGAGCGGTTCGTCGAGCCCGCACGTGAGTTCGTGGGAGACCTGGGTGCCGACGAGGACGGCACCGGCGCGGCGCAGGCGACCCACGACGGTGGCGTCGAAGTCGGCGACGTGATCGGCGAAGGCCGGCGATCCGCCCGCCGCGGGGAGGCCGGCGACCGAGATCACCTCCTTGACGCCGAACGGTCGGCCGGCGAGCGGGCCGGTGGATCCGGTGTCGTCGACACGCCGGGCCGCGGCGGCCGCACCATCACGGTCCACGTCGACGTAGGCGTGGATCAGCGGCTCTGTCTCCTCGAGCCGCCGCAGCGTGCGCCGGAGCCGCTCGACCGCCGGCTCAGGCACGGCTGACACCCCGGGTCGCCACCCCGGCGGCGCCGTCGATGCGCAGGGTTGCGCCGCTGACGTGGGCCGCCGCGTCGCTCGCGAGCCACACGACGGCGTTGCTCACGTCGCGGCCGGTTCCGTGACGACCCGACGGCGCGGGTCCCCAGGTGGAGGCGTCCTCGGCGTGATGCTCGAAGCCGGCCGGCGTTGTCTGCATGCCGGGGAAGACCGCCCCGGGGCAGATGGCATTCACCCGGACGCCGTGCGGCGCGGCCTCGGCGGCGAGCGTCTCGGAGAGCGCGAGGACGCCGGCCTTCGTCATCGAGTAGGCGGGTATGTGGTGGATCCCCCGCAGTGCGGCATCGGAGACGACGTGGACGATCACCCCGCCTTCCTGCCTGCGCATCACCTCGAAGCAGGCGCGGGAGTACCGGAACGTGGCGGTGAGGTTCACCTCAACGACCTCACGGAAGACGTGTTCGGGTGTGGCGCCCAGCGGCGCGGCGAAGATCGTGGCCGCGCACCCCACGAACAGGTCGAGCCGCCCCCCGAGGAGCGACACCGCCTGCTCCACGCTCCTGTCGCAGTCGGCACGGTCGGCGGCGTCGCTGCGGATGAACGAGGCGCCGGTTGCCGCCGCCACCGAAGCGCCCCGCTCGGCGTCACGGCCGCAGAAGGCGACCTGCATCCCGACCTCGGCGAGGTGCTCGACGACGGCGCGGCCGATCCCCGAGGTGCCCCCGGTGACCAGTGCGGTCCTTCCCTGCAGCTCGAGGCTCATCGCTGCGGCGATGCTCCCGCACCGCGGTGACGACGGTCAGCTCGCCCCGTGCGCCCGCGGCGCGCCGTGCTCATTGCCGCACCCGCACGGCGCGCAGCGCCGCGAGCATCCCGCCGTCGACAGACAACGTTGCGCCGGTGGTGCCGGCGGCGGCATCGGACAGCAGGTAGGAAACCACCTCGGCGACCTCGGTTGCGGTGGTGTGGCTACCGGACGGCGGCACCGCGGGCGACGTGCCTTCACCGGGAGCGGCACCGTCGAAGACCGTTCCCATGCCTGCGGCCGTGTGACCCGGGCAGACCGCGTTGGCTCTCACGCCGCGGGTCGCGCCCTCCACGGCGAGCATCCGCGTCATCCACAGCAGCGCCCTCTTGGACACCGAGTACGCCCCGAGTTCGGCTTCGGGCCAGTCGGCGACACCCGAGGCGATCGCAACGATCGCGCCGCCGCCGTCGCTGAGGGAGTCCAGGCAGGCACGGGCGAACAGGAAGGGGGCGACGACGTTCGTCTCGATCAGCGCGTCCCAGGCGGCGTCGGTCGTCTCCGACAGTGGCGACCGGTGCAGCACGCCGGCGGCCAGCACCAACCCGTCGAGGCCTCCGAGCACCCCGAGCGCCTCGGCGACGATCGTGTCCACCGCACCGGGCTCGCGGACGTCTCCGGCCACGAACGTCGCACCGGTCCGGCCGGCCACCTCCGCACCGCGGGTGGGGTTCCGCCCCGTGAACACGACGGCAGCCCCGCCGGCCGAGAGCAGCTCGACGACGGCTCCCCCAATGGCACCGGTCCCGCCGGTGACGAGGATCCGCCGGGGGAATGGACGAGCGATGCCGCCGACCGCCTCTCCCGTCATTCCGGCGGGAAGCCCGCCCCGGACTCGATCCGGCGCCGGAATCCGCTGTCCGGCAGTCCGCGCATCGAACTGCTCAGAGCGCTCGGGTGGACGGCGCGCTCACCCTGTCTCGTCGGCCATCGACGGGAGCACCCTGATCGAGCCGTCGCCGGCGAGTTCGGGGTTCTGCGCCCGCCATTGCTCGCGGGGGTTGAGGGCACGCCAGGCATCCACGTACTCCGACTGGCGCGAGAAGACCACATCGGAGTGCTCAGCGGCCCGCTGCACCACGCGCTCGAGCATCCGCAGCCGTGAGCCGCGCCCGATGACCTGCGGGTGGATCGTGAGGTTGTAGACGCCGCCGGGGCAATGGTCGTAGGCGTAGTCGAACTCGCCGGTCCACATCTCCTCGGCCACCGACGGGGGCGCCAGACCGGGGATCTGCCCCCAGACGAACTCGAAGATCGGCACGTCGTCCATCGGCCAGGCCACCGGGATGCCCACGATGTCGGTCAGTTCGCCGAACTGGTAGGCGCCGTCGGTGAGCCAGCGGTCCCCCTTGCGCACGTAGACCGGCATCATGTCGGTGGACATGCGGCTCCCGTCGAAGTCGAAGCCGAACTCCTCGATGAGCTCGATGGTGTGCTCGCTCATGTTCCAGGCCGGCGACACGTGGCCACGCGGGCGCACGCCGGCCACCAGGTCGAGGGCCTCCAGGCCACGCTCGATGATGAGGCGCTGGCCGGCCACGTCGAAGTCGCGGGCGTCCTCGTGCATCCAGCCGTGGTAGGCGAGTTCGTGGCCCCGGTCGACGATTTCCCTGATGAGGTCCGGGTAGGCCAGCGCCGTGTGCCCCGGCACCAGGAACGTTGAGCGGATCTCGTAACGGTCGAGGAGCTCCAGCACCCGGTGGGTGCCCGGGACCTCCATCTCGCCTCGGGAGATCATGCTGGCGTTGGTGCTCTTGAACGACGTGATCCACAGCGACAGGGCGTCCATCCCGACCGTGAGGCAGAAGGTCAGGCGCGGCAGGCCGGCCACGTCACGACCTCCCCGCCGCGCTGCGGTCGAACCCGGCGGGCGGGTGCACCTCGCAGATGTGCATCACGTTTCCCTCGGGGTCGTAGAAGGAGCGGAACTTGTACCAGATCCCGGCGAAGTCGTCCCCGGGCACCTCGCCGAGGAACTCCCCGGCGCCGTAGATGTTCGTCTCGCCCGCCCACGTGACGCCGTGCGCATCGAGTTCGGCGATGGCCTCGTCGATGTCGTCCACCTCCGCCGCGAAGGAGTGCACGCCGGCGGGGTCCTCGTTGTAGTTGGCGGTGCGTTGGCGCTCGCCGCGGTCGGCGTCGGGCACCGAGAGCAGCACCAGGTCCACGTCGCCGCACATGAACATGGCCCAGCCCTTGGTGGGCTCGTAGCCGTGCGGGTGCAGCGGCAGGCCCAGCACGTTCCGGTAGAAGTCCACCATCGTCGCGAAGTCGTTCACGACGATGTCCATGTTGTCGAGGCGCTTCAGTTTCAACATGGCGACGGGGCTACCGCAGCGGTACCGCGACCGACGGCATGGGGGCGCCGGTGGCGCCGCGGATCCGCATCGGGAAGCCCAGGAAGGCGAACTCGTAGACCTCCTCGGCGGCGATCTCCTGCATGTTGCAGACCTCGATGATCAGCGCGCCGGCGGTGGCGAACATGTAGCAGTGCACCGGCGCGTACTGCCCGTAGTAGGGCTGGGGCTCGAGGCCGATGTTGTCGCCGGCGATGCACATCGCCCCGGTCTCCTCACAGAGCCAGCGGGCGCCGTCGACGTTGATGCCCGGCGAGGCCGACAGGTAGTCGATCGAGGGCCACATGTTCATGCGCCCGGTGCGGATCAGCACCACGTCGCCCTTGCGCAACTCGGTGCCCTGCTTGCGGGCGGTCTCGGCCAGGTCCTTCGAGTCGATCTCGTAGTGGGGTTCCAGGATGTCCACGCCGTGCATGGCGGCCACGTCGAGCAGCACGCCCCGGGCGATGATCGGCGGGAACCGGTCGGTGCCGCCCTTGGTCCAGACCATGGACCCCAGGTGCTCGTCCTGGGTCCAGCCGTTCCAGAACGTCTCGTAGTACCCCATGTGGTTGAGCGTGTCGATGTGGGTGCCGCAGTGGGTGTACATGGAGATGGAGTCGCCGGAGTAGGCGTACTCCTTGTGGATCTCGGGTCCGTAGCCGGAGCGCCCGTCGAGGATCGACCCCCTGGGGGTATGGGTCATCCAGATGCTGAACGGCGGATCGCCCGCCTCGGTCCAGGACGGCATGCCCGACCAGTACTCCACGGAGAGGTCGAAGACCTTGGTGCCGTTCAGGTGGGACATGATCGCCCCCACGGACTCGGGTGTCACCCAGTTGAGCCGCCCGATCTCGTCGTCGGGTCCCCACGGGCTCTTGGACACCTTGTGGCCGTTCCGCTCGAACAGCGGCTCGGGCTGCAACTCGATGTCGACCGTCTCCTCGACGGCGTCGAGATCTACCTCGAGACCCGCGATCGACTCAACAAGTGCAGTGTCGTTCACTCCGCACATGCGGCCCCCTCCTCATCATCGGATGTGGTCTTGGGGTGAAGCGTATGCTTGACGGTGGCATTATTCAAGGACACAATCCTGATATGAACGATAAGCAAACCCTAATACCAGAGGAGCCGGAGACCGGAGCCGTCAACCTCCGGCATCTCCGGGCCTGGGTGACAGTCGTGGACGAGGGATCTGTGACCGCGGGGGCGCGCCGGCTCGGCGTCTCGCAGCCGGCTCTCTCCCAGCAACTGCGGGCATTGGAGGAGTTCTTCGGCAGCCGCCTGCTGGAGCGGCTGCGCAGGGGTGTCCAGCCCACGCCCCTGGGTCGTGCACTGCTGGGTGACGCACGCGGGGCGCTGGCCGCGGCCGACCGGCTCACCCGCCAGGCCCGTACCATCGCCGGCTTCGATGTGGGCGTCCTGGAGATCGCCACGCTGCCCACGCTGGTGGACTCGATGCTGATCGACCCCCTGCGGCGCTGGCAGTCCGAACACCCTCAGGTGGCCATCCAACTCCACGAGTTCGCGCTGCAGGCCACGATGAACGAGTCGGTGGCGATGGGCATCGGCGACCTGGCCATCGGGGTGCGGCCGCCGCGCTGGGCGGGACCGGTCGTGTCGCTGGGCTGGGAGCAGTTCGTCGTCGTCCTCCCGCCCACCGATCCGCTCGCCAACGGCCACGGCCCGGTGGCCCTGCGTGAGTTGGCGGACCGGAATTGGATCCTCTACGAGCCGTCGCAGGGGCTCTCGGACTATGTCGCGACGGCTTGCGCCATTGCGGGCTTCCGGCCGCGCAAGGCCGTGCTCACCTCGCAGGTCCAGGCCGCGGTGCGACTGGCCGCGGCCGGGCTGGGTGCCGTGCTGGTGCCGTCGGCGAACGTCCCCGAGCAATTGGCGCAAACCGCCCGAACGCTGGATCCGCCGGTCGCCTGGGAATTGACCGTCTTCGCCCGGTCAGCGCTGTCGGCCCCCGCGGCGGCTTTCGTCGAACTACTCAGCAGCGCGCCCGCACCGTCGGTGCCGGCCCACGCCGTGGTCCTGCCCGGCGGCTAGCGCGATCGGGAACCGGGATACCCGAGGTCAGGAGGTGCAGTAATGGCAATGCCGCGCGCAGCAGACTCGCCGGGGATCGACGCGATCCGGGCATTCCCCAAGGTTGAGTTGCACGTCCACGTGGAGGCCTGCCTGAGCGCCGAACGGATCACCGAACTGGCCGCAGAGTTCGGCGTTCCGATGCTCCGCCCCGCCGAGTCCCTGTTCGTCTACGAGACGCTGGCGGAGTTCCTGGAGGTCTACGAGTGGTGGTGCGACCTGCTGCGCACAGCCGAGATCGCCGAGCAACTGGCCTACGACGCGGCGGCGCAATTGCGCGCCGACGGGATCGTCTACGCCGAGGTGCTCTGCGGTCCGCGCTACTGGCCGCACCTCCGACGGGAGCCGCTCATCGAGGCGCTGGCGGCCGGCTTCGAGCGGGCGCACGGTGACGGTCACGCCGACTGCAGGCTCACACCCTCCATCAGCCGGGAGCAGTCGGCGGAATGGGCCATGGGGCTGGTGGAGTGGATCGGGGCGAGCGGCCCGGCCCGCGTGGTCGGACTTGGCCTCGACGGCAACGAGGCGCTCCTCGGCCGCACCTCGCCGAAGTTCACCGAGGTCTACGCCCGTGCCCACGAGCTCGGCCTCGGACGCACGGCGCACACCGGCGAATCCTCGGGACCCGACGGGGTATGGGACGCGCTGGAGCACCTGCACCTGGACCGTGTGGATCACGGTGTGCGATCGATCGAGGACCCGCGACTGGTGGAGCACCTGGCGGCGAACGGCGTCACGCTGAACGTGACCCCCACATCGAACGTCATCGTCGGGCTCTACCCCGACGTGGATCACCATCCCGTGGGGCCGCTCATTGAGGCCGGCGTGCCGGTGACCATCAACTCCGACGACCCGAAGGCGATGAACGTCACGCTGAGCGGCGAGTTCGAGAAGGTGAGCCGTTCCCTCGACTGGAGCCTCGGTGACGTGGCGGCGGCCACACGGCGGGCCATCGACGCCGCCTTCTGCGACTCAGCTCACGCGGCGAGCCTCCATCGGCAGATCGACGCCCATATGAGAAGCCTCGAGGACGGGTCAACAGGACAGGACGGAAGCGCATGAACACCACAGCAGGCGACCCGGCGCCGGCCGGGACGAACGGGCGGGACTGCCTCTCCGCCGGCTACATCGCCGGCATCCTCGCTGACCTCGTGCGCATCCCGAGCACCAACCCGGGCGCCTACGAGTCCGACGCGGCCCGCCGAGTGCTGGAGTACTTCGACAACACGCCGGTGGAGGCCGAGTTGGTGGAGTCACTGCCAGGCCGCCACTCGGTGGGCGCCGTCCTCCGCGGGCGGGGCGACGGCCCGAGGTTGATCCTCAACGGACACCTGGACACCGTGCCGATCGACAACGAGGCGGAGTGGACGACCGACCCGTTCGGCGCCGAGGTGCGCGACGGGTTCATGTACGGGCGCGGCACGTGCGACATGAAGGGCGGCCTGGCGGTACAGATCGGCGTCGCCCACCAGCTCGCCACGCGACTCGACCGCCTCGAGGGCTCGCTGGTGCTCCATTTCGCGGCAGGCGAGGAGCGGGCCGAGCCCGGCACCTTGTCACTGCTGGAGGCCGGGTACACCGGCGATTTCGGGCTCGTCACCGAGCCGACGGAGTTGCGCATCGCCGCGGCCACCCGCGGCCTGCTGCCGTTGCGGATCCGCCTGCAGGGACGGTCCATCCACGCCAGCCGCAGCCACCTCGGCGTCAACCCCACGTGGGGGTTGCTCTGGGTGCTGCAAGCCCTCGAGGCCTACCGCGGCGACGTCGAGCAACGTGATCACCACCTGCTGGGCGCGGGATCCTGCACCCCGACCGTCGTCCAGGGCGGCGTCACCCCCAATGCCGTGTCGGACTCGGTGGAGCTGTTCGTGGACCGCCGCCTCGTGCCGGGCGAGACCATCGAGCATGAGGTGCAGGAGGTGACCGAGCGCATCCTCGCCGCCCGGCCGGCCGGCTCGGAGGTCGGCGTGGAGGTATCGGTCGCCTACAACCGCTTTGAGCCCGCCGAGATCCCCGTCGACTCGCCCCTCGTGCAGCACCTGTCCCGCAGCGTCGAGCGCGTCACCGGTGCGCCGGGGGACGTCTACGGCGCCCCGTTCTCCAGCGACGTCCGCAACCTGGTGAACGACGCGGGCATCGAGGCGGTGAACTTCGGGCCCGGCAACGTCGCGGAGTGCCACTGCGCCGACGAGCGGGTCGCACTCAGCCAACTCGAGGGGGCGGCGCGGATTATCGCCGACCTGGCCGCCGACCTCCTCCTGACCTCCTGAGCCTTGCCGCGCCGGGATTGGTAAGTCGGTAAGAATGCCAGGAATGCCCAGCCAGGGGGAGTTGCGCAACAGGTGGTTCCTGTGATGACCGCTGCCGGTGCCGCGACGCGGGCGCACGATCGCCACGACGTGTCCGCCCGGGGCATCACGAAGGCCTTCCCCGGGGTCGTGGCGAACGACGGGGTGGACTTCGACGCCGACCGCGGCGAGGTGCACGCGTTGTTGGGCGAGAACGGTTCGGGCAAGACCACGCTGTGCAAGATCCTCACCGGCCTCTACCGGCCCGACGCGGGGCAGGTGCTCGTGGGCGGCAACCCGGTCAACTTCCGGTCCCCCGCCGATGCCTACGCGGCGGGAATCTTCATGGTCCACCAGCACTTCAGCCTGGTCTCGTCGATGACCGTGGCGGAGAACGTGGTCCTGGGCTGGCACCGTGACAGCCGGCGGGTCTTCAACCGCAGGCAGGTAGAGGACGAGGTGGCCCAGGCCTCCGAACGCTTCGACATGCCCGTCGACCCGCGTGCCGTCATCTCGCGCCTGTCGGTCGGCGAGCGCCAGCGCGTCGAGATCCTGAAGGCCTTCTACCGGGGTGCACGCACGCTGATCCTCGACGAGCCGACATCGGTACTGACTCCCCAGGAGGCCGAGCAACTGTTCGTCTCGCTGCGGCGCATGGCGAGCGAGGGCGAGTCGGTGGTCTTCATCTCCCACAAGCTCGACGAGGTGTCCGCACTCTGCGATCGGGTCACCGTGCTACGCCAGGGGCACGTGTCCGGAACGGCGGACCTCCGCACGACGAGCGTGGACGCGCGGGGACTGGCCCGGATGATGGTCGGACGGGACATCGCCTTCTCCCGGCGCTCGCGGTCCGAGCCGCTGGGCGAGAGCGAGCCGGCGCTGGAGTTGCGGGACGTCAGCGCTGTCGACGCCGACGGCACGCCCGCGCTGGCGGAGGTGACCCTGTCGGTGCGACCCGGGGAGATCCTCGGCGTGGCCGGGGTGGCCGGCAACGGGCAGGTGGCACTCGGCGAGGTCATCGCCGGACTGCGCAACCGGACCGGCGGGGAGATCATGCTGCGCGGCGCGCCGCTGGCACCCGGCAACCCGCGCGCCGCCTCCGACCGGGGCCTCGCCTACGTCCCCGAGGATCGCATCGGCACCGGTCTCTCACCGGGGCTCACCGTGGCCGACAACTGCGTCCTGAAGTCCTACCGGCAGCGGCAACTGGGGCGCGGACCGTTCCTCGTCAAGTCCCGGATCCTGGCCAGGACGCAGCACCTCCTGGAGGCGTTCAATGTGAAGGGCACGGCCGAGTCCCTGGTCCGCCAACTCTCGGGAGGGAACGCCCAGAAGGTCCTGCTGGCGCGGGAGATCTCCTCGGACCCGCAGGTGCTGGTCGTGGCCACACCCACACGCGGGTTGGACGTGTCGGCGATGGAGTCCATCCGCACCCTGCTGCTCAAGGCGGCGGCGGGCGGCGCGGCGATCCTGATGATCTCCGAGGACCTCGCGGAGATCCTCGACCTGGCCGACCGGATCGCGGTCATCTCCCGCGGTCGGATCCAAGGCGTGCTCGACGCCGACGACGCCGACCCCACCCAGGTTGGCGTCTTGATGATGGGCGGCTCGCTGGAGGATGCCGGTGCGCCTGCTCCCTGAGATTCCTGTTCCTGAGATTCATTTCGAGAAGCGACTGAAGCCGCCGCGCTGGCTGGGTCCGGCCATGCCGCCCATCGCCGTGATCGTGGCCCTCGCCATCGGCGCGCTGGTGCTGTGGGCGAGCGGTCGCGATGCCGTCGACATCTACCAGCGCATGGTGCGGTCGGCGTTCACCAACCCAGGCGCCTTCTCCAACACGCTCGTGGCCGCCACACCGATATTGCTGACCGGGCTGGCCGCAGCCATCACGTTCCGCATGAAGGTGTGGAACATCGGCGCGGATGGCCAGTTGATGATCGGCGCCGTGCTGGCGGCGGCCGCCGGGACTTTCTTCGGCTCCCACGGCCTCGCCACCAGCATGACCCTCATGCTCGTGGCAGGCATCGTGGGCGGGTGCGCGTGGGCGGCCATCGCCGCGCTGCTGCGCGTCTACATGAACACCAACGAAGTCCTCACGACGCTGATGCTGAACTACATCGCGCCGCTGATCCTCTTCTACCTCATCTTCGACTCGACGTCCTACTGGCGCGATCTCTCCAGCCAGAGCGCGCGGGTCTTCCCGCAGGCCAAGACGCTGGTGGAAGAGGCCTTCTGGCCGGAGTACGGCACGACCGTGGCAGTGCCTTTCGGCTTCATCCTGGGTGCCGTGCTGGCCGTGGTCCTCATGTTCGTGGTGCGCAGCACGCGGTTCGGCTTCCAGATGAGAGTCGCAGCCGACAGCCCCGCCGCCGGCCGCTACGCGGGTATCCGTACCGGCCGGCTGCTGATACTCGTCATGCTGCTGTCGGGCGCCCTTGCCGGCATCGCCGGGGCAAGTCAGATCGGCGACGTCTCGCACCGCCTCGAACCGAAGAACCTGCAGCTCGCCGTGTTCGGCTACACGGGCATCGCCGTGGCGGCGCTGGTCCGCTACCACCCGCTCGCCATCGTCGTCAGCGCCATCCTGGTGGGCGCGCTGAACAACGCCGGCTTCAACCTGCAGGGACCCGATCTGCCGCTGGGACTCATCGGCGTGAACCAGGGCATCATCCTGCTGCTGGTGGCGGCAAGCGAGGTGACCGCCCGCTACCGGCTGGTCATCCGCCGGCGCAACAGGGGTGGCACCCGGGCACCGCCGGACGGCACATCCGATGACACGAACCTGGCGAACGGGATCTCCGGCACCGATCCCGGCAGCGGAGCCGATTCATGAACGAGTCGCTGTTCGTGGATCTGCTGGCGGCCGGCCTCCTGTACGGAACGCCGCTGGTGCTGGCGGGCCTCGGGGAGCTGCTGGCCGAACGCAGCGGGGTCATGAACCTCGGCGTGGAAGCCATGATGCTGATGGGCGCCGTCAGCGCCTTCTGGTTCGTCCAGTCCTTCGAGGGGCCGGGTTGGCTCGCCCTCCTCCTGGCCATCCTCATCGCCGCGCTCGTCGGGACGGCCATGGCGACGGTCTACGCATTCGCCGTCATCACACTGCGGGCCAACCAGGTCGTGTCGGGTCTGGCGCTTCTGATCCTGGGTGGGGCCGCAGGACTCTCCAGCTATCTGGCTGCCGTCGGCAACCTGTCCGGCCCGGCCGCCCGCTTCAAACTGCCCAACTACGACGTGCTGGGTCTCAGCGAGACACCGATCGTCGGACCGCTCATCTTCGGGCAGAACGCGCTGGTCTACGTGTCATGGCTGCTGGTTGCGCTGGTGGCCTTCTACCTATACCGCACGCAGACCGGCCTGCACCTGCAGGCCGTCGGAGAGGATCCCCGCTCCGCCGACGCCATGGGCATCAGCGTGTCGCGCTACCGCTACGGGCACACCATGGTGGGAGGTGCGCTCGCCGGGGTGGCCGGCTCCTATTACACGCTCGAGATCCAGCCCGCCTGGATCGACGGCATCACCGCGGGCGCCGGGTGGATCGCCATTGCCCTGGTCATCACCGCGTTCTGGCGACCCGGCCTGCTGCTCGTCGGGGCGTACCTGTTCGGCATCGTGACCAGCCTGGGCTTCACCCTGCAAGCCCGCGGTGTGGACCTGCCACCGGAGATCTTCACCTCGCTGCCGTATGTCCTGACGATCCTGGCTGTCGTCTTGGTCTCCAGCGGCTGGAGCCGGCTGCGGCTCAACGCTCCGGCAGCGCTCGGCGAACCGTATTCCCGAGAGGAAGCCTGAGTACTAGCCATAAGCAAATTACGTGCTACTAGAACTGTCTCTGCACTTGACTTATGAACATGGCCTACTAGGCTGGGGAATTAGGCCACAGCACGGCTCTCTCCACGAGCGCGGTTCGCCGGAGGAAGCCGGGCGGATTCCATAAGGGGGAGACCATGGCACACCCAGCGCGAAAGACCCGCCGGAGCGGAGTCAGCCGACTGTTCTTCGTTGTCGCCATACTGGCAGCCGGAGCACTGGTGGCTGCGGCCTGTGGTGGTGACGACTCGGAACCGGCAGCAGCGCCCGCTCCGGCACCCGAGCCCGCACCGGCACCCGAGCCCGCACCGGCTCCCGAGCCTGCGCCCGCTCCCGAGCCTGCGCCGGCACCCGAACCCGCGCCTGCCCCGGCAGCGGAGGAACCCATGGACGAGCCCATGGACGATGGGCCTCTGGAGGTTCTGTTCATGTACTCCAGCGTCGCCCGCGACGGCGGCTGGACCCAGACCTTCGACAATGCCCGCCTGGAACTCGAGGACAAGTACGGGGACCGGATCGTGACGACCTACAAGGAGAGCCTGTGGGGAGCCGACGTCATTACGTCGGTCATCGAGACGGCGATCATCGACGGCATCGACGTGATCGTCGGCACGAGTTTCGAGCAGGGTGAGCCGATGATCGCCGCGGCCTACGAGAACCCCGACGTGTTCTTCGTCGTCAGCCAGTGGGACAACCCGGGCGACCTCGACAACTTCGCGGGCTACGTGAACGCCCCCGAGGACGGCGCCTACGTCTCCGGCGTCATGGCGGGGCTCATGACCGAGGCGGGCGATGCCATCGGCTGGGTCGATGCGTTCGCCATCCCCTACGACATCCGGACCATCAACGGGTTCGCCATCGGGCTCCAGAAGACCAACCCCACCGCCACGCTCAAGGTCATCTTCACCAACGACTGGGTGGACACGAACCTCATGGGCCAGGCGGCGCGCAGCCTCGTGGACTCCGGCGTCACCTTCATGGCCACCAGCCTGCCGAGCCCGGCCATCGGCGAGGTCGTCGAGGACTCCCAGGTGCCGTATGCGGGCGTGCAGGTGGATGCCAGCACGTACGCGCCGACCGCGACGGTCGTCACCGCCGAGTACGACTGGGGACCGCAGATCGATCGCTACATCCAGTCCATCTTCGACGGCGACTTCGACACCGAGTTCTCGTACGTGGGCATGGACGACGGCGCCATCACCTTCACCGACTGGGGACCGCTCTACGACACGCTGAGCGACGACGAGAAGGCCATCGTGGAGGGCGAGATCGAGCGGCTCGCCAGCGGCGCCGGCCAGGTGTTCACCGGCCCGCTCTCGGACATCCACGGCAACGAGATCCTCGCCGACGGTGAGGTCATGGGTGTCGACGGCCTGCGCTCCATGGCCTGGGTCATGCCGAACGTCGAGGGCGTCGACCTCTGATCGGCAGCCGGGAGGAACCACGGTCACTGACGGCGAGAGATCGCCGGCCGAGCCCGGCACCCGCGAGGGTGAACGGCTAGACGAAACGACGGTGCGCCCCGGCGCCGGGGCGCACCACACGTCGGCAACCCTCGCCCCGCCGCGGCCCACATCACAGGTCGGCAAGCCGGCGCCACACACCGACGGCGTCCCCAAGGTCACCGGCTCCGTCACCACCTCGGCGACCCTGGCCCCGCCACGGCCTGCCTCGCGGCTGGGCGAGTCGGCACCGCGGCCCGACGGCGTCCCCAAGGTCACCGGGGCGTTCGCGTTCTCGTCGGACCTGAACGCCGATGCAATGCTCTGGGGCCGCACCCTGCGCTCGCCCCACTCCCACGCCCGCCTGGTCTCCGTCGACATCTCCGGGGCGCTGGCGATCGCCGGTGTCGTCGCGGTACTCACCGCCGAGGACGTTCCCGGGCAGAACTCCTACGGCCTGAGCCTCCCCGACCAGCCGGTGCTGGCCTCCGACATCGTGCGTTACGAGGGCGAGCCGGTCGCCGTCGTCGCCGCCGACCATCCCGAGACCGCCCAGATGGCGCTCGATGCGATCTCGGTGGAGTACGAACCCCTCCCGGCGCTGACCGACCCGGAGCTTGTCGCCACGGCGACGCCCATCCACCCCGACGGCAACGTGATCCATACGGTGCCGATCCGCCGCGGCCGCATCGACGGCGCCGCCGACGTGGTCGTGGAGGGAACCTACGAGGTGGGCATCCAGGACCAAGCCTTCCTGGGTCCGGAGTCCGGCCTGGCCGTGCCCGATGGCAGAGGCGGCATCGACCTGTACGTGGCCACCCAGGGACTCCACCAGGACCTGGCGCAGGTGGCTCCGTGCCTGGGGCTGAGCGAGGACGACGTGCGGCTGCATCTCGCAGGCACCGGCGGGGCGTTCGGTGCCCGGGAGGATCTCTCCATGCACGTGCACGCCTGCATGCTGGCGCTGCGCACCGGCCGCCCCGTCAAGATGATCTACAAGCGAGACGAGTCCTTCGTCGGCCACGTCCACCGGCACCCGGCGAGGATGTGGTTCCGACACCACGCCACCGCTGAGGGAGAGTTGGTCGCTGTGGAGGCGCGGATCCTGCTCGACGGGGGCGCCTACGCCTCCACGTCGGCCTACACGGTGGCCTGCTCGGCGCGGTTCGCCTGCGGCCCTTACCGGGTGCCCAACGTCGACGTCGAGGCCACCGGGGTGCGCACCAACAACCCGCCGTCGGGAGCGATGCGCGGCTTCGGCGTCGTGCAAGTCTGCTTCGCCCACGAGAGCCAGATGGACCGCCTCGCCGCGGCATGCGGTCTCAGCCCCCTCGAGATCCGGTTCCGCAACGCCCTGCGCACCGGCGACGAACTCGTCACCGGCCAGACCCTCGACGTGCCCGCGCCGGTGCGGGAATGCCTGGAGGCCGCCGAGGCGTTCGACCTGCCGCTCCCGGCGGTGAACGACGACTACGCCCTGCCGGGTGGGGCCGGGCGCACCGCCGAGCGGCGGCGGATCCGCCGGGGTGTGGGCTATGCGGCCGGCTACAAGAAC
This sequence comes from Acidimicrobiales bacterium, assembly GCA_965221525.1. Taxonomy (GTDB): domain Bacteria; phylum Actinomycetota; class Acidimicrobiia; order Acidimicrobiales; family CATQHL01; genus VXNF01. Next base: position 150,452 of record CBDCSG010000006.1, on the reverse strand, counting down.
ATGGCGTACTCCGAGGGGTACAACGACGACACCCGCGCCCGCTGCCGGCTCGAGGACGGCGTCGTCACCATCACCTGCGCGGCGGCGGAGATCGGCCAGGGCTTCGTCACGGTGGCCGGCCAGATCGCCCGCTCGACCCTCGGCGTGACCGATGTCCGGCTCGTGACACCCTCCACGGCCGACATCGGGTCTGCCGGGTCCTCTGCGGCGAGCCGCCAGACCGTCATGTCGGGCGGCGCCATCGAGAAGGCCTGCCGGACGATCGCCAACCTCGTGCGCCAGACCGTCGCTCAGCGGGAGGGAATCAGCCCCGATCAGCTCGCAGTCGAAGGGAGCCGGATCACGAGCGGCAACGGCTGGATCGACGTGCCAGTCGCCGAGGCCGCGGACGGACCGGTCGAGGTGGAGGTGCGCCACGAACACCGCCCGACGTTCCCGCTGGACCCCGAGACCGGCCAGGGCGACGCCGACGTCTCCTGGATCTTCGCCGCCCACCGCGCCGTCGTGGACGTGGACCTCGACCTTGGTCTGGTGCGCGTGGTGCAGGTCACCGTGGGCCAGGACGTCGGCAGGGCGCTCAACCCCGTCTCGGTGATCGGCCAGATCGAGGGAGCCACCTCCCAGGGCATCGGATTGGCGGTCATGGAGGAGGTCGTCATGGCGAACGGCACGATCCGGAACCCGTCGTTCACCGACTACCTCATCCCCACGTCCGCCGACATGCCGCCGATGGAGGTCACCCTCATCGAGATCCCCGACGAGACAGCGCCGTTCGGAGCCAAGGGGGTCGGCGAAACGTCCAGCCTGCCGTCCACGCCGGCGGTGGTGTCCGCCATCAGGGCCGCAACGGGCCTGGAGCTGTGCCGCGTGCCGGTGCGCCCCCAGGACATCGTCGGAACTCAAAGTTGACGGCATGGCCCCGAGTACGCGACGCCGTTACCCCGCTCCACTCCGCGCAGAGACAAGGAGGTCACCATGATCACGATCCCCGTCATCGACATCTCGCCGTTCGAGACGGGCGGCCCCGAAGCCGACGCGATGATCCACGAGGTGCGCTCTGCCTGCGAGGAGCACGGTTTCCTCGTCGTGGCCGGGCACGGCATCCCGGACGAGGTGAACCAGAACCTGGACCGCGCCTGCCGTGCCTTCTTCGGCCGATCCCCAGAGCAGAAGTCGCGCTTCACGCCGGCCAACGGCGACATCCTGCGGGGGTGGTGGGGAGTCGGCACGATGGCCACCGCCGCGAGCCTCGACATCGAGACCCCGCCGGATTTCATGGAGTACCTGGGCTTCGGACCGGAACTCTCCGAGGCGCAGCGAGCGGACTACGCCCGCCGGGGCGTGAAGCACGTCGACAGCTTCTTCGCCGCCAACGTCTGGCCCGACACCGAGGGTCTGCGCGACGCCGTCGACCGCTTCTACGACGAGACGACGGCGCTGGCGCGACGGCTGATGCAGATCCTGGCGGTGGCACTCGAGCTCCCGGCGGACTGGTTCGAGGACAAGCTCGAGGTGCCGGGCTCCTCGCTGTTCATCAACTACTACCCGGCGACGGGCGCTGAGCCCCAACCGGGCCAGTTCCGGCGGGGTGAGCACACCGACTACGGGGCCGTGACGGTGCTCTACACCGACGGGGAGTCAGGGCTGCAGGTGAAGACCCGCGACGGCGAGTGGGTGCCGGTGCCGGTGGTGCCCGACAGCTACGTGGTGAACCTCGGCGACCTGATGGGGTTCTGGAGCAACGGCCGCTGGCGGTCGAGCCTGCACCGGGTGGTCTGCCCCGCCGACACCAGCACCGACCGGCTGTCGGTGCCGCTGTTCTTCAATCCCAGCCTCGACGCCCTCGTGCAGTGCGTTCCCACGTGTCTGAAACCGGGTGAGCAGCCCGCCGAGCCGATCCCGGCCGGCGAGTGGATCGCCAACAAGGTCGCCGCCACGACCTGACCCGTTGCGGCGCGGCGGTCACGCCGCGGCTTTGCCCCCTGCCTACGCCGTGAACTCCGCCAGCGGCGCCAGGTCGGGGTCGGCGACGAGGATGCTGAAGCGGTCGTACGTCGCCGCCAGCACCTGATTGTCGAACAGGTCGATGGCCGGCACGAGCGTGGCCTCACCGGCCGCCACCTCGTCCATGCCGTCGGCCACTTCGCCCAGGAACCCCGGGTCGATCGTCGTCCGGCCGTAGTGGTGGGGCACGACCAGGCTCACGTCGCCGGACATGTCCGCGAGTCGCCGGGTGGATGCCGCATAGGTGTCGATGTGCGCCTCGTTGAACTGCGCCAGGTTGGCGCCGGTCAGCACCGTGTCGCCTGTGAACAGGAGGCCGTCGCGCTCGTCGTAAAGGCAGATCGAGTCGGGGGTGTGACCCGGCGTGTGCATCACGACCAGGGTTCGGTCGCCGAGGTCGATCCGGTCGCCTTCAATCACGGTTGCGGTCGGCGGGCCGGTGACGATGTCCCAGGAGTCCAGGTCGAAACCCGCCGGCATTGGCCCGATGTCGTTGAACGTCTCGAGCAGGTGGAAGTGCTTCCGGTCGATCTGCCGGTACGCCTCGGCGCACGCCAGCAGGTCCCGCACGTAGCTGGCGAACCCGGTGCGCCACTCCTCCGCCAGCGGCTTGGAGATCAGCTCGGCGCCGAACTCGTGGGTGATGATCTCGTCGAACTCGCAGTTCCCGCCGATGTGATCGGAGTGGTAGTGCGTGTTGACCACGGTGACCGGCAGGTCGGTCAGCGCCGAGACGACGGGCCGGAGCGGCGAGATGCCGCATCCCGTGTCCAACAGGACGGCACGGTCGGTGCCCGCGATGAGCCACAGGTTGACCAGCGCCGGCTCGGCGACCAGCCAGACGCCGTCGGTGAGCTTCCGAGTCCGGAACCAATCCATCGCCATCCTCCCTTGCTGTGCGCGTCCATCGCGGGGCGGCGTTGGGGCCACGTCCCGGCGATGGTCGCCGCCTGTCGAGCCGGCTGTGGCGATGCTAACCCGGTCGCCGAAAGGCCGATGCCCCGCAGGACACCCTGCCCGCCGACCGGCGGCGGTTTCCTGGCCGCTCCGGCCGGTCGATCGGGGCGCGACCTACAGTGTGATCCACCCCCCGCCCCGGGCATGAGCGCCGGTCGGCGTCGGCAACGGAGTTGAGATGATCGATGATCCCGTCCTGGTGAACGACTGGCACGTCGTGGCCCGATCCTCCGACGTGGATGATTCGACCGTGGCCTCAGCCCGCCTGCTCGGCGAGGACGTGGCCGTGTGGCGGCGTGCCGGCGAGGTCATGGTCTGGAGGGATCTGTGCGTTCACCGGGGCACCCGTCTCTCGCTCGGCCGGGTCACCGGGCGTGGCCTGGAGTGCGGCTACCACGGTTGGACCTACGACGAGACCGGGCGCTGCGTCCACATCCCATCCAGACCCGACCAGCGCCCGCCGGCCCGAGCATGTGCCACCGCTTACACAGTCACCGAGGCGTACGGCCTGATCTGGGCCTCGCTCGGCAGCCCCGAGCGGCACGTGCCCCCGTACGACGAGTGGCACGACCCGGCGTTCCACCACATCCTCTGCGGCCCCTATGAGATCGGAGCCGGCGCGCCCAGGATCATCGAGAACTTCCTGGACGTCAACCACCTCCCGTTCGTGCACGAGGGGATCCTGGGCGTCCGCGACCACGCCGAAGTGGGCGACCACACCGCCGAGGTCGGACCGGACGGCGTCATCTCCTCCGAGATCGCGACATGGATGCCGGACGCCGACGGTTCGGGCGAGGCGAAGATGCGGCACTTGGTGTATCGGGTGCTGCGGCCCCTGACTGCCTACATCGCTGTGACCGACCCCGGTGGAGGCCCGGAGCGCTACACGATGTACTACGCAGTGACCCCGGTCGACGAGCACAACAGCGTCGGCTGGATGTGGAACTCGCTCAACTACGACCCGGGCAGGTCCGACGAGGACTTCGTCGCCTACATCGACGAGATCGTCCTGCAGGACATCCCCGTCGTGGAGTCGCAGCGTCCCGAACTTCTGCCGCTGGACCTGCAGGCCGAGTTGCACGTGAGCGGCGACAAGGTCGCGGTGGCCTACCGCCGCTGGCTCCGAGAACTGGGGCTGACCGCCGGCACGTCGTGAGGGGCAGCCGACCGCGGCCACCGGTCACGCGGCACGGACCGGTGGCCGCGGTCGATGGTACGCTCTGTCGAAGCTTTCCCCCTAATGAACTATCTGGCAGGTTCCTGCCCGGGGAGGCAAGTAGAGCAATGGAAGCCGGCAACCTGGAGTTCATCATTACGTTGGTGTCGATCATCGGCACCGTCCTCGTCGCCTTTGGATTCCTTCACCGCGAGTTGCGACGCCTGGACGCGAAGTTCGACGGGCTTCGCACGGTTGTCACGACCCTGCAGGTGAGCGTGGCGCGCATCGAGGGCCGCCTGGGCGTCGGTTTCCCCGCCGCAGACGAGCAGCAAGGACCGGGCGAACACCCCGACTGCGCCGCCTGATCGCTTGCAGCGCCCGAGCGGGGGCTGCGACTCAGCCACAACGGCCGTGTCAGGCGCGGCCGGCGCGCATTCGCCGCCGTCCCACGCCCGTACCCAAACCGGTTCGATCGCTCTACGTGAAAGGTCTGCGATGACAGACGATGAACTTCTCCGGTATCTCGGCACGACCGACGATCACATCAGGTTGACGGTGCTGGTGCGCCTCGAGCGCCCCGGCGCCGAAGCCACCATTGGCACGCTCGACGGCCCCAACGCGTGGGTGCCGACGTGGCCGCCGGACGGACTGGCGTACGCGTCGGTACAGACGGAAGCGATGATCGGGCTGCTCGGCCCCGCGGCACGCGCGGTCGCCCGGGCCGCCGGCCACGACCAGGAGTACGGGCCGCACTCGGAGCGCTGCCCCGAGGCTGACGACATCATCGCTGCGTGGGTCGGGATCGAGGACACCGAGGTAAACGGGGAACTGTTCGCGGCGCGGGACGTGATGCTCGCGGTGCAGTCCCTGACCCGGCCACTCGAGTCTCGGCGGGTATGGGGAGAGGCGAACGGCTGGCAACTTGTTATCGAGACGGTCGCCATCAACCCCGACTAACCGGCCAGCCGGTCCGCCGCACCCAGGTTCTGGTCTTCGTCGGCATCGCGGTAAAGATCGTTGCGCGGCGGTGATGAGCCGATAATTTCGACGATCCGAGCGTATATGACTAGACTGCGACTAGTAATTTCGACACACGAGGGAGCCTCCATGACAGGTGCACTCGCCGATCACGGCGCCGCGGATCTCAGCCGTCCGATTGGTGCCGCGGACTTCAAGGCCAGATGCCTCCAGATCATGGACCTCGTCAGTGAGTCCGGCACCGAGGTGACCATCACCAAGCACAACCGGCCGGTCGCCAAGCTGGTGCCCGTCCAACCCCCGGCGAGACGGGCGAGCATCCTCGGCTCCTGCAAGGACTCGCTGATCATCGTGAACGACGACCCGGATCTCTCGACCGCTGACCAGTGGGCCGATTGGGAGGCGAAGCTGGACCGGCTCCCCGACGCGCCCGCGATCACCTGATGCTGCTGCTCGACACCAATGCCCTTCTCTGGTCGCTGCGGGACGACCCGCGACTCGGGACGGCGGCGCGGTCGACCATCGAGGAGGGGTGGGAGACCGATGCCCTGGCGGTGTCGGTCGTGACGTTCTGGGAGGTCGCCGTGCTGGCGGAGAAGCGCAAGCTCGTGCTCGGGTGCGAACCGGCTCGCTGGCGCCGGGATCGACTCGACGACGGGCTGCGGGAACTCCCCCTCCAAGGCGCCGAGGCCGTTCGCGCCGCCACCCTGGGGCGCGACGGCTTCCACAACGATCGGGCCGACCGGTTCATCGTGGCGACCGCGCTCGTCGGCGGGCACACGTTGCTGACCGCTGATCGAGCGATTCTCGACTGGGGCGGGGATCTCCGCTGCCTCGACATACGGACCTAGCCGGCGATAGGAGCTCGCCGCCTGACCGGAAGCAGCGCCCACCCCGGCGGCCAAACAACTCTGTGGCCCGCGGGGTCGCCCACCACCGATAGTCGCCGGCGGACTCCCACAAGCTCTCACTTACGATCTTGAGTAAAACTACTCAGGACAGTAACGGAGCACGAACTCGGCTGTGGACAGGAGCGGCGAGTTCCGGCGTCCGCAAGTGTCGTGGCCACCCGGTCGCGGCAATAATCCGGAGTCGAACCTCGATCGAGCCTGGATGGAGGACACCGCGAAGGAGTCCGCGGCGCTCTTCCGATCGCAGCACTGGGGCACGGGAATCGACCCGCCCGAGGATCTGCCGCTCCAGACACCGAAGGGGCCTGCACGAGGCCACTGAGACATGGCCTCGAATGTGACGAGCGCACCGGTTGGTGGCCGCGTTCAGTTCGTAGATTGATAGTTGAATATCAGACAACTTCCTGACATACTGCCCGACGTGCGCTGGATGAAGTGGATGGACGACCTCGAGAAGGACGTCGGTGCGCTCAATGAGAAGCTGCGCGCCGAGGGGGATCCGGCGAGGGTCCGGTACGCGTGGGTCGAGGCCGATCCGTATCTCGACGACCGCTGGGTGGTCGAGACCATCTGGGAGTTGCCCGATTATCGCCCCGACGACCCCGCGGGGTGGCCGTTGGAGACGCTCGACAAGTATGACGGGCTGCTGGCCCAGCAGTACGCGGACAACTTCGACGTGCTGACCCACTGCTGGTACCGCACCGCCGGACAGCTCGCCGAAACGGCGGAGCAGCGGGGCCGACCGATCCCCGAACCGGTCTGACAGGCCGGCCGCCGCCGACGTGGCTGCCCTGACACCCGACGGTCTGCTGCGAGCCGCGGAGGATCGCGGACGCTCGTGGGCGGGATCGAAAGGAGGCTCAGACTGACACCCGACGGTCTGCTGCGAGCCGCGGAGGATCTCCTCCCCTCCCGTCCGGGCCGTCCCGCAGATGCCAATATCCGCCGTTCCATCTCAACCGCCTACTACGCCATCTTCGCCGCGGCGAGCGAGGAGGTAGCCCGTCGCAACACGGGTGATACGAGGATCGTGGCGCGGCGGCTGCTGGATCACGGGTCGGCCCGCGACGTCTGTTCGACCCTCGCGCAGCAGGGGAGGGTTCCCTGGTTGACGGGTCGCCCGCCGTGCACGGCCGATATCGAGCGATTCTCGACGTGCCTCCTGAAGCTGCAGTCCGAACGTGAGAGGGCCGACTACGACGATGCCTACGAGGCAACGAAGGACGACGTGCGAGTCGCTCTCGCTACGGCCCGCCGCGGGATCGAGTGCCTCCGGCGCGCACGGAACGCCAGCCCCGATCAGGTCCAAGCGATGTGCGTGGCCATGATCGCCGGACCGGCGGCCCGCAAACGCATGAACAGGTAGCGCGCGGCCCCACAAGATACGGTTGACCGGCAACACCCACGAGGACGCCGGTATCGACGATCAGCGCTGCCGGACGCCCGCAAGTGTCGTGGCCACCGGCTCCTCGGCCAACAGCGGTGTGGGTCGGTCAGGCGAGGTGGGCGTGGTGGATGGCTATGCCGAGGTTGGGGGCTCGGGCGAGCCGGCCGTCGGTTGTCAGGAGTGCCACGTCGTGGACTCGGGCTGTGGCGACGTAGAGGGCGTCGTAGGCGCTGACGCTCCGGTGGTGTTGCCAGGCCGGTCGGGCGAGAATCCGGTTCGGGATCCGATCAACCGGCCATTCCGTCAGGTCGTCGACGGCCAGCAGCGCTCGGCCCTCGTCGAGGTTGCCCCTCAGCACGGCCCGCCGAAGCACAGAAAGCACTTCGGCGTCCATCAATTCCGGTGCAACCAGCGACGCGTCGTCGATGATGTCGGCGAGCGTCAGCCCCAGCGGGGTGCGGAGAAGGTACTCGACCGCGGCCGAGGCGTCGATGGCGAGGCGGCTAACCCGGTCTCGTTGGCGCGCACCGACCCCGCCGGGAGAGATGGCCGACGGGGAGTCGTGGCGCTCCGAGGGGCTCACCCGGTCTCGGCGGCGCGCTGCGACCGCTCCTCCGCCAGGAGAGCGGCGGCGGGAACGCCAAGGTCGGTCTCGGGCCTTTGCGCCAAGCGCTCGCGCCACTCGGCACGGGCCAGATCGCGCTCCACCGCGGCCACCACCGCGGCGCTGATGGTGCGGTTGTTGGCGCGGGCGTGCCGACGCAGACGCTCGTGGAGTTCGTCCGGCACGTTCTTCACCTGAAGGTTCGCCATAGCATGACAATAGCATGCTCCAGGCATGACACGTAATGCAGCTCTTCGGATTTGAGCGGGCACTGGGTCCTCGATCGGTGACTTGGGGGGGCCTCCAGAATCGGGTTTGACACACCGATTCGGAGGAGGCCCTCGGTGGAGCAGAACCCTACGAGCGTCTGTGAGCTGTTCATCCACCGCTTCACCCGCTACCGGATCCGGGCGCTGCTCTACGCCGGCAGACCGACCTGGGCGCTCCTCGCCACCGTCACTCCCCGCTAATTTCCGAAGCGCCGGGATAATCAGCGTTCTTCGTCGATCCAAGCACGAATCATCTCTCCCTCCCGCTTCGCCCCGGTCCCGCGATGACGCCTCTTGGTGCTCTCAAGGTCCGTGGCCCTAGGAACGATCACAGAGATCCTTCGAGCGCCGCAAAGAACGCGTCTGCTGTTTCGGTGATGAGACGATCGTCCATTGTTCGGTGCCGTGGATTCTCCCAGAACGGATCCCTCTCCTCCCCGAAGCGCCGGACGTGTTCGGTGAGGTATGGCACCACCCATCTCTCATCCAGGCCGCGTGCGAAGTCCTCGTCCCCTAGGACCCGCAGCAGGTCATGGTCTCGCATGCTCGACCCTACGTAGATCCAAAGCCGCTGGTTCTCCCCATCGAGCAAAGCCCTTAGCGCGGCAAGTTTCCCGTTCCCGACGCCGGCGTCGGTCTGTTCTGCGCTCACAACGCAGCTCTCCGGCCGGTCGATCGTGCCGTGTACCTTCAGGTAGGGCACCGCCGACTCCTCGCCAGCGAGATACCGAGTGACGTAGGCGGCCGCGCTCTCGAACTCTTCGTCGTCAGCGAACACTTGGAGAGGCACCTCAGCGTGCGATTCGACGAGGGTATCGAAGTTGACCGTCACGAGAACGACCCGCCCAACTCGCTCGTCGAGATACCGGCATAGGCTCCTGACCGCCGGCCCGGCGTTATGGATCTGTTGGTCGTGGAGTTCCTTGAACTCGGCGAGAGTCGGGAGCGATCCGCCATAGTGCCGCGCTTCAGCGCGGATCACCTGCTCGAGTGTGAGCTGCTGGATGAAGTCCTTAGCGCCCAAGGTCATCTCGCGAGGCGTCAACCACCCATTCTTCGCACTGATCCACTCATAGAACCGCCCGGCCAGCTCCGCCGACCCGTAGCGGGGCGCATCGAGGTCAAGCAACCGTGCAATGGCAGAGTCTCGCATCCGGCTGCCGAGCGGGAATCCCGATGATGCCGAAAAGCCGGCTCCGAGGAAGATGACCACGGCTTGGTCCTCGTTCGATATGCGCGCCGCCACTGCAGGTAGTTCGTCTGGCCCATGTCTGGAGAGGAGGTGTTCGCCCTCGATTGCGAGCCGGAATCCGGCCTTCGGCTGACAGTGAGCTGCAACGTCGATCTCACTCTCCACAACAACGATTAGGGTTCTCAGGCTCCGGCTCGGGAGGCCCATCAGGTACTTGGTGAAGAGTTCCCAGATCGCGTTTCTGAAGTCGAGGTCTACTCCACTGACCCGGTAGGCCACGATCGCAGCCTGTGACTCGGCCTCATCTAGCTCGCGACTCGCAGTTGCGCAGCAGACGTCGATGACCGTCTGTTCGCCTGGACTGAGTTCTCCGCCGGCGGGTGGATCTACAAACGCCCAAGCATTGTCACCTTCAGAGTCGACTCGCGCGACCTTTCGGCTCCTGCCGAACCTCGTTACGTCTAGTGCTAACTCAATGGAGGTGAGCCGCGCAGCATCATCGCTCAGCGAGGTTTGCCGCTGGCCCGTTGGCGCACCTGCGACGAACAACGGAGCATCAAGAACTGTCGCGAGAGCTTGGACGCTAGGAAGGACCGCATTCAGGTCGTCCACCAATACCGGCACCACGGTGATAGATCCGGCAAGGCTGCGCTCGTGGTACCGGGCGAGCTGCGGCGCAAGGTCAAGAAGCGCCGTTGCCCGACTCATCGTCTGACAGTTGTAGCTCGGTGAGTCGTTCCAGGAACTGAGCACCAAGGCGCGCTGTATCGCGGGGCCGCTCATGGATCAGGCCGAAGGCTGCAAGGCTCGGCAGCTGCACTCTCAACTCCTCAACGAGGGCATCGAACGCGTCGGCGAAGAGATCGGGAGTGGCGCGCGCTCGGTTCCCCCTGCTGAGATCTTGAGCGACGCGGCGAATGACATCGGAGACGGCGTCCGAGCGGATCCATACCTTCCCATCGTTCCCGCCGCGAGCATCCTGGACTTTCAGCCCATCACCAAGTCGCCGGCGCGCCTCGTACAGCATCCAGCCACTTACGAGTGTCTGATTGGCCCGGTCTCGCCGACCAGATGGAGATAGGACGTCGGCGAAGCGCTGCACCGGTGCGAAGAAGGCACGGTCTACAAGATCCTTGTTCGGCCCACCTGCGAACCTGGTCAACGCGCGTCGTTCGTCCGTGCATCGATTAACTAGCAGTGCGATCACGACTCCGGCTGCGGGGATTTGTAGGGGCTTGTCTGTGCCAGCGAGCAGACCCACGACCGACTCGATGCGGTGCCGAGACCACTCTCGGTAAAGCGAACCCAGCAAGCGATCGTACGCATCGACGATCTTGGCAGTACCCCCCTCCGGTCGATCTGCGCACTGGTCGGACAGGTAGTCGATGAGACACCGACCCTCAGGTGTAACCAAATGGGTTGCGGGAGCGACCTCCAGAGTCCAGGGCGGGCCAGGGACCTCGTCGACGGTCGTTGCGTCGAGCGCCAACAGTTCGCGGCGCAAGCGCTGCCCCTGGGCAACCGGATCGAACCAGCGCCGGGCCAAGGCAAGGTCCTCTTCGAGATCAGAGGGCTCGGCGCCCATCGTTTCCGTCCAGATCGAAGTCAGCGCAGGGAGCGCGACAGTCAAGTCCACCCGCGCGAGATCCTCCCGGTTGCCGAGCAAGGGGCTGAGGTCCCTCAACGGACGAGTTCCGTCACGCCGTAGTCCTTGGAAGCGACCTGCTCGGCCATCTCTTGAAGGCTTCGTTGTTCGGTCTTGAGCGCGGTCTTCCCGAGCTGTTCATAGTCACGAGCGAGTGGAAGGATCACAACGACTTGGTCGGTGGGGTGGTCTGGAATCCGGTCTTCGAGGACATCGAAGAGTTGCTGTAGTCGGTCGTGCGCGATGAAGGCACCGAACTCGTCCAAGACCACGAGACGATTCTGCGGTGGGTTGTCCTCGTCATCTAGGAGCCCGAGGCGGGCTCGGGTGTAGGCGAAGGCCTGTTCGCCCGACGAGAACGCCTCGAGCGGCCGGCTCCGAACGATCTCACCCTCCTCCCAGAGCACTTCTCGCGTATCGAGGTCAACAACGATCTCTCCCTCGGCCTGCGGCAATAGCTCTCGTCGGACGCGTTCGTTGTTGAACCAGTCGCTGAAGCGTCGACCCAACCAGGACTTCAGTTCTTCGACGTACAGCTCAGCGTCGGGACTCTGACTCCGTATGTGCCTCCCGACGCCGGTCAAGGCACGCTCCACGGCCGCGAGTTGTGCCCGCGCCGCTCCAAGTCGATCGAGGATTGCGTCGAGCCGGCCGCGAAGGCTCTCGATGTATCTCGCCTGCGCCTCGTATGAGGCTTGCTGTGAGGGCTTGAGAGCGAGCGCATCGCGAAGCCACCGGAGATCCTCACGGTTGGCGAGCATGTTCCAAGCTCTCCGGACCTCGGATTCTGTCCGCGCTAGTTCGGAGCGCCTCGCATCGAGCATCTCACGAGTGGTCCGTTCCGCTTCTCGAGCGACTTCAAGCGCGTCGCCGTACTCTGTGAGCGCGTCATCAAGCAGCTCCTGTGGCACGCCTGCGCTCTCAAGGCTTTGCTCGAGACGTTCACGGACAACGATGGGATCGGACACCGGCGATCCCCCCAAGCGTTCGACGAGGCTCGCCCTCCGACCTGCCAGCTGGACGATCTCGTCGTTGAGCTGGACCTTCTCCTCCTCCAACGAGCGAACCTCGCCGGAGCCAGCGGCAGGCAAGGCTGCGAGCGCCTTTTGCACGCGTTCTTCGTTCTTCTGTACGAGTCGTTCGAACTTCTCAATGTCGTCGAGGTGGGCCAGTAGCACCGCCACCTGTGCCTGCCGCCTCCTTTGGGCGTCAAGTTGCTCCCGCACGGCTTCAGCTTCAGGTGGAGGCGGGTGCCCCTCAAGCGCCTTCCTTCGGTTGGACATGCCACTACGAGTCCGCGCAACCGTCAGGCTCACATTCGTCTCAGGCTCCTCAATCGCAACTTCGTCGGCGAGGCCAACCTCCTCGCCGTGCGTCAGACGATCCGTGATCTGGTCCAAGAGTTCGCGCATGATCGGTGCAGCATCGAGGGAACGCCTCTCAATTTCAAGCGCCCCGATGGCATCATCTACGGAAGCCGCTTCCGCTTCCGCATCCGCGCGGTCGTTGCCGATACCGACTTGAGCTGCGAGCGTGGAGGCCTTTCGCACGGAATCCGCCAGCTTGCGTCGGTTGTTGGATGTAGTCCGTCGCGCATTCTTGAGTTCGTTCTGAGCCGGACCGGCCAAGGCTGATCTCTGCACGATCCTGCGGAGTTCCGCATCGATGGTCTCGAGTCTTGCCTGACGATTGGCGATGTCCCCTTCGACTGCCTCCAGTTCTGCTTGAAGCCCTGGCGCCTCCTCCGAATAGCGATCAAGCTGGCGTTGGAGATCTGCGGCGTCACTGACGAGCTTGTGCTGCGAGTAGGTCCGCTCTGCTTCAGCGGCCGCGCGCTCATGCTGTTCTTCGGCATCGACCAACGACTCCCTCAGGTCCGGAATTGCGGCGTCCGTCCATCCGCCGAACAAGAGTCGGAGATCGTCAGCTTCATGCTCGAGCGAAGCCAGCGGGGTGCCTTCCTCCCCGGTGTACCGGGCAGCCCATCGGTGAACGGCGTCGGCCTCCGCGTCGGCCCGTCTGGCAAGCGTCTCCACGATGCCCTCGTCACCAGCAATCCGGTGTACCCGCAAGAGGTTCTGGAGTTCGCTCATCGTCGTTTGAGCGCCGTCGATTTCAATCGCCTCAAACCAGGTCTCGTCTGGCGCACCGCTGGGATCCCGGGGCCACTCGCGGCTGTCCGCCCTCCAGAGAACCAGCGCCGCGCCGGTGAGATTCTCGGCGCGGACCTCGAAGCGGCCCAGGCCGGCACGGAGACTCTCCCAGGCAGGAGACCTCAGGCGATAGGGCATCTCGCCACAACAGAGCTCCAGTACCCGCACTGCCAGCGACTTCCCAATGCCGTTGCGACCCTCGATGACCGACAGCGGCACGTCTGGCAATCCGTCAAGGACTCTGAGCGGTCCAATCGGATCGGTGCTAATGCGGATCTGCATCAGCTAGAAGGGCGCTGAGAGCGAGCCTCACGCTCGCTTCTGTGCCGTCGAGCGTTGCCAACAACCTGACCAGCCCAACGTCTGGACCAGCGCCCGGACGCTGCGCACCATCGAGGACGCCGATCACTCGGGCGGTGTCAGCCTGCGGTGCAGCATCTGGACCCACGCCGTCACTCATCGATCTTCTCCAGCACCTTCTTGAGCCTAGACCGAGCCGATCTTGCATACTTGGCTGAGACTTCGAACCCCAACGCTCTGCGGCCCAGTTCGACGGCAGCGACTAGGGCAGTGCCGGAACCGCTGAAGGGATCGAGAACGAGCCCCCTGGACGGCGTGGAGGTGAGGATCCTGCGCTTCACGAACTCGATCGGGAACGTCGCTGAGTGGCCGTTCGTCGTCGAAGGCGGATCGTGGACCACAACATCCAACGCGCCCGGCTCAGCGGCATCAAGATCGTAGTAGTAGCTCGGTCGACGCCCGCCGGACTGTCGCTGGACGAAGTGGAACCAGTGCTCGTGCGACATCCTCAGCCGGTCGCGCTCCGGGCGCGGCATCGGGTTCGGCTTCGCCCAGATCAGATCGTTGCGCAGGATCCACCCCTGGTCCTGCATCGCGATCGCGAACCTAGCGGGCACGAGCAGAAGCTGCTTGTCGTGCAGATAGCCACCCGACGGGGTCCTCCGCCGTGTACGCCCACCATTGAGCCCCTGTCGGCCTCCGTCTCTGATGCTGCTCCAACGAGCGAAATAGGTGTCGCCGAGGTTCACCCAAAGGCTCGAGACTGACCGCAACGTGCGGCGCGCCTTCGAGAAGAACTCGACCAGGTGATCGACATACCAGTGCGGGTACGGCTCGAGCCCCAGCACTCCACCCGCTCTTGAGTACCAATCGAACGGGGGTGTCCTCTCGTCATCGCAGCCCGCCGATCGCCACTCATCGAGGACCGACTCGTCGTGGGGAAGGCCATACGTCCGGATACCCCAGTACGGCGGAGAGGTGATGAGGAGGTCGACGGAATCATCCTCAACCTCTTCAACAAGCCGATAAGCGTCGCCCGTTCGAATTGATCCCAGCGGTTCGGTCTCACTACTACCCGCTGCGGCCGCACTTCGATTTCGCACGCTCAGAGCTTATCGAAGTGCGGCCGCACTTCGCGAGGATGCATCCGAGATATCCGCCGCTGGGCACGACTCGACTATCCACCGACGACGCGCCATGCTCGGTGTCTGGCCCGGCCCCGCGTAAACGTCCATGTCTCCAACGAATGACCTGAGACACAGATGCAGATCCTGGCGGAACAGCCTACGGAGGTTCGTGGAAGTGTCGCGGGTCGGCGAGGCTCTCTGCGAGGGTTTGGATTTCTTCTAGGGCGGCTTGGAGGTCTTCGGCGATTTCGGCGGCAAGGACGGCGGGGGGTGGGAGGTCGTCGGTGTCGGTGAGGCTGTCGTCGCGGAGCCAGAAGATGTCGAGGCTGACCTTGTCGCGGGCCAGCAGATCGTTGTAGGTGAAGCGCTTGAAGCGTTCGGACTCCTCGCGGCGGTGGAGGTCGCCGGGGCGGTAGCAGGCCACGAAGTCGTCGAGGTCGGCGCGGCGGAGGGGGTTCTGCTTGCGGGTGAAGTGCTTGTTGGTGCGCAGGTCATAGACCCACAGCTCGCGGGTCCAGGCCGCCTCGGCGCCCTCGCGACGGCGGAAGAACAGCACGTTGGCCTTCACTCCCTGGGCGTAAAAGATGCCCGTCGGGAGGCGCAGCAGGGTGTGGACCTCGCAGTCGGCCAGCAGGCGGCGTCGGATGGTCTCACCCGCGCCCGCCTCGAACAACACGTTGTCGGGCACCACCACCGCGGCGGTGCCGCCGATGCGCAGCAGGCCGGCGATGTGCTGGACGAAGTTGAGTTGCTTGTTGCGGGTCGTGGCCCAGAAGTCGTCGCGCTCGTAGCTGTCCGAGGAGGAACGTCCGAACGGCGGGTTCGTCAACACCATGTCGAAGCGAGTGGCGGGCGAGTCCCGGAGGGCGTCGTCGACGTGGATCGGCGAGTCGGACTCGGGGCTCTCGATGCCGTGCAGCAGCAGGTTCATCGCGCAAAGCCGCGCCGGCAGGTCAGCGATCTCCCAACCCGTGAACGCCCCCGACCGCAGGTGCGCCGTCTGGTGGGGCTCGAGGTGCGGGAACCGGTCGAGGATCGACTCATAGGCGCCGAGGAAGAAGCCGCCGGTACCACAGGCGGGGTCGCAGATGCGGTCGTCGGGGCCGGGCCGCATCACGTCGACGATCGCCGAGATCAGCGCCCGGGGCGTGAAGTACTGGCCCGCACCGCGGGCACCCTCCTGGGCGGTCTTCTCAATCAGGCCCTCATACGCGTCACCCTTCAGGTCGGCGTCGAGGCTCAGCCACTCGTGACGGTCCACGAACTCCTTGATCAGCCGCTCCAGCTTCGCCGGGTCCTGCACCCGGTTGCGGGCCTTACCGAACACCACCCCCAACATGTCCTCGCCCGTGCCGAGCTCCTCAAGGATCGTGCCGTAGTGCTGCTCCAACTCCACGCCCGAGCGCCGCAGGAGCGACGGCCAATCGAGACCCGCCGGCACCACCCGCTCACCACCGAGATGCTCGTACTGCTCGTCGGCCATCTTCAAGAACAGCAGATACGTGAGCTGCTCCAGATACTCCCCGTACGACAACCCATCGTCCCGCAGAACGTCGCAGAAATCCCACAACCTCTGCACCAGCGCCTTCGGATCAGCGTTCACGTTCGTACCTTCTGGCGCGTCGGTTTCGACGGACGGGACGCGGTGATGCGTTCGAGGAGCACCGACGCAGGCTCGTCGTCAGGATCCTGCGGCACGAGCCGCCCAGAGAATGCCGCGGCGAGCACCGACCGGCGTAGCGCTTGGACTTGGGCTGCTATGCCATCGAGTTGCTGCCGCACTCGGCCCTGAGCTTCTTGGAGGATGGCGATCTTGGCAACCACATCCTGTTGATGGCTCAGCGGTGGGACCGCGACCTGGACCGTCTTGAGTTGCGAACCCGAGATTCCGACCTGGCCAGCCGTCGTTTTCAGTCGTTGCTCGATTCCGCGACGGCCTTCGCCCACGGTCAGATACGCGGCGATCCACTCCGGAAGAGCCTTGTCCCTATCGGCGACGACGCGAATCAGCTTGTCCGGATGAAGGATTCCAGCGCCTCCGGGCGGCACGACGGCAGCTGCGCCGACGTAGCTCGGGTTTCCGCTATAACGGGTAACCAGGATGTCTCCGCTCTCGACCTTGTAGGTGGCTGCCTTCTCGGGGACTGGATCTGCGAATCTGATGTCACCGGTCCTGAGAACCAGCGGGCGGACAGCGCTGATTCGATAGATCGGGTGTCCCGGAGGCTGGGCCGACGGCCTCGACACGAAGACTCCATTCCTGAGTGACGTGATGATGTCGGATAGCTGCGCCTTCGGCCACGCCCCTCGACATGCATCCGTCAGGAATGATGTGCGCAAGGCAACAAGCTTGCGACTGGTTGCGCTCAGGGTGGCCTCGGCGGCGTCGAGGCGGGAGAAGTGCTCTTCGATCGCGGCAGCGATTCTCTGCTGTTCCTGAAGCGGAGCGATGGGAAGGCGATGTGTTCGTAGTTGGCTACCGGTGATCGCGTCAAAGGTGCTACCCGTTGCCTGTTCAACGAGATTGGGGGCTGATTGACGCATCACCCAGAGCATGTAGCCCGTCGAGATCCCTCCCAGCGGGTTCAGGGCAGCGAGGCCTCGACCGATCGCGCAGTCAACCGGTGCGACGTTGGTTGGTCCGACTGGTGCACGTACGGAGATCAGGACCGATCCTTCGGGAGCGCGTTTTCTCGGCTCGGTCGTCCACTTCAGCGTCGTCGGGAATCGATCTCCGAACTCAGCCTTGCCCTGGAAAAATGGAATTCCGTCGCCGTGATCGTTGTAGCTACTGCCCGGAGGAGACTGTCCCAGGACAATCTGAGACACGTCGGCGAGGTCCGCCCACGCCCACCCTGGCGGCAGTGTCGGACTCACGCCACTAGTGCCTCCGTCAACTCATCCAGCAGGGGTGTGAGTTCTGTTCCGAAGAGTTGGCGGGCTCGGCCGAGGCCGCCGTGGGTGCTGAAGGGTGGGTGCTGTAGGTCGGGTGGGGCGATGGTGAGGCTGGCGGCGAGGTGGTCGCGGATGAGGCCGAGGTAGGCGATCTGCTCGTCGGTCAGGGTGCGGCCTGCGTTGCGTTGCTGCTGGAGCCATGTCTGGAAGCGTTCGTTGACGAGGTCGGGGTAGGCGACAAGTTCGTCGGTGAGGCCGAGCGTGTAGCGGACGAGGCTGACGAGGTCGGTGTTGACTCGGTGGCCTGAGCCTCGGATTTTGCTGGCATCGAGGGTCTCGTAGGCGGTCCAGAGGTTCTCGGTGGTCCAGCGGTGGGGTGGGCGGGCGATGGCGTTGGCGAGTTCCCGGATGTCGTCGTAGGTGAGCCCGGCTCCTGGGGGTTGGTCGAAGAGGACCTGGAGGGCGGTGATCTGGTCGCGGTTCTCGTCGATGAACTTGCGGAACGACTCGACTTGGCGGCGGGCGCGGTCGGTGGCGTCGATGGAGAACTCGCCGGAGATGACCTTGTCGGCGGAGGCGGAGTCGATCATCTGCTCGTAGCTGCGGCGGACCTCGATGAGCTTCTCGCGCAGCTGGGGGTTGCCGGCGAGGGGCTGGAGGGCTTCGCGGACGATCTGCTCGCGGGCGGAGGCGATCTGCTCGTCGGGGGGGTCGTCGGTCCCGGCGGCCTCGGCGGCGGATGCGATGTGGCGGTCGGGGTCGAGCGCTTCGACGAGTTGGTGGGCGAGCGCACTGAGGCTCATCCCGGCGACGTTCTCCATCTCGGAGCGGTCCTCGGCGGTCATGCGCTGGTCGAGGCGGGCGAGGCGTGACGCCACCGACGACACGGTGGCTTCGTCGGTGGAGCCGAGGCCGACGCGGTTCAGCAGTCGGTCGAAGCTCTCGTGGCGTTTGCGTTCCAGCGGCACG
This sequence comes from Acidimicrobiales bacterium, assembly GCA_965221525.1. Classification (GTDB taxonomy): domain Bacteria; phylum Actinomycetota; class Acidimicrobiia; order Acidimicrobiales; family CATQHL01; genus VXNF01. The sequence continues at coordinate 131,902 of CBDCSG010000006.1, read as the reverse complement.
GTCTCGGGCAGGTCGTCGTCGGTCACGCCAACGGCGTCCACGAGCACGAAGCGGTCCTTGACGGTGGCGTCGGGGGTGACAGCGCGGAGGTCGTTGGGGTCGATGACGCGCACGCCGCGGCCTTTCATCTGCTCGAAGTAGTTGCGGCTCTTGACCCGCCGCATGAACACCACGCACTCGATGGGTTTCACGTCGGTGCCCGTGGCGATCAGGTCCACGGTCACGGCGATGCGCGGGTTGTAGGCGTTGCGGAACTGCGCCAGCAACTGCTCGGGACTGTGGCCGGAATCGCCGGAACGGTAGGTGATCTTCACCGCCCCCTCGTTGCCCAAGCCGAACTCCTGGCGGACGATCTGGACGATGTCATCTGCGTGGCTGTCGTCCTTGGCGAAGATCAGCGTCTTGGGAACATTGACGAGAAGGCCGTCGGCGCGCTGTTTCCGGTCGGGGAACATGGTCGGCAGCGAGTCCCGCAGCGTCTTGACGATGGTGCGGATCTGGTCGCGCGCCACGACCCGGCGGTCCAACTCGGCGGCGTCATAGGGCATGTCCTCGTCGACCCGTTCGAGGCGCTGCTGGCGGGTGAGGCGGTCGCGGAACTCCGTCACGAACCCGGCCGGTACCGTGCCGCCGCCCTCGGTGATCTCGGTGCGGATCCGGAACACGTCGAAGTCCACGTTCACCCGGTCGGCGACCGCTTCGGCGTGGCCATATTCGGTGACCAGGTTCTGCTCGAAGAACGCGAACGTCTGGATCCCCGGCGTGGCAGTCAAGCCGATGAGGAAGGCGTCGAAGTACTCCAGCACCTGCCGCCACACCCCGTAGATCGATCGGTGGCACTCGTCGACGACGATCACGTCGTAGGACTCGATAGGCACCGCCGGGTTGTAGACCACGTCGTCGATGGGCTGTTCGGGCGTCACTTCGAAGCCGGATTTCTCGTCGAGGGCGTCGTCCAACTCCTCGCCCCGCAGCAGCGAGTAGAGCCGCTGGATCGTGGAGACGTGCACCTTGGTGGCGCCCTCTGCGGCCATGTCCAGATGCGACGAGGCGAGCCGGCTCACGTTGTACAACTCGGTGAACTTGCGACCGTCGTCGGGCGTGTCGAACCCGTCGAACTCCCGGACCGCCTGGCGACCCAGGTTTGCCCGATCCACGAGGAACAGGACGCGCTGCGCCCCGGCGTGGCGCACCAGCCGGTAGATCGAGTTCACCGCCGTGAACGTCTTGCCCGCGCCGGTGGCCATCTGGATCAACGCCCGCGGCCGGCCATCCCGCAGCGACACCTCCAAGCTCTGGATCGCATCGGCTTGGGCGGGCCAGAGCCCTCGGGGGTCCAAGTCGGGCAGTAGTTGGAGGCCGCCGCGCAGCGTGCCGGCGCTTCTCTCGATGTGGTCGTCAACCCAGCGAGCGATCGTCTCGGGTCGGTGAAACGCGAACACCCGCCGCGACGTCGACACCGGATCCAGCCCACAAGTGAAACGAGTCTCGATCCCCGTGGATTCGTAGCCGAACGGCAACGCTTCCTTGACCATGACGGCAGGCAGTTCGTCGGGGAACGAAACCCTGTACCGCAACGTCTGCGACTCCACCCCCGTGAGCGTCGTCCCCACCGGCTTCGCCTCGATCACCCCCACCGCCTGACGGTCCACGAACAGCACGTAGTCAGCGCGCCCCGCATCGGTCGGCACCTCCCGCACCGCCACCCCCCGAGCCGCCGCAACCGCCGCATGCTTATGGTCCTGCACCACCCACCCACACGCCACCAACTGCGCATCGATCACCCGCCGAGCCTCCTGCTCCGGGGGCAACCCGGCGGACGAGCTGTCAGTCATGGCCATCGCCCAACGCTTGAGTGAACACTCTCGGACACGCGCTGCCCTTCCTTCTCATCGCCGGGATCATCGCAATCATGCGACGAATCTTCAACCCAGGCACACCGAACCGGCCTCCACGTACAGGTCATCGATTCAAGCCGAGACGCCGGTCGACCTCACCGCGCGAGTAGTCCGACGACTGGGCTCCTCCCGCAACCGAGCGCTCTGCTCGGGAGCTGCCGCTCCGATCGACGGCCAACTCGCCACGAGCGAGCACCGGAGCGAAGGCAGCTTCCATCTCGATAGCGATCCCCTCCCTACTCGCCATCGGCAGGTCGAGTCAGAGCCTCTCTGTACTCGATCACGTACTCATCGTGGTTGTCGACATGCTCCCAGACTCGCTGCCGAGCGTCGTCGCGGATGCGATCCATGCCGCAGAGCACGAGAGCAGCTATCGGGAACTGTGCGGCGTTCGCCGTGATGCGTTCGACGAAGTACTCCCCGAGATTCCCCAACGCCTCGGCGCTTCGATCGGATTCTGCGCCACTGGGGTAGTAGCCGACGTGCATGATGTTGTTGCGAACCCCCGCAATGTCGCGCCGCCATGCCCTGATCTCGTCGGGACACCCCTCCCTTTGGGTGTTCGGTTCGAACCCGAGTTTCTCCCCGATCTGGTCGAGCAGTTTCGCCGGGCGATCGTCGAAGAGCTTCGCGAGTTCGACTCGGGTCGCCAAGTCGTCGTGACGGTCCTGTTCCCATTGCAGTACGCATGCGAGGTGGCGAATCATTTGCTCGGCTGCGATCGCCGAGTAGAGAAGAGCCTGGCTGTAGTCGCCAAGCGCTCTCGCGGTGTAGGCGCGCGTGGTCCAGTCGAGCGTCAAGACAGACGGATTCCCAAGTAAACGCTGCGTGAACACATGCGCGGCGCGGTCCGTGACCTCGCGCTCGATCCGGTGGTACGACCTCAGCAAGCCCGTCTCGTCGAGCACAGCGCCGTGGACATCGCGGCCGCCGTCGGCGGACTCCACAACGCGGAGGTAGATCGGGTGGATCGACTCGACATCGGTGATCGCCACAAGCGGGGCCGCTCCAACGACGCGCAGAGAGTCAACCCACTCGACAACAATGCGGAACGAACGGCGCCAATGGCTTCCGGCTGTGGCGTCGCTATAGGCGCCACCGGCGACAACCACAGTCACCAAATCCGGCGCGTCCAACCCGGCGCCTCCGATAGCCGCTTCCTCGTCAGCATCGTCCTCATAGACGCGATGATCGACGAAACAGAACAGATCCGGGGGCACCGGCCGGCTGGTGTTGGCCACGCGCTCGAAGACACCGTGTCGCGCGACGAAGTCGTCCGCGACCTGCGACAACGCATCCTGCACACCCGAATCGGCCTCAGAACGCCGACGCACCTGCACAAACCAGCACTCAAGGCCCGCGAGATCATCCGCCCGCATAGCGACGCCCATGTGATCGGCGTCAGGCAACCGCAAGTAGTGGCACCCGAGCGCCAGCGGCAGCAGATGCCGAAGCGCCATCACATAGTAGACGCGCTCACCCTCTCCCGACATGCTCAGATCTCCCATTTTTGGCCCGAACTGGCTGCGTTCGACACAGGCGACTGTCACACGCCCGTAGCATCATCTATGACAACATTGCAGCAGGCAGGGTGCCGTGACCGGGTCATCCGGTCGGGTCGGACGGAATGAGAACGCAATGACCGGGCAAGAAGATCGCTATCAGGACATCGAGGTCGACGTCTTGGATGAGGCGGGCGTGCGCGCCGCCATCGACAACGCTCTCGCGCGAGCGGGACACACCTGGGAGGAACTCCAGCAGCAGGCCAAGACTGGACGCTTCTCCAGCGAGATCGCTCGGCGGGCCTGGTTCGTCGTGTCGTCCTTTGAGCCTTCGACAGCCTGACCTGGAGCGTCAGGCTCGGAAGTTTGCAGGCGAGCTGGCGGATCTTCTCAACGGCACCGTCACCCACGGCATCCCCCTGCGCTGCTACATGGACCGACACGGGCGCGCCGTAGTCGGGTACGAAGTGAGCAAGGCAAATCCGCTTGGTGACTCTGTCCCGCTGACAATCTCCAAGTCACCTGCGCGCCTGTACCTGAGTGTCCTCCACACGCTTGAACTGGACGATTCGGAGACGTTCCTGACCACCAAACAGAGCACCTACACGCTCCAGGAGGACGACGACGATGCTTCGATATTGACGTACGACTTCGTGCGGGAGCCGCCGAACGAGTTCCCTGAGGCGCACATCCACATACACGGCGAATCCGATGTTCTCCGCGGCATGCTGCATGCCAGCGGGCGCGACAAGGACAAGCCGGCCGACCTTCACCTGCCCGTCGGGGGACGCCGCTTCCGCCCATGTCTCGAAGACATCATCGAGTTCTGCATCCTCGAACGCCTCGTCACACCCCGGAATGAATGGCAAGGCGCTTTGAACAGGTCACGAGACGAATACCGCGACCGGCAACTCAGGGCTGCAGTACGCCGCAACCCGGCCGCGGCCGCAGAGGTCCTCAGAAGCGACGGCTGGCAAGTGACTGCACCGGACACCTGAGCCGCAGCCCCAGACTCGCTCGCGAGCAGATCCTGAACTAACGACTCCTAGGCAAAGGATCTCGGTGGCATCCGGGCACTCGACCGTGCCGCCTGACCGGCTCCGGCGGTCCGCGACCTCCCCGACACTCCGAGCGCGCTCCACTGCGCCGATCGCTGGCACTCCTCCAACCCGTGGAGGTGGCGGCAGCGTGGGCGCCATCCGACCGAGGGTATCGAGGTGGCGTGCGCGGCATCCGCGTTGTGGGGCTCGTTGGCGTCGTGGCGGGGATCGTTACGCGGTGGGGTCCACGAGTCGGCCGATGAACAGGACGGCGCCTGTGTCGTTGTGGACGATGGCCCATAGGAAGGGGCGGTCCGCGACGACCGTGAGTTCGGCCTGCGGAGGCGCGGACTCGTCGAAGGCCATGGCCGTGGCCGCGGCGGCCTCGGTGCCCTTCTCGTCCACGATCACCTTGGCGCCGTGGAGGGCGGCGGTGATGAAGACGCCCGGGGCGATGCCGTCGAAGGGCGCGCCGGCGCAGAACCCCAGCGGGCAGAGCCACTCGAACAGGTCGGTGGGCGGCAAGGCCTGCTCCCACTTCGGCATCGTCAAGTCGACGGAGCCCGCCTGCGCAGCGCCGGCCAGTCCGGTCAAGGACCCGGCGTCGAGCGACTCCTCGACCGCGGCGAGGCCGGCGACGTCGTGGGGGACGACGAGCCACATGGCCAACTCGTCGCCCCGGTAGGGAAGCTCGACGGCGTCGGCGCCCGCGAGGCGCACGAAACGACGATGGACCGGTTCCCTGTCGCGCATGAACGGCACCGTGACCGACCCGCCGTCGCCGGTGGTGAACAGGCCGTCGGCGGTCAACTCGGGCAGGAACGGCTCGACCCAGTCGGCCTTCAGGTACACCGTGTTGACCAGGACCAACCTCTGATCCTGGACGACATCGGCGCTGACGATCACGGGGACGAGCCCGCGGGTGCGCTCGGACACCCACCGGTTGACGACGTCGGCAGCGGCGGCGCCGTCGGCGGTCTCGATCGGCTGCAGGGCCGCCCCGTAGTGCACCGCGGCGGTGTCGAGGAACTCCCCCAGCGGCGAGAAGTCGTCGTCGGGAAACAGGCGGTTGGCCACCTCGACGGTGGCGGTCGGCTCCGCCGAGGCCGCCGACAGCGCCAGATCGACGGCGTTGGCGGCGCCGTGGGGATCGGCGGGGAACCCGAAGATGCCGTCCAGCGTCGCCCCCGACCCGGCCGACGCCCCGGCACGGCTCAGACTGAACGCCAGACCGATCCCCACCGGGCTGGACACCGCATCGCGCTCCAGATGTCGATGGAAATCCCACCCGGCCGCGTTCACGCCGGCGACCCACTCGGCGGTCGGAGCCCCCGGATCAGCCGGCGACCGATCGGCGGCCGACACCAGCACCGCCTCCACCGCATCCCCGGAGCCGCACGCCGCTGCGACGGAGCACAGCAGGATCAGCGATCCGAGCAGCTTTCGTGCAGTGTTCATACCCGTTTGGACGTCACGGGTGCGCTCTGAGTTCCCGGGAGCGGTCCCCCGGTTGATCCGGGTCCGCACGCCTCCACCGGTTGAGCCGCGTGGCGGCTCGCCGTCAGCGTTCGAAGGCCCTGGCGAAGTCTCCGATCACTGAGCCCTCGCCCTTGGAGGCGCCGGGGACGGGGGCGGCGGCGGCCAGGATGCGGTCGGCGAGGCGGGAGAACGGCAGCGACTGCAGCCAGACCGCGCCGTGGCCCGACAGCGTGGCCAGGAACAGGCCCTCGCCGCCGAAGATGCTGGACTTGAGGTTGCCGGCCCGCTCGATGCCGTAGTCGATGCCCTGCTCGAAGGCCACGATGCAGCCGGTGTCGACGCGCAACTGCTCACCCTTCAGCTGGCGCCGGATGACCGTGCCGCCCGCCGAAAGGAACGCCAGGCCGTCGCCGCTGAGGCTCTGCAGGATGAAGCCCTCGCCGCCGAACAGCCCGGTGCCGATCTTGCGCTGGAAGGCGATGTCGATCCTCGTGCCCAGGGCGGCGCACAGGAAGGCGTCCTTCTGGGCGATGATGCGGCCGCCATGCTGGGTGAGGTCAACCGGGACGATCTTGCCGGGGAACTCCGCCGCGAACGCCACGCTGGACTTGCCGCCGCCCATGTTGGTGAAGTGCGTGAGGAAGATGGACTCTTGGGCGAGCGCTCGCTTGCCGGCGGCCTTGAGCTTGCTCCACGTCCCCTCGTCGGGGTCGGCGCCGTCGCCCATCTTGGCCTCGAACGTGATGCCCGGGTTCATGTACATCATGGCGCCGGCCTCGCCGATCACCGTCTCGTGGGGGTCCAACCAGACCTCCACGAATTGCAGGTCGTCGCCGCCGACGCGGTATTCGATTTCGTGACTCTGTGCCATAAACGCAGCATGGCACAGCACCCGCCGCGCGCGGTGGCACTCGGCGGACGACGGTACAATCGGGCCCGGCTTCCCCCTGACAGAGCCAACGGGCCGGGTTCTGGCCCGGGGAGGGAAGTAGTCCAATGGGTAACGGCAACCTCGAACTCATCCTCACAGCGGTGTCGATCACCGGCACCATCCTCGCCGTCGTACTCGCCGCGTTCGGGTTGCTCTACCGAGAGTTGCGGCGCCTGGACGCCAAGGTGGACGGTCAGAGCGTCGACATCACCGCGGTGCGGGTGAGCGTTGCACGCATCGAAGGCCATCTGGGCATCGGTATCCCTGAGGCCGCTGGCGGGCGACGGGGCATCACGTCGCCGGAACCGGCCGGCCGGCTGAGAGCGGAGGCGGCAGAGGGCGGCTAGGTGGCGAAGGCGCTGGAGCGGGTCTTGAGGCCTCGCTCGTTGAACTCGGCGGGGATGTCGAGGTCCTGGTCCAAGGTGAGCCACAGGCGGATGAGGTCGCGGCGCCGGTCCGGGTCGGGCCAGTCCTCGTAGGCGCTGCGGGAGTGCATCACCGAGTAGTTGTTGATGAACTGGATCTCGCCGGGTTGGAAGTCCATGTTCAGTTGGTAGTCGGGGCTGCCGTTGATCTCGTCGATCAGCGCCATGGCCTCCCACTGCTCGTCCGACAGATTCGGGACGTGCTCGCCGCGCTGGGCGGTCTTGTAGAGGTCGGGGCCGTAGAAGCCGAAGAGCCGCCCCTCGCCGTTGACGGCGTAGATGGGGCACTGGGCGAAGCTGTCGGGGCCGTCGCCGCGCTTGCGGTCGAACCACCACGGCTCGTACATGACCGCGGCGAGGTCGGGGCGGCGCCGGACGATCTCGTCGTGCACGGCCACGGCGCTGACGATGGTGCTGGTGCCGCCGTGCATCGCCGGGCGGATGCACAGCAGGCCCACGATGTCGCTGGTGTCGGTGTGGAACGGCAGCGCCCCCGAGTGGCGGTTCAGCAGGCCGCCCCCGTAGTTGGCGTGGCGATCCACGCCCTCGTCGCGGACGTGGGCGAACAGGTCGGTGCCCTCGGCGCCCTGCGGGAGGCAGATGCCGACGTACAGGCCCATCCCCCAGTACAGGAGCTCGACCCGGCGCTCGCTGAGTCCCTCGATGGGCACGCCGCGCAGCAGCACGAAGCCGCGGCCCTCCAGCAGGTCGTGCAGCATCGACTCCAGCAGCGGGCCGACGGTGGGCAGGGGGAAGTTCTCCCGGGTCATCTCCAGGAAGTCCAGCCCGGCGTCCTCGGTGCCGGCGAGCGCGTCGAGCAGCTCCCGGCGGTGCGCCTCGGTCAACTCGATGACCCACTCGTCGCTGTCCTGCAGGTCGGGCCCCATCCAGGACGTCGGGCCACCGATCTCGGTGATGGTCTTCATGGGCACGCTCCCTTCTCTCAGGAGACTACGGACTCGTCGGCCTCAGCCACAGTCGGGACCGTTCCGGTCTGGTTTCCGGCCCTCGCCGGAATGACGCACAGTGGGGCGAGGCATCGCCGAACAACCTCTAGCTGCTCGCGTCGTCGATACCGGCCAGCTGCCTGGCGAGCGCCTTCAGGGGATCGGCGTCATAGGACATGGCGAGGCGCTGGCGGGTCGTGAGGTGTGAGCCGGCGTTGTGCATCTCGAACAGCAACTGGCGCGACCCGAACGAGTCGCAGCCGTACTCCCAGGCCAGCTTCAGCAGCCGGAAGCGGTCCAGGGCGTTCTCGTCGGGCCCCACGAGGTACCGCATGACGTCGCCTTCCACCTCGGCGTTGGCCAGGTCGGCGGCGCCGGGGGCCATGAGGATGCCCGACCCGCACAGCTCGCGGACGATCTGCAGGATCCGGGGATGGTGTTCCACCGCGTGGATCCGCCCGAGGGTGACCTGGGTGGGATTGGGGATCAGGTTGCCGTCGGGAGTCCACAGGTGCTGCTCCTCCGCCGCGCCGAGGAACGCCCGCAGCGTCTCGACGTAGCCGTACACCTCGCAGAGTTGGAGTTGCAGGTGCTGCTGGTTGTCCTTGCCGAGGTACTCGATGACCTGGGCGCAGATGCCGGCCAGCACCTCGGCCTTGCAGGTCATACGGATGAGGATGTGGTAGAAGGCCCACGGCAGGATCTGGCCCAGCAGGCCGAGGTGCACGTGCGTGGCCTGGCGGTAGAACACCCGCTCGGCGGGCACGAAGACGTTGTCGAAGACCACCCAGCAGTCCATCTCGTCGAAGCCCGCCGCCAGCCGGCGATCCGGGACGGGCGGCGGCACCAGCGAGGGGCGGCAGAAGACCCGCAGGCCGGGGGTGTCCATCGGCACGGCGAAGTAGACGATTTCGTCGTCGGCCAGGCCGGGGCGGTTGGGCGCCAACGCCACGTACTCGTCCGCGAACGGCGCCAGCGTGGCCACCGACTTCACGCCGTGCACCACGATCCCGTCGCTGCGGTGCTCGGTGGGGCGCAGGTTCTCGAAGCGCTCCCGCGGGATCCGCATGTCCTTGGGGGCGTCCGCGAAGCTGTGGGTCAGCGCCACGTCGTTCTCGCGGCAGAACTCCATGTAGGCGGCGATGTTGTCGGCGTAGCCGGGCTCCACCTCGGCGAGCGTGGCCCGCACGTCGTAGAGGCCCACGATGATCGACGCCATGTACTCCGGCAGGCGCCCCAGGGTCCCGCCGGAGCGGCGCGCCAGGAACTCGATCATGCGGCGGCGCCGGTGCAGGTCCTCCAGGGACTGCGGGAGGATGTAGCTGAGGCTGACCCTGTCGCCGGTGGACGGAGAGTCCATGGTCAGCAGGTCGGAGAACTCGGGATCGTGCTGCAGGTCGTAGACGTCGGCGAGGGTCTGGGCACACCCGGCCAGGGCGAGATGCGCCGTGACGTCGTCCACCAACTCGCCGTCCAGCCAGACCTGCCGTCCGTCGCGGACGCCGCTCAGATAGTCCTTGCCGGTGCGGATGCCCATCTGTCCCCCGGTCCCTTTCTAGTACCCCGGCCCGGCAGGCTCGGCGGCGGCGTACTTGGCCCGGAGTGCGGCGAATCCCTCGACCTCCAACTCCACCTGGCGCTTCCAGGACTCCGGCAGGTCGGTGTAGGGCGGGCGCATGGGCCCTGCCGCGATGAGTCCCGAGACGTTCAGCCGCCACTTGGCCACCTGCGTGTTGTAGCGGGCGAAGTCGTCGGTGTGGTCGCGGTTGGCCATGGCGCCCGGCGGGGCGTACGACGGCACCGCCCGGAAGTCGGCGATGATCTCCTCCACCAGGTCGGCGTCACCCGAGCGTATGGCCGCCAGCAGGGCCACGACCGGTTCGGGCCCCAGGGCCGCCTGCGTGGACCAGACCGCGTCGATGGCGCTGCCGACGAGGCCCCAGGCGACGAAGATCCCCGGGTCGCCCGGCATCATGTTGATCCGCCCGGCGGTGGCCTCCACCTCGGCGCCGTAGTTCTTGAAGCCGTGCGTGACCTTGGCGGCGACGACCGTCGGCGCACGCTCGACGAGGCCACTCCAGAACTCCAGCGGGAAGTCGAACTTGAAGTACCAGGAATTGGAGTAGACCATCACGGCCATGTCCGGCACGGCCGCGGACAGGTCGGCGACGAACCCGACGGCGTTCTCGACGGTCGGGGTCTGCCAGAGGGGCAGCCCGACGAGCGCGCCGTCCACACCGACGTCACGCAAGCCCCGCATCTGGTGGATCACGTCGCGGGTTCCCAGGGCCGTGACGCCGCCGAAGATCTGCACCCGGCCGGCGGCGGCCTCGACGGCGACCTCGGCGCAGCTCAGCTTCTCGGGCCAGAGCAGCGAGTGGCCCTCGCCGGTGGTGCCGAACAGCCCCAGCCCCGCCACGCCTGGCCTGATGAGCCACTCGGTCATGCGGGCCGTCTCATCCAGATCCACCGAGTCGACGGCGTCCCAGCCGCCGGCATCGGGCAGGCAGGGCGTCGGTGGCAGGACGTAGACACCGCTGATGTCACTGACGCTCAGCATTCGCCGCCCTCATTGCCCAGGTCCAGGCGGGCGTCCCAGAGGATCGGCTCGTCTCTCTGGGCGATCTCGACGTCCAGCAGGGTGACGCAGCCGGGGCAGAAGAATTCCCGGCACACGAACCGGTCGCCGCCGATGCCGTTGGGATCCACCCACGGGCCGGCGTTCTGCACCGGCCCCTCGCGCATCAGCACGTGCAGCTTGTAGTTGTCCGACGCGGGGGCGATCTCGTGACCGCAGCGGCACACGGCGACCGCATCGGCGCCGCTGCCCACGACCTCGATCTGCTCGTTGATCCGTGCCATCGTCACGACGCCCCGTGGGGGGCGGGCTCGGGGACGCCCCGCATCAAGGTCCGGGTCTCGGGCGTGGGGCGCAGCGAGGAGATGTCGGCCCAGTCGTCGTAGACCTCATAGTCCTCGGGCACCCAGAACCGCGGGGCCAATTCGTCGTCGGGGATCTGCTCCACCTCGGCGGTGTACTCCACGACCTGGCCGTTGGGCGCCAGGAAGTAGCCGAAGGCGTTCATCCCCTGCGGGTGGCGGCCCGGACCCCAGAGCGTCTCGAAGCCGTGGGCGGCCATGTGCTCGATGCCCGAGAGGACATCGTTGACGGTCGGCACCTCGTACGCCACGTGGTTCAGCGAGGCGTGCGGGGCGCGGGCGATCGCCACGCTGTGGTGATCGAGGTTGCACTTCAGGAAGACCATGTGCTCGGTCTCGTCGGCCACCCGGAACCCCAGCACCTCGATCAGCAGCCGCAGGTAGGCATCCGCGTTCGGCGAGTTGAGGACGACGTGGCTCACCTTCGTGGGCCGGATGGGTGGGTCGCCGCCCGCGGCTGCCGGCGCCCCCGCCGGTGCCACCTCGGCCGACAGTTCGATCTCGCGGCCGTCGGGGTCGCTGATCCGCAAGCCGTAACCACCCCCGGGGCTGTCCAGCGGAGCGGGGGCTGAGACGATGCGGGTGTCAGGGCGGGCTCCCAACTCCTCCGCGGCCCGGTCAACCGCCTCACGACCCGCCAGACCCAGCCGGTAGCCGCGCACCGTGGTCTGGCTGCCGGGGTGGATCGCCAGGATGTGATGCTCCGGCCCTGTACCGCGCAGGAATACCGAGGGGCCCGCCACGTCCAGCCGCTCGAGTCCCCAGACCTGCTCGTAGAACCCGGCGGCGTCCTCCGGCGCCGGATCGGTCAGTTCCACACCGCGCAGGTGGGTGACTTTCACGCCGACCCGCCCCCACCCGGGGCGCCGCAGAGGTCGAGCGGGTGCCGGACCTCGACGCGGGCGGCTGCCGGTAACTCGTAGATCCCGGCCCGGTGGAGGCCGCCGCCGATTCCGAGGGTGATCCTCATGCGGGTATGCCGCGGCTGGCACGGGGACGGTTGCAGAGGTCCAGCGCCAGCCGGGTGTAGATCCGCGTGACGGCCTCGAAGTCGGCGATCTCCGCCGAGTAGCGCCCGCCGCCGACACTGCCCGTCGGCCCGTAGGTGATCGCCGGGATGCCCATCTCGATGAACGGGTTGGTGTCGCGCCACATGCTGGAGAGTTGCGGCTCCACCTCGCCCGGATCGGTGCCGAACTCGGCCCGGTGGGCGATGGCGGTGGCGTCGAGCAGCGGATCGAGGTCGACGGCCTCGTAGCCGCGGCGGTAGAGCGTGCATTCAAGTTCGGTGGGAACGCCCACGTCGGCGAGCACCTCCTGCAACTCGGCCTGGACGTCCATGGCGGTCTGCACCGGCGTGAGGCGCACGTCGAGGTAGAGGTAGCAGCGCTCGGCGCTCACGATCGTCAGGAACGGCTGGCCCCCACGAATGGCGCCGATGTTCACCTTCGGCACGCAGCGGCCGCCGTCGAAGCGGTATTCGTGTTCGACCTCGTAGCGCCGCCCCCAGTCCGTGAGGGCCTCGATCACCGGTGCGACGCGCACCAGGGCGTTTCCATGGTCGGCGAGGCTCTCGGGATGGGTGACATAGGGCGTGTAGCGGGAGGCGCCACCCAGGACGGTCACCTTGAAGAAGGCCTTGCCGGCCTCGACCCAGGTGACGCCGAAGCTCGTGGCCTCGGCCACAACGGCGTAGTCGCCGATGATGCCGTGGGTGATGAGGTAGCGGGCGCCGACCTCCTTGGAGAGGTAGCCGGGGGAGGTGAACTCGTCGACGGGCTCCTGGCCGATCTCGCCGGCCACCCCGGTGACGATGAGGTCGCCGGCCAGGGGGGCGCCCGAGGCCGCCACCGCCTTCGCGGCGATCAGCGTGCAGGCCAGCGGCCCCTTGTCGTTGATGAGGCCGTTCCCCACCAGCGTGTCGCCCTCGCGCCAGGCGGACGTGTAGATGGGGTTGTCGGGGTCGTGCATCCAGCGCCGCTCCTCGGGACCCCAGGCCACGTCCATGTGGGCGTTGAAGATCACCGTGTTCCCGCCGCCGGAGCCCCGCAGGCGGCCCACGACGTTCGTCCGGTCGGCGAACATGCCCACCTGCGACGCCTCGAAGCCGTTGTCGGTCAGCCACTCGAAGACGCGGTCCGACACTGGCTGCTCCTGACCGGGCGGGCTGTCGATCTGCGCCAACTCCAGTGACAGATCGACCAGCTCCTCGGTGTCGATGGCGGCCATTGCCGCTTCGTAGTGCTCGGGCGTGGGCCTGCGGACCGGCGCAGTCATCGTGTACCCCCTGTGGTGTCCAGCAATATGTTGCCCCAGGCGTCCACGTCGGCGCGCTGGCCGGGGTGGATCAGCATGGTGGTGTCGACCGCTTCGATGACGGCGTGGCCTGCAATGCCGTTGCCCGGCCGGAGCAGCTCGCGCCGGTAGATCGGCGTGGCGACGAACCCGCCGAGGGGGCGGAAGTACACCTGGCGTTCGGAAACGAGTGCCGGGCTCGGGTCCTCCGCCTCGAGAGGCGCAGAATGCAGTTCTGGCTTCGCCTGGCGGCCGACACCGCGCACGACGAAGGTCCGCGCCTCGATGGCGGCGTCGGCGGCGGCGCCCGAGCCGTAGCGACGGTTGTAGCGGCGCCGGAACTCCTCCATCACCACCGCAAGGCTCTCGGAGCCGAGCGGCCCGTCGGGGACGGGTACGCGCACCTCGTGCACCTGGCCGCGATAGCGCATCTCCACCTCGCGACCGGTCGTGATGTTTTCGGGGGCCACGCCGTTCGCCGTGAGTTCTGCCACGGCACGCTCGGCGAGCGCGCCGTAGAGCGCGCCCAGCCGTTCGGGATCGAAGGGTGCAGCCATCGGGTCACTGGCCTGGACAACCGAGACGGGGTCGGAGGCGGCGATCCCGAAGGCGGAGAACACCGCCGAGTTGGTCGGTACGACGGTGAGCCGGGTGCCGACGTCCGCCGCGTACGCCCCGACGTGCAGGGGCCCGGCACCGCCGAACGCGAACAGCGCGAACTCGCGGGGGTCGTAACCCCGACCGATGGTGCTCATCCGGACCAGGTCGGCCATGCGGGCGTCCAGGATGTCCACGATGGCCATCGCCGCCTCGGCCACGGGGAGTCCGGTCGGCCCGGAGATGTGTGTCGCGATCGCCTCTCTCGCCGTCTCGACGTGTAGGCGACGCTCCCCACCGAGGAAATAGTCGGGGTCGAGACGCCCGAGCACCAGGTTGGCGTCTGTCACCGTCGGGCGCGTCCCGCCGGCCCCGTAACACGCCGGCCCCGGCACCGCGCCGGCGCTCTGCGGTCCCACCTTGATCAGCCCCGTGCCGGGCTCGATCCACGCCAGGCTCCCCCCGCCGGCGCCGATCGAGACGACGTCGATCACCGGCAGCACGGTGTGGTACTTGTCGAACACCGGTGTGCCCACCACCAGCGGTTCCCCGTCGGTGACGAGGCCGACGTCGAAGCTGGTGCCGCCCACGTCGGTCGTCACGATGTTCCCGGCGCCGATCAGCCGGCCGAGCGACGCCGCCCCGAACACACCGCCGGTCGGTCCCGACCCCAGGAGGGTGACGGCCCGTCCCTTGCTGACCTCGGCCTGGGTCAGACCGCCGATGGACTGCATGATGACCGGGTCGTTGGCGAGGCCACCGTCGGCCAGCCGTTGCTGCAGGTTCGAGATGTAGCTGTGGGTCGTCCTGCTGAGGTAGCCGTTGAGCACGGTCGTGGCGCACCGCTCGTACTCCTTGATGACCGGCGCCACCTCGTGCGAGACCGTGACGAACAGGTCGGGGTGCTGCGACCTGATCATGTCGGCCACCGCGCGTTCGTGTTCGGGATTCAGGAAGCTCCACAGGAAGCACACGGCGATCGCCTCGACGCCGGCCGAGACGAGTTCGTCGACCGCTCCGGCCGCCTCGGCGAGATCGATCGGCACCACGACCGAGCCCCGGTAGTCGATTCGCTCGGTCACGCCCTTGATGAGGGGCCGCGGCACGATGGGCACCGCCTTCTCGAGGTGCGCCAGGTTGGAGAGTTCCGACTCGGCGACCCCGGCGGCCTTCTGGATCGTCCGCCCGACGATGATTGCGTCCTCGTGCCCCCTGGTCGTCACGAGGCCGACCACCGAGCCCGAGCGCGTCAGCAGAGCGTTGGTGGCAACGGTGGTGCCGTGGCAGAACAATCCGGTCCGCCGCAGGAGTTCGTCGAGACCGAGATCCTCGCCGGCGGCTGCACGCGCCACCGACTGCACGACGCCCTCGGAGAAGTCCGACGGCGTGGAGGGAGCCTTGGCGGATCCGATGCGCCCCGCGGCGTCGAGCGTGACGCAGTCGGTGAACGTGCCGCCGCTGTCGACGGCGACGAGGCGGTCCACGCCGTTCAGGCCGGCTCTGGCTGCCCGACCGCCGGGCCGGGCACCGACGCCGATCGCCGTCGCTCGTCTCTGATCTCGGCACGGCGCGATTCGGTGCCCGCAGCGTCGATTCGCACCTCGCCGGTGTCGATCACCACGCCATAGGCGTCACGGGCGTGCGACGCGGTCACGGCGCCGACGATGTAGTCCGCCAGCACCAACTCGGGCTCCCGGTCCAGAGGGTCGAGATAGCCACCGCCGCCCATGGCCACGTAGCGGTGGACGTCGTCGGGCCCCTGTGACGTCTTGACGATGGGGTCACCGAAGATCTCCAGTTCGCCCTCGAGGGCGCCGAGGTCATCGGGCACCGCACCGGCGGCGAGCAGGTCACGGACGTCGGTGTCGCGCTTGATGACGAACTGGTTGGTGTTCGACGGGTACCCGCCGGCCACGCCGATGGAGCCCGGCTGGTAGGTGCCGATGGCGTGCAGGATCTTCGTCGGCAGACGCTCGACATCGTGGGTGATGTAGGTCATGGCCAGCGTGTTGCCGCCGCGGTACTTGCCGGCGCCGCCGGTGTCGGGCTGGATCCGCCGGGAGAGGTACAGGACCGGGTAGCTGTACTCGATGTCCTCGATGTTGGCGATGATCGCCGAGGGTGAGTCCAGGAACCCCCCGGCGTCCAGGCCGTCTGCGAAGGCGCGCGCCCCCGAGCCGCCGGCCATGGCGTCGAGGATGGCGGCCCCGAAGAACTCGCCGCGCTGGTCCACCCCGAACATGTCCTCCACGTAGAGGCCGCCCATCCAGGTGGACATGAACTGCCGGAGATGCCCCTCGCTCGCCGCCAGCAGCTTCGACAGGCACACCCCCGCGGAGATCGTGGCCATGAAGCTCCCGGTGGTGGTGGCCTTGGAGGTGCCTGCCGGCCAGGCGGCATGCACGACGGTGCCCTCCCGGGTGCGCACCTCGATGGCCCGCTGCAGGCCCGCCGGGGACCACGCCATGTCGTAGCAGAGGTACGGCAGGATGGCCGCCACCACGGCTCCCACGCAGGCCGGCCGAGTGCAGTTGATGACGGCGCCGGCCTGATCGGCGCTCCCGGTGTAATCGAAGACGAGCGAGTCGCCCTTCTTGGTCATCTCAACGACGACCGGGTACACGTCGTCGTACTCGATGTAGCCCCGATGGGTCCAGGTGCCGTCGGGCAGCTCGCGCAGCCGCGCCCGGAACCGCGCCGCTGTGGCCACGTTGATCCCCTCGATGGCGGCCAGCACCACGTCGGTGCCGTAGCGCCCGGCGAGGTCCTGCACCCGCGCCACGCCGACGTTGCAACCGGCGATCATGGCCTTCAGGTCGAGATCAACCAGGTGAGGGAGTCGGGTGCGCCGGAGATAGCCCCGCTCCACGTCGGGGCGCAACTCCCCACCGTCCATGATCTTGATGGGCGGGAACAGCGGCTGCTCGCTCCAGATGGAGGTGGCGCCCAACTGCACCTGCCCCTCGACGGGTCCGCCCAAGTCGATCTGGTGCACTGTCGAGCCGGTCCAGGCCACGAGCCGGTCACCGGCGAAGATCGGCGCCACGACCGCCACGTCCATCTGGTGGCAGGCGCCGACGTAGGGGTCGTTGGACATGAACACGTCGCCGGGACCGATGTCGTCGGCGGCGAAGCGCTGCCGGATGTCCTTCACGGTGGAACTCAGCGCCAGGGCATGGATGGTGATGTACATGCCGATGGCGAAGCAGTCGCCGTCGGCGTCCATCAGGCCCACGTTCATGTCGTAGGCCTCGTTGGCCACCGGCGAGCCGGAGACCAGGCGCATCGTCATGGCCGCCTCGTCGTTGATGGCCGACAGGCGCGACCGCAGGATCTCGAAGGTGACCGGGTCGAGTGCGCCGTTGCCGCCCGTTGCGAGAGCCTCGCCGGCGAGGGTGTCTGTCATCGGTCGGCTCCTCTTGCGTTGGCGCGCAGTTCGTCGAGCACCTCGTCTGTCACGAGGATGTCGGCGAACTCCTGGACCAGAACATTCAGGGACGCTTGATGCTCCTCGTCGGTCAGCGCGGCGGTGGCATCGCTGAGGACGACCACCCGGAAGTCCAGCATCATGGCGTCGCGGGCCGTGGACTCGACGCAGATGTTGGTCTTGGTGCCGGCGAGCAGCAGCGTGTCGCAGCCGAGGCTTCGCACCAGCCGCTCCAAGGACGACGCACCGGGGATGAGGCACGAGTAGCGGTTCTTGAAGACGATGTAGTCCTCGTCGCGGATGTCCATGTCCGGGTGGAAGCGCGAACTCGGGGCGTCGTCGGAGAGGGCGGCCGCCGCGGCCTCGCGCCGTTCCGGGCGCACGAAGTGATCGAAGAAGTGCCGCCAGTCCGAGCCGCCCTTCGGATGGTGCGAGCGGATCCAGATCACCGGCACACCGATCTCCCGGCAGGCGGCAGCCATACCGTTGATGACGGGGATGATCTCCCGGCTGGCGGGAACCTCGATGACGCCGCCTTCGGCGACGAAGGCGTTCTGCATGTCGATGACGACGAAGGCCGTCTTCTCCGGCTGCAGATCGGTGTACAGCCGCAATCCGCCCCGTATGAGCGCCAACCGCTCCTTGACGAAGTCGGACACCTCAGTGGGTTGCGGCATGAGTCCCCCGCCCCGTTACGTGGTTCCCCGCACGAACGGAGAAATTACCATGACCGCCCCGAGATCGGCCATCGGAGCCGGCCGTCCGGTCGGGGCCGGGGTGCCGTTCGCTCCTTCGGCGCGGGCGCAAGGCGTCGCGAATCGGCCCCTGTGGCCGTCCGGTCGGGGGCCGGGGTGCCGTTCGCTCCTTCGGCGCGGGCGCAAGGCGTCGCGAATCGGCCCCTGTGGCCGTCCGGTCGGGGGCCGGGGTGCCGTTCGCTCCTTCGGCGCGGGCGCAAGGCGTCGCGAGCCGGCCCCCCGGCCCCCTCCCTCGATGCGACTCAGCCGATGCCGAGCAATCCGGCGGCGTTGTGCCTGCGAACCTTGGCGAGATCCTCCGGTGACAGTCCGGCGGCCTCGAGGGTCTCCACGAAGGGGCGCAGCCCGCCCGGCACGTGCGGGTAGTCGGTGCCGAAGACGAACTTCGAGATGTCGAAGGTCTCGAAAGCGCAGCGCATGGCGGCGGTGTGCGTACTGACGGTGTCGAAGAACAGATCCCGCAACTGCTCCGACGGCCGGCGGGTGGTGTGCCGGCGGCACTCGGGGAACTGCCGCGCGTAGTTGTCGAAGCGGTGGTGCACGAACGGCACGGTCCCGCCGAGGTGGCTGAAGATCCAGCGAATGCCGGGGTGCCGCTCGAAAGTGCCCGAGTAGACCAGCCTGCCGATGGCGTTGGTGGTCTCGGCCAGGAAGTCCAGCGCCAGCGACAGCGCGTACTCGCGCAGGCCCTCGGTGCTGCAGGCGGTGGTGGGGTGGACGAACACCACCGCCTGTCGCCGGGAGAGTTCCTCCCACAGCGGTGCGAAGTGGGCGTCGTCGAGGGTGCGGCGGTCCACGGTGGTGCAAAGCATGACGCCCACGACGCCGGGACGGCCGAGGACGCGGTCCAGTTCGGCGAGTGAGGCGTCGATGTCGGGCAGGGGAAGGCTGGCGAAGAACCGCAGGCGCGCCCCGCCCGTCTCGACGAGGCCGGCGAACTCGTCGTTGAGGTCGCGTGTCAGCGGGACGCGCAGGTCACGCGGCAGCCGGAACACGTTCGGCGCCGACACCGACATCACCTGAACGTCGATGTCGACCTCGTCCATCATCGCCACGCGGTGGTCCATCGACGGCAGCGGCTGCGGCACGGCTGCGGCGACGGCCCCGTCCTGCAGCACGACGAGGCGGCCGTCGTCGCGGACGTAGTGCTCCAACCCGCTGCCGGGGCGGCGGCAGGCGTCGAGATAGCTGTCGGGATAGTGGTGCGAGTGCACGTCGATCAAGCCGGTGGCCACGAGGCCTCCTTCCTCCACAGCCCAGGGCCGTGTCGGCGAACCGACCCGCCGGATCCGGACGGGGCGTTGTATCGCCGGTGCCCGGTCGCGCACCGGGCGACCGCCGGCAACCGTAGCCCGCCGGAGCGCGCGGACAGCAAGGAGCCCGACGGGCGCTCACGCACTGCCGCCACGCCGCTTACGATGGCGCCGTGCCACGCCCGACCTCCGGCGGGAGCCGTACCGCAATCCCCGCCGCCCCGCCCGGTGCCGCCGGTCGCAGCATCGGCGCCGCCGTCTCCATCCGGGGGGTCTCCAAGTGGTTCCCGACGGGCCGCAGCCACCTCCACGCGCTCGACGAGATCGACATCGAGATCCAACCCGGCGAGTTCGTGAGCCTGATCGGCCCGAGCGGCTGCGGCAAGTCGACCCTGCTGCGAGTCGTGGGCGGCCTGCTGCCCTACGAACTCGGAACCGTGGAGGTGGACGGCAACAGTCCGGCACAGGCACGGGACACCAAGCAGATCGGGTTCGCGCCGCAGACGCCGTCGTTGCTGGGTTGGCGGACCGTGCGCCGCAACGTCACCCTGCTCGCCGAAGTGAACCGGCGCGGCGCCATCCACCCGCCACTCGGTGACTCCGAGATCATCGAGTTGCTGGAGACCGTCGGGCTCGGCGACTTCCTCGACCGGCTGCCGAAGGAGTTGTCCGGCGGCATGCAGCAGCGGGTCTCGCTGGTGCGCTGCTTCGCGCTCGGCGCGCCCGTGCTGCTGATGGACGAGCCCTTCTCGGCGCTCGACGAGATCACCCGCAACGAGATGCGCTACCTGCTGCTTGACCTCTGGGAACGCACCGGCCACACGGTCCTCTTCGTGACCCACAGCATCCCCGAGGCCGTGATCCTCTCCGACCGGGTCCTGGTCATGGCCACCAAGCCGGGCCGGGTCGTGCACACCGAGACGATCGACCTGCCCCGCCCCCGCTCGGTGCAGATGGAGGACGACGACCGCTACCTGGCGCACATGCGCCACGTGCGCCGTGCCCTCGGCGAGGTGTCGGCCCGATGACGGCAGACGCCGCGCAGCACGACGCAACCGGCACCGGCACGAAGCCGCCGCCCCCGCAGCCCCCCCAGCACGTCCGCCGCTCGGCGATGACCGTGGCACCCGTCGTGGGGCTCGTGGCCGTCTTCGGCATCTGGGAGTTCTACGTACGTGTCTTCGACATCTCGCCGCTGACGCTGCCGAGGCCGTGGGACATCCTCGTGCACGTCGTCGACGAGCCGGGGTTCTACTGGCGTCACGCCCAGGTCACACTGATCGAGGCGGCCTGGGGGTACGGACTCGCTCTGGGGGCGTCGCTCATCGTGGCCACGTTCATGGCCCACTCGCGTTTCGTGGAGCGCTCGTCGATGCCCGTCATCGTCCTGCTCCAGAGCACGCCTGTGGCGGTGCTGGCGCCGGTCTTCCTGATCTGGTTCGGGTTCAGCTACTGGCCCAAGGTGATGGTGGCCACCGTGTTCTGCTACATCCCCTTCACGATCAACGAGTTCACCGGGCTGCGATCGGTGGATCCGAACGCCTACGAGTTGCTGCGCTCGGTCTCGGCCAGCAGGTGGGAGATCTTCTGGAAGCTGCGGTTCCCGCAGTCGCTCCCCTACCTGTTCTCGGCGGGGCGCCTCTGCGTGGGCCTGGCACTCGTGGGCGCGGTGATCGGCGAGATGTTCGGCGGCTCCACCGAGGGTCTCGGCAACACCGCACGCGTCGGCCAGGTGCGGCTGCTGATCGACCAGCTCTGGGGGTCGATCTTCGTGCTCGCCCTCATCGGCGTCATCGGGAACCTGCTCCTTGCGGCCGTGGAGAGGCGGGTACTACGGTGGCACAGTTCTCAGGATCTCCCTGGCGGGTCGACGGCGGCGCGCTGAGAGCGCAGTTCTAGGCACGACGGCGGGACCGAGCAAGCACGGAAAGCCGGATTAGGCCACAGGGGGTCGAACAATGCGGACTCATACCAAGAGTCGAGTCGTCCGAAGGATCACCGTCTCGCTAGTCGCCGTGGTTGCGCTCGTCGCCGCGGCATGCGCCGAGGAGGACGACGACAGCGCCGCCATGGCCGCCGTGGACGCGGCCGCGGGTGCCGCCGCGTCCGCGCAGAGCGACGCCGGCGCCGCTCTCGGCGAGGCACAGACGGCACGCGCCGAGGCTGCCGCGGCCGATGCCGAGGCCGACGCGGCTTCGGCCGCCGCCGATGCAGCCGCGGCTGAGGCCGCCGCCGCGGCAGCGCTGGCCGAGGAAGCGATCGCAGCAGCCGACGTAGCCAGAGCGACGGCCGAGGGCAACCAGGCCGACGTCGCCGCCGCGGAGGCGGCGCTCGAGGCGGCACGGCAAGCAGCGGAGGCCGCGCAGGCCGACGCGGCAGCCGCCCAGACCGAGGCCGCCGCCGCCCAGGCGGACGCCGCCGCCGCCCAGGCCGAAGCCGCAGCCGCACAGGCCGAGGCGGCAGCCGCACAGGCCGAGGCCGAGGAAGCACGCAGCGCCGCCCAGACGGCGGCCGAGGAGGCTGCCGCGGCCGAGGCCGCGGCGGCAGCCGACGCGGCGATCGGCCCCGACGGCCTCCCGCTGTTCGGGACCCCGGAACGCTGCGAGGCCAACCGGGCCGCCGGTCCGCTGATCTTCATGACCGGCTTCGACCTGGCCGCCGCGGCGGGCATCATCGAGGTCGTCGTGGCGGAGGACAAGGGCTACTTCGACGACATGTGCCTCGACGTGACGATCCAGCCCGGCTTCGCCCCCGGCAACAGCGCCGCACTGGCGGCCGGCACGGTGCAACTCGGCGTCACCGCCACGTTCGGCGAGCTCGTCACGACGAACATCCGCGGCGACGCCGACCTCATGGGGTTCGCCCAGCTGGGGCACACGGCCATCTCCCAGCTGCTCATCGACCCCGCCTCCGGCGTCACTGACCTGCCGGATCTGGCGGGCATGACGATGGGCATCAAGGGTGACATCCCCATCGCCATCCAGGCCATGATCGCCAAGGCCGGCCTCCAGCGCGGGACCTTCGAAGAGCTGCTCCTCGACGGATTCAACCCCGTCGAGCACTTCGCCCTGGGCATCGAGGCCCTGCCGGTCTACCGCTCCAACGAGCCTCGCTGGCTGGACCTGGCCGGCATCGACTACATCACGTTCGACCCGCTCGACTACGAGGTGCCGGCAAGCTTCGCCATCTACATGACGACGCGGTCGTTCTACGAGGAGCACCCGACGGTCGTGGAGGACTTCGTGCGGGCCGGGTTGCGCGGCTACTACTCCGCAGCCGAGAACCCCGAAGAGGCCATCGACTTGGCCTTCGAGCGCATCGAGGCGGCCGGCAACCAGATGTTCCTCGCCCGAGAGCACGAGCTGTACCGCTGGACGACCGACCAGGAGATCATCGAGGACGTGACCCCCGACGGTCTGGTGATCGGCCAGATGAACGTGGCACGGCTCGGTGAGGAGATCGAGAACCTGGTCGACCTGGGCGTCTACGAGGAGAAGCCCGACTGGGCGTCAATGCTGGACGCGTCGCTCGTCCCGAAGCTCTACGACGGCAACGAACTCATCTGGGCGTCGATGAACTAGGCCCCTTTTGACCTGAGCAACGCTTCCGGGGCCGCCGGCTGGGCCCGATCCTCGCCGGCGGCCCCGGCTCGCGCCCGGCTGTGGGCGCGCACGACGGCGAATAGGCGCCACAGGATTCTCGGTGGCGACGCCCCGGACTCACACCGCAGGAGACCGCCGGGGCTCGAGTTCAACTCAGAAGCGGGACAGGACGTCCAACGCGCTACCGCGGGTTAGTTCGTCGTGGTAGCGCTGGTTGGCGTAGGAACGCAGGCATCCATAACAGCTCGAGTCGTCCCCACATTCGCATTCCTCCACGACCCGGCGCGCGGCCTGCAGGAGTTGCGAGAACTGATCCGCAATTCGCGCGGCATGGCCCGCGCCTCCGGGCACGGCATCGAACAGGACGAGGTTAACTCGGCCGGCATGCCCCGAAGGACGGAGGGTGCCGTTGACGTCGCTCCGGGCGATGCCGATCGCGGTCACGCCCTCAAGCAAGGCGTACAAGGTGCTCCGCGCCTGGGGCGTCGTCATCGTCATCGGCAACTGCACCTCTACGACGTCGGTCAGATACTGGTGTCCCAGATGACGGTGCGCGAGTCCGCCGACGCAATCACGTCCGGAGCCCGGGCGCGTGTGACCGTCTGCAGGAACCACACCCGGTGCGGGAACGGGTTCCGCGTGCCCGCAGGTGAAGCAGATCCGGAAGCCTCTGCCAGCAAGCCCTCGGTTGATGACTGTGATCTTCCCTTGGGGGCTGGTGCGAATGCTGACCTCGCGTCGGCCGGAGGGAACCGTTTCGAACACCGGAGGATCGGCCATGTAATCGCTGAAGTGGAAGTCAGAGAAACCTGCCCGCGGAGGACGGGACTCCCCTGGCCTCTCCCGACACCGCCGGCCGATGAATCCGAACATGGGGATGACGAACCGCCCGGAATCCGATCGCCGCGTCGAATCGGAACAGTTCGTGCACTCCCCGGGCTCCTCACCCAGACCCGTGCGGAAGACGCCACAACCCGCGCAAACCGCCCAGTTGTGGGTGGGAAGACCTAGTCCTGGGGGGATTCGCAGCCCAGCGGTCTCCCAGAGGGCACCGTCGGCGACGAGGCGGGAACCGGGCGCGAACTCAGTGATTCCGAGGCGAAGATCTCTCGTCAGTTCCAACCGCTCGGCCTGTGAATCGCCGCTCCTCCGGGCATCCAGGGAGACCACGTCGACGGGGAATCCGTACTTTGGCAAGACCACTCGCTGGGCCAGGTAGTCAATCAGTCGCCGCTCCCTAAGTGTCCGCTCCACACGCAACAGACCCCTCTGACGACCTGACAACCGTTCGGCCCGGGCGCCGTCTCCGGCTGCTCGGGAACGACTTATCTGCAGTTCGACATCGTCGAGTTCCTCGCTGATACCTGTCAGGTCCGTGACCACCTCCTCTTCGGCACGCCGTAGCCAGCCGTACTCGACGTTCGTGTCGCTGAACTCAGCCAGCGCCTCGACCCAGTTCCAGTCGTCCGCGCCGATGGTCGCGGCGACTCTCCGCGGGACGATCCGCCCTATGGCATTGCCGAGTTCGATCGGGTGCGTCCGGAGCCATTCCACGAACCGACGAACCGGGGCGACTTCCCGCGCTTCAGGCGCCGTGAAGAAGGAATCCGCCGTTCTGTGCCACTCGCCGCCTTCGGCGACCTGCGTACGTTCGAATTCGGCGAACGCCACCGCGTGAACGTGCCGACGCACGATCCGGGGGTTGAGGAGCGAGACGATCGGAACCCCGAGCCTCCCCTCCACAAGATCCACGGGATTGCGGAAGTAGTGAAGGTCGTGACTGCGGCGTTGGGCGAACGTCACGCTGAGAGCCGCTGAGCCCGTGCGCCGCCCGGCCCGCCCGGCGCGCTGCACATAGTTGGCGGGAGAGGGCGGCACATTCCGCATGAGGATCGCTTGGACCTCGCCCACGTCCACGCCCAACTCGAAGGTCGTGGAACAACTCAAGACGTTCACGTCGCCGTCCACGAATCTCTGCTGCAGTTCTGCTGCGTAGTCCGTGGCCAGTTGCCCCGTGTGCTCTTCCACGCGCATCCCGATCGGTTGGAGCGACGTGTACAGGTGGCGGTAGTGATCGCTGAGGGAAGCGACGGCCGGTTGCAGAGTTCCCAGGCACCTGTAAGACGGGCACGCATCGCTGACGGACCGCCACCACACCTGTCGGCAGGTGTCACAACGGTACGGGGGCTCAGCATCGGATGCCGGACGAATGACGATCCGTTCGGGATCGATCGCGTGTACAAGACCGTGCCGTCGATGGTTGACAGGCCTCAGGCTTTTCGACCACGAGTAGCCGGGCGCTGTCAACCATCGGGCCCAAATGTCACGCAGCAGATCAAGGGGGTCACCCTCTGCCGAACGTCGGTCGAGAAGCTTCTGGAGATAGTCCAGCCGGCGGTTGAGTCCACTTCCCGGAATCCACGCGAGAATGCGACGGCCCGATTCCTCATAACGCACGTTCGTCACCACGTTGCGAGGCGCGAACTCGGGCCTGTCGATTTCTACTCCTTCCGGAAGGTGGACAGATGCCTGGAGGCGCAGGGTCTCCAGCAGCACGCGGGCAAGGTTGAGCGACTCCTCCTTGGAGAACCCAAGCTCCCGCAGCGGTTGTGGAACACCTACACCTCTGGGCAGCGCTATGCCGATCTCGGCAAGACCGACACCGTCGAGGCTCTGACGGCGGTCTACGGCGAGAATCTCCCGCATGAGCCATGTCCGCACCTCTGTCCGGTTGTGCATCGGTCCATCGTCCTCGTCGAGAACGAGGTGACGTTCCGCCTCGCGACGGATCGGATCCACGAGATCGCCAAACCGAGGATGCTCCTCAGCCAGCCGTTCGGCAGTCACCCAAATCAGGCGTCGCTGGACGGCCTGCGAATAGGTGCGGCTCAGGTACGGTGCGAAGAACGCCGCATCCTGGCGGGAGTCGGAGAACGACAAGAGCCTTCGGCCTCCACCAATGCGTCCAGACTCGTCGGGCTCTTGACTTTCGGGGAGAGCTTGGTAGAGCGCAGTGGCGACAACTGCCACAGGCGCGTCCTGCCCCGTGAAGAACCGGAGCACAATCGGCCCGTTGCTGCGACCGGTGCAGGCGACGCACCGACGCAGGGGCTGCCCGCGTCGAGCCGGATGGGCCACGGTGACGTCGACCGCCAGACGAGGGCCGCAAGCGCATGACACCTCGTGCCCTTCGGTGAGGGCACCACATCGCGTGCAGAGCCTGCGCCGATCGATGTCGGTCTCGGCCTCGTCGTCAGGCACGACCGCCTGCTCGTCCTCGTCCTCAGGTTCGTCCCCCGTTCCTTCGGCGGACACGAGGAGATAGCGGAGGTCGGCTTCGTGAGGGCCAGCCCAGCCGAGCAAGGTGTTACCTTCGCCATCGTCCTCGGCACTGCCCAAGAGGTACGAGGCGCCGCACTTCATGCACACACCGGACTCGAACATTCTTGATTCGCCGGTGGATTTCGCACAGGCTGGGCAGTGCTCGTGCCGGTTGAGTCGGAGGCGAGGCTGCCCATCGGGATGCTCGGGCGAGCAACAGACGAAAGCTCCTTCCAGCGCGCGTACGAAGTAGTGATACCGGGCCGGAACGAGGGGTGCTCGTGTGGCCGGTGACCGAATACGGCTGCACACATCGACGAGAGCGACGAGATGCTGATCGTGGCCGGCGCTGTCGCCGAACAACCGGCGGGCGACTTCGATGGCATCGACGGCCCCCGAGGCGAGCGATTCCTGCAGCCCGGCCACGTGACGCTCGGATCGAAGCATCGAGGCGAGCCTGTCGTGCGCGGATTCACCAGAACCGAACTCAGGCGCCCCACGGGAGATCAGCAACTCGAACAGATCGTCCGGGACGGTGCCACGACTCAAACCAGCGAGCATGACTTCGAAGTCCTCGGGTTCAGCCTCCCAACTCGGTGCTGACCGACGAAGTTGCTGATGCTTCGGTGCGATTATGTCCTGCCGGGCCGGATCGGCCTCCGCGTACTCAACCTCCTCGTCGGAAAGGGTCCGAGCAAACTCGGCCAGTCTTGGGTAATCCCGCTCGCTGCGGCCCAGTGTGGCCGACGTACCCATGTACTGGATGCGACCCTTCTCGCTCCCGTTGACCCTGTCCCGTACCCGGCGAAGGAGCATGGCGACCTCGGCACCCTGCGCTCCGCTATAGACGTGCACCTCGTCAAGCACAATGAAACGCCAGTGCCGTCCGGTCGGCCCGTCGAACAGCGACGTGTCCGCCGGGCGCAGCAGCAAGTATTCGAGCATCGCATAGTTCGTCAGCAGGATGTGCGGCGGGCGCTCCCGGATCCGGTCACGGGAAATGAGTTCGTTGGACAAAGGATCATCACCGAAGCGAGCCCGGTGGCTCTCCACCGCTTCTCGGAACGTGTCCTTCGTGTCGCCCACGAATCGGCCGAAGGTGATCTCGGGGAAAGACCGCAGGACATCGCGCAATCGCTTGATCTGGTCGTTGGCCAAGGCGTTCATCGGGTAGAGAAGCATTGCTCGAACACCGGGCGCGTTGAGCGTGCCCGCGGCTCGTTCACGGAAGAGACGATCGAGGATCGGGAAGAGGTAACACTCCGTCTTGCCCGAGCCCGTGCCGGTTGCCACGATCAGATTGCGCCCAGAAACGGCCTTCCGTATGGCCTCCTCTTGATGTCGATAGAGAGGCCGTTCGGTCGGGAACGCATCAGGCTCGAGTTCCAGGAACCCCTCGTGCAGAATCTCCTCATGGACCAAATCCGTGAGTGACGCACCCTGCTCGAAGGGTGGTGACGCTTGCAGGAGCGGTCCTCGCGTCAACGCGAAGTCGCCCGCCAGCGCAGCCTGGAAGTCGTTCCTTAGAAGCCCGTCCCGCGGCGCATGCCTCGACAGGAGGTAGCGCTCGTAGGATTCTCTGATCGCTTCAGCGGCTGTGAGTGGGTTCAGACTGGGACTTTCGAGCATGTATTCGGCCTCCTCAACGCGCTCGGGCAGGATCACGGGTGGTTATCACCCGTTGCCGAGTCGCCTACCCGGCTAAAGCTGGCGATCGCCACAAGGACGCACCGGATCGTCAGTTCCGGCGCGAACCGCGACGCCACCGCGAGCGCATCGCTAGCCTCATCGGTCCTCGGCGGGAATCCGATCAGATGGAAGGCCGCGGCCTGCAGGTCGCCGGGGAATCGGCACCAGGCCGGCATGTCGTCGGCCGGATCCAATACCGCCAGGATCCTCCGCTGAGATTCGGACATCCAGTGGTTGGCCCCGAAGAACCCTCCGAATCTCGTACGCCATTCGGTGACAGCACGTCGGTGCGGCCAGCTACACCCGAGGAATTCGGTCATCGCAGATAAGAACCCACTGAACAAGAGACGACCCGATCTGCTTGCCGGTATCGCGCTCTGCAGTTCGCGAAGGCGTTCCGGCGTCCGCTCGTGGAGAGGTGCGGCAATGGCTCCTCCCGGATAGAGCGACCTGTCGCCATCGTCACCGTCGGTGGATTCCAGGGGGTTCCAGCCGGTCCAGCGCTCCCATCTGCCAGCAACTTCGGTGCTGCCCTCACTGATCGAATCGAACGCGGCCGCGGCAAGCGGATTTGTACGCCAGAGCCGTTCGAGCAACTCATCCTCAAGGTTGCCCGGCGAGGACTCGGTGATCCCCGCCAAGAGCAATAGGACGTGTCGGCGAGAGCCCTCGGATTCGTTCAACGGATCCTCTGAGAGTCGTGCCGCGATCAGGTTGGGGTGAGCAAGCTCCAAGTCGAGGAGGCGTTGATGCACCGCTGCCAAGGAGCGACGCCCGCTACCGGTGTCCAGCGACCTGATCAACCCGTTGAGCCTGGAGTGCATCGAGCGGATGTCACCGCGACTCCCGCATAGGGCGTCCAGGGACCTGCTCAACTCGTCGTGGACGCCTTCGGCTGCAGCACCGTCGAATTCACGGACCGGACCGCGCTCCGCGATCTCCAACTCGAGCGCGTGAAGAGGACGACTCGGGTCGAGACCGTTGAGGTGGTCGCTCGCGTCCTCATAGGTGCCGAGGTCCACGACGACCGCATTCTTGAGCCCGGCGGTCGGGAAGCAAGGCGGCGGTGCCCATGGGTCGCGGATGGACAGTTCCAGCAGGTACGGCCCGGCCGGGAGATCCGATTCGCACAGGAACTCCCACGCTCCGGCCGCCGCGTCGCTCACGGTTTCGCAGATGGGCGGTTCCCACAGGCGATGCTGGGACCACAGCCGGATCTCACGATCCTTGAACGGTCGATTCTCTGTCCATCGAACGGAGCAGTAACTTGCCTGTTGGGCAGTGTCCACGATGCTTGAGCAGTGCAGATTCGAGACCTCGTAGGTGGCCTCGATTGTCGCAACATGAACAGCCAGGTCGCTGACGCGCACCGTGAAGCGCAGACGATCCACACCGGCGCCAAGCGCGGTATCTCGGAACTGCCCGAGGGGGAACGACCACCGACCCTCCGACCCGCTCGTCCAAATCGGAGTCGTCGTCTGGAGAGTGCCTTCGGACGTGCCCAGTTCGAGACTGACCTGTTCGCGTCGGCGAAGCCGCACGGAGATCGCCTCGACAGCTCCCCCTTCGAGGTCATCGACGCCGAACCTGACGTGTTCGCATCCGAAGGGTGCATGGAAGCTGTCAGTACGACGGACCGTCCAGAGAAGCCGCGGGATGGAAATCCGGAGTTCCACGCCACCCGCACCCGGATCGACCCGGACACTCTGTGTGTCGCACCCCGGCGGGTACGCCAACTCGACCCTGGTCCGCCCGTGGGAATCCAGCGGAACGTCCGCAGTCACGACCAGTCGAATGTGCTCCTCGGGATCGATCACGCGTTCGGGGATCGGAACGGTCAAGCCGGACACGACGGCGAGTTCCTCCCTGAAGTCCGAGCCCAGGGGACCAAGAATCTCGATGCTCCCGGAACTCGCTCGCCGCTCGGGAAGGAGGCGAGCCGTGTCGTACGTGCCGTCGCCGACGGCGAGCACAGCCAAACTCTCGGTTCGCTGGACACTGGCGGCCCGACATCGGGCACGCCACGAATCCGGAGAGCTGTCTCCGAATTCCACAGAAAGGCGCGGCGGGTACGGGTAGACGGGCCTGCCACCGGAATCCGTCACGGCACACATCGGCTCCGACACGATCCGGCATCGTCTCAGCGACGAGGCAACAGGCAGACGCCTCCGGATCTCCTCCTGGTTCGCAAGCGGCTGGGCAGGGCAGACAACGATTACGCAGTCGCGATCGCCCAGATTGAGGGCGCGAGGTCGCCATCCCGACCAGTCGCCAGTGAGGGGCGGCAGATCTTCGGTCTCGGGTACGTCCGCTGACGGCTCATCGGCACCGAGGAACTCCGTTGCGATGGGAGCAAGGGCCAGAATCGATGTGCCTCGCAGGCTCTCCTGGTTGCGGACAAGTTCTCCTCCTTCGGCGAAAAAGCACGTAGGGGCCTCGAACAGGCCCTCAAACCGCCACGCCCGCTCCCGGGTCGATGTGCGGAGCAGCACCTCCCACGAACAGGGCGGATTGAGGGGGACCTCCCGCAGGTCGTACTGCGAGACAGCGAACGAGCGCGAACGACCCCTGCCGTCGGTCAAGATCCACGAGCCCTGCCATCCCGGCGCGGGAGGAAGCTCAACATAGGGACCGGCACCGGCGTAGCGGTCGATGCGCACGCGTGGCCGGGGCCATCGCGGGCCGCGCCGCACAGGTTCGTGCTGACCCTCTAGGAGGCTCTCGACCAGATAGCGAGGCAGCACCGCATCGTGGGCTAGTTCCTCAGCGCCGCGCTCCCATGCGGCTTCGAACCCCATGTCTGACACGTCCTCGGCAAGCCGCCACATACGGGTGACGAGATCCTCGGCGAAGGAGTCCCCGTACCGCAGGAAGCGCTGGACGGGCTTATCCAGTCCCAGTCCCTGATAATCGCGGCGCCGCCATTCTGCGAGTAGGTCGACCGCGTCGTCCGTGCCGTCACTCATGTCCGCAAGCAGCAACCCCCAGACACCCGGGGTGCAGTACGCCGGGATGCCGCCGTGAAGCAAGATTGGTGTCACGAAACGCAGACCCCGCTCAGCAGCGACGACAGACGAGAACGTCTCTAATCCCAACTCCCGAAGGGCTCCGAGGAAGGCCGTTCCGACCTGACTCTGCTCAGCCGGACCGTCGATTCTCCCAACCGAGACGTTCGGCCAGAAAGCCCCATCCTGGTATCGGTAAACGCCCTCCGCCACGAGGAAGACGACGATGGCCGACGGACAGATATGTTCCCAGTGCCATGTCTGGTAGCAGCGTGCGAACACACTCCTGGCCAGTTCGTAGAGATCACCCTCAAGGGAGAGATCGAGTTCTGCGACGAGACCGACATCCCGTAGCAGGGGGCGCAACACCTGTTCGACCTCGTAAGGGTCCACGTCTGCCCAAGGGTCGTAGTTGTCGCCGCTCACTCCACTCCTCACTTCGGCTGCCTGCCGGAATCCATGCCGAGTGCATGCTGATGCCAGAGTACCGAAGAGGTGCCCATGGAGCGTCGGTGTCAACCCCCGGAGGTCGGTTCTTGATCCTGCCGATATCGGCAGGCGCGGCGGCAGTCTTGACGATGCCGCATGACGACATCGGCCTAGCGAAAGGCCCGAGCGGCGAGCGCTAAGTTGACAAAATGTCGCGGGTGTCGGCGTTTCCGCAAGTGGCCAGTTGCCTGCTTGATGGCACACGGACTGATGATGGCGGGGTGCCGATGCTTCTCAAGCAACTCCGCACGAGGCGACCGATCTCCCGCTAACTCAGTCGCACTCAGACGTCACACACATTCTCGAAGTCGGTATCCGGCGCAACTTGTGTGAAGCCCGGGCTGACCTGCAGACGAAGATTGCCGAAATCGAGACCGGTGACCAGAAGGGCATATGGCCGACGTCCTCGGTGTGAAGGTCAGATGATCTCGAACACGCCGCGTCGTATCGCAAAGTCGTGGGCTGCCAGATAGTCCATTCCCAGCACGATTTCGTGGTTATCGGGTTGCCACGGAAGCACCGCGACGCGGATTTCCTTCGACGGCAGTGTGGGAACGCCAATCCGGAGCCAGAGCGTACCGATGGGCACCCTGGCCCCGTCGGTGCCGGTTACGAGCGTTCCTGAGCCGGAAACCCGGGTCCTGAGACGGGAAACAACGGTCGGCGTTACGGCGGTGCACTGTGCGCCCGTGTCCACCAGTGCGTCGAATCCGACCTTCTCGCCGTTGGGAATGAAGGTGAGCGCTGCGGTGGCGACGATGATCGGCCGATTGTCCTCGCCTCCAGCGTCGGCTGAGCCGTTGGCCACCGTTAGCTACGCGGGCAGGAGGGATATGCCGAGGCAACCGAGTTGTACTGGCGGATGACCGATGGGGTGTGTGGAGAATCGACCCGGAGGGAATCTGTCGAAACCTGCTCTCGAGGCGGTGTAGTCATCGTCAAAGATGTCGACGACCTCCCCGTCGTGCATGAGGGCCACGCGACCGAGATCGGACCGCTCCAGTTCACGACGGTATTTGGCCTCGTAGACCTTGCGGTTGTCAAATACCTGACCGTAGATGCCAGGATCATGCACGGGGGACTCCTTTCTCCTCACCAACGGCATCAGAGACCGACGCGAGACTTGACCTGCGCCAAATTCTCGATCCCGGTGGGTCAACTCACGATATAGCGAATCGATCCGCCGATGGCGGCAGTTTCCTAGCGGTGTTGCCCCATGGCGGCGGGCCGGCACTCAGGTCAGGCGGGCACGACCCCTGTTGATGAACGAGGCCATCTTGCGGTTCACGGTGCGCGGCATGACCTCGGCGAGCGATGAGGCGATGCGGTAGCCGAGGCCCGGCACGTAGACGATCTTCCCGCGGGATGCGGCCTTGAGCGCCAGATGGGCCACCTGCTCGGCCTCCATCCACAGCCATCCGGGGGCCTTGCTGATCTGGCGCTGCTGACCGGCGCGGGCGTGCAGCTCGCTGCGCGTCAGGCCGGGTGTGACGGTGGTGATTCCCACGCCGGTGTCGCGCAGCTCCTCGTGCAGGCCCTGCCCGAAAGTGGTCACGAACACCTTGGAGGCCGCGTAGACGGCCTCATACGGCAAGGGCTGCGACCCGGCGATCGAGGAGATGTTCAACACGGTCCCCCGGCCGTTGGCGACCATCTGGCCGACCGCGGCGCGGCTGAGCCGGACGAGGGCCGCAACGTTGAGGGCGACCATGGTGTCGGCCATCTCGCCGGCGGGACCGGTGAGGGGGCCGAAGCTCCAGATGCCCGCGTTGTTGACGAGAAGGTCGATGGGCTCGGCGTCCGAGGCGCAGCGGCGGGCCACGACCTCGAGTTGTGCGGGATCGGTCAGATCGGCTGGCAGCACCTCCGCGACGACGTCCAGCGACGCGGCGACTTTCTCGAGACGTTCGGTGTTCCGGGCCACGAGCACGAGATCCGTGCGCTGACGTGCCAGCTCCTGCACCATGGCCTTGCCGATGCCCGTCGACGCCCCGGTCACGAGTGCGCGGCTCCACGTGATTCGCTTCATCGGGTGATCTCCTGTGCGGGCACGTGGGCCGGAGCGGCCGCCCGGGAATCTCAAAAGGCTACGGGATGCCGGCCAGGATGGCGCGGCCGGCCACCGCTCGCTCGGGCGCTCGCCGCCCGCGCCGCGCTAGACCGCTGTGCCTCCGGCCACCGCCAGGCGGACCTCGGCCCGCCGCAGGGCCGCCGCGGCCTCCTCGTCGTCGGGATCGTCGGCGAGGGCGGCGCGGGCCCGCTCGGCTGCCGCGTTCGCCCGCTCGACATCGACGTCGCCGGCCAGCTCGGCCACATCGGAGAGGATCGCCACCTTGTCGTGCGC
The DNA here is from genome assembly GCA_965221525.1 of Acidimicrobiales bacterium. Classification (GTDB taxonomy): domain Bacteria; phylum Actinomycetota; class Acidimicrobiia; order Acidimicrobiales; family CATQHL01; genus VXNF01. The sequence goes on along the minus strand of CBDCSG010000006.1, from coordinate 97,963 downwards.
GACCTCCACGAAGCCGCTGTGCACGGCGATGAGTTGCGTGTCGTCATCATCGCCGTCGTCGCCGTAGATCCGCACCCGCTCGGGCAGCAGAACGCCGACGAACGGCACGTGGCCGGGCTGGAAGGCGATGTCGCCGTCGGTGGTACGCACCACCACCATCGAGGCGGTGGTCTCGAGGACCACCTCCTCCGGCGAGACCAACGCCACCTGGAGTGGCACGTTACGCCGCCTGCGCCTGCAACTCGGCGGCCTTGCGCTGGGCGTCCTCGGCACCGCCGACCATGAAGAAGGCCTGCTCGGGCAGCTCGTCGAGTTCGCCCGAGACCAGCGCCTCGAAGCTGTCGACCGTCTCGGAGGTCGACGTGAAGATGCCCGGCATGCCGGTGAAGACCTCTGCCACGAACATCGGCTGGGAGAGGAACCGCTGCACCTTGCGCGCCCGCGACACCGTCACCTTGTCCTCCTCGGACAACTCGTCGAGGCCCAGGATGGCGATGATGTCCTGCAACTCCTTGTAGCGCTGCAGGATCTCCTGCACCCGGCGAGCGACGCGGTAGTGCCGGTCGCCCACCACCTCGGGTGTGAGGATCGTGGAGGTGGAAGCCAGAGGATCCACCGCCGGGTAGATGCCGAGGGCCGCAATGTCACGCGACAACTCGGTGGTGCCGTCGAAGTGCGTGAACGACGTGAACGGCGCCGGATCGGTGTAGTCGTCGGCCGGCACGTACACGGCCTGCAGCGAGGTGATCGAGCGACCCCTCGTCGTGGTGATCCGCTCCTGCAGCTCGCCCATCTCATCGGCGAGCGTCGGCTGGTAGCCCACCGCTGAGGGCATGCGGCCCAGCAGCGTGGACACCTCCGAGCCCGCCTGGACGAAGCGGAAGATGTTGTCGATGAACAGCAGCACGTCCTGGTTCTGCACGTCCCGGAAGTACTCCGCCATGGTGACGCCGGCCAGGCCGACGCGCAGGCGCACGCCAGGCGGCTCGTCCATCTGGCCGAACACCAGCGCAGCCTTCTCCAGCACGCCCGACTCGCCCATCTCCAGGAACAGGTCGGTGCCCTCACGGGTGCGCTCACCGACGCCGGCGAACACCGACACGCCGCCGTGCTGCTCGGCCACCCGCCGGATCATCTCGGTGATGAGCACGGTCTTGCCGACGCCCGCGCCGCCGAACAGGCCGATCTTGCCGCCCTGCTTGTAGGGGGTCAGCAGATCGATGACCTTGATGCCGGTCTCGAACATCTGCGTCGTGGGCTCCAACTCGTCGAACGGGGGCGCCGGGCGGTGGATCTCCCACTCCTCGCCCACGTCGAGGCTGTCGCGGTCGGTGTCGAGGCAGTCGCCGAGCACGTTCCAGACGTGGCCGAGCGTCACATCGCCGACGGGGACCGAGATGCCCCGGCCCAGGTTGCGCACCGGTGTGCCGCGCGTCAGCCCGTCGGTGGGACGCAGCGCGATGGCACGCACCCGCCCGTCGCCGATCTGCTGGGCGACCTCGGCCAGCACCGTGACGGTCTCGCCGTCGACGGTCACGTCGAAGGACACCGCCGTGTTGATCTCCGGCAGGGCGTCGGGCGGGAACTCCGCGTCGATCACCGGGCCGGCGATGGCCACGACCCGGCCGTCGGGGGTGGTTTCACTCATCTGTCTCTCCTCGTCACCTTCGTCCTTGTTGCAGTGGTCTCGGCGCTGGACCGGCACTCAGCCGGCGCTGCGCAGCGCCTCGGCCCCACCCACGATCTCCATGATCTCGGTGGTGATGGCGTCCTGGCGGGCCCGGTTCATCATGCGGGTCAGCTTGGTGATCAGTTCCTCGGCGTTGTCGGTGGCCGCCTTCATGGCCCGCTGCCGGTTGGCGTGCTCGGAGGCGGCGGCGTCGAGCAGGGCGCTGAACAGCCGGCTCTCCACGTAGCGCGGCAGCAGCACCTCGAGCACACCCTCCGGTGAGGGCTCGAACTCGAAGGCGGCACGGGCCTCGGCGCTCCCACCGCCCAACTCGGCGATCTCCTCGATGCTGGCGAGGGGCAGGAAGCGGCGCATCACGACCTTCTGGGACCCGAGGGAGATGAACTCCATGTAGACCAGCATCACCTGGTCGACCTCGCCGGAGATGAAGCGGTCGGCAACCTCTTGGGCCAGTCTCCGGGCATCGCTGTAGCGCGGCGTGTCGCTCATGCCTTCGAACGAGGCGTCGATGCGGTAGTTGCGGAACCTGAAGTAGTCGCGTGCCTTGCGACCCACCAGGATCAGCGAATAGTCCTGTCCCTCGCGGGTGCCGGCCATGATCTCGCGCTCGGCTGCACGGATGACCGAGGAGTTGTAGGGCCCGGCGAGGCCGCGGTCGGACGTGATGACGATGTAGCCGACCCGCCGGACCTCGTCGCTGCGTCGCAGCAGCGGATGGTCCGCCGTCGCGCCGGCGGCGGCGAGATCCTCGATGACGCTCGTGATGCGGTTGGCGTAGGGGCGGGCGGCGTGTGCGCGCTGCTGGGCCTTCACGACACGCGTCGCGGCGATCAACTCCATCGCCCGCGTGATCTTCTTCGTGGATTGAACCGAAGAGATCCGACGCCGGAGGATCCTCTCCTCGCCGCCCGGCATGTCCCGACCCGCCTACGACGATTCGTCGTGCTCGGGGCGGTCGATCTCCTCCTCGGGCAGCGTCCGGTCGGAATCGACCATGCTGCTCGAGGCGTCGGCCTGCTCGGCGGCCTCCGGTTCGGACCCGCCTGCGGCAACGGTCGCCTCGAACTGCTCGGCGAAGGCCGCGATGACCGCGTCGATGGCGGCAGAGTCGGCGGCGCCCGTCTCGGTGATGGACCGCAGCAGGTCACCGTGGCGGTTGCGGGCGAACTCCAGCAACTCCGCCTCGAACCGCGGCACGTCCTCGGTGCCGACTCCGTCGAGATGGCCGCTGGTGCCGGCATAGATGGAGATCACCTGCTCCTGGACACCCATCGGACTGTTGATTCCCTGCTTCAGCAACTCCGTCAGCCGGTAGCCCCGCTCCAGCTGGGCTTGGGACACGGCGTCGAGGTCGGAGCCGAAAGCGGCGAAGGCCTCCAGCTCGCGGAACTGCTGCAGGTCGGCCTTGAGCGTGCCCACGGCGGTCTTCATGGCCTTGATCTGGGCGGCCGATCCCACACGGGAAACCGAGATGCCCACGTCCACGGCCGGGCGGATACCCGACTTGAAGAGATCGTCCTGCAGGTAGATCTGGCCGTCGGTGATGGAGATCACGTTGGTGGGGATGTAGGCCGAGACGTCGCCGGCCTTGGTCTCGATGATCGGCAGGGCCGTCAGCGAGCCGGCACCGCGGTCGTCGCTCAACTTGGCGGCACGCTCCAGCAGGCGGCTGTGCAGGTAGAACACGTCACCGGGGTAGGCCTCGCGGCCGGGCGGGCGACGCAGCAGCAGGGCCATCTGGCGGTACGCCTCGGCCTGCTTGGACAGGTCGTCGTAGACCACGAGGGCGTGGCCGCCGTTGTCCATCCAGTGCTGGCCCAGGGCACAGCCGGCGTACGGCGCCAGGTACTTGAACGGCGCCGGGTCCGAGGCCGCGGCGACCACGACCACCGTGTAGTCCATGGCCCCGTGCTCGGCGAAGGTCGCCACGGTCTGAGCCACCGTGGAGGCCTTCTGGCCAATGGCCACGTAGATGCACTGAACGTCCTGGCCCCGCTGGTTCAGGATCGTGTCGACCGCGATGGTGGTCTTGCCCGTCTTGCGGTCACCGATGATGAGCTCGCGCTGGCCACGCCCGATGGGGATCAGCGAGTCGATCGCCTTGATGCCGGTCTGCATCGGCTCGTGCACCGGCTTGCGGCCGGTGATGCCCGGGGCCTGCACCTCCATGCGGCGCGTCTCGGTCGCACCGAGGGGACCCTTGCCGTCGATGGGCTCGCCGAGGGCGTTGACGACCCTGCCCAGCAGCGCGTCGCCGACGGGAATCGAGAGGATGTCGCCGGTTGCCCGGACGGCCTGGCCCTCCTCGATGTCATCGACCTCGCCGAGAACCACGGCGCCGACGGTCTCCTCATCGAGGTTCAGCGCCAGCCCGACGGTGCCTCCCTCGAACTCGAGCATCTCGTTGACGGCCGCGCCCGGCAGCCCGCTGATGCGGGCGATGCCGTCGCCGACCTCGACGATGCGGCCGACCTGGGTCTGGCTGATCTCGGGGGAGAAGCCTTCGAGGTTTCGACGGATCGCGGCGCTGATGTCGCCGGTGTCGAGTGTGAAGGTTGCCATGTGTCTCCTAGAACGCTTCACGCAGTTGGTTGATGCGGCTACGGACGCTGCCGTCGATGACCTCGTCGCCGATGCGCGTCACGATCCCGCCCAGCAGGGACGGATCGACGATGACCTTGACGGTCACGTCCTTGCCGGTGGCTCGCTGCAGGGCACCGGCCAATCTCTCGGTCTGGCTGTCGTCGAGAGCGACCGCCGAGCGGACCTCGGCCACGGCCTTGTTGCGCGCCCCGGCGGCGCGCTCGACAGCGGTCTCGATGATCCTGACCAGGTCCCCGCCCCGGCCCGCTCCCACGACCATGGACACGAGGGCCACGGTGACCTCGGCCACCTGCCCGCCGAGGAGGTCCTCGACGATCTGCTGGCGGCGGGCGGCGGGGATACCCCGGTCGGCGAGCACCGCGCGGAGGTCGTCCGAGCCGGCGAGCGCCTGCGCCACCGCGAACAGTTCGTCCTCGGTGGCGGCCAGGTCGCCCTCGGCCTGTGCCACGGCAACCAGAGCGTCGGCGTAGCTGCTGACCCTGTCGGCGGTCATCGTCGTGGCCTCTCTCGAAGTCCCGGCTTCGCCCGGCTAGTTCCGCGACCCGACGTCGTTGATGTAGCTCTCGATGAGCTCCATCTGGGCGTCGTGGTCGAGGTTCTGACCGATGACCTGCTCGGCGGCACCGATGACAATCTCCGAGACCTCGCTCTGGAGGTCGGCGAGTGCCTGGCGCTTGGCCGCTTCCACGTCGACGTCGGAGCGTTGCCGCAGCTCGGCGGCCTCCTCCTCGGCGCGTGCGATCAGGTCGGCACGCACCTGCTCGGCGTCGGAGCGGGCCGCTTCGATGATGCGACCGGCTTCGGAGCGTGCGTCGGCCAATTCGGCCTCGTACCCGGCCTTCACCTCGAGCGCCTCGGTGCGGGCCGTCTCGGCCGCATCGAGGTCGTCGCGGATCTTCTCGGCGCGCCGGTCCATGCCCCGCTTCACGGCGGGGAACAGCTTCCACTGCATCAGGACCAGCAGGACCACGAAGGCGATGCCGCCCCAGATGATCTCGGTCACCTCGGGGATGATGGGGTTCGGCGCCTCGAGGCAGCTCTCGAGCTTCTTCTCGAAGGACGCGAGTTTCTCCTCGGCGCCGACATCCACGTGGGTCGCGGCAGTTTCCTCGAGGACGTGAAGCGCCTCGGCGCCGCGCTGGCCGCCGAATTCGAGGGCATTGATCTTCTCGACGATGCAGGCGCCGGGCGTCTCGCCGGCGGCCGCCACCGGTGAGGCGCCGAACCACATGGCGACGAGAAGGACCACCGCGCCGGCGAGCGCCCGCCGGCGCAGCCGCGCGGGGCTTCTCGCCCGCCCGCTGTCTTGAGTACGTGCTCTCATGGCGTGTCTCCCGCCGGCTACGGAAGCAGCAGGATGAAGACGACGAAACCGATGAGGGCCAGGGCCTCGGTGAAGGCGATGCCCAGGAACATGGTGGTTCGCACCATGCCGGCCGACTCGGGCTGGCGGGCCATCGCCGTGACGGCGTTGCCGACGACCAGGCCGATGCCGACGCCGGGGCCGATGGCCGCCAGGCCATAGCCGAGCCCGGCCCCGATGGCCTTGAGGCCCTCGAGGAACTCGCCTGCTTCTGTCTGGGCAAGTAGCCCGATTGTGCCAAGGAGGTTGATCACGTTGCTTCTCCTCTTGCTGGGGTGCGGTTCTTTCGATCGCGTGCGGTTTGCGGATGGGTTCGGGGGTCGGTGTACCGGATCGGTGCTAGTGCTCCGGATGGAGGGAGCCGCCGATGTACACGGCGGTGAGGATCGTGAAGATGAACGCCTGCAGGGCGCTCACGAAGATCTCGAAGGCGGTCAGCAGCACCAGCATGAAGAACGGCAGCAGCCCCGGCACGTAGCCGAAGCCCCACAGTGCGGCCGACAGCACGGCGAAGGTGACCAGCAGCAGGTGCCCCGCCATCATGTTGGCCCAGAGCCGGATGGCCAGGCTGAGCGGGCGGATCAGGAAGGTCGAGAACAACTCGATCGGCGCCACGATGATGTACAGCGCCTTGGGCACGCCCGGTGGGAACAGCGAGTTCTTGAGGTAGCCGCCGAGGCCCTGGCTGCGGATCCCGATGTAGTTGTAGACCACCCACACGACCAGGGCCAGCAGCAGGGGAACCGCCATGCGGGAGTTGCCCGGGAACTGGATGAACGGGATGACTTCGAAGATGTTGATGAAGAAGATGAAGAAGAACAACGACGTGAGGAACGGCATGAACCGCCGGCCCTCGGAGCCGATGGTCTGCATGACGATGTTCTGCTCGACGAAGTTGATGCCCCCCTCGGCGACGTGCTGGACGCCGCTGGGCACCAGGGCGCTCTTCCGGGCGGCGAGGCCGAACGTGACCACGGTGAGGATCATCCCCACGAGGTAGATCAGCGACGTCTTGTTGAGCGCCAGGTAGGTGTCCTTGAACGCGATGTCGGGCCACTCGAAGAGATGGGTGACCGCGGGGAAGTCGAGGGCGAAGATGCTCATACCGTCACCGTCACATCACTGATTCGGGCATTGTCGGCGTCCGGCTGGTCGCCACGGGTCTCCCGGGGCCGCCGGCGGGCGCCCGTCCGGAACAGGCCGCTGCCGGGGTTGAGCCCCGGATGGGCCAGCGAGGCCGCCACGTGGCGCAACTCCCAGATGAGCAGCCCGATGTGCAGGACCAGCAGCACGATTGCGAACGGAACGGCGTCGAACCAGGCGGCGTTGCGGATGGGCACGACCACCGCGGTGATGATGCCGAGGCGCAGGATGTAGCCGCCGAGCACGCCGCCCATCAGTGCCGCCGGCGAGATGCGGGCGCTCAGACCGATGACGGCCGCGCCCGCGAGGAAGTTCATGAGCACCAGGCCGAGTGCCAGCAGTGCCGACCACAGCCCGTCCAGGCCGAAGCCGAGGGCGCAGAACAGCACCAGCGGCGGGCCCGCCAGCAATCCGCGCCGGGCGATGTCGGTGGCGACCCGGCGCTCGGGCGCCTCCGGCTGCTGATCCTCGGCGGGCACCGCGGCCTCCTCAGGCATCGGCGCCTCGCCGTCCGGGAAGCCCCTGTTCGAGGCTCCGCATGCGATGGTCGTAGCGCTTGAAGACCTTCCAGGTGGTGTAGGCCAGCACGACCGACATGAAGAGCAGCGTGAACAGCGGTGTCGTTCCCACTCCCTTGTCGAGCATCAGGCCGAAGAAGGCGAACAGGGCGGGCGTGGCGATCATCTCGAAGGCGGTGGACAGAGCGTCGCCGGCACCGTGCGGCGTCACGCGCGCGCCGTGCTTGCGGAGATCACGCTGGTCCATACTCGCCTCTTCGCCACCTGTCGCGCGCCGCGCTGCGCGGCCGCTTGTGAAACCACGCGCAAGCTATCGGCGCACGGTCCGGCTCACAACCCCGCGCAGGCTCCGAACCGTCGACTGGGAACGGGTCGATGCAGCGCCGGCAGCGGGACTCGACGTGGCGGCCGACCGCGCGGGCTCTGAACCGCCGGGCGGGACTCAGGGGTAGGGCGTGAAGCGACCGCAGAGGGCGCGGACCTCGTCACGCACGGCGGCCAGGACGGTGTCGTCGCCGCGGTGGCGCAGGGTGCGGCCGATCAGCGAGGCGATCTGCGCCATCTCGCCCGGACCCATCCCCTGGGTCGTGACAGCGGCGGTGCCGATGCGCAGCCCGCTGGTGACGAACGGGGAGCGCTCGTCGCCGGGAATGGTGTTCTTGTTGAGGGTGATCCCGGCCCGGTCCAGGGTGGTCTGCGCCTCGGCGCCGGTGAGCTCGGCATCGAAGCTGCGCAGGTCCACCAGCATCAGGTGGTTGTCGGTGCCGCCGGAGACCAGGCGGAAGCCCTCGCCGGCCAGACCCTCGGCGAGCGCCCGGGCGTTCGTGACGATCGCGGCGGCGTAGGTGGCGAAGTCCGGGGAGGCGGCCTCGGCGAAGGCCACCGCCTTGGCGGCGATCACGTGCTCCAGCGGTCCGCCCTGGCTGCCCGGGAACACGGCCCGGTCGATGGCGCGGGCATGGGGCTCCTTGCAGACGATGCAGCCGCCGCGCGGGCCGCGCAGCGTCTTGTGGGTGGTGAACGTGACGACGTCGGCATGGGGAACGGGGTCGGGATGCACGCCTCCGGCGATGAGTCCGGCGACGTGGGCCGCGTCGAACAGCAGCAGCGCATCGACCTCATCGGCGATGGCGCGCAGCGGCTCGGAGGGGATGAGCCGGGGATACGCCGTCGCGCCTGCCACGATCATCCGGGGACGGTGCTCCAGGGCCACGTCCCGCACGTCGTCGAAGTCGATCCGCTCGCCCGCGTCGACCCCGTATCCGACGAAGCGGTACAAGATGCCACTGGCGTTGACCGGCGAGCCGTGCGTCAGATGGCCGCCCTGGTCGAGGGCCATGCCGAGCACGACATCACCGGGCTCCAGCAACGCCTGGTAGACCGCCATGTTGGCGTTGGCGCCCGAGTGCGGCTGCACATTGGCATGGTCGGCGCCGAACAGCTCCCGGCAGCGAACACGTGCCAGCTCCTCGACCTCGTCGATGACGTGGTTCCCGCCGTAGTAGCGCCGACCCGGGTACCCCTCGGCGTACTTGTTGGTGAGCACCGAGCCGGTGGCGGCCAAGACGGCCGGCGAGGCGAAGTTCTCCGAGGCGATCAGCTGCAGCGTGGTGTTCTGTCGCTCGACCTCGGCCTCGATGTGACCGAAGAGCACGTCGTCGTGGATGTCGGGCCAGGGCATCAAGACCTCCTTCGCGGGCTCCACACGATCCGAAGGCGCAGTATGCCGCCCACCGGTCCGGGTTGGGTGGCAGGACGGTCGGGCAGTGGCGGCTACTGGAGGCCCTGGGCCATTCCGCCGTCGACGGGGACGGCAGCGCCCGTGACGTAGCCGGCCCATTCCGAGCACAGCATTGCCGCGACGCGCCCGAAGTCCGCGGCGTCGCCGAGCCGGTCGGCCGGGACCCTGGCACGGACCACCTCGCCCAGCCGATCACCCCACACCGAGCGAAGCCGAGTCGTGTCGTGCAGGCCCGGCTGGATGGAGTTCACCGTCACGCCGTCGGCCGCCAGTTCGCCCGCCAGGGTCTTCAGGAACCCGGTGGCGCCCGCCCGCGCCGTATTGGAGAGGATCAGGCCACCGAGCGGCTGGCGCACCGTGACCGAGGTGATCGCCAGGATGCGGCCCCAGCGGCGCCCGCGCATCTCGTCGGTGACGGCGTAGCACATCGCCACGACCGACATCAGGTTGAGGTGCACCGCCTCGAGGTAGTCGGCCGGCTCGAAGGACTCGTAGCCGCCGTCGGGCGGGCCGCCCGCGTTCACGACGAGGATGTCGATCCCCCCACCGAGAGCCTCGCGGGCGTCGCGTACGAACGCCTCGGCGCCGGCGGCGTCGGACACGTCGGCGGCGACCGGGATGGCCCCGGGAACCCGTTCGGCCGCCCGGGCCAGGCGCTCGGGATCGCGCCCGGAGACCACGACCGCGCAGCCCTCACCGGCCAGCGCCTCCGCCACCGCCAGGCCCAGCCCGGCCGTGGAAGCCGCCACGGCCGCCCGCCGGCCGGCCAACCCGAGGTCCATGCGCAGAGGGTAACGGGACACCCCGAGCGCCCGATGCGCCGGGCCCGGGAGCGCGGGTGCACCCGACTGGTGCGACCTCCGTCGAGCAACGGAGCATCGCAAACTTCCCGGTTGGTCACGACCCAAAGGCCGCCACCGAGAGACGCCCATGGCAAACGACCGTGGGGGCCGAAGACTATGATTTCAAGCAATCCATAATATTTTCCAGACTAACCCGAACAGGTGTTGACACTGTCGCAGGGGGTCGATAGAGTACGGAGTACCGGTCATCGACCTACGCGACAGCGGGGTTGAGCTTCCCCGACCGGCTTGCCGGCTCCGGCCGGCGCGAAGTTCACGACGACGCACGCCCCGGGGAGCGACCGATGACCGATTTGACCCTGTTCACGAGCGGAGCTGAGGCGACCGATCCTGCGGTTGTCCCGGCTGGAGTCGGTGCTCGTCTCGACGCTGCGCGAGGGGTGGTTTCGGCGAGTCGTCGTCCGGTCGGCGGAGGTGGGGCTCGCCACCCGCGCGGCGGCGCCCGCCTGGGAGGCGGGTCGGCTGTGGCGACTGGCTCCGACGGCTGCGACGAACGGGGGTCGGCGGCCATGTCGACGACCGGAAAGGCGACAGCCATGCCCTGCGGGGTGCCGGTGGCGGCGGGCGGGTTTGGCGCGGTGGCCGGTGAGCCGGCGGCAGCGGTGGACGCTTCAGAGGCTGTGGCCGACGGGACAGCGATGCTGGGGGAGACGGCGGCGTACGCGGTGGAGTTGCTGGATGCGCTGGTTGTGACCCTGCGATCGTTGGGCGGCGAGTGGCTTGAGGAGCGTCTCGGGCTGGTGGGTCGTTGCGAGGCCCGTCTGGCGGGGGTGAAGTCCGAGACGGTCGCCGAGTTGGCGCGCCTGGTGGGCGAGGCCCGAGCAGCCGAGGCGGTGCGCGATCGGACGCGGAATTCCCGCGGCGCCGCCAAGCGCGACGTGAGGCTCGCCGGTCAACTCGCCGAGTTGCCCGGGACCGCCGGCGCGCTCGCCGACGGCGCGATCACGCCCCAGCACGCCCGGATGATCGCCGACGCCGCCGACCAGGCCGCTGTCGACGAGTCGGCGCTGTTGGGCGCGGCGGCGTCGGAGCCGACTGACGTCTTCGGACACACCGTGCGCAAGCACGTCAACGACAAGACTGCCGGGGAGGACCTCGCCGAGCGTCGGCGGCGCCAGCGCGCCCGGCGCGAGGTGTCCATCACCCGCCAACCCGATGGTATGTACAAGCTCTTCGGCCTGTTCGACCCCGTCGCCGGCGCCCGCGTCGAGACCGCCCTCGCGGCTGGGGCCCGCAAGCTTCGGCGGGCTGAGGATCCCAACAATCGCGCCACGGTGCCGCAACGCTTCGCGGACGCCTTGGAGATGCTCGTGACCCGCTCCGCGAAGGGGACCAAGCAGACCACGACGTTGCTGGTGATCGCGAACTACGACGTCGTCGCCGGCCAACTCGCCGACGCGCAACTCGTCGACGGGACGCCGCTCGCCGCCGATGAACTCCTGCGACTGGCGCTGGAGGCCAAGATCCTGCCCGCCCTGTTCGACACCGGGAGCCAACCGCTGTGGCTGGGACGCGAGTACCGCGACGCCAACGACGCCCAACGCATCGCCCTCGCCGCCCGCGACCGCGGCTGCGTCGGCTGCGGCGCACCCAACAGCTTCTGCCAACCCCACCACGACCGGCACTGGCGCAACGGCGGCCCCACCGACATCGACAACCTCTGCCTGCTCTGCAACCACTGCCACCACATCGAAGTCCACGAACACGGCGCCCCGATCATCCGAGAACCCGACGGCAGCCGCGCCCTCCAACCGCGCCGCGCCCGGCGAACAGCACCGCCGGCGAGCGCCGCCATGACCTCTCGCGGCGCGACGGCCAATGACGTCAGCCACCCCCTCCGGCGCTGATCCGGAGCCGGACAGCCGGGAAAACCTGACGATCAGCCGCACGTCCGCCGCGAGCGGCACGTTTGCCCAGCGGTGGATCGGGCGAAAGCCGCGAAAACCGGACGATCAGCCGCACGTCCGCCGCGAGCGGCACGTTTGCCCAGCGGTGGATCGGGCGAAAGCCGGGAAAACCTGACGATCAGCCGCACGTCCCTGACGTGGGCAATCACAGGTGGGAAGTGACCGATTCGAGGATTCCCCTGCGGTCTCCTAGCCTGCCGTGGCGATGGTCGAGGCCGGGTCCGCCGCGCCGGTGCCGGACGTGCTGCTGATCGCCGGCGGTGACGTCGTGACGATGAACGAGCGCCGGGAGGTGCTGGTGGGCGGTGCCGTGGCCATCCTCGGCGACCGGATTGTGGCGGTGGGCTCGACGTCAGCGCTGCGGGCGGCGCATCCCGGCGCCGCCGAAGTGGACGCCTCGGGCTGCATCGTGACCCCGGGGCTGATCAACGCCCACCAGCACCTCACCGGCGATCCCCTGGTCCGCAGCTGCATCCCCGACCTGCTGGCGCCCGGGGAGTCCATCTTCTCGTGGGCAGTGCCACTGCATGCCGAGCACACTCCCGACGACGACGAGTTGTCGGCGACACTGACAGCGGCACAGAGCGCGCTCTGCGGCGTCACCACGCTCGTCGAGGCCGGCACGGTGGCGAACCCCGACCGGGTGGCCGCCGGGATGGCGACCGTCGGGGTACGGGGTACGGTCGGCACCTGGGGCTGGGACGTCGACGACGCGCCGTTCGCGGCTTCACCCGATGAGGTGCTGGACCGCCAGCGTGCCGTACTGGCCGCGCACCCGCCGGGTGGACTCGTGGAGGGCTGGGTCACGCTGGTGGGCCACGATCTGGCCTCCGACGAACTCCTCGTCGGCGCTGCCGACCTGGCGCGCGCCGCGGGCTGCGGCATGACGATGCACATCTCGCCCACATCATCGGACCCCGAGAGCTACCTGCACCACCGCGGCGCCCGGCCGCTCGTGCACTTCGACCGGCTCGGGATCCTGGGGCACCACCTGCTGCTGGCCCACGGCGTGTGGCTGGACGACGACGAGGTGGAGTTGGTGCTGGCCAGCAAGACCGCCGTCGCCTACTGCCCGTGGGCCTACCTGCGGCTGGGTCAGGGCGTCACCCGTGCGGGACGGCACCTCGAGTTGGCACGCCGCGGGGGACGACTCGCTCTGGGCTGCGACGCGGGCAACGCCGGCGACCTGCCCGACTTGCTGCGGACTGCTGCGTTGGCCGCCGGGCTGGCGCGCGACATGCCATTGGACCCGGAGGGCTTCGGCGCCCACGACGCGTTCGAGTTGGCGACCATCCGCGGTGCTGAGGCCATCGGCAAGGACGCCGAGATCGGCTCGCTGGAGGTGGGCAAGCTGGCCGATGTGGTCGTGCACGACTGCGGCCCGTCCACCATGACCCCCCACGGCGACGTCGCCCTGCAACTCATTTGGGGCAGTGACGGGCGAGACGTGCGCGACGTGTTCGTCGGGGGACGGCCCGTGGTCCGCGACGGCCGCTGCACCACCGTCGACGTCGACGAACTACGCGTTACCGCGGCGGTGGCGCAGCGGGACCTCTTGCGCCGCGCCGGCATCGAGGTGCCGCACACCTGGCCCCGGATTCCGGCGGATTGATCGCCGCCCCGTGCGGACCCGGCTTGCAGGGTTCTGGCCACCGCAGATCGAACCGGCGACACCTGGATCCCGGCGTTCGCCGGGATGACACTCGTACTGTTCGGTGTCCCCGACGGGTGGTGCGTTTCGGAACCTCCGTAATAGAGGCGGGAGCAGACGTGCACTCGTACTGTTCGGTGTCCCCGACGGGTGGTGCTTGGCAGCGTCGTCGGGGCCCCGTGGCTCAGCTCAGGCCGGCCGTTCCGAACGCCACGCTGAAGCGGACGCACCAGACGATCACGGTGGAGTAGTGATCGAGATCGACGCTGGGCGGTATCTCGTAGTTCTGCGCTCCGACGTTGCCCTTCAGATCACCGAGGTCGACCCAGTCGTTCAGGAAGTCTCCGGCGGGGGCGTCGGGGGGCGCCGACGACAGCCACACGTTGAGGTCCGGGCCGTTGTCGGTGCGGAAGTTCTCGAAGCGCAGGAAGCGCTGTTCGGAGCCGTCGTTGAGTACGGTCACCCGGCCCTCGGTCGGATGGCTGCGGCTCATGAACTCGCCCGAGGCGAGCGTCACGATCTGCGGTGCCACGGGCATGGGACGGTCCTCGTTCATGACCACCTCGCGGGGCATCGCTCCCGAGGCGATGGCCTGGTTCGTCTCGTCGGCCATCTCCTGGGTGATCTCGTCGCCGGGCATTCCCGAGGCGCCCGGTCCGGCGACCAGCTCTCCGGTGGCGGGAGCCGGCGGCGCCGCGGCGGTCTCGGCGGGAGCAGGAGCCGGGGCGGCCGGTGCCTCGGCCGCGGTCTCGCCCTCAGGGGCGGCGGCGGGCGCCTCGCCGGCCGGGGGCGCGGGGGCGGGCGCGGAGGCTTCAGCAGGGGCCGGTGCCGTGGGCGGCGCCGACTCGCCGGCAGGTGCAGGGGTGGCCGCGGGCGGGTCACCGGTCGCCGGGACCGGAGCGGCCGGCTCGGTGGCGGGCGCCGGGGCCGCGGGCTCCGCCGGAGCGGCGGGCGCGCCGAACGTCGGGAGCGCCTCGTCGACCTCCTCGTCGATGAAGAGCGTCTGCACGGCGAAGAAGAAGAAGATCAGCCAGATACCCAGGCCGATGGCCGCGGCGACCCCGATCGTCGTGATGATCCAGTGACGTCGTGCCCAAGCCAACAGTCGTCGGATCAACGAGGCCTGAGGATTCGAGGATCGGTCCATGCCTCACCTCCCTGCTGTCACGGTCGCAACCCCACTCGAGGATCGATCGGGTCGCTGCGACCTGCTCTTGATTGCTATCTCCAAGTCAACCAGACCGGTGGACCGATAGACCCGCGCGAAACATCGAATGATCCTTTGTCAATCATCCGGCTTTTCTTCGCAATTCCCGATCAGTCGGCAGCGCTGCGATCCGCCCCTGTGAACAGCACGGCAACCCTGGCGCCGTCGGCCACGAGTCCCGCGCGCCGCGCCGCGATGAGCCCGGCGAGGCCGGCCGTTCCGGTCGGATCCACCGCCACATCGGTCAGTTGGCGAGCCAAGCCATGAGCCTCGACCACCACGCTCTCCGGCGCCACGATGACGTCCCCGCCGGTGGCCGCCACACTCCAGGCGATCGGCAGCCAGTCGTAGGTCACATCATCGAGGATCCCGGTCGCGATGCTCTGCGGTGTGTTCCCGTCCGGTGGCTCCCAGGGCTGCATGAAACTCCCGGGTTCGGCCACCGCTCGCCGCAGAGCGGACTCCATCCCGACGGCCGCCGCCAACTCGCCCAGGCGCTCCCAGGCCTGCCCCAGCGGCGCGCAGCCCTCGGTCTGCACTGCGTAGACCGCCGGTGATCCTTCCACGATCCCGGCATCGGCCGCCTCGGCGAAGCCCTGGACAAGACTCGACGCCAGAGCACCGCCGCCCACCTGCACGAAGAGCGCGTCCAGACGCCCGACACCCGTCAACTGCTCCACCATCTCGAACGCGAGCGTCCGCCCGCCGTCGATTGCCCAGATGTTCTCGGTGGCCACGGCGCAGAAGGGCAGCGCGCCCGCTGCGGTTGCCTCGCTGAACCTCGCGAAGCAGGGGTCGCCCAACTCGCCCGGCCGGCGGGGACACACCTCGATGCCCGCGCCGAGGCCCTCGAGAGCGCTGACGATGCCCTCATCGGCCCACGGTGGGATGTACACGTCCAGCGGGCGCTCGGCGGCCCGCGCCACGGTGGCCGCGGCGAGCGCGGCATTGCCGCAGGAGGCGATCGCCAGCCGGCGGTCCGGGGCGACGCTCTCGGCATCGAGATGCAGCGCCACGCCCATGAGATGCCGCGCCTTGTGCGTGCGCGTGACATTGCCGGTCTCGTCCTTGACCCAGAGTTCGACCCCGAGGCGGTCCCCCAGCGCGCCCGCGCGCTCCATCGGTGTCACCCGGAATCCCCGCCCGTCGACCGCCGCGACCCGCTCGTCGAGAGCCTCCACAGCGGCCACGAAGTCCTCGTCGGTCCGGCCCGCGTCGGCGAAGCGCCGGTGCGACCACAAGAGGCTCCGGTAGCGGATGAAGGGGTTGTCACCGCCCGCGGGGACGAACGTCGCGCCGGGCGGTGATCCCAGCCAGCCGGCCTCGCGCCCGGGACGGATCACGTCCTCATCTCGATGCCCCGTGACCGCTCGGCGCGGCATCGGTCCAGAACATGCGCGGACGGACGCGATCAGACAGTGCGTGCAGCCCCGCTGCGAGCGTTGAAGTCGTCGATCATGGTGTCCCAGGTGGGCGCCATGGCGTGCAGCCCGTCCCAGAACGCCGCGCCGCGCCTCGCCTCGAAGTCCTCCAACGACACGCCCTGCTGCTCGACCCAGGTGAAATAGCCGAGGTTGAAGATCCGCGAGCGGCCCACGTCGTCGAGCAACTCGACATGGGACGTGTCCGCGCCGGCGAGGTGCTCCTCGATCTGGGCGGTGGCGTCGTCGGCGCCGAACGACCCGTCGAAGCGACTGCCGGACAGCCGCGGGCGCTCGCTGTCGTACATGGCGGCGCCATCGGTGGCGACGGTGACGATCACGTCGTCGCCTCCGAGCCCCGCGGCGCGGGCGTACTTGATGGCCGCAAGCACATTGCAAATGCTCGACAGCCCGAAGTGTTCCAGAGACGCCAACACGTCGGGGCCGACACCGCGGCCGGCCAGGTAACGCCGGCCACCCTCGTGCCCGAGGGCCAGGAACAGCCCGTCGGTGGCCGCATCGGAGATCGCCACCGCGCCGTCGTTGTTCATGACGTTGTGAACGAGGGGGATGTGCTTGTCGCCGATCCCCTGGATGTTGTGCTCGCCGAAACCGTTGTAGAGCATCGTCGGGCACTCCAGGGCCTCGACCGCCACGGTTTGCGTGCCGTACCGCTCCTTCAGGTAGTCGCCGGCGCCAAGCGTGCCGGACGAACCCGAGGCCGCCACGAAGGCGGCAAGGCGGGAACCCGGCTCGGACGCGAGGTGACTCGTGAACACGTGTGCCAGCGCGGGGCCGGTGACGCTGTAGTGGCCCACGTGATTGGCGAACTCGGAGAACTGGTTGAAGATGACGTTGGCCGGATCGGCGGCGATCTCGGCGCAGGCGTCGTAGATCTCCTTCACATTGCTCTCGGACCCGGGCGTCGCCACGATGTCGGCGGGGTCGCTCACCCAGCGCCGCAGCCATTCGAAGCGCTCGCGACTCATGTTCTCGGGCAGGACCGCCACGCCGCGACACCCCATGATCCGGCTGATGGCCACGCCGCCACGCGCGTAGTTCCCCGTCGACGGCCAGACGGCTCGCTGACCCGTCGGGTCGAAAGCCCCCGTCACGAGGCGAGGGACGAGGCACGCATAGGCGGCGAGAACCTTGTGGGCGCCGATCATGGGGAACGTGTCTCCGAACGCCACCAGGATCCGGGACTCGACACCTGTGAACTCCGGCCCGAGCACCACATGCTCGGGGACATCACGGAGACCACCGGAGGTCGTTTCGTTGTACCAGTGCACCCGCCAGAGGTTGCGGGCGTGCGCATCGTTGCGGCCCACGCCCACGAGGCCCGCCAGAGTGGCATCGGGGATCCGCCACGGCTCGGCGAGTTGAGCGAAAGTCGGCAGCACGATTCCCTGCTCGCCGAATCGCCGGGCCGCCCGTTCGAGCACGGCACGGTCGCTCACCGACGCGCTCATGCCCCCCGGCGTCGTGGTCACCTCGTTCGAGTCCGTCCCGTTCATCGGCATCTCACGCTATCGGGCGGTCGGATCTCCGACCGCATACATGGCCCCGCTCCGTCCACCCACGTAGATCACCCCGTCCCACATGATCGGTGAGGCCTCGAAACGCCAGTCGAGGTCCACGCTCCATACCTGGGGCGGAGACACCGACGTGTCACTCACGTCGAACGCCTTGATCCTCCCCTCGCCGTCGGCGAGGATGAGCGTCTCGTCCACCACGATCGGACTGCTCCACAGCAGTGACGGGTACAGCTTCTCCCAGCGGATCTCCCCCGTTGCGCGGTCGATGCCCCAGAACTTGCCGGTGTGGGTCGTGGCGTAGACCATGTCCCGCCAGACCACGGGGGTGCTCCAGACGCCCCTGTCGGGCGGGCCCGGATCGTGGACCGACCAGACGAGGGGATCCTCGGGGCGGGACGGGTCGAGCTTGATGAGTTGGCCGACCTCCCGCGCCCGTGCGGTCTCCCGCTCCTCGTACTCCACCCCCACGTAGAGGTAGCCCTCCTCGTCGACGACAGGCGTGGCATCGACATCGTCGCCCGCCCAGAACCGGAACACCTGCTCCGGCATGACCCCGTCCCGCACCCCGGCGATGTCCCAACCGGTGATGAGACCGCCCGAGTTGGCGAAGTAGAGGGTGTTCCCCCAGATGGCCGGCGAGGATTCGATGGCCACGTTGAAATGGCCCTGGTCGGACGGGTCGAGGTCGGCGAGGAGTTGGTCGTCCCAACCCGCCCAGTGGAAGACGACCTCCGGGGCGACTGTGACGAGGCCATCGGCGTCGTAGCCGCGGTTGAGCCGGATCACGAAAAACCTGCTGTTCTCCCCGCCCAGGAAGAGGTAATCGTCCAGTACCAGAGGGGTCGAGTCCCAGTCGTCGTTCCAGAGCCACGGTTCGTATTCGTACGCGCCCAGGCTCCACAGTTCGGTGGGCTCGGGTCGGTCGAACGCCACGATCCGGAAGAAGTTGTCGCGCGACCCGAAGTAGGCGAGGGGATGCTCGTCGGGATCGATCACAACCGACGTCTTGATGAGATCCCCCGTTTCGAAGTCGGGCAGGACTCGCGCGCCGGTTGCGGCGTCGAGGAAGTGCACGTTGTTGTCGAAGGCCCCGAACACCAGCCACGTGCGACCGGCGCGTTCGAAGACCGCGGCCTGCCCGGTCCACCCCGCTCCACACCACTCGATCTCCTCACCGTGATAGCTCGAGAGGGAGCACATGTTCTCGTTCCGGGGGAACCGCCAGAGACGGATCGGCTGCTGCGGCACGGGTCCGGTGCCGTACCAGCTGCGAGTCGGCGAGCCCCGGAACGTCAGCACCCCTTGCGTCGCGGTCGCAGGCGGCTGCCCGAACGAGGCAGGGTCCACCCACACGTCGGGCACCTCGACCTCGCTGGGCTCCGGCGGCTCCTCGGCGGGGATCGTCGAGGAGTCCGGCGAGGAGGGCGGCGACGCCTCGGGCTCGGAGGTCGTCGGCGGGATCGTGGAGGACGGTGCCGGGGGATCGTGGGTCGCTCCGGCGACGACCTCACCCGAGTCCTCCGATACTGCGATCAGGAGGACCGGCAGCGCCACGACCAGCAGAGCCGCGATCGAAGGAAGCACGACGCGGCTCCGGACCACGCGGGAGGAGGGGTTCACCAGACCCGCAGTGTGCCCCACCGCGGCGGCGGCGTCAGATCAAGGCTTGGGCGGTGGTGCGGAAAGCGCGGCTGAGAAGCGGGGTCGGAGCCGGTTCGGGTTCCGTCGTCACATCCCCCTCGTCAACATCCCCTGAATCCTCCCCGGCATCCTCGGTGCGCGATGGCGCGGAGGCCGAGTCCGGCGCGACGGAGGGCGCGGAGAATGTCACCAGGCCGCTCTGGCTGCGCTGGTCGGAGAGAGTCCAGCCGACCGGCGCCCGAAACCGACTCGAGTGGCTCGCACACATCGGCAATCCGGTCGACGCGGACCCCCCGACATCGACCAACCAGGCGGTCGCCACACGTGGATCGAAGAGCAGGACCGCCGTGGCGGGGTCTCGGCAGAGCATGTGCGCGCATCCGATCGACTCCGGAGACCGGCTGTGGAGCAGTTCCGCGACGCGCGCGCCTGTCGGATCTCCCGAGCGGACCCCGTCCATGGGACAAACGTACTCCCCGACCCCGCACGACCGGGGTATTTGCAGGTCACGCCCCAGCATCCATTGGTTGGCGGGAACGTATGTGTAGGATTCATGCCATGCGCCGAACCGGTTTTCGCAGGTACCTCGTCCCGATCGGGCTCGCAGTCGGGCTCACGCTGATCCTCACGTCGTGCTTCGGCGATGAGGAGGGAGAGAACACGACGACCACCACGAGGGCTTCAGGTCCCACGACGTCGGTCGCGCCTCCCCCGCCGCCGACATCGACGCCGGCGGACACCGAACCGCCGCCGACATCCGAGACGGTCATCGTCGAACCACCGCCGCCCCCGCCGGAACCTCCCCCCGAGCCGCCGCCGCCCCCGCCTGAACCCCCGCGAGATCCGGGCGCGCCCCTCATCTACACGGTGCAGCAGGGTGACACGTTGTTCAGCATTGCGACGCAGTTCGGCGTCACGGTCGACCAACTCATCGAACTGAACAACATCGCCAACCCGGACGTCATCTTCGTCGACGACCAGTTGACCATCCCGCCGCCCGGCTAGGCATCCCGATCCGCACCGGGTTCACCGACGCCGACACGATCCTTCGGGGGCGTTTCGACGTCGACCTGCCGGCGCAGTCCGCTCGCCGTGCCGGCTAGTCGTGTAGTTTCTGGATCGTGATTCGAACCGCTCCCCGCGGGCGCATCGTCCTGGTCGGTACGGCTGCCGTCCTGGCACTCGTCCTCAGCGCCTGCTTCGGCGGGGAGGACGACACTGAAGGGCCCACCAGCGACACGGGTGGCGCCGGCAGCAACACCGTCGTGACGCTCGCCCCGCCGCCACCGCCGGTGACCGCGACGACCGCGGCCGTGCAGGCGCCGACCACGACGCAGCCACCCCGACCGACCACGAGCACGACCGTCATTGCCGCCCAACTTGCCTACACGATCCAGGATGGGGACACCCTCTACAGCATCTCCAGGCAGTTCGGCGTCAGCGTGGACGTCATCATCGAGGTCAACAACATCACGAACCCGGACGTGATCCGGGCAGGCGACACGCTGGTCATCCCGCCGCCCGAGTGACCCCGGACCGCCCGCGCCGCAGCGTGGCGGTCGGGCATCCACCACCCCGCACAAGGGTCTGCGTACAATCCGACGCCGGTGGAGACAGTAGGCAATTCCGAGGGTTCGGCTGACGCGATGGCCAAGCCGGACACCGTCACAGTGATGGCCTGTGGCATCTGCGAAGTGACCTGGCGTGGACGGCTCGGTGACAGTTGCTGGGCATGCGGTCACTCGGCTCACACCGTGATCGCTCCACCGCTGCAGGTCAAGGTTCCGGCACCGGCCTAGCCGGCGCGGCACGGCGCCACTCCGACCCTGCCGGCAGTTCACTACCCTGCACCGACGAAGTGAACGGCGTCTACATCACCTACCTGCTACCGGCGCTGATCATCGCCGCGTGCGTGATCGGAACCCTGCTCTTCGAGCGCCGCCGCAAGCGCCGCGCCGCGGTCTTGGCACACTCGCAGCGGATCGCTGACGAGGCACTCACACCGGCACCGACCGACCCCGCGGCCGAGAGCGCCTGGCACAGGCTCCACGCGCCGGAACTGCAGGCCTGGATGTCGGCTCACGAGGAGCGGCTCGACCGGGCCAGCGCCGACGGGTTCACGAATGCCCGGGCCGTGCTGGATGCTCCGGATCCGTACGCCGCCGATCGCCTCGACAACGTGGTCGCCGCCCATCCGAACCCGCTCCGCCGCGCCGAACTCAGCGCTCTCCTGGCGGCAGCCCGATCCACCCTGGCTGCGATCGGACGAGCCGACTACACCCGGGCGCGACACCATCACCTCGTGTATCGCGACTACAGGGAGATCTGGCGGCAGCACGAGCCTGCCGCCGCCGAGAACCGCCTCCCGTAGCCCGGTTGCGTTCCCGCGGCTTGGCGCTACCCTGATTGCCGACGAAATCGGTCTGGAATTACCGGTCACGCGACCGCTGACTCGAGGAGGACACGACGCATGACAGTGCAACTGGGAGATGTCGCACCCGACTTCACCGCAGACACCACCGAAGGAACCATCAGCTTCCATGACTGGAAGAGCGGCAGTTGGGCGGTGCTGTTCTCGCATCCGAAGGACTTCACGCCGGTCTGCACGACCGAGTTGGGCTACACCGCCAAGCTCCAGAGTGAGTTCGCGGCCCGCAACGTGAAGGTCATCGGGCTCTCCTGCGATCCCGTCGAGGACCACAGGGTGTGGTCGCAGGACATCGAGGACACGCAGGGCATCGCCCCCAACTTCCCGATGATCGGCGACCCCGACGCCTCCGTCGCCAACCTCTACGGGATGATCCACCCCAACGCCAGCGACACGATGACGGTCCGTTCGGTGTTCGTGATCGGCCCCGACAACGTCGTGAAGCTCATGATCACCTACCCGGCGAGCACCGGGCGCAACTTCGACGAGGTGCTGCGGGTCATCGACTCCCTGCAGTTGACGGCCAATCACAAGGTCGCCACGCCGGTGAACTGGAAGCACGGTGAGGACGTCATCATCGTGCCGGCGGTCAGCAACGAGGAAGCCGCCGAGCGGTTCCCCGGCGGCTGGGACGAGCAGAAGCCCTACCTCCGGGTGGTCCCGCAGCCGACCGGCTGACAACC
Organism: Acidimicrobiales bacterium; assembly: GCA_965221525.1. Lineage (GTDB taxonomy): Bacteria > Actinomycetota > Acidimicrobiia > Acidimicrobiales > CATQHL01 > VXNF01. Next base: position 75,565 of record CBDCSG010000006.1, on the reverse strand, counting down.
TGTCACTATCGCTCCAACCGCTGCACCCCCGGGCTCAACCCGGGGGTGCGGCGCGTCCGGATCACGTTCGACCCGGACCGGTCGGCAAGCTACGCGATTGGGCTAACGACGCATCGATCAATGCACCGATCAATAGGGTCTGTCGATGAATCATTGGCAACATTACGTAAATTCTTGGTAAGGGCCGCGTGGCCTCGGAGACCCGCCCGGTAGGCTCGCCCGCGGTCGCGGTGTCTCAACGTGGAGGGCCAAGAGTGGCAGGTAACGGGCGGCAACCGGAAACGAGCAACGGGGCGGCGGCACGAGCCGCCGGCGCCGTGAAGATCTACGGGAGTGGGGAGACCGAAGTTCGGGCCCTCGACGGGGTGGACGTCACCTTCGAGACCGGGCGACTCACCACCATCATGGGTCCGTCAGGGTCGGGAAAGTCGACACTCATGCACTGCATGGCCGGCCTGGATGCGCTCACGACGGGGCAGATCTTCATCGGTGACACCGAACTCGGCAGCCTCAGCGAGCGGGACCTGACGCTGTTGCGCCGCCGGCAGGTGGGCTTCATCTTCCAGGCCTACAACCTGCTCCCCACTCTCACAGCGCTCGAGAACATGACACTGCCCATCGCGCTGGCCGGCGAGGACCCCGACAGCGACTGGCTCACCGAGGTCGTGGATGCGGTCGGCCTGGCCGACCGTCTCACGCACCGGCCCAACGAACTCTCGGGCGGGCAGCAGCAGCGGGTCGCCGTGGCGCGGGCGCTCGTGAGCCGTCCCAGCATCATCTTCGCCGACGAGCCGACTGGGAACCTGGACTCCCGTACGGGCGCCGAGGTCCTCGAGTTCCTGCAGCGGGCCTCCGAGCAACTGGGCCAGACCATCGTGATGGTGACCCACGACGCCGGGGCCGCCAGCTACAGCGACAGGATCGTGTTCCTCAACGACGGCCGGATCTCCGACGAGATGCGGGACCCGACCGTCGACGGTGTGCTCGACAAGGTCAGGACACTCGGTGCCTGAGCCCCCGAGCCAGGTTCACCGGGACGCCGGCGCGGCACGCCCAAAGGTCTGAACAGCGGTCATGTTCCTGCTGCGACTCACTCTCAAGAACATCGCCGCCCGGAAGTTCCTCTTCCTGGGCACGGCCTTGAGCGTCGTGCTCGGCGTCTCCTTCGTCGTGGGCGTCTTCATCGTCACAGACAGCCTGCGCGCCACCTTCGACGACATCGCCGACGACATCGCCGGGTCGATCGACCTCCGGGTGCGCAGCGAGATCGAGTTCGGCGACCGGCTGAACGCGCCCGAGGTGGACCCCGCACTGGCCGACGAGATCGCCGGAATCGACGGGGTGGCGGCGGTCACCGGCGGCGTCGCCGCCTGGAACGTGGTCATCATCGACTCCGACGGCGAGCCGCTGCAGTCCCTCGGTCCGCCCCAATTCGGCGTGAGTTGGTCGGACGAGGAGACCCTGACCGAACTGTTCCTGGCCGAAGGCCGGCCGCCGGCCGGGCCGAACGAGTTCGCCACCAACTCCAATACGGCCGAGTTCGCCGATCTCCGGATCGGCGAGACGTACCGCGTCAGCCTGCCGGAGGGCACGCGCGCCTTCGAGCTCGTGGGCACGGTGAACTGGGCCGACCCGGCCGAGGACCAGTCGCAGGGAGTGCAGTTCTCCGTCTTCGATCTGGCCACCGCCACCGAACTGCTCAACGGCGGAGGGGGCTGGGACGAGATCCTGGTGGACGTCGACCGGGGGGCCGACATCGCCGCCGTCGCCGTGGCGCTGAGGCAGGCTCTCCCGGCGGGTCTCGAGGTGCTGACCGTCGAGGAGGTGGCCGAGGAGCAGAGCGCCGAGTTCGACACCTTCATCACGATCTTCCAGAACATCCTGCTGGCGTTCGCCGTCATCACGCTCGTCGTGTCGGCGTTCCTGGTGAACAACGTTTTCTCCATCGTCATCGGCCAGCGCATCCGCGAGTTGGGCCTGCTGCGGGTCGTCGGCGCCACGGGAGTCCAGATCCGACGATCGGTGCTCGGCGAGGCGGCCACTGTCGGCGTCATCGCCACGGCGCTCGGCCTCGTCGGCGGCATCGGCATATCGGCAGTGCTCAAGGCCATCTTCGGCGCCCTCGGCGGCGAGTTGCCCATCGATCCGCTGCTGGTGACCGGGCGCACCGTGGGTGTGGCCATCGCCGTCGGTGTGGGCATCACCGTGCTGGCCGCGCTCTCCCCGGCGCTCAAGGCCCGGCGGATCACGCCGGTCGAGGCCCTGCGGGAGGACGCCCGGCTCTCCAGCCCCGTGGTCGCCCGGCGCCCGGTGGTCGGCAGTCTGGTCCTGATCGCAGGCGTGGTGCTGCTGGCGCTGGGCCTCGCGGCCCCCGACTGGCCGGCGCTCATCCCGCTGGCGCTGCTGGCCGCCATCGCGGCCAACTGGGGAGGCAAGCGGATCGTCTGGTGGGCCGGAAGGCTGGCGGTGGCGGCCGTCGGGCTGGCGCTGCTCCTCACCACCGTTTTCGCGGATCTCGACACGACGCATCTGCTGGTGGCCCTCTCGGTGGGTGTGCTGACGGTGTTCGTGGGCATCAACATGACCAGCCCGCTGTTCGCACGACCGATGGCCCGCGCGCTCGGCGCCCCGCTGGCCCGCATCGACGGCATGCCCGGGCACCTGGCGCGCCAGAACGCGGCCCGCAGCCCGCGGCGCACGTCCTCCACGGCGGCCGCCCTCATGATCGGCCTGGCACTCGTGGTGACCGTGAGCGTCGTGGCCGACTCGCTGAAGAGCAGCCTCACCAAGGTGCTCGACGAGCAGGCGAACGCCGACTGGTTCGTCTGCATCGGCGACTGCACCGACCAGTTCAGCGGGTTCAGCCCCCGCCTCGGCGACGATCTGGAAGCACTGCCGGAAGTGGGCTCGGTTGCGACGTACCGCTGGCTGAGCGCCGCCTTCCGCACCGACGACGACACCGTGCACGGGCTGATGTCGGTGAACACCCCCGAACTCGACGCGCACGTGGACGTGGACCCGATCGCCGGAGAGGTGAACGACCCGTCCTTCGGCGAGATTCTCGCCCACGTCGATCAGGCGGAGGAGTACGGGCTCTCCGTCGGCGACGGCCTCACCGTCGAGGTCCTCGGCGGCGAGCGGGTCACCTGGAGCGTGGCCGGCATCTACTCCGACAACGCCATCGTCGGTTCCTGGGTGGTGTCGCCGGACACGTGGCACGAGTACTTCGACACCAACACGGACCAGTTCGTGTCGGTCCTGAACGCCGACGGGGTGAGCGAGGAGGCGGCACGGGCAGCCATCTCCTCCTCCGCGGCCGAGTACCCCCAGGTGACCGTGCGCTCCCGCGCCGAGTTCCGCGACGCCGCCGCCGAGAACATCGATCAGGCGCTGATCGTGGTGAACGTCTTCCTGGGACTCTCGCTGGTGATCGCCGTGCTGGGCATCGTCGCGACTCTGGCGCTGTCGGTCGTCGAACGCACCCGGGAACTGGGTCTGCTGCGGGCCGTCGGCATGACGCGGGGCCAGATGCGCCGCATGGTCTGCTGGGAGGGTCTCGTGGTGGCCACGTTCGGCGGGATCCTGGGCGTGGTGCTCGGGATCGCCTTCGGTGTGCTGGCCGCTGACATCATCCCGGACTCGGTCGTGAGCACGCTGTCCATACCCGGTGGCCAGATCATCCTCTACCTCATCATCGCGGCACTCGCAGGGCTGGCCAGTGGTGTGCTGCCGGCCATCTGGGCAGGCCGCCTGAAGGTGCTGGAGGCCATCGGCTACGAGTAGCCGGACCGGGGACGCGGCGACCGGACGCCGCAACGAATCGCTCCGGACCCCGGTCGAGGTGATTCGCCGGGCCGGACCGGTGGCCGGGAGCACCGGCCCGCCCCATACTTGTCGGCATGCCCGTGGCGCCGAGCCTGTCACTCAACCCGAAGCGGGCCGTCGTGGTGGGCCTCGTCGGGGTGGCCGCCGGGGTTGCGCTGGTCTGGGGGATGAGTCGCCTCGCAAGCACGGGCGATGTGACCGTCCAACTCGGCGACGACACGTTCGAGGCCGGCGATCCGGCGGAGATGAGCCGGGTCATCGCCCGCGACGGGCCGATCCTCTACGCGGACGCCGCCGGGGGCAACCGGGACATCTGGCTGCAGCATGTCGGCAGTTCCCCCACCGACGGCTGGTACGCGTTCGACGCCCACCGGCCGGGCACCGGGCGCGACTGCACGCTGCAGTGGGAACCGGGGGCCGCGGTGTTCACCGACCCCTGCGACGGGACGGTCATCGAGGCCCATGGGGAGGGACTCCCCTCCTACGAGGTGCGCATCGACGACGGCGAGTTGATCGTGGATCTCAACGCCGTCGGCGACGGCAACTAGTCGGCGACCCTCTCGAGAGGGGCCCAGGCCACCAGCAACCGCTTCTCGCCCACGTCGGGAAAGCGGACGGTCACCTCGGCGTCCTCGCCCGCTCCCGACGAGTCGACGACGACCCCGGTGCCCCAGGCGGGGTGCCGGACATCGACACCCACCGGAAGCTCCGGGGCCCCCAGGCCGGCCGAGGAGTCCGCCGTGGCGCCGGCCTTGGACTGAAGAGCCTGTTCCACCTGCGAATCCCGCCATGCCGCCCGCCGGCTCCCCACGCCCGCTCGGGTGAGCCAATCGGCGCGTTCGGAGCGCTCGGCGCGCTCGGGACGGCCCGAGACCTCCAGCAGCAGTTCGCCGGGGATCTCCTCGAGGAAGCGGCTTGGCAGGCAGTACTCGGACCGGCCCCACATCGTGCGCCTCTGCGCGTCACTGAGGTAGAGGCGTTCCTGTGCCCGCGTGATCCCCACATAGGCGAGGCGTCGCTCCTCCTCCATCTCCTCGGGATCGTCCACCGCCTGCGCACGAGGGAACATTCCTTCTTCCAGGCCCGTCAGGAACACCACGGGGAATTCCAATCCCTTGGCCGCATGGGCGGTGAGCAGCACGACCTTCGGCTCGTCGCGGTCCAGATCGTCGGTCGGTGAGACCAGGGCGGTCTGCTCCAGGAAATCACCCACAGCCTCGTACTCACCGGCGAGCGCCATCAGCTCGGCGAGGTTCTCCAGGCGGCCCTCGGCCTCCATGCTCTGCCGGCCGGCCTCCTCGTACAGCTCCTCGAGATAGCCGCTGCGAGTCAGCAGGAAGTCCAGGACCGGCCCGGGGCCCTGGTCCAGCCAGCCGGTGGCTTCGTCGAGCAGCGCCGTGAAGCGCTCGACGCCGGCGAGTGCCGCTCCGGACAGACCGGCTTCTCCGGGTCGTCGCAGCGCCTCGATGAACGGGAGCCCGGCGCCACTGGCCCAGCGGTCCAAGCGCTCGACCGAGCGGTCACCGACCCCGCGGCGAGGCACGTTCAGCACCCGTTTGATGCTCACTTCGTCGGCGGGGTTCACGACCGCGCGCAGGTACGCCAGAGCGTCGCGGATCTCGCGCCGGTCGTAGAAGGCGGTGGCGCCGATGACGGAGTAGGGCAGATCCTCGGCGTTCAGAGCCGTCTCCAGCGCGCAGCTCTGGGCATTGATCCGGTACATGACGGCGATGTCGCTCAGGGCGCGGCCCCCGGCGGTGAGCCGGAGGATCTCCCGCGCCACCCAGCGGGACTCGTCGTCGTCGTCGGTGGCCCGGTACCAGGTGATGGGTTCGCCGGACGCGGCATCGGTCCACAGCAGCTTGGGGTGGCGGCTGAGGTTGTGGGCGATCACCGCGTTCGCGGCATCCAGCACGTTCTGCGTGGAGCGGTAGTTCTGCTCCAGCAGGATCACCGCCGTGTCCTCGAAGGCGTCCTCGAAGTCCAGGATGTTGCGCATCGAGGCGCCGCGGAACCGGTAGATGGACTGGTCGGAGTCCCCCACCACGAACACGTTGCGGTGGCGCTCGCCGAGCATCAGGACCAGCGCGTTCTGCGCCCGGTTGGTGTCCTGGTACTCGTCGACCAGGATGTGCCGGAAGCGGTCCTGGTAGTCGGCCAGCACGTCGGGGTGCTCGCGGAACAGGCGCACCGTCATACCGAGCAGGTCGTCGAAGTCCATCGCGCCGGCGCGCTGCAGGCGACGCTGGTACTCGGCGTAGACCTGGGCGGTGCCCTGGAGATAGCGGCGCGAGTCGGCGACGGAGGTGGCATAGGCCTCGGGGCCGATCATGTCGTTCTTCGCCGCGCTGATGCGGCCGTGTGTGGCCTGCGGTGTGGAGCGACGGGTGTCGAGACCGACGTCGACCATGACATAGCGCGTCAGGCGGACCGAGTCGGACTGGTCGTAGATGCTGAACCCGGTGGGGTAGCCGATGCGCTCGGCCTCACGGCGCAGGATGCGGGCACACGCGGAGTGGAAGGTGCGCACCCACATGTTGTTGGCCACCGGGCCCACGAGATCCACGACGCGAGCGCGCATCTCGCTGGCCGCCTTGTTGGTGAACGTGATGGCCAGGATGGCGTACGGCGACACGTCGCGGTCGGAGATGAGGTGGGCTATCCGGTGGGTGAGCACCCGTGTCTTGCCCGACCCGGCGCCCGCGCTGACCAGCAGCGGGCCGCGCTCGTGCAGCACGGCGTCGTACTGCGCTGGATTGAGTTGCGCCATCGACGGCACCCTACCGGTGCCGCGTGACAGCACCCCGCAGCCGGGTGCCCGGCGCGATGAGGGGAGCGGCAAGGGTGGGCGGTACCATCGGCAACGTGACAGAACAAGCCGATCAGCCTGTGGCGACCGACGAAGAGACCTCGGAGCCGCCGGAAGGTGCCGCAACCCCTTCCGAACAACCCGAGCCGCAGGCGGCGCCCGGCGAGCCGCCGGAGGCCGCTGACGGCGAGGAGTCCTCCATCGTCGAGGCCACCGAACAGCCCGCAACACAGGCCGTTGAGCAGCCCAACACGCCGGAGGCACAGGACGAACCACCGACCGCGGGAGAACCCGAACCGATCACGACCGACGGACCCCAACCCGAAGCGCCGCCCGAACCGGCCGCGACGGAACCCGAACCGCCGGCCACCGAGGAGTCCGCTGCGGGGGTTCCGGAGCGTCCGACCGAGCCGGCGGCCATGCAACCGGAGACCGAGACCGCGCCAGGAGGCGGCGATACCGCGGCCGCCGGAATCGGCAAGCCGATCCCGGTGGCCGCCACCACCGGGGGTCTCAACAGCGGCGACATCGTCTCGGGAGTCGTCAGCTCCGTCGAGCGCCGCGAGCTGGAATTGGATCTCGGGTCCGGACGTGTCGGCGTGATCGGGAGCCGGCACTGGGCGGCGGGACTCGACGTCGATCTCACCGCCGAGGCGAAAATCGGCGACACGGTCGAGGCGGCGGTACTCGTGCGCGAGGACCACAAGCAGCGAATCGTGCTGTCACGCAGCTGGGGGCGCCAGCAACGGGCCTGGGAGTTGGCGGAGAACTCCCGCAAGACGGGCGAGATCATCTCCGGAGTGGTCACCGACGCCGTCGCCGCGGGCCTCACCGTGGACATCGGCGTCCGGGCTTTCGTGCCTGCTTCGATGGCGGGCGACGACGACCTCGAGTCGCTCGTGGGCACCACGGTCGAGTGCAAGGTCACCGAGGTGAACCAGCTCAAGGGGCGCTGCATCCTGTCGCGCAAGGCCGCGCTGCGCACCCGCGGGCGCCAAGCCGCACGCAAGCGGCTCGCCGACCTGTCGCCGGGCACGATGCTGCGTGCCAGGGTCACCAAGGTCGAGGACTTCGGGGCGCTGGTCCTGGTCGACGGGTCTCTGCGGGGCCGCATCCGCCGCAGCGAGTTGAGCTGGTTCCGGGTCCGCCGCCCCGGCGACGTGGTGTCGGTGGGAGACGAGGTGGAGGCCCGCGTCGTCTCGACGGCGCCGGCCAAGATGAGCCTGGATCTCTCCCTGCGGATGGGCGACGACCCGCTGGCGGGGATCAGTCCGGGGGAGCGCCACCAGGCCACTGTCACGTCGCTTGCCCCGTTCGGGGCGTTCGTGTCCGTCGACGGCGGGATCGAGGGACTCGTGCCGACCGCTGAACTGGCCGAGAACCCCATCCGCCATCCACGGGAGGTCGTGGTACCCGGTGACAGCGTGCTGGCCGAGGTGACGAAGGTGGATCGTCAGCGGCGCGAGTTGGAGTTCTCGGTGAATCTGGCCGTGCTCGTCCGACCCACGGACGCCGAAGGGGCCTGACCGCTACTCCCGCTCGCCCCTACTCCCACTCGCCCCTACTCCCGCTCGCCCCTACTCCCACTCGATCGTGCCGGGTGGCTTGGACGTGACGTCGTAGACGACCCTGTTGACTCCGGGCACCTCGGCGATGATGCGCCCGGCCATCGTTTCGAGCATGTCGTACGGCAGCCGCGCGAAGTCGGCGGTCATGGCGTCGGCGCTCGTCACCGCGCGGATCACGATCGGGTGACCGTAGGTGCGCTCGTCGCCCATCACCCCCACTGAGCGGACCTCCAGGAGGACGGCCAGCACCTGCCACACCTCCCGGTCGAGTCCCCCGCGGCGGATCTCGGCGCGCACGATCGCATCGGCGGCGCGCACCGTCTCGACACGCTCGGGCGTGACCTCCCCGACGATGCGCACGGCGAGGCCCGGGCCGGGGAAGGGGTGACGCCACACGACCTCGGAGGGCAGACCGAGTTGCTCGCCGACGAGGCGCACCTCGTCCTTGAACAGGTCGCGCAGCGGCTCCACGAGCGCCAGTTGCATGTCCGCCGGGAGCCCGCCCACGTTGTGGTGGCTCTTGATGCGGGCCGCCACATCGCCCCCCGACTCGATCACGTCGGGGTACAGGGTTCCCTGCACCAGGAAGTCCACCTCTCCGAGGGCGCGCGCCTCGGCCTCGAAGATGCGCACGAACAACTCGCCGATGATGCGGCGCTTCGCCTCCGGGTCGGCGACGCCGGCGAGCGCGGCGAGGAACCGCTCGGCGGCATCCACGAACACGAAGCCGCTGCCGTCGCCCCCGAAGGTCTCGCACACCTGCTCGGCCTCGCCGGCCCGCATCAATCCAGTGTCCACGAACACGCACGTGAGGCGGTCGCCGATGGCCTGTCGGACGAGCGCCGCGGCGACGGCCGAGTCAACGCCGCCCGACAACCCGCATACGGCCCGCCCGTCGCCGACGCGGCCACGGATCGCGGCGACGGAATTCTCCACAATGCAGTCCGGGGTCCAGGCCGGCGCACACCCGCAGGCCTCGTAGAGGAAGTTCTCCATCATCCGCTGTCCGTGGGGTGTGTGCACGACTTCGGGGTGGAACTGCACGCCGTACAGCCCGCGGCCGGGGTGCTCGAAGGCCGCAGCCGGCGCGTCGGCGGTGACGGCGGTCACCGCGGCTCCCTCCGGTGGGCGCACGACGGAATCCCGGTGGCTCATCCAGACCTGCTGCCGGGCGGGGAGGGCGCCGGACACGACCGTCCCCGGTCGTGTCACCTCGAGCTGCACCCGGCCGTATTCGGCCAATCCACTGCGGTCGACCTTGCCCCCGAGCTCATCCGCGAGGAGCTGCGCCCCGTAGCAGATGCCCAACACCGGCACGCCGAGCGACAGGATCTCCGGGTCGAGGCGCGGGGCACCGGCGGTGTGCACCGACTCCGGCCCGCCGCTGAGGATCAACCCGGCGGGACGGCGCCGCACGACATCGCCGGGAGCGATGTCGTGCGGCACGATCTCGCTGTACACGCGGGCCTCGCGGACGCGCCGGGCGATGAGCTGGGCGTACTGGGCGCCGAAGTCCACCACGAGCACACCGCCGTGTTCGGCGGCGCCCGCTGTCGCGCTCGTCACAGCCCCATGCCGACGCCCTGGGCGCGTTGCAGCCCCTTCCCTTCGGTGGCAATCGACGGTGCGACCATCACCTCGGCCTTCTGCAGTTCCTTGAGCGTGACGTGGCCGCTGGTCGCCATCGTGGTCGCCAGGGCGCCGAACAGATTGCTGCGACCGTCGGCTTCCCGGGCCGGCCCGAGGAGGATCTCCTCGAGCGACGCGCGCTGGCCGACCTGCACCCGGGCGCCGCGGGGCAGGGCCGCGTGCGGGGTCGCCATCCCCCAGTGGTAGCCACCGCCCGGCGCCTCGGCCGCCGCCGCCAATGGGGAGCCCAGCATGACGGCGTCGGCGCCGCAGGCGATGGCCTTGGCGATGTCGCCGCCGGTCGCCATGCCGCCGTCGGCGATGATGTTGACGTACACGCCCGTCTCGTCGAGGTGACGCATGCGCGCCCCCCGGACATCGGCGATGGCCGTGGCCTGGGGGACACCGATGCCCAGCACGCCGCGGCTGGTGCAGGCGGCGCCCGGCCCCACACCGACGAGCACGCCGGACGCACCCGTGCGCATGAGATGCAACCCGGCCTCGTAGCTGGCGCAACCGCCGACGACGACCGGCATCGGAAGCTCGCGGACGACCGTCTTGAGGTTCAGTGGTTCGCGTGTGCGGGACTTGTGTTCAGCGGTCACGACCGTGCCCTGGATGACGAGCAGGTCGACTTCCGCCGCGGCGAGAGGGCCGAGCAGCTCGGCCGCCCGCTGCGGCGTGACCGCGACGCTGACCAGCGCCGAATGCTCCCGGATCTCCCGCACCCGTTCGCCGATCAGTTCGGGAATGACCGGAGGCGCGTACACCTCCTGCATGCAGGCGGTCGCCTTGTCGGGGGACGCGCTCCGGATCGCCTCGTAGGCCGGAGCGGGATCCTCGTAACGGGTCCACAAGCCTTCGATGTTCAGCACGCCGATGCCGCCGAGCCGGCCGATCAACCCGGCGACGGTCGGCGAGACGACGCTGTCCATGGCCGAGGCGAACAGGGGCAGTGGACGGCGATAGGCGTCGATCTCCCAGGACAGGTCGACGTCGTCGGGATCGCGGGTGCGCCGGGCCGGCACGATGCTGATCTCGTCGAACCCGTACGCCCGCCGCCCGCTCTTGCCGAATCCGATCTCGATGTCCGCCACGTGCGCACCTCCCACCCGCGGAGCATAGGCAGCCCACCGGCCCGGACGCGGCACCCTTCGGTTGGCCGGTGTCCAGGTGGGGCGCAACGTCGGGAGGGCGGAGACGCCGGGTGTTGGCAGCGGCGCGATCTCGCCGGACGCACCGCCGAGGGGCACCGGCCGCCGGCCGGCACAGCGAGCGGTCAGAGGCGCTCGGCTGCTCCGGTGATGGCCTCCCAGACGGCCTCGACGTGGTGGGCGCGAGTGCTGACGGTTCCCACCGACAGGCGCAGGGTGTACCGGCCGTCGAGCACGGTGTGGGTGATGTAGAACCGCCCCGAGTCGTTCACGTCGGCGAGGATGCGCCGGTTGGCTTCGTCCCCGCCGCGGTGGCGGAAGCACACGAGGCTCAGGGGGGCGGGAGCGGCGAGGGAGAAGTCAGGGTGATCCGAGACCCACCCGGCGAACTGCTGGGCCCAGCTCACGCCCGAGCGGATGTGGGCCCGCAGACCCGCCGCCCCGTACCAGCGCAGCACCAGCCAGAGCTTGAGCGAGCGGAACCGGCGACCGAGCGGAACCTGCCAATCCCGGTAGTCGATCACGGTCCCCTTCTCGGTCTCGGGGTTGCGCAGGTATTCCGGCATCACCCCGAGAGCCGTCGTGAGGGCGTCGCGGTCGGCCACCCACATCGCCGTGCAATCCAGGTTGGTCAGCAACCACTTGTGCGGGTTGAAGCAGTAGCTGTCAACGGCTCCGAGCCCCCGGTTCACGAAGCGGAACTCCGGGCACACCGCCGCGGCGCCGGCGAGCGCGCCGTCCACGTGCGTCCACATTCCCTCGGCGCCGGCGATCGCAGCCAGGCGCGCCACCGGGTCGAACGCCAGGGACGACGTCGTACCGACCGTGGCGGCGACCGCGCAGGGCACCAGGCCGGCACCACGGTCGGCGTCGACCGCGCTCTGCAGGGCCTCGGGACTCATGGCGTAGGTGGTGTCGCTGCCGACATAGCGGATCCGGTCGGCGCCGAATCCGGCGATGCGGGCACTCTTGTAGATCGACGAGTGGGCGTGCTCGGAGGTGTAGACGACGAGGTCGGCGAGCGTCGCATCGGCGGCGCGCACCAGCGCCCGCTCCCTGGCGGCAACCAGCGCGCAGAGAGCCGAACTGGAGGCCGAGTCCTGGATCACGCCGCCGCCGGAGGAGTCGCTGCGGAAGCGCCGCGGCAGCCCGCAGAGATCCACCAGCCAGTCCATCACCCGGGTCTCGAGTTCGGTGCACGCCGGGCTGGAGGCCCAGAGCATCCCCTGAACGCCGAGGCCCGACGACAGCAGGTCGCCCAGGATGGCGGGACCCGTGGCCGGCGAGGGGAAGAACGCGAAGAACCCCGGCGCCTGCCAGTGGGTGAGCCCCGGCACGATGACGCGATCGAGGTCGTCGAGCACGGCGTCGAACCCCTCGGGCTCCAGTGGCGCCGCCGGCGGGATCCCCGCCGCCACCTCCCCGGGACGCACCCTCGACAGCACGGGGAAGCTCTCGATCTGCTCGTGGTAGCCCGCAACCCAGTCCAGGAACCTCTCGCCCCACAGACGCAGTTCCTCGGGCGTCATGTGTGGTGCTGCGGGAGGGTGATCCACCGCCGGCGCCCGGTCCGGCTCGTGACTCTCAGTGCTCATGGGCCATGTCTACCGTCCCCGGTGGCGAGGAGCAGCAGTTGCCGGAGGATCGCCGCGGTCGCACCCCAGATCGTGTCCCCGGGAATCTCGAAGAAACTGATCGGGCGCAGCGTGCCGCCCCGCGGCCAGAGTTCCTGGCGGTAGGCCTCGGGATCCAGCAGGTCGCTCAGCGGGACGTCGAGGATCTTCTCGACCTCGCCGGGATCCGGACGGAGGCCCGGCGGGCGGCCCCCGGGCAGCTCGGCGACATACGGGAAGACGAGGGAGTCACTGCCGACGGTGAAGAACGGGTCGAGTTCGCCGATTCGGACCACGGCCGCGGGGTCCAGCCCGATCTCCTCGTGAGCCTCGCGGCACGCGGTCTCCCACAGATCGGTGTCGCCCGGTTCGTGCCCACCGCCGGGGAACGCCACCTCGCGGCTGTGCGTGCGGAGGTGCGCGGCGCGGCGGGTGAGTATCACACTCGTCCGGGACCCATGGACGTAGAGGGGGATGAGCACCGCCGACCGGCGCGGCGCGCTGCGGGGTTGGGGCGGGATGCTGCGCCCACCCAGCCGGTGGCGAAGTTCGCCCAGGTCGATCCGGCGATCGGTGGGAGCGAGAGCCATCCACGGAGCCGGCGCACCGGCGCGCACACCCGCCGGGCGCGGGATGTGCTGGGGGCCGCCCCGGCCGGCAGGTGCGGCAACCGTTGACGGCACGGATTCCAACCGAGTCACCGCGCTCAGCCGACCACTGGTCGAGGTGGCAGGGCCGGCCGATGATGGATTCCGGCCTCTGCCGGAATGACGAGCCACGGGGCCGGCAGCATCAGTCGGCGCTCTCGTGGCCGGCGGTCGAGGCGGAGCGATCGAGGGAACCGGGCACGGCAGCGCGGACCGCGTCGCTGACGGCGACCGTCGCGGCGACACGCACAGCGTCGACGGGGGCTGTCACGTCGCCGACGGAGGTCGCAACGAGAGCGTCGCCGTCGAAGCGCGTATGCGCCGGCATGAGAGCACGCGCCAAGCCGTCGTGCCCGCTCTGAGCCAGCAGCAGACACTCGGTCTTGGTGAGGCGCGCGTTCGTGAGGATCGCGCCGATCGTGGTGCAGGTTCCGAGCGGTACAGGGGGCGGGGGTCGGAACTCGCCGGCCCGCAGCGACCGCTCGACGCTGCCGTCGTCGAGATCGCCCGCGGCGTTGACCGCCAGGAGCGCGACCACGATCACCGTCGCTCCGCCACCGGTTGCGAATTCCAGTTGCGACGAGCCCAGCCCGCCCGGCATCCCGCCCGAACGCCACGAACCCACGGTGGCACCGGCGCCCGCGCCGAGACGGCCGCGAGGCCAGCCGCCGGTACCGCCGACCTCGGCGGCGGAACGTGCCGCCTCGAAGCCCTCGTCGGCCCCGGGCCAGGTCGGGTCCTCACCCGCACGCAGGTCGTACAGCGACATCGCAGCCACGATGGGCACCGGTCCGGCCGGGGTCCGGAAGCCTTGCCCGATCTCCGCGCAGTAGCGCACGACACCGTCGGCGGCCGCCAACCCGAAGGCCGAGCCGCCCGAGAGCACGATCGCGTCGGCACCGGGAACCGTGCGCTCGGGCGCCAGCAGATCCAGCTCGCGACTCGCCGGCGCGCCCCCGCGCACCTCCGCGGCGGCAACCGCGCCGGGTGGCAGCATCACGACCGTGCAGCCGGTGCGGCCGCTCGGGTGGGTCCAGTGGCCGATCCGCACACCGGGAAGCGGTGCTGTGGTTCCTGCAGTCACCGGGTCGACACCTCAGCGATACAGCCGGCGCACACGCCGGCCGACATCGCAGACGACCTCGTAGGGGATCGTCGCCAGGCGCTCCGCCACCTCGGCTGCGCTGATGCTCTCATCGCCCTGGGCGCCGATCAGCACGACCTCGTCGCCCACGGCCACGCCTCCGTCGCTGCCGCAGTCCACCATGAGTTGGTCCATCGTCACGGTCCCCACCACGGGTCGCCGGCGACCTCCGATGAGCACCTCCCCCCCTCGCAGGCCGTAGTCGCGCCGCACGCCGTCGGCATAGCCGATGGGTACCGTCGCCACGTACCGGTCGTCGTCGAACCGGTGCTCCAACCCGTAGGAGACGCCCTCGCCGGCGCTGACCTGCTTGACGTGGGCCACCTGCGTGTGCAACCGCATGGCGGGCTGCAGCCCGGCGACATCGGCTGCCAGATCGGCCCTCGGCGGCAGCCCGTAGAGCGCGATCCCGGCACGGACCATGTCATACCGGCCACGCCGGCGGATCGGCGACGCGCCGGGCCGGGCGGCTGCCAGCAGCAGGGCCGAGTTGGCGGCGTGCCGCTTCGGTGGCTGTGCCGCCGCGTCACCTCGAGTCGCGGCAGGCCCGTCCCCGTCGCCGGACTCGAGGGAGGCCAGAACCTGCTCGTAGCGCTGTAGCTGGACGTCCGTGAAGGGATTGTCGGGCTCGTCGGCGACGGCACAGTGAGTCCAGACTCCTTCCAACCGCAGGCTCGCCTTGTCCGCGATGGCCCGGGCCAGCAGTACCGCATCGGGGAGTTGAGCACCGACGCGGTTCATGCCGGTGTCGACCTTGAGATGCACCGGCAGCCCGACGTTGCCGGCCGCGGCCGCGGCGGCCGCCCCGGCCAGGCCCGCCGCCGTGTAGACGCTGGGACGAAGGTCGTATGCCACGACCTCCACCATCTCGTTCGGGCGCGGCTCGGAGAGGATCAGCACCGGCGCCGTCACCCCGGCCTCGCGCAACTCGATCCCCTCCTCGACCAGCGCGACGGCCAGCCACTGCGCGCCGCCGGCAAGGGCAGCCCTGGCTGCGGCCACGGCCCCGTGCCCGTAGCCGTCGGCCTTGATGACCGCGCACAGCACTGCGGGCGCGGCCCTGCGTACCAACTCCGCAGCGTTGTTCTGCAGGGCCGCCAGATCCACGACCGCGGTGGTGGGACGCATCAGCCGGACCCCTCTCCGGGACCCGGGGCCGGTTCGAGAGCGGATGCCAGCGCCGCGGGTATCGCCCCCAGGAGGTCGCCCGCGATCAGACCGACCGATGGCAGGAGCGAGGCGGCCATTCCGTGGACATGCGCGGCCAGCGAAGCGGCGAGCAGTGGCGTCGTTCCCTGTGCCAGCAGCGCCCCGATCATGCCCGCGAGGACGTCGCCGGTGCCTGCCGTGGCGAGTCGTGCATCTCCCGACGTGACGAAGTGCACCGCTCCGCCGGGCGCGGCCACGACCGTCGTGGGGCCCTTGAGCAACACGACGGCACCGGTGCCGGCGAGAGCGCGCGCCGCCGCCAACCGGTCCGTTCCCGGCGGGCGGCCCGCCAGCAGTTCGTATTCGCCGTCGTGGGGAGTCAGAACGATCGGCGCCCCCGCCCCGGCGAGAATGCCGGCGGCATCGGTGCCCAGCGCGGCAAGGGCGTCGCCGTCGAGCACCATCGGCACGGTCGCCTCGGCCACCAGGGCGCGCACCGCGGCCGCCGTCCCCGCACTCCGGCCCAGGCCGGGGCCCACGACCAGCGACCGGAATCGCACCGTGTCGAGTTGGGTGTGCCAGCCCACCGCCGGCAGCGGATGGAAGACCGCTTCGGTCGGCACCGAGGCGTCCGCCTCGCCACCCGGGACCGACAGCCGCACGTATCCCGCCCCGGCCCGCAGGGCGGCCAGGGATGCCAGTGACGCCGCCCCGCGCATTCCCGGCGATCCCGCGATCACCCAGCAGGCCGAGCGCCACTTGTGGGCATCGTCGGGCCGGCGCGGCCAGTGCTCGGCGATGTCGTCGGCCGTCAGCAGATGGGCCGCCGCCGAGGAGACGTCCAGCCCGATGTCGGCGATGCTCACGGTACCCACCAGCCAGCGCCCCGGATACAGCAGTTGGCCGGGCTTCAGGGCCGCGAACGTGACGGTGCGAGTCGCCGCGACCGCGCCGCCGCCCACCTCTCCGGTGAGCCCGTTCACGCCCGACGGAATGTCCACGGCCAGGACGTCGCCCGGCCGGTCGAGGGCACCGGGCGGCGGGTTCCACGGCCGGTTCAACCCGGTGCCGAATGCGGCGTCGATCAGCAGGTCACACGCTGGAACCTCGGTGCTGTCGAGGTCGATGATCCGGCAGCGGGCGCCGGCGCGTCGCAGGTAGCGGGTCGCCGCACGGCCGTCGGCGCCGTTGTTGCCTCCCCCGGCGATGACGACCACCGTGCGACCTCGCAGCGCCTGCCGCAGGGCACTCGAGCGTCGAGGCGGTTCGAGCACCGCAGCGGCACCCTCACTGCGGCCGGTGAGCATCTCGGTTGCCGCCACGGCGACCGCGGCCCCGGCCCGCTCCACCAGCACATCGGTGCTCTCCGGGGCGGCGGCGTCGATGGCCGCCATCTCCGTCGGCGTCACGACGGGGATCACGACGCGACGCCCTCGGGCGCGCCGGAGCGGAATGCCCGCCCGCCGGCCAGTGGATCCCGGCCCCGGATCGAGTCCGGGGCAGGCTCTTCGCCGGGATGGCGGCAGGGGATCATGACGGCTGCTCGCCGGATGCAGCCGGTGGCATGCCTCCACCACCGACGACGGCCACCGCCACGGCGACCGCCAGGTCAGCGGTGTGCGAGAGACTCAGGTGCCAGCCCGCCACACCGGCGTCGCGAGCCCGTGTGGCGGCGCGCCCGGACAGGCGCAGGCCGACCTGACCACTGCCGGCCCGCACGACCTCGATGTCCCGGAAGGCCACATCCCCGAAACCGGCGCCGAGTGCCTTCATGGCGGCCTCCTTGGCGGCGAAGCGCGCCGCCAGGCGCTCGGTCGGATCAGCGCGGCCGCCGGCGTACGCCCGCTCGCCGGCCGTGAAGAGACGCTCGGCGATCCGGGGCCGGCGCTCCAGGAGTTCCCGGAATCGCGGCACCTCGACGATGTCGATGCCGATCATCGTGGTGCCCCGTGTTGCCCGGTGGCCCCGGGTGCCCGGTGCCAGGCTGCGCCGCGACCTCGGCCGTCGATCATCGAGACGCCCGGCGCCACCGCTCGGCCACGGTCGCGATCTCGCCGGCCAGGAGTTCCTCGACGGGCACCTCCGCCAGCACGTCGGTGTCGAATGACGTCTCGGTCTCGGTGACCGCGTAGCGGAGGCGGCTGAACCGGTCGCGGTAGCGCCGCAGCACGTCGGCGGCATCCGCCGCGGGCAGACGCTCGTGCAACTCCACGTGGAGCAGCACGAGACCGACCGTGTCACCACCCTTGATCTCCGGGACCAGAACCAGGAGCCGCCCGTCCCGCAGTCCCCTCGTCATCAGCACGCGGCGCTCGCGGCTGACCTGGCGCTTCGTGCCGCGCAGCGTCGGATCGTTCACCACCCGAGACTCGATCCCGGCGGCAACGCCGGCGCGATCGGCGATCTCGATCCGCTCACCGTCGATGACGTAGCGGATATGACCCGTGACGTTCGCCACCGCCGCGTCCAGCCCCGCCAGGGTCGACAGGGTGTCGTAACTGAGGCGCTCGGCGACGGCGCCCGCCGAGCGGACGGCCCGCACCAGCGGCGCCTCGCGTAGTGCGTCCTCGCTGCGGGAGATCCCCACGGTGACCGTCTTCGCCTGGTGCCTGATGGCGTCCACCGGGCGGGTCAGTTCCTCCGTGGCCTCGGTGAGGGCCGCCAGGAACCTCTCCAGCACACCGGCCGGTGTGCCCATCTCGCCGAAGTCGATCTCGAAGGCGGCCAGCGGCAGCACGCCGAGGGCGTAGCGGTACAGCGAATCCAGCCGGGCCGCCGTCCCGGCGGGCAGATGACCGTCGTAGCGACCCTCGCGCAGTTGACGTCCGAACTCTTCGGCACCGGCGGCGATTTCGGTGGACAAGTCGGCGAGCAACTCCTCCGCGTCGGGGTCGGAGCCGTCGGGCAGGGCATCCAGCGCCGCCTCGACGGCCCCGCGGGTACGGCGCAGCGGCTCTGCACCCGCATCGATGGCCAATGCCGCCTCGTAGCCGAAGAGGTGCCCGGCAACGGTGACCAGCACGAACGCCAGGTCCGCATCCACATGGGGCAACAGCACCGACTCCGACGCCGCGCCGGCAAGCTCGACATCGTCGGTGATCACCACCGGTGCGCCGCGGTGCGCTTCGTAGATGGCCACCTCCTTGGCGACGTCGCGAGCCGTCGAACGGTCGAGTCCCGCCGCGCAGACCAGCACGAGCGGCTCGGCCGAGAGGTCGATGTGCTTCTTGTCCTCGGTGATGTCGCACGCCACGGACCGGTAGCAGAGCTCCGACAGCTTGATCCGCAACTCCTCGGCGGCGAGCCTGTTGCGTCCATTGCCGACGGTTGCCCAGTGCCGGCGCCCCGGGGCGAGCCGCTGAGCGATGTCGGCGATCCGGGAACGCTCCGCGAGGACGTCGGCCATGGCGTCGGGAAGCCTCTCGAGCGCCTCGAGCAGGCGCCTGCGGCGCTGGGGATCCGTCACAGGCACGCCGAGGTGGTCGGCGATGGCGCAGGCCACCAGGAAGCCCGCGGCCACCTGTGCGTAGAAGGCCTTCGTCGAGGCGACGCTCATCTCCACGTCCCGGCCATCGGAGGTGTAGAGCACGCCGTCGGCCCGCGCGGCCAGGTCGCTCTCCCGGCGGTTCACGACCGCCACCACCCACGCACCCCGAGCCTGAACCAGGTCGACGGTGCGGTTGGTGTCCGTCGTCGTGCCCGATTGGCTGACGGCCACCACCAGGTGATCGGACATGTCGCCGGCCAGGCCGAACCCGGACAGTTCGCTGGCGAGGCTGGCGGCGACCTCGACACCCGCCGGCGAGACCTCCGCGGCGATGATGTCGGCGATGGCGCGGGCGGCGACCGCTGCGGTGCCCTGGCCGATGACGACGATCCGGCGCGGCAATCCCCGGGCTGCCGGCAGGACCCCGTCCAGCACCACCTGCGGGCCGCCGATGTCTGCGACCAACCGGCCCGAGAGCGTCTTGGCGAACGATCCGGGCGACTCGCTGATCTCCTTGAGGAGGAAGTGCGGGTAGCCGCGCCGGTCGATATCGCGCGTGGTGATTCCTGCCGTCGTCGTCGGCGGCAGCGCCACGGGGGAGCCGTCGTGGGACCAGCGGCTCACGCCGCCGGTCTCGCCGGCGGCCGCAGCGTCCAACCGCACGACCTCGCCGCCGGCCTCTCCGGCCCCGCCAACACCGTTCGAGCCGTCGAATCGCAGGTAGGTGCCGGTCTGCTCGACCAGCCCGTACGGCTCGGAGGCGACGACGAACGCGTCGGGCGCCAGGCCGACGTAGAGGGCCTGACCGCTGCCCCGGCGGGCGAGGAGGAGACCACCGGGATCGCCGGTGCTGTACGACACGATGGCGTGTGAACCCTCGAATTCCGCCACTGCGGCTGCGAAGGCCTCGACGGCCGATCGGTGGGACGAGAGCAGCCGGCGGGTCGTCCCGGGCACCACCCGTGCATCGGTCGTCACCGCCGCCGGGTAGGCGAGATCATGGCGGGCGGCCACGGCCGCGTAGTTGTCGATGTCGCCGTTGACCGCGGCGATCATCCAGGGCGTCCCATCGGCTGCGAGCGAGGCCACCGGATGGGCATTGGGCTCGGTGATGAGGCCGACACTGGCCCAGCGAGTGTGCGCCAGGACGTGGCAACGGGAGCCGGGCCGCGCCAGCGCCTCCCGGAGCGACTCATCGCCGGCGAGAGCCGCTGCCAACGCCCGCGTGTTGTCGCCGAGCTCGCCCACCTCGACGGCCGTCTTGTAGACGTGCACCGTCACGTTGCCGTCGCGCCAGCTGGCGCCCGAGCGACCCAGGCCGTCGGCGGCGCTCGGG
Organism: Acidimicrobiales bacterium; assembly: GCA_965221525.1. Taxonomy (GTDB): domain Bacteria; phylum Actinomycetota; class Acidimicrobiia; order Acidimicrobiales; family CATQHL01; genus VXNF01. The sequence continues at coordinate 55,204 of CBDCSG010000006.1, read as the reverse complement.
GAGTCCCCCGCCGGCTGATCGGATTCAACGATCACGGCGATTCCCGCCGAGTCGCGGCCGCGGACCTCGAGCCGATCCAGGGCCGACAGCGCCACCTGGATCGACCACCAGCAGGCCACAGTTCCCTCCGGCGCCGACGCCGCGCCGGCGCCGAGGAAGCCGGCGACCGCCGTCGCGGTGGCCAGCCGGTCCTCGCTGATGCACCAGAGTGCGTCCGCAAGCGCCTCGCTCACGGCGGGCCGGGCGCCGATGCCCAGGACTGCGCCGGCCACATCGGCGCGCAGCACGGGATCTTTCACGAGCGCGGCCAGCCCCGCCGGCCCCGCGAGACGCTCCGCGAGCTGCGGCATTGCAGCGTCCAACTCGGCGTCGCCCGCACCGAGCAGCGCCCGGATCTCGGTCCCGGTCGGGGGGCGGCGGCTCGGTGGGCGGCTGAGAACCGCCACGATGCCGCACATCAGCCGGCACTCCGCGCCACTTCGGCTGCCAGGGAATCCGCCACCCGGGTGGCCTCCGCGTCGGTGGCGGCCTCCACCATGACGCGGATCAGCGGCTCGGTTCCCGAGAGCCGGACCAACACCCGGCCGCGGTCCCCGAGAGCCTCGCGAGCCTTCCTGACGGCGGGCTCGGAGGCCGCCAGCACGTCGCCGGCGCCCCCGCGGACGGCGACATTCCGCAGCACCTGGGGGTACCGGGTCATCGTCGCCGCCGCCAGATCGCCGAGCGGTTGTCCCCGGCGGACTTGCACGTCGAGGAGTTGCACAGCCGTGAGCAGGCCGTCACCGGTCGTGGCGAGATCACGGAAGACGACGTGGCCGGACTGCTCGCCGCCCACCTCCCACCCGCCGGTCTCGAGCGCGTTGAGAACGTGGCGGTCACCCACCGGCGTCGTGACCACGTCGATACCGGCGCCGGCCATCGATCGGTGGAGGCCGAGGTTGCTCATGACCGTCACGACGACCGTCGAGCCAGCCAGGCGACCGCGCTCGTGCCGGTCGATCCCGCAGAGGGCGATGATGTGGTCACCGTCGATCAACCGTCGATCGTACGCCACGACTCGATCACCGTCGCCGTCGAACGCCAGACCGATCTCGCCGGGGCCCGTCTCGGCGGCGATCAGGTCCGGCGACGTGGCGCCGCATCCGTCGTTGATGTTCGTCCCGTCCGGCGCGCACGCCACGGTCCGGACCGACGCACCGAGGCGCCGCAACAGTTCGGGAGCCAGTGTCGAGGTCGCCCCGTTGGCGCCGTCGACCACGAGACGCACCCCCTCGAGCGCATCCGGCCGCACCGTGGCCGCCACCGCCTCGAGGTACGTCTCGAGCCGCGCCGCGGCGTCGACGGCGACCGCCGGTGGCCCCTCGATCGCTGCGGACGTGCCTAGGGCGTTCGCCACGGCCTCCTGCTCGCCGTCGCTGAGCTTCCGCCCGCCGGGTCCGAAGATCTTCAGGCCGTTGTCGCGGTACGGATTGTGCGAGGCCGACACCACGATGCCCGGCACGCCGTCGGCGGCGCTGCAGAAGGCCACGGCGGGAGTCGGCGCCATCCCCAGCGACTCCACGGTGGCGCCACCCAGACCCCGCAGCAGGCCGTCGACGAGATCGCCCGCGGACGGTCTCGGATCGTGCCCCAGGACCACCCTGTCGCACTGGAAGGTGGCAACCACCGCCGCGCCGACGCGGGCGGCGATCTCCGGCGTCACGTCCTCGTAGGCCCGCCCCCGGATGCCGTCGGTGCCGAACACGTCCGAACCGCTACCACGGCGCGCGGCGCGCGAGCGCCGGTGCCGCTACCTCTTGGAGTACTGCGGAGCCTTCCGGGCCTTCTTGAGGCCGTACTTCTTGGACTCCTTCTTGCGCGGGTCCCGCGTGAGCAGGCCGGCCCGCTTGAGCTTCTCCCGGCTGTCCCCGTCGAGCGTCTCGAGCGAGCGGGCGATACCGAGGCGGAGCGCCCCCGCCTGCCCGGTGAGGCCGCCGCCGGCGATGGTGGCGTCCACGTCGTACAGGGACGCGGTGTCGGTCACCTGGAGAGGTTCGGTCGCCAGGGATCGATGGGTCGGCGACGGGAAGTAGTCCTCGATCTCCCGGCCGTTGATGACGACACGGCCCCCACCCGCACGGAGGCGGACACGTGCCACCGCCCGCTTGCGTCGACCGGTGGACTGAACGAGCAGAGGTGTCATGAGCTACTCCTGCCAACCGGCAACGGCTGGGGCCTCTGGGCCTCGTGAGGGTGGACCGGTCCCGCATAGACCTTGAGCTTGCGGAGCATCTGCCGGCCCAGGCGGGTGTGCGGGAGCATCCCGCGGATGCTGCGCCGGACGACCTCGGCGGGCTGCCGCGACAGCGCGGTGCCCAGGGTCTCCGAGCGGAGCCCTCCGGGGTATCCGGAGTGGCGGTAGAGGATCTTGCGGTCCGACTTGTCGGCGGTGGTGACGACCTTGTCCGCGTTCACGATGATGACGTGGTCACCGCAATCGAGATGCGGCGTATAGGTCGGCTTGTGCTTGCCTCGCAGGACGCGGGCCACCTCGGTCGCCATACGGCCGAGAACCTGGCCCTCGGCGTCGACGATCCACCAGGCGCGCTCCACCTCTGAAGCCTTGGGGCTGTACGTACGCACACCGCAAGGATACGGGCTCGGCGCCGAAATCGGCCGCTCACGGGCAGGCGGGGCCGACGGAATCACCGGTACGACACCGACTGCAGGCACAGGCCGTGAGGCGGCGCCACCGACCCCGCAACGCCTCGATCGCGACCTGCCAGGATCCGATCCATGTCACCCGCCGGCCGGCGGCGGAGACCCACCTCCACGAGGGTTCCGACGATCGAGCGCACCATCTGCCGGCAGAACGAGTTCGCCTCGATGTCGAACCGCAGCAGCGGTGGCTCCGGAGCGTCCCAGCGGACGCTCAGCACCCGCCGCGTCGTCGGCGCCACTCGCTCGGCTCCATCGATGACCCGGACGGTCCGCGAGCAGAACGAGGCGAAGTCGTGCTCGCCGACCAGCAGCCCGGCAGCGTCGCTCATCGCCCCGACGTCCAGCGGTTCGGGGACGTGCCAGCACGTCCGGCGCCGGAACACGTCGGGCTCCGGCGAATTCCAGATCGAATAGCGGTACTCCCGGGCGACCGCCGAGAACCGGGCATCGAAGTCGTCCGGCGCGCGCTCGACCGCCAGAACGGCGACATCGGGCCCGCACATCCGGTTGAGCCCGTTGCGGAGAGCGCCCAGGCGCTCCGGGGACGCGTCGCCGCCGGTCACCTCCAGGCTCACCACCTGCCCGAGCGCATGCACCCCCGCGTCGGTGCGCCCGGCGCACGTCAGCTGGACCGGATACCCGAGCCTGCGCTCGAGGGCATCGGCCAGCACCCCGCCCACGGTGCGCACGCCGGGGTTGGGCGCGAAGCCGCGGAAGTCCCCGCCGTCGTATTGGATCAGCAGGCGCAGTCGGGCCACGCCACTCCGGCGGCTAGACCAGCTCGATCCGGGCCATCGGGGCGTTGTCCCCGTGGCGTGGCCCCACCCGCAGGATGCGGGTGCAACCGCCGGCGCGGTTCGCATAGCGCGGGCCGATGTCGGAGATCAGCTTGTCGGCGATCTCGCGGTCGTTGAGGAACGCCACGATCTGGCGGTGATTGTGCAAACCACCCTTGCGCGCCTTGGTGATCAGCTTCTCCGCCACCGGCTGCATCGCCTTGGCCTTGGCCTCGGTCGTCACGATCGACTCGGCCGCCACGAGGGAGGCCACCAGGTTCGCCAGCATGAGCTTCTGGTGGGAGGCGCTGCCGCCGAGTCGGCGGCTCTTGCGGGGTCTACCGGGCATCGTCGGGGGCCCTCAGTCGCCCGACGCGAGTGCCAGACCCAACTCGTCGAGGCGGGCCGTCACCTCGTCGAGGGACTTCTCGCCGAAGTTGGGAATCGCCAGGAGTTCGAGCGGCGTCCGCTCCAGGAGAGCGCCCACCGTGGTGACCTGCGCACGCTTGAGGCAGTTGCGGGGTCGTTCCGAGAGGCCCAACTCGTCGATGGGGCGCATCAGATCCGACGGCATGTCGGGCGTGGCCGAGGGATCCATCCCGTCGGGCAGCGAGACCTCCGCCAGATCCTCCACGAGTTGCGCCATCCGGCGCAGGATGCCCCCTGCGGTAGCCATCGCCTCCGATGGGGTCATGGTCCCATCGGTGAGCACGTCCACGATCAACTCGTCGGCGGCGACGTCCCGCTCCCCCGGCGTGGCCTCGACCTCATAGGAGACACGGCGCACGGGCGAGAAGAGGGCGTCCACGGGGATGTCGCCGATTGTCCCGCTACCGGGCCGGCTGTCGGCGCCGACGTACCCGATCCCCTGCTCGACGGTGACATCGGCGGCGAAACGCGCCTTGGCGTTGAGCGTGGCGATCTGGAGGTCGGGGTTCAGCACCTCAACGTCGGGATTGACAGTGAAGTGCGCCCCGGTCACGTCGGCCGGACCGAGAACGTCGACTCGCAGTTGCACCGGCTCGGGGCTGTGACTGCGCAGGACGAGGTCCTTCAGGTTCAGCACGATGTCGGAGATGTCCTCCGCGACGCCGCTCAGGGTGTCGAACTCGTGCAACGCCTCGTCGAAACGCACATGCGTCACCGCCGCGCCGGGAATGGAGGACAGCAGGATCCGCCGCAGTGCGTTCCCGATGGTGTGCCCGAAACCGAGCTCCAGGGGACCGATGACGAATTTCTGCCGGTCGCCCTCGGCGGCGGCGGCCGCAATCGTCGGATGTTTGATCTCAAGCATGTGCTACCTCGCTCGAGCTACTTGCTGTAGAGCTCGACTATCAACTGCTCACGGATCGGGACGTCGATCTGATCCCGAATCGGGAGCGACACCACGTTCGCCGCCCAGCCCTCCTCGACGACGTCCAGCCAGACCGGGGGTACCCGGTCGAGGACGTCGACGTTCCACTGGAACGCCGCCATGGCGCGTGACTTCTCGCGTACCTCGACGATGTCGCCGGCGGAGACCCGGTAGCTCGGGATGGTGACGCGGCGGCCGTTCACGGATACGTGGCCGTGCCCCACGAACTGGCGCGCCTGGGGCCGGGTCGCCGCCCAGCCGGTCCGGTACACCACGTTGTCGAGGCGCGACTCCAGATAGCTGAGCATGTTCTCACCGGTGACGCCGGAGCGACGGCTGGCCTCGGCGTACAGGTTGCGGAACTGCCGTTCCGTCAGACCGTAGGTGAAGCGGGCCTTCTGCTTCTCCTGGAGTTGGAGGAGGTACTCCGAGGCGGTCGTCCGGCGCCGCGAGCGGCCGTGCTCACCCGGCGGATAGGGGCGCTTGTCGAGTGCGACCGTCTCACCCTTGGTGCCGAAGATGTTCGTCCCCAGCCGGCGCGACACCCGCGCCTTGGGGCCCGTGTACCGCGACATCAGACCCGCCGCCTCTTCGGAGGGCGGCAACCGTTGTGGGGCACCGGGGTGACGTCCTTGATGCCGGTGACCTCGAGTCCGAGGTTCTGGAGCGAACGGATCGCCGTCTCACGGCCCGAGCCCGGTCCGCGCACCTGCACGTCCACCTTGCGGACACCGAACTCCATGGCGCGCCGCGCCACCTCCTCGGCGGCCATCTGCGCGGCGTAGGGAGTGGACTTGCGCGAGCCCTTGAAGCCGACGTTGCCGGCCGAGGTCCAGGCGATCACGTTGCCGCGCAGGTCCGTGACCGTGATGATCGTGTTGTTGAAGGAACTCTTGATGTGCACGACCCCGTGCCCGATGTTCCGTCGCTCGCGCCTGCGTGGGCGCCGTGCCTGTCTTTCTGCCATGACCCCTCGGTCCGTGTCCTGAACGGTGCGATGCCGCGCCCATCCGGGGGCGGCGACCGGTCGTAGTGGTTGGACGCCCACCTGGGCGCCGCTGCCACCTCTGCCTTACTTCCTCTTCATGACGGTCTTCTTGCCCGCCACGGTCTTGCGCGGACCCTTGCGCGTCCGCGCGTTGGTGTGAGTCCGCTGGCCCCGGACCGGCAGACCCCGGCGGTGCCGGATGCCCTGATAGCAGCCGATCTCCAGCTTGCGGCTGATGTCCTGGCTGATCTTCCGGCGGAGATCGCCCTCCACCTTGAGGTTGCGCTCGATGTGAGCTCGAAGGCGGGCCACCTCCTGCTCGGTCAGATCCTTGACCCGCACGTCGGGGCCGATACCGACCGCCTCGCAGGTCTGCGCCGCGACCGAGGGGCCGATCCCGAAGATGTACGTGAGCGACACCACCGCGCGCTTGTTGCGCGGTATGTCGACGCCGGCGATTCTCGCCATGTCAGCCCTGCCTCTGGCGGTGGCGCGGGTTATCGCAGATCACCCGCACGCGACCGTGGCGACGGATGATCTGGCACTTGTCGCACATGGCCTTGACGCTGGGGCGTACTTTCATTTGCGCATCCGCCTTCGTGTCGTCGTCGGGGTCTTCGATACCGCGGGCTCCCGGTGGGTTCCGGGAAACCGCTACTTGTACCGGTAGGTAATGCGTCCGCGTTGCAGGTCGTAGGGCGTGAACTCCACCTGCACGCGATCGCCGGGAAGGATACGGATGTAGTGCATCCTCATCTTCCCCGAGATGTGCGCCAGCACCTGGTGGCCGTTGTCGAACTCGACCTTGAACATGGCGTTGGGGAGGGATTCGAGAACCTTCCCCTCCATGAGGATCGCGTCTTGCTTGGATTTTGCCAGAGTCCCACTCCCGCCTTGAACGCAACCAACCAGGCTACCGAGCCAACGCCAGTGGCACCAACCCGCACACCACAGATACGAGCCGGTCGAAGACGTCCTCGGGGCTCCCGGTGCCGTCGACGCGCTGCAGCATCCCACGCCGGTCGAACCACTCGACCAGCGGCGCGGTCTGCGTCTCGTAGATCTCGAGCCGCCGGGCGATCCCGGCGGCGGTGTCGTCGGTGCGGCCACGGGTCATCATCCGGTCCGAGACCTCCCCCACGTCCACCTCGAGCAGCACGGCTCCCGCCACACCGCCGCCCCCGGTCATCTCGACGAGGGCGTCGGCCTGCGGTGGGGTCCGGGGGAAGCCGTCGAGCAGGACGACCGCGCCCTCGCCCAGCAGCGGCGCAAGCCGCTCTGCCACGACTTCGCACATCACGTCATCGGGAACCAGCTCGCCGGCCGCCATGATCGCCGCGGCCCGACGACCCAGGACGGTGTCGGCGGCGGCCGCTTCGCGCAGCATCTCCCCCGTGGAGACGTGGACAACGCCGCGGTAACGCTCGACCAGCAGGGCGCACTGCGTCCCCTTGCCCGCTCCCTGGCGTCCGAGGACGACGACGACGCCGCTCACCCCGGCAGGCCTCCGTGGATCTTGCGCGGCACGGGTCGGCCGGCGAACCGCCCCGTCGCCCCGAGCGCTGCGCCGGGACTGCTGGGGCTCACTTCAAGAAGCCCTCGTAGTTCCGCAGCATGAGTTGGCTGTCGATCTGCTTCATCGTCTCGAGGGCGACACCCACGGCTATGAGGATGGAGATCCCGGTGAAGCTGAAGATGCCCTGCGTGCTCGTGGGCACGATGTTGCCGATGACCACCGCGGGCGTCAGCGCGATGAGCGCCAGGAAGAGCGACCCGGGAAGCGTGATACGCGACAGGATGTGCGCCAGGTAGCGCTCCGTCGGCCGCCCGGGCCGGATGCCCGGCACGAAACCGCCCTGCTTGCGAATGTTGTCGGCCTGCTTCACGGGATCGAAGCTGATAGCCGTGTAGAAGTAGGCGAACCCGATGATCAGCAGCCCGAAGAAGACCAGGTAGAACGGGTCGTCGTAGCGGAGCAGGTGGTCGTTGACCCAGGTGCGGGTGGCTTCGCCCCAGCCGCCCGAGGGGAGGACGACCACGACCAGTTGCGGCAGGTAGAGCACGGAACTGGCGAAGATGATGGGGATCACGCCGGACTGGTTCACCTTGAGGGGGATGTAGGTGCTGCCGCCGGTGGTCATGCGCCGCCCGACGACCCGCTTGGCGAACTGCACCGGGATGCGCCGCTGGCCCTGCTCCACGAACACGATCAGCACCAGCATCACGAGATACATCGCCAGGACCTCGATGACGCCGACCCAGCCCGAGTTGCCCTTCACGAGGGAGAACTGGTTGGGCAGCGAGCTGACCACCGCGGCGAAGATGATGATCGACATGCCGTTGCCGATGCCCTTCTGGGTGATCAACTCGCCCATCCACATCAGCAGGGCCGTTCCCGCTGTGAGCGTCAGCACGACCAGGCCCACCCGCGGCGCCGTGAACTCCGGCAGGAGGTCGGGGATCCCCGTGCCGCCGGCCAGGCCGCCGCCGCTGTTGTGGAACAGGAAGGCGAATCCCGTGGACTGGATCAGCGCGATGGCGATCGTCAGGTAGCGGGTCCACTGGTTGATCTTGCGCTGGCCGATCGCCCCCTGCTGCTGCCACTGCTCGATGCGGGGCACCACGACCCCCATGACCTGCATGATGATCGACGCCGTGATGTACGGGAATATCCCCAGGGAGAAGATCGCGAACTGCGTCAACGCCCCGCCGGAGAAGAGCTGCAGGAAGTTGAGGATTCCCCCGTCCTCGGCCGCCTCCTGGAGCGGCCGGATGGCCTCCAGGTTGATGCCCGGTGCCGGGATGAATGCCCCCAGCCGGTAGACGACCAGCATGCCCAGCGTGAAGAGGATCTTGCTGCGCAGATCCTCGATCCGGAAGATGTTGGCGATGTTCTGCAGGATTCGGGCCACTGGGCGTCCCTCCCTCCGACGGCAGCTCTGCGGTGCTCGGTGCGCCTAGCGGTTCGTGAGGGCGTTGCCGCGCGCCGGCGGGCGGCGGTCGCCCCATGGCTTGGGCAGGACCTCGGTGGTGGCCCCGACGGCCTCCAACGCGGCACGGGCTCCCTCGGAGAACGCATGGGCGCGCACGGTGACCGGCCGGGTCAGCTCGCCGCGCGCCAGGATCTTGATCAGGGCTCCCTTGCTCACGAGCCCGCGAGCGTAGAGCGTCTCGGGGGTCACCTCGTCAAGACCGGACGCCTCGATGACGTCGAGGTTGACCGGCTGGTATTCCACCCGGAACGGGTTGTTGAAGCCGCGCAGCTTGGGCAGCCTGCGCTGCAGCGGCATCTGACCGCCCTCGAAGCCGACCGGCACCTTGCCGCGGGCCCTCTGGCCCTTGGTGCCGCGACCTGCGGTCTTGCCTCCCTTGCCCCCGATGCCCCGGCCGACGCGGCGGCGCGGCGTGCGGCTCCCGGGAGCGGGCTTGAGATCGTGGACCTTCACGACTCGGCCACCTCCTCGACTTCAACCAGATGCGAGACCTTGTTCAGCATGCCCCGGACGTCGGGCCGATCGTCCAGGACTCTGGACTTGCCGATCCGCCCCAGACCGAGGGCGCGCAGCGTCCCCCGTTGCGGGGGCTTGCGCCCGATTCCCGAACGGACCTGCGTCACGCGCAGGGCCACGTCACTGCTCTCCCTCGCCGCGCAGCGCCAGACGCCGGCTGCGTTCGGTCTCGTTGTAGGCGGCCAGCAGCCCCGCAGGGACGAACTCGCTGGGGTCGAGACCGCGCAACTGAGCCACGTGGTCCGGACGCATGAGCGAGCGCAGCCCGTCGATGGTGGCGCGGGCGACGTTGATGTGGTTGGCCGAACCCAACGACTTGCAGAGCACGTCACCGATCCCCGCCTCCTCGAGGATGGCACGGGCGGCGCCTCCGGCGATGACCCCGGTACCGGGAGCGGCCGGCTTCAGCAGGACCCTGCCCGCACCCCAACGCCCGAGGATCGGATGCACGATCGTCGTGCCGGCCAGAGGCACCGCGAACAGCGAGTTGCGCGCCTCCTCGGTTCCCTTCTGGATGGCGAGGGGAACCTCCTTGGCCTTGCCGTAGCCGAGACCGACGTGGCCGGCACCGTCGCCGATCACCACGAGCGCCGAGAACGAGAACCGCCGGCCGCCCTTGACGACCTTGGCGACGCGGTTGATGTGGATGACGCGCGAGTCCCGCAACTGCAGTCGCGAGGCCAGCGCTCCGGCGGGGGCCATCAGAGTTCCATTCCGGCTTCGCGGGCCGCATCGGCGACCGCTGCAACCCGGCCGTGGTACGCGTAGCCGCCGCGATCGAAGACCACCGTCGTGACCCCGGCGGCAGCGGCGCGCTCGGCGACGAGGCGTCCGACGGCGGCAGCGGCACTCACGCCGGTCTCGTCGCTGCCGCGCAGGTCCTGCTCCAGCGTGGAAGCCGCGGCCAGCGTATGGCCGTTGGCGTCGTCGATGATCTGTGCGGCGGTGTGACGGTTGGACCGGTAGACGGCCAGGCGAGGGCGCTCGGCCGTGCCGATGATCTTCTTGCGCACTCTCCGGTGGCGGCGGAGCCGGCCCCGCCGCCGCTCTGCGGACACGTTCGTCATTGATCTGCTCCCTGCCTCGGTGCCGGACTCACTTGGCGGCCTTGCCCGCCTTGCGACGGACGTACTCACCGGCGTAGCGGATTCCCTTGCCCTTGTACGGTTCGGGCTTGCGCAGCGCACGGATCCGTGCAGCGACCTCGCCGACGGCCTGCTTGTCGATGCCGAGCACCCGGATCGCGGTTTGCGACGGCACCTCGAAGGTGATCCCCTCGGGAGCGGTGACCGAGACGGGGTGGCTGAACCCCAACTGCAGTTCCAAGCGTCCGGGGCCCTGGGCGGTCGCCCGGTAGCCGACACCCACGATCTCGAGGTCCTTGCGGTACCCCTCGTGCACGCCGACGACCATGTTGTTGATGAGGGCACGGGTCAGCCCGTGCAGGGCTCGCGACTGCCGCTCGTCGTCGGCCCGGGTCACGAGAATCGAGCCGTCCTCCTCCTGGTGGACGGCGATCGGCGCCGGCACGCTGTGCTGCAACGTGCCCTTCGGGCCCGTCACCGTCACATCGGCGCCGGCGATCGCCACCGAGACGCCCGCCGGCAGCGGGATCGGCGCCTTACCCACGCGAGACACGACCCACCTACCAGACGTAACAGAGGATCTCGCCACCGATGCGGCGACGACGAGCCTCCTGATCGGTCATGAGCCCCTTACTGGTCGACAGCACCGCCATCCCGAGACCGCCCCGGACCCGCGGGACCCTGTCGGCCTTGGTGTAGACGCGCAGTCCGGCCTTGGAGACCCGCCGGAGTCCGCGGATGACCCGCTCGCGATCCGGGGAGTACTTCATGTCGATCGTCAGCAGGCGTCCCGGGCCGTCGATGTCCGCCACCTCGTAGCCATGGATGTACCCCTCGCGCCGCAGCACCTCCGCCAGCGCCTCCTTCAGCTTCGAGGAGGGCATCTGCACTTCCTCGTGCATGGCCACGTTGGCGTTGCGGATCCGGGTCAGCATGTCAGCGATGGGATCGGTCATGGTCATTGCCGGGAACCCCCTACCAGCTGGCCTTCGTCAGTCCGGGGATCTCCCCGGCGTGCGCGAGTTCGCGCAGGCAGATGCGGCACAGTCCGAACTTCCGGTACACCGAGCGCGGCCGGCCGCACCGCTGGCAGCGGGTATACGCCCGCACCCGGTACTTCGGCGTGCGGGCCTGCTTGTTGGTCAGTGCCTTCTTTGCCATGTCGTCACTTTCGCTGTGTTCAGTGTCGGGAGCGTTGAGCGGTTCAGCCCTGATCGCGCCGGAGCGGGAAGCCGAACGACTCCAGCAGGGCCCGGGCGGTCGCATCGTCGGGCGCGGTCGTGACCAGGGTGATGTCCATGCCGCGGACGGTGTCGATCTTGTCGTAGTCGATCTCGGGGAAGATCAGCTGCTCGGAGACACCGAAGGAGTAGTTGCCGTTCCCGTCGAAGGAGTCCATCGACAGTCCACGGAAGTCGCGGATGCGGGGAATCGCCAGGTTGATGAGCCGGTCGAAGAACTCCCACATGCGGTCGCCGCGGAGCGTGACCTTGACGCCGACGGCGTTTCCCTCGCGCAGCCGGAAGCCGGCGATCGAGCGCTTCGCCCTGGTCGTCACCGGTCGCTGGCCGGCGATCGTCGTCATGTCGGCGATGGCACCCTCGAGCAGGCGCGCCTGGCGCGACGCCTCGCCCACGCCCATGTTGAGAACGATCTTCTCCATCGTGGGCACCTGCATGACGTTGGGTAGGCCGAGTTCGGTCTGCAGCCGGGCGCGCAGCTCATCGCGGTACAGCTGCTTGAGCCTCGGCGTCGTGGCCGTCGCGGGGCTCATGGGATGTCCGCGCCGGTGCGCCGGCAGACGCGCATCTTCGTGCCGTCGGGCGCGATCCGGTACCCCACACGGGTGGGCTTGCCGTCCTGGGGGCTGATGAGCGCCACCCGGGAAATGGGGATCGGCATGTCCTTGTCGATGATGCCGCCCTGCATGACGCCCGCCTGGTTGGGCTTGCGATGCTTGCGGACGACGTTGACGCCGTCGACGAGGAGCGTGCCCTTGGCGGGGAACACGGCCGAGACCACGCCCTCCTTGCCACGATCCTTGCCGGACAGGACGATCACGCGGTCGCCCTTGCGGATCTTGGCCATCACAGCACCTCCGGAGCGAGCGAGACGATTCGCATGAAGCGCTTCTCGCGCAATTCCCGCCCCACGGGCCCGAAGATGCGCGTGCCACGAGGCTGGTCGTTCTCGTCGAGCACGACCGCGGCGTTCTCGTCGAAGCGGATGTAGCTGCCGTCCGGGCGCCGCTTCTCCTTGCGGGTGCGCACGACCACGCAGCGGACCACCTCACCCTTGCGGACCTTGGCACCGGGAATGGCGTCCTTCACCGTCGCCACGAACACGTCGCCGATCGAGGCATAACGACGGCGCGAGCCGCCGAGGACCTTGATGCAGAGAACCTCTCGGGCGCCGGAGTTGTCCGCCACCCTGAGGCGCGTCTCCTGCTGGATCACGATGACCCCCCTCTCAGCGCGCCCGCTCGAGAATCTGCACGAGTCGCCAGCGCTTGAGCTTGGAGATCGGGCGGGTCTCGGCGACCCGTACCCGGTCACCGACGCGCAGATCGTTGTTCTGGTCATGGACGTACAGGCGCTTGTGGCGGCGAACGGTCTTGTTGTAGCGGCGGTGGCGCACCTGCTCGGTGACCACGACGACCGCGGTCCTGTCCATCGACGCGGACGCCACAACGCCCTCGCGGCTCTTGCGGCTGGCGCGCTGGGACGGCTCGGAACCTGTGGCGGCCGGTTCGGCAGCCGGCGTCTCGGGCGCCTGGCCGGTGACCGGTTCTGTCTCATTCATCGCGCTGGCGCCTCCTCTTGAACACCCGTGCCCGGCCGTCGGCGGCGTCTTCGGCCTCCTCGTCGACCGCAACGTCGCGACTCGGGCGCGTCGCGACCACCTCCGCGGCGCTGATCTCCCGCGCACGCAACTCGGTCAGGATCCGTGCCACGTGCTTGCGGGAGTTCCCCAGGAGGCTCATGTTGTCGAGTTGCCCCGTCACATGCTGGAAGCGAAGGTTGACGGACTCGTCCTTCGCCTGATCCAGCATCTCCAGCAACTCGGTGTCGCTCAGATCTGCGAGAGCCTTGGACCGGGCCACGGCTACACCTCCTGATGGCGGGACACGAACCGTGCCCGCACCGGGAGCTTCTGGATGGCGCGATCGATCGCCTCCCGCGCCACGACAGGATCGGCGTAGGAGAGTTCGAACATCACTCGCCCGGGACGCACGACGGCGACCCAACGCTCGGGGTTGCCCTTGCCGGACCCCATCCGGGTCTCGGCCGGCTTCTGCGTCACCGGCTTGTCCGGGAAGACGTTGATCCAGACCTTGCCGCCGCGGCGAACGTGGCGCGTCATCGCCACACGGGCGGCCTCGATCTGCGGCGCCGTGATCCAGCCCGGTTCGAGGGCCTGGATGCCGTAGTCGCCGAAGGCCACGGTGGTGCCGCCCTTGGCGACTCCCTTCGTGCGGCCTCGATGGTGCTTGCGGTGTCGGACCTTCCGTGGCATCAACATGATCAGTCAGCATCCCCCGGTCGGAAATGGGGCGTCTCGTGGTGCTCCTTGGCGGCCCGCTCGATCTCCTCCTCCTGCTCGAGGAGGCGCTCGAATTCCTCGTCGGCCTCGGCCACCAGCGGGCGCAGTTCCTCGAGTTCCGTCGGGAACTCCTGCTCGTCCGGAGCCGGGGCAGGCTCGGGCTTCGAGCCCCGTCGCCGGGCCGCGGACGAGGACACCACCTTGCGCGAGCGGGCGGGGCCGGCGGTCTCGCCGACGGCCATCGCCGCCTCACGATTGATCCGCTCGTCGGTGTCGAGGCGGTAGGGCAGGATGTCGCCCTTGTAGGTCCAGACCTTGACGCCGATCCGGCCGTAGGTCGTGTGCGCCTCGCGGAACCCGTAGTCGATGTCGGCGCGCAGGGTGTGCAGGGGTACGCGACCTTCCCGGTACCACTCCGTTCGGGCCATCTCCGAGCCGCCGAGGCGGCCCGAGCACTGCACCCGGATGCCCTGGGCACCGGCCTTCTGGGCGTTCTGGACGGCGCGCTTCATCGCCCGCCGGAAGGCAACCCTGCCGGTGAGCTGGTCGGCGATTCCCTGGGCGATGAGTGCCGCATCCAGCTCGGGTTGCTTGATCTCCTGGACGTTCAGCTGCACGCGCTTGTTGCCGGTGATCTTGGCGAGACCCGCCCGGAGCCGGTCGGCCTCGGAGCCCTTCCGCCCGATCACGATTCCCGGACGCGCGGTGTGCACGTCGATCCGCAGCCGATCACGCGTGCGCTCGACCTCGATCCGGCTGATGGCGGCGTGGGGCAGTTCGCCCATGAGGTAGTCGCGGATCTTCCAGTCCTCGATCACGAACTCCTGGTATTCCTTCCGCGTGGCGAACCAGCGCGACTTCCAGTCGGTCGTGATCCCGAGGCGGAACCCGTACGGGTTGACTTTCTGCCCCATCAGCTCTCCTTCTCGCCGTCGGCGGAATCCGAGCCGGCGGGCTCTTCAGCGTCGTCCATATCGTCTGGCGCCTCACCGGCGTCCATGCCCTCGGCGACGTTCACGTCATCCGTGTCGGCGGCGTCCTCATCGATGTCGGTGACATCATCAGCGGCGGTCGCGCGGCTCGCCTCGACACGGCGGCGCCGAACCTCGGCAGCGGCACCGGCCGCGGCACCCCGCTCGGCGCGGGCCTCACGCTCTTCGAGGGAGTAGCGCGCCAGCACGATCGTGATGTGGCAGGTCCGCTTCATGATGGGCGTCGCCCGGCCGCGGGCACGGGGGCGCCAGCGCTTCAGCGTCGGGCCCTCATCCGCGTAGCAGACCGACACGTACAACTCTTCCGGTGGCAGGTTGGAGTTGTGCTGCGCGTTGGCGGCCGCGGAGTCCAGGCAGCGGGCGACGGCGTGGGAGATCCGTCGCTCGGAGAACTGCAGGATCTCGCTGGCGCGGTCATAGGACTCGCCGCGGATCAGATCCAGGACGGCGCGGACCTTGCGGGCCGAACTCCGCACATAGCGAGCAGAGGCCTTCGCTGCGGGCGCTGCCACCTCGGTGGCCATCAGCGCCTGCCCCCCCGCTCCTGGCCGGCGTGGAACCTGAACGTACGCGTCGGGGCGAACTCCCCGAGCTTGTGGCCGACCATGGACTCGGTGACGTAGACCGGGACGTGGCGTCGGCCATCATGCACCGCGATGGTGTGCCCGACCATGTCGGGGATGATCGTCGAGCGGCGCGACCAGGTGCGGATCACCTGCCGCTCGCCCGAGTCGTTGAGCTCGTCCACCTTGGCAAGCAGGTGGAGGTCGACGAACGGGCCCTTCTTCAGGCTTCTGGGCATCGTTGACCTCCTACCGCCGGCGCCCGCGTGTGCGCCGGCGACGCACGATCATCTGTGACGACTGCTTCTTGGGATTGCGGGTGCGGCCCTCGGGCTTGCCCCACGGCGACACCGGGTGCCGACCACCGGAACTCTTCCCCTCGCCGCCGCCGAGCGGGTGGTCCACCGGGTTCATGGCGACGCCCCGGGTCTGGGGGCGGACTCCCTTGTGGCGGTTGCGCCCGGCCTTGCCGATCTGCACCAGTTCGTGCTCGGCGTTGCCCACGGCGCCCACCGTTGCCCGGCAGTCGATGGGCACCCGTCGCATCTCGGTGCTGGGCAGCCGCAGCGTGGCCTCGCGACCCTCTTTGGCGACGAGTTGGATGCGGCTTCCCGCCGCCCGGCCCATGCGCCCTCCGGCACCCGGCTTCAACTCCACGTTGTGGATGACGGTGCCGACCGGGATGTACCGCAGGGGCAGCGCGTTGCCCGGGCGGATCTCCACGCCGGTGCCCGACTCGAGCACGTCGCCGACGGCTATTCCCTCCGGCGCCAGGATGTACGACTTCGCACCGTCGTGGTAGTGCAGCAGCGCGATGCGACAGCTCCGGTTGGGGTCGTACTCGATCGAGGCCACCTTCGCCGGGACACCGTCCTTGCGCCGGTGGAAGTCGATGATCCGGTAGCGGCGCTTGTGGCCCCCGCCGCGGTGGCGCGCCGTCTTGCGACCTGCATTGTTGCGGCCACCGGTGGAGGGCCGGGGGGCGAGCAGGGACTTCTCGGGCGTGGTGCGCGTGATCTCGGAGAAGTCGTGCGACGTCTGGAAGCGACGTCCGGGACTGGTGGGTTTGCGGCGCCGGATGCTCATGGCCTCACACCTCGAAGAGTTCGATCGAGTCGCCCTCGGCGAGGGTGACCATGGCCCGCTTCGTGTCCGCTCGGCGGCCGTACGTGAGCGAGCGACGGTTGCGGATCCGCTTGCCGCGACGCCGGAGGGTGTTCACATTCAGCACGTCGACATCGAAGATCTGCTCGACCGCCTTGGCGATCTCGGGCTTCGTGGCGGAAGGATGGACCTTGAAGGTGTAGACGTTCCGCTCCAGCAGGGCGAAGGACTTCTCGCTGACGATCGGCTCGAGGATCACGTCACGGGCGTCCTTCATGGCTGGTTCACCTCCGCCAGGCTCGCCGTGGTGAAGACGACCACATCACTCACCAGCACGTCGTAGGTGTTGAGTTGGTCCGCCGGGAGTGTGTGCACCCTTTGCAGATTGCGGAAGCTCTTCATCGCCGAGTCGTCGCCGCGCTCGAGCACGACCAGGACCCGCCCGCCGGCGCCGAGCGCCTCCAGTTTCCGGACCGCACCCGATGTCGACGGAGCGTCGAAACCCCACTCCTCGATGACGACGATCCTGTCCTCGGCCGCGCGGTCCGAGAGCGCCGAGCGAAGCGCCAGTCGCTTCATCTTCTTGGGGGTGGCCTGGGCATAGCTGCGCGGCTGCGGGCCGTGCGCGATGCCGCCACCGCGCCAGAGCGGCGAGCGGATGGAGCCGTGCCGGGCGCGACCCGTTCCCTTCTGGCGCCACGGCTTGCCGCCGCCGCCTCGCACCTCCGAACGGGTCTTCGTCTTGTGCGTGCCGCTGCGTCGCGCCGCCAGTTGCGCCGTCACCACCTGGTGCATGACAGCCGTGTTGGGCTCGATCCCGAAGACGTCGGCGACGAGTTCGACCGTCCCGGTCTCGGAGCCGGCGAGGTTGCGAACGGGGACGGCGACCATGGTCTGCCTAGGCCTTCTTGACCGCGTTGCGGATGACGACCTGGGCACCGCGGGGACCGGGGACGGAACCCTTGACGAGCAGGAGGTTCCGTTCGGAGTCGGCCTTGACCACTCGCAGGTTCTGGGTCGTCGTCCTGCGAGCCCCGTGGCGGCCTGGCATCTTGCGGCCCTTGAAGATGCGCGACGGGGTGGCGCACTGGCCGACCGCTCCGGGCGCACGGTGGATCTTGTGCGCACCGTGGCTGGCCTTCTGACCACTGAACCCGTGACGCTTCATGACACCCGCGAAGCCCTTGCCCTTGCTCACGGCGGTCACGTCGACCAGTTCGCCGTCGGCGAGGATGTCCACGGTGATCTCCTGGCCGACGGCATAGTCGCTCACGTCGTCGAGGCGGAGTTCCACCAGCGTTCGGCCCGGCTCGGCGCCGTGGCGCTCGAAGTGGCCCCGCTCCGGATTGTTGAGCTTGGCGGCGTCGGCGTAGCCCGACGTGACCTGCACCGCCGAGTAGCCGTCGGTCTCGGGCGTCTTGAGTTGCACGATCCGGCACGGCTCGACGCGTAGCACCGTGACCGGAACGACGCGGTCGCCGTCGTCCCAGACCTGGGTCATGCCCACCTTCTCGCCGATGATCGCCTTGCTTGCCATGCCGTTGCCGCTGCCCTACTGGTTGCGTTGTGTCGTCGTCCGAGCCGTCATCGTGCTGACGCGACGGCTCCGCACGGCCGAAGCCGGGCGGAGCGGGTCTCGGTTTGCTGTGTGGTTCCTCCGGGGCTGGTTCCTCTCAGGAAACCCCGGAGGCCTTCGCAGACGTCGATTGTCCCTGGCACTGCTGCCGGGGGAACGATGCACTATACCGGCCAGGCCTCCGAACCACCACGCTCGGACCGGCCGTGAGGCCCCCCGATCAGGTGAACGGGATCGGCGTCTGGACCCACCACGGGCGGTCGCTGGTGCGTATCTCCGTCACCCACTTGACCCACCAGAGCCCGCGGCGTCCGGGCGCGACGAGACGTGCCGGGAAGCCGTGACCGCGCGAGAGGGGCGCGCCGCCGACCTCATGCGCCAGGATCATGCTGTCGAGGTCGCTCAGCGGGAAGCGGCGCCCGTAGCCCGTCGCCGAGCGGACCTCGAGGCTGCGGCCCGCCACGTCGGGACCGAGCAGGTCGGCCAGCCGGGCGCCCCGCCAGCTCTGGGTGCTGTACCAGCCGCTGGTGCAGTCCAGCGTGGCCTCCAGTTCGTGGTTGTGACTCACCAGTTCGCGGTAGCCGACGTCGCGCTCGGTCGACCCTCGCAGTTGCAGCACCCAGTCGTCGGGGTCGATGGTCGGTGGGGTGTCGTCGAGCCATTGCACCACCGGCATCCGCCTCGGCTCACCCGACCCCACCTCGTGGCTGCCGGTGAAGCGTCGTTCGGCGGCGAACAGCCGCTCGAATCCCGTGCGGGCCACGAGGGCGACGCCCGCCACGGCGAGCGCCTGCAGCGCGGTGCGCCGGGAGAGGTCCATAGGACGGACCCGTTGCGGCCGGCCGACAACGTGCCAGGCCGCCAGGGGAACCGCCGCGATAGCGAATATCAGGTGCAGGCCCATGGGCGACCACACGCCGATCGCCTGCCAGACCCCGAGCGCGTGCACGACGCCGGTGGCGAACGCCCCGGTGACGCAGACGCCCAGCGCCATCGAGGCGTACCGGCTGGGGCGGCGCCTCCGCAGCCCGCGGCGCACCACGGGCACCTTGGGGCGGGCCAGGACCAGCACCGTGAATCCCACGACGCCGTGCATGACCACGATCCAGGCGGTCGAGGCGCCGCCGAGCAGGAACGAGCTCGCACCGCTCACCCACGCCAGGACCAGCATCACCAGCAATGCCAGATTGGTCTTGCGGCTGCGCGTCCCGGCCCGGTCGGGAGCGGGCAGCCTGGGACGAGGCCATCGGGACGTTGGCCGGTCAGAGGTGGGCCGGTCGGCTTCGGGCACTCGCCGTCGAGACTACCGACCGCCGGGAGCCCGCGGGGCGCGACGAGTGGGCGACCCCGGCCGCCAGCGCGTACGGTGAGCGGGCCACCCCGCGTACCGATCCAGCGGTACCGATCCAGCGAAACAAGGAGGCACCGTGCGCGCCATCCGGATCTCCGAGAACGGGGGCCCCGAGGTTCTCTCCCTCGTGGACCTGCCCGACCCCACCCCCGGCGCCGGCCAGATCGTCGTGGACGTCGCCGCCGCCGGGGTCAACTTCGTCGACACCTACCAGCGCATCGGCCTGTACCCCATCGCCGTGCCGTACACCGCGGGGCTGGAGGGCGCCGGGGTGGTGACCGCGGTCGGCGACGGTGTCGCTGACGCAGCCGTCGGCGACAGGGTGGCCTGGTGCGGCGGGCAGGGCTCATACGCCGAGCAGTGCGCCCTCGACGCCGCGGGGGTGGTTCCCGTTCCGGAGGGGATCTCACTGGACACCGCCGCGGCGGCGATGCTGCAGGGCCTCACGGCGTACTACCTGGTGATCGACACGTTCCCGCTGGAGCCCGGTCACCGCTGCCTGGTCCACGCCGGCGCCGGCGGGACCGGCCTGCTGCTGATCCAGATGGCCAAGCGGCTCGGCGCCGAGGTCTTCACCACGGTCGGCACGCCGGAGAAGGCGGAACTGGCCGCCGGTGCGGGCGCCGACCATGTGATCCTCTACCGGGACGTGGACTTCGCCGACGCGATCGTCGACATCGCCGGTCCGCGCCCGCTGGACGTCGTCTACGACGGGGTCGGCGCGGCCGTGTTCGACGCCAGCCTCGGCCTGCTCCGCCGCCGGGGCACCATGGTCACGTTCGGGAACGCCTCGGGCCCCGTCGAGCCGATCGCACCCCTGCGGCTCTCGCAGGAAGGCTCACTGTTCCTCACCCGTCCCACGCTGTGGGACCACGTCGCCGAGCGCGCCGACCTCCTCGGCAAGTCGGCAGAACTCTTCGACTGGATCGCCGGCGGCATGGACGTCCGCATCGGCCTGGAACTCCCACTCGCCGACACCGCCGAATCCCACCGCCGCCTCGAAGGCCGCGCCACCACGGGCAAGATCCTGCTGCGGCCCTGACGCTCCGACAGGCGAACCCCGCAGGCACCCATGTACACCGTCCACGCAACCAGGAAGCTGCTGGACCGGGTGAAGGCACCAATCCGTCCGGCGGTCGCCGAGCCGGTGGCGCTGCTCGGCAACTGGTACGCGAACGCGATCTTCTGGCGGCCGCAGCACGTGGCGCTGATGATGAACGAGCGCACACTGCTGCCGGTGTTCATGCCCCTGGCGCCGGCCTCGTCGCTGCTGGAACGCTTCCCCGGGCAGCTCGCCCTCGTGCTGCGAGCGCTGAACGTGCGACGAACCGTGATCACGGAGGAAGTCGAACTCATGGGTGAGGGCTCGTACGCCAAGACCGCCAGCCGGAGCCTGCTGGGGAGCATGAACGACTTCACCCGGCTCGCCGGGTATCTCCGTGCCGATGGCCTCGTCGGCGATCTGGTCGAGTTCTCGGCGCGCATGGCGGAGACGCCGTGCGGCCCGCTCTACAAGAGCTACACCAGCCCGGACAGAGCGGTTCTTGCCCTGTTCGGCGAGTTCGACCGGCACCGGAAGGAGGCCGCTGGCAGCCGCGTGCCACCGTCGGTGATCTTGGAAGCCCGCGACGCCGACCGGACTTGACAGCGGTCGTCGACATGTGAGTGCTCGTCGCCGCCCTCGTCGACTCGGGAAGCGAGGCACGGGCGATCGCAGCCGTCCCGATTGCCCGGCCGGTAGGGTCGAGCCATGACCGAGCAGCCGGTTCGCCACGCGTGGTCCCCGATCGCCGACCTCAACGATGACGACTTCGCGAGCGTGGGTGACGAACTGCCGGCACTCATGGCGGTGTGGGACGAGGCCCGCGGGGAACTCGACGAGCGCCAGGTACAGGAGTTCAACGACCGCCTCAACCGGGAGTGGGCAATCGAGACCGGCATCATCGAGCGCATCTACACGCTGGACGAGGGAACGACGCGCCTGCTGATCGAACAGGGAATCGACGCATCACTGATCGCCCACGACGACGACAACGGCGGCTCGCCCGAACTCATCGCCGGGATCATTCGAGATCACCAGGAGGCCGTCGAGTGGTTGTTTGAGATCGTCCGCCAGGAGCGGCCCCTCACCACATCGTTCATCAAGCAACTCCACCAGCTGATGACCCGCAAGCAGTCGCACGCCGACGGCGTCGACATGTTCGGCCGAGCCACCAGCATCCCGTTGCGCCACGGCGAGTACAAGCAGCGACCGAACAACCCGACCCGAACGGACGGTTCTGCGCACGAGTACTGCCCTCCCGAGCACGTCGCCGCCGAGATGGATCGGCTGATCGAACTGCACGACGAACACATGGTCCTGGAGGTGCCAGCCGACTTGGAGGCTGCCTGGCTGCATCATCGGTTCATCCAGATTCACCCCTTCCAGGACGGCAACGGCCGGGTGGCGCGGGCCATCGCATCCCTCGTGCTGCTGCGCGCCGGCTGGTTCCCGCTCGTCGTACGGGCCAAGGAGCGCAGCGACTACATCGCGACCCTCGAGGCCGCCGACGCCGGTGACATCGGTCCACTCGTCGCACTCGTCGGGAACCTCCAGAAGCGGGCCTGCCGAGCCGCCCTGAGCATCCCCAGCAACGTCCAGCAGTAGACGGCATCAACGCACCGAGATCGGACGGTGCCGGTGCTGTGGTGGTCCCGAGCCGTCGTTGACATGGTTGTTCGCGAGGCGCCGGGGTGCTCTGTCACAGCCCCCAATTACTGTGGCGGTCGTGGTGGCAAGATTGCCGCGCGGCCTCTGGCCGCAGCGGCCCCTATTGCGCGTTGTGCTGCTGTTGGCGGTGGCGCTCGCGGCGATCTTGGTGGCGGCCGTCGTGTTCACGGGACCGCCCACGGCGACCGATCCGCCCGGGGTGGCCGCCACCGTCTCGGAGGCGGCCGCTGGGAGCCGGGACACGCCGCAGCCAGACCCGCCTGCGGTCCCGGAGAGCCCCAGCGCCACGACGGGCTCGGCGCCCTCGGCAGCCGCCGGTCCCCAGGAGGCGCCGGAGGCGGCCGCGTCCGGCGAGGCGACGGTCGAGCCCTCCGCTACCACCGCCACCCCCGCCGAGAGCGACGGCGGGCCTGCCGCGGCAACCCCGCCGCAGCCAGACCCGCAGGCCTCACAGGGCCAGGAAGGCACTACCTCCGAGGACGCCGAGAGCCCCGATCCGCAACCGGACTCCGAGACGGCCGCCACCTCTCAGGCGCCCGAGACCGACATCCCCCCTGCTGCGGAAGAACTCGCGCCATCCCCCCAGGCTGCCGCTCCACAGCCGCCCGCGGCCGCATCCCCCACGCCGCCTGCGAACCCATCCGCCCCGCCGCCCGCGGCCTCGAGCACGGCCGGCACCGCGGCGGATCCGGGCGGCGCCAACCGACTCATCGAGCAGCTGCGACCGCTGGTCGCCGCGCCGCAGGCCAACATCCCCGACTACGACCGCGACTACTTCGCCGGTTGGCTCGACAGCGACGGCGACTGCGTGAACACCCGCCACGAGATCCTGCAGGCCGAGGCCCGGACGTTCTCCATGGCGCCGTCAGGCTGTTCGGTGGCCGCAGGCGAGTGGTTCGACCCCTACACGGACCGCACCTACAGCAACCCCCGCGACCTTGACGTGGACCACGTGGTGGCGTTGGCGGACGCCTGGGTGTCCGGAGCCTGGGCCTGGGCCGACGAGTTGCTCGACCGGTTCAGCAACGACTTGGGAAACCTCAACGCCATCTACTCCGGCGAGAACCGCTCCAAGTCGGCCAAGGGTCCGGCTGACTACAGCCCCAGCGCCCCGATGGCGCGCTGCGACTACTTGGTGCAGTACGCCACGGTGAAGATCCGTTGGCAACTCTCGATCACACCCGAGGACTTCGCCGCCACCGAAGCCGGCCTCACCGGCTGCGACTCCGGCGCCGCCGGGGCGGGCGACATCGTTGCGGTGGCGCCGTCCCCACAACCCGCCCCGGAGCCCCCGGAGACAACCGCCGCGGCGGCGGACGGCTGCCACCCCGACTACGAGCCATGCCTGCCGAACCTGCCGGGCGACGCCCTGAACTGCGGCGACCTCACACGCGAGCAGAAGCCCGTCACGGTGCTGGTCATCGGCACCGACCCCTACCGGCTGGACCGGGACGGCAACGGCGTGGCCTGCACGAGCTGAGCGCCTCCGACGGTCGGGCCCAACGCGGCGCGTCCGGGTCCGAAGAGCCCGATTCCCACGGCAGAAGGTTTGGGCACGTCGTCTCCGGACTCGCCGGTTACCCTCGGGTGCCGCGATTGGGGGGACGCGCTCGGGGCCCCGCACCGGTGATGGTGCGTATGGGTCCGCGCTGATTGACGTCTGGACGTCTATGTTGTCGCACATGGTTGTGACTTCCCCAAAAGATCCGGCGCGCCGGCGCAGACCCGGCGAGGTGCGCGACGCTATCGAACGCGCCCTTGCCGACGCCGGCGGTCCACTCCACGTGAAGGAGATCCATGCAGCAGTTGCCGATCGACTGGGGGGCACCGTCTCGGCATCGTCCGTCCGCAGCTACCTCAACCTCAACGCCGGCGACGGGAAGTCTTTCGAAAGAGTGCGACGTGGCGTCTATCGGATCGCCTGAGGCGCTCGAACTCTCCGGGCCTGCATCGGTTCGAATGCCGGCTCTGCGGTCCGGGCGCGCGTCCCTGTTCCACAGCGACTGTCTCGACTGGCTGGCTGAGCGCGATCCCGAGTCGGTGCACGGAGTCGTGACGGACCCACCGTACGGACTCGTCGAGTACAGCTCTCTCGAGCAGGAGAAACTCCGCAATGGTCGCGGCGGCGTGTGGCGAATCCCCCCCGCCTTCGACGGCCACCGACGATCTCCGGTTCCGCGATTCACGACCCTGACGGACGCTGACATCGACGACCTTCGGTGCTTCTTCGGGCGCTGGGCTGAGATGCTGCTGCCGGTCCTCGTGCCGGGAGCGCACGTTCTCGTCGCCTCGAATCCGCTCCTCTCGCATCACGTCGCGACGGCGATCTGCGGCGTCGGCTTCGAGCGCCGCGGCGAGATCGTCCGACTCGTGATGACCATGCGCGGCGGCGACCGCCCGAAGAATGCCCACGAAGAGTTCCCCGGCGTGACAGTGATGCCGCGATCTCGCTGGGAGCCCTGGCTGCTGTTTCGCAAACCAATCTGTGGGACCGTGCGCGACAACCTCAACGAATGGGGGACGGGAGGACTTCGGCGCGTCTCCGATGAGCAGCCGTTCGCCGACGTGATCGCCTCGGCGCCGACTCGACCCGCTGAACGTCGGCTCGCTCCCCATCCCAGCCTGAAGCCACAGGCCTTCCTGCGCCAAGTCGTCCGGGCGATCCTGCCGCTGGGCGAAGGGATCGTGCTCGACCCATTCGCCGGTTCGGGCTCGACACTGGCCGCAGCGGAGCACATCGGCTACGAGAGCATCGGCGTGGAGTTCGACGCCTCGTACGTGGAACTCGCCGAGACCGCGATCCCCCTGCTGTGCGATTACGAGGCGGACTCGCCCTCGCCCCGGTCGAGGTAGATCCAACCCCTGTGCAGTTTGGCTACACCGTCCTTGTGGAGAGTGGCCGTCCGGGTCCCGAGTTCGCCGCGGTCATTCCGTCGGAAGTCGTCAGTCGTGACGTGGGCGAGGTACACCTCGGTGAAACGCAAAGGTTTCCGCTCGATCGCGGGTTCGGTCTCATTATCGATTCGATAGACGAAGACGCATAACCACTGCTCGCGTGCGCCGTGAGTGTCGACGGCTCCGCCCTTCTTCAGGGTTGACTTGACCTCGACCCCCTCCTCGCCCGCCTTCACCGCGTCATTGGGGTACAGGCCTCGCACGACGAGATCGGGGTGCCCGTTGTGGTAGCGGTTCTGCACGAGAGTTCGAGAGTGAGTCGCCAGGCTCGCCGTCAGCATGTCCGAAAGCGTCCCCGACAGATTCGCCTTCCTGAGCGTGTCCTCGAGCCGGCCCAGCCCCTTCTCCGTGAGGTGGAGGTTGACGTCGTAGAAGAAGTCGTAGACGTCCTGCATCGCGGACTCGAAGTCGAGGATCCTCAGTTCGTAGGGAAGCTCAACATCTCGGTCGAAGCACTCGGCATTGACCCTTCGGCGTTCGATGACCACT
This sequence comes from Acidimicrobiales bacterium, assembly GCA_965221525.1. Lineage (GTDB taxonomy): Bacteria > Actinomycetota > Acidimicrobiia > Acidimicrobiales > CATQHL01 > VXNF01. Next base: position 29,509 of record CBDCSG010000006.1, on the reverse strand, counting down.
GGGCTGACAATACGACGCCGGCACCGCAAACAGCAAGGCGACGGCGACGCCCGCGGTGTCGGAGACTCGCCTCCTCGTCAGAAACCATACAGAGCGAGCGGACCGACCTGTCGAGTGGTCCTCCCACCCGCGAAGTGCGGGGCTGCCGAGCCGCTCAGCGCTCAGCGGCCGAAGTTGAAGGTGCTGATCTCGACGAGTTGCTCGGCCACGAGTTCCACGGCCGCCTCGAAGAGCTTCTTTCCCGCCTCCGCTGTCGCTCCCGTCGGGTCGCCGATGTGGCCGTCGGGGCCGAAGTCGTTGGACAGCCAGCCGAACGTGGTGAGGCCGCCGAACCGCACGTGATGCTGGTCCGCCAGGCCCTCGGGCACGTTCCGGACGGCACGGTCCATGTGCACCAGATCGGGGCGCAGATGAAGCATCACGGAGGTCTCGTCGTGGCCGCCGTGGATGCCCATGCCCAACTCGTCGGCCGTCGCGGACAGCCCCCCGTGGTCGGGCGGGACGAAAGGATGCACGAGGAAGGTCCGCAGACCGAACCGGCGGCGCAGTTCCCGGCATGCCAACGCCAGCAGGGCCGTGTTGCCGCCATGGCCATTGAGGAACACCAGCCGCTCGGCACCGGTCGACGCCACCGACCGGCCCACGTCGGCGACCACCGCCAGCAAGGTCTCGCTGGACAGCCACAGCGAGCCCGGCGACCAAGCGTGCTCGTCGGACTTGGAAATCGACAGCGTGGGCAGGAGCCACGCGTCGGCCTCCTCGCCGCAGGCCGCCACCACGGCTCTGGCGGACTCGTGGGCGACCACGTGATCCACCGAGAGGGGAAGATGGGGCCCGTGCTGCTCGACGGCACCGATCGGCCACACCAACGTCGAGCCGGGGCCGATTCGCTCGGCGATCTCCGGAGCGGTCAGGTTCTCCAGCCGCCGGCCTTCGCTCGGGTCGGTGTGGATGCTCATGCGGCCACGCTACCGGTCACCCGAACGGGTCGCCCGCCGGTGAGCCACTCAGAAGGATCGAGTGACGACCGAGGCGACGTTGCGGCCCGAGGCGCCCCAGACGCCCGCCCCGGGGAACGTGGCTGCGCCGGCGCAGAACAGGCCGCCGATCGGCGTGGTGTAGCGCGTGAGGTGGCGGGGACGGCCCAGCAGCGCGGACAGCGGCGAACCACTGAAGGCGGCGGCGTGACCGCGGGGCATGCTGAACTGCTCCTCGTAGATCGGCGGCGTCATGGCCCGCCAGTCGACGACCGCATCGGCGAAACCGGGCTGCACCCATTGGCCGTAGATCTCCAGCCAGCGCGCCGGCTCACCACTTCCGGGCCAACCCCCAGCGAGTTCGTACGGCGTGTAGAGGACCTCCAGGCTGAAGACCTCCCCGCCGCCGGCGGGCCGCATCGTGGGATCCAGGGCCGAGGGCACGTTGGCGTAGAAGACCGGATGGGCGCCCACGCGCCCGGCGGCGGATGCCGCCAGCGCCTCGCCCAGCGCATCGAGGCCGGGAAGCACGAACGTCGTGGGTACCAGCGCGTCGGCGGGCTCGACGCCGTCGGGGGCCTCGCGGTAGACGGGCCGTTCCGCCAGCACGGCGTCGAGCTTCGACTCGTAGCCGTCCTTGCGCCCCGGTGACCAGCGCCGGACGAAGCTCTCCGGCAGGTCGGAGCCCTCCAGCGCCACCGAGGCGGGATCACAGGCAACGACGACGGCGGGCGACTCGATCACCTCCCCGGTGGCGAGGCGCACACCGGCCACGCGGCCTCCCGAGGCGCGGGAGCCACCGTCCACGAGCACGCCCCGCGCCCGGGCGCCGCAGCGCACCGTGCCCCCAGCGGCCTCGAAGCTGCCGCGGACCGCGTCGGTGAGCGCCCCGCTGCCGCCGGCCGGGCGCCCCATCTGCACGAGGTGGCGCATGGCGTAACCCAGCGCTCCCAGGCCAGTGCCCGGCGTGGATCCGTCGAGGCCCCACACGACCGGCCCGGTGGCCAGCGCCGGTGTCACCAGCGCCTCATGGCCGAAGAAGTCCCCCAGCAGCGACTGCGCCGACCGCCGCGACCAGGCCCACAGGCGCCGGGCTGCGGCCGGGCGGCGTCGCAGCACGTTCACCAGGATGCGCGGCACCGGCGGTTGCTGGGCGAGTTCGACGAGCAACTCGGCCACGGGAAGCGCGGCCCGGACGAATCGCCGGTAGCCGTCGACCTCGCCGGGATAGGTTCGCCGCAGGCCGTCGAGGGTCACCTCGAGGTCGTGCCAGGCCGTCCAGGCGGCGTGACCGTCCCAGAACCGGCTGATGCCGACGGGGTCGACGTCGAGGTACCGGAGACCGAACTCGGCCAGGTCGAGTTCGTCGGCGATGGGCATCGCACGCACGAGCAGGTGGTCGCAGTTGCAGATGTTGACCCTTGCCCCGACCGCCTCGACGGTGGAGGCACAGCCGCCCACCGTGTCGCGGGCCTCCAGCAGCACGGTCCGGAGACCGGCCCGAGCCAGGTAGGCAGCCGCGATCAGGCCGTTGTGGCCCGCCCCGAGGACGGCGACATCGGTGGATCCGTTAGTGGACATCCGTCAGCGGCCTCCCCGTCATGGACCGAACCGTCCGCCGTCGGCACAGCCACCGGAAGGCGCTTGGATTCCGGCTTCCGCGGCAGTGACGCCGAACGTGAATCGCAGCATCGATCAGGAGTCTTCCAGACGCTCGCCCACCATGGCGCGGAGGCGCTCGGCGAGGACCGGCGCCTCGGCGGTCTGCAATTCGCCGTCGCGGACCACGACCTTCCCGGCAACGACGACGTGACGGGGTCGCCGGCCCGGATCGGCCCACAGGAGGCCGGCCAGCGGATCGCCGACGCCAGCGTCGGCCACGCCGGTCACGTCGAAGCAGCACAGGTCGGCGGCGGCGCCCGGCTCGAGGTGGCCGAGTTCGGGCCGGCCAAGCCCCGCCGCCGATCCGGTGGTGGCCATGGACAGGACTTCCCGAGCCGTGGGCGGCCGCGACGTCAAGCCCCCCACCTGCAGGGCCAGGCGGGCGTCGGCCAGCAGGTTGCCGGCGTCGTTGCTGCCGCCGCCGCTGGTGCCCAGGCCCACCTCCACGCCGGCGTCCAGCAGGGTGCCCATCTCCGCCACACCCCAGCCCATCGGCACGTCGCAGCCCGGGGCGTGGGTGGCGCTGGCCCCCGAGGCGACGAATCGGGCCCGCTCGTCGGCGGTGATCTCGCAGAGGTGCGCCACGGTCACGTCGTCGGCCAGCCAGCCCCACTCGTCGAGGAGGTCGAGAGGGCGGCGGCCGAAGCGTTCGGCGGCCCGCTCAACGTCCACCTGCTCGTTGGCCTGCGTGCGGCGGCGCAGACCGTGCCCGGCCGCCACCTCGGCCAGGGCGGCGAACGTCTCGGGACCGTCGGAGTGCACACCCGCGGGACCGCAGGCGATCTGCAGCATCGCGTGCGGCTCGCCGGCGCCGTGGCAGTCGACGAGCGCCTCGATGGAGGCGGCGGCCGTCTCGGGATCGTCGCCCGCGGTGCCCCGCACGAACACCAGGCGCGAGCCCAGATCGGCCGCGGCGGCGATGGCGGCCCCGGCCAGTTCAACCGGATCCTGTTCGGCGGGCCAGGTGAGGTGGTGGTCGGCGACGGTCGTGACGCCGGACAGCAGACCTTCCGCGATGCCCACTAGCGCGGCCGCCTCGGTCAGTTCCGGGTCGACCGCGGCTCTCCGGTAGTAGCCCCCCATAACGGCCAACCAGCGGTCCATGCGCACGTGGCGCGTGCCCTCCAGCGTGCGGAAGGCCGACTGAAGCAGGTGGTGGTGGGCGTTGACGAGACCCGGCACGACGATGCACCCGGAGGCGTCGAGCCACTCTCGCCCGGCCGGATCGTCCCCCGGCGGATTGGTGACGTCACCGCTCCTGACACCGACGACCACACCGTCCCGGCACACAATCTCCTCACCCTCCTCACCGACCAACTCGCGGCGCCCCGTCCAGACCAGTTCGGCGCCGCACACCGCCAACTCCATGCGGCGATGGTAGGGCGATCGGCGACACGACGCGAGTACCAGGTTGCAGCCAGCGGACCGGACGCTGGGGAGGTGCGGAATCGAAGTATTCCGCAGTAGGTTGATAGTTGTCGATCGTGAACGATCGACAGGAGAAGGGCCGAGACCAGGCCGGTTGAAGGGCTTTTGATTTCTGGTCTCGACCCTTCCCTCAGGCGGTTTCGTGCAGGCGGTGGGCGCGGCGGGCCAACTCGCGGTGGGCCGCCACGAGGTCCAGCCCGACCAACTCTCCGTCGGCCACCACCCGGTGGCCTCCGACGAAGAGGTGCCGCACGCGGCGGTCAGGACCCAGCGCCAGCGCCGTCAGAGGGTCGGCGATGTCGCCCACGTCGTCGCCGGGCCAGACCGCCACATCAGCGGCCATCCCGACCTCCAGCCGCCCGATGTCGGCGCTCCGCCCGAGGCAGGCCGCACCGCCCGAGCTTGCCATTTCCAGCGCGTCGTCGGGCATGAGTGCATCGGCCCGCCCCTCGCGCAGGCGGGCGGTGTACAGCGCCTGGCGCAATTCCCCGAACAGCCCGCCGACCTCGTTGGAGGCCACACCGTCGACGCCGAGACCCACCGGCGACCCAGCCGCTCGCAGCCCCACCACCGGGCACATCCCCGCCGCGAGCCGGCCGTTCGAGGACGGGCAGTGGGCGACTCCCACACCTGCGGCGCCGAGGCGGGTGATCTCGGAGTCGTCGAGATGGATGCCGTGCGCCAACCAGACGTCGTCGCCCATCCAGCCCCATCCCTCGAGCACCTCCACCGGTCGGCGCCCGAACCGCTCCAGGCAGTGCTGCTGCTCCTCGAGGGTCTCCACGAGATGCGTGTGCAAGCGGACCCCCAGACGGCGGGCGGTCTCCGCCGACTCGATCATCAACTCGGTGCTGACCGAGAACGGGCTGCACGGGGCGACGACGATCGAGACCCACTCGCCGTCGTGGTACTGCGCAACGAGCCGCTCCACTGAGGCGCCGATGGCGTCACGATCCTCCACCAGATGATCCGGCGGCAATCCCCCGGCGCTCTCACCCAGGTCCATCGATCCCCGGGACAGCGCCAGGCGCACCCCAACCTCGGCGGCGGCCTCGACGATGGCGTCGAACACGCTGTCGTCGCCGCGGGGCACCACGTAGTGATGGTCGAACACCGTGGTGGCTCCGGTGAGGGCCAACTCGCCCAGACCCACCCGGGCCGCCGCCCTCACGTCGTCGGCGTCGAGCCGCCCCCAGACCGGGTAGAGCGCCACCAGCCAGCTGAACAGGTCGCACCCGATGGCGTAGCCGCGGGTCATCCACTGGTAGAGGTGATGGTGGGTGTTGACGAATCCCGCCGTCACGATGTCGCCCTCGCAGTCAACGACGACATCACCCGGCTCGGCGGCAACAACCCCGACCGCCGCGATCCGCCCGCCGGCGAGCGCCACGTCGCCCGGTCCGCGCCCGCCTCGCAGCACGAGTCGCTGGGAGTCCTGGGTGCCGTTCATCGGCTCATCATCTCACCGGCGCCTCCGGCTGGGCCCGGCGAACACCGAGGGAGGGGGCGCCGGGGGCCGACTTGAGACGCCTTGCGCCCGCGCCGAAGGAGCAAGCGGCCACCGCCGCCCGCGACCGGGCCCGACCGAATCCGACGGCGAGGACCCGGGGCGGTCTCAGGATCCCCCGCCTGCGATGGCCGCATGCGGGTGATTCTCGATGAGCCCGGCGGACGTGACCCGCACGAAGGCGGCGTTCTGGCGGAACTCGTCGAGGTCGGTGGCGTCCAGATAGCTCATGGCGCTCTTCACGCCGCCGAGCAGTTGGTGCAACACCTTGGCGACCTCTCCCTGGTAGGGCACGAGCCCTTCCACACCTTCGGGAGCGCGATGCTCGAAGTACTCGTCGTCCAGTTCGGCGCCGTGCCGCTCGGCGCGACCCTCGACCGCCTCCCGGGACGCCATCCCCCGGATCCGCTTCACCAACCCCTTGGCGGAGTGCTCCACGTCTCCGGGGCTCTCCTTCGTCCCGGCGAAGAGGCTCCCGATCATGACGGTGTCGGCACCGGCCGCGAGGGCCTTGGCGATGTCACCGGACGTGCGGATGCCCCCGTCGGCGATGATCGGCACCCCTCCGGCGCCCTGCAGCGCGTCGTCGATGGCGGTCAGTTGGGGCACTCCCACGCCGGCGACCAGCCGGGTCGTGCAGACCCCACCCGGGCCGACGCCCACCTTGATGGCATCGGCGCCGGCGGCGGCGAGGTCGGCGGCGCCCTCGGCCGTTGCGACGTTCCCGGCCACCAGGTCGGTCTCGCCGAAGGCGTCCTTGAGCCGCTTGATCCCGTCGATGGCGTGCTCGGCGTGACCGTGGGCGATGTCGAGGACCAGCACATCGGCACCCGCAGCGACGCAGCTCTTGGCACGCTCCATCATGTCGTGGTCGGTGCCGACGGCCACGCCGACCAGCAGGTCGCCGTCCGCCAGTTTGACCTTCTCGACCTCGAGGGCGTGGGCATAGGTGGGCAGGAAACGGTGGATGATCCCGATGCCGCCGAGGCGTGCCAGCGCGATTGCCATCTCGGACTCGCAGACGGTGTCCATGTTCGCCGCGATGATGGGGAGATCCAGCCGGATGTGCCGGGACAGGCGGGTCCGCAGGCTCACCTGCCGCCGCGAGCGCACCCGAGATCGGCGCGGCACCAGCAGCACGTCGTCATAGGTCAGTCCGGTGCGCACATCGTCCAGCGGCATACGAACCTCCAGCAGTGAGGGCTCGGGAGAATCAACGGCCGAGCGGGACTTCAGCGGCGCCTCCGCACGCGGATGCTCTCAGTCTGGCACACCACCGGCTTCGCCGGGGAGTGCCGTGGAACCCACCCGCCCGAGCAGGTGCTCCGCGGCGGCACGCAGCGCGCCGGCTGCCGGCGTGTCGGGGAACTCGGTCAGCGCCGCGGCGGCTCGATCCGCCCAGATCGACGCCGCCTCGAACGCCCCGGCCACGCCGGGACCCGAGCGGATGATCTGCCGCGCCGAGACGCTCTCCTCCGCGCTGAGACCCGGCCGGAGAATCGAACGCAACCGCTCGCCGGCGGGCGACTGGACGGTCAGCAGGACGGGCAGCGTGTAGTTGCCCTCCCTCAGATCGTGGCCCGCCGGTTTGCCCAGTTCGTCGTCGGTGGAAATGACGTCGAGGATGTCATCGATGATCTGGAACGCCATGCCGTAGCTGTGGCCGAAGTCCGACAGCGCATCGGTGAGCCGGGGATCCAGACCCGCCACGATCGCCCCGACCCGGCACGAGGCGGCGAGGAGCGATGCCGTCTTACCGGTTATCGACAACTCGTAATCGCGCACCGTGCGGTCACAGTTGAAGGCGTCGGTGTACTCGCGGATCTGCCCCTCGCAGAGATTGCCGATGGTGGCGGCCAGCAGGTCGGCCACGTCGGTGCCCAGCGAGGCCGCGATCTGGCTGGCGCGGGCCAGCAGGAAATCGCCCGCCAGGATCGCCGTGGCGTTGCCCCAGGTGGCGTTCACGCTGGCGACGTTGCGTCGCGTCGTGGCACCGTCGATCACGTCGTCGTGGTAGAGGGAGCCCATGTGCACCAACTCCACGGCCACCGCCCCGGCGACGACGTCGTCGGAGCAGTTCTGTCCCACCGGGTCGGAGATCCCGGCGGCCGCGATCGCCAGTCCCGGACGGATTCGCTTGCCGCCCGCGTCGATGAGGTGACGCGCCACGGTGGACAGGAAGTCCAGATCGCAACGCACCTCGGCGCGGAGCCGCTCCTCGACGCGCCCGAGGTCCGCGCTCAGGCTGGGAAGAACAATGACAGGGTCGATAGCCACCACGCTGCGAGGATAAAGCCGGATACCCCCGCAGAGGCCTCACCTGTACACTTGGAATGCTTGCGCCGGCCGCGTTGTTGGATCTGATCGACCCGCATTGCACCGGCGCGACGAGAACAGGAGAAGCCGATGTTCGAGAGATTCACAGATCGTGCACGCCGGGTGGTTGTCCTGGCTCAGGAAGAAGCGCGACTGCTGAACCACAACTACATCGGCACCGAGCACATCCTGCTCGGGCTCATCCACGAAGGTGAGGGCGTCGCCGCGCGCGCGCTGGAATCGCTCGGGATCTCCCTCGAGCGCGTCCGCGAGCAGGTCGGGGAGATCATCGGCAAGGGCGCCACCCTGGCCAGCGGTCACATCCCGTTCACGCCGCGAGCCAAGAAGGTGCTCGAACTGTCGCTGCGCGAGGCCCTGCAACTGGGACACAACTACATCGGCACCGAGCACATCCTGCTGGGCCTCATCCGCGAGGGTGAGGGCGTCGCGGCCCAGGTCCTGTCCAAGCTGGGGGCCGACCTGGCGAAAGTCCGCCAACATGTGATCCAGTTGCTCTCGGGCTACGGCAGCGGCGGCGAGCGGGCCGAGAAGACGCCGACCGGCGGGGGCCGGGGCAAGGCCTCGGGCACATCACACGTGCTGGATCAGTTCGGGCGCAACCTCACCCAACTGGCACGGGACAACAAGCTCGACCCCGTCATCGGCCGCGTACGCGAGACCGAGCGGGTGATGCAGGTGCTCTCGCGCCGGACCAAGAACAATCCGGTGCTGATCGGCGAGCCCGGCGTCGGCAAGACCGCCATCGTGGAAGGCCTGGCCCAGCGCATCGCAGCCGACAACGTGCCCACCACCATCGAGAACAAGCAGCTCTACACGCTGGACCTCGGGGCGCTCGTGGCCGGGAGCCGCTACCGGGGCGACTTCGAGGAGCGCCTCAAGAAGGTCCTCAAGGAGATCAAGGGCCGCGGCGACATCATTCTCTTCATCGACGAACTGCACACCCTGGTGGGCGCCGGCGCCGCCGAGGGCGCCATCGATGCCGCCTCGATCCTCAAGCCCATGCTGGCGCGCGGCGAGTTGCAGACCATCGGGGCCACCACGCTCGACGAATACCGCAAGCACCTGGAGAAGGACGCCGCTCTGGAGCGTCGCTTCCAGCCGATCAAGGTCGCCGAACCCGGCGTCGGGGACACCATCGAGATCCTCAAGGGCTTGCGCGATCGCTACGAGGCACACCACCGCGTGACGATCACCGATCAAGCCCTCGTGGCAGCCGCCAACCTCGCCGACCGCTACATCTCCGACCGGCACCTTCCCGACAAGGCGATCGACCTGATCGACGAGGCCGGGTCGCGCCTGCACCTCAAGCGGATGGACATCCCGACCAACCTCCTGGAGATCGACGCCGAGATCAACGTCGTGGCGACACGCAAGCAGCAGGCCGTGGAGTCCCAGGACTTCGAGGAGGCCAGCCGGCTGCGCGACCGCGAGAAGGAGTTGCAGCAGCAGCGGGAGGCGGCCGAGGCGGAGACGCGCAGTTCCGGTATCGACCTGTTCGACGAGGTGGACGAGGAGGGCATCGCCGAGGTGCTCTCGGTGTGGACAGGCATCCCGGTCTACAAGCTCACCGAGGAGGAGACCGTCAAGCTGCTGCGGATGGAGGCCGAACTGCACAAGCGGGTCGTCGGTCAGAACAACGCCATCGGGTCGGTCAGCCAGGCGATCCGCCGCACGCGTGCCGGACTGAAGGACCCCAAACGCCCCTCGGGCTCGTTCATCTTCCTCGGGCCGTCGGGGGTCGGCAAGACCGAGTTGGCCAAGACTCTCGCCGAGTTCCTGTTCGGCGACGACGGCGCCCTGATCAGCCTCGACATGTCCGAGTACATGGAGAAGCACGCCGTCAGCCGCCTGATCGGCGCGCCCCCCGGATACGTGGGCTACGACGAGGGCGGGCAGCTCACCGAGGCAGTGCGCCGCAAGCCGTTCTCGGTCGTGCTGTTCGACGAGATCGAGAAGGCCCACCCCGACGTGTTCAACTCGCTCCTGCAGATCCTGGAGGAGGGACGCCTCACCGACGCGCAGGGACGCTCGGTGGACTTCAAGAACACCGTGCTGATCATGACCTCCAACCTCGGGACGCAGGACCTGCGCAAGGCGACCCTGGGCTTCGCCCGCGCCGACAAGGCCGTGTCGTACGAGGCCATGAAAGAGAAGGTCACCGACGCTCTGAAGAAGCACTTCCGGCCCGAGTTCCTCAACCGCGTCGACGAGGTGATCGTGTTCCACGAACTCAGCCCCGAGGAGGTCACCCAGATCGTGGACCTCATGATCCGCCGGGTCGCCGACCAGCTGGCGGGCCAGGGGATGGGCCTCGAGATCACGCCGGAAGCCAAGACCCTGCTGGCCGAGGAGGGCTACGACCCGACCCTCGGTGCAAGGCCGCTGCGCCGGGCGATCCAGCGGCTGGTGGAGGACCCCCTGTCGGAGCAACTGCTGCACCGCGAGTTCCGAGCCGGGCAGATCATCATCGTTGACGCCACGGACGACCCCCCCGCCGAGAGCGACGAGGGCACAACGAACCCCGACGGCTCGCCCAAGAGACGCATCGTCTTCAAGGCCGTCGAGGGATTCGAACCCCCGCCCGCAGTCGAGGAGATGGTCGCCCACTGACCGTGCGACGCAAGCACGAGTCCGCGGGCCACTCCAGCGGGCCGCACACACGCCCTTCACCTCCCGGCGGCCACCGGAGGCGCCGCGGCAACCGGCGCTGGTTCCTGCTCGCGGCGATTCTGGGAGCCCTCCTCGTCGCGACCTCCTGCGAGGTGGATGTCGGCGTGGACATCGACGTGAACGAGAACGGCTCGGGCATGGTTTCGGTGGGGGTGAGTCTCGACCGCGCCGCCTCGGACGTTCTCGGCGACCTGCAGATCGACCTGGAAGACCTGGCCCTCGCCGGCTGGGAGGTCAGCGGGCCGGCACGTGAAGCCGACAACCTGCTGTGGATAAGGGCCGCCAAACCGTTCGGGAGCCCCGAGGAACTTCCGTCGATCCTCGCAGAGATCGCCGGCCCGGACGTCTTCAGGGGATTCGAGTTGCGCCGCCGCGCCGAATTCGCCGAGCAGACCTGGGAGGTCGCCGGGCAGATCGATCCGGCTGCGGCGGTACCCGAACTGCTCGACACGCTTGCATTCAACGCAGGGCTCGGAGAGGCCGTCTTCAACGCCGTCCGAGCCCGCGGAGGCACGGCGCTGACCGACGGCCTCACGATGCGGGTCGGGATCGACCTGCCCGGCGATCTGCGGAGCGGCGGCGGGGACTACGCCTGGGCAGCCGTCACGGGCGATGAGCCTGTGGCGGTCGACGTGCGGATGGTCTCGACGGAGGAGAACACGACCGCCAAGACGCTGCGGTTGGTGGGACTTGCGGCCGCAGCACTCTTCATCCTCGCGGTTCTCCTGAACCTGTTGGGGTGGTGGTACGTGCGCCGCCATCGCAGGAAGAGGACGCGGGTCGTCCTCGACCAAGCCGACAGCGAGCAGTTCCCGGTCGTCACGACGGGTGCCGGGGCGGCCATGGGCGCAGCGGGCGACGAGGACGGCGGCGAACCTGCGCCGACCGACATCGCAGTGGACTGGGGGCCTGCCGACACCGGCGGGGACTTCGAGTTCGCGCAGACCGCCGGCGAGTTCGTGACAAGTGACACCACGGGTCAGGTCACCGACCTCGACGACGACATCGATTGGGTGGAACTCTCCGGCGCCGACTACGAGGATCTCTCGGGACCGGACGTCACGGCCGACGATCTGGCCGTGCCCAGGGCGGCGGCCTCCGACGACGATTGGACCGCATCGCTCGAAGAGGAGGCACCGGGAACCGCCGAGGAGGATCGGCAGGACGGCACCGAGGTGGATTCGCCGGCCGGGGACGAGCCGGGACCGGTCGGGGGCGACTCCGAGCCGGAGGAGACCGGGCTGCGTCCGGCAGGAGCACCTGAAGCCGGGGACACGCTCGAAACCGACGACGAGACCGAGACCGGCGACGAGGCCGAGGCCAGCGACGAGGCCGAGGCCGGCGACGAATCCGAGGCCGACGACCAACCCGAGCCCGGCGACGAGGCACCGGCGACCCAGGCCGGCGTCGGCGACGAACCCGAGGAATCCCCCGACTCGCCAGAACCGCCCAAGCAGGAGGGCGACACGGTTGCCGAACGTGCCGCTCCACCACAGCCACCGGCCGGGGATCCGACGGCGCGGGCTCTGCAACTCGTGGTCATCGGCGGTTGGGGCGTGGTGTTCCAACCGGCGGATCCTGCCGGCGAGTTGGTCGTCCCGTTCGTGCGACAGGCCGGCTCCACCGCGAGCATCGACGACATCCGCGATGCATACAGACTCGCCACGCTCGGGCGTCTCACGACCGACCGGCTATGGGAGGCCTGCGGCTTGGCCGGGCAGCCCGCATGGCAGCACGGCCCCTACACCGGGCGGATGACCGTGAGCCCGGGCGCCGCGGACTTCATTCGCTCGCTGTTGCAGCGAGGCATCGGCGTGGCGTGCGTCACCAACGATGTTTCGGACTGGTCGTGGCGCCTGCGGGCCTGGACAGGGTTCGAGGCCGTCACGCCGTGGGTCGTCAGCAGCGACATCGGAATGTGTACGCCTGATCCCGGCGTGTTCGAGATGCTGCGGCGCGTCTCGGGGGTGCCGTTCTCGAACTGCCTCGTCATCGACAGCGACCACCGCACGCTCGACGCGGCGCGCTCCCTCGGGATGTCCACTGCGCTGTTCGGCACCCCGGTCGCCGGTCAGCAATCGCCCGGGACGGGTCACCCCGGCGTCGGCGACTTCTCAGAACTACTCCGCAGCGCCTGACCGCCGCAGCGGGCCGTCTGTCCCGTCATCGGGCCGAGTCCGGGATCCACAGCCAGGCGGCGCCACCGCGGGTGCCCGCGGCCGACGTCACGGACTACTCACCACTCCCCGGTTTGGCCGCCGTCCAGAGGGTGGCGGGTCGGCCGCCCCGCTCGCCGGACGGGACGCGCCGGTCGGTGGGCGTGAGGAGGCCCTTGCGCTGCGTGACCTTGCGCTGGAAGTTCCCCGAGTCGAGTGCGGTCTGAAGGATCGCCTCGTGCACCTCCCGTAGTTCCCGGATGGTGAACTCCGACGGGCAGAAGCTGTGGGCGACATCGGTCGTGTCGAGCGCCGCGCGCAACCGTTCCACGGCGTCGTCGACGATCCGCCGATGGTCGAACGCCAGCGGCAACCTGTCGCCCGCGATGTCCGCAACCGGCACCATCTCGGCATGGCTCGCGTCGCTCCCGCCCCTGGGAGCCTCGGAGAGCCGGGCCACGATCGCCCAGAACGCCACCGACACGACTCGCATCCGCGGGTCGCGCCCGGGAGCGCCGTACGCGCCGAGCTGCTCGAGGCGGCCCCGCGCGTGGCTGATGCCGGTCTCCTCCCGGAGCTCCCGCGCGGCGGCGTCTGCCAGATCCTCGTCGATGTGGACGAAGCCCCCCGGCAGAGCCCACGCGTCCTTGTAGGGCTCCTTGCCGCGCCGGATCAGCAAGACCCGAAGCTCGCGGTCCACGACGGTCATCAGGACGATGTCGACGGTCACCGCGAACGGGGGGAAGGCGCCCGGGTCGTACCCCGGGGGGCGAGGCTCGCGGTGGCCCTCCGGCGGGTTGCCCGGCATCGAATTCACGGCACCAGGATAGTTAGTTATTGTTGATTTGACAAATACCTCTGCCACAGGTCAGAGTCATACCGATAGAAACCAGAGCACCGGCTCGCTGCCTCTCCGCAGAAGAAGCAGCGATCAGCGTCGGAGTCGTCCCAGCGAATTGACGACCGATACCGCCTCGCCCGACCGCGCCCCTGCTCGGAAAGCATGATCGGGCGACGGCACCCGCCTCGACGCGGTCGTCGCTCGGTCCTATGCCGACGGGCGGTGCAGCATGGCGAGCACTTCCTGTGCCGCGAAGACCCTTGCGTAGCGACCGCCGGTCATCTCTTGGATGACTCCGAGTTCGCTCAGCCGCCGAACTGCGTTGTTCGCCGTGCTGGCGCTCACACCGTGGCGCTCGGCGACGCTGCGTGCGGTGACCATCGGCCGGCCGATGAGGTGTTCGACGACGTCCAATGCAGTGCCCCGGACATCTGCGGCCTTGAGTCGTTCAAGCGTTCGGTCACGCCAGGCCAAGAGGTCTCGGATGCGGTCTGAACTCTCTGCCGCCTGCGCCGCGAGAGCCTCGCAGAAGAACGTGATCCATTCGTCCCACACCCCGGCGAGGCTGACCCGTTCGAGCAGTTCGAGATAGCGGTCACGCCGGACTTCGAAGTACGGGGAGAGGTTGACCACAGGGGCGTGCAGGATGCCGGCCTCGATCAACTGCAGGACAGCTAGAAGCCGACCAATGCGCCCGTTGCCATCCGTAAAGGGGTGCAGTGCTTCGAACTGGTAGTGCGACGCAGCGATACGCACGAGCGGATGGGGAGGGACATCATCGTTGATCCACCGCTCCCATTGGCTCAGACCGTCCGTCAGTAGGTTGCCCGGCGGCGGCGGAACGAAGCGCGCCTTCCTGATCCGGTCGACGGGATCCGCGTCGGATCCCGGCTCGATCACGACATGCGTCTCTCGTACCTGTCCTTTCTGCCAATCCTCGCTCGGTGTTCCCACCACGAGTATCTCGTGCAACTCGCATGCCAGCCTCGTGCAGACCGGCAACTCTGAAAGGCGCTGCACCCCATGGTCAGCAGCTCGCACGAAGTTCAGCACCTCGGTAATCGCGGCCGTCCGCGGCGCCTGAGGTGAAACCTCGCTCGCAAGCACGTCAGCGACGGGCGCATAGGTGCCCTCAATGGCCGAAGTGCTGAGAGCCTCGCGGCGGATCGTGAGCCCCGCCAGCACAGACGGCTCCACCGGAATGTCGCGAGCCATCCCTCCAAGGCGACCGAGTTCGACAGCCGCGTCGACTACCACTGACCACGTAGCGCGCGTGAGTGTCAATCCAGCCTCCAGCGTTGACGGAACAAACGCCTGCTGGGCGACCATCCCGCCCGCCACAGGCACCTCGGTCACCACGAGGCGTCCGACGGGCGAGCCTGCGAAGCGGTCCATGTTCACGTGCCCAAGTGTACGACGTGCCGCAATGATTTACGGATAATCTCCAAAACCACTAAATACGGGCTTGGAATTTGCGGTTGCCGCTATTTTGCGTCGGACATTGATTGGTTATTAGCAAAACCACTAATTTCAAAGTGGTCCCCGTTTGGCTTCCCCTTCGCCGCGACACGTCCGAATGGACCATTCGAGCGTGAGCTAGGCGCGGTACTGCTGGCCGGGCCGGTCGAGGATTTCTTCCACCAGGGGGATGAAGTCCTCCAGCGGCGGATCGTCGTGGTCGGGGCCGAAGCAGTTCTGGTCGTAGGAGGCGCAGAGGTTGATGCAGCGCTCGTCGTCATCCCGGGTGCCCTCGCTCGTCTGCGTCCCGGTCCCCATGAAACCGTCGTTCATCGACCCGCCTCCGCCGGCATCGCTCCGCCGCCGGGCTCTTGGGGGCCCGCTGGGGGCTCCAGGCCATCCCCGACCACTGGACCCGCCTGCTGCACGGCGACCGGCTCCGCGGCGACACGGTCTCTGGCGGCGAACTCGCCAAACTGGCGCCCAGGCCTTCCGCGCGGGAATGGTCCGATGAGCAGACATACCGGACGTACTACAGGCCGTCGTCAGAGTGACTATCTTTCATCGGGCGCGCTCCCCGAAGAACGCCAGGCAACGGGGCATGCGGTCGGCTACCTCGACCCTCGCGACGAAAGAAGCACTGTGGCGATCTCCGGCGAAGACGACTTCGAATACCACCCCGTGTTGGGAGACGCCTCGATATTCCTGCGCGAGGCGCGACCCGCTCGATTCCTGT
This sequence comes from Acidimicrobiales bacterium, assembly GCA_965221525.1. Classification (GTDB taxonomy): domain Bacteria; phylum Actinomycetota; class Acidimicrobiia; order Acidimicrobiales; family CATQHL01; genus VXNF01. The sequence continues at coordinate 13,737 of CBDCSG010000006.1, read as the reverse complement.
TGATCGGTGAGCCGCTCGGCAACGCTGAAGGGCTACCCCAAGGAGTCGAAGAGGTGGCCGATTGCCGATATCGGCACGAGCGGAATACTCCGGAGTCTCTTCCGACCGGGAACTATCGATTCCGCACCCCGGCTGGCTGCGCCGTGATGCTGGTCACGTCCGGTGCCTACCCCGCAGGTCCGCAACACGGCGACGCTACGCCGGGCGGTACCGCCTTCCTCGATCGCGCAAACGCGTGGTTCGAACATCTTTGGACTGAGGCCCTACCGATTCCGCGACCGACGTTCTCCAAGGGCGCGGTCGTCATCACCGTGCCCGGCGGGCGAGAGACATCCGTACGCTCCCGAATCTTCGGCGGTGGTGAATGGCGGTACCGGGTACGACTCGACGGCAAGCTGCAGACGTTTCGGGAGGGTGGGCTCGATCACGCGCACGTCGACGATGACCCTTTCGAGTGGGTGAAACGACCGCCGGGTGGGATGCGGGAGATCGCAGCCACGCTCACTCGCGCAAAGTTGGACGAGCACCTGACCGACACCGTCTATTCCGTCGGCGCCACGCGGACGGTCTTTCGCGCATACCAGTTTCGCCCGGTCATGAAACTGCTCCGCACAGGACGCGAGAGCATGCTGATCGCCGACGAGGTAGGCCTCGGCAAGACAATCGAGGCGGGCCTCATCTGGACCGAACTGGACGCGCGCCGACAGGCCGACAGGGTTCTCGTGGTCTGCCCGTCGGGACTCGTGGACAAGTGGCGCCAGGAGATGTCCGAGCGTTTCGGGTTCGAGACCGAAAGGTTGGACGCTGCGCTGCTCGACGAGTTGCTGGAGCAGTTCGAGACCGACCGAGTTCCGGCAAGGTTTCGTGCCGTGTGCTCGCTGGAGCGGCTACGCATCTGGGACGGTTTGGGCCGGCTGAACGGCCTCGCTCCACACTTCGATCTGATCATCGTGGACGAGGCGCACGCTTTGCGGAACTTGGGGACCCGCAGCCACGCGCTGGGGGCCCAACTGAGCGACTGGGCGGGAACGCTGCTGTTCCTGTCGGCGACCCCGCTGAATCTCGGCAACGACGACCTATTCAACCTGCTCGAGCTACTGAACCCCGACGAATTCGACGATCGCTACGCACTGCAGACGCGCCTAGAGCCCAATGCCGCCCTCAACCGAGTCTCAGCCTCCCTGGCCGACGACACTATTCCCAACGAGCATCGGCTGGCATGGCTGCAGTCGGTTCGGAACATGACATTCGGGCATCCGGTCACCGACCGCCCCGAGTACCACCGGATCGAGGAGATCCTGGCGCTGCAGGAGTTGCGACCTCCGGAGAAGGCGGAAGCCACACGGCTGCTAGCCGACTTGAACACGCTGTCAAGTGTTGTGACGAGAACCCGCAAAGCCGAAGTCGACGAGGACAAGACGGTCCGCGACGCCAACGTCGTCGACGTAACGCTGACCGAAGCCGAACGCAGGCTCTACGACGCGATCTACGAGTGGCAGTTCAGGCGGGCCGCTGCGCGAGACATGCCCGTCTACTTCATCGGACAGATGCCGCTGCGCCTCGCCGGCTCCTGCCTCCAAGCCGCGAAGCGCCAGATCATCTCCATGAATGGCGGCAGCGGCCGCGGTTCCTGGGGAGACGAGGACGGTGCGTTCGACGACACAAGCGACACAAGCGAGGACGACGCCACCACGAAGGGCGACGGCGCCTTCGACCCACATGCCTGGGACACACCTCCGGTAGAGGTAGTGAGCGCGGCGCGCGCTCTGGGCGACGTTGACACGAAGTTCGACGAGTTCGTCGAAGCTCTCTCAGGCATGGTGAGGCGAGGCCGCAGGGTGCTGGTGTTCACGTTCTCCCGACCGGCCGTCGCGTATCTCGGTGAACGCCTCAGCCCGCGGTTCCGGACCTGCCTGCTCCACGGCGGCGTACCGCAGGCAGAACGACGTGGTGTCATCAGGCGCTTCCGCGACGGTGACTTCGACGTCATGCTGGCGACGCGGGTGGCCGGTGAGGGTCTCGACTTCGAATTCTGCTCAGCGGTTGTCAACTACGACCTGCCCTGGAATCCCATGGAAGTGGAGCAACGGATCGGACGGATCGACCGGTTCGGGCAGCAGGAGGAGAAAGTCCACGTCCTCAACTTCCGCACGCCCGGCACGATCGAGACCGACATCATCGCCCGCGTCCATGAACGGATTGGCGTCTTCACCGCATCGATCGGCGAACTGGAACCCATCCTGCGCACTGAGTTGCCGAACCTCCAACGCGCGATGTTCGACTTCACGCTCTCCTCCGACGAGCGCATCCAGAAGATCGATCAAGCCCTGACGGCCGTCGAATTCAAGGCCGGCATCCGCAGGGACGTTGAGAATGCGGCGGACTTGCTAAACGTCCTCGACAATGCCGAAGTGGACGGGTTCGAGAACGAGGTCCGGACGAAGGGCCGGTACGTCGGTCAGCCCGAACTCGTTTGGCTTCTGGAGGATTGGGCGGCCTCGGCGCCCGGCGCGGTCTGCCGACGCGCCGCCAGCGGCCCGTGGTTGCATCTCACAGGCAACGCCACGCTGGCGGAGAACCTTCTCGGCGTACAAGCCGACCGCGAGCGATCGCTCAGTGAGATCACGTCGCTCCACGCTGATCTTCGGAACGAGAGTGAGATAACCCTCTGCCTCGACCAGGAGACCGCTCGACGCCGAGGCGCCGATCTGCTGAACGTCACTCACCCGCTCGTACGGGCGGCGATGCGTGTCCCCGGCAGCAGGCGAACCGCGTACGGCGCGATTCGGATCCGAACGTCCGCCATCCCGCTAGGTCGCTATCTCGTGCTCGTAGCCGTTGCACGCTGGAATGGCATCCGCCCGGCAACCGAACTCTGGACTGCTGCTGTGGCCACCGATGGTGAGCCAGTCGGCGAGAAACCGGGCGCAGCGCTGCTCGCGGCGCTTGCCGAGGCCGGCCTCGAACACATCTCCGGCGAAGCGATGGACTGGGATGTCCGTTACGTACGAGCCTGCGCCGACCAACTCAGCCGCAGGCACGCAGAGGAGGATGACCGGCGAAGAGCGGAGAACAGCCGCCTGGTGGAGGCGCGGCAGATCAGCCTCGTGGAAACACACCGTCGGCGCATCGCGGGCATCACCCAGCGCATCGAGGCGCTTGGCGAGGAACCCAAGTCGGAGATCGTTCGGCTGTTCCAAAGCCAACTCGACAATCAACAACACCGATACGACGAGGCCCGACACCAACTGGACGAAGCGAGGGCCGGATCGCTCTCGCTGGAGGAGATCGCCCTTTGCTCGATGGAGGTGGTGCGGTGAGTGCGCGTTCTGACAACGACAAGGCGCTCGCGACCGAGCGAGCGGTCAACGAGGCCTACCTGAGACAGTTGAAGGAGGACTCGGGCAAGGCCGCTACGAAGGTGGCAACAGTTGGCATGGCGGCCAACGTCATTTGGGGAGGAGCTGGGCCAAAAGTTGCGCCGAAGCGTTCCGGCGCCCTTATCGGCCGCGTCGCCCTCGATTGCGGGGATCCTGACCTCCAGGACTTCTACGTCGCGCCCGCTCATGTGTCGAGCGGCCACGCGCTCGTGGTGAGTTGGGTCGCGCCTCTGGCCGGATTGCTATTCGACGGTCGGGACTGGGATCCACGAAGCGTCCCCGATCCTCGAACGGCCCCGGATCCGAAAACCCTGTTGGGACGCCGAACCTTCTCGACGCGCGGCGACGATGTCGTCGGACTGGTTGACGACCTCGAATCAGGTACGGACCGGCACGCGGTCTTCGAGCAGGGGGTAGAGGCGCCAACCATCCCTGCCCCTCCGTCTACGCCCCCTTGTCGGCGGCCATGAGATCCTGCCCAGTGGCGGCCATGTAGCTGCCCGCTGGCGGCCAACAGTTCTGCCCAGTGGCGGCCAACAGAACTGCCCGCGTTGAAGTCCATCTCCCGTCGGGGTCCACCGCGGCGGGGTGCTCCTCCTACTCGAATGGCCGGTCACCACAACCGTGACCATCGAGCAGGAGGAGCGAGTGAAGTCTCGCGAGGAGATCATGAACATGTTGGAAGCGTTCGACCTGACGGGGTCGTTCCGGGATGCCGGCGAGCTGGCCGGCGTGTCTCATCACACCGTGGCCCGCTATGTCGCCAAGCGCGACGCCGGCGAGCTGATCGGCGACGGCCCGCGGCGCAGGGAGCGGATCATCGATCCGTGGATGGCGAAGATCGAGGAGTGGGTGGAGCGTTCCTGCGGCAAGATCCGCGCCGACCGTTGCCACGCCAAGCTGAAGGTGTTGGGGTTCGAGGGCTCGGACCGCACGGTGCGCCGAGCGGTGGCGGAGGCCAAGAAGAGCTTCGCGGCGGGCCGGCGGCGCGTGTATCGGCCGTGGATCCCCGAGCCGGGCATGTGGGCGCAGTGGGACTGGGGCGCGGGCCCCGTCATCGCCGGGCGGAGGACGAGTCTGTTCTGTGCGTGGCTGGCGTGGTCGAGGTTCCGGGTGGTGATCGCGACCTGGGACCGCACCCTGCCCACGGTGGTCGCCTGTGTGGATCGGGCGATGAGAGCCTTCGGCGGCGCTCCGACCTATTGGCTCACCGACAACGAGCGCACCGTCACGATCGACCACGTCGCCGGGGTGCCCGTCAGGCATCCAGAGATCGTCGCGGTCGGCGGCCATTATGGGATCACGGTGGCGACGTGTGTGCCGGCGGACCCCGAGTCCAAGGGCGGGTCAGAGGCGACGGTGCGGGTCGCGAAGGCCGACTTGGTGCCCACCGACGCCAATCTGCGCGGCGACTACACCAGCTGGGCCGAACTGGTCTGCGCCTGTGAGGCGTTCACCGCTGAGGTGAACACCCGGGTCCATCGGGTGACCCGACGGCCACCAGCGGAGATGCTCACCGAGGAACGGCATCGGCTGCATGCGCTGCCCGAGGCCCCCTACACGGCCGCGCTCGGGCAGACCCGCAAAGTCTCCTGGAGCTCCACGATCAGCTTCGGCGGCGTGACCTACTCGGTCCCACACACCCTTGCCGATGAGACAGTGTGGGTGCGCGTCGACGGCGACTGCATCGTCGTCGTGCACTGCGCACCGTCAGGACCTGTCGAGGTCGCCCGCCACCAGCGCTCGACACCTGGGCGCCCGATGATCGACGACGCCCACTACCCGCCGCGCCCGGCCGGGCCCCTCGCGCGGCGTCCGAAACCCACGAGCGCGGCCGAGGCCGAGTTCCTCGCCATCGGAGACGGCGCCCGCACCTGGCTGGTCGAAGCCGCCGCCGCTGGCACGAGCCGCATGAAGACCAAGATGGCCCAAGCCGTCACCCTTGCCCGACTCCACGGCACCGAGCGGCTCGACTGGGCGCTCGGCCACGCCGCGATGTTCGGCCGCTTCGCAGACGGCGACCTGGCCTCGATCCTGGATGCTCACCCGCCCGGACACCGCCGGCGCGCCAATGATGTGCACTCGCTGCAGCCCGGCACCGCCGCCTGGGGCCGTCTCGGAGGTGACCGATGAGCAGCACCTCACCGGTCGACGAAGTCGTCGACTTGTTGCGCGAACTCCGACTGCCGCACATGCGCCGCACCGCGGCGGACCTGCTCGCAACCGCCAAGGCTCAGCGATGGGACCCAGCCGAAGCGATGCGAGCGCTGCTGACTGAGGAGCTCGCCGGCCGTCAAGCGTCCTCGATCCGGGCCCGACGCAAGGCAGCCGGGTTCCCCACCGGCAAGACCTTCGACGCCTGGGACGCGACCGTCAGCTCGATCCCGGCACCGACCCAGCGGGCGCTGCGCACCCTCGAGTGGATCCATCGCCGCGAGAACCTCGTCGTGTGCGGACCATCAGGCACCGGCAAGACCCACTTCTGTGAAGCGCTCGGACAGGCCGCCGTCGATGCCGGCCACAAGGTCACCTGGTTCAGTCTCGAGCACCTCGGAGCGCTCGTGCGCCGCCACAGCGCCGACGACACCGCCGCCAAAGCCATAAAGCGCATCATGCGCGCCGATGTCATCGTGATAGACGACATCGGCCTGTTGCCGGTCACCACCGAGACCGCCGAGGCGCTCTACCGCGTCGTGGACGCCGCCTACGAGAAACGCTCCATCGCGCTGTCCAGCAACCTTCACCCGGCCGGATTCGACGAACTCATGCCCAAGACCATCGCCAACGCCACCGTCGACCGGCTACTGCACCACGCCCACATCGTGCTCACCGCCGGCGACAGCATCCGCCTCACCCAAGCCACCGCCGGAAAGGGGGTGACGCCACTGACCAACTGAACTGTGGGCAACTCTGCTGTCCGCCACCGGGCAGTTCTGTTGGCCACGGCTGGGCAGTTCTACTGTCCGCCACCGGGCAGAACCCACTGGCCATTGACACCCCCTGCGCCGCGGGCGCCGACGCCCGCCAGAACCACACCATCCATGGAACCTCCACTTCCGACCGCTGTCGCCTTTCCTCCAGTCGACGACCCAGATCCTCGGGGCGGAAGTGAGGCCACGGAGATTGCAGGGGTGTCTTCACGTTCCGAACACGACCCTGCGCGTACCTCACAATCCTCGACTGAGCTTCGGCGTGCCGGTCAGTTCGTTATGGACGCGCTCGATCAGCCTCGCGATTCTCGACTCCACTCGGTCCTGAGAACTCTCCAGCCGGACCAGCATCGGGTTGTCAAGTGGTCCGAAGCGGAGGATCTTGCCGTCCAGGGGCACCCGGGGACCGGGAAGACGATCGTGGCGACTCACCGCGCGGCATTCCTGACGCACGCCGAGAACCCCGACCGCTTGAAGAGAGTGTGTCTGGTCGGACCTACTGATGAATGGGTATCGCACGTTTACGGTGTTCTCGACGAGACGGGTGCCGAGGGTGTGCAGGTCGTCAGCATCGAGACCCTCATTCGCAGGCTGGCGGGAGGATCGACCCAGCCGCTGCACCGGGAGAACGAGCGCGAGTTCCAAACCAGTTGGGCAATCGTCCGGGCCGCCGAACGGGCTGTCGCAGGCCTTGGCGAGCGGCTGTGGAGCGTCTCCAGCACCGAGAAGAAGATGTCGATGGTGATGCGACACCTGGTTGAGGCATGCAACTCCAGGAGTCCGCTTGTCGGAGACTTGTCGCCGGAGTGCCGTGACTGGGTACGCGCAGCTCGGAGTTTCGAGCACGCTCGCACTGACGCCTCTTATCTTCTCCTCCGCGCTGGTATTGGTATGGCCGTCGCGCCGCGATCCGAGAAGCAGATCTATGAGAATCTGATTGTCGACGAGGTGCAAGACATCCGGCCCGCAGAGTGGAGAATCCTCGACGCGCTCCGCCGCACCGACGGGCGGTGGTCGCTCTTCGGTGACATCAATCAGCGTCGTGCCGACGTGACATGGGACTCCTGGGAGTCATTGCTCACGCAGTTGGGCGTTGGTCCGACAGACGATTCGGTCCTGAGCCTGAATCGTTGAGCACCGGGTACCGGTCGAACGATGCGATCCTCAGGTATGCAGGGTGGCTTCTACCGCGCCGCGAGCGGCGGCACCGCACACTGCGCAGCGGGTCGCGACGCGCAGTTCAAGTTGTCCGTCGATTTACGCCGCAACAGCTCATGGAGAGCGTCGAGGCCGAAGCCCGAGCGCTCACCGACGAGTTCGACGACGGTCTCACTGCCGTGATCGTCTGGAGCCAGGATCAAGCCGACCGGGTGCAGCAGTACTTCTTGGAGACTGGCTGGCGACGACCGCCGCGAACCGGAAGCCGAACAACGTTCGCGCTCCCGGCCAGCCCTACATCTGACGACGAACCCACCTACCGAGGACGCCTCAGGATCATCCGGGCGGTGCAGGCCCGAGGTCTGGAGTTTGACGGCGTCGTGGTCGTCGAGCCAACTGAATTCCAGCAGAATGTTGGCCGTCACGGGTCGCTCTACACCAGCCTCACCCGCGCCGACAAGAAGCTAGTCGTGGTGCACAGCAAGGCATTACCCAAGGAGTTGAAGGGAAGGGCTAGGTCCGATCCGGCACGGCGCTGACCTGCCGAAGCGAATACCCAGTACTGAGCACCGAGTTCAGCCAGAGGCATCCCCGGTGGGTGCCGTCACGCCGTAGCCAAGTGCTTCGAGTGCGCCGACGGCTTCCTCGGGAAACTGCCGCGCCGTGGCGCGCGCTTGTAGACGCTCCCATGCCTCGAGGGAGTGGATCAGCCTCGGCTTCCAGCCGTCCTTCCAGTCTCTGAAGAGACCCTCTCGGTCGAGGAACAGCAGGAACTCCTCCAGCGTCGGTCGGAAGCGTCGACCGCCCACAGGGAAGTGCAGCGCATGCAGGTCCGGGGCTGCCTGATCGCTCGACCCGAAGACCCATGCCATCTCGGGGGAATTCGCGTGCAGGTGGACGTGGGCGGCTGTCTTTCCCGGCCTTACCTGAGCGCGGTCGTATTCCACACGCACAAGCGGTCGTGGAACTCGCTGACCGCCAGTCACGTCGACTCGCAGGCTGATCGTTGACGTGATCACCTGAAGGTGTGTGCCCTTCGTGTCCATCGCAAGCTTGTACGTGACGCCAAGGAACAACGCGGGTGACGTGGCGTCGTCCCCAGCACGAATGAGCGGGATCGCCGGCACCTTGTCTGTCTCGGGATACGGAGGCCGGATAATGGCGTGCTCCCGATCCGACACGAACTCGGCCTCGAATCTCACGGATGTGTCGAGCACCCCACCGACCAACTCGTTCAGTGTGCCGATGAACCCCTCGACGTGGGTTCGCAGTGGATCATCGGTCATGACTCGATGAGATCGCCGTAGATCAATCAGTGGTCGCGGAGATCACCGTCAGTGAGAGTGCCGGCCTTCCCCTCTGCCATGAACTCTTCAAACGTGAGTCCCGCTCGTTGGGCGGCTTCGGTAACGCGCCTGATGATCTCGTCCTGGGTGATGTAGGTGATTCCCATCTCGACCTCCTGCGGCCGCCGTCCCTGCGCTGCGCCGGCCACGCGGGCGGCGAGTGTCCTCAGAGGCATCAATCGGCCGCTCAGGCGATCGGCGCGACCTCGTGTTCGTCGCACGATTCGACAGTATCGCCGCCGGAGTGGCCACGCCCGGATGTCACGGGGGGCTTCGAGGCCGCTCCCGAATGCTGCGGCAAGGCTAGGAGCAGTTGTCGCGCGCGCCACCTGCTGGGGACGGGTTGATTGGGCCGAGCGCTCGACGTTGCCGTTGCAGATCCGCCGGACCGACCTCCTACAGGGGAGCCATCGGGACGACAGGCCGGACTCGATTGCTCCGCTCGTCTACTCTGCCCCGCCAAGGTTGGACGGGATGGAACGAGAGGTGACGGCGATCCGATCGAATGTGATCGTCGAATTCCTATCGGAGCGCGATCCGGTGACGTGGGCAGCATCTGCGGGATTCGGGAAGTCCTTGGAGCCGGACGGCTGTTCGTGCAGGGTAAGTTCAGGTAATTTAACATCTGTTTCCAAATTTACCCGAACAAGTGTTGACACTGTCGCAGGGGGTTGATAGAGTGCGGCGTACCGGTTATCGACCTACGCCGCAGCGGGGTTGAGCTTCCCCGACCGGCTTGCCGGCTCCGGCCGGCGCGAATCTCACGACGACGCACGCCCCCGGGGAGCAACCGATGACCGATCCCACCCTCTTTCCCAGCGAGACCGCCAAAGCGGCCGACGTTGTGGCGGTCGAAGGCGGTGGCAGGGCCGGCGATGACGCTTCTCTCCCCCGGGTAGGTCCCGCCGGTGGCGACGTGACAGCAGGCCCCGGAGACGGTTCTGGCGGCGACAGCGCGGACAACGGGGCCGAATCGGCATCTGGCGCGCCGGGAGAGTCGCTGGCGCGGGCAGCCGAGTTGCTGGAGGCACTCGTCGTTGCCCTGCGCTCGGTGAATGGCGAACTCCTCGAGGAGCGTTTGGGTCTTGTGGGTCGTTGCGAGGCTCGCCTGGCGGCCGTGAAGTCCGACACGGTGGCCGAGTTGGCGCGCCGGGTGGGCGAGGCCCGAGCAGCCGAGGCGGTGCGCGACCGGACGCGCAACTCCCGCGGTGCCGCCAAGCGCGACGTGAAGCTCGCCGGTCAACTCGCCGAGTTGCCCGGGACCGCCGGCGCGCTCGCCGACGGTGCGATCACGCCCCAGCACGCCAAGATGATCGCCGACGCCGCCGACCAGGCCTCTGTCGACGAGTCGGCGCTGTTGGGCGCCGCGGCAGCCGAGCCGACTGACGTCTTCGGCCACACCGTGCGCAAGCACATCAACGACAAGACCGCCGGGGAGGATCTCGAGGCGCGCCGCCGACGCCAGCGCTCCCGGCGCGAGGTGTCCATCACCCGCCAACCCGACGGCATGTACAAACTGTTCGGCCTCCTCGACCCCGTCGCCGGCGCCCGCGTCGAGACCGCTCTCGCCGCCGCGGCCCGCAAGCTGCGCCGCGGCGAGGACCCCAACAACCGCGCCACCGTGCCGCAACGTCTCGCGGACGCCTTGGAGATGCTCGTCACCCGCTCCGCCAAGGGCGCCAAGCAGACCACGACGCTGCTGGTGATCGCCAACTACGACCTCGTCGCCGGACAACTCGCCGACGCGCGGCTCGTCGACGGCACGCCGCTTGCCGCCGATGAACTCCTACGACTGGCGTTGGAGGCCAAGATCCTGCCGGCCCTGTTCGACACCGAGGGCCAACCGCTGTGGCTGGGACGCGAGTACCGCGACGCCAACGACGCCCAGCGCATCGCCCTCGCCGCCCGCGACCGGGGCTGCGTCGGCTGCGGCGCCTCCAACAGCTTCTGCCAACCCCACCACATCTGGTACTGGCGAAACGGCGGACCCACCGACATCGACAACCTCTGCCTGCTCTGCAACCACTGCCACCACATCGAAGTCCACGAACACGGGGCCGGCATCGGTCGAGAACCCGGCGGCAGGTTCGCCCTGCAACACCCGCCCCCGAACCCGAACGCAGGTCACGGGCGCGGTCGGAGAAGCAACGGCCGCTGCACCGGGAACACCGACCCGGGCAGGACCGTCAACCACCCGCTACGGCGCTGAGTCGGTCGCGACAGGAAACCGCGTGCCGCGGGCGCGCAGGTCAGGCGCGATACTCCCGAGCGGGACGGGCGAAAATCTCTTCGACCAGTGGGACGAAGTCCTCCAGCGGCAGGTCGTCGTGGTCCGGGTCGAAGCAGTTCTGGTCGTAGGAGGCGCAGAAGTCGATGCAGCGCTCGTAGTGGGGCGAGGCGGCGTAGCGCTCACGGGCATCGCGGTCACCGCCGAGATGGCCGAAGTAGTAGTAGCCCTGGAACAGGCCGTGGTGCCGGATGACCCAGGACGTCTCCTCGCTGACGTACGGCGCCAGGATGTCGGCGGCCACCGCGCTGTGGTTCTCCGGCGCCACCACGTCACCGACGTCGTGCAGCAGCGCGGCGACGACGAATTCGGTCGGCTCGCCGTTGCGCAGCGCACGCGTCGCCGACTGGCGGCTGTGGCGCGACCTGTCGATCCGGTAACCCAGGTTGGGACCCTCCAGCATGCGGAACATCGCCAGGACATTGCCAACCAACTCACCGCTGGTGTGGTCCCGGTACAGCCTGTCGAGGCGCTCGTAGTCCTCCCGGGTGCCCTCGCTCATCTGCGTCCAGGTCACCGTGAAACCGTCGTTCATCGACCCGCCTCCACCGGCATCGCCCCGCCGCCGGGCTCAGCGGCTTCGGAGGGCAAGCTGCGTGCGGTCCTTGATGGTGTAGCGGCCGCCCGTGCGGTCCAGCCACCCGAGTCGCACGAACTGTGAGATGGCCTTGTTCACCCGCTCCCGGCTGGCGCCGACCATGGCGGCCAACTCCTCCTGGGTGACCGGAAGGACGAAAACGTCATCGTCGCCGGCGAAGCCCAGGAGTCGCTTGGCCGTGCGGCCCACCACGTCGAGGAAGACCGCATCGGTCAGCGCCGTGCCGGCGGCTCGCAGGCGGCGCACGAGCATCGCCACGACACGCCACAGATGGTCAGGGTGCGTCTCGTACAAGCGGCGGACCGGGCCGTACGGCACGGCGAGCACCTCCGACGCTTCGAGCGCCCGGGCACCGGCCGACCGGCCCCGCCCGTCGAACAACCCCATCTCGCCGAACAGGTCGCCCTCCTCCATGAGCGAGATGACCGAATCCCTGCCGTCGGGGGCGGTGGTGACGATGGCGATCAGCCCCGAGAGCACCACGTACATGGCGTCGGGGCGATCACCCGTCGAGAACAAGCCGTCACCGCGGTCGAGCCGGCGGCACGTCGAATACATGGCCACATCGGCGAGGACCTCCTCCCCGAGGCCCTCGAAGATCTCCGTCTGTGACAGCAACTTGGCGTCGACCATGGCGGACGCCATGCTAATGAGCGTGACCCCGACCGTCCCTGTCACCTGGACCATTCTCGTGGCGGCTGGGGAAGGCCGCCGCTTCGGAGGACCGAAGCAACTCCAACCCCTCGCCGGACGCCGGGTGATCGACTGGGCGATCGAGCCCGCAGTCAGGATGAGCAGCGGCGTCGTCGTGGTCGCCGCCGCCGATCAGGTGGAACTTCTGCGCGACGGGCCGGGCGCCCTCAGAGCGGATCGACCCCGCACCCCCGGTGGAAACGGCGGGAGCGGCGGCGCGACGAGGATCATCGTGACCGCCGGAGGTGCCACCCGGTCGGAATCGGTTCGGGCGGGAATCGCCGCCACACCCCGCGACGCCGAGGTGATCGTCGTCCACGACGCAGCCCGGCCGCTGGCGACCGATGCGCTCTTCTCGGCGGTCACGTCCGCTGTGGCCGGAGGGTCTGACGGTGCAGTTCCTGCGGTCGCCGTCACGGACACGATCCGTCACACCGAGGGCGGATCGCTCGACCGGTCGCAGCTCCGAGCCGTGCAGACCCCGCAGGCCTTCCGGGCCGACGCCCTGCGCAGCGCCCACGCCGGGCGAGCGGAGGCGACCGATGACGCCACGCTCGTGGAGGGCGCAGGCGGGACCGTGCAGCTCGTGGAGGGTGACCCCGACAACCTCAAGATCACGTCGCCGGGTGATCTCGAGGTGGCAGAGGCGCTCCTGGCCGCCCGTTCGGGAACCTCGGCAGAGCCCGGCGACCCGGCTCGCACGTCGCGCAGTGCGGTGCCGCTCGTCGGCATCGGTTTCGACATCCACCGGTTCAGCGACGACCCCGACCGGGCGCTGGTACTCGGCGGTGTCCGGTTCGAGGGCGAGCGGGGGCTCGACGGTCACAGCGACGCCGACGCCGTGGCCCATGCCTGCTGCGACGCCATCCTCGGCGTGGCCGGTCTCGGCGACATCGGGAGCCTCTTTCCCGACGACGATGATCGATGGCGAGGTGCTGACAGCATCTCGCTGCTGGCGGAGGCCGCCGAGCGGGTGCGGCAAAGCGGGCGACTCATCGGGAACATCGATTGCACCGTGGTCACCGAGCGCCCCAAGATCGCGCCCCGCCGGGAGGAGATGCAGCAGCGCCTGAGCGAGGCAGCCGGCGCACCGGTCACCGTGCGCGGCAAGCGCGCCGAATCCCTCGGCGCCCTGGGCAGGGGTGAAGGGATCGCCTGCTGGGCCGTGGCCGTCCTGTCCTGACCGATCCGGGCCACGCGGCCGCTGATTCACGGTCACTCGACGGGGGCCGACCCGACCTCCGGCCGCCCGCGGCTGCTGATCGATGGTCACTCGACGGCGGGCCGACTCGACCTCCGGCCGCCCGCGTCTGCTGATCGATGGTCACTCGACGGCGGGCCGACC
>CBDCSG010000005.1:0-359702 GCA_965221525.1 Acidimicrobiales bacterium | reverse complement strand
CCCTTCCTGCACCTGGCGAGCGCGATCCGGGCGGCAGTGGACGTGCCGGTGTTCCACGCAACGCGGGTCACGGACGCCGCGACCGCGGCGCACGCGGTGGCCGAGGGGCATGTCGACATGATCGGAATGACCCGCGCCTTCATCGCCGATCCGCACTTCGCGAACAAGCTCGCCCGAGGCGAGGAGGTGGAGATCCGGCCCTGCGTGGGCGCCGGCTACTGCGTGGACCGGGTGCTCTCCGGCCAGGACGCGCTGTGCGTGCAGAACCCCGCCACCGGCCGCGAGGAGAGGCTTCCGCAGATCATCTCGCCGTCGGAGGGCCCGCGCCGGCGGGTGGTGGTGGTGGGCGGCGGTCCGGGAGGGCTGGAAGCGGCACGGGTGAGCGCGGAGCGCGGTCACGAGGTGGTGCTCTTCGAGGCCTCGGGTGAGCTCGGCGGCCAGGTCCTGCTCGCGGCGCGGGCGACGTGGCGCCGGGAGCTCGCGGGCATCGCCCACTGGCTCGAGGGCCGTATCGAGCGCCTCGGGGTGGAGGTCCGGCGCAACACCCTCGCGGAGGCCGAAGACGTGCAGGCGGAAGATCCGGACGTGGTCGTCGTGGCGACCGGCGGCCTTCCCAACGTCGGCCACTTCGAGGGCCGGGAACATGCCGCCACGGTGTGGGACGTGCTCGGCGCTCACGTCGAGGCAGGCGAGCAGGTCCTCGTGTTCGACGAGAACGGCTATCACCAGGGCCCCTCCTGCGCCGAGCACCTGGCGAGCCACGGCTCGCGGGTCGAGGTCGTCACTCCGGACCGGGCGCTCTGCAACGAGATGGCGGATACCAACCAGGGCGCCCACCTGAGTGAGCTGTACCGCCGTGGAGTGAGGATCCGGACGGACACCCGCCTCGAGGGACTGCGCCGCGAAGGCAACCGCCTCGTCGCCACGCTCGCCAACATGTTCACCGGCGAGACCGAGGAGGAGCGCTTCGACCAGGTCGTCGGCGACCACGGCACCCTGCCGAACGACGCCCTCTACTTCGCGCTCAAGCCCGACTCGATCAACCTCGGCGAGGTCGACCTCCAGGCCATGGCCGACGCCCGGCCGCAGACGCTCGCCACCAACCCCGAGGGCCGCTACCGGCTCTTCCGGGTCGGCGACGCGTGGACGAGCCGCAACATCCACGCCGCGATGCTCGACTCCCTGCGCCTGTGCAAGGACCTGTGAGCCGAGGAGCGGCGCGCGGACCTTCCGGGGCGCGTCGCGTCGCTCATCGTCTGCGACGATACGCATCGCGCCGATGGGCCACCCGCACCACCAGCACGACCAATTCATCGTTCCGGACCTCGTACAACACGCGGTAGTCACCGACACGAAGTCGCCGCAACCCCCGGAGGTCTCCCTTGAGCACACTGCCGAGAAAGGGATTCTCGGCGAGGCGATCGATGGCGCCGACGATCCGAGGGCGATCCTGCGCCGCGACCTTCGAAAGCTCCCTAGCTGCGCTGCCCTTGATCCGTATCGAGTAGCTCACGCCTCACTTGGTCCCAGTCCAGCACGGGATCGTTCGGGTCACAGAGTCGCTGGACGGCGACGGACAGATCATCGAAGTCCTCGAGGTATCTCTCGACGGCCTGGCGAATGACTTCCGCACGGCTGCGCCGGAGACGGGCTGCCGCTGCGTCCAACGCATCCACCACCGTATCCGGCAAGCGTGCAGTGACTTGGGCCATGGCGCACTCGATTCCAGTCGAAGTCGGTTGACTCATGTTAATGTCATCAAATTCCCGAGACAATTGTCGGTCCTGTCCGTAATGCAGACCGGGCGGTCCGGGGCCGATGCCTGCCAGGAGCCAGCGCTACGAAGCACTGGTCTTGTGCCGGTCGTGCGCGACAAGGCGCCTGTCCCGGTGTCTCCGGCAATCGGATCAGCCGAGAACGATGGGGTGCTCGCCGATCCCGAGGCCGAAGTTGAGATACAGGAGCAGCGCGGTGCAGGCGACGAGGAGCAGGGAGGCGGCGTAGTCCGCGGGCCGGAAGCGGATGTCGTGGAGCACGCTGCGGCGCACGCCGGGGGCGCCGAGGGCGCGCGCCTCGATCGCGCGGCCGAGCTGCTCGCTCGCGCGCAGCGAGGTCACGATCATCGCGACGAAGATCGGCATCATGCGCCTGACGCGGGCGAATCCGGCGCCCCGGAGCTCGAGCCCGCGCGCGGCCTGAGCCTCCGATATGAGGACGTAGCTCCCCTGGAAGGTCGGGATGTAGCGCAGCGCGAGCGCGAGCACGAGCCCCCATTCGTAGGGTATGCCGACCTTGACGAGACTGCGAACGAGCGCGGCCTGATCCGTGGTGTAGAGCCAGGCGAAGACCGCGAAGGCCATGACCAGGATGCGCAGGCCCAGCGCTGCCCCCTGCGCGAGCGCGTGCAACGTGATCTCGACGATCCAGAAGGCGGCGAGCGCTTCCCCCCGCGGGTAGAACAGCGTCCACAGCAGCGCCATCAGCAGCGCCACCGGAAGCAGGGTCTTCCATACGAAGCGCAGCCGTGCCGCGGGCACCCGCGCGGAGAAGTGCAGCAGGTGCACCAGGACCAGTGCCGAGAGCATGAAGAAGAGGTTGTCGTAGACGAGCACCAGGACGATGAAGCAGGCGACGAAGAGCAGCTTGACGCGGGGGTCGAGCCGATGTGCCCAGCTCCGGCCGGGCACGTAGAGGTCGGCGTTTATCGCCACGGGCCCGTCGCCCGGCAACGCGCACGGCGCGGAGCGCGCCGGCAGCCGCCGCGCCCGACCCGGGGAAACGTGGAGCTGGGTCTGCGCCGGACCACTCCCACGTAGCTGTCCATCGCCTTCGGCTCCACTGAGCCTTCAGCGCCCCTCGAACCCACGGCCCTTGCTCCCGCCCGCCCGCAGGCGGGCGAATTGATTGCAAAAGGCGTCGACGCTGAAGACTCCCGAGGGCATCCCCGTGTCGCGCATGCGGCGGGCGAGCCGGGTCACCTGAGGGGTATCGAGGTGCGCGCGCTCGACGAGCGCTTGATCGCCAAGCACCGCGGCGGTGTCGTCGTCGGCGATCACGCGCCCTTCGTGCATCACCACGCAGCGCGGCACGTGCTCCGCCACGAGTTGCATGTCGTGGGTGATGATCACGACGCTGTGACCGCGCGCCCGCCGCTCCTCGATCCGCGCGAGGAGACGCCCGACGTGGCGGGCGTCGAGCCCCGCGCTCGGTTCGTCGAGCACCAGGATAGGGGTGTCCATCGCAAAGACTGCCGCGACCGCCACCGTCCTCCGCAGGGCAAGGCTAAGGGCCGCGGGCTGGCGATCGGCGCAGTCCTCGAGCTCGAATCGAACGAGCGCTTCGTCCACGCGGCGCTCGACCTCGGCCGCGCTCGCGCCGAGGTTCCGCGGTCCCACCGCGATCTCCTCCCGCACACTGGCATTGAAGATCTGGTGATCGGGATTCTGGAAAACGAAGCCGACCTCCCGCGCGAGCGCCGAGACCGGCCTGTCCGCCACGTCCCTTCCACACACCAGCACCTGCCCCTCGGTGGCGCGCAGCAGTCCGATGAAGTGCTTGGCGAGCGTGGTCTTTCCGGATCCGTTCTGGCCAATCAGGGCGACAGCACCCACCTTTGGGAAGCGTGAAATCGACGCCCCGCAGCGCGGCCGGCTCGTCGCTCCCCGTGGCCGAGGGATAGCGGTAGCAGAGGCCCCGTGCGGCGAGCGCAATCGCGCTCACGGAGCCGCCGACGTCGGTCGTCCCGCCACCGCGAGCGCCGTCTCAAGCTCACGGGTGAGGGCGCAGGCCGCCTCCTCGAGGCGGATGAAGCGATGGGTGCTCCCGTGCCGGAGGTTCAGACTGGCGGCAACCTCCGTGACCTGCGGTACCCGCACTCCGAGTTTCGCGAGATCAGCGGATCGGGAGAAGATCTCGGGAGGCGATCCGATCCACCGCACCCGACCCTCTGCGAGTACCACCACCCGGTCGGAAAACTCGGCGACGCACTCCGCATCCTGCTCGACCATCACGATGGTCATGCCCCGTTGCCGGCGCAGTTCCCGCACCGCGGAAAACACCTCGTGTCTGCCCCTCGGGTCGAGGCTGGCGGCGGGCTCGTCGAGGACCAGCACCTCCGGGGTCATTGCGAGCACCGCCGCAATCGCGACCCGCTGCTTCTGGCCGCCCGAGAGTGCGAAGGGAGAGCGCTGGAGCAGCGACTCGACGCCGACGCTGCGCGCCGCCCACTCGATACGCTCCGCGATCTCTTCGGGCGCCACCCCCTTGCTCTCGAGCCCGAAGGCGATCTCCGCCTCCACGTTCATGTTGAAGAGCTGCGTCTCGGGATCCTGAAATACGAGTCCGACCCGTCCCGCCAGGCTCGCCACCGGCTCGGTCTTGGTATCCAGACCCGAGACCCGCACCTCGCCCCGGATGAAACCGCCCGTCGACTGCGGCACGATGCCGACGAGGGCGAGACACAGGGTGGTCTTGCCCGCTCCTGTCGGCCCCATCACGGACAGGAACTCTCCCCGCTCGACTTCGAGATCCACTCCGTCGAGCACCCACAGCGTCTCACCGCCCGGCTCCACGGAGGGGTAGGCGAAGCCGAGGTCCCGCACTTCAATGATCGGGCTCGTCATCGGGACCCTTCCCATCTACCGCGATCCGCCCGACCCCGGCAGCGGGCGAGGGACCAGGCTCGCCATGGCGCCCCGCCGAGTCGCGGGCGGTGCGCGGCCCGGCGACTCCACTTGCCGGCTCCTGCCCGGGGCGCGATCTTGCTCTCCGCGGCCGCCCCCCAACCCGCGGGGAGGCGCTACTCTTCCGGCACTCTCGCGCTCCGCCGAGCGTGGCCCATCGTCCGAGCCGGCGGGCCTCAGCGTTCGGACACGTCGGTGAATCCCTTGCCTCCCGCGAGCTGTTCGATCTGCGGGTAGACGGCGCGGACGACGAAGAAGAGACCGAGCCCCAGCACGCCGAGCGCGACCTGGAAGAGATTGATGGGGAGCTCGACCGCCGCGACGGCGACGCCAAGGCCGTACACCGTGGCCTGACCGATGAAGTACAGGGCGACGAGCGCGAATCCGCCCGCAATCCAGCCCGCGAACATGCCGCCCTTGCCCCGCCCCCGGCTCAGCCACCCCGCGATCAGACCGAGGCTGCCGTGGGCGATGAGGGTGAGCGGGGCCCAGGTTCCGTATCCCAGGATGAGGTCCGCAAGCGCGGCGCCGACTCCGGCTGCGACCATGCCGATCACCGGCCCGAAGGCGACCGCGACGAAGATCTCGGCCACTGCGCCGGGATGCGTGAAGCCTCCGGTGGCGGGGATGGGGACCGGGACACTGGTGACCAGTACCGTAACGATGGCGATACTCACGGCGGTCAGCGCGATGGTGCGAGCATTCATAGTCTTCTCTCCTGACTGCGATCCGCCCGGCACGAAAAACTGCCGAACGGACCTGTGACAAGGTTAGCGCGAATGCGGGGCGCGGTGCACCGGTTGCGGCGCCTGCGCTCGGAACAGGAGTGGCGGCGCGCGGGACGTGGGTTCGACAGCAGCTCCGGGTTTCGCGCCGTGCATGCCCCTCGAGCGGACGAGCCGGCAACAAAGCATGACCCGGGCCGCCGATCCATGCCGGAATGTACGTAGCGCCGCCCTCGGGGAAGCACCCGAAGCGCGCACCGTGCCGCGCCGGGCTTCAGGTCAGGATCTTCTCCATGATGAGGATGTCCACCCAGCGCCCGTCGACTCGGCCGTGCTCGCGGTAGGTGCCCACCTCGCGGAAACCCCGCCGCCGGTACAGCGCAATTCCCGCGCCGTTCGAGGACAGCATCGCGAGCACGAGCTTGTGGAATCCGAGCTCCGCCGCCAGGAGCTCGAGGTGGGCGAGGAGCGCTCCGCCGATCCCCCGGCCGCGGGCGCCCCGCTCGACGTATATGGAGAAGTCCGCCACGTTGTCGTAGGCCTCGCGCGGGTTGAACGAGTTGAGGCTCGCCCATCCGCACACCCCGTGCTTCCCCTCGCACACCACGACCGGGTGGCGCGGTCCCCGTGCCGCAAGCCAGCTCCTCCTCTCCCCGGGCGTGCGCAGCGTCGTCTCCAGGGTCGCGACCCGGTCCACGATCCCCTGGTTGTAGATCGCGCTGATCGCCTCGGCATCGCCGGGCTCGGCGGGTCGTATTGGCATCGGGGCTCGGAGAAGTCGCGAGCCGGCCAGGGCCCGGCGAGGCGTACTCCACGGCAACTTTCGGGCGGCGGATTTCACCACGGAAGAGCGCGCCGCTTCCACTTTCGGGGGCGCCTCCACTCTCCTGGGCCCCGGCCGCAGCTTCGCCACCGGCGGCAACGATTCAACGGAAAAAGGCACGAGAAAGCGCCCTCGACCATGCTCCGATTCGCCCCGGCTGTGTTACCTTGATCAGCCTAGATCAAACAGGCAGGCACCGGACGGGGTTCATCACCTTCCACGTTCCAGTTCGAGTCGTTTCTCGGGGACCTCCGCACACCGGCGCCACCAGACGAAGACTCAAGAGGACTGCTTCATGAAACGCATCTACCTTGCCGCCCTGGGCGCGGCGCTGCTCACCGGGTGCCAGACGATGAGCCAGAACGAGACGGCCGGCGCCCTGCTCGGCGGCGTGGCCGGCGCGGTGCTGGGCAACCAGTTCGGCAGCGGCGACGGGCGCGTGGCGATGACCGCGATCGGCGCAGTCATCGGCGCCACCGTCGGCGCCCAGATCGCGGAGTCCCTGGACGCGGCATCGCAGCAACAAGCGAGCGTGGCAACCCAACAGGCCCTGAACACGGCGCCGGTCGGGGGCACGGTGACTTGGGACAACCCCGCCAACACCGCGGGCCCCGCTTCCGGCAGCACGGTCATCACCCGGGTCGGTGTGAACGATGCCGGGAGGACCTGCCGGGAGTTCAGGCAGACCATCACGGTAGGGGGGCAACAGGAAACCGGAGTCGGGGTGGCCTGCCTGGCGGGCGACGGCAACTGGGACCTCATGTAGCGTCCGGGATCCCGGCGCAGTCTCAGGAGAAGCGCAGCTTCGTTCCCGCCGTCGAGAGGTAGTCCGCCTCGTGGCTGAGCTCGGCCAGGGTGAGGGGGTGCGAGTCGAGCCAGCCGGGCGGGAACGCAAGACGCAGCGTTCCCGGGCCCGCCTGTGCGACGAAGCCCGGCGTGCCGGCGTCGGAACGCCCGCGGTGCAGCACCACCGCGATGCGCAACAAGATGGCGAGGTGCATCACGCGCTCCGCCATCCGCTCGCCGAGCGCGCCGAAGGCGCCGGTCGGAAACTTCCTCCGGTGCGCACGCACCAGCACCGAGAGAGCCAGCTTGTCCTGGCGCGAGAATCCGGGCAGGTCGGCGTGCTCGAGCAGGTAGGCGCCGTGCTTGTGGTACTGGTTGTGAGCGATGTCCAGGCCCACCTCGTGCAGGCGCGCCGCCCAGCTCAACCAGTCGCGGTAGCGCGGCCGGCGCAGCCGCCAGTGCTTTGCCACCTGCTGCAGCACGTAGAGCGCGGTGCGCTCCACCCGCTCCGCCTGCGTGGTGTCGACCTGAAAGCGGCGCGACAGGTGGCGGATGGTGGTATCGCGCACGTCGTGGTGCTGGAGGCGGCCGATCAGGTCGTAGAGCACGCCGTCGCGCAAGGCGCTCTCCGTCGTCGCCATGCGGCGGATGCGCAACGCCTCGAAGACCGCGCTCAGGATCGCGACGCCGCCGGGGAACACGGGGGCGCGGGCGGGCTCCACTCCGAGGCGGTCCAGCGCCTCCACGCGGCCCAGGTCCAGCAGCGCGTCCCGTAACCGGCGCAGCCCCTCGCGGGTGATGCCCTCGTCGCACCATCCCTGGCCGCGCAGCACGTCGTCGATCGTCCGGATCGTGCCCGAAGCCCCGATCGCGGCATCCCAGCCGACAGCGCGGTAGTGAGCCTGGATCGGCTCGAGCTCCTGGGTGGCATCGAGCTCCGCCGCGCGCAGGGTGGAGCGCCTGATTCGTCCGTCGGCGAAGTGCGCGAGGCTCGAGCTGACACAGCCCATGTAGAGACTTTCGGTGTGCAACGCGCTGAAGTGTCTGCCGATGATGAGCTCGGTGCTGCCGCCGCCGATGTCCACCACGAGACGTTGCCGCTCGTCCGCGGCGATGCCGTGCGACACCCCGAGGTAGATGAGGCGCGCCTCCTCCCGGCCGTCGATCACTTCGATGGGATGTCCCAGCGCGCTCTCCGCCGCGGCGAGGAACTCCGCCCCGTCCCGCGCCAGGCGGAAGGTGTTGGTTCCGACCGCGCGCACGCTCCCCGGGGGCAGCCCGCGCAGGCGCTGGCCGAAGCGGGCGAGGCACGCGAGCGCGCGCTCCGCCGCCTCCTCGGTGACGTGCCGCGCGGCATCGAGTCCCGCCGCGAGGCGGACCATCTCCCGCAGCCGGTCCACGACCTGAAGGTCGCCGGCAACGACGCGGGCGATCTTCATGTGGAAGCTGTTCGAGCCGAGATCGACCGCGGCCACCAGCTCCGGCAGCGCCTCGTCCTCGGGCGGGGAAGGGTTGGCCGGGGCCGGCGCTTCAGCCATCGGTCCGCGGAATTCGGAGTCGCTCGCACACGGCGCGCTATTCTATGTAGACCTGAGGCGGGTTCCCACGCCACCCGAGACCCGAGCCATGTCCCGAGAACTCCTGGTGCTGCGGCACGGCAAGTCCGACTGGACGCCCGGCGTGCCGGACTTCGAGCGCCCCCTCGCGCCGCGCGGGCGCCGGGCGACCAAGCGCATCGGCCGTCTCCTGCGCGAGCGGGGGCTGCGGCCGGACCTCGTGGTCAGCTCGCCGGCGGAGCGGGCCCGGCAGAGCGCGGAACGCGTGTGCCGCTTTGCGGGAATGGACGCCCCCCGCATCGAGTGGGAGCCGGCCATCTACGAAGCCGAGCTCGACACCCTGCTGGAGGTGCTCTCGCTCGTGCCGGAGCGCATGGCGCGCGTGATGATCGTCGGCCACAACCCGGGATTCGACGAGCTGGTGCGCCACCTCGCCGGAGCCACCCTCGCCGAGTGGGACGATCTAAACCTCATGCCGACCGCGGCCCTCGCGCGCCTCGAGATGCCGGACGCCTGGGCCGCTCTCCCGCGCGGCGCGGCGCGCTGCGTCTCCCTCGTGAGGCCCCGCGACCTCGACTGAGCGAGGCTGCCCGGGGCTCACCCGCTCTCCATGCGTCGCAGCCGCCGGGCAAGCATCAGCGCCAGCACGAAGGCGGCGGTAGTGAGCGCACCGAAGACCGGCCAGGTGCCGTCCCATGCCCCGGTGCTCTTCACGATCTGCGCGAGCAGCACCGGGCCGATGAGCACGCCCACGTTCCGTCCGGTCATGATGAACCCGAATGCGGCGGCGGTGCGGCCCGACGCCCCCGTCACCGCGCGAGGAGTGCCGAAGAGACAAGCGGGCACGATGCCGGCGCTGGTGCCGTAGACGACCAGCACCGCCAGGCCCGGCCACCCCGCGCCCGCGATCGGAAGGCACCACCAGGCCGCGGCCTGCGCGGCGATTCCCGCCGCCATCAGGGACCCGAGCGGCACGCCGGCGCGCAACGCCGCACCCGTTGCGAGGTTGAAGACCATGACCAGGACCACCGGAACCACGTAGCCGGTGAGCGCGCTCGACACGCCGAGGTGATGCACCTCTACCAGGAACTGCGGCATCCAGGTCATGAAGGCGAAGTATTGCCCCGACCAGATGCCGAAGATCAGCGCGGCGATGCCGAGCGCCCGGCGCTCGTCCGCGCGGAGCGCCGACTCCCCGCGCGCGCGCCCCGCGGAGGCCGGCGCGAGGGCGGGCACGCCACGGATGCGCAGAGCCCAGGCCGTGAAGGCGACGCAACCCGCGGCGCCCGCCCACCACAGCAGGGTCCATCCGTGCGTTGCGAGCGCGAGCGGCGCGAGGGCGGTAGCGCTCAACTGCCCGACCGGTATCCACATCGCGGTGAGGCCGATCACGATGGGAAGCTGGCGCGGCGTCGCGCTCGCGTTGGCGACCACCGGCCCGCACACCGCAAGCACCGCAAACGCGATTCCCTCCAGCCCGCGCCCCAGGAGCATGAGCCAGCCGTGGGAGGGCGCGACCAGGGGCAGGAGGCTGCCGACGAGCATGAACGCCATCGCCGCGCACACCGGCGGCACCGCCCCGCGGCGTTCGAGGAGGCGTCCCGCGTAGACCGAGAGGAGCAGGCCCGCGAGCGCGTACACCGACATGCAGGCGCCGGCGAGAATGCGGTCGTAGCCATATCGCTCCAGCAGCACCGGCAGCGCCACCGGCAACTTGAACTGCTGGTAGGCGGCGAAGCAGGCGAGCCCGACGCCGAACGCGATCCCGGTCCACTGATTGCCGGATCTCATGATCGCGTCTCCGCTGCCCGCTTCAGCCGCACCCCCTTGCCGCGACCCGTCTCAATCGCCGCCCTCGGAGAAAATGTCCCGAGGACTCACCCGCAGGACAGCGCGTGCCGGTCCACGAGTCGTTGCACCAGGGGCGCGAAGTGCCGGAATCCGGGGGTGCGGCGACCCGGCGTCTTGCCGGCGTCGTCCACGCGGCGGACCTGAAGCATCTTCTCGATGTGGGCAACTCGCTCGAACGCCGCCGCTTCCTCCTCGTTCATCGGCCCTCCCTGCAGGTTCAGCGAGTGAAGCGAAGCGCGCGAGAGACCCCTCAGGTACACGGGCTTCCTCGCGCACAGGTATCGCTTGGCGGCTACGTGATACCGGACGCAATCCACGACCACCGGCGGGAGGTATCCCCTGCAGCGCCCTTGCCCCGGTCTCCTCGTGATGTCGATCCTCGGCGTCCTCCATGTCGCAAGCGCCGCGCTCCGTGACGAGGTGCCCGATGTCGTGGAGGAGCGCGGCGACGACGATCTCATCGTCCATTCCCCGCTCTTCGGCGAGAGTGGCCGCCTGCAGCATGTGCTCGGCCAGGGTCAGGGGTTCTCCCAGATAGGCCCGGGCGCCCTCGCTCTCGAAGGCTTCTGCAACCCGGGCCACGAAGTTGCCTGGAGTCAGCCCGGCGGGATCGAGCGAAATCATGGCGTATCCTTCGAGTCTCCCGCCGACAGGGCGGCGAAGGTCGACAGGATACCGTCCTTGTCCGCGTAGCAGCCCTGCAGCCAGCGCCGGCCCGCTCCCGAGTAGGCACGGCGCGCGTGCAGCACGCGGGTGTTGTCGATCACGAAGCACTCCCCCGGGCTCAAGGAGAACTCGACCCCCAGTTGCGGATCCTCGGCGAGCTCGCCGAAACGCCGGTAGGCCGCGTAGTAGGCCTCCATTTCATCGTAGGGCACGTCGCGGATCGCGGCCATGGAGCGGTTGTTGAAGCGCACCGCGATCAACTCGCCGTCCGGAGCCGAGCTCGATCATCGGGCGGCGTGAGCGCAGCACGACACCCGGCTGACCCGCATACTCGAATCGCGCGCAATACCGGCTCAGGAGGCCGAACCATTCACGATTCTCGTCGCGCAGGCGCTCGGCCACCCGGAAACCGTCCACCACCCGGCTCTCCCCGCCCTCGGCCGAGCTTTCCAGGCAATAGAGCACCTGCACCGAGGGCACCGGATCCCGGTAGGGGTTGTCCGAGTGCGCCGGCAGGCCGAGTTCGGTCAGGGCGAGGTTGATCGGGTTCACTTCCGCGCGCACCTCGAATTGGCGCCCGTAGTTGGTCTCGCGCACGAAGCCGAAGAGGTCCACCACCCCCAGCAACGCTCCTTCGCGAACCGGTCCCTCGCCCACCCTGCCGACACCGTAGCGGATGAGCTTCTCGAGCCATTCGCGCAGGGCGGCGGAATCTGCGCGCAGCGTTTCGAAACGAGCGTACGGCAGCGCCGGCATCGAGTCGCGCTCCCAGGTCTCGATCTCCGGGCCGGTCCAGCCTTCGTGCACCGGAGGCGGCCGATCGTAGGCGTTGCCGAACAGCCAGGGGATTTCGTAGTCGAGCGTCCTGCCCTCCGGCGAGAAGGTGACGTGCAGGCGCCCGGACCGGATCTCGGCAGCGGAGACCGCGGTCGCGGCCGGGAGGTCCTGCACGGCGATCAGCCGCTGGCCGTTCTGCGGCGAACGCGTCTCGCCATCCCGGGCGTTGTCTCGCAGCCAGATCGCGTGAAAGCGGGCGCTCCTCTTGCCTGCGCGCAGGCGCAGCGACCGGCCTCCGTCGAGGATGGCGACCTCGGTCAACGCGGACTCCTCCCGGACGAGCCGTTGGCGGGCACGAGATCTGCACGCGCCGTCGCGGCAGCGCCTGCCGCAAGGGACTCCCGCGAGGAACGATGCGCCATGGCCTCTCCCACCGAAGGTCGGGGATGATACCCGCATCTCCCCTGCCGATTTCGCCTCGTCCTTCGTCGGGCTTCGGTAGCCGAACGATCGTGCCTTCGCTTCGGAATCCGTTCAGGCGGCTACGGTTACAATTTGCCGCGGGCACCCTTCATGCGGGGCACGGCGCGATGGGCGCCGAGCGCGGCCGCCGGGCTACCGGAGCGCCGCGCCATTCATCAGGGGAGGCGGACATGGACATGAAGGGCGCGATTCGCGCGGTGACCGAGGGGCGCGACCTCGCGCCGGAAGAGATGAGCGCGGTCATGCGCATCATCATGACCGGAGAGGCCACCGAAGCCCAGATCGGTGGCTTCCTCATCGGCCTGCGGATGAAGGGAGAGACGGTCAGCGAGATCGCGGCGGCGGCGGAGGTGATGCGCGACCTTTCTGCGAAGGTGGAAGTGGACCTCCGCGGACTGGTCGACGTCGTGGGCACCGGGGGCGACGCGGTGCATACCTTCAACATCTCGACCGCCTCCGCCCTCGTCGCCTCCGGCGCCGGGGCCAAGGTGGCCAAGCACGGCAACCGATCGGTCTCCAGCGCTTCGGGAGCGGCGGACCTGCTGGAGGCGGCGGGCGTCAACCTCGACCTCTCGCCGGCCGAGGTTGCGCAGTGCATCGAGGAGGTCGGGATCGGTTTCATGTTCGCACCGCGGCACCACTCGGCCATGCGACACGCGATCGGACCCCGCCGGGAGATGGCGGTGCGCACCGTCTTCAACCTCCTGGGACCCCTCACCAACCCCGCGGGAGCGCCCAACCAGCTCGTGGGGGTGTTCGCGCCGGAGTGGGTGCGGCCGGTCGCGGAGGTGCTCCAGCGCCTCGGCGGCGAGCACGTGCTCGTGGTGCACTCCGAGGACGGACTGGACGAGATGAGCATCGCGGCCCCCACGCGGATGGCGGAGCTGAAGGACGGCGTGGTCACCACCCGCAGCGTGGCGCCCGAGGAATTCGGGCTTCCGCGAGCGGACCTTTCCACGATAACTGTGGGCTCCACGGCCGAGAGCCTCACCCTCGTCGAGCAGGTGCTGGCGGGATGCGAAGGTCCCGCGCGCGACATCGTGTGCCTCAATGCGGGCGCCGCGATCTACGCGGCGGGAGTGGTCGACAGCCTCCCGGAGGGCGTGGAAGCCGCGCGCCGGGCGACGAAGGACGGCTCGGCCCGGGAGCGTCTCGACGCTCTCGTGGCGAAGACCCGGGGCTTCGCGGAGGCCCGCGACCTGAAGAGCGCGGCGCCTCGTGAAAGAGAGAGGTTTACCCATGCCGGCCGGACGGGAGCAGCGCGGGGAATGCGCCGGCCGCATGCCGGACATCCTGCAGAAGATCCTCGAGCGCAAGCGCGAGGAGATCGCGGAGAAGAAGGCACGAGTCCCCCCGGCCGCGATTTCGGCGCAGGCGAGCGAGGCGCCGCCGCCCCGCCCCTTCGCCGGGGCATTGCGCGCGCGGATGGAGGCCGGGGGAGACGCGGTCATCGCGGAGATCAAGCGCGCTTCGCCGAGCAAGGGCCTGCTGCGGAAGGACTTCGAGCCGGCCGGGATCGCCGCGAGCTACGAGCGCGGCGGCGCCGCCGCGCTCTCGGTACTCACCGATCGGGACTTTTTCCAGGGCGCGGACGAGTACATCGCACTCGTGAAGGACGCCTGCCGGCTGCCGGTGCTGCGCAAGGAGTTCATCATCGACCCCTGGCAGGTCCACGAGTCGCGCGCGCTCGGGGCGGACTGCGTACTGCTCATCGCGGCCGCGCTCGAAACGGAGCCCTTGCACGAGCTCGCGGCGCTCGCCCTCGACCTCGGCATGGACGTGCTGGTCGAGGTGCACGACGCCTCCGAGCTCGCGCGCGTGCCTCTCCTGAACGGCCTCGTCCTCGGCGTGAACAACCGGGACCTGCGCACCTTCGAGACCCGTCTCGACACCACGATCTCACTCCTCGATCGCGTTCCGACCGGCACGCTCCTGGTGACCGAGAGCGGCATCCACAGCCTGACGGACGTCGAGTCTGATGCGACGCCACGGCGTGCACGCCTTTCTCGTCGGGGAGGCGTTCATGCGGGCTCCGGACCCGGGCGCCGCGCTCGCGAGGCTCTTCGCGCCTTCTTCCGTCAGCGCGCGCGACTGAGGGCCTGGCACCATTGCCCCCGATGCCCTTCGGCGCATCGGGATTCTCGCTGCCGGGCGGCAGCGCCCGACCGGAAAGGCGCCAGCGGGATCGGGCACCCAGCCCTGGCCACAGTGTTTCCCCGGGCTCGGGGACGCGAATCTGCCGGCATGGACTGCGCCGGGGCGCCCTTGAGGGTGTCCGAATCCGCTCCCGGCGGATTCGTGAACGCGGCCAGGGTGCAGCGAAGCGCATTCGGGAGGTCGAGTCTGCCCGCCGCACCCGCCCGGAGGTGGACAATCGAGCCGCCGCGAGTAGCATGGCGCGCAGCCGGCGGCACGCCCCGCGGCTTTGGGTCTCAACAACACAACCCGGGAGGAAACATCCGTTGAACAAGAAGCTTCGCTCACGCCTCGCCGCCCTGCTCGGCGGCATCGCCATGGTGACGGCAGGAGCCGTCCATGCGGCCGACGTCCCCGAATCCGAAGATCCCATCATCATCGGCATCAACGAGTGGACGGGACAGCACATCAGCGCCTACATCGCCGGCCATATCCTCGAGAAGATGGGCTACAACGTCGAGTACACGACGGCGGCGGTGTTCCCGATGGCCACCGCGCTGGCGGACGGCAACATCACCCTCGGGCTCGAGCTCTGGGACAACAACATGGGCGAGTGGTTCCCCAAGCTGCTCGATGAAGGCAAGGTCGAGGACCTGGGCGCGGTCGGGCTGGATGCGCGCGAGGGCTGGCTCTACCCGAAGCACGTCGAGGAGCTCTGCCCCGGACTGCCGGACTGGGAAGCCTTCCTCGGCTGCACGGACGTGTTTTCCACCGCCGAGACTTTCCCGGACGGCCGCTTCCTCGAGTACCCCGCCGACTGGGGCGACCGGTCTACCCAGCTCATCGCGTCGGAGGGCCTGCCCTTCCAGGCGATTCCCGCCGGCAGCGAAGGCGCGCTCGTGGCGGAGTTCAAGGCCGCGGTGGACAAGGAGTCCGCGCTGGTCATGATGTTCTGGGCGCCCCACTGGCTGCTCTTCGAGCACGAGTCGGGCTGGGTGGACATGCCCGGGGACCTCGTCATCAAGGGCAGCCTGCAGAAGCCGCGGGTCTTCAAGACCGGCTGGCCGGGGATGAAGGACAAGTGGCCGGTCGCCTACAAGTTCATCGTCGCCTACGAGTTGAACAACGGTATCCAGGAATACCTCATGGCCCGCATCGACCGGGACGGTGAGGACGTGGTGAAGGCGACCCGCGAGTGGGTGGAAGCGAACCAGGACTACTGGCAGCCCATCGTCGACAAGGCGATGATGTGAGAGCAGCCTGACGGCGCGGACAGCGTTCCGCGAGTGCACGAAGCCGGCGCCGAGGGGCGCCGGCACCTCCTCACCTTCGCGTTCGTAATCCCCTCGCGTCTCGAACGCGGTCGTCGCTCACCGCAGTTGCGAAGGCGTGCACCTCAGTGGTCTCGGCAAGAGGCCGTGTTCCAGCGACAACGCCGATCACGCGAAGCCAGTCCGGCGAGTCCTGTAGCGGGAAGCGGATACCGGCGCTGCGCCTCGGACGCTCGTTCGAGGCCGGTGAGCGCGGGCGAGACCGAACCGCGTCCCCTCCCCGGTTGTCGCACGGCGGCATGATTGATTCATGCGCGCCTGCGCGCCGTAGTAGCATGCGACACCGACATTGGCACCCGGGAGCGCCGGGTCTTCGGGGTGCTCTGATCATCAACCCGGATACGCGAAGCGGAGGAGAAACCCAATGAACAAGCGACTGCGCACATGGCTCGTCGCCGCGCTCGGCGGCATCGCAATGGCGACGGCAGGGACCATTCAGGCCGACGTGCCCGAATCCGAAGATCCGATCATCATCGGCATCAACGAGTGGACCGGCCAGCACATTTCTTCCTACGTCGCCGGCCACATCCTCGAGAAGATGGGCTACAACGTCGAGTACAAGACGGCGGCGGTGCTCCCGATGGGGACCGCGGTGGCGGACGGCAACATCACCCTCGGGCTCGAGCTCTGGGACAACAACATGGGCGAGTGGTGGCCGAGTCAGCTCGAGAGCGGCGAGGTCGAGGACATGGGCACGCTCGGTCTCGACGCGCGCGAAGGTTGGCTGTACCCCAAGCACGTCGAAGAGCTCTGCCCGGGTCTCCCCGACTGGGAAGCCTTCGTCGGCTGCGCAGAGGTATTCTCCACCGCCGAGACCTTTCCCGACGGCCGATTCATCGAGTACCCGGCCGACTGGAGCGACCGGGCCACCCAGCTCATCGCATCGGAGGGTCTGCCCTTCCAGGCGATTCCCGCCGGGAGCGAGGGTGCGCTCGTGGCGGAATTCAAGGCGGCAGTGGACAAGGATTCCGCTCTGGTCATGATGTTCTGGGCGCCCCACTGGCTGCTCTTCGAGCACGAGTACGGATGGGTCGACATGCCCGAGGACCTCGTGAACAAGGGCAGCATGCAGAAGCCGCGGGTCTTCAAGAGCGGATGGCCGGGCATGAAGGACAAGTGGCCGGTCGCCTACAAGTTCATCACCAACTACCAGCTCGACAACAAGGTGCAGGAGTTCCTCATGGGCCGCATCGACCGCGACGGTGACGATGCGGTGAAGGCGACGCTGGAGTGGGTCGAGGCGAACCAGGACTACTGGCAGCCCATGGTCGACAAGGCGATGATGTAGTCCGGGCTCGGACCGCGGACACCGTTGCGCGGACAACACACAGCCGGCGCCCCGACCCGGGGCGCCGGCTTTCTTGTTTCTACGGCATCAGGGAGGACGAGTGCCGGCGGACAGCCTCCGGACAGCAAATCCCGGAGTCCGATCGCCTCTCGGGCCCGGAACCGCCACGCACGAGAGGCCGAGCGCCGCCTTCTTTCGTGCGCTCCAGGCCTGGGTGATGCGGTCGATGATGATCGCAATCAGCGCGATGCCGAGCCCGGCCACGATGCCCTTGCCGGTGTCCCCGGCGTTGAGCGCAACGTAGATCTGCTGGCCCAGTCCCCGGGTGCCGACGAGGGCGGCGATCACGAGCATCGCGAGCCCGAACATGATGGTCTGGTTGAGTCCCAGCATGATCTCGGGGATCGCGAGCGGGAGCTTCACCTGCCAGAGAAGCTGGCTGCGGGTGCAGCCCACGGAGGTCGCGGCCTCGATGATCTCGGGCGGCACGCGGCGCAGCCCGTGCTCGGTGTAGCGAATGGCGGGCACGACCGCGTACATGATGATGGCCAGGTAGGCGGTGAACTCCCCGATCTGGAAGAACATCAGCACCGGGATGAGGAGCACGAAGAGCGGCATGGTCTGGAGCGTGTCGTTGATCGGGCGGACGAAGGCCGAGAGCCGGTCGCTGTGGGCCGCCCACACCCCGACCAGCCCGCCGATGACGAAGGAGGTCAGCACCGCGGCACCGCACAGGTAGATGGACTTCATCGCGAAGGGCCAGATTCCGGAAATTGCGATGAAGAGCAGCCCGAACGCGGCCAGTGCGCCTACCCGCAGGCCGCCGACCTGCACGGCGATGACCGTGACGATCAGCATGAGCGCGGGCCAGGGCACCTTCTCCACCCCGAAGTAGAGCCACATGCCCATGAGAAGAACGATCACGGAGGCCCGCCATCCCCACAGCCTCCATGCCCCCGCCGCGGCGAGCACGCACACCAGCGCGTACCCGGAGATCACCCCCGGCGTGAGCGAGAAGCCGAAGATATGCGGGCGCACCGCGGTCTCGAAGCCGACCCGAAGCGGCAGCAGGAAGAAGAACAGGAAAGTGTTCTTGATGCCGTCCAGGATCTCGTGGTAGCTCCTGGTGATGTTGCTGACGCCTTCGTTCAGCTCCTTGGCGAGCCATCGGTAGGGGGACCACGCATCGGGGAACTCCCGCAGCGGGGGAACGAACCAGGCGATCAGCGTCAGCCCCGCCATTGCCGCGAGCGCGACCACGAGCGCCCGGTGACGCTCCCACACGGTGCTCCCGGTCGAGTGCAGGAGGCGCTGCTGATCGGTGAAGCCGCGGCTGATGCGGTCGAAGATCATGGCGATGAGCGCGATGACGATTCCGGCGAGCAGGCTCGGGCCGAAGGCGGCCTTGCGCATGGTGCTGACCACCTCCCAGCCGATGTCCGCGGAACTGCCGATGAGGGCGGCGATGATGACCATGCTGAGCGCGGCCATCACGGTCTGGTTGACCCCGATCATGATGGTGGGCAGCGCGCCCGGAACCTGCACCCACCACAGGAGCTGGCGCCTCGTCGCCCCCGACATCACCCCCGATTCCACCATGTCCCGCGGCACCCTCTGCAGTCCCAGCACCACGTTGCGCACCATCGGGGGGCAGGCGTAGATCGCGCTCGCGATGAGGCCCACCACCGGGCCGAAGCCGAAGAGCAGGAGGATGGGGATGAGGTAGGCGAAGGTGGGCACCGTCTGCATCAGGTCCAGGGTGGGCTGCACCACCATGTTCACCCGCTCGGACTTGAAGGCCGCGATTCCGACCGCGAGGCCCACCGACACCGCGATGGGAATGGACATGAACACCAGCGCCAGGGTGTTCATGCTCTCCGACCAGTAGCCGATGATCACCATGTAGAGCAGGGCGATCAGCGTGAAGACGGCGAGACGCACGCCGTGGGCGACATAGGCCAGAATTACGATGGCCGCGATCGTCGCCGGCCAGGGCAGCCACTGGAGCAGGTCCTGGATCCAGCCCATCGGATAGCTCAGCAGCGCGCTGATCCCCCGAAAGAAGGGCTGCGCCCCGGGCAGCGCCATGAACCAGTGCATGCCCGCGTTGATCCAGTCGGCGAGGGGGAGCTGCCAGTCGCTCGGGTACTTCACGAGCCAGCGATACTCCTTGTCCGTGCGCAGCGCGAAGCAGATCGCGACCACCGCCCCCACTACGATCCAGGTCGCGAGGTCGACGGAGGGACGAAGCGAGGACGCTGATTTCCGGTTTTCCCCGGGCTCGCTCGGCATGGCTACGGCTCGATTCGGGATTCAGGGTTCGAGGCGCACCACCGACCGGGACCGATCGGCGACCGCGTTCCCCCGGGGGGCATTGTTGCATCGAATGCCATCCACGATGCAAGCGCCACCGCACGCTGGTGTTCGGACAAGCCGGCCACGCTCAGGGGAACCTGCCCCCGCTGTCGCGCACGGAACATCGAGGAAATACGTGCCTTCGAGTCGTCGGTTCCCGTCATTCCCTTGACTCGCGAGATCCCACCGACCAGGCGGTATGTCTGAGTGTGGCTGAGCGGCGGGGGCGGCCTACCCCGTCTTGTAGGGATCGGCGGCGTCGCGCAGGCCGTCCCCCATGAAGTTGAAGGCGAGGACGACCACGATCACCGGCACCACGGGAAGCATGAGCCAGGGATAGAGCGCCACGGCATTGATGTTCTGGGCCTCGCTCAGCAGCACCCCCCAGCTCGTGACCGGAGGGCGAAGCCCGAGCCCGAGAAAACTGAGCGCGGTCTCGCCGAGGATCATCGCGGGAATCGAGAGCGTCGCCGAGGCGATCAGGTGGCTCATGAAGTTCGGGAGCAGGTGGCGCGCGATGACCCGTCCCGGCCGTGCGCCCATCAGGATCG
Source organism: Acidimicrobiales bacterium (assembly GCA_965221525.1). Lineage (GTDB taxonomy): Bacteria > Actinomycetota > Acidimicrobiia > Acidimicrobiales > CATQHL01 > VXNF01. The sequence continues at coordinate 339,692 of CBDCSG010000005.1, read as the reverse complement.
CCGCCGTGCAGAAGTCCTCTTCCCTGAGCGCGAGCAGCTTCGATCGCACCGCCCGCGCGAGTCCGGTCCAGTCGATGAGACCGAGAATGATGGTGATGCCGAAGAACACGCCGATCGGGCTCCAGGTCACCGGCAGCGCCGCCGACAGCGCCATCCAGAGGGGGAGCTCCGGAAAGGAGCGGATGATCTCGATGAGCCGCTGCACCGTGGCGTCCACCCATCCCCCGTAGTAGCCGGCCAGCCCGCCGAGGACGAGCCCGATGAGGAAGCTCACCGCAATCCCGACCAGCCCCACCGTGAGGGAAATCCGGGCGCCGTGGATGATCCGTGAAAGGAGGTCCCGCCCCAGGCGATCGGTGCCGAGGAGGAACAGGGTGCCGTCCCGCGGCGGACATACCAGGTGGAAGTCGCCCTCGAATAGCCCCCAGAACTCGTAGGCGTCACCACGGCAGAGGAATCGCACGCGCTGCACCCGGCTCGTGTCCTCGTGGTACTCCCGCTTGAAGGTGTCCATGTCGAGCTCGTAGCGCAGCGGATGGACGTAGGGACCGACGAAGCTCCCCTCGTGGAAGAGGCGCACCTCCTGCGGAGGCGCGTGAACGAAGTGGGAGTGCCGCGAGTGAAGGTCGTAGGGCGCGAGCAGCTCGCTCACCGCAATGGACAGGTACAGCGCCCCGAGCAGCAGCGCCGACCACAGCGCGAGGCGATGGCGGCAGAAGCGCCACCACATCATCCGCCACTGCGAGGCGGCGTAGTAGCGCTCCTGCTCGGGACTCAGGGCCTCGATCGAGTGGGGATCGAAGGGCGCGTCGGAGACGAAGTGCGCGAGCGCGGCCGGGGCTTCTTGTCGTGCGCTCATCGCTGCACCCCTCCCTCGAGCCGGATGCGGGGATCGAGGGCGGCGAGCGCGACGTCGGAGAGGAACATGCCCACCACCGTCAGCGCCGAGAGGAACATGAGGAAGGAGCCGGCGAGGTAGGTGTCCTGGTTCTGCAGCGCCTGCAGGAGCATCGGACCGGTGGTCGGAAGCGACAGCACCACCGACACGATCGCCGCCCCCGAGACCACCTGCGGTAGCAGGTTGCCGATGTCCGCGATGAAGGGGTTGAGCGCCATGCGCAGCGGGTACTTCAGCAGGAGGCGCGTCGGCGGAAGCCCCTTGGCGCGCGCCGTCACCACGTACTGCTTCTGGAGCTCATCGAGCAGGTTGGCGCGCAGGCGCCGGATCATTCCCGCGGTGCCCGCGGTGCCGATGACCACGACCGGAATCCACAGGTGCTCCAGCACCGAGAGGAACTTCGCGAAGCTCATCGGCTGGTCGATGTACTGAGGATCCATGAGTCCGCCGATGGAGGTGCCGAAGAGGACGTTGGCGAAGTAGAGCAGCACCAGCGCGAGCAGGAAGTTCGGAGTCGCGAGGCCGAGAAACCCGATGAAGGTGAGCGAATGGTCCGCCACGCTGTACTGGTGGGTGGCGGAATAGACACCGATGGGAAAGGCAACCACCCAGGTGAACAGGATGGTCGCGAAGGAGAGCAGAAAGGAGAGAAAGAGGCGGTCGCCGACCACCTCGGTGACCGGCAGGTTGTACTCGTAGGAAAACCCGAAGTCCCCCTGCAGCATGCCGAGAAGCCAGTGCAGGTACTGCTCCAGGGGAGTGCGGTCGAGCCCGTAGTGCCGGCGCAGGAACTCGATCTTCTCCGCGCTGACCCGCTCTCCCTGCGCTTCGAGCTCGGCGACGTGGGCGCTCAGGTAGTCGCCTTCCGGGAGCTGAATGATGACGAAGACCAGCGCGCTCACGATGAGCAGCGTGGGGATCATCACCAGCACCCGCCGCACGAAGTAGACGAGCATCGCTACCGCTTCCGAGTGCTCACTGCCCAAGCCTCCGACTCAGTCGTCGAACCAGAAGGTGTCCGGGCGGTAGACGCCGAAGTAGGCGCCGGGCTCCCAGTTGTAGGCAGCGCGCTCCGGCACGTTGCGCAGGCGTCGGTTCACGACGACCGGTTGCGGCACCGCGGCCACGATGCCGAGCGTGTAGACCTGGTCCGCGCGGATCCCGAGCATCTCGTGCCAGATCGCTTCCCGGCGCGCGCGCGCAGGCCCCGCCTCCCACTCCTCGTTCAGCGCGGCCAGGCGCTGCGCGTCCGGCAGGTCCACCGGCTCTCCGACCTCGCCTCCGGACTCGACGTACTGACCCCACTTCGGCCACTGGAGCTGGATCTGGCTGGTCGGGGCGAGGTCCCGCGGACTCATGTCGGCGCTCGGCATCCCGTTCTCCAGGCCGCTCCACACGGACATGAGGGTCAGACCGGAGAATACGCGGTTGCGCAGCACTTCACGCTGCAGAGGCTTGGTGTACATCTTGACGCCGACTTCGGCCCAGGTCGTCTCCACCAGCTCGAGCACGTCCGTCTGTTCGCTGTCCTCGCCCGCGGTCTCCACGATGATCTCCATTCGCCGGCCGTCCGGGAGCAGCCGAATGCCGTCGGAGTCGCGCCGGTCGAGACCCATCTCGTCGAGCAGCGCGGCGGCCTCGGCGAGATCGTAGCCCGCCCACCGGTTCCGATATTGCGGCCGGTACAGCGCGGAGCTCGGGAGGATCGAGTCGTTGCCGCCCGAAGCGAGGCCGTAGTAGATGACGTAGTTGATCTCCTCCCGGTCGATGGCGAGGGAGAGCGCGCGGCGAAAGCGCACGTCGCGCACCAGCTTCCGCCAGACGGGATCCTGCACGTTGAGATTGGGGAGCAACGCGACGTGCGCCCCCTTGGTGGTGTCCCAGAGGCTCACGCGGTACCCCGAACGTTCCTCCGCCTGCTTGAGAAAGGGATAGTCTCCGAACGCGAGATGCCGGGCCTGCAGGTCCGACTCTCCCGCTCCGGCCTTGGCCGGAATCAGCTTGGCGTCGGCGATGTTGACGATGACGCGGTCGATGTAGGGAAGTTGCCGGCCTTCCTCGTCCACCCGGTGATAGAAGGGATTGCGCTCGAAGACGTAGCGCTGGGACGGAGCGCGGGTGGTGTTGATCCAGGGCTGCAGGGTGGGAAGCTCGGGATTGGTGTTCTTGTAGGGGCGGAATCGGTTGATGTGCACCGCTCCCCAGTTCCGCCGCCCCTCCTCCTCGGCCATCTCTTCGAGCTCCGCCTCGTCGGAGTAGCGGGCGTGAAAGCGACGGAGGTAGTGGGCGGGGGCGAGGATGGGCTCCGGCCGCGCCCGTGCCAGAGCCGGGAGGAAAAAGGGGTTGGGCTCGTCCCACGCGTAGCGGACCGTGTACTCGTCGAGGACCTCGAAGCGCGGCGGCCGGCCCTTGACCCGCAGGACGCGCGAGGGACCGAAGGGAGCCAGCGTCTCGTTGCCCGCGATGTCCTCCCAGAAGTAGCGAAAGTCTTCCGCGCTCACCGGGTGCCCGTCCGACCAGCGCAGGCCGCGACGCAGGCGCAGGGTGAAGATGCGCCCTCCCTCGACTTCGTAGCTCTGAAGGAGGTCCGGGACCAGCTCGAAGTTCCGGTCGTAAGCGACCAGGCGCGCATATCCGTAGACCACCAGCATGCGCACGTCCTTCTCCCGGCCCATGAGCATGCGGAGCTCCCCGCCGTGGCGCCCGATCGCGTTTCCCTCCTGCTTCGCCTCGACGACGCTCGGTCTCTCGGGCAGGCGGCGGGCGACCGGCGGAAGCGCGCCCGCCGCCACCGCATCGAGCAGGTAGGGGGTCTCGACATAGTCGCCGGCGCTGCCGTGGGCGGGCGCTCCGAGCAGCGCCGCGAGGCCGATCGGCGCGACGCGCTTCAGGACGCGGAACCGGGAGCGCACGAAGAGCACCCTTGCGGCCTTCAGCTTAGGTGACCCGCAACCGCACGCACGAAATGCCCCTCGCCCAGGTCCTGCAGGTTCGGGCGGGCGTCTCCCGCGGCGCGGAAGGGAGGCGGCCACTCCGCCGGATCGGAAACCCTGCCTTCCATGAGCGCGGAGAGATCGAGTCGCTTCCGATGGTCGACGCGCGGCACCGCGGCCAGCAACGCGCGCGTGTAGGGATGCACCGGATTGCCGAACAGGACCTCGCGGGGGGCGACCTCGACCAGGCGCCCCGCGCACATGACTGCGATGCGATCCGCCATGTAGTCCACTACCGCGAGGTTGTGGGAGACGAAGAGATAGGTCAGTCCGAGCTCGCCCTGCAGGTCCTTCAGGAGGTTGAGCACCTGCGCCTGCACCGATACGTCCAGGGCGGACACCGGCTCATCGCATATCAGCACTTCGGGATTCAGGGCGAGTGCGCGCGCGATGCCGATGCGCTGGCGTTGTCCGCCGGAGAAGCTGTGGGGATAGCGGGAGAGAAAGCGGGGATCGAGGCCGACCAGGTACATGAGCTCCTTCGCGACCTCGACGCGATGGGAACGGTCTCCCACCCGGTGAATCACGAGCGGCTCGCTCACGATGTCGAACACCGTCATGCGGGGATTGAGCGCACTCATCGGGTCCTGAAACACGTACTGCATCTTCCGCCGGAACGCGACGAGGTCGCTGCCCGCGAGGTCCAGCAGCGAGACCTCGGAGTCTCCGTCGTCCCAGATGATCTCGCCGGAATCGGGCGTGAGCGCCCGCATCAGGATCTTGGAGAAGGTCGTCTTCCCGCAGCCGCTCTCCCCTACCAGGCCCAGGCACTCGCCCCGCGAGATCGACAGGCTGACCTCGTCCAGCGCGAGCAGGGCGCCGCGCCCTCCCCTTCCCGTAAGGCCCGAAGACCGGGCCGGATAGCGCTTGCTCAGACCGGTGGCGCGCAGGAGCGGGCCGCCTCCATCGGCGGCGCTGCGGGTCGTGCGCTCCGCGTCGATGCGGCTGCCGGCCGGTCTCGACACCTCTCGCAGCGGCGTGAGGCGTTCTCCCGCCGACATTCCGATGCGTGGCACCGCCCGCATGAGGGCCTTGAGGTAGGGGTGCCGTGGCCCGTCGAAGATGTCGGAGAGCCGGCCGCTCTCCATGACCCGGCCGTGGTAGACGACGACCACCTCGTCGGCCATGTTCGCCACCACGCCCAGATCGTGGGTGATGAGCAGCACCGCCATGCCGAACTCGGCCTTGAGGTCGCCGATCAGCTTGAGGATCTGGGCCTGAATGGTGACGTCGAGGGCCGTGGTGGGCTCGTCCGCGATCAACAGGGCGGGACGGCACACCAGGGCCATCGCGATCATCGCCCGCTGGCGCAGTCCCCCCGAGAGCTCGAAGGGATAGGTGTCGAGCGCCCTCGCCGGATCGGGGAATCCCACGCGAGCGAGCATGTCCCGGGCGCGCTCCTTCGCGGCGTCGGCGCCGTCGGATTGGTGCAGGACGGCCGCCTCCGCGATCTGATTGCCCACCGTGTGCAGGGGCGAGAGCGATGTCATGGGCTCCTGGAAGATCATCGAGATGCGGCCGCCGCGAAGGCTTCGCATGGTGCGGCCGCCGGGGTCGAGAGCGGCGATGTCCACCTCGGAGGCGAGCACATTCTCCGGCGCCCCCGGCGGCGCCGGGTCCCGAAAGAGGATCTGCCCGCCGGTGACCCGGGCGGGGTTCGGAAGGATCCCCATGATGGCCTGCGAGATGACCGACTTCCCGGATCCCGACTCCCCCACGAGCGCTACGGTGCCGCCGTCGGGCACCCGGAAGCTCACTCCGTCGACGGCGCGGAGACTGCCCTGGCGATCGAGGCGGAAGTCCACCACGAGATCGCGCACGGCGAGGAGATCGTCACTCATCGTTGCCCGCATCCGGCTCGGCCTCGTCACCGAGCCCCAGGCTCTGGAGATTGGCCAGGGTGACCGGATCGAACGCGAGCTTGCGGTCGCGCGCCGCCGCCACCGCCCGCCGCGCCACGTCGTCGAAACCCTCCAGTCGCGAATCGATGCGTGCCCGCGCCCGGTCCGTCCTGAGGTCGAGCTCCATCCAGCCCTTGCTGCTCCCGCGACGGACCGTGAACCAGGCGAGCCGGAGACGGGTCAGCGCGTCCCACTCGATCCGGGTGCCCCGGGGGCGAATGACCAGTGTCGTCTCGGTCATCTCGACGCGGCTTGCATGCTGGAGCAGGTTCTGCAGCCCGAACGCGGCGAAGAGCACCATAAGGGATACGAGCACGATGCGCACCACGCCCGGCACTTCCAGCGTCGCCAGCGGCAGGCCGACCGCCGCCAGCCCGAGGCCTGCCCGCAGATGGTCGGGCATGAGCTTCCCCGGGGGATAGCGGTAGATCACTCGGAGACAGCCGCCGCGGATCAGCCGGGGAAGAGGGCTCGAGCGCAGCGCCAGCTCGCCGAGGGGTGCGACGAAACCCGCTCCAGGAGCTCCTCCACGAATGTCCATGCCCCTTCGTCGTGATCGAGGTGGTGAGTCAACACCCCGGTCGCCTCTTCCCCATCCACCCGGCCCTCCCGCCGCGCGCGCAAGTGCCCGGCCACCTCACGGATCAGAACACGGCGCTCCCGGCCCCGGCGCCCGCCCCGCCAATCGATGACATCGACATGCGTGTTGACTTCGTGCAGCCCGGGCACCGGATCGGCCCGCTTCCGGGGAGCGAAGGTGGAGAGCCCTCGCAGACCGCAGTGCGGGAGGAAGGGCAGCACACCCGCCGCGATCCGGTTCCACGGAGGCACGAGCACCGGCAGGAAGCGATCTCCGAAGGTCGATTGAAGTCGCTCGAAGCCGAGACGCACTTCATCGAGCACATGCTCCCGCGGGCGGTGCGGCCCGAGCTCCATCGACTTCTCACCGGCTCCCGCATGGTTGCGGTGCGCGAATCCATGCTGGAGCACGGCGACCCCGCTCCCTTCCGGCAACCGGCAGGCGAGCGCCGGGTCGAGGCGCTCCGGGATCACCGCGAGCGAGAGCGGAACCCGGGTGCGGCTCTGGATGCGGAGCAGGCGTTCGAGCTCCGGACTCGGGCCGCGCGCATCGTCGTCCCGCCACCACAGGGTCGCCGCCTGACCCTCCTCCGACCAGGCATCGAGCTCGACCTCCAGTTCCCGCCACGAGAGATCAGCCATCGTAGCGCCCCTCTGCAATCTCCAGAAGCAGCGATGCCGCACGGCGGGCGCCGTCGAGGTCGACCTCTTCCGCAAGGGGTCGCGGCAGGGCCGCGGCGGCGGAGAGAGCGCGGGCCAGGCTCTCCGGCCCGAGGGCGTCGGGCCCCAGCACCACCGCGACACCCCTGGCCGCAAGCAGATCCGCACGCAGCGACTGCTCGCGCTCTCCGGACTCCGCGTAGGGGACGAGCACCGCACGGGCGCCGGCGCGCAGGATGTCGGCCACCGTGTTGTAGCCGGCCTGCGAGATGGAGACGTGGCAGTGCGAGAGCAGGTGGGGAAAGTCGGGCCGGTTCCGCTCGACCCGCACCTTCCTGGGAGCCTGGCGACGGAGCCCTTGCAACGTCGATTCCGGCAGATCCGGTCCCACCAGAATGCGCCATCGTCGCCGTGCGTGGGCCGAAATCGGATGAGCGCCGATCGCGGCCCGGAGCAGCTTCTCACCGACCCGGCCGCCTCCCGCGGACACCACGATCTCGTCCCGACCGCACTCCGTCTCCATCGCTACGGGCGCCGGCGCCACGTAGCCCGTGTAGGCGAGCCGCTCTTCGATTTGCTTCGCCAGGGGGAAGCTCGCATCGAGGGGCACCACCGCCGGATCGGAGTGGACCAGCACCCGACAGTAGCGCGAGCGCACCAGATCCACGCTCTCCTGCTCCCGTTCAGGCCTGGATCGCCGTTCGAGGATGTCGCGCACCGACGAGACGAGCCGGGTGCGGGGATACCGAAGCGCCAGCCGCTCGAGCAGGGGCAGCAGCTCGAAGCGCAGGAGCCGACGGCCGAAGGGAAAGGTCTCCGTGACCACCACCTCGGGACGGCACCGCTCGAGAGTCCGGAGCAGTCGCTCGCGACGGGTACTCCGCCACGCGTCGTCGACCGGCAGCAAGGCTTCGTTCACCAGCCCGCGGTAGCGACCGTCCGAGGCCCGGGCGGGCGGAAGCTGCACGACCTCGGCGTCTCCGACATCGAGCCCCGGCACGGGAAACCCGCCCGAGACGTAGGTCACCTCCGCGCCGGCCGCCACGAGGGCACGGGAGATGAGCGCGGCCCGGCTCTGATGGCCGATTCCCATCAGGTGCTGCACGTGAATGAGAACCCGGGCGGTCATTCGAATCGACGGGGGGCCGGCCCGGCTCCGATTTCGGGCCTCGCATCGTGGTCCGGGTCCGGCTCCGCCGCGCCGGCTTCCGGACCTCCCTGCCGGCCGGCGCAGCGCGCGTCAGTGTCGGATGCGCGTGCCCCGGGCCTGCGGGCATGGCGCGCGACGTGGTCCGGGTGCAGGGCGATGTTCACCTGCTCGATTTCCAGTCCCCCTTCCCGGATGGAGAAGAGGTGAGCGTGCTCCCAGTCGAGGCGGCGCGGAGCGGAGCCACGCAGGTCCCATCCCGTGGCGAGCGCGAGGGCGGCGCGCAGGACGCCCTTGTGGGTCACCGCGACGACGCCCTGCCCCCCTGCGCGCACGTCCCGGAGCCAGCCCTCGAGGCGCCGCGTGAGCTCGCGCGGAGATTCCCCTCCCGGAGGACGAAAGTCGATGCCCCGGTCTTCCAGGCGCCGCATGCGCTCCCCGAGCCTCGCCCGAAGGCCCGCGCGCGTCTCTCCCTCCCATTCGCCCCAGTGCATTTCCATCAGGCGGGCGTCCACGCTCGTCAGCGAAGCGCCGAGAAGGCGTGCGCTTTCCACCGCGCGCACGAGCGGGCTCGAATGCCACCGGAACCCCGCGAAAACCCTCGGGATGCGCGACTCGCGAAGCCGTGCGCGCCCCTCCTCGCACAGGGGAATGTCGGTATGGCCCTGGATTCGGCCCCGCTCGTTCCACTCGGTTCGCCCGTGGCGCACCAGGAGCACGGGCGTCGCGTCCGCCGCTCTCTCCGAGCTCACGATGCACCCTCGAGTCGGCGGCGCGAGGCGCGAAGCGCGGCCGCGGCGTCCAGCCAGGCGTCGAGGTGCGCGGAGGCAGCGTCCAGGGAGTGACGCTCCCCCACCAGGCACCGCGCGGTCCGGGCGAGCCGCTGCCGGCGGCGCTCGTCCCCGAGCAACCCGTCCACCGCGCGGGCGAATCGGCCCGGAGTCGCCGACGAGACCAGGATGCCGCTGCGCTCATCGTGCACCACGTCGACCACCCCTCGTGTCGGAGTCGACACCACGGGCACCCCGAGAGCCTGCGCCTCCAGCATCGACATGCCCAGAGGCTCGTCGAGCGCGGGCCACACGAAGAGGTCGCAGGCCGCCACTATGCGGACGAGGGCCGGTCGCGGCAGCGCCCCGGCAAAGCGCAGGCGCGAAGAAGGCAGATCCGAGAAGGCGCGCTCCACCGCCGCGCGACGCGCGCCGTCGCCGATGAGAAGGAGGCGCCACGGCCGGTGCAGGAGCCGTGCCAGGGACCGAGCGAGAAAGCGGTAGGACCTCTCCTTGTTCCCCGCACGCATCATCGCCACCGCCACCAGCCAGGGCTCCCCGTCCGGCAACACGTACTCGGCCGCGAGATCCGCACGCCGGCGCGGCACCCGGCGCAGCCAGGCATCGTCGATGCAGGGCGCGAGCCGCACCAGCGGGGTCTCGCGATCGAGCACCGCGCGAAGACCGGGCAGGTCGCTCGAGTTGAGCGCGATGACGGTGTCGGCGCGGCCCAGGGCGTCGAGGGAAGCGCGGTATCCGATGTCCCAGGCCCCGCCCGCCTGCTTCGACGCGACCGAGGCTTCGGCGACGACGTAGGGCAGGTGCAGCGCTCTCGCGACCCGGGGGCCGAGCCAGTCGGGCGCCTTGTGATAGAGGTGGTAGGTGAACCAGCAGTCCGGAGCGCTCCGGCCGGAGCTGCCGGCGCGGCGGATGATGCGCTCCGCGAGCTGCCGGCCCAGATCCCGGATCCGTCGCTGGCGCGCCTCGTCCCCTTTGCCGTCCCGGGAACGAAAGTTCGACACCAGTTGCACCTCGTGACCCGCCGCCTCGAGCGCCCGCACCAGGAGGCGCGCGATCAACCGGTCTCCCGACGGCACCGGGTGATCCGGCGCCTTGAGCGGAGCGTAGAAGGCGACCTTCAGGGTTCCGCGCTCCGCTGCGGCGGCGCGCGGAAGCGCTCGACCAGGCGCTCGATGCCGGCGCGCATTCCGAAGTTCGCGAGAACCCTTTGCCGCCCCGCCCGACCCAGGGCCTCGCGAAGACCGGCATCGACGATCAGTCGCTCGATGTGCGCGGCAAGCGCGGCGGGGTCGCGCTGCGGGCAGAGCAACCCGGTCACGCCGTCCTCGATGAGTTCCGGTATCGCGGACACACGCGTGGAAACACAGGGCAAGGCCTGGCTCTGCGCCTCCATCAGCACGTTGGGCAGACCGTCGCGGTCCCCGTCCGCGGCAATGCGGCTCGCGAGCACGAAGAGGTCGGCGTTCCGGTAGCGTTCGATCACGTCTTCCTGGGTCAATGCGCCGAGCCAGCGCACGCGTGGGCCGAGGCCGAGGCGTACCGCTGCCTCTTGCAGGCGCCCGAGTGCCGGGCCCGTCCCCACGTGCTCGAAGCGCCACTCCAGGTGCTTCGGAAGCGCCGCGAGCGCCGACAGGAGATCCCCATAGCCCTTCTTCTCCACCGCGCGGCCGACGGAGAGGATGACGACGGGATCGGAGGACTGCGAACCGTCGCGGCTCCCCGGACGTGGGTCCGGCGCGTCGAAACGCTCGAGGTCGAGTCCGTGGTAGATGCGCTCCACGCGATCCGGGGACGGCGCGAGCGCGAGCAGGTGGCGGCGATTCGCTTCGGTGCAGGTAACGAGCCACCGGCAGTCCGCGAGCTTTTCGCGCTTCTCCCACTCCGGAATCGTCCAGATGTCCTTGGCGTGCGCCGAACAGGTCCACGGCAGACGGCGGATCAGGCTCGCATAGCGGGCCACCGAGCCCGGAGTGTGGATGAAATGGGCGTGCAGGTGTCCCACTTCGGGCCAGAGCTCCTCCGACAGCACCACCGCCTGGGCAAAGCGCCGGGCCCGGTTCGGGGTGGGGTCGCGTCTCAGGTCGGCAAGCCAGGCGCGACGGGCGTCACGGTACCCGGGGCGCCGCCTCGCCCGGCGCCACGCGCGCACGACGCGGGCCGGTTCGTCGCGCACGTACTCCGGCAGGTAGAGAATCGGGGCGCGAATCGCCCGGTGGACCGGATGGCGGCGCTCCTCGGTGGGGTGACGCAGGGACACGATGCGGATGTCGAGCCCCGCTTTCTCCAGCGCGTGGATCTCCTGGGCGATGAAGGTCTCGGAGAGCCGCGGATAGCCCTTGAGGACGAAAGCGAACGCGCCCGCCATCGCAGGCCGGGAAGCGGGCCTCAGGCGCTGCGGCGCGATGGCGCGCGCCCGAGTGAAAGCCACCCCTCGACCAGGTTGTGCACCCGGTCGAGCCCGTCGAGCAGGCCCGGCACGACGACGTCGGAGGGCCTGGGCTGGCTCGGCATCGCCCGCAGGGCCTCGGCCATCTCGCCGGGTTGGCGCTTCCCGTCCCCACTGAGCATCCGCACCAGTCCGAGGGACTGGGCCCGTGAGGCCCGGATGAACTGCTCCATGCGGGGGCGTCGCCGGGGAACGATGATCGCCGGACGATCGAAGGTCAGGATTTCGCAGAAGGTGTTGTAGCCGCCCATCGCCACCACGCCCGCCGCGTTGGCCATCAACTGCTCGACGCGGGTCTCGAAGGTGAGGGCCTCCACTCTCTCGAGCTTGTCCACCCGGCTTCGAAACCGCGCGCGCCTCCTGGGGTGCATGAAGGGACCGAAGACGATGAGCGCGCCGTAGGGGAGGTTCGAATCGTTCTCGTAGGCGGCGATCACCCAGTCGATGAGCTCCTCGCCGTCCCCGCCGCCTCCCGGGGTGACGAGGACGTAGGGCTCGTTGAACAGGCGGACAGCGTCCGAGGGCGGCTGCCCGGTCGGATAGCGGCTGCGCAGGTACCCGGTGTAGATGACCTTGTCGATGATCTGGCGAGAGAGGTCCACGCCCGCCAGCGGATTGCAGATCTCGGGAAGGCCGTACACGAGGATGTCGTCGTAGAGGTCGCGCAGCGCGGGCACCGGGTTCTTGCGCCGCCACTCCGTAGCGAGCGCGGCGGGGTCGTCCATGACATCGCGAAGGCCGAGCACCAAGCGCGTGCCGCGAGGCTTCAGCACCCGCAGGGTGTCGTGTATCTCGCCCCGAAGGCCGAGCGGCTCCTTGTCGACGACGAAGACGTCCGGGTCGAACACTTCCGCCGTGTGGCGCACGATCGAGGCGCGCATGTCGACCACCTCCGCGATGTCGAGAGCCAGGCTCGAGGAGGAGTACTCGCCATTCCGAAGCTTGATCACTCCCGGCACGCGCACGAAATCGACGCGGCTCGCGAAGTCGAAGCTGCCGATGATCGGCGAGCCTGACAGGATGAGCACCGAGAGACGATTCGTTCGGGCGACGAGAGAGTGGGCAATGGTGCGACACCGACGCAGGTGGCCCAGCCCGAACGTGTCGTGGCTGTAGATCAGCACTCTCGCGTCCCCGGTGTTCCGACCCATCGAATGCGACCTTTGTGGCGACCGATTCCCGTACCGAGCTCGGAACGAGCCCGCCACCGCGTGCGGGCCACGTCCGCGTCACGTGTTCATGAGACCCAGGATTGGGCCAAAGCCGGGGCGCGCAAGCCTAATCGAAGCCCCATCGGCCGACAACGTGCGCGGCTGGCGGCGGGCGGGGGAAGCGGATACGGTTGATTCACTCACTTTCCGGGAGAGACGCACCATGGCGAATCCGCCTCCCGCATCCAGGGAACCCGCGGCCGGGCACGTCACGGAGGCGGCGCTGCCGGCCCGGGTGCGCGACGCCATCCGGACGCAGCAGGAATCGAGCGAAGTCCTCATCGGCTGGATTCAGCTCGCCATCGTGGTCACCTTCTCGGTGCTCTACTTCCTCTCGCCGAAGCCCCACGGCGACTCGGTGATGGTCTCTCCCGAACCGTGGTTCCTCGGCGCCTACATCGGGTTCACCGTGGTGCGACTCGGTCTCGCCTACCGCCGCCTGCTTCCGGCCTGGCTGCTGCACCTCTCGGTGGTCATCGACATGGCGCTGCTGCTCGTGCTCATCTGGAGCTTCCATCTCAAGTACGAGCAGCCCGCCTCCTTCTACCTCAAGGTGCCGACCCTCCTGTACGTGTTCATCTTCATCTCCCTGCGCGCGCTGCGCTTCGACACGCGCTACGTGCTGAGCGCGGGATTCGCGGCGGCGGCGGGCTGGCTGCTGATGGTCGCCTACGCGGTGCACATTGAGCCCGACGACCCGATGATCACCCGGGACTACGTGCAGTACATGACCTCCAACAGCGTGCTGCTGGGAGCGGAGTTCGACAAGGTGATCTCCATACTCATGGTGACGCTGGTCCTCGCGCTCGCGATCGCTCGGGCGCGCAACCTGCTGGTGCGTGCGGTGGCCGATCACAGCGCCGCGGTCGAGCTCTCGCGTTTCGTGCCCGATCGCGTGGCGGAGCAGGTGCGCTCATCGGATGCGCCGGTGCGGGCGGGACAGGGGGAGGTCGGGGAGGCCACCATCCTGTTCACCGACATCGAGGGCTTCACCACGCTGAGCGAGCGGCTGGCGCCGGAGCAGCTCATCAACGTGCTGAACGAGTACTTCGCCGTGGTAAGCGAGCCCATCGTGCGCCACGGCGGGGTCATCAACCAGTTCCAGGGCGACGCGATCCTCGCCACCTTCAACATGCCGGAATCCCTCGAGGACCATGCCGGGGAAGCGGTGCAGGCGGCCTGTGACATGCAGCGCGCGCTCCGGCGCCACCGATTCGGGAGCGAGGGCATGGAGCTACGCTCGCGGATCGGCATAAACACCGGAAGGGTGGTGGGCGGCCTGGTCGGCACCGGCGACCGGCTCGGCTTCACCGTGCACGGGGACGAGGTCAACCTGGCCGCGCGCCTCGAGCAACTCAACAAGGAGCATGGAACCCGCATCCTGGTATCCCGCCGCACCGCCGACCTCGCGGGCCGTGAGCGCTTCGCTTTCGCGCCCATCGGCAGCACCGCCGTGCGCGGAAGGCAGGCGAGCGTCGAGATCTACAGCCTGCAAGTGGAAGATCAGGACGAGCCCGGAAGCTGAATTCGTCGCCCTTCGGGCACCGGCGCCGACAAGCATCGGGATTCCGGCCTACACCTGTTCCCCTCACCCGATGCTACGCTTTTCCTCGTGTCCCGGGCCGGCCTCGTCCGCCCTCTTCGCACGGGTTCGGGAGCCGGCCGGAGAGGGAACGCCCGACCGGCCGCCGAGTCGAGACCGCGCTCGGATTCTGGGAGAATTGCGACGAAGCGGCGGCATTCGCCATGGCCATGTCCACCGTAGACCTGATCGCCATCATTGGTTCCGTGTTCGGCTCCGCCCTCGCGCTGGGAGTCGTGGCCATGCGAATGGCGGCACGCATCGACGCCGACCGCCGCGCGTTTCAGGCCGAGGCCGCGCAGGACCGTCGCGCACTGCAGGCCTCGATGGACAGGTTCCTCCAGGCCAACATGGACAGACACCAGACCACGATGGACAGGTTCCAGGCGGGAATGGATGCCTACCGGGCGGACATGCAGCGACTCGCCGAACGGCAGTCGGGCCTGGAGGCAAGGCAGGAAACGCAACATCACGCCCCCGGCGGGCCCGGGTGACGATCGACTCGAGCCCTTGAGGATCAGGCTTCCGGGGAAACTCCCGTCTCGCGCAGCAGGCGCTCGATGTTGTCCCGCGCCCTCCTCTCGTAGCGCCCGGCGAAGAAGTCGGTCACGAAGAAGCGCTCCCGGCCGAGCAGCATCCTCAGAAAGCCATGCTGCCTGGGAAAGAACTCCTCGTCGCCGAGGTGAGGAAGCTCGTCCCGCACCGCCTGGCTGTCGCGCCGGAACTCCTCCCAGGGGAGTCCGAAGCTCGAGAGATCGATGTCGACCATGTAGCCCTCGTCCGCGGTGCGCGGCTCCGAGGGGTAGACCGTGACCATCACCAGCCGGTAGACGGTGTCGCGGAACTCGGGCGCGACGGCCCCGCCGAGACGGTCCACGAAGAGCTCCGCGCTCCGCCGCTCGTTGGACGCGGGCGCGGCCTGCGCCTCCCACACGACGTCATGGAACCACAGCGCCATCTCGACCGCGTCGCGGTCTTCGAGGAGGTCGGCGGCGAGGTCGAGCTCGCGCAGGCAGTGCCGGATGTGCCGCGGCGTGTGGTAGCGGCGATGCGCTTCGTGATAGTGCCCGGAGACCTCGTCGAAGATCGCGCCGGCATCGACCCGCGCGGCAGGGGCGCAGCAACAATTCAGCAGCGATTCGAAGCGCTCTCGATCCATTCTCCGTTCCAGATTGTGGCTTGCCCCCGACCGGGAAAATTCTAGCCGCGTTGTCCCACCGATTTCCTGGCCGGCGGACGCCAGACTGCTCGCGGTCGCGGGCCGGGCATCTTCGAGCCGCTCGGCCGCGGGGTCGGCCGCGGCTTCAGCGTCTCGCCGGTCCGCGCGCACCCTGTCCGGCCGACTCGACGCCCCCCGCGATGAAGTCCGGGTGAGACTTGGCGGCCGACCGGCCGGGCGCTCGACTCACCCTCCCGCCTGGTGGCGGGAGAGTTCCCGCTGCGCCTCCTCGTACTGGCGGTGCGAGCGCGTGAGCTTCAGGCTGAGCTGACGCATCACGTCCAGCGCCACATCCGAATTGTCCGCGAGCAGCTTGAGAAACATCTCGTCGCTGATGCGAAGCGCCTGCAGAGTGCCCCTGGCCCGCAGGGTCGCCGAGCGGGCCTCGTTGGCGATTACCCCGAGCTCCCCGAAGAGCTCGTTGGCGTGCAGGGTGGTGGCCACCACGATCCCGTCGTCGGTATCGGAGAGCACGTCCACCGCGCCCTCCATGATGACGTAGGCGCAATCGGCCGAATCGCCGCGATGGAAGAGCACCTCCCCGTCCTCGAAGGTCAGCGACTCGCTCGTGAACGCGAGAAGCTTGAGCTTCGAGGGCTCGAGCTTTGCGAACATGGGCACCCGGCGCAGGAGTTCGGCCTGTTCGTGGAGGTTGAGCGTCATTCCTCAAGCCCTGCTGTTTCGCCCGATGAGCCCGGAAGGCCCCCGTCACCCGACGCCGTCCGACTCCACGAGCTGGTGCACAAGGCTGCCGGGGCGGTCCAGGTCCGCGAATCTGCCCTGCTCGACCACGCGTCCGCCGTCCACTACCAGAGTGTGCTCGAACTCTTCGGCAAGGCTGGCATGGTGCACCGACCAGATCAAGGTTCGCTCCTCGAACTCCGCGAACAGGTTCTCCATCACTCTTCTCTGGGACGCCCGGTCGAGCGCGGCGGTGGCCTCGTCGATCACCAGCACGTCGGGGCGCTTCATCAGCGCACGCGCGATCGACACCTTCTGGCGCTGGGCGGGGGTGAGCCGCGCGCCGCCGATACCGGCCTGGTAGTCCAGACCGACCCCGGCGATGGCGTAGTACAGACCCAGCTCCTCCACCACCTCGCGGACCAGCTCTCCCACCGCGGCCGCGCTGCGCGCGCGGCCGTACACGAGGCGCCCGAAGAGAATGTTGTCCTGCACCGACACCCCGGCATTGAAGGCATTGCGGTCGAAGAAGTCGACCGGCGGAGGGCCGTCGCCGAAGCCCTCGGCGAATACCCGGCGGGCGCGCAGAAGGCTGTCGCGGAACGAGTCGTCGACGAGTCCCAGTTGATGCCGGGCCGGGATCAGCTTGAAGGGCAGGGACACCAGCAGGACGCGATCCTCGGCATCCAGCGAATCGAAGTCGCCGCCGGCGCAGCGGGCGAGGAGGCTTCGGAAGCGCGGAAGGTCTTCGGCGCTGATGAAGCTGAAGCGCTCGAACATCTCGCTGCCGGGCTCCACGTCGGCGAATATCTCGAGCATCAGCTCCGCCACCGTGGCGCCGATGGACAGGAAGCGCCCCATGAGGCCGGTTTCCTCGAGCACTCGTTGCACGTAGGGATTCTCGGCGAGCGAATCGATGGCGAAGGCCGGGTCACGGGGCGTACCGAAAACGAGGTTCTCGGCCACGCTCAGGTTGGCGTTGTAGGCCTCGCGATCGAAGAGCTCCACCAGCGAGCCGGCCTCCGAACGCCCGAGGCGCTCGTGAAGCGCGCTTCTCGCCTCGAGGATCAGCGCAGCGAAGGCGGGGGCGGCGTCCGGATCGACGTGCCCGCGAAGACCCAGATCGAGCACGTCCTCCTGCATGTCGACGACCTCCAGCACCTCGATCGCCCGAATCTGGATCTCCTCCGGGCGGCCGACGCCGGCGCCGGCGTAGTCCAGCCAGTCCGCATCCGGATCGAGCTCGGAGTTGCCCGAGAGCCGCGCCTCCCGTATCTCCTGCGCCCGCGACCCCGCGGAGGTGTCCGGCTCCGGGGCGGGACGGTGCTTCAGGCTGTAGAGCAGGTTGTCCCGCAGGGTGCCGGCAATCAGGTGCGTCTCCTGGCTCACGTAGGCGATGCGCCGGCCGGTCACCGCTTCCGCGCTCTGCAGGAGATCGAGGCCGGCCACCGTGATCGAGCCCCGATCGGGCCGGCGCAACGCGGCGAGCACCGGCCCGAGGCGGTCCCGGCCGCCGCCGCTCGGCCCGAGCACCGCGACCCGCCCGGGCAGGTTCAGCCGGAAGTTGAGGGTGCCGGCGAGGGCGCCCTCCCCTTCGTCCTCCTCGCGCAGGTCCACGCCACTCGCGGCCAGCTCCCCACGAAGCGCCGGCACCTGCTCCGGCTCGGAGGAGATGAGCGCTTCGGCGAGCAGGCCGGGAGGCTGGAAGGAATCGTAGAGCAGTCCGTACTTGATCCGGGCGTCCTCCTTGATCTGGTAGAAGTTGAGCAGCTCCTTCCAGGGAACGGAGAGATCCTTGTAGGCGGCGAGCACCGCGACCAGCGCGCCGAAGGTGAGGTCTCCCTTGATCACCAGCCACCCGCCGATCGAATAGAAGAAGAAGGGAGTGACCTGGGCGATGAAGTTGTTCACGAACTTGATGAAGAACTTGCCGAGGTAGATGCGGTATCGGATGTGGAAGATCTCTCCCACGCGCGAAGAGAACTCGGCCAGCTCGTACTGGGAGGTGTCGTGGGTGTGCACCTCCTTGATTCCGCCCACCACCTCACCGATGCGCTCGGAGAGCTTGCGCACCTTCCGGGTGCGCTCCGCCTTCAGCAGGTTCACCTTCCTCTGGAGCTTCGGGATCAGGTAGATCTGCACCGGATAGAGCGCGATCGCGGCGACACCGAGAGCCGGGTCCTGGACGAACATGAATGCGAGCAGGGTGAGCAGGGTGCCGCCCTGAAACGCGGGCAGCGCGACGGAGTCCCCGATGTATCCGCCGAGGGGCTCGGTCTCCGCGGTGATCATCGACACGACCTCGCCCTGCGACATGCGCCGGAACCGGGGAAGGGGGAATCGCAGCACGTGCTGGTAGAGCTGGAAGCGCAGGCGGCGGAGCATGCGCTCTCCCACCGTCCCCCGGTAGACGTTGTTCACGAACTTCAGCCCGCCGTTCAGCAGCACGATCAGGAGGAAGATCACGCAGAGCGCCATCAGGAACGGGATCTGCTCGAGCTCCCACCCGAACACGTTGCGGGGAAAGTCGGTGCCGTCGATCGCGTCGTTGATGATGATCTTGGGAAGCTCAAGCGACAGGTACAGGAAGGGGAAGGAGACGAGCGTCAGCGCCAGGAGGAGGATCTGGGACCGGACGCTGTGACGAACGATGAACTTCCAGACGGTGGGTTCCATGACGCATACCGGGCGCATCTCGCGCCGAGAGCAATGCGCGACAGGTTATCCCAAAATCGAAGCCGGGCTGCGGCGAAATCCCCGGCGCGGCGGGACGAGGCGTCGCGGGCGCCTCGTCCCCGGCCGGCCCGTCCGGCGCACCCCGAGCACCGTGCGCCCCGCTCCCGAGCGCATCAACGCACCCACGTCCCGCGCGCGCCCGGAACCCGTTCGGTGGCTTCGCTCGGCGAGGGAAGGGCCTCGTCCTCGAACCAGCGCGTGCAGGCCTCCGCCAGAGAGTGTCCGCCGAAGCGGCGCACGCACCCGCTCGCGTCGCCGGCAAACGCGACCGCACCGGCGTGCAGCAGGACGATGCGGTCGCACAGCCCCGGAAGGTCCTCGATCGCGTGGGTGCTGAAGAGGGTGGCGCCGCCGCCCGCGCGATGCCGATCGAGGAGACAGCGCGCGAGGCCCCGGGACCTGGGGTCCAGGCCGCTCATCGGCTCGTCGAGCACGAGCAGGTCCCGCCGGCACAGGAACGCGGCGGCGAGGCCGAGCTTCTGGGACATGCCCTTGGAGTAGTGACGGACGGGACGCGCGAGCTCTCCGGGGTCGAGCTCGAGCTGCTCGCAGACTTCCCGTGCCTCGAGCTCCCGCCACCCGGCGCCCTGCAGTCTCACCATGTAGCGAAGGAAGTCCCTGCCGTTCAGATACCAGGGCGGCAGGAATCGCTCGGGAAGATAGGCGACCCGGGAACGCGCCCGGTGCTCGGTATGCGGAATCCCGAATATCTCGATGGTCCCGGAGTCAACTTCGCAGAGGTCGAGCAGCGCCTTGATGCAGGTGGACTTGCCGGCGCCGTTGACGCCGAGGAGCGCCAGAGCCTCTCCCGCTCCGACCGCGAGGCTCACGCGGTCGAGGATGGGACGACGCCCGATACGCCTGGAGACGCTGCGGAAACGAAGCGCCGCGCCTTCCCCGGGCGGAAGGGCCTTCTCATCGGCAGCCAGACCTGCGCGCTGCGTTGCGGTGCCTCGCGGACAGGAAGGGGGCTCAGAACAGGTAGACGCCATTGCAGTCTCGCGCGCCGGCCGGCAGATCCCAGACCAGCGGCGTGCCGGAAACGCAGTCCGCCTCCATGGCCCCGTGAGCGGCATCGGGTCCGGGTGCGGTGAACACGGTGGCGTTCGCGGGCACGCCCCGCACCGCACCGGTATCCGGCACCCCGTCGTCGAGCTTGGAGTCGAGCTCGCGCATGATGCCCACGGGAACCCCGCGTCCCATCACCAGGTTCAGCCGCACGGGGTTGTCGCCCAGGTAGTCCGAGGTGCGCCCAATCACGATCACCTGGTGGAACGCGTTGAGCGGCGACACGTCCCCGGCGGGAGTGGGCGCTGCGCTGCCGCCACGGTAGGAGCCCTGGAGAAAGCCCGCCTTGGAGAGCTGCTCCCACAGCGCGTTGTTCTCGGTGTAGTCGCCGGCCGGACTGTCGAGGCGCCCGTTGTCGTTACCGCCGGTATTGATGGTCACACCGATGGCGGTGGTCGCGTCGCTCGCGTTCCAGTCGCCGGGCACGCGACGATAGCGGTCGATGAATCCGAAGTAGGCGGCCTGAATGGTGCTGCTGGTATCGGCGAGGCTACGCACCCTCGCGCTGTTGATGAGCTCCCGACCCTTGAGTATGCCGCCGAGAAGAAGACCCACGATGACCAGCACCACCGCGATCTCGACCAGCGTGAAGCCGCCCTGCCTGTCGGACATGTCCTTCCTCCTGTAGTTCACCGCACCCCGGAAGCGTGAAACGCGCGAGGGAACTCGCGTTCGAGATAGCGGACCTCGTGGGGCGCCGTCACGCGGCCGCTCGCGAGCAGACGCCGCGCCAATGCCGCTGCATCCCGCTCCTTTCCCGACTCCCGCAGCAGACCGAGGCTCATGTCCCGGGCCCAGGCCGCCACCATGGGGCCGGTGCCGCGCTCGGTGAGGGCGAGCGCGTACTTGAGCGCGAGTGGCCGGTCGCCCAGGCGGTGGCGGGCCAGGAGCGCAGCCACGGCAAGCCATCGCCAGCGGCGATTCGGATCCTCGAGGAACTTCGCGTGGACGAAGTCGAGCATCGAGCGCGCCTTTCCGGGCGAACGCACGTTCGCGTACACGAGCGCCGCCGCGCGCAGGGGATACTCGCTGCGTGGATCGAGGCCGAGTATCCGATCGAGCCACTCGACGAGCGCTCCGTAGTCGAGGTCGAGGAGGGCATGGCTCGCGCCGCCGCGGTGGTCGAAGGCCTGCAGCCAGAGCATCAGCCCGCGGGCGAGGGCCGCCGGCTCGCCACCCGCCGCCACGCGCAACGCGGAACCCGCGGGAGGGGGATAGAGCACGGGCGCGGACGGAGCGAGCGGGGCGGTGCCGGCGCAAACCACCAGTTGCGCGGCGAGCGCTCCTGCGAGCAACGCGAGCGCTAACCGGGGCACGCGGGCGACGGGTCGGGAGTTCACAGGTTGCGGCGATACAGGTCGAAGAGAGCCGCCCCGGAAACCAGCACCACCCATATCGCGGCCCGCACGGCGAGCGACGGCGCCTCCGCGAAACCATCGGGGGGATACACGAGCCAGTCCGCGGACGCGTAGCGGCCGAGATCCGGAAGGAGGTAGTAGAGGAAGGCCACGAAGGCATCCACGGTGTATTCCGTCCAGTCCGCCGACTCGGTCAGCGGGCTTTCGCTGAGGCGCCTGAGGGCGCCGATGCTGCGTCCGAGCAAGTAGAAGGCGAGCACCGCGAGCAGGGCGGAGAGTGCGTGACGCAAGGTGAGGACACAGAACAACCCGGCGGCCGAGACCATCCACAGCTCTAGCGAGAGAGAAGCCGCCCACGGCGCCACCGCGCGCATCGGCGCGTGCACGAGCAGACAGAGTCCGCAGAGTCCGGCGAGAACGACGGCAAGCGCGGCGCACGCGGCGAGCTTGCCGAGGTAGTAGTCGGAACGCGGGCAAGCCTGCGAGAAGACCATTTCCACGACCCGATCGTTTTCCTCGCGCACGACGCTCGTCACGACGAAGAAAGCGAGCGTGAGCACCATGAACGCGCGAAGCATCGCGCCCAGCAGCAGGATCCGGGTGGAAAGCGCTTCGCCTGTCGCCATCGCTTCTCCGATTGCCGAAAGGGCGAAGGCCACGCCGAGAGACACCGCCACCAGAACCGGGAGACGGCCGCGCCACGCCTCCAGCAGAGTGTAGAAAACGATGCAGCGCAGGACTCGACCGCCCATGGACGCTCCGCGCGCCGCATCGCGGATTCGCCTTGCCCGCGGCACGCGACCGACACCCTGCTCCCGGCCCGAAGCCGGAAATCGTTGCGTTGCGTGCGGGTGCATTCCCATTTTCCTGCCCTTCACTTCCTTGCCGCCGGCCGGCCGGACTTCGATCTCATCCCCGTTCCGGAGAAGCGGGTGGCCTTCGTACGGGACTTCGAAAAGCCTATGGCGTCGCGCGCCGCACGCAATCGCTCCGGGCTGTTCCGACGTAGGCCCGAAGCGTCCGGGACCGTCGACCCGGAGCCCGCCGCGTCGAATCCTCAGGGCAACTTCATGGCCTGAACCATCCGGTTCTTGAGTACATGGGGAGACAGCCACATCACCATGTCGTCGAACTCCTCCCCCTGCGCCCGGGTCGGCTCGTGGTAGATGTAGAGGTCGGGATCGCAAGGTTGCGGAGAGGTGCCGCCGCAATCGCTCCGGTTCTCCATTTCGTCGGGTGACAGCGCCGCCTGAGGGTCTCCTTCGTTGAATCCCCGAGAGAACACGACGGCGGGGATGCCCCGAGCGACGATCGCCGCCCCTCCGCGAGCGCTGTCAGCGATGCGAATCCCGCCTTCCGAGCAGAGAGAGAAGGAGGCCCCGACCCTCGCGGGGCCACAGCCCGTACCGTCGGCATCGTCGGCGAAGGCTGCGTCCACGCGGTACCGGTAGTCGTTCCCCCAGGGGTCGACGCGGGCGACCCCGAGATCGCCCGACGGCAACACGCCTTCTTCGGCCCGGCAGCTTCCGGACTCCCGATCCTCCACTCCGTCCCCGACGGTGTCCGGACAGGGCAAGCGTCCGTGCGTGAGGGCAAAACCGTAGAGGGCCTCCTCGGCCTTGGCGAGATCGGCACGGGCCTGCCGGAGCCGGGTGAGCTCGTAGCGCGTGGAGAGCGTGGGCAACATCG
This sequence comes from Acidimicrobiales bacterium, assembly GCA_965221525.1. Lineage (GTDB taxonomy): Bacteria > Actinomycetota > Acidimicrobiia > Acidimicrobiales > CATQHL01 > VXNF01. The sequence continues at coordinate 316,733 of CBDCSG010000005.1, read as the reverse complement.
CACCGAGCAGCAGGCCGATGATCCCGATCACGATTGCCGTTTCGATCAACGTGAAGCCGCCGGCGGAACCCCGCCTGGCGGGCGGACCTTCGGACCCGGCAGCGGGCGCCGCGAACGGAGCGGTAACGCGAGGCCCTTTCAAGGGCCGGGAGCACCCGAGCGGTCACTGGAGGGCAGTCCCGAGGCGGGCGCCACGCTCTCATCCGTTTCATAGGCGTCGCGCACGGTCCCGGTCGCGAGATCCACGTGCTGCCCTGCCTTGAGCCGGACGGCGGCGGAGCCGTGGGGCAGCAGGATCTTCACCCGACCACCTGCCTCTCCGAGCACCCTGATGCCTTCGCGGGTCTTGCCGTCGCGATTCACCCACTCGCCATTGATCCACACGGAACCGGGGCCGTGCTCCCTCACCACCAGGCCGTCGACCCGGAGGCGGGCGGAATCCGGCACCTGCTCCGCCTGCATTCCACCCCCGCCCGGCGGCCCATGCTCCGCGTGCCGGCGCATGGCATCGAGGTGCGCCCGCACCTGAGGGGTACTGAAGAGTCGGCCCAGTGCCGCGGCATCCGGGGGTGCGACCAGCAGACACGAGGCAACGAGCGGCAGGCCCACGTATCGGTGCGAGCGGTGAGCACGCCTCACGGGCCGGCTCCCGCGGGGCGCAACGTGAACCACTCGAGAACGCACGCTGCCCGCAGATTGAGCGCACCGGGATGCTGAACGAAATCCTCTCCCGCTCGCCGGATGTGACAGCTCGAAACACTGAACAGACCTTGCGCTTCGGCCTCGACCAGGTCGACGAGTCGAAGCAGATCCTCTTCGTGCAGCAGTCCGAGGTGAAGCTCCATGACCGAACGGTGGACCCCGAACATGGCGCTGTGCGCGACTCGTTCCGCCGGGAGCTGTTCCTGAGTACCCAGCGCGTAGCGGAGCTCGGGCAGGGCCAGGCGGCGGGACGCTGAGCGCAACGCTTCCACCCAGTCGAGACGCGACTCCGACCCGACGATGCCCCGAGCCTCCAGAGCCCGGTACCGAGGCGTCAGGGCTTCAATCAGACGTTCCTCCTCGTCCATGAAACGGAACCTGTCCCGGCTCTCGCGAAGAGCGAGCGCGCTGGCCTCGAGCCGAGCTTCCTCCGTGCCCCGATAGTGGCTCGCGCCTTCGAGCATCGAGGCGCTGCCCCCGAGCGCGAGCACGAAGAAAGCCAGGGCAACGCGGAGCCCCTTCCAGTCGACGAGGTCTATTCCTTCCACCGGAGCATCACTCAGGGGGCGCCGCGCCACTCGGGATCGCCTTCTCGTCGCCGACGCGAGTCGTCGCATGGCCCACCGAGGTCGGACGGGAAGGACTCCACCGCAGGCGCAGCGCGAACGGCGCTTCCGTGGCGCCGGCCCTGGCTCCCGCATCACCCCGCAGACTCGCTCCGGAAGTGATGTCCAGCGGCAGGGAAAGCACCTCCACTCCGGCTGAGCCGGGAAGGGAGCGCAGGGAGTCGGCGAGTGCGCCGACCTGCTTGAGAGCATGACGGAAATTGCCGTCGAAGGGTTCGATGCGGCCGTGGATCTCCGCGAACTGATGGAGAGAAGGGCCGGATTCGAGTACTCCGCCTCCAGCGGGAGGCTCCGTCGCATGGACACTGTCCGCCACCGCCCTCGAGGCCGGCGGTCCGCCGTCCGACTCCGCTCCCCAGTCAATGCTCTCGATGCGTACTTCCGGGTGCCGGTCGAGGACGCGACTCAGCGCGAGCAGGGCCGGGCCCGGCAGGGTCCGGGCTTCGATGAGTCCCCGTGCGGTCTCGACCGCGAGCTGCATGGCCGGCAGTTCGACCGGAGTCGCCGGCAGGCGTCGCCTCGCCTCATCGTAGCGTTGCCGGTAGAGCGCAGTCTGGAAATCCAGGGATGCCGCGAGGCTTCCTGCGCCGAACCCGCCGGCGAGACCGGATGCGCTCCCGAAGAGTCCGGCGATGAACAGCAGGAGACTCGTCCTCCTGAGCCCCCCGCGCACCCGATGCAGCAGGTAGTTCCGGACCATTCGTGCGGGGGCGTACTGGTGCCGGGGGATGTGCGAGGCCAGAGTCGCGACGAAGAGAGAGTCGCTCCAGACCAGACTCGGGGCATCTCCGATCCCAAGCCGGTGACCCAGCCCGGACAGCGACACCAGGCGGTAGCGTACAGCGGCGCTCGCGGGAGCGTGGCGCTCGATCGCTCCCGAGAGATCCGGATTCGCCACGATGTACACCGGCAGCGGATCTTCCCTTTCGGCGAGACGGCGCCGTCCGAGATACCGGCGCAGCTTCTCGACCTCCCTCAGCACATAGAACGCGCGCTCGTCATCCTCCAGCGGCGGCGGCACCGCGAGCCGCGAAAGCTCAACCCTGCCGTCGACGATCAGCGTCTGACGAAGCCCCCCCGCCCTCTGCCAGGTCACGACGAGCGCGGGCGAGGCATCGACCGGAATCCGGCTCAGCAAGTGCTCCGTCAGTAGAGGCAGCGAATGGACACCCGCCAGCGGAATCCGATTCCGCGCCATCGCATCCAGCCAGGGTGTGAGCTTTTCCGGTCGTGTGAGCGCGGTGAACAGGATCCGGTCCTCCCGCGCTCCGTCCCGAACCCGCCCCCGGCGAAGCGAGCAACCCCAGGTGGGATCGCGGAAGAGACGCTTGCGGCGAGCCTGAATGAGGGCCCGGCGCTCGGGACCGATCAGGCGGGGAAGCGAGTCCTCGCGGAACTCCTCCTCGACGAAATCCACGAGTACATGGACCGGCTCGGCCGGCAGTTCCGCGACGTGCGCCGAGAAGCGCTCGAGCCCCTCCGCGTTCGCTTCGAAGCGAAACGGCGGTGCGGAGCCGCCCCGGCGCCAGTGATAGGCGTCGAGTGTCTCGCCCGACACCAGGAAGATCCTGCGGGCGCCTCGATTGGCTCTCCCCAATGCAGGAAGGAGGCGGGAGAGTCCGAATGCGCCGGCCTGCGCCCCGGAGCGCCTCGTCCCCGCGCGTCCAGGCTCTCCGAGGCCGATGGGCAGGAAGCGGCGAATCACTGCGGCTTCAGTCCGACTCAGAACTCGATGCTCGTAATCGCGCCGTAGATCGGTCCGATCACGGAAACGATGATCCAGAAGAGCATCGAGCCGAGAACCAGCGTCAGGGCCGGGCCGAGCACCGTCTGCAGGCGGTCGACGGCCGCCTGTACATCGCGTTCGTAGAAGTAGCTCACGCTTCGAAGCGAACGGTCGAGCGCGCCGGTGCTCTCGCCCACCCGCAGCATGCGCAGGACCAGCGGCGGAAAGAGTCCCGAGGATTCGAAGCTCTCGCTTACTCCCGCTCCTTCCGCGATTCGGCGCCGGGCGCGACGGGTCGCCTTCGCGACGACCCGGTTGCCGACGATGCCTTCGCAGATGCGAATGCACTCGGGCACGTCGATGCCGGACGCGTACATCAAGGCGAAGTAGTTCGCGAAACGGGCAAGGATGACTTTCCTCAGAATCGGACCGGCTCCCCATGCCGCGAGCTTCAGGCCGTCGATCGCGAAGCGAACGGCGGGACTCGTCCTCGCCAGCGCCACGCAAGCGCCGACGAGCACCGGCGGCGCGAGGACCAGGAAGTGCCAGTGGTGGACGCAGAACTCGGAGGTCGCGATCAGGAGCCGGGTGTGAGCGGGGAGGTCGTGACCCGTCATGGCGATGAACGAAACGAGCTGTGGCACCAGTGCGGTCATCAGGAAGATCATCACCGCCACGAGCACGCCGCCGGCGAAGGCGGGATAGGCGAGCAGCTTCCGGATCTTCGCCGCCTGCTCGTCCTGCCACTTGAGGTTCTCGGTCAGATCGCGAAGGACGACTTCCACGTTTCCACTCGACTCGCCCGCTTCGACCAGCCCGACGAACACCGCATCGAAGGTCCGCGGCATCCCCCTCATCGCCTCGGAGAGCGTCCTGCCCGATTCGATCGACTCCGCGAGGCTGGCCACCAGGGCTCGAAGGGTCGCGTTGGCGGCGCTGTCCCTCAGATCGGCGAGAGCGTCGAGCACGGGCACCCCGGCGCGGAGGAGTTGCTCGAGAGCGAAGAAGAAGTGTATGAGCTCGCGGCGACCCACCCGGACTCTCCGGGTGCCGCGTCTCTTTCGCGTCTCGATTGCATCGATGAGCTCCAGGTTCATGAGCGCGAGACGCCGCTCGAGGTGCTGGGGATCCTCGGCTTCGATGCAGCCCCGGGATACCCGGCCGCGTGCATCCATTGCCCGATACCGCATCAGGGGCACCGGCAATCCCCCAGGTCGCTCACATCCAATACCCGCGAGACCTCGTCCAGGCTGGTTTCGCCCGCGCGCACGCGCCGGATGGCGTCCTCCGCCATCGTCGAGAAGCCTCGTGCCCTCGCGGCCTCGAGCAGCTCGGGTCCGGTTGCGTGACGTGCCACGAGCTCGTCGAGGACCGCATCGAATCGCAGCACTTCGAGAACCGCCAGCCGCCCCCGGTAGCCGCTGTGGTCGCATGCTTCGCACCCGGATGGCCGGTACGAGGGCACGACTTCGCCGGAATCGTGCGGGCCGTCCCTTGGCCGCTCCGCCGGCAAGGGCTGATGGCGGTTCTTGCACAAGGCACAGAGCCGGCGCACCAGGCGCATTCCGAGCACTCCAATGACGTTGCCGGAGATGATTCCGGGCGCGATTCCGGCATCCACCAGGCGCGGTATCGCTCCCACCGCCGAGTTCGTGTGCAGCGTCGCGAACACCTGGTGACCGGTCATGGCCGCGCGAAAGGCCATCAGAGCGGTTTCGTGGTCCCGGATCTCTCCGACCAGGATGACGTCGGGGTCCTGCCGCATCATGCTGCGGATGCCGTCGGCGAAAGTGAGACGCACCGCTTCGTTGACCGAAGTCTGGCGGATCATCCGCATCGGGTACTCGACCGGATCCTCGAGCGTCATGATGTTTCGCCCTTCGCAGTTGAGGTGGCTCAGCATCGAGTAGAGCATGGTGGTCTTGCCGCTTCCGGTCGGCCCCGTCACCAGCATGATCCCCTGCGGCCGGGCCAGCATCAGGCGGAGGGTGGCGAGCTGCCGCGGGGCGAATCCCATGCTCTCGAGAGAAACGATGCCCTTCTCACGGTCGAGCACCCGGAGCACGATGTTCTCTCCGTAGGCGGTCGGCAGAGAGGAAACCCGAAAGTCGATGCTTCGACCCGAGACCGCGAGGGAGATTCGGCCGTCCTGAGGCGCCCGGGTCTCGGCGATGTTCATTCCCGCCATCACCTTCACCCTTACCGCGATCGCGGACCAGTAGCTGCGATGCAGGCTGCGAATCTGACGGAGCACTCCGTCGATTCGATAGCGCACGCGCAGGAAGTCACGCTCCGGCTCGAGGTGGATATCCGACGCCTCGCGCTTCACGGCATCGCACAGAAGCGCGTTGACGAGGCGTACGAGAGGCTGACGGAACTCGGGGTCGGCGTGGATCTGGAGAAAACGATCATCGATTTCTCCGGTCTCCATCTCCCGAAGGATTCCATCTATCGACAGCTCGAATCCGTAGAAGCGATCGATGGCGGCGTCGAGCTCCGCGGCTCCCGCCAGTACCGGCCGAAGCTCGACGTCGGCTCCCGCGCAGGCCCGCACCTGGTCGAGGGCGATCACGTCGAAGGGATCCTCCATCGCCACGGTGAGAGCGCTCGAGCCTCGGGAGAGCCCCAGGATCCGATGACGTCGCGCCAGGTGTTCCGGGATCACCGCCAGGATCTCGCTGTCGATGACCGCCTGTCCGAGGTCGACACTGTCGCAGCCCAGCGCACCGCCGAGCACATCACGGATTAGCGCCTCGGTGACGAACCCGAGACGCACCAGGATGCGCCCGAGAGGCTCCCGGGGCCGCGCCCGCCGCTGCTCGGTGAGCGCGATTCGCACCTGGTCCTCGCTCACCGCTCCCCGTGCGACGAGCAACTCCCCAATCCGGCCGCCCTTTGCGCCTTCGACTCTGGAAGCCTCGCCAGGGATCGGGCGGAGGGACACTGCGGGAGCCGAGGACTCCTTCACAGCATCGCTCCGGACACCATGGGATCCGGCGGCGCCGGCAGCCGCCCATGCGCGTGCCCGCCGCCGGGCAGGAGATGACGATAGTCCCGGAAGTCGGACTCGATGCTCGGGGCGCGAACGACCGTTGCCCGAAGGAAAATGATGAGCTCGGTCTTCGTGAGTTGCCGGTCCCGGTATCCCAGGAGAGGGGCGAGGAAGCCCAGCCGGCGGATACCCGGCACGCCGTCGTCCCTGCGCGAGCGGCGCTCCTGCATCAGCCCCCCGAGGACCGCGACCTGGCCGCTCTCTACCCGCATCATGGTCTCCGTCTCGCGCACCTGCACTACCGGCACCCGGTTGACGACGGCGGCGCCGCTTCCGGCGCCAAGGCGAGCGGCGGCGATCGCCACCCCCGGGTCGTTCACGAATTCGCGAATCCGGGTGATGGTGGGTCGGATGTTCAGGGACACCGAATCGTCATCGCTCACATGGGGAGTGACGTTCATCACCAGTCCCACCGGCACCGTGTTCACGGTGCTCGTGACTTCCTGCGTGACGTCTCCGGTCTCCGCGTCCTTTTCTTCCTTGATGTCGACGCTGAAGTAGACCTCGTTGTCCACCACCTTGAGCACCGAGGTCTGATTGTTGAGCGCCATGAGCTTGGGACTGGAGAGGACGCGGGTGTGACCGAAGCTCTCGAGGAGACGCAGGACCACCGAGAGATCCATGCCGTCACTCTCCTTTGTGTAGTCGAGGAGAAGTCCGGTCACCCCTGCCGATGACGGCGCAATCGCGCCGCCGGTGACGTTCTGGACGGAGACGCCGAGTCTCTCGACGAGGCTCCTCCAGTCGACTCCGGCCTGAAAGCGATCGCCGAGATTGACCTCGACGATGGAGGTCTCGATCAGCACTTGCCGTTGCAGGCCGGCCGCGACCGCATCGAGATAGGCCCGGACCTGATCGTGCTGCCGCGCCGTTGCGCGCACCATGATGACCCCGCTCTCCGGGCTGGCGACGACCGTCTCCCGCGAGTCGGACGCGGCCGGCCCGGGGAAGGGCTGAACGATTTCGCGAAGCGCCGAGGTAATGGTCGCCCACACGCTGCTGCTGGACACGTTGACTACCTCGGTGGCGGAAGCGTTTTCCGAAGCGCCACCCGCGGGTGTCGCAACTGCGGTCGTGGTTCGCGTGCCGCTCGTGGTGTCGCGCGCGACATTCACGTAGTCGAGCCGGTAGGCGCGCAGGAAGGGACGGTCGGGAAGGATCAGCAGGCTGTCGCCCCTCATTTCGTGGCGCAGGCTCACCTGGTGGGAGATCCGGTCGAGGAGCTGGGGAAGCGTCTGGTCCACCGCGTTCAGGGTGACCCGCCCGGAGATGTCGGGATGCACGTCCACGTTGATCTCGGCATCGCGAGCGAGGGCAAAGAGCAGCTCCTCGACGGGAACCTGATCCACCACCACCGTGTAGGTCTCCGGGGGCGATTCCGTTGGGACCTCCGAATCGACGGGCGCGGGCGGCGGCGGCCTCGTCACCGGACTCGCCGAAGCAGGCAGGGGAAGCCACTGCCCTTGCGAGATGTGTCCGGTGAGCGGCTCTTCCCCGCTGTCCGGCGGCGGGACCTGGCACCCGGCGGAGAACGCGGCAGCGAAGGCGGCGGCCAGGAGCCGGCGGCGGCGGGCGGACCCCGGCCACAGGACGGAGCGACGCGCGCCGCGCTGCGGGAGCGTCGGCGAGATACGGCAATCGAGAACAGGGGCGGCTCCCACGCGATACCCTCTCCAGGAATTCGACCCTACGAATCCTAGAGAGGAGCGCGGCGGGAACCACGGTGAAACATGCGGCCGGGAGCTTTCCGGCGCGCCGCCGCGGGCGCGCTCTTCATGCGGGCTGCGCCTACAGGACAGCGCCTCCCGCGCACACCGCGGCGACCCTCAGGCCCTTCGCGAGCCCCCATACGCCCAGCACCCGGCGCGCCCTCCCCGCGGGTTGTCCCTTGCGAGGGCGGAGAGCGCCCCCGGCGCCTCTCAGTAGCGGTAGTGCTCGGGCTTGAAGGGGCCCTCCACCGGCACTCCGATGTACTGCGCCTGGTCGGGGCGGAGCTCGGTCAGGGTCGCTCCCAGCTTGCCGAGGTGCAGCCGCGCCACTTTCTCGTCGAGGTGCTTGGGCAGGACGTAGACCTCGTTGCCGTAGCGCTCCGGATGCTGCCAGAGCTCGATCTGGGCGAGGACCTGGTTGGTGAAGGAGCAGGACATGACGAAGCTGGGGTGGCCGGTGGCGCAGCCGAGGTTGACGAGGCGCCCTTCCGCGAGCACCGTCAGGCGCTTGCCGTCGGGAAAGACGACCTGGTCCACCTGTGGCTTGACGTTCTCCCAGACGTGGTTGCGCAGGCCCACGATGTCGATCTCGGAGTCGAAGTGGCCGATATTGCACACGATGGCCTCGTTCTTCATCGCCCGCATGTGCTCCAGCGTGATGACCTGGAGGTTGCCGGTCGCGGTGACGAAGATGTCGGCGACCGGCGCGGCCTCCTCCATGGTGACCACCCGGAAGCCTTCCATCGCCGCTTGCAGCGCGCAGATCGGGTCGACCTCGGTCACCCACACCGACGCGCCCAGCCCCCGCAGGGACTGCGCACAGCCCTTGCCGACGTCGCCGTAGCCGCAGACCACCGCGGTCTTGCCGGCGATCATGACGTCCGTGGCCCGCTTGATGCCGTCCACGAGCGACTCGCGGCAGCCGTAGAGATTGTCGAACTTCGACTTCGTCACCGAGTCGTTGACGTTGATCGCGGGAAAGGGCAGCTCCCCTGCCTTTGCCATCGCGTAGAGGCGGTGCACGCCGGTGGTGGTCTCCTCGCTCACCCCGCGGATTCCGGCCAGCGCGCGGGCGTACCAACCGGGCTCGGCGTCGAGGCGCGCGCCTATCGCCGCGAAAAGCGCCTCCTCCTCTTCGTTGCCCGGCGCCGCGATGCGCTCGCGCTCGCGCTCCGCCTGCGCCCCCAGCATCACGAGCAGGGTGGCGTCGCCGCCGTCGTCGAGGATCATGTTGGCGGAACGCCCCTCGCCCCAGTCGAAGATGCGGTGGGCGAAGTCCCAGTACTCCTCGAGGCTCTCCCCCTTGTAGGCGAACACCGGGATGCCGCGGGCCGCGATCGCCGCCGCCGCGTGGTCCTGGGTCGAGAAGATGTTGCAGGAGGCCCAACGCACTTCGGCGCCGAGCGCGGTGAGGGTCTCGATCAGCACCGCGGTCTGCACCGTCATGTGAAGCGAGCCCGCGATGCGCGCGCCGGCGAGCGGCTGCGTCTCCGCGTACTCCTCGCGCACCGACATGAGGCCGGGCATCTCGTGCTCGGCGATGCGGATCTCCTTGCGTCCCCACTCGGCCTGGCCGAGGTCCGCCACGTAGTAGTCTGCGTTCACTGTGCTCCTCGCATGACCCGCTCCGCTCGAGGCGCGCGGGTCCGTGGTCCCTGCCTTGCGCTCACGCGCGTGGTGCGGCGCGGCGCGCATCGTACCCTCGCCGCCGCGCCGGGCTCTCTCGCCCGCTAAGAGAGGCCGGCGTCCTCGCGCAACGCCTCCGCCTTGTCGGTGCGCTCCCACGGGAAGTCCTCGTCCTCCCGCCCGAAGTGCCCGTACACCGCGGTCTTGCGATACATGGGGCGCAGCAGGTCGAACATCCGGACGATGCCCGCGGGCTTCAGGTCGAAGTGGGCGCGCACCAGTTCGCCCAGGCGCCCGTCGCTCACCGCTCCGGTCCCGAAGGCCTCGATGCTCACCGAGGTGGGCTCCGCGACGCCGATCGCGTAGGAGACCTGGACCTCGCAGCGCTTCGCGAGCCCCGCCGCGACCAGGTTCTTCGCGACGTAGCGGCACGCGTAGGCGGCGGAGCGGTCCACCTTCGAGGGGTCCTTGCCGGAGAAGGCGCCGCCGCCGTGCCGGCCCACTCCCCCGTAGGTGTCGACGATGATCTTGCGCCCGGTCAGGCCGCAGTCGCCCACCGGACCACCGGTGACGAAGCGCCCGGTCGGATTGATGTGGAAGAGCGTGTCCTGGCGCAGCCACGACTCCGGGAGCACGGGGCGGATTATCTCTTCCATCACCGCCTCCTTCAGGTCCTCGTACTCCACGTCCGGCGCGTGCTGGGTGGAGAGCACCACCGCATCGGCCCCGGTGGGCCGCCCGTCCTCGTAGCGGAAGCTCACCTGGCTCTTCGCGTCCGGGCGCAGCCAGGGCAGCTTCCCGCTCCTTCGCACTTCCGACTGCCGGCGCACGAGGCGGTGCGCGTAGGTGATGGGCGCGGGCATGAGCACGTCGGTCTCGTCCGTCGCGTAGCCGTACATCATGCCCTGGTCGCCCGCCCCCTGCTCGTGGTCGTCGCTCTCGTCGACGCCCTGGGCAATGTCGGGGGACTGCCGGCCGATGAGGTTCAGCACACCGCAGGTGCGGCCGTCGAATCCGACGTCGTGGTTGTCGTAGCCGATGCCGATGACGAGATCGCGGACCAGGTCCTCGTAGTCGATGCCGGCGCTGGTCGTGATCTCGCCTGCGAGTATGACCATGCCCGTCTTGACCATCGTCTCGCACCCGACGCGGCCGCGCGCGTCCTGCTCGAGCACGGCGTCGAGAACGGCGTCCGAGATCTGGTCGCACATCTTGTCCGGATGACCCTCGGACACCGATTCCGAGGTGATGAGCCGTCCCGCTGCCATGGATTCCCCTTTAACGAGCTGCCCCGAAAAGCGCGCTAGTCTATCAGGATGTCGGCGCCTTCCACCCTCGCTCGAGCCGCCCTGTTTCACCGACTTCCCGCCGCGGAGTCCGCTCCGCTCCCGGCGCTGGCCCGTGCCCGCTCGAGGCGTTTCACGACGGGGATGGGCGCCGGCCTTTACCCGGCCCGGGAGGCCGCTTAGGATCCGCGCTCCCGAAGCGCCGCCGTCTTTTTCCGGCTCTTGCCCGGATGGCGTGCGGCCCGCGCGCCATCCGGGCGGCCTCGCGCCGGTGAGCGATTCGGCGAAGCGCGCCCGGGCCGCCGCGGCGCAGGCTCCGCCCCTCTTCCTCTCGCGCAATTCTCCGATGTCCGATGCCTGAACGCAGACAACTCGCCAACGCAGTGCGCGCTCTGGCCATGGATGCCGTGCAGCGGGCGAAGTCGGGGCACCCGGGGATGCCGATGGGCATGGCCGACATCGCGGAAGTGCTGTGGAACGACTTCCTGGCGCACAACCCCGCCAACCCGGCCTGGCCGGACCGGGACCGTTTCGTGCTCTCCAACGGCCACGGTTCGATGCTGCACTACGCCCTGCTGCACCTCAGCGGCTACGCGCTGCCCATGGAAGAGATCCGGAACTTCCGCCAGCTCCATTCGATGACCCCCGGCCATCCCGAGTTCGGCTACACCCCCGGGGTGGAGACCACCACCGGGCCGCTCGGCCAGGGCATCGCCAACGCGGTGGGCATGGCGCTCGCGGAACGCGCGCTCGCTGCGCATTTCAATCGGGAAGGCCACCGGGTCGTCGACCACTTCACCTACGTCTTCGCGGGTGACGGGTGCCTGATGGAGGGCATCTCCCACGAGGCCTGCTCGCTCGCGGGCACCCTCGGACTCGGCAAGCTCATCCTCGTGTACGACGACAACGGCATCTCCATCGACGGAGAGGTCGCGGACTGGTTCACCGACGAGACGGCCATGCGCTTTCGCGCCTACGGCTGGCACGTGCAGGAGGGGGTGGACGGTCATGACTGGCGCGCGGTGCACGCGGCGCTCCGCGAAGCGCGCGAGAACGGCGACCGCCCTTCCCTCATCTGCTGCCGCACCGTGATCGGCTGGGGCGCCCCCACCCGGCAGGGGACCGCCGCCACCCACGGCGCCCCGCTCGGAGAGGAAGAGATCGCGGGCACCCGGGAGGCCATCGGCTGGCCCCACGAGCCCTTCTTCGTTCCCGATGACATCTACTCGGGGTGGGATGCCCGCGAGCGGGGGCAGCGGGCCGAGGACGAGTGGCGTGCGCGCATCGAAGCCTACCGGGATGCGTTCCCGGAGCTCGCGGCCGAGCTCGAGCGCCGCATGCGCGGCGACCTGCCCGAGGACTGGGAGCGGATCTGCGAAACACTCGTCTCGGAGGTTTCGCAGGCCGCCCGAAGCATCGCGTCGCGCAACGCGTCCCGGGACGCTCTGGAGGGCATCGGGCCGGCCCTGCCGGAGCTCATCGGCGGGTCCGCGGACCTCACCGGCTCGAACCTGACCAAGTGGTCCGGATCGCTGCCTCAGAGCCGCGAGGCGCCGGGCGGAAACTACATCTACTTCGGAGTGCGCGAGTTCGGGATGTCGGCGATCGCGAACGGCATCGCGCTGCACGGGGGCTTCATCCCCTATGCCGGCACCTTCCTGATGTTCTCGGAGTACGCGCGCAACGCGCTGCGCATGGCCGCCCTCATGAAGATTCGCTGCGTCTTCGTGTACACGCACGATTCCATCGGGCTCGGCGAGGACGGCCCCACCCACCAGGCGGTGGAGCAAACGGCCTGCCTGCGGCTCATGCCCAACATGTCGGTCTGGCGGCCCTGCGACGCGGTGGAGTCCACCGTCGCCTGGCGCCGCGCGGTGGAACGCCGGGACGGGCCGACCAGCCTGCTCTTCTCCCGCCAGACCCTTCCGCACCAGGAGCGAAGCGCGGCCCGGATCGCGGAGATCGCGCGCGGAGGCTACGTGCTCCGCGACGCTACCGGCGCCCTGGACGCCATCGTGATCGCGACCGGCTCCGAAGTGGACATCGCGATGCAGGCGGCCGCATCCCTCGAAGCGGACGAAGTGGGCTGCCGCGTCGTGTCGATGCCCTCGACCGATGTCTTCGATGCGCAGGATCCCGAGTATCGGGAGGCGGTGCTGCCCTCCCGCGTCTCCGCGCGGGTGGCGGTGGAGGCCGGCGCCACCGGGCTGTGGCACAAGTACGTCGGTACGGCGGGACGCATCGTCGGACTCGACACGTTCGGAGAGTCGGCCCCCTACGCGGACCTCTTCGAACACTTCGGATTCACCGCGCGCAACGTGGCGAGCGAGGTGCTGGCCGCGCTCGCGCAGACTCGCGGCGGCGAGGGCTCCGCTCCCGTGGCGCAATCGCCGGCGCTGGCAAGGAACGAGGAGGTGCCATGACCATCAAGGTTGCCATCAACGGCTTCGGACGCATCGGCCGCAACATCCTGCGCGCCCTGTACGAGAGCGGCCGCACCGGCGAGATACGGGTGGTCGCGCTCAACGATCTCGGCGACGCGGAAACCAACGCCCACCTGCTCCGCTACGACTCGGTGCACGGCCGCTTCCCCGGCGAGGTGTCGGTCGAGGGCGGAAACATCGTCGTGAACGGCGACCGCATCGAAGTCTGCGCGGAGCGAAACCCGGCCCGCCTGCCCTGGCGGGAGCTGGGCGTCGACGTGGTGCACGAGTCCACCGGGCTCTTCACCAGCAAGGAGAAGGCGAGCGGCCATCTCGAGGCGGGCGCGGACAAGGTGATCATCTCCGCCCCCGGCGGCAGCGACGTCGATGCCACCGTCGTGTACGGAGTCAACCACCAGGTGCTCCGCGCCTCGCATCGCGTGATTTCCAATGCCTCCTGCACGACGAACTGCCTGGCGCCGCTGGTCGCTCCCCTGCACGAGAAGATCGGCGTTCGCCAAGGCCTGATGACCACGGTGCACGCCTACACCAACGACCAGGTCCTCGCCGACGTCTACCACGGCGATCTGCGACGGGCCCGCTCCGCCACCCAGTCGATGATTCCCACCACCACGGGCGCGGCCAAGGCGGTGGGGCTCGTCCTGCCCGAGCTCGCCGGACGCCTCGACGGTTACGCCATCCGGGTGCCGACCGCGAACGTGTCCCTCGTCGATCTCACCTTCAACGCGGAGCGCGACACCAGCCGCGAGGAAGTCGATGACGTGCTCCTCGCCGCCTCGCAGGGGCCGCTCGCGGGCATCCTGAACTACAGCGACGCGCCCCTGGTCTCCATCGACTTCAAACCACGACCCCGCTTCTTCCACCTACGAGGCCCCGCTCACCAAGGTGATCGAGGGCCGGCTCGTCAAGGTGAGCGCCTGGTACGACAACGAGTGGGGCTTCTCCAACCGCATGCTCGACACCACGCTCGCGCTGGTCAACGCGCCCTGAAGCGGCCCGCAACCCAGCGCGCGCTCCCTCCCGGGACGCCGACCCGCGCCCGTGGCGCACCGGCCTGCCCCGCAGGGCCTCGCCGGTACGGCCGCCGCCCGGGCCCTCGCCGCCGGCAGGCGCGCGGGCCGGCTGCCTCTCGCGTGTCGACGCCCCGGTCGCGGTCTCGGGGGTCGCGCCTGGACGAGCGAGCGCCGGAGCCCCTGACGTGCGACTGATGCGCGACGTGGCGCTCGGCGGCCGCCGGGTGCTCATCCGCGAGGATCTGAATGTCCCGATCAAGGACGGCGCGGTCACGAACGACGCGCGCATTCGCGCCGCCCTGCCCACCCTGCGCCACGCACTGGACGACGGCGCGGCAGTGATCGTCATGTCCCACCTGGGCCGGCCGAAGGAAGGAGCGCACGATCCCGCCTGTTCTCTCGCCCCGGTCGCGGCCACGCTCGCGGAGCGGCTCGGGCTGCCGGTTCCTCTCGCCGGAGGCCCCCGGGGAGCTCGATCCGCCCGCCCCGGGGCAGTGCGTGATGCTGGAGAACATCCGTTTCCAGCCCGGCGAGACCGCGAACGACGAGGCGCTCGGACGCCGGCTCGCGTCACTCTGCGACGTGTTCGTGATGGACGCCTTCGCCGCCGCCCACCGCGCGCACGCTTCCACCCACGCGGTCGCGCGCTTCGCTCCCGTCGCCTGTGCCGGCCCCCTCCTCGAATCGGAGCTCGACGCGCTCGGACGGGCCTTGCGGGCGCCCCGGCGCCCTCTCGTGGCGGTGGTCGGCGGAGCCAAGGTCTCCACCAAGCTGCGGGTGCTGGAGAGACTGGGCGCCATGGTCGACCACCTCATTCTCGGGGGCGGCATCGCCAATACCTTCCTCGCCGCCACGGGAGCGCCCATCGGCCGCTCCCTTCATGAACCGGACCTGGTCCCGGTGGCGGCGGATCTCCTCGACCGGGCGGAACGGCGCGACCGCCCCATTCCGATGGCGACCGACGTGGTGGTGGCCCGGGAGCTCTCCGCCGACGCGTCCACGCGCGTCGCAAGTCGGGACGAGGTCGCGGACGACGAGATGATCCTCGACCTGGGGCCGGACACCAGCGCGCGATTCGCCCGCCTCCTCGCAGAAGCCGGCACCATCCTCTGGAACGGTCCGGTCGGGGTATCCGAGGTGGAGCCCTTCAGCGCCGGCACCCGGACGCTCGCGCGCGCGGTGGCGGAGAGCGACGCGTTCTCCGTCGCGGGGGGCGGCGACACGCTGGCCGCGATCGAGCGCTTTGGAGTGGCCGAAGGTCTCGGCTACATATCGACCGGCGGCGGCGCCTTCCTGGAATTCGTGGAAGGCCGCCCCCTGCCCGCAGTCTCCGTCCTCGAAGAGAAAAGCGCCTCCTGAACGGCGGCGTGCCGGTCGGCCCGAGCCCGCGGTGCGACCCTACGACTGGCCGTCCGCCGGCACCTCGCCTCGGGACGGATCCAGGAGCGCCGGACCTTTTCCGCTCTGCTCAGGCGTGGGCGGCGACGCGCCGGCGAGAGGTGCGCGCCGGGGTCGAGACAGGCTCTTCGACCTTGCGGCCGGCGAGCCAATCGAAGAGCGGCTGCCAGTGGGCGCAGTCCATCGCGCTGTCGTTGACCGGAAGCTCGCGGATACCGAGCCCCTGTTCGCTCGCGCGCAGGTAGTGTCGGGATTCCCGAAATCGCGCGATGAAGGGAAAGCTCACCCGACGCAGAAAGTCCTCGAGCTCCCTCAGGATGAGGGTCCTCGCCCGCACCCGGTTCGCCACCACCGCGACGCGGGTATGGCCGTCGCGAATCGAAGGGAGGCGGCGGAGCCGCTCGATGAAGTTCGCGGCGGCGTCGATGTCGATATGCGATGCCAGGACCGGAATGATGATGCAGTCATTGGGACGCACGAGCTGGCGGAACTCGTTCGCGCGCACCCCGGCCGGCGTGTCGATGACCACTCTCCGGGTCCCGACCGGAGCCCTCAGGTGAAAGGAACGCGTGATCCCGGCGGGGTTCTCGAAAGCGGCGACGCCGTAGATCTCGGGGAGCAGCGAGGGACGCACGTTCAACCAGCGGGTGCTCGAACCCTGCGCGTCGTAGTCGACGAGCATGGTGGGGCCGTGCTCCGACGCGAAGTAGCACGCGAGGTTCGTCGCGATGGTCGTCTTGCCGGATCCCCCCTTCGGGTTCAGCAAAATCACTCGTTGCATCGACAGTGCAGGAATCCCCGGTGGAGGGCCGGACGGCAGAATCCGATTTGCATCTCGCAGCCTGCCAATCCCGGCTCCGCTGCATTACTTCCCGTAGCGCCCTCGCATCCCTGTGGCTACGTACTTCAATCTTCTATCATAGGATCGCACGAGGCACGGAGGCAACGAGCACGCGAATTTGCGTGCACGAAAGCGGTCAGTTTCCGGAGATTCGTGTCCAATCGGAAACGAGACTCCGAAACCCGCCTTCCCTTGCCTTGCGGCGCCGAGAGGCGCTCGAGTGAACGTGCAGGCCGCGAAGCGCACCGGGGCGGCCGCCGACCTCGGCTGCAGCCTTCCTCAGGCCATCAGGCGATCGCGCGCTTCTCCGTAGCGCCTCGAGGTGGCCTCGATGATGGACTCGGGAAGGCGAGGCGCCGGGGGCCGCTTGTCCCAACCGGTCGCCTCGAGGTGGTCGCGCACGAACTGCTTGTCGAAGCTCGGCGGGCTGCGGCCGGGACGATACTCGTCGGCCGGCCAGAATCGCGAGGAATCGGGTGTGAGCACCTCGTCGATCAGCACGAGCACCCCGTCGCCGTCGAGCGCGAACTCGAACTTGGTGTCGGCGATGATGATTCCTCGTTCGGCCGCGTACTCCGCCGCCTCCTCGTAGAGACGCAGGCTGACCTCGCGCACGCGCTCGGCCGACTCCCGCCCGACGAGCCCCGCCGCCTCCTCGAAGCTGATGTTCTGATCGTGCTCGCCCACCTCCGCCTTGGTGGACGGCGTGAACAGGGTTTCCGGCAATCGCGCCGCCTGCTCGAGCCCCCCGGGAAGCGGGATTCCGCACACCGCGCCCGTCGCGAGGTAGTCCTTCCATCCCGAACCGATCAGGTAGCCACGGACGATGGCCTCGATCGGCAGGGGCTGCAATCGCCGCACCACCAGCGAACGCGGCCCCAGAAGCTCCCGCGCGCCGGCGCCGTCGACCACGTCGTCGACCGAAAGCCCGCTCGTGTGATTGGCGACGATCGAGCGTGTGCGCTCGAACCAGAAGAGAGAGAGGGCGGTCAGGACTTCGCCCTTGCCGGGAATCGGATCGTCCAGGACGACATCGAATGCCGAAAGGCGATCCGTGGCGACGATGAGCAGGTGGTCGGCGTCCACTTCGTATATGTCGCGCACTTTGCCGCGCCCGAGCAGGCGCAGTCCTTCGAGCTCGCTTTGGTAAAGGGGTGAATCGGCGGTGTTCATCTGGGTCAAGGACCTCCTTATCCGCGTTCGCCGGAGAGAGCGTCGAGGTCCGCCACCGGGTCCCCGGCGAGTCCGATGCGGGCCAGCTCGGGCAGGCCGCCGAAAGAAGCGCCCGCGAATCGCATGAAGAAGCGCTTCAGCGGCGTGCTGCAATCGGCGAGGCGCAGGCCCAGATTGCGCAGGTCCGCGATCGTGGACGACTCCGCTCCGAAGAGCAGATGGAAGGCGACCATCGTTCCGTGCACGAGATGATTGTGACCCTTGCGTCCGCGCTCGTAGGCGCGCAGGTTGGCGCGAAGACCGATATCCCGCCGCGCCGCCCGCGTCCGGAACAGCTCCTCGGCCAGCGCCGCGGCGTCCAGCAGTCCGAGATTCACGCCCTGTCCGGCGAGAGGATGTATAGTGTGCGCGGCGTCCCCGACCAGGGCAACCCGCTCGGCCACGTAGCGCTCCGCCCGCAGGTGGCGAAGGGCAAAGCTGCTCCGGCCGCCTTCCAGACGCAGGCGACCCAGGCGCTCGCCGATGGCGGCTTCGAGCTCGGCCTCGAATGCGCTCCGGTGCATCTCGCACAGGCGCATCGCGTGTCCGGGCTCCGTCGACCACACTATCGACACTCGCCCGCCGCACAGGGGAAGCAACGCGAGGGGTCCCCGGGGCAGAAAGCGTTGCCAGGCGGTATTCCCGTGGCCCCCTTCGGTCTGGAGGGTCGCCACCACCGCCCGCTGCCCGAAGTCGCCGCCGCGACGACCGATTCCGGCGAGCTCACGGGTGCGCGACCCCGAGCCGTCCGCGCCCACCACGAGACTGGCCCCTGCCCGGCCCTCGTCCAGGTCGAGCTCTACCGACTTGCCCCGGAGACGCACGCCCTGGAGCCGGGCAGGCCGAACCCAGCTCACCGACTCGAGCTCCGAGAGTCTCGCCTCGATCGCGGCGGCAAGTACTCGATTCTCGACGATGTAGCCGAGCGCAGGTATCCCGACTTCAGCGGCGTCGAAGTGGATCTCGCCCCTTCCCGGCTGATCCCAGACGTGCATCTTCGTGAATGCGCTCACCCGCTCCGGCGCGAGGTGCGACCAGATTCCCAGTCCCGCCAGAATCGCCCGGGAGGCCGGGGTGAGTGCGCTCACCCGGACATCGCCCTGCTGCGCTCCGCCGGAAGACGGGGGACGCGCCTCGATCAGGGCGACGCGCATCCGGGCGGCGCCCAGCGCGGCGCCCAGGGTGGCTCCCACCGCGCCGCCGCCGACGACCGCCACGTCGCAGTTCACGGAGTCATGCCCCGGACGAGCCGGCTCACGGGCAGGCCGAGCCCCATCGCATGGCGAGCGAACTCCCGCTTCAGCGGGCTCGCCAGGTCGAGTCCCACCAGAGCCGCCCCCCGCAGCAGGCGCATCGCTCGAGACTCGGGGAGAAAGATGCGCGCGAGGAGGTCGGTCGCGTTGCCCACCCTGCGGTGATCGGAGCGTCGGAGCGCCAGGTAGCGTTCGAAGCACTCCGGGGATCCCGGGTCCCCACCGCCACGCACCGTCCCGGCCATCACTTCGGCGAGCACCGCGGCGTCCCGCAGGCCCAGATTCAGGCCCTGGCCCGCGACCGGATGGAGGGTGTGCGCGGCGCTGCCCACGAGGAAGATCCGGGAGGCGGGCGCGGCGCGGGAGCGGACCTTCCGCAGCGGGAACACCTCCCGGTGGCGGACCTCGAGAAAGCGGCCCAGCCGATCCCCGAAGGCCCGATGCAGCTCGGTGCAAAACAACGACTCCTGACACGCGAGCAAGGCTCCGCCCCGTTCCGGCGGCAGGGTCCATACCAGCACGCAGGCGCCGTCGTGCGAGGGCAGCAGGGCGATCGGACCTTCGGGCGTGAATCGCTCGTAGGCCACCGCGCGGTGGTCGCGCTCCGTGCGCACCAGCGCGCCGAGCGCGACCTGCGCGTACTCCCGGCTCTCGACGCATGCGATCTCGGCGGCACACCACGAAGCGCTTCCGCCGTCCGCCGCGACCGCCGCGTCCACCTCGAGGCTCCGGGTCCCCGCCTCCGCCGCCGCGCCCGCGAGCTCGAGACGGACCCCGTGCGTCCCGCGCGCGATGCCGACCACGGCGGTGGACGACAGTCGCTGCACCCCGGCCGTTTCTGCGAGCAGCGGGGAGAGCGCGGAGACCAGCGCGCGGGTATCAGCCACGTAGCCCAGCGCCTCTACTCCATACTCGCTCGCATCGAGGCGCGTGACCCCGAAGCATCCCCGCTGAGAGACGTGAACCCGGGCAATCGGAGAGGCCCGCGGGGAGACCGCTGCCCATGCTCCGAGCGTATCGAGGATGCGGCGCGAGGAGCAGGAGAGCGCGACCGGCCGGAATCGGGAGGAATGCGTGCCGTGCCGCTCCACCAGCACCACGTCAATCGCCGCGCGGGCCAGCGCGAGCGCGAGCGTCGCTCCTACCGGACCGGCCCCGACGACGGCGATGCGCGGAGTCGAGGCAGGCACCGCGTCCCCGGTCTTCAGGCGGCAGCCAGGCCCGCGCTTCCCGTCCCGACGAGCGCCTCCACGTCATCGATCCGCTTGGGTGCGGCGCCGGTGAGGACCTCCGGCTCTCCCTTGGTCACCAGGACGTCGTCCTCGATGCGCACACCGATGCCCCACCACTTGCGGGCCACGCCGCGCTCGCCGCGCTTGATGTAGATGCCCGGCTCAATGGTGGTGATCATGCCCGGTTCCAGCACCCGCCATTCGCCTCCGATCTTGTAGTCCCCCACATCGTGGACATCCATGCCGAGCCAATGACCGGTTCGGTGGAAGAAGTACTTCCGATAGCGCTCCTTCTGGATCACCTGGCGAGGCCGGCCCTTCAGCAGTCCGAGATCGACGAGGCCGCGGGCGATGACCTCCACCGCCGCCCGATGCGGATCATCGAAGGTGTTGCCGGCGCGCACCTGTCCAATCGCGGCCTCCTGCGCTTCCAGGACCAGCTCGTAGATGGCGCGCTGCTCGGCCGAGAAACGGCCGTTGACGGGGAAGGTCCGCGTGATGTCGGCCGCGTAGTACTCGTACTCGGCGCCGGCGTCGATCAGCAGGAGGTCGCCGTCCTTCAGCACGTCGCGATTGCTTGAATAGTGAAGCACGCACGCGTTGTCGCCCCCGGCCACGATGCTCGGGTAGGCGACGCTGCGGCTGCCGCGCCGGGTCATCTCGTAGAGCAGCTCGGCCTCTATCTCGTACTCGCGCATCCCGGGCCGGCACATCGCCATCGCGCGGCGGTGCGCATCCGCGCTGATCTCCACGGCGCGCCGCATGGTCTGAACCTCGGCCCGGCTCTTGACCAGGCGCATGTCGTGCAAAATGCGATCGAGGGCCACGAACTCGGCCGGCGGGTTGACGCCAGCCCGGGCACGCTCGCGCACCCGGTTCACCCAGCCGATCACCCGATGGTCGAAACCCGCATCGAAACCCATCGCGTAGTAGATGCTCGAGCGGTTCTCGATCAGGCCGGGCACGATGTCGTCGATGTCGCCGATGGGAAAGGCGTCGTCCGCGCCGTAGAGCGAACAGGCGCCCTCGAGACCCGCGCGGCTGCCGTCCCAGGCTTCCTTCAGCGGGTCCCGCTCCCGGCAGAAGAGGAGGAACTCGCCCTGCTCCCGGCCCGGAACGAGCACCGCGACCGCTTCGGGCTCGTCGAAGCCGCAGAGGTAGTGGAAGTCGCTGTCGGGACGAAAGACATAGTCGATGTCGCGGTTTCGAAAGCGGACGGGAGAGGTGGGAACGATGGCGATGCTCGTGTCGCCCATCGCCTCCATGAGCCGCCGGCGCCGGCGGGCGAATTCCTTCTTCTTCATGCGGCCTCCGTTACGCGTTGCCCGAGCGTCGGCTAGTGGACCTGCTCGGTCGTTGGGCATTCGGACGCTGAGGCGCCCGCGCCTTCGGGATCCGATCGGTGGGTGAGCTCCTCGTTGATGAGCATCACTCCCGTTCGCAGGTACTCGACCAGCTCATAGTAGTCGCGCTCCACATCTTCGGCCTC
Source organism: Acidimicrobiales bacterium (assembly GCA_965221525.1). GTDB lineage: Bacteria > Actinomycetota > Acidimicrobiia > Acidimicrobiales > CATQHL01 > VXNF01. The sequence goes on along the minus strand of CBDCSG010000005.1, from coordinate 295,124 downwards.
GCCTCCGGCGCCGAGCGCGGTGATCGCGGAAAGGTCCGACAGCATCTCCCGCACGTCATCGCCGAGGGTCTCGAGATCGAGGCGGCCGGAGGCGCCGAGCCCGTAGAGAAAGCCCTGGCACCACCGGGCCAGCTCCGAGCAGCGCAGCGCCAGCGACTCTTCATCGTCCGGAAGAAAGGGCTGAAACCCGAAGTCGGGAGCCTCGAGCCGCGCGCGCGTCTCCTCCGACACCGCCCGCAGCACCGCTTCGCAGCGCTCGCGGTCTCCCTCCGCCTCCGCCCCGATAACCTCGGAGATCCAGCCTTCGATGTCCACATCCTGCTCGGAGCAGATTCGCCCGCACAGAAGGCCGTGGCTCTCCGCGAAGCCGAGATCGGCGTTCGCGGTCTCGAGAACTCGCGAACAGTGAGCGTACCAGTCGATCATGCCCGCCACGGGAACAATGCGCGTCCGGCCCCGGCAACCTGAAGGAGCCGAATGCTACCATCGGCACCCCCACCGGCCTATCGGCATTGACCGATCTCGCGCTGCGATCCTATAGTCTCCCGCCTGAGACCGGTCTTCCTCCACGTCTTCGCACTTCATCGGCCGCGCCATGGACAAGCCCGACTTGAGCGCGCTCGAAGCGCAGATCGATGAGTTGATCCGACGGTGCGAGCGGTTGCGCAACGAGAATCAGGCCCTGCGGGACCAGCAGGGCAGCCTGGTGGCGGAACGCGCCTCTCTCATCGAGAAATCGGAGATTGCCCGCACCCGGGTCGAAGCGATGATCGCGCGCCTTCGGGCCATGGAGATCGGTACTTGAGCGAAGAAATCGTCCCGGTAACGATCGAGATTCTCGAGAAGGAGTACACGATCGCCTGTCCGGCGAGCGAGCGGGACGGGCTGGTCGAATCGGCGCGGATGCTGAGCGAGCGCCTGCGCCAGGTGCGCGACGGCGGCAAGGTCCTGAGCACCGAGAGAATGGTCATCATCACCGCGCTCAACCTCATTCACGAGTTCATGCAGCGCCAGCGCGACGCCGTGGACCAGCAGCAGGCACAGGGCGAGATGCACCGCGCGATCGAAGCGGACATCCGGCGGCTGAGGGAGAAGCTCGGGAACGCCATCGCGGCGCACGGGTAGCTGGATCCGATTGCCCTGTATTAGACTGGCTCCGCCCCCTGCGGCGTTCGATGATGGATCCGGTGATCGCTTGAGCCTAACTCGCCACCCAAGGGAGTGGGATGAAAGCGTTGTTGCGCCCGGCTCGCGCATGTGAGCGGACGGCCTGATACGCATCGAGACACTCCCCCCTAGAACGGAACCGGTTCAAGGGACGGGGATCCAAGCCGGCGCTCGCGGAGGGCATCCACCGATCCGGCGAAACACTCGCAAGCGAAGGAAGCTGCCACGGTGCACTACTGGCTGATGAAATCCGAACCGGAGGAGTTCGGAATCGACGACCTCCGCCAGGCGCCCCGCCGCACCGAGTGCTGGGACGGCGTGCGCAACTACCAGGCGCGCAACATGATGCGAGACGAGATGCGCAACGGTGATCTCGCATTCTTCTACCATTCCAAGTGCGCGATTCCCGGCATCGCGGGCATCATGAAAATCGTTCGCGAAGGCTATCCCGACCAGACCGCCTTCGATCCGCAGGACAAGCACTACGACCCGAAGAGCGACCCGGACAACCCGCGCTGGTTTCACGTGGACGTGAAGTTCGTGCGCAAGCTGCGCCGGGTGATCAGTCTCTCGGAGCTGCGAATGCAGCGCCAACTGCAGGGAATGATCCTGCTGCGACCCGGCAACCGCCTTTCCGTGATGCCGGTGTCCCGGGAGCACTGGGAACACATCCTCTCCCTCGAGTAAGCCACGCGCGGGGCGCGGCGGCGCTCAGGCGAGGAAGAGGCGGTACGCGGGATTCCGGGTCTCGTCGACGTACTCGTACCCCACCCGTTCGAGGAACTCCTGGAACGCCCCGTGCTCCCCCGGCGGCACCTGGATTCCCATGAGGACCCGGCCGTAGTCCGAACCGTGGTTGCGGTAGTGGAAGAGGCTGATGTTCCAGTGGGCGCCCATGTGGTCGAGAAAGCGCACCAGCGCGCCGGGGCGGTCGGGAAAGAAGAAGCGATACAGCAGCTCGCCGTCGACGCCGCCCGCCCGTCCCCCCACCATGTACCGGGTGTGGAGCTTCGCCATCTCGTTGTCGCTCATGTCGACGACCGGAAAGCCGCCGTCCACCAGCCTGCGGATCAGGTCCTCCCGGTCGCCCGAGCGGCCCTTGAGCTCGACTCCGACGAATATGTGGGCGTCTTCCGCGTCGGCGTAGCGGTAGTTGAACTCCGTGATGTTCCGGTTTCCGATCACTTCGCAGAACCTGCGCAGGCTCCCGGGCCTCTCCGGAATGGTCACCGCGATGAGCGCCTCGCGTTCCTCGCCTATCTCCGCCCGCTCCGCGATGTGCCGAAGCCGGTCGAAATTCACGTTGGCCCCGCAATCCACCGCGATGAGGGTCTCGTCGCGCACGGCCTCGCGCGCCACGTAGCGCTTCATGCCGGCCACGCCCAGCGCGCCCGCGGGCTCCGCGATCGAGCGGGTGTCCTCGTAGATGTCCTTGATCGCGGCGCAAATCTCGTCGGTGCTGACGAGGAGCACCTCGTCCACGCACTCCTGAGCGATGCGGAAGGTCTCCCTCCCCACCTGCCGGACCGCCACCCCGTCGGCGAAGATGCCGACCTGGTCGAGCACGATGCGCTCACCCGCCGCCAGCGAATCGTGCATGGTGGGCGCTTCCTCGGGCTCGACTCCGATGATCCGTATGTGCGGCCACAGCGCCTTGACGTAGGCTCCGATGCCCCCGATCAGGCCCCCGCCTCCGATTGCCACGAAGATGGCGTGAATCTCCTCGCCGTGCTGGCGCAGAATCTCCATCGCCACCGTGCCCTGGCCCGCGATGATGTCCGGATCGTCGAAGGGGTGGACGTAGACCAGGTCGCGCTCGGCCGTCAGCTCCTTCGCTCTCGCCTGCGTCTCGTCGTACGAAACGCCGTGGAGCACGATCTCCGCCCCCAGCGCGCGTACCGCGTCCACCTTGATCCGGGGCGTGGTCTCGGGCATCACGATGAGGGCCCGGACCCCGAGGCGGCGGCTCGCCAGCGCGACCCCCTGAGCGTGGTTGCCCGCCGACGATGTGATCACCCCGCGCGCCCGATCCTCGGCGGACAGCGATACCACCTTGTTGTATGCGCCACGCGCCTTGAAGGAGAAGACCGGCTGCAGGTCCTCGCGCTTGATCAGCACCCGGTTCCCGAGTCGCCGGGAAAGCAGCGGCGCGGGGTCGAGCGGCGTCTCGCGGGCCACGTCGTAGACTCTGGCGCGCAGGATTCTCTCCACGTACTCTCGTGGCATATCGGGTCTCGGGCGTGGGATTCGGGACGGAGTAGAGCGCTGACGCCTCTATGATAGCTCGCCGCCCGGGAGCCTCCCATGGCTTGCGACTCCGCCCGACGGAATGCTGCCGACATGACCGAGGACGACAAGAAACACGCCGTCGCGCTCGCGGCGCTCGAGTACGTGCCCGTCGGCGAGGTGATCGGCATCGGCACCGGCACCACCGCCAACCACTTCATCGCCGCGCTGAAGGGATTGCGCCATCGGATCGACGGGGCGGTGGCGAGCTCCGAGGCGAGCGCGGCGCTGCTTCGGGCAGCCGGCATCCGGATCTTCGACCTCAACTCCGTGAGCACCCTCGCGCTGTACGTGGACGGCGCGGACGAGGCCACCCGCGCGCGTCAGCTCATCAAGGGCGGCGGCGGCGCGCTCACCCGGGAGAAGCTGACCGCGGAGGTCTCCGAGCGCTTCGTGTGCATCGTGGACGACTCGAAGCTCGTCCGCCGCCTCGGCCGCTTCCCCCTGCCGATCGAAGTGCTGCCGGCGGCCCGCGCGCACGTCGCGCGGGAAATGGTGAAGCGCAATGCGCGACCCGTGCTGCGCGAGGGATTCCGCACCGACAACGGCAACCCCATCCTGGACGTGCACGATCTCGATCTGCGCGCGCCTGCAGACCTCGAACGCGAGCTCAATCAGATCCCGGGGACGCTCGCGAACGGGATCTTCGCGCGGCGCCCGGCGGACGTGCTGCTGGTCGCAGACGACGAGGGCGTCGACCGGCTCTGAGTGCGACGCCCCGCCTAGTCCCGATCAGTAGATCACCACGCTGCGGATCGACTCCCCCGCGTGCATCAGGTCGAAGGCCCGATTGATGTCCTCGAGCGGCATGGTGTGAGTGATCAGATCGTCGATGTTGATCTTGCCGTCCATGTACCAGTCCACGATGCGAGGCACATCGGTGCGGCCCTTCGCGCCACCAAAGGCGGTGCCGCGCCACACCCGCCCGGTCACGAGCTGGAAGGGCCTGGTCGAGATCTCCTGGCCCGCTCCCGCCACCCCGATGATGATGCTCTCGCCCCATCCCTTGTGGCAGCACTCGAGCGCCTGGCGCATGACCTCGACGTTTCCGATGCACTCGAAGCTGTAGTCGGCCCCGCCCCGGGTGAGATCGACGAGGTAGGGAACGAGGTCGCCTTCGACCTCCTTCGGATTGACGAAGTGGGTCATGCCGAACTTCGTCGCGAGCTCCGCCTTGGCGGGGTTCAGGTCCACGCCGACGATGATGTCGGCGCCCACCAGTCGCAGGCCCTGGATCACGTTGAGGCCGATGCCGCCCAGTCCGAAGACCACGCAGTTCGCCCCCGGCTCGACGTTGGCGGTATTGATCACCGCCCCCAGTCCGGTCGTGACCCCGCAGCCGATGTAGCACACCTTGTCGAAGGGGGCGTCCTCGCGAATTCGGGCAAGCGCGATCTCCGGCACCACGGTGTGATTGGAGAAGGTCGAGGTGCCCATGTAGTGGTGAATCTTCTCCCCGCCCCCGCTGAAGCGGCTGGTGCCGTCCGGCATCACCCCCTCCCCCTGCGTGACGCGGATCGCCTGGCACAGGTTGGTCTTGCCGCTCAGACAGTACTCGCACTGTCGGCACTCGGGCGTGTAGAGCGGAATCACGTGATCGCCGGGTGCGACGCTCGTGACCCCTTCGCCCGTTTCCAGCACCACGCCGGCTCCTTCGTGACCGAGGATGGCGGGGAAGAGGCCTTCCGGGTCCGCGCCCGACAGGGTGAACTCGTCGGTGTGGCATATCCCCGTCGCCCGGATCTCCACGAGGACCTCTCCCGCCCTGGGCCCTTCGAGATTGACGGTTTCGATGCGCAGAGGTTGGCCCGCCTCGTGGGCGACTGCGGCACGCGTTTCCATGGAAGGCCTCCTTGAGTTTCTCGAGCCGGCGCGCGGAGCGCACGACTTTAACCCAAGTGGACGCTTCGCGATCATCGCCGCGCCCGCCGTCACGGTGCTCAGGGCGCAGTGCCCCGCGAGAGGACGGACCGGCCCGACGCCGGGCCATGTAGAATCGCAATCCATGAGCCTTTCGCCCTCTCTTTCCGACGTCGAAGCGGCGGCCCGGCGCATCGCTCCCCACGTGCATCGCACCCCGGTGCTCACCTGCGCGAGCCTGGACGAACGCACCGGGGCGAACCTGTTCTTCAAGTGCGAAAACCTGCAGAAGGGCGGCGCGTTCAAGTTCCGCGGCGCCTGCAACGCGGTGCTCTCCCTCTCCGAAGCGGAGCTCGAACGCGGCGTCGTCACCTGTTCTTCCGGCAATCACGGCGCGGCGCTGGCCCTCGCGGCGAGGCGCCGGGGCGCCCGCGCGCTGGTGGTGATGCCTCACGACTCGGCCGCGGTCAAGGTGGCGGCGGTGCGGAGCTACGGCGCGGAGATCATCGAGTGCGAGCCGAACGATGCGAGCCGCCAGGAGAGCGTGGACCGAATCCGCGGCGAGCGCGCCATGACCTTCGTGCCCCCCTACGACGACGAGCGGATCATCTGCGGACAGGGCACCGCCGCGCTCGAGCTCCTGGAGCAGGTTCCGGATCTCGACCTGGTGCTCGCTCCGGTGGGTGGGGGCGGCCTGTTGAGCGGCACCGCGATCGCGGTGAGCGAGCGCCGCCCCCGGGCGTCGGTGATCGGCGTTGAGCCATGCGCCGCCGACGACACCTTCCGCTCATTCCGCGCGGGCCGCATCGTGAGGGCTCCGGCGCCTCCCGCCACCATCGCGGACGGACTGCGCACCGGCATCGGCGAGCTCACCTTCCCGATCATCAAGGAACGGGTGGAACGTATCGTGACCGTGAGCGAGGAAGCGATCGCGGCGGCGATGCGCACCGCGCTCGAACGCCTCAAGCTGGTCGTGGAGCCCTCGGCCGCGGTACCCCTGGCCGCCGCGCTGGATGGCGCGCTCGACCTGCGGGGAAGGCGCACGGGCATCGTCCTGTCGGGGGGCAACGTCGATTTCGATTCCCTTCCGTGGGCGAGGGAGCAACTCCATTGAAGCTCGCATCGCCTCCGGGGCGGGCGCTCATCGCGCTCCTTCTCGTCGCCGGGTTTCCCGCGACGGTGGTGGCGCAGTGGCACACCGAGCGCTTCACGCCCGTAGAAGACGGCGCGGCGGTGAACGCCGCCGCCGTCGAGAACGCCGACGGCTATCGTTTTCGGGTGTACCGAAGCGCGGAGGAGGTGATCCGCGCCCAGTTCGCGATCCCCGAGAGCTACGACCGCCTCTCGCAGGACACCTGCCCCTCCTGGCATGTCGATGACCGGTTCCTCGCCTCCTCCGAGGGAGAGTCCGCCTGCCGGATAGGCCCCTGGCAGGCCGACTTCGTCATCGCCGAGATCGACGGCAACCGGGTGCACAGCCCGGAGCTCGATCGGGTGATGAGAGGCAATCGCCTCGTGGTCCGGTATCGCATCGAAGGCGCCGGATATCGAGAGACCTCCTTCGGCCTGGGGGGATCCCGGCGCCGGGTGCAGGCCATACTCGGAGAGGGGATACGCGTAATCGCGCGCTGAGGATCCGCCGCTGCACGTGCCCGCCTCCGCACCCGCCCCGATCACCGCACAGGACGACGACACCATGCATCGCTCCGCTTCGAGACCGGGCCTTGCCGGCGGCGGGCCGCCGCCCGCGCGGCCCCGTTCCGCCTCGAAGCCGCGACCCCGCGCCCCGCGCAGCACGCCCGCCGGCCGACTCGCGCTCCCCTCCCTCGGCACGGCTCTGCTGGCGGCCGCCCTGGCGTACCCGTCGCCCGCGCTGTCCGACACCCGCTCCCGCTTCGAGAGCGCGTGGCCCGATACGGATTTCTCCCAAGCGCTCGTCGACCTCGACGAGGTCCGCTCCGGAGGGCCGCCCCGGGACGGCATTCCTCCGATCGACGAGCCCGAGTTCGTGTCGGGCGACGAAGCCGACGAATGGCTGGATCCGAAGGAGCCGGTGATCGTGGTGAGCGCAGGCGGACAGACGAGAGCCTATCCGCTCCAGATCCTGACCTGGCACGAGATCGTCAACGACGAGCTGGGCGGCGTGCCGCTCTCGGTCACCTTCTGCCCTCTGTGCAACGCGTCCATCGTGTTCGATCGCCGCGCCGGCGGGCGCGTCCTCGACTTCGGCACCACCGGCAACCTGCGAATGAGCGACCTCGTGATGTGGGACCGGGAGACCGAGAGCTGGTGGCAGCAGTTCACCGGCCGGGCCATCGTGGGGGAGATGGCGGGCACGGTGCTCTCCCGGGTTCCCGCGAGCATCGTCGCCTACGAAGATTTCAGGACCGCCTACCCCACGGCACCGGTGCTCTCCCGGCGCACCGGGCACAACCGACCCTACGGCTCGAACCCCTACCGCGGTTACGACTCGATCGAGGACCGCCCCTTCCTGTTCTTCGATCCGGTCGACGAACGACTGCCTCCGATGGAGCGCGTGCTCAACGTCTCGGTCGAGGGCGCTCACCGGCTCTACCCTTTCTCCGAGCTCTCCCGGCATCCCGTCGTCAACGACGAAGTGGGGGACACTCCGGTGGTGGTGCTGAGCCGGGAAGGCACCCTCTCGGTCCTGGACGAGTCGCGTATCGCGGACTCGCGCACCGTGCCCTCCGCCACCGCCTACGCGCGCCGCGCCGGAGAGCGCGAGCTGCACTTCGAAGCGGCGGAAGGGCGGATCGTGGACCGGGAAACCGGCAGCACCTGGGACCTCTTCGGGACCGCGACGCAAGGCCCGCTCCAGGGAACGCGTCTCGAGACCATCGACTCCGGAGTGCATTTCGCCTTCGCCTGGCTCGCGTTCTACCCGGATTCCGAGATCTGGCGCGGGCCCCGGTGATCGCGTAGGCGATGCTGCAGGCACTCGCGCAGCTCTTCCGTCCATCGCCCGACGAAAGCCGGGCCGCCGTCGCCGGCGAGGAGCGGAGCCGCGCCTGCCGAGTCGCCGGCGCCGCCCTGCTGGTGGAGATGAGCCGGGCCGACCACGAGGTCACGGAGGTCGAGCGAGGCGTCATCGAGTCCGCGCTCGGGCACGTGTTCGAGCTCGATCCGGCCGCGGCCGCCCGGCTCTACCGCGAGGCCGAGCGCCACGCCGATGACGCGACCTCGCTCTACGAGTTCACCCGGCTCATCAACGACCACTTCGAGGCGGCGGAAAAGGAGAACCTGGTCGAGCTCCTGTGGTTCGTCGCCTTCGCGGACGGAGAGCTCGACAAGTACGAGGAGCACCTCGTGCGCCGCGTCGCGGACCTCATCCACGTGTACCACGGCGCCTTCATCCGGGCCAAGCACCGGGCGATGCAGCGCTCGCGCCGGCCTTCCTGATCGGTGGGCCTTCGGGCCTCGGGGCAGGTCGCTGGTCCGCGGAACGCCCGCCGCGCTTTCGACCGGCCCGGAGCTTCCGAATCGGGGAGCGCAACGGTCCCGCGGCCCGTTCGGCTCCCCGGAGTCGAAGGCCGGAGCCGCAACGCCGCATCAGGTTCTCTGATGGCCGCGGAACAAAGACAGTATTGGAAACACCTTCGGGGAACCACTATACATTTCAGCTCGCATGATGGGATCCGGCTCGCAGGCGGTGTCCGGTCAATGGCCAATTGCCGGGTGCACCGCCAGGGGAGGAAACCGGCAGGGATCGGGCGCAAGGAAGGCTCCACGCGCCGACCTCATGGAGACGGTTGACAAGGACAGGCATGCAATGAGCTCGACGAGAACCGGAAACGCAGTCGCCATCGTGGGATACGCCTACCGCATGCCGGGCGGGATCCGCACCGATGACGATTTCTGGCGTCTGCTCCGCGAGCGGGAACTCGTCCGGGAACCCGTGAGCAGGCGCTATGGCCGGGGCCACCGGCCCATCGGGGAGTATTCGGGTCCGGGGCGCCTGGCGAGCCCCTACGAGGGACTGATCCGGGACGGCGAAGAGCTGCTCTTCGACCGCGCTCTCTTCGGCATGTCCCACAACGAGCTGCGGCAGACGGAACCGCAGGTACGGATGCTGCTGACCTGCGCATGGGAGACGATCGAACATGCGGGATGGGACTTCCACGCGTTGCGCAACAGTCCCACCGGGGTGTTCGTCGGCGCGCAGGTCCCGGCGGTGGCGAACTGGCGCTCGCTGCACGGCACCACCGAGTACTCGGTAACCGGCATCAGCCTTGCGATGCTCGCGAACCGGATCTCGTACCACTTCAACCTCATGGGCTCGTCGATGGCCTACTGCACGGCGTGCTCCGCGGGCCTGAGCGCCCTGCACGCGGCGATGAACGCGCTTCAGTGCGGCGACTGCGACCAGGCGCTGGTGGGATCCGTCACCTTTCTGGGCAGCGGCCGAATGAGCAGCAGCTTCAACCTCATGGGAGTCATCAGCCCGGAGGGCAAGTGCCACTCCTTCGACGCGGAAGCCAACGGCTACATGCGCTCCGAAGGGGCGTTCATCTTCGCCATCAAGCCTCTCGCGGCGGCCGAGCGGGACGGAGACGCCATACACGCGGTCATCGAGGCGAGCGCCGTCAACGCGGCCGGCTCCGCCGACGGCAGCGAAGGTCTGGCGCCGGGTCGCTACATCACTGCGCCGACCCGTCACGGACAGATCGAGCTGATGCGCAGCGCCTGCGCCCGGGCCGGTCGCACTCCCCTGGACTTCGACTACATCGAAGCCCACGCGACGGGCACCCGGGTCGGGGACCGTATCGAGGGCAATGCCATTTCGGAAGCATTCGGGGGCTACGACCGCGAGCTTCCCCTTCGGGTCTCCAGCGTCAAGAGCAACGTCGGACACATGGAGGCGGCCGCCTTCCACTGTGCCCTGCTCAAGGTAGTCCTGATGATGCAGCGGCGCACCTTCGCCCCCACTTCGAAGAACTTCCTGGTGCCGAATCCGGAGATCGACTTCGACTATTGCCCCATGCGGGTTCAAACGGAGTGCGAGCCCTTTCCCCGCCACCCCGTAGTGGTCGGCATCAACTCCTTCGGATTCGGGGGGGCGAACGGGCACTGCGTAGTGCGCGAGTACCGGCCGGCTCGGCCCCGCATCTGGTCGGTGGCACTGGCTCCGGAAGGCGGCTACATGATTCCCCTTTCGGCGCGTTCCGCGAAGGCGCTGGCCGAGAGCGCGCGGCGCCTCGAGGACACGATCGACGAGCACCCCCTCGACCTCTACGCGATGGCCGGCAACCTCAGCCGCCGCCGCACCCACTTCGCGGTTCGGGCGGCCCTTGCGGTTCGCGACGCGCGGGAGCTGTGCGAGGGGCTCCGGGCGGTTGCGGATGAACGCGCTCCGGTCGCCACCGTGGACGAGGGCGAGCGGCGCCTGGTCATGGTGTTCTCCGGACAGGGTACCCAGTGGGCCGGCTGCGGCCGCGCGCTCTACGACGCCAATCCCGTCTTCCGCCGCGCCATCGACGCGATCGATACGTACTGGCGGGAACACTCCGAAGCCTCTCTGCGCGACGCCTGCTTCCTTGCCTCCCAGGGAAGGCTCGACGAGTGCGAGCTGGCTCAGCCCGCCATCTTCATGCTCCAGTGCGCGCTGGTGGAGGTGCTCAAGACCTGGGGGGTCTATCCCGACGGCGTGACCGGCCACAGCTCCGGCGAGGTCGCCGCGGCTTACGCCTGCGGAGCGCTGTCGCTTCGGGATGCGACCCGGCTCGTCTTCCATCGCGCGACATTGCAGCAACGCCGGGCCGGGTCCGGTCGCATGCTGGCGCTGGGGCTGGATCGCTCCGGGGTGGAACAGATGCTCGAGGCCCTGGGCATCCCCTTCCACGGCAATGGAGGCATCCCTCCGCGGGTCGAAATCGCCTGCGAGAACGCGCCGGCCAGCACCGTCGTGTGCGGTCGCGAAGACGAATTGCAGCCCATCATCGCGGAAGCGGAGCGGCGAAACCTGCCGCACCGCCTGATTCCGGGAAACATCGCCTTCCACTCCCGCGTGATGGATCCCATCAGGGACGATGTGCGGGCGGCGCTCTCCTTTCTCGACGAGCGCAGCTTCGAGTCGGAAGTCCCCTTCGTCTCCTCGGTGACCGGCGCGCATGTCGAGCGCTTCGACAGCGCCTACTGGTGGTCGAACATCCGCCGGCCCGTGCGCTTCGCGGCCGCCATGGAAACCATCAAGCGGGAGCACCGGCCCGACGTGGTCCTGGAGATTGCGCCGCACGGCGCGCTCCAGCCCATTATTGCGCAGTGCCTGCAGGACGGAGTCGCACCTCCGACCTCCATCCCCAGCTTCATGAAGGACGTGGACACGCGCCGGTCCTTCCTCGAGTGCCTGGGCGGCGGACCGACGAGGCCTCCCGGTCGGCGTCCAGCACGGCCCAGCGCTCCGGATCGGCGCCGGCGAGTTCCAGGTATCCGTCGCGCACCCGCCTGTGGAAGTCGATGTCGAGGGTTTCGAAACGATCCGAACCGGCACCGCCGCGGCTGGTCGCCCGGGCGGGATCCATGTCCAGCAGGATGATGAGATCGGGCCAGAGCCCGCCGGTGGCCAGCTCCGACAGCCGGCGCACCAGCCCGACATCCAGCCCGCGTCCATATCCCTGATAGGCCAGCGACGAGGCGATGTAGCGGTCGCACACCACGTCCCGGCCCGCCGCCAGCGCCGGCCGGACGACTTCGGCGACATGCTGCGCCCGGTCGGCCGCCATCAGAAGCGCCTCGGCGACCACGTCGACGCGCACTCCCGCGTCACCGAGCAGCAGGCCGCGCAGCTCGCGGCCCAGCAGCGTGCCCCCCGGCTCGAAGGTCAGATCGACCCCCCGGCCGGCGGCCAGCCAGGCGGCTTGGGTGGACTTGCCGACCGACTCGCCGCCCTCGAACACGACGAAGCGGCCTCGCTCCGGCGCGGCTGATGCGCCGTTCACCGCGGGCTCCGGGACCTCGGCGGCACGCGGTCGAGAATCGACCCGCCAACCGCGCGACAAGACGTGACGGCCATCGGATCCCGACCCCGGATCACGTCCGGGCCGGCTCTGCGCCGGAATGACGGCACGGCGGCACTCCCCCGGCAATCACCATTGCTCAGCAGTCTTCCAGAGACTCATCGGCCGCGGATTCAGAGGCCGACTCGATCCGTTGCGTGCGGCGGGCGAGCAGTCCCGCGACGATCACCGTGAGCCCGGCCAGCCACAGCGTCAGCCGCACGCCGGGGAGCTCCACGACGACGATTCCAATGTCGATCGAGCGGTCGAACAGGACCTCGGAGATGCGGTCGAAGGCGGCCGCCAGGAGCGGGCCCACCACCAGCGCCAACACGACGCAGAGACGAACGATTGAGTACAGGCCGGCGAAGACCCGCCCCCGCACCTCGTCGGCGGTGTGCTCGTGCAGCAGGGTGAAGCCGAGCACGTACATCCCACCTGCGCACACCCCTACCGCACCGGCCACCAGCATCACCCACGGCAGCGATCCCAGCGACGAGGCCACCAGGAGGCACATTCCCGCCCCGGTGACCGAGCGGGCGAACATCCGGTGCTTGTGGACGCGCCGCTGCAGGAGCGACAGGACCAGGACGCCGACGCCGACGCCGGCGCTCAGCCCGGTGACGATGTCGGCGAACCCGCCCTCGCCGACCCCGAGCACTTCGATGGCATACACGAGCGCCAGCGGGATCAGCATCCCGCCACCGATGAGGGCGGTCGCCAGCCCGATGTTGACCGACCGCACCGTGGGGTTCACGACGACATAGCGCCAGCCCTCGCGGTATTCCCGGAAGACCCCCTCCCAGCGGAGCGCATCGCGCGCCGCCCGGCCGGACTCGCGGTGGTGGCGCAACGGCAGCGAGAAGACCAGCGCCGCGGACAGCACGAACGTCAGGGCGTCGAGATAGAAGATCGGCCCCTGGTTGTCCAGGTAGAGCGCTCCCAACCATCCCTCGCCCGAGGCGTTCTCGAGGGCGTTCGCAACCCGGGCGAAGATGAGCGACGCCACCGGGAATGTGGCGTACGTGGCGAACATGGAGAGCGAGTTGGCCGCAGTCAGGTGTCTGGCCGGCAGCAGGTTCGGGACCGAGGCCTCCTTGGCCGGGATCCACAGGAGCGTGAACGCCTCCAGCGCCAGCGACACCAGCACCAGCTGCCAGACGCTGTTCACCAGCGGCACCAGCAGCAGGATCCCCGCGCGGGCCAGGTCGCAGACGACCATGAGTCGGCGGCGATCCCAGCGGTCGGCGAGCACGCCGGCCACCTGCGAGAACAGGACTCCCGGTACCAGCCGGGCAGCCAGGACGACGCCGATGGCGGCCTCGGGGGTGCCCGCGCCGAGGCGCACCGCCACCACCGAGATGGCCAGGAAGCCGAGCCAATCGCCCGTCGACGTGACGACCTGTGCCGACCAGAGTCGGAAGAACTGCGGTGTGGCGAATACTCGCCGCTGGAAGCCGGCCCAGGTGCGGCGACGCCCGGCGGGCGTCCCCTCAGCGGTCACGGCTGGGCGACCCCTTCCGCCGGCGCGATCCCCCCGCTGCGCCCTTCCGGCCCTTGGGCGGGGCATCGCGCCGTGCCGCCAAGAGATCCGAGGCCCGCTGCGGGGTGAGCGTTTCGGGGGCGTCACCGGCGCGCAGCGACGCGTTCGTCTCGCCGTCGGTGACGTAGGGGCCGTAGCGACCATCGCGGACAACGAGACTCCGGCCGGTGACCGGGTCGGCTCCGAGTTCTCGCAGCGGCGGTTTGGGCTCCCGGCCGCGCCGCTGGCGCGGCTGCGCCAGCAGGGCCAGACATTCCTCGAGGCCGATCGAGAAGATCTGCTCCTCGGTCTCCAGCGAGCGGGTCTCCGAGCCCTTCTTCACATAGGGGCCGAACCGCCCCGACTGCGTGGTGATCTCGACGCCGTCGGAGGGGTCGGTCCCGACCGTCCGCGGCAGGCTCAGCAGGCGCATGCCGTCGGCGAGCGTGATGTCCTCGAGACTCATCGAACTGAACAGCGAGGCGAACCTCTCCGCCTTGGCGTCGGGGGTGTCCGGCGGTGGACCGAGTTGCACGTACGGGCCGTAGCGACCCTCGCGAGCGGTGACGGGCAGACCCGAATCGGGGTCGGTCCCCAGCGACCGGCCGGTCGTGGGTCGGCTGAGCAACTCCAGAGCGAGGTCCACCGTCACCTCGTCCGGTGAGGTCTCCTCGGGAAGCTGGGCGCGCTGGTCACCGCAGTTGATGTACGGCCCGAACCGTCCGAGCCGCGCCTCGATGGGACGCCCGTCGGGGTGGGTGCCGATGGCGACGGTGTTGACCGCCACGACATCGATGTCGTCGAGGTTGTCGGAGACCCGGCTCTTGAGCCCGGGGCGGCCGTCGTCACCGAAGTAGAACACCGAGAGCCACGGAAGGTACTCCTGGCGACCGCGGGCGATGTCGTCGAGGTCGTCCTCCATGCGGGCCGTGAATGCGTAGTCCACGAAGTCGTCGAAGTGGCCCTCGAGCAGGCTCACGACGCTGAACGCGGTGAACGTGGGGATCAGGGCTGTGCCCTTCTTGCGGACGTAGCCGCGGTCGGTGATCGTGGTGATGATCGTGGCGTAGGTGGAGGGCCGGCCGACGCCCAGTTCCTCGAGGCGGCGGACCAGGGTCGCCTCGGTGAACCGCGCCGGCGGCTGCGTCTCGTGGCTCGACACCTCCGGCTCCGAGAGTGCGAGGACGTCACCGGCGACAACCTGGGGAAGGCGCCGCTGGGCCTCACCGGCATCGATTCCGCCGTTGGCCCCGCCGGCGCCATTGGTGGATTGCGGGTCCCAGACGCGCCTGAACCCCTCGTGGGCGATCACCGTTCCCGAGGTCGTGAGGGTGACCCGAGATCCGTCCGCGGTCTGCGCCGCGGCTTCGATGGTGACGGTCTCGCCGGTGACATCGGTCATCTGCGAGGCCAGCGTGCGGCGCCAGACGAGCTCGTACAGATCGGCCTCCACCGGAGACAGCCGCCCGCGCAGAGACTCGGGCGACGCGAAGGTCTCACCGGCGGGGCGGATGGCCTCGTGCGCCTCCTGGGCGTTGCGGACCTTGCTGCGGTACTGGCGAGGCTTGGCGGGGACGAACTCCTTGCCGTACCGCTGCGCCACCTCGGCCCGCGCGGCCTTGAGGGCCACGTCCGCGAGGGTGACCGAGTCGGTCCGCATGTAGGTGATGAAGCCCTGCTCGTAGAGCGACTGGGCCACACGCATCACCGCCGAGGCCGAGAGCCGCAGCCGCCGCCCCGCCTCCTGTTGCAGGGTGGAGGTGATGAACGGCGCCGCGGGGCGGCGCCGGTAGGGCTTTGCGGTCACCGAGGCGACCTCGGCGGTTCTCCCGTCCAACCCCGCCGCCAGCCGGCGAGCGGCGGGCTCGTCGAGGATGACGACGTCGGCGCCGGTCGGCTTCCCGTCCGCTCCGAAGTCCCGGCCGGTGGCGATCCGGTCGCCGTCGACAGCGGTTGCCGCCATCCCGAAGCTCTCACCGGCGGGCGCCGCCGCGGTGACGCCCAGCGACCAGTAGCCGGCCGGCACGAACGCCATGCGCTCCCGCTCGCGCTCGACGACGATCCTGGTCGCCACGCTCTGCACCCGCCCGGCGGACAGGCGGGGAGCCACCTTCTTCCACAGCACCGGCGAGACCTCGTAGCCGTAGAGACGGTCGAGCAGGCGGCGGGCCTCCTGGGCGTCCACCAGCCGCCGGTCGATCTCCCGCGGGTTCGCCAGGGCGGCGCGGATGGCGTCGGGAGTGATCTCGTGGAACACCAGCCGGCGCACGGTCACGCGCTGCGGGGGCGACAGCTCCTGCAGCAGGTGCCAGGCGATGGCCTCTCCCTCGCGATCCTCATCGGTGGCGAGATACAACTCGTCCGCGGCGGCGACGAGCTTCTTGAGCGAGCGCACCGTGTCGCGCTTGCCGCTGTTCAGCACGTAGAGGGGCTTGAAGTCGTTCTCGACGTCGATGCCGAGGCGCACCCACGACTCGCCCTGGTAGGCCTTGGGGATCTCCGAGGCGTTCGTCGGGAGGTCGCGGATGTGCCCTCGCGAGGACTCCACCGTGTAGGTGTCGTCGAGGAAGCGGGCGATCGTCGTGGCCTTGGTGGGCGATTCGACAATGACGATCCGCTTGGGCGCGGCATCGGAGGCCATGGGCAGCAAGATACGGGCTAGGCGGGGTCGGGTGTCGCGAGTGTGGCGAGAAGGCGCCGTCCGGCGAGCCGCAGCACGAACAATCCGAGCACCGCGGCCACCAAGGATGCGACCAGGACGCCGATCTTGGCTTCGTCTCCCGCGGCGGATCCCTCGAACGCCAGCGCCGTCACGAACAGCGCCACGGTGAAGCCGATGCCCGCCACGATCCCCACCCCGACGACGTGCAGCCTGGTGACGCCGACCGGCAACGAGCTGAGACCGAGTTTCGTCGCCAGCAGCGTGAAACCGGACACACCGACCGTCTTGCCCACCAGCAGCCCCAGTGCCACACCGATCGTCACTGAGGAGGTCGCCGCGGTGCGCAGAGAATCACTGCTGAGCGCCACACCGGCGTTCGCCAGGGCGAAGATCGGCACGATGAGGTAGCTGACGTACGGATGCAGTGCCACCTCGAGGCGCTCGGCCACCGAGCGCGACTCGGCGATGCCGAAATTGGCTCGACGGATGTCGGTGACCGAGATGTCCGGCTTCTCCTGCACCCAGCGGGCCACCGAGCGGGCGTCGGACTCCCGCTGCAGGGGCTTCGCCGGGGTCATCAACCCGAGGACGACACCGGCGATCGTGGCGTGGATCCCCGAATTCAGTGTGGCCCACCAGACGGCCGAACCGATCAACACGTAGACGGGCAGGACCCAGACGCGGAGCAGCGCCAGCGCCCTGATCAACATGCACAGGATCACCGCCAGCCCGAGCCATCCCAGCGAGATGTCGGAGCTGTAGAAGACGGCGATGACGAGGATCGCGAAGATGTCGTCGACGATCGCCAGGGTCAGCAGGAAAAGGCGGAGCCAGCTCGGGACCCACTTGCCGACGAGCGACACGACGCCCACGGCGAACGCGATGTCGGTGGCCATCGGCACTCCCCAGCCGTTCAGATTGTCGCCGCCCAGGTTGAATCCCACGTAGACGAGCGCCGGGACCACCATGCCGCCGAGCGCCGCGGTCGCCGGCAGCAGGGCGTCGCGCAACCGCCGGAGCCGGCCGGTGACCATCTCACGCTTGATCTCCAGACCCACCACGAAGAAGAACAACGCCATGAGTGCGTCGTTGACGAAACCGTGCAGGTCCTCGCCGAAGATCACGAAATCGCTCACGCTGACCTCGATGGGCGTGTGCCAGAAGTGCGTGTAGGTGTCCCCGAACGGGGAGTTCACCCAGAGGAGGGCCGCGATCGTGGCGACCAGCAGGAGGACCCCCCCTGAGGTCTCGATGTGCAGGAAGTTCAGCAGGGGGCGGCCCACCGTGCGGGCCAGCGCGCTGTCACGACCGATGAAGGTGAGACCGCTGTCGGGCGGGGCCCCCGACTGGATCACCCGCTCGTTCGGGCTGCCGGCGTCCGGGTCCGGAACCGCCGGTGCCGCGTCCCCGTCGCCTCCGTTGTTGCGGTCATCCGACATGATCGTTCCCGACATCACTCGCCTGACGACGCAGGAACGTTAGCGGCACCACCGCGATCCCCGGTCCCGCCGCCGTCTACGGCGACGATGTGTGGACCACGAGGCGCACCTCCGTCCCCCGGCGCGACGTGGAGATGCTGTGGTCATCGGACATGATCTGCATCAGCCACAGCCCCATGCCCTTCTCCGTGGCCAACCGCTGAGGGTCGGTCGGAGCAGGAGGTTCGGGGACACCCGACGGGTCGAATCCCCCTCCCCGGTCATGGACCTGGATCTCGATCCGCCCCGGACCCGGGATGCAGCAGATCCTGATCTGGTCGTCGCTGCGGCGCGCCTCGTGCGCCGCGATCGCGTTCGTGACGGCCTCGGATACGGCAACCCGTAGATCCTCGAGCTGCTGCGGATCGACACCCGCCTGCCGGGCGACGACCTCCGACACCATGCCCCGCACCATCGCCAGGTATTCGGTGCGCGGCGGGATCCACATCTCCACCGCGTCGCCGCGGTCTTGCGCTGGAGCGGGCATCGGCACGGCCCCCGACAGGAGTGGGCTGGCGGTTCGTGGTTACGGTAGCCGGACGGCCCGCGCACACCGCGCCACGCGGCAACCGGCGTCACCGCTCGGCTCGCATGACCGCCTCGCCGGCCAGTGCGAGGTCGCCGACCACCGCCGACAGCACCGCGAACCGCACCGGCGAGCGGTACTCCACGCGCACCGACACGTTCGCCGGCGGCAACTCGGTGACGCGGACCCGCGTCCGGTGAGGGTCGAGGCGGGAGGCTTCGAGCGCCGCCGGGCGCGCCCGGGAGGCATCACCGCTCACCGCCACGGCGCGGGCAGCCTCGCGCGCACCGTGCATGACCATGATCTGGTCGCGCGCGGTCAGGGCGATCTGCGCCAGGAACAGCGCCATCACCGCCAGGAGCGGGAGGAGCAGGGCCAACTCGACCGCCGCCTGCCCCTCCGTTCCGCGCCGCCGCCGGCGGTCGGGGGCGGGGCCGTTCACGTGATGAGCTTGGTGATCGACTTGAAGACGGTGTCCAGGAGCCGGCCGATCAGGTTGGTGTTCCTCGCCCAGTCCAGGACCAGCACGGCGATGAACGCCACGCCAACCAGCACGAGGGCGTACTCGGCGGTGGCCTGTCCCGACTCGGCCAGCCGCCGCAGCCGCCGGCGGGCGCGCGACCGGCAGGTGGTGTGGGTGGTTGCTGTCGTCTGCGACATGTCGTTTCCTCCTGGGCTGTCCGCCGCCCCGGTCGTGGTCTCTCGGTCGGTCTCGCATCAGTCCCGGTCAGGCAACGGGCCCCGGAGTGGCCGTGAGTCGGGCACGGCGGCAGGAGGCATCGGGCGGTCCGTCAGAACCGCAACAGGTCCAGCGACTGCGCCACCGTGGGAACGATCGTCAGCAGCACGAACGCCGGGAGGACACACAGTGTGAGCGGGAACAGCAGCCGCAGCGGCACGCGCCGGGCGGCGGCCTCCGCCCCCCGGCGACGATCGGTACGCGCCACGGTGGCTGCCCGCTCCAGCGCGGGTCCGAGCGCCGAGCCGTACCGGAGGGCGTCGATCAGCGGTCGCACCAGCAGCCGCAACGGCTCGCCCGCCGGCCGGTGGACGAGAGCTTCGAGCGCCTCCGCCGTGTCGACCCCCAATCGCATCTGCCGAGCCGCCCGGCGCAGCGCCGAACCGACGGGACCGCCAAGGCGCGGTGCGACCGCCTCGACGGCGAGTCGCACGCTCAGCCCCGCGCTGGCCGCGAGAGCGAGCAGGTCGACGGCCTCGGGAAGTTCGGCGACGACATCGGCGACCGCCTGCCGGCGCCGCCGCGCGTCGCGCCGGCGCATCACGCCCCAGCAGGACGCTGCAGCCAGCAACCCGAAGAGGGTGTCGACAGCCGCCCCGGCGAGTAGGACCAGTACGACCCATCCGGCCCGGGCGTCCGCCGCCACGTCGTTCGGGCGCCTGAGGGTCGAACGGAGGATCCTCCCCAGGGCCCTGACGGGATGTGCACGCCGCTGGAGGACCGGCCGGCGCAGGCCGGCGAATCGCGCCGCCGACCCGCTCGGCGGGGGTCGCCACCGCAGCGTCCCCCAGACGAGGGTCATCAGCCACGCCACCATCAGCGCCGTCATCGCAGCCGTGTGATGCGGTGCATCCAGGCGAAGGCCACGACGTTCAGCGTGAATCCCGCCACGAGGCAGACGAGTCCCAGCGGGGTGCGGTAGAGAGCGCCCACCGACCCGGCATCGATCATGACCGACAGCGCCAGGAAGCAGACAGGCAGAAGCGCGATCAGCAACCCGGACAGGCGGCCTTGCTGGGCCAGCGAGGCGACCTCGCGCTTCGTGTTCGCATTCTCGCGCAGCGTGCCCGCAACGCCGTCGACGGCGGGTGCCCGCCGGCCCCCGGAGGCCGCACCGATGGACAGAGCGGCGGACACCAGCGCGACCTCCGGGATCGGTCTGCGCCGGCACCAGCGATCGAGCGCTGCGGGCAGTGTGCGGCCCGCTCGCACATCGCCCAGCAGGTCGCCGAGGTCGGACGCAAGCGGACCCGACGTCGGGGCGGCCTCCTCCATCGCAGTCGCCGTGGAGACTCCGGCGCGCAGCGAGCGGGCGACTCTTTCCAGGAAGTCCGGCAGAGCGTCGACGACGAGCCGCTCATGCCGGCGCCTCGAAGCCCACAGAGCTGCGGGAGGACCCACGAGGCCGGCCACCGCTCCAGCCACGGCGCCCGGCAGGGAGGCGACGACCAGGCCGCCTGCGGCCCCCACGACAACGGCGACACCCCACAGCACGGCGGCACGCGTCTCGTCGCACGGCACCGCTGCGTCGTCGAGGCCCTTGCGCAGCCGGCGGCGCAGGCGCCCGACCGGCGGCGCGCCGGCGGCGCGGGCGCCGCCAGGCATTCGGGGCCGCCACTCCGCCGCCGGCTGGGCGGCCACGCAGCGCCCGGGGGCACCGATCCCCCCCAGGTCTCGGCGGCGCACCTGCCGGCGCCGCACCTCGGCGGGGATGCGGCGAAGCGCCGCGGCGGCGAGCGCGATCGCGACCGCGTAGCCGACTGCGTCAGCCACGTCCGGGCTCCATCAGGAACCGAGCCAGGCCGGATCCGGCAGGGGCGCGTCGAACCCCCGGGGCGGAACCTCCGGCAGAACTCGCAACCCGGCATGGTCGGCCAGCGCCACGAGCCGCTCCGAGCCCCGACCCATCTCGGCGACGCCGACGACGCGCCGGGTGCCGGCAGGGCCCCGCGCCAGATGGACGACGAAGTCCACGGCGGCATCGATCTGGGCGCGGACGGCCTGCAGCGGAAGCCCGGCGCCCGCCATGAGAACCATCGTCTCCAGCCGCGCCAATGCATCGGCGGGGCTGTTGGCGTGACAGGTCGACAGGCACCCGTCGTGGCCGGTGTTCATCGCCTGCAACATGTCGAACGCCTCGGCACCGCGTACCTCGCCGACAAGGATCCGGTCCGGGCGCATCCGCAGCGCGTTGCGCACCAGGTCGCGGACCGTGATCGCGGCGAGCCCCTCGATGCTTCGCGGCCGAGCCTCGAGGCGCACGACGTGCTCGGCGCCCAGGCTCAACTCCGCTGCGTCCTCGACGGTCACGATGCGCTGGCCGGCCGGGATGTGCCGCGCCATGGTGTTCAGGAGGGTGGTCTTGCCCGCACCCGTGCCGCCACTCACGATGATGTTCGCCCGAGCCTGCACCATCCAGCGCAGCAGCGCCGCCACCGGCGGCGGGGCGAAGTCGGTGAGCTGGAGATCGCAGGCCCGGAAGCGGCGAATGACCAGGTACGGACCGTCGACGGCCACCGGCGGCATCACCACGTTGACCCGCGACCCGTCGGCCAGCCGCCCGTCCACCAGCGGCGACGTGCGATCGGCGCGCAGCCCCAGCGGCGCGACGACCCTCTCGACGAGCTGACGGAGTGTGGACTCGCCGACCGCCACCGGTGTCCGCCGCAGCGCACCGTCGATCTCCACCCACACGGCGCCCGCACCGTTGACCATGACCTCGTTCACCGAGTCATCGGAAACCAGAGCCTCCAGAGGGCCCAGCCCGCCGAGGCGCGCGACCACTCGCTCGGCCAACTGTTCCTGAGTGTCCGTACCGAGCAACGGTGCGCGCTGGCGGACCAACTCGCCGATCTGCTCCACTCCGGCGGGCTCGCCCGCCAGGGACGCCTCGACGGCCAGGGTGTGCAGATCGGCCTCGATGGCCGCCAGCGACATCGAGTCGCCCGCGCTGGTAGCCACCCGGTCCGAGGTGGCCACGGCGACACTCACGCCGGCGTCGCCTGTGCCAGGGCCCGATCGAGAGCGGCGGGGACACGGGTGGCCAGCAGCCCGGCATCGACGGCCCGCGCAACCGCCGGGTCGACATCTATCCGGAGCACCACCGGCGCGCCGACCACGTCCTCGACATCGCCTGCTGTGAGGGGGCGGCCCCCCTCGACGAGGAGCACCACTCCGGTCGGCTGCAGGGGCGCGCGGGCAGCCCGCCGCAGCGAGAGGAAGCAGGCCCGCGTCACCAACCAGGATCGGTCGGCACCGGCGACGATCCGGCGGCGCACGTCGATGTCGTCGGGCGCCCCGCCGGCGACCTCTCCGCCCGATTCCTCGCCTCCGGCGCGCCAGAGGCAGCCGCCGTCGACGACCACCATCCGGTGCTCGGAGGCCAACTCTCGCGCCATCACATCGGCGCGGTCAGGGCGGTCGAGCGGCCCCGCCCCGCGATGCAGCAGGAACAGTCCCGCCGCCACCTCGCGTTCCAGACGGCGGAGGGCGTCGATCTGCACCTCCTCGCCGACGTTCAACCAGTCGGCGACGCCCGGTGTGGCGGGGTCCGGCACTCCCAGGAGCCCGGCCGCATCACCGCAGAGATCGACCAGCAGGGCTCCGGCATCGGTCGTCGCCGCCCAGCGGCGCGCCGCCAGGGCCGCAACGACCGAGACCCCCGAGCCGCCCTTGACCGACCAGCACGCAACAAACATCTGCTTCCTCCCTTTCCCGGGCGCGCCGCAGCGCAGACCCGTGGACTCGCCTGCAGGGGAAGCAGTGAAGATGGGGCGCCCGCGGCGCCGAGGGGAGTCTCAGACCCGGCTGTGCCGGATCTGGGAAGTGGGAGGTATCAGACCTCGCGAACCTTCTTGGCCACCCAGGCCACGAGGACCGCCACCAACACGAAGAGGAAGAACTTCTTCATTGCACGGGATTATACGGCCGCGATTTCAGCTCGCAAGATCGCGCCGGCAGCGGAGGTGGACGGGAATCCCGTGCCATCGGGCGGGCACCGCACGACGGCGCCCACTGCCGGACGGCGAACCGAGCGGAACCGAACAAGACGCCAAACAGCGGAGGTGGACGGGAATCGAACCCGCCGGACGGGGATCGCCCGTCCCACCCGCTTTGAAGGCGGGGGAGCCCACCAGGCGCTCGGACACCTCCGTCTGCGACCCTACCGGGTCGAGGTCGCCGCCCCGCAGGCCAGGAGTGCAGACGGCCAGGTGCCTCAGACGGCGAGCAGGTCGCGGGCGCCTGTGTCCGAGGACGGGTGCCGCAGCTTCGACATCGCCCGCGCCTCGATCTGGCGGATGCGCTCGCGGGTCAGGTTGAAGTGCTCGCCGACCTCCTCGAGCGTTCGGGGCTCGCCGCGGTCCAGCCCGTACCGCAAGGTGAGGATCTCCCGCTCGCGCTCATCCAGCGGCGACAGGAGGCGCTTGATCTCGTCGGGCAGCAGCGAAGTGGCGGCCACTTCGAACGGCGACTCCGCCGAACGATCCTCGACCACGTCGCCCAACTCCGCATCGCCATCCTCTCGCAGCGGTTCGGAGAGCGACAGCGGCTCGGCGGCGAACCGCAGCGCCTCGGTCACCTTCTGCTCGGGCATCTCCACCTCGGCGGCGAGTTCGCTGAGCGTGGCCGGCCGGCCGTAGCGCAACTCGAGGCGCGCCCTGGCCTTCTGGAGGCGTGTCAGCGTGTCACCGGCGTGCACGGGCAGGCGGATCGTGCGACCCGTGTTGGCGATGCCGCGCGTGATGGCCTGACGGATCCACCACGTGGCATAGGTGGAGAACTTGAAGCCCTTGCGCCAGTCGAACTTCTCGACGGCGTGCATGAGACCGAGGTTCCCCTCCTGCACGAGGTCCAGCAGTGGCAGACCGGAAGCCTGATACTTCTTGGCGATGGAGACGACGAGGCGCAGGTTGGACTGCACGAACTGCCGCTCCGCCTGTTCGCCCTCTTGAACCAGCCGGCGCAGTTCGACGCGCCGGGCCGGGCGCAGTGACTTGCCGGCCGCCATCTGCTCGCGAGCCTCGATCCCAGCCTCGATCTTCTGGGCCAGGTCGACCTCGTCGTCCTTCGTGAGCAGCGTGTACTGGCCGATGTCGGTCAGATAGAGGCGTACGAGATCTTCCTCGTCTCTCTCAACCCGCTCTCTCGCCACGAACGAAATCTCCCCGCAATCAACCGGTGGCCGAGTCCCGGCCCCCGGAGCGTCCCCTCATCGGGTGCCGTCGGCTCACAATACCGAGAGCCGCGGCCGCTTCAACCGCGGCGGCGTTCAACACGACAGTTCCGCCAGGCGCTGACCCAGCGCCGCGGCCAGCTTGCGCTGGCTCGGTGCCCCGCACGCCGGTCGAGCACCGGCATCCCGCTCGCCAACTGGGCCCGGAGATCCTCGATGACGATGGCGCAGAATCGCTTCTCCGCCGCCTCGGCAACCTCACCCAGCCGGCCGCCGAACCGCTCGAGCGACGCCAGCAGGCGGGGCAGCACCACGTGCAGCAACGTCACGAGGTGCTCCTGCGTGCCGCCCGCGTCCTTGCGGAACAATC
Organism: Acidimicrobiales bacterium; assembly: GCA_965221525.1. Lineage (GTDB taxonomy): Bacteria > Actinomycetota > Acidimicrobiia > Acidimicrobiales > CATQHL01 > VXNF01. The sequence goes on along the minus strand of CBDCSG010000005.1, from coordinate 270,328 downwards.
CGTCCCAGCCCGCCGACGGAGCCTGCATCCTCCCGCCGGCTTCGAGAGCCGGCGAGTCGGCCATCAGTTCCTCCCAGCCGGCGCTGTGCCGGCGGCAGCGGCGCGCCAGGCCGTGGATGTACACCGCCACGCCGGGGTCGCGCTCGCCCGCACACCAGGTCTCCAGCGCCTCTGCGAGGTGCCGCTGGAGCCACGCGTAGCGCCCCACCGAGTCGGTCAGTTCCTCGATCATCATGGTGGTACCTCTCGGGCGCCTCGCGCGACGGCCGACATGCGCCGCGGGCTGCGCTCAGTCCCGGGCCTCTCCCCGGTAGCGGTTGGTGATGGGCATGCGTCGATCCTTGCCGAAGGCCTTGGGCGTCACCCGGACGCCGGGTGGACCCTGGCGGCGCTTGTACTCCGCCACGTCCACCAGCCTGCCGATGCGGCGCACGAGTTCGGGATCTGCACCGGCGGCTATGAGTTCCCCGACGGTCTTGTCGCCTTCCACGAAGGCGCGGGCGACCGGATCCAGCGACTCGTACGGCGGCAGGCTGTCCGAGTCGCGCTGGTCGGGCCGCAGTTCGGCCGACGGCGCCTTGGCGAGCACCCGCTCGGGGATCAGCGGCCGCCCGGCAACCTCGTTGCGTCGCCGGGCGAGTTCGTAGACCTGCAACTTCCAGATGTCGGAGATGACCGCGAAGGCGCCCGCCGAGTCGCCGTAGAGCGTGGAGTAGCCGACTGCGGCCTCCGACTTGTTGCCCGTGGTCAGCACGAGCCAGCCGAACTTGTTGGCCAGCGCCATCAGCACCACGGCCCGGATGCGCGACTGCACGTTCTCCTCGGCGAGGCCCGGCGCGAGGCCGGCGAACTCCGGTGCCAGCATCTCCTCGAAGGCGCGGTGCGCAGGTTCGATGCCCACGAGGCGACCCTCGATTCCCAGGTTGTCACACAGCAACTCGGCGTCACTCACCGAATGGTCCGACGAGTAGCGGGACGGCATGAGCACCCCGTGCACCCGTTCGGGGCCGAGCGCATCGGCGGCCACGGTGGCCACGAGCGATGAGTCGACACCGCCGGACAGCCCCACGCAGACGTCACCGAAGCCGTTCTTCGCCACGTAGTCGCGGGTCGCCAGGACGAGCGCCGTGTAGACCTCGTCGAGGGGTTCCAGCGGCGCGGCGGGAGCGGCCGCCGCAAGCGGTGCGGGAACGACCACAGGCTGCCGGCTCACCTGGATCCGCGGCAGTGCGCGATGGCCGCCGCGCACACCGCCGGCGCGGGTGGCAACGTCGAGGAGGAGCACCTCGGGGGAGAACGCCGCCGCCTGCGCCACGACCGCGCCGGCGGCGTCGAGCACCAGGGAGCGGCCGTCGAAGACCAGTTCGTCCTGGCCGCCGACCAGGTTGACGTACACCACCGGGCAGCCGGTGCGCTCGACCCGCCGGCCGAGAACACCGAGCCGCTCGTCGAGCTTGCCGACGCTGTACGGCGAGGCGTTCAGGTTGACGATCAGTTCGGCGCCGCCCGCGACCAGCTGCTCGACCGCACCGCCGTCGATCCAGACGTCCTCGCAGATGGAGATCCCCACCGCCACCCCGGCAATCTCGAAGAGTGCCTCGGGAGCGCCCGCGGCGAAGTGTCGCAGCTCGTCGAACACGCCGTAGTTGGGCAGATGGGCCTTGCGCGCCATGCCGGCGACGGCGCCGTCGGCGCACACCGCCGCGGCGTTGTACAGCGCACCGTCGTCGCCGCGGGCCGGAAGCCCGACGACCGCTGCACAGCGACCGGTGGCCGCGGCGAGCTTCTCCAGCGCAGCCTGGCAGTCCAGCCAGAACCCCGGCTTGGCCAGCAGGTCCTCGGGCGGGTACCCGCAGACCGACAACTCGGGGAAGACCGCCAGGTCGCCGCCGCCGTCGGACACCTCGGCGAGCGCCGCCGCCATGCGCTCGACGTTGCCGTCGAGGTCGCCGACGGTGAGGTTCAGCTGGCAGATGCCGACGCGCAGCATCCTGTCAGGCTACCGAGGGGGCCCGGGGGCGAGCCCGGAGTGCCGCTCAGATGGAGTAGTACAGCTCGAACTCCATGGGGTGCGGGCGAAGGCGGACGGTGTCGATCTCCTCCCGCTTGGCCTCGATGTACGACGCCAGGAGCGACTCGCCGAACACCCCGCCCACACGCAGGAAGTCGTGGTCCTCCTCGAGGGCGTCGAGGGACCGCCCGAGCGAGCCGGGAACAGTCGCCACGTCGGCCAGCTCCTCGGCGGAGAGCGAGTAGATGTCCTTGTCGAGGGGATCCGGCGGCTCGGTGCCGTTCAGCACGCCGTCGAGCCCGGCGAGCAGGATCGCCGAGAAGGCCAGGTAGGGGTTGGCGGACGGGTCGGGGCAGCGGAATTCGATGCGCTTGGCGGCGGGGCTCTCGGAGACGAGCGGCACCCGGATCGCCGCGGAGCGGTTGCGCTCGGAGTACACCAGGTTCACCGGCGCCTCGTAGCCCGGCACGAGCCGCTTGTAGGAGTTCACGGTCGGCGCCGCGAATGCCAGGATCGCCGGGGCGTGGGCCAGCACGCCGCCGGTGAAGTGGCGCGCCATCTCCGAGAGGCCGGCGTAGTTGTCGCGGTCGTGGAAGAGCGTCTCGCCGTCCTTCCACAGCGACATGTGGACGTGCATGCCCGACCCGTTGTCGCCGTAGATCGGCTTGGGCATGAACGTGACGGTCTTCTGCGCCCGCGCGGCGACGTTCTTGCAGACGTACTTGTAGAGCTGCGTCTTGTCGGCCATCGTCAGGAGGTGATCGAAGCGCATGTCGATCTCGGCCTGGCCAGCCGTGCCGACCTCGTGGTGATGCAACTCCACTTCGACGCCGCACGCCTCGAGGGTTGCGACCATCTCGGCGCGCAGATCCTGGTGGCGGTCCAGGGGGGGCAGGGGGAAGTAGCCCGACTTGTAGCGGATCCGGTGGCCGAGGTTCGGATCGTCGCGGGCGTCGAGGGTGTCGCCACTCGTCCAGATGCCCTCCACCGACCGCACTTCGAAGGCCGCGCCGTAGGGCTCGTTGTGGTAGTTCACCCCGTCGAAGATGAAGAACTCGGCCTCGGGTCCGACGTAGCAGGTGTCGGCGATGCCCGTGCCGAGCATGTAGCGGATCGCCCGCTTGGCCACGACGCGGGGATCCTTGAAGTACTCGAAGCCGGTGATCGGGTCGTAGACGGTGCACAGCAGGGCCAGCGTCTTGTGCTCGAAGAAGGGGTCGACGAAGCCCGTTTCGGGGTCGGGCAGCAGGAGCATGTCGGAACGGTCGATCGTCTGGAAGCCGCGGATCGACGACCCGTCGAATCCCAACCCATCGGCGAAGACAGCCTCGGTCAACTGGTGTGCCGGCAGCGTGTAGTGGTGCTGCGTGCCGGGCACGTCCGTGAACCGCATGTCCACGAACTGGATGTCCTCGGCTGCCAGGCGTGCAACGACTTCAGCGGGAGTTGCCATGGTCACGTCTCCAGTCGGTCCGGTGTCGCCAGTGCGCTGTCCCCCGGCGGCGTTGGCTTGAGACGCGGGCCATTGTAGGACCCTCCGCCGTGAACCAGACATCAGGTACTCTCCGACTCGTCTGGGGATTTCGGTTGATCCCGGTCCAACTCACGGGGCTCGGCGTCCAGGTCACAGCGGTCAGGCGCGTCCGTCGGTCGGCCAGACCGGCGGGCATCCTCTCGCGAGCCATGTGGCCGCCGCCACCGCCACGAACACCGCGTCCGAACCGTTCACCGGCTCGGTGTCGCCGGGAATGATCCGCACGTCGACCGTCGGCATCCTCGACGCCGGCACCACCCCGAAGGACCGCACGGTGAGGTCCGCTATCGCGCCGTCGCCATCGACTGCGATCGCCTCGGCGGTCACGAGGCTGTAGGCCATGTGGGTGGCGCCGATGCAGTAGGAGCGGAGGACGGTCTCGTCGAGCGGCCGGCCGCAGGACACCTCCACCTCGATGGAGCCGTCGGCCACGTTCGCCGAGGCTGTCGCCCCGCTCGGCAGGCGCACCGCATCGGCGCCGCCCCGCGCGCCCGCCACCAGGGCGATCGCCTCGGCGGCACCCGCAGCCCGGATCGCCGCTGACGTGGCCGGGCCGCCGACATCGATCTCGGTGACGTCCAGCCCGGGGGCCACCGCCGCTATCGCGGCGGCGACGCCCGGGGTGCGGGCAACCGTCAGGCGCCCGGTCCCATCGGCGTTGGCGCCGCCCGCCACCGGGGGTCGCTTCGACCCCAGCCTCGTCGCATCGGGCCGCGAGTAGACCACGCGCACCGCACGTCCCGTCTCATCCGCCAGCCTGCGAGCGGTTGCCTGCGCCCGCGACGTCTCCTTGCCGCCGAATGCACCGCCGTTGGCCAGTGGATCGGCCGGCTCACCCCCGGGAACGCACCAGGAGGCATCGAGTTCGAGGTATGCCGGCTCGCTCCAGCAAGTTTGCAGCGTGACGTCCCAGTCCCCCGGCGGGACCTCCAGCGGTGGGGTCGGCGCCAGCGTGCTCCGCCGGCCCTCGGGAGCGCCGGCGGCGGCCCGAGCCTCGGCGAGGGTCTCACCGAGCGCCCAGCCGTCGGCGGCCGGGACCGCCACGAGCGCGCCCGCCGGCGCGCCATCGTCGGCGAACCCTCCGGCCCCGCATGCCACGTGCGGGCCCACCGCCTGCGGGCGGCCCCCCTCCAGCGCCGCCCGGTGAGCCGCGGCGACGAGATCCCGATCAGTCCGGGCCCCGGGCTCGGCGCCCGCCGCCATGGCCTCGAATGCCTCGAGAATCGTCTGCCAGCCGGTGCAGCGGCAGAGATGGGCGGCGAGCGCCCGGTGGGCGTCCGCGCCGGGCGAGCGCCGCAGCAGGCTCTCGAGGCGCAGGATGATCCCCGGCGTGCAGAACCCGCACTGGCTGGCACCGGTTGCGCAGAAGGCGTCCGCCCACTGCCGCCGCCGCGTCGTGTCGAGACCCGCAAGGGTCGTCACCTCTCGCCCGGCGACCCGGCGCGCCGGCGTGACGCAGGCCACCCGGGCGGCCCCGTCGACGAGAACCGTGCAGGCTCCGCACTGGCCCTGGGGACTGCACCCGTCCTTCACCTCGCAGATGCCGAGGTGTTCGCGCAGCAGTGTCAGGAGCGAACCCTCACCGACGGGCGCGCTGACGGGGCGACCGTCGACGGTGAGCCTGATGTGGTCGCCGGCAGCCGCCGGCACGGAGTTCAGCTGAAGGACTGCCCGCAGCCGCAGGTGCGCTGGGCGTTGGGATTGTCGATCGAGAAGCCGGCGTTCTGCAGGCTGTCGCTGTAGTCCAGCGTGGCGCCCTGCAGCAGCATGGCGCTCGAAGGATCCACGATGACGTCGACGCCCTCGAAGTTGGCACTCTGATCACTCTCGTTGAACTCGGTGTCGAAGTACATCTCGTAGCTGAATCCCGAGCAACCGCCCGGGCGGACGGCCACCCGCAGTGCCAGACCCTCTTCGCCCTCCTGCGAGAGCAACTCTCCGACTTTGCTCGCCGCCTCGGAAGTGAGCGTGATCATGGGACACTCCTTGGTCGATTGCCTTGCATCTTCTGCCTTGCCGCGTCTGCCTTGCAGCGTTGTCGCCCCCACGCCGTTGCCCGGGGGCGGCCGGGCCAGGTCAGTCTACCCGAGGCGTCCGGGGCGCCGTCAGGGGCCCGGCCATCGACCACCCCGTAGACTTCGCTCCGTGGCCGCCGCCCCGACGCACGATGCGCAACCTCCGAGCCCCGACGCCGTCCTGGCGCTGCTGAGAGACGTCATCGACCCCGAGCTCGGCAGCAATATCGTCGAGTTGGGCATGGTGCAGGGCACCGATGTGGGCGCCGACGGCCGGGTCACGGTGACCGTCGCCCTCACCACCATGGGCTGTCCCCTGCGAGCGCAGATCCAGCGTGACGTGCGCAGCCGCGTGGAGTCCCTGCCGGGTGTCTCCGGCGTGGACATCTCCTGGACCGAACTCTCCGCGGAGGGCAAGGCGAAGGCCATGTCGATCGCCCGGCGCAACGTCGCCGACAACGCACCGGAGACCGAGGTCTCACCCACAGCCAAGGTGCTGCTGATCGCGTCGGGCAAGGGCGGGGTCGGGAAGTCCTCGATAGCGGTGAACCTCGCCATGGCGCTGGCCTCCGAGGGGCTCACCGTGGGGCTGCTCGACGCCGACATCTGGGGCTACTCGGTGCCCCGCATGCTGGACCTCACCGGCCGGCTGGAGGGCGCCGAGACCGAGCGCAAGATCCTCCCGCAGGCCCGGGACGTGGGCAACGGCACGCTCAAGGTCGTCTCGATGGGGCTGCTGGTGGACGACGAGCAGACGGCACTGATGTGGCGCGGCCTCATCCTGAACCGTGCCGTGCGCCACTTCCTGGAGGACGTGCTGTGGGGTCACCTGGACTTCCTGGTGGTGGACATGCCCCCAGGAACCGGCGACGTGCAGATGGGGATCGCCAAGCTGCTGCCCCGGTCGGAGATGATCATCGTCACGACCCCGTCGCGCAGCGTGCAGAACGTGGCGGCGCGCGCCGCCAATATGGGCCGCAACAACTACCTGCGCATCGCCGGCGTCATCGAGAACATGACCGCCTACGTGGACCCCGACGGTACGCGCCACGCGCTCTTCGGCGAGGGCGGCGGCGAGGCGCTGGCCGCCGAGATCGGGGCGCCGCTGCTGGGCAAGGTGCCGATCGATCCGGTGGTGGCGCCTGCCAGCGACGCGGGGGAACCGTTCGTGACCGGCGAGGGGCCCGCCGCCGAGGCCGTCCGGAGCGTCGCCAAGCGGCTCCTCGACGAACTGGTGCCGGCGGGCGAACTCGCCGGCTGCAGCGCCCACCTCGCCGGAACGCCCGTCAACCTGAGCCGCAAGCGTCGGTGAACTTCCGCTTCAGCGACGAGCAGCTGGCGTTCCGCCGGATGCTGCGCGATTGGGTCGAGCGGGAGTGCCCCAAGTCGGTGGCCCGCGACCTCGAGGGCGCCGAGGGGCAGTACCCGTTCGAACTCTGGGACACGATGACCGCAGCCGGGTTCCACGCCATCGGGGTCGATCCCGCCTACGGCGGCCAGGGCGGCAACGCCATCGACCAGGCCCTGCTGTGCCAGGAATTGGGCCGCTCGCTGGCCGGTCTGACCTGGATCTGGGGGATCTCCTCCTTCGCCGGGGCCAAGTCGCTCAGCGCCTTCGGCAGCGACGAGCAGAAGGACCGGTTCCTCCCCGACCTGGCCGAAGGGAGGTTGCGATTCGCCATCTCGGTCACCGAGCCCGGTGGTGGCACCGACCTGCTGGGCGCGCTTCGCACCACGGCGGATCGCTGTGACGGGGGCTGGCGCATTTCCGGCCGGAAGATCTGGTGCACGGCCGCGGCGCAATCGGACTACCTGCTGCTGCTGGCCCGATCCGATCCGGACGCGCCCCGCAGGAGCCTGGGCACGACGGTCTTCCTGGTGCCCCAGCCCAGCGAGGGGCTGGAGTTGACGTCGATCCCGAAGCTGGGCATGCGGGCCGTGCCCTCCTACGAGGTCTACCTCGAGGAGGTGTTCGTGCCCGACGGGTTGGTCCTGGGCGAGGTCGGCCGCGGCTGGCATCAACTGCTCGCCACGCTCAACAACGAGCGGATCCTGGTGGCCGCGCTGTGCTGCGGGGTTCTGGAGGGTGTGCTGGAGGAAGCCGTCGCCCACCTCGTCGACCGCGAGGCGTTCGGCAAGCAACTCGGCGAGTTCCAAGCCATGCAGCACAACGTGGCGAACATCAGGATGTGGCAGCGCCAGGCCGAACTCATCACCTACGAGGCCGCCTGGCTGCAATCGGTGGGCGAGCCGTGCGGGACCGAGGCCACCATGGCGAAGGTCCTCGCATCGGAGTACGCGGTCGCAGCCGCCGACCTGGGCATCCAGATGTTCGGCGGCATGGGCTACGCCATGGAGACGCACATGCAGCGCTACTGGCGCGACACGCGCATCTACCGGATCGCCCCCATCAACAACGAGATGGCCCGGAGCCTGATCGCCGAATCCTGCGGGCTGCCAAGAGCGCTCTGAGGCTCCCTTAGCCTGGAGGCGTGAGCGACCATCCGGTCACCGAGCCATCCGCCGGCGCGGCCGGGCGCACCCGCCCGCCGAGCGTCGATTCGCTGGCGAAGTCGCTGGGCGCCAGCGGGCTGCCGCACAGGTTGCTGGTCGACGCGGCCCGTGCCGCCATAGCCGCCGGTGACCCCGGCAGCGCCGCCGAGCGCGCCGCCGCCATGGAGCGGTCGCTGCTGCGGCCCGTGATCAACGCCACCGGCGTCCTGTTGCACACCAACCTGGGCAGGGCGCCACGGGGAACGGCCGCTCCCGGCGGCACCGGCGGACCCGCCACACCGCTGCGCTACAGCAACCTGGAGTTCGACACCCGGAGCGGCGTCCGGGGGGATCGCCATGCCCATGCCGGGGGCCTGGTGGCGCGGCTCTGCGGGGCCGAGGCGGCCCTGGTGGTGAACAACTGCGCCGCTGCGGTCACCCTGGTGCTGGGCGCGCTGGCGGCGGGGCGCGGCGTGGCGGTCAGTCGCGGCGAACTCGTGGAGATCGGCGGCGGCTTCCGCGTGCCGGAGATCGTGGCGCAGTCCGGGGCGCGGCTGGTGGAGGTGGGCACCACGAACCGCACCCGGCGCCGGGACTATGCGGCCGCCGTGGGGGCGGGCGACGTGGCGCTCTGCCTGCGGGTGCACCAGTCCAACTACCGCATCGTGGGGTTCACCGAGGCGCCCAACGTCGGCGAGCTGGCCGACCTGGGCGTACCGCTGGTCGTCGACATCGGCTCGGGCCTGGTGGACGAGGCCTGCCAGTGGCTGGCGGGCGGGCCGCCGCCGTGGCTGCGCGGCGAGCCCGCTGCCCGCCAGACCCTCGCCGCCGGCGCCGCCCTGGTGACCTTCTCGGGCGACAAGCTGCTGGGCGGGCCACAGGCCGGCATCATCGCCGGGAGCGCCGAGCTGGTGGCGCGCTGCGCCCGCCATCCCCTGGCCCGGGCCTTCCGGGCCGGCGGCCTGGTGCTGGGCGAGCTGCAGTCGCTGGCGCTCACCTACCTGCACCGGAGGGGCGAGGACATCCCCTTCTGGCGCATGGCGACCCGCCCGGTCGACGAGTTGCGGGCCCGCGCCGGGGCGCTCGGCGTCGGCGAGATGTGCGACATGGCGGCCACCACCGGCGGCGGCACCCTGCCGGGGGTGGAGATCCCCTCGGCGGGCATCGGCCTGGAGGGCGACCTGGCCGCATTCCTGCGCGCGACGGACGTGCCGGTGATCGCCCGCGTCGCCGGGCAGCGCACCTACCTGGACCTGCGCACCGTGGATCCCGCCGACGACGCCGAGTTGGCCGACGCCGCCCGGCGAGCCTGCGCGGCCGGGGAGACCGCCAGGTGACGCGGGGAGCGCGCTCTCCCGTCATTCCGGCGAAGAGCCTGCCCCGGACTCGATCCGGGTCCGGAATCCATCGTCCATCGAGCCGACCGGCGCTGCCGGCGGTCCGCCGGACACCGTCCTAGTCGCCTCCCGGAGTCGGGACGACCGTGCACGTCATCGCCACGGCCGGGCACGTCGACCACGGCAAGTCCACCCTGGTCAAGGCCCTCACCGGGACCGATCCCGACCGCTTCGCCGAGGAGCAGCGACGCGGGCTGACGATAGATCTGGGATTCGCCTCGGCAACGCTTCCCAGCGGTCGCCGCTGCGCCATCGTCGACGTCCCCGGTCACATCAGGTTCATCCGGAACATGCTGGCCGGCGTGGGCGCCACCGATGCCTGCATATTCGTCGTGGCGGCCACCGAGGGATGGAAACCACAGTCCGAGGAGCACCTGCGGATCCTGGAACTGCTGGGCATCGCCAGCGGCCTGGTTGTGCTCACCATGGCCGACCTCGTCGACGACGAACTCGTCGAGATCGCCCAACTCGACGTGTCGGACCATCTGGCGGGCACGTTCCTCGCCGGCGCGGAGATCGTGACGGTCGACAGCGTCTCGGGGACCGGCATGGGCGCCTTCACCGCCGCCCTGGACCGGCTGCTGGCAGCCACGCCCACCGCCGTCGACGCGGGCCGTCCGCGCATGTGGGTCGACCGCTCGTTCGTGGCGTCGGGCGCCGGCACGGTGGTCACCGGCACCCTGGTGGGCGGGGCGCTCGCGGTCGGGGACGAACTGGCCGTCCGGCCGGGGCGGCACAGGGTCCGCGTGCGGGCCATCCAGAGCCTGTACGCCACCCAGGACAGCGTCGACCCCGGCAATCGCACGGCCCTCAACCTCGCCGGCATCAGTCATGGTGCCGTGGGTCGCGGCCACGTCGTCGTCCGCGCCGATCAGTGGTATCCGAGCGCGACGGTCGATGCCTCGCTCAGCGTCCTCGCATCGCTCGACCATGAGGTCTCCCGCCGGGGGGCGTACGTTGCCTACCTCGGCGCGGGCGAGTTCAGCGTGCGCATGCGCATCCTGGGCGCCGAAGCCCTGCAGCCGGGGGCGCAGGGGCTCGTGCGCCTGCACCTGCCTCGCCGGCTGCCGCTGCAACCGGGCGACCGCTTCGTCCTGCGCGAGAGCGGGCGGACCGAGACGGTCGGCGGCGGCGAGATCCTCGACGTGGACCCGCGCCTACCCGCAGCGGTTGCCCGACCGGATCGATCGGTCGACCGGGTCATCGCCGAGCGCGGCTGGGTGCTCCCCGATGAGTTGTGGCGCCTCACCGGTGAGCGGCGCGCACCGAACCTGGCCGGATGGGTCGTGGACCCCGGGGCGCAGCAGAGGGCGGAGGATGAGATCAGGACGAGGGTGTCGGGGGCCTCCGACCTGGGACTCGACCTGGCAGGCCTGAGCGATCAGCACCGGGCTGTCGCGGAGAATCTCGACGGCATCACCATCGAGGCCGGCCGGGCCTATGCCGGTCGGCCGGGTGACGCGCTCACCGAGCACCCGTTCCTGCAGGCGCTCGAGCGGCAACCCTTCTCACCGCCCGACGCGTCCGCACCGGGGGGACCGGCGGTCGATCCTGCCGAACTGCGCGAGATGCTGCGCAGGGGCTTGGCGGTGTCCTCCGAGGGCGTCGTCTTCGCCGCCGGCGCCATCAGCCGAGCCACCGACGCCGTCCGAGAGCTGCTCGAACAACAACCCGACGGGTTCACAGTGGCCGACTTCCGCGACCACGTGGGGACGACCCGCAAGTACGCCCTGCCGCTGCTGGCGGCCCTCGACGGCACGGGGATCACACGCCGCCGAGGCGATCTCCGCATCGCGGGGCGCCGCCTCCCGGCCCGGCGGGACGACACCACCGATCCCGGCAGCGCCCCCGGCCAGGAGAGCATCACCGGCGCGTGATCTCGACCGAGTAATCGGTCGTCGTGGCTGCCCGGGCACGTCGCCGAGGCGGCTGCGCACGTCCTCAGCCGGGAGCCGCCGGCGCCGCGGAGGGCTGCGGCGGTTACACCTCCGGGCCGTCGGGGTCCTTCGACGATGTGTGGATCTCGGCGAGGAGACCCGCGAAATCAGCCAGGGGAACTGCGGTGGCAGTGGTGCGAACCTGGCGTTCGGCGCCACCGTAGACGACCGCCTGAGCGGTGATCTCCGGGAGGATCCCGGCCAGCCGGCGAGGCGGGTCGAACCAGTCCGAGGCGATCGTCCGACCGGACTTGATCTCGATCGCCGCGAGACCGGCGGGCGTCTCGCAGATCAGATCGCACTCGAAGCCGGACCTGTCACGGAAGAACGACAGCCGCGGGCGGCGGGCGCGGTTGTGGGCGGACTTGACGGCCTCGGTGACGGCCGCGTTCTCGAAGAGCGCGCCGCGTAGCGGGTGGCCCACGAGTTGGCGCGGCGACTCGATCCCGAGGAGGTAGCTCGCCAGGCCGACATCGTGGAAGTAGAGCTTCGGCGAGCGGGTCAGCCGCTTGCGAATGTTGGCGTGGAAGGGACGCAATCTGAACACGATGTCGCTGGCCTCCAGGACCGCCAGCCATTCCGAGACCGTCGGGCGCGACACACCGGCGTCGGCGCCCAACGCCGTCTCGTTCAGCAACTGCCCCACCCGACCGGCGCAGAGCACGGCGAACTCCCGGAATGCCGCCAGGTTGCGAATCGCGCCGATCCGGCGCACGTCGCGCTCCACGTAGGTCTCCCAGTAGTCGCCGAGCGCCTCGGTGGGGTTGAGTCCCCGGTCGAAGATGCGCGGGTAGCAGCCCGAGTAGAGGACCTCATCGACGGCGGTTCCGGCTCCCGCCGCGCGGCGCTCGCTCAGCGTGAACGGCAGCAGGCGCAGCAGGGCCGTACGGCCGGCGAGGGACTGGCTGACCGCGCCGGTGAGGCCGAACTGCTCGCTGCCCGTGAGCACGAAGAGTCCCGGCCGATTCGACTCATCGCCCTGCACCTGCAGGTACGAGAGCAGATCAGGAACGCGGTGGACCTCGTCGAGCACCGCCCCGTCGGGGAACTGCGCCAGGAAGCCCAGAGGGTCCTGCTCGGCGAAGCGACGAACTCGCGGCTCCTCGAGGTTCGCGTACGCCAGGTGGTCGAACACGCTCCTGCACAATGTCGTCTTGCCCGATTGGCGCGGGCCGGTCACCGTCACGAACGGGTACTGCCCGAACAGGCGCAACAGGTGCGGGGCAATCTCCCGGTCGATCACACCAACAGCCTACCCAGTGTCGGCGGATCGCAGATACTACCTGCGATCCGCCATAGATACCCGTGCGCCAAGCGTCTGGATCGGCGTCGCCGTCGTCGGCCGCCCGTCCACGCGACAGGTAACAGGCAAGTCAGAGAAGCCGGCGGCGCTCCTGCTCGTTGAGGCCGCCCCAGATGCCGTGCGGCTCACGGATGCGCAGGGCGTAGTCGAGGCACTCGGTCGTCACGGTGCACTGGGCGCAGATGGCCTTGGCGCGACGCTCGCGCTCGGACCGCTCATCTTTGCCCTCCGCCACGGTGGGTGGGAAAAACACGACCGATTGCGGGCCCCGGCAGGCCGCGCGCATCTGCCACTCGACGCCGTCAGTGACCGCGCTCACACGCTCACCCCTGTCACGGGGGCGACCATAGGACGGCATTCGCGCCAACACAAGACGAGATCGGAGATTTCCCATCGGCACGCCGGCGCATGCGATGGGAGACGGCCCGACAGCGCCACGGGCGACCTCCCGTCATTCCCGCGACGGCCGGAATCCATGTGCGTGGACGTGGCGCCGCCCCTGCCGCGGGCTACTCGGAAGAACTCTGGCCAAGCTCCTCGCCGGTCTCCGGCCCGTCGTCGCCCTCGCCGCCGGAGGTGCCGCCGGCATCCTCGGTCGAGTCGAGGAGATCGACGGGAGACACCTCCAGCAACAGCCCGTCGATGCCGGTGACCTCGACCTCCTCGCCCGGCGCGATCGGCGAGGCACGGAACGTGCGGGCCCGCCACAGCGAATCCGCGATGCGCACCACGCCGAAGGGGTGCACAGGCTCGGTGGCCTCGCCGCGCATGCCGATCATCCACTCTCGCCCGATGGTCGGCGTGGAGAACCGGCTGCGAACGAGCGGGGGCATCCCGCCGAGCACGCCGAGCATCAACCCCACCAGGCCGCCCACCATGGGGACCCACGACATCGACACCCCGTCGTAGAGGGTGAGCGTGCCCGCAACGACGCTGGCCGTGCCGATCACCGTCCACGTGCGCGGCACCCCGGTCTGCACATCGATGGCGAAGGCGAAGAAGGCGAAGACAATGAGGGCGATGGCGTAGCCGTTGGTCGGCAGGATCGCCAGGCCGTAGAGCGACAGGATGCCGCAGCCGGCCCCCACCACGCCCGCGATCCCCACGCCGGCGGTGTAGAGCTCCAGCAGGACCAGCGAGAGGGCGATGAGGAACAGCAGGTAGGCCAGTGGCGGGCTGGCGACGGTGTGCATGATCCCGCCGACGAACGGGAGGTTCTGGAATCGCACCGATGTCTCGGGCTCGAGTCGCGTCTCACCGGTCTCGGTGTCGACGACCTCGACGGTCTTGAACCCAAGATCCTCCAGGGTGAACAGGAATTCGCCGATGGTGGGCGCCGCAGCGGCCACCACCCCCGACGAGACGGCCTCGCTGTGGTTCACCGTCCTGTCTGCAAGGAGGGGCGCGTTCGCCCCCCACAACCGCCCGAACCGCTCGCAGTCCAGCACCTGGGGGCCGGTCTCGCCGAGGCGCGCTCCCGGCGCCACTCCCACACGGTCTGCGAGGGCCAGGAGTTGAGCCACCTCGCCGGTCGCGCGGGCTCCCGAGGGGCCCACCCAGGCGGTGACCGGCACTCGCGATCGGGCGATCGTGTCGGCGATCGCCGTCAGCTCGGCCTGGTCCACGACGGCGCGCCTGCTGTCGACCCGCAGAACGACGGCGAGAACGTCGCTGCCGGGTGCCGATGCGGCGTTGATCCGGTCGACCACGAAATCGGCGAGCACGGGATCCATCAAGCCGACGACCTCGATGATCTGCACGGTGTCTCCACCGGGAACGGCGGCTCGCGCTCCGGGCGCCGCAGGCGCCGCGCCGGAACAGTCCTGCACCTGGGCGGAGGCCGCTCCCGATGCCGTCACGAGCCAGCCCGCGCCGACGACGGTCAGGACCAGCAGGGCTCCCCGGAAGGGGGCGTGGAGGCGGCGCGCGCCGGCACGGCGACGGGGACTCCGCGGCATTTGACGATCAGGATTCGTCGGCTGGACCGAGCGCTTCGAGAGCCTCCTGCATGGTCTCCACCAGGGGCACGATCCGATCGAAGCCGGTCGTGTGCAGCAGGCGGGTGATGGGAGCACGATCGCAGAGCACAGAGATCTGGCCACCGCCGTCCCGCACCCGGCGGATACCACCGATCAGGGCGCCGAGTCCGGCGGAATCCATGAAGGGGACGCCGGAGAGATCCACCACCAGGCGCGCCGTCTCGTCGACGCCGTTGAGGGCCTCGCGGAAGTCCCCGACCGTGTAGGCGTCCAACTCGCCGACCGGGCGGCAGACCGTGTGGTCGTCTGCGACTTCCACCTGAACCTCGAACACTCGGCAACCTCCCGTCTCGCCGGGGATGCTACCGCCCCGGTAGCCTCACGGTATGGCCGACGTGCTGCTCGCGACCGACGCCGACTGGACTTTCGACGAAGTGGCGGGCGCTCTCGCCGACGACGAGACCCGGGTCAGCAGGGTCCGCTCCGGGCGCGACCTGCTGGCGGTGACCGAGGAGTTGGAGCCGGAACTGGTGATCGTGGACCTGCAGATCGGCAGCATGGGCGGCATGGCGTCGTGCCTCGAGTTGCGGGCCGAGAGCGACGCCGGTCGCCTGCCCCCCCAGAAGGTGCTCATGCTGCTGGACCGCTCCGCCGACGTGTTCCTGGCCCAGCGGGCGCGCGCCGACGGCTGGCTGATCAAACCACTCAACGCCTTCCGTCTGCGTCAGGGCCGCGCCGCTCTCGCCGAGGGTAGAACCTTCTACGAGAGCACCGGCTGACCCGCCGGGCGCGGCGGTTCGGCCTTGGTATCCTCGGCTGCCAACGGGCAGTGGCGCAGCTTGGTAGCGCGCTTCGTTCGGGACGAAGAGGTCGTGGGTTCAAATCCCGCCTGCCCGACTCCCCTCCGGCTCCCGGTCGACCCCGCGCGGGCGGGCGTATGAGTCCCGGCGCGGCGCTGCGGAACCGGCTGGCGTGGGCGATCCGAACGGTGCTGTCCGGCAGCCCGACGCGGAAGTTCACCCCGACGCCCGGCGCACCCACCCTGCTTCCCGCCGGCGGCGGCGCCTGGCTGGTGCACGCGGAGGCCTCCATGATGATCGGCGGCATCCGGGCGCTGCTGCTCCAGTCACTCCATCCGGTTGCGATGCAGGGCGTCGGCGAGCATTCCGACTTCCGCACCGACCCCCTGGGACGGCTGCGCCGAACCGTTTTCTTCCTGGGGACCACCACGTACTGCTCCATGCCGGAGGCCGAAGCGGCCATTGCGGCCGTGCGGCGAGTCCACCTGGGCGTGTCGGGGACGACCCCGGAGGGCCGGCAGTACCGGGCCGACGACCCGGACCTGCTGGCGTGGGTGCACGCCACCGAGGTCGACAGCTTCCTCGAGGCCTTCGTTCGTTACGGCCGCCGGCCGCGGCGCCGCAGCGGGATGCTGGCCCCCAATCTCCCGGCGCGGGACACGCCGGAGCGGGGCGCAGGCATCCCGATCGCAGAGTTGCCCGACCGCTATGTGGCGGAGATGGCGACGGTGGCGGAGCGTCTGGGGGTCGGCGACCCGCCGCGCAGCCGGGCCGAGCTGGCGGCCGTCATCGACGGATTCCGCCCCGAAGTCGCCGCCGGCGACCTCAGCCGGGAGGCGACACACTTCCTGCGAGCGTTCCCGTTGCCGCCGATCGCCCGGCGGGCCTACTGGGTGCTGTTCTGGGCGGCGTACGACAGCCTCCCCGCCTGGGCGCAGGAGGAGCACGGTCTGCAGTGCGGTCCACTGCGCCGCAGAATCGTCCGCCCGGCGGCACGGGCGATGCTCCGCTTCATGGGCTGGGCCCTGCGAGATGCCCCCGACCCCGCGGCGGATCCCGAGACCGGGGAGCCGACCGCTCAGGCCTCGGTAGCCTGACGACATGGAAGTAGCGGTCGTCGGTGCAACAGGACAGGTGGGCGGCGTGATGCGCGCGCTGCTCATCGAGCGCGCCTTCCCGGCTGACCGGGTGCGCTTCATGGCCTCCGCCCGCTCGGCGGGACGGCAGTTGAACCACAACGGCGCCAAGGTCACCGTCGAGGACGCGGAGACCGCCGACTACTCGACGACCGACATCGCCGTCTTCTCCGCGGGCAAGACCACATCGCGGGCGCTGGCGCCGGTCGTGGCCGCCGCCGGGGCGACTGTGATCGACAACTCCTCGGCGTGGCGGATGGACCCGGACGTGCCCCTCGTGGTCCCGGAGGTCAATGCGGATGCCCTGGCGCACCGGCCGAAGGGCATCATCGCCAACCCGAACTGCACGACCATGGTGGCAATGCCCGTGCTGCGGCCCCTCCATGACGCGGCCGGGCTTCGGAGGCTGGTGATCAGCAGCTACCAGGCCGCCTCCGGCGCCGGCCGGGCAGGCGTGAGTGCCCTCGCCGATCAGATCGCCGCGCCCGGAGATGCCGCCGCGGGGCTGGCCTTCGACCCGGACGCCGCCGAAGTTCCCGCCGACGGGCCGTTCGGGGACACGCTTGCGTACAACGTGTTGCCGGTCTGCGGCGGGTTCGCGAACGACGGCAGCGGCGAGACCGACGAGGAGCAGAAGCTGCGCAACGAGAGCCGCAAGATCCTCGACATTTCCGATCTGGCGGTGTCGGCCACGTGCGTTCGCGTCCCCACTTTCACGGGCCACGCCCTGTCGATCAACGCCGAGTTCGCCGAGCCGATCAGCCCCACCCAGGCCACCGAACTCCTGGCCGGTGCACCCGGCGTGGTGCTCGACGACCTGCCCACACCGCTGGCGGCCACCGGTATCGACGACACCCTGGTGGGGCGCATCCGGCGCGACCCCACGGTTCCGACCGGCTTGGCGCTGTTCGTCGTCGGCGACAACCTCCGCAAGGGCGCCGCTCTAAACGCCGTGCAGATCGCCGAGGAGTTGCTCGCGCAGCGGAACTGACGGCGCCGGTTCGACTGACCGCGACACCGGCGAGTTCGCAGTCGGCAACGGCAGGCGTCGCAGCCCCGAGTCCCTGCGACGCTGCCTCACTGCCTTCGCACTACACACTTCCGGGGTCGTTCCGGACACCGCGCTGGCACAGGCCGCCGGCCTGGATCGCCGTACGACGTTGGGCTGCCGCCCGATCAGTTCGCCGGAGGCGTCGTCTTCCACACCGGCCCGCACCGTTACGGGCTGGGCGACCGAGTCGAGGCTGTCCCGATCGCCGGACTCTGGGGCTGACGCCGCGCCGACGATCGGGGCATCCGGAGACTCAGGCGCCGAGGTGCAGGACGACGTCCACCTCGATGAGGAAGCCGGGCAGCGGCGTCTCGATCATCGGCACCTTGTGATCGACGGCGCACCGGGACGGTGAGCCGCTCGGTCTGATCCACCAGGTCGCGGCCCAAGAACCCCGATAGCGCGTTCGCGCAGCTAGGCAGCATCGACGGTTTCGGAGCACCTGCAGCGTCCATAAAATAGGAATGAGACTCATTCTTGATACTCTACTCGGCTCATGTCGCTTCTTGAGGCCTCCGATCAACAGCAGGAGTTCTACATCGCTGCGGTGAGGTCCGGGGCGCCGAATCCGTGAGCGCCCAACTCGAGGCCGCGGCCGGGGACCGCGCCCGGACCGCAAACCGCGCCGAGTGGGAGTGGAGTCGCCGGTCCACCCTGATTGGCCTTGCGCTGGTGACTGTCGTGTCGGTGGTCGTCGCCATCGGGCTCGGTCCGGTCGGGGTGGCACCTCCGACAGTCCTGAGGATCATTGGCCACCACACGATCGGCGTGCCCGAGATCGCGAACTGGGCGAGAACCGACGACGCAATCATCTGGGAAGTTCGCCTGCCGCGGGTCCTGCTCGGGGTGATCGTGGGCACGGCTCTCGGCGTCGCCGGAGTGACCCTCCAGGCTCTGGTTCGCAACCCGCTGGCCGAGCCGTACATCCTCGGCGTGAGTTCGGGGGCCTCCACCGGCGCAGCCGCCGCGATCCTGTTCGGCGTTGGCTCCGGGCTGGGGGCGGAGTCGGTGTCGCTCATGGCATTCCTGGGTGCCCTCGGCGCCCTTGCCCTTGTGTTGGCGCTGGCCCGGTCAACCGGTCGGATCACGCCCTCGCGGATGATCGTGGCGGGGGTGGCCGTCGGCTACCTGCTGAACGCAACCACCAGCCTGCTGATCCTCTTCGCCGACAGCACCGAGGGGGCCCGCTCCGTGATGTTCTGGCTCCTCGGGTCACTCGCGAACGCGGACTGGTCGACGCTGCCCATCGGCTACCTCGGCATGGGTGCCGGCATGGTCCTCGTTTTCTGGTGGCGTCGTCGACTCGACCTGCTGGCGCTCGGCGACGAGACCGCGATGGCGAGCGGCGTCGATCCCGCACGCACCCGACTGGTGCTCGTGGTCGTGGTGGCACTGTGCGTCGGCTTCGCGGTGTCGTTGTCGGGCGGCATCGGATTCGTCGGTCTCGCAGCCCCCCACATCGCACGCCGAATCACTGGTCCGATCCACCGCCATCTGGTCCCGGCGTCCGCCGCCCTCGGCGCCATCGTCCTCGTCTGGTCCGACGTCGCGGCTCGCATGGTCTTGCAGCCCCGAGAGCTGCCCATCGGCGTCGTCACCGGGGTGCTGGGTGCGCCGATCCTCGTCGCACTCGTCCGAAAGCTCCCTCACAACAACTGAGCGCGACCGCGCTCGAGAAAGGAAACCCATGAAACCGTCACTGTTCAAGCTGCAAGCACTCACGCTGCTTGTCGTCGTCGGTCTCGTCGCCTCGGCCTGCGGAGGCGACGACGAACCCTCCACCTCGGCTGCTCCTGCCACCTCGGCTGCTCCTGCCCCGGACGAATCGGAGAGCGAGACGGCGACACCCGCGCCGGCCGAGAGCGACGAGGCGACACCCGCGCCGGCCGAGAGCGATGCGGCCGAAGTCCAGCCGGCCGAGACCGAACCGGCCGAACAAACTGAACCGGCAGAGCCGGCCGAGAACGAGCAGATTGCAGCCACCGACGACGGATTCCCTCTGACCTTCACCAACTGCGGCGACGAGTTCACCCTCGACTCCGCTCCCCAGCGGGTGCTGATAATGGAGCCGGCTGCGCCCGCGCTGCTATTCGCCGCCGGCGCCATCGACCGTGTGGTCGCCCGCATCGACGGCTTCGACGCGGCGTACTACACCGCGGATGAGATGGCCGTGCTCGATGCCATCCCCGCGTTGCAGACCGAGTTCACCTCCACCGGAGGCGCCCAGATCTCGATCGAGACGATCATCGACTTGGAGCCCGACATCGTCATCGGCTACGACACCGAAACCATCACCCACGACACACTCGGCGACGTCGGGATCCAGCTCTATGTGATGCCCCCGTTCTGTGACAACCCACCGACACCATCGTTCGAGAGCATCCTGGACGAGGTCCGCTTGTACGGCGAACTCTTCGGCACGACCGAGGTGGCCAACGCCAGCGCCGCCGCGATGGAGGCCGCTGTGGCCTCGGCAGCCGATGCGCCGGTTGCCGAGGGCAAGACCGCCGCCGCACTGGCTGTCGGCTCCGACGGCAGCGCCATCTACGCCTACTCCTCGCTCGGCATGGTGCACCCGCTGATGGAGGCCCTCGGCATGACCAACCTCTTCAGCGAGTTCGGCGAGCGAGTGTTCGAGGTCTCCGTCGAGGAGATCATCGATCGGAACCCCGACATCCTTGTCCTGCTCTACTGGGAACTCGACCTCACGCCCGAGCAGGTCAGCGCGCTCGTCACCGATCTCCCGGGCGCAAGCAGCATCACCGCGGTGGCCAACGGCGACGTCTACCCGCTCCAGTTCAACTTCGCCGAGCCACCATCACCAATCGTGGTGAAGGGGCTGTCCGTGCTCGGTGACCAGATCGCGCCATGACAAGTCAATGATCGCGGCCACCGGCATCGACCTGCGCCTCGGCGCAGTCGATGTCCTGTCCGGGGCGCAGCTCTGCACGCGCCCCGGACAGGTGGTCGGCCTCATCGGACCCAACGGCAGCGGCAAGTCATCGCTGCTGCGTTGCCTGTACGGGATGCTTCGCCCGAACTGCGGCGCGGTCCTCATAGACGACGAACCGATCGAGTCGCTGTCGCAACGCGCGATCGCGCGTGCGGTCGCAGTTGTGACCCAAGACGCCTCGGCCGACGGGATCGGCATCACGGTCGGCGAGTTCGTCCTCCTGGGTCGTCATGTTCATCGTGGCGACCATCAGCGCTTCACCGAGGGCGACCACAGCGTCGCACTCGACGCGCTCGAACTGGTGAACCTGTCGGGGTTTGCCGAGCGCAGCATCGAGGAGTTGTCAGGCGGGGAACGCCAGCGAGTGATGATCGCCCGGTGCATCGCACAACAGAGCCCGGTGATGCTGCTCGACGAGCCCACCAATCATCTCGATGTCCGCTACCAGCACGAGGTGCTCACCTTGGTTCGGAGCCTCGAGATGGACACAATCGTGGTGCTCCACGACCTGAATCTCGCGAGCCGCTACTGCGACCACCTTGCCCTGCTCGACCAGGGCAAGGTCGTGCACCAGGGCTCGCCCGAGAACGTCCTACGAAGCGAGGTGCTCGAGCCCGTCTACGGCATCGAGGTGCGACGACTCGCCGATGGGCACCACTCCTACCTTGCGTTCGGTCCCCTCGCACCGTGATCGGCAACCGTCGGGAACGGAGTCGAGGCGGGCCCATCGCCGGATTCCGGGGCTGACACCCCAACGCCGGTCCGCCTCTCGGCGGGACTCAGTCGGCGATGTGCAGGACGACGTCCACCTCGATGAGGAAGCCGGGCAGCGGCGTCTCGATGGTGGTGCGCGCCGGCAGCGGCTCGGGGAACGTCGCGCGGTAGATGGCGTTCATCTCCGGAAAGTCACCCATGTCGTGCAGGTAGACACCGACCCGCACCGCGTCGGCCAGCGAGCCGCCGGCTGCCTCGGCGACCGCCGCCAGGTTGGCGAAGACCTGGCGCGCCTGGGCGCCGAACCCGCCCTCAGGGATCTCCCCGTCGGGCGTGAACGGCCCCTGGCCGGATAGGAACACGAACCCGCCGGCGGCGATGCCCTGCGAGTAGGCACCCGAAGGCTCGGGCGCGGACGTGCTGGTGATCGGCTGCTTGGCCATTGTTGCCTCCTCGGGGCGGGCCGCTGACGGCGGCTCAGGTTAGGTCAGGAACTCGTTGAGCACGTTGGACGTGATGCGGGAGACGTTGTTGTCGTAGTCGTTGTGCGACAGGC
The DNA here is from genome assembly GCA_965221525.1 of Acidimicrobiales bacterium. GTDB lineage: Bacteria > Actinomycetota > Acidimicrobiia > Acidimicrobiales > CATQHL01 > VXNF01. The sequence continues at coordinate 248,449 of CBDCSG010000005.1, read as the reverse complement.
CCGAGAACCAGTTGATGGAACTCACCGAGAACACGGCGCCGCCGTTGGCGGTCTCGAAGAAGACCATGTCGGCGCGGGCGTCGTCGTTGCGGGTGGCGTCGATGTTGGCGTGCATGACGAAGATGTCCTCGTGGCAGATGAGGTAGTAGGCCGAGTGCTGACCCGCCGAGGTGGCCAGCACCAGGGTGTGGGACGGGGTACCCAGGCGGTGATCGACACGATCCAACTCGTCACCGGCGCAGCCGTTCATGACCAGGCCAAAATCGCCGATGACCTCGTCGTCGCCGACGCCTTCGAAGATGAACGCGGCCCGCGGGTCGAAGCTGCCGGGCAGGCGGCGGTAGCCAGGCGTGTTGGCGTCCCATCCCTGGCAGGAGAACCCGGTGCCGACGATGGCGTTCGGCGGGCGGCCCAGGTGCCGCCAGATGCCGCACTGCTCGCCGGTGGAGGCGAACTGCGTCTCGCCCGGATGTGACTCCCAGGCCCGGCTGCCGGCGAAGCCGCGCCGGATCTCGACGACGTGGCGACGCCCCGGGTCATACGTCGTGGCCCAGTAGAAGCCGTTGCCGCCCAGGTACATGAGCCGGCCGCCGCCGTCCAGGTACGCCTCGAGGGCGTCCAGCATGGGGCCGGTCCAGTACTCGGGGTGGCAGCCCGTCATGATGACCTTGTAGTCGGCGAGGCAGTCGAGCCCCTCGAAGTGCACGTCCTCGTCGGTGATCACGTCGTAGTCGGCGCCCTGGGTCTCCAGCCAGTCCACCAGGTACAGGTCGAAGGCGTACCCCCGTGGGGCGTTCGTCACCCAGTGGCGGGCCGTGGCGCGCATCGACAGGAGCGGGCGGCGGGTGGTGGAGTGGCACACGCCGCTGCCGTCGGTGTGCACGTCGTAGACCGAGCCGCCCAACTCCACGCGGGCGCCCAGGTAGTCGTCGTAGGGGTCAACCACGATGGGGATGTTCGTGAGGTCGCTGAAGTCGTGGCCCCCGCTGAACAGCACCCGCTCGTTGGCGTAGGCCAGGTAGCTGCAGGTCGGCGCCAGGTAGGCGGCGCGGGCCCGGGGCGCACCGGGCGCCGGCGTCACGAAGAAGGGGATGTGATCCTCCTCGCCGCCGGCCTCGTCGGAGGCCTGCAGCGCCACGGCGTAATAGCCGCTGCGGGCATCGGTGGGCACGGTGAACCTGAAGTCGGGCTCCCAGCGGCTGTCGTCGAAATCGTCGTCGTGGAAGTGGACGGCCCCGTACTGCTCCGGCGCCTCCTCTCGCGTGAAGGCCGTGGCGTCCCAACTGTGGCCGGTGAGGCCGCGCATGGCGTAGTTGACCACGGTGCCGTGGTGGCCCGAGCCGGCGACATCCGCGATGTCGGTACCCGAGGCGTCGGTGGCGGCGAAGTCCCACACCGCCGCCACACCGTCCATCGCCACGGGGTCGGCACCATCGGCCAGCGCCTCCAGCTCCTCGGCGCCGAGGGCCCGGTTGAACAGGCAGGGCCGCTCGATCTTGCCGTTGAAGCCGTGGTACACGCCCACGTCGGTGCCGGAGATGCGCGAGCCGGCCGCCAGCAGCAGCGGCGTGTCCGGCTCTTCGGGCACGGGATCCACACCGTCTCCGTCCAGCGTGCCGAGATTCGTCGCGGCGGTCAGCGAGTGCTCGAGGCCGCGCTCGCAGATCCTCTGCAGCAGGCGCGCCTCGCCCGTCGCGGCGTCCCAGGAGCCCGCCACGAAGTGCCAGCGCTTCTCGATGGGCCAGGCGCCCAGCGAGAAGTGCCGGTTGTCGACGCGCAACGTGAGCCCGTCCTCCTCGTTCCCGCCCGGGAGCACACATCCGGCGCTGTCCACGTCCGGTCCGGACGGCATGCCCCGCGGCAGGCCGAGCCCGAGGCTGTAGCCCCCGAACGAGCCGCGGCGAGCCATGATGGCCTGCGGCCCGTCGGTGGGGACCGTCGGCCAGATCCACGCCGCGATCGTGAAGCTGCCGGAGATCTCGGGGGCGTCGGGCACCTTGACGTACGACCCGGCGTGCGTGTCCTGGATCCGCCCGGGGTGCGCGCCGTCGGCCGATGTCGCCACCGGCTCCGCCTTGAAGCCGGGGCTCTCCGGCGAGCTGTCCCCGTGGATGAGCCGCACCACCTGCGACTCGTAGGAGTCGAACTCCGAACTGACCATGACCCGCACCTCGTCGCCCGGATGGACGACCAAAGGGTCGGTGTAGCCCAGCAGCTCGCGGCGCTGACGCTCCGACCTGTAGGGGCTCTTCTCGTATCCTTCCGCTGTCCGCATCTTCCCTCCCGGGTCCTGTCGCCGAGCTTGTGGTGCTCAGACGTAGTTGATCATTGCCCCGCCGTCGATCACCATCACGGCTCCGTTCGTCCAGCGCGACTCGTCCGAGGCCAGATAGAGCGCCAGGTCGGCGATCTCGGTCGGCTCGCCGAAGCGGCCCACCGGGTAGCGGGCCAGCCGCATCCGACTTCCCGCATCGCCGTGGGCGTCGTGCACCAGGGCCATCGGGGTGCGGATCGTGCCGGGGGCGACGACGTTGGCTCGGATCCCCTGCGGCCCGTACACCACCGCCAGCGACCGGGTCAACGAGACCAGCGCCCCCTTGCTGGCCGTGTAGGCGTCGATGGGCTGGCTGCCGCCGACGAACGCCCGGATCGAGGACGTGTTGATGATCGACCCGCCGCCGCGGCGCAGCATCTGCGGGATGGCGTGGCGGCAGCCCAGCATCGGACCGGTGAGGTTCACCGCCAGGATGCGGTTCCAGACCTCCAGCGCCACGTCCACCACCGAGCCGTCGGCGGCGGGGGCCACCGCGGCGTTGTTGTAGAGCACGTCGACACCCCCGAAGGCCTCGACGGACCGGCCGATGACCCGGCGCCAGTCCTCCTCGCTGCTGACGTCGGTCTGCACGAAGAGGCCCGCTCCGCCCGCTGCGGTGATCTCATCGGCGGCGGACGCACCGGTCGCCGTGTCCACCTCGGCGATCACCACGCTCGCGCCCTCCTCCGCGAAGCGCAGCGCCGCGGCCCGCCCCTGACCGGAGCCGGCCCCGGTGATGACGCACACCTTGCCGTCGAGCCTCATGGCGCGAACCTCGGGGGCCTCGAGCCGCCTGGATTCCGGCCTTCGCCGGAATGACGCGGTGAGACGCCGGAATAACAAGGTGGGGCGGATTGCATGGCGGAGATCAGCGACTCTCGCCGCGGCCGGTGGCGATCCAGGTGGCGACGTGCTCGCCGCCTTCTACGATCTCCGACCGGCCCAGCATGTGGAACGCCGAGCAGATGTGGTTGGGCAGGATCTGCACGCGCTGCCCGATGGTCAGCTCGCTGGGCGGACCGTCGCCCGTCCAGCGCAGCCAGCCGTGCTCCTCGGAGAGTTGGTACAGCTCCCACCCGGGCAGGTCCACGACCAGGCCGTAGCCGCCGGGCGCGCCGGGCACGTGGATGCCGAGCCGGTCGTGGCTGACCGACTTGGAGCCGGCGTCCAGGATGGCCCTGTCCGGCTCCACGTGGCTGACCACCGTGGCCACCACCCGCGCCGCGCAGCGGTCGAGGCCCACCACGCCGCGCAGCACCTGGCCGTAGTCGTTGAAGGCGTAGATGCCGGGGCGCACCTGGGTGATGCCGTCCACCGCCGTGGTGTGCCGGGCGGTGGCGCTGGAACCCACGGAGATGACGTCGATGTTCAGTCCCCTGGCCCGCAACTCCTCGGCGGCGGCGACCATCAACTCCCCGGCGTCGACGGAGGCGTTGTGCAGGCCCTCCTCGCCGGGCTTGGAGTAGGCGTGGCCCTCGTGGGTGATCAGCCCCCGCAGGCGCAGACCCGGCAGGGGCGCGATCGCGGCCCCGAAGCCGGCGGCCTCGCCGGCCGGCACGCCGCAGCGGTGATAGCCCGTGTCGGTGATCACCAGCACGTCGGCGGTCATGCCCTCGGCGGCCATGCCCGCCCCGAGTGCCTCGGCGGCGCCGAAGGAGTCCACCGACAGCAGGATGTCGGCCCGCTGCATGAGCCGCCGGGCACGGGCGATCTTGGCCTCCCCCACGATGGGGTACGCCATGACGAAGCTGTCCAGCCCCGCGTCGGCAAGGGCCTCCGCCTCGCCCAGCTTGGCGATGCAGAGCATCTCGGCCCCCGCCGCCATCTGCAGGTGGGCGATCTCGGGCGTGCGATGCGTCTTGGCGTGTGGCGCCAGACCGATGCCCCGGCCGGCGGCGTATGCCGCCATGTCGGCGATGTTCTGCTCCATGCGGGAGCGGTCCACGACCAGCGATGGCGTCTCGATGCTGTCGGGGACGTCCAGGAGGCCGCCCGGGGGGACCGCGTGCTCAGTCATCGCCTTCTCCTATCACGAAGATCGCTTCGGCGACGATGGGTAGATCGAACGGGAGGCTCGCCACACCGACGACCGAGCGGGCGGGGCGGGCGTCTGCACCGAACGCCACGTCGAGGATCTCGCTGGCCCCGTCGAGGACGCCGGCGTGGTCCTCGAAGCCCGGAGCGGCATTGACGTACCCTGTCATCTGCAGAGTGCCGCCGATGGCGGACAGGCTTCCGAGCGCCGCGGTGGCGGTGGCCAGCAGGCTGAGCGCCGTCGCGGCTGCAGCGGCCCGCCCGTCATCGATCGAGAGCGAGTCGCCGACCACACCGCGGTGCGTGAACCCCCCGTCGGGGCCGAACGGGCCGTGCGCGCTGAGGTACAGCAGATCACCGTGACGGCGGGCCGGCACGTACATGCCCTTCGGGGTGGGCAGCGGCGGCAGTTCCCAGCCCGCAGCGTGAAGCCGGTCCAGGGGCGTGCTCACGCGGCGGCCCCGTCCCCGATGCGCAGCACCCGGCCCGGCCGGGCGCCGGTGTGGCTGTCGTCGTCCTTGACCAGTTCACCGTTCACCAGCACCCATGGCATGCCCTCGGGGTGCTGCCGCGGGTTCTCGAAGCTGGCGGTGTCGCGCACGCCGTCGGGATCGAAGACCACGATGTCGGCCCGGAAGCCGGGACGCAGCAACCCGCGGTCGAACTGCCGCAGGCGCAGGTTCGGCAGGGCGGCCAGCTTGCGCACGATCTCGGGCCAGCCGAAGAGCCCCTCGTCGCGGGTGTAGTGCGCCAGGTAGCGGGCGAAGGTTCCCCAGGCGCGCGGGTGCGGCCGGGCGCCGGTCATGATCCCGTCGCTGCCGCCCATGTGGAACGGCAACTGCATGATGACCCGGACATTGTCCTCGTGCCCGACGTGGGTGAGGATGTTGACGTTCAGCCGCTCGTCCGACATCAGGCGGCGGGCCGCCTCCCACGGGGCGACGCCCATCTCAGCTGCGATCTCGGTGACACGCTTGCCGACGCAGTGCCGCCGCTCCTGTGAACCCACCGAGGAGACCTCGATGGCCGCCCAGTCCATCAGCGCACCGTGGAAGCCGTCGGTGCCGATGTCCTCAAGTTCGTGGCGGATCCGCTCGGAGGCGTCGGGGTCCCCCAGGTGCGCCAGCACGCCGGTGGGTCCTTCGGTCCATGCCCAGTTGGGAAGGAACGCCGCCATGTACGTGGACCCGGGCACGTAGCAGTAGCTGTCCGCGGAGACCTCGATGTCCCGGTCGTCGAGCCGCCCCAGCCGCTCGACCAGTTCGCCCGCACGACCCTCGTTGCCGGGAAAGCTGACCTGGCAATGCGTGAGGTGCAGCGGGGCGCCCGACTGCAGGCAGACATCGACCATCTCGTCGTAGGCCTCCATCACGCCGCGGCCGTAGCTGCGCGTGTGGGGCGAGAAGTAGCCGTCGAAGGGCACGATCTCGCGGCAGAGCTCGGTGAGTTCGTCGGTTCCCGCATACATGGCCGGCGTGTAGGTGAGCCCGGTGGAGAGTCCGAGCGCGCCCTCGGCCATTCCCTGCCGCACCAGGGCGCGCATCTCGTCCAACTCGGCATCGGTCGCCGGGCGGTCGTCGATGCCGACGGTCATCATGCGGAGATTGCCGTGGGGCACCAGGAACGCCACGTTCAGCGACGGGGGCGATTCCTCGAAGCGCCGGAGGTACTCGGCCACCGAGCGCCAGCCGTAGTCGAGTCCGGGCGGATCGCCCACCCAGCCGGCGGTCTGCGTGCGCACCGCCGCCAGCGTGAAGTCGTCGAGCGGCGCGTAGGCCAACCCGTCCTGGCCGATCACCTCCCCCGTCACGCCCTGCATCACCTTGGCGTCGGCGGTGGGGTCGGCAAGCAGCGCCAGGTCGGAGTGGGAGTGCATGTCCACGAACCCCGGCGCCACCAGATGGCCCGACACGTCGATCACCCGCCGGGCGGCACCCGCCTGACCCAAGGCGGCGATGCGGCCGTCCTCAACGGCCACATCGGCGCGGAACGCCGGGCCGCCGGTGCCGTCCACCACGTGGCCGCCGGACAGCACCAGGTCATGCATCGAGCCGGTCCCCGGTCGGCATCCGCCGGTCCGGCGGCTCCTCAACGGCTCGCAGACCCAGGACGCCTCAATCCCGCAGGTTCTGGGAGTCGGCGTCGAAGATGTGGCTGCGCGCCGGATCGAACTCCAGCCGCACGTTGGCCCCCGTGCTCACCTGGGTATCCGGTGGCATCCGCACCTGTACCGGGTGTCCGGCGACGTCCACGCTCACGAACAGGTCCGAGCCCACGGGCTCCAGGAAGCGGACCACACCGGGCAGACCCTCGCCGTCGGGCGACGCCAGCGTGAGGTGCTCCGGTCGCACACCGAGTTGGGCATCCCCGACGGCGGCGTCGAGACTCTCCTGGCTGATCCCCGAGGTCCCGGGGTCGACAGGCAGTTCGTAGCCCTCGAAGCGGAAGCTGACCTGCCCGTTGTCGCGGACCAGCGATCCGCCGACGAGATTCATGGGCGGCGCGCCCAGGAACGTGGCCACGAACGTGTTGGCCGGCACGTCGTAGACGTCGGTCGGGCCGCCCATCTGCTGGATGCGACCGTCTTTCATCACGGCGATGCGCTGACCCATCGTCATGGCCTCGACCTGATCGTGGGTCACGTAGATCGTCGTGATGCCGAGCCGCTCGTGCAGGCCCATGAGCTCCAGGCGGGTCTGCAGGCGCAACTGGGCGTCGAGGTTGGAGAGCGGCTCGTCCATCAGGAACACGAGCGGTTGGCGGACGATCGCCCGGGCCAGGGCGACCCGCTGGCGCTGACCGCCCGAGAGCTGCTCGGGCAGGCGCTTCAGCAGCGCCTCGATCTCCAGCATCTCCGCCGCCCTCTGCACCGCCTCGGCGACCTCCTCCTTACCCATGCGAGCCGTCTCGAGGGGGAACGCAACGTTCTTGTACACCGTCATGTGCGGGTACAGGGCGTAGTTCTGGAACACCATCGCCACGTTGCGCTTGGTTGGATCCTTGAAGTTGATGAGTTCGTCGTCGATGAGGATCTCACCGGCGGTGGCGTCCTCGAGGCCCGCGATGAGGCGCAGGATGGTGCTCTTGCCGCACCCGGACGGGCCCAGCAGCACGAGGAACTCCCCGTCGGGGATGCGCAGCGACACGTTCTCGACGGCCTCCACACTCCCGAAGTGCTTGGTCAATTGGCGCAGGATCACCTCAGCCATGGCGCCTCCGATCTCGTCTCCGGGTCATTGCTTCTCTGCGTCATCGCTTCTCCGGGTCATTGCTTCAGGGCGCCGGCCATCGACGCCTGCACGAACCACTTCTGGAAGAACAGGAAGACGATGGTCACCGGCACGATCGTCAGGAGCGAGGCCGCCGCCAGGATTCCCCAGTCGGTCACGAACTGCCCCTTGAGCGAGGCGATGCCCACCGTCAGGACCCGGAACTCGTTGTCCGTCGCCGCCACCAGCGGCCACAGGTAGCTGGCCCAGGTCAGCATGAACACGAAGATGCCCAGCACCACGAGGGCCGGTTTGATCAGCGGCAGCACGATCTTGGTGAAGATGCGCCACTCGCCCGCGCCGTCGAGGCGCGCCGCCTCGTAGAGGCCGTCGGGGAGGGTTTCGATGAACTGGCGCATCATGAACACCCCCAGGGGGGACACGGCACTCGGCAGGATCAGCCCCAGGTAGGTGTCGATGTCGATCCAGTTGCCGATGACCGGCCAGTCGCCGATGGTGTTGACCGTCAGGTAGGTGGGCGCCAGCACGGCCGCCACCGGCACCATGAGCGTCGCCAGGATCACGAAGAACAGCACGTTGCGCCCCGGGAAGCGCAGGCGGGCGAAGGCGTAGCCGGCCATGGAGTTGGTGACGAGGGTCAACAGGGTGGTGGCGCCGGCGAAGATCAGCGTGTTGATCGCCCAGCGCACGTAGCTGGTGCTGGAGAACAGGAAGCGGTAGTTCTCGAGCGTGGGCTCGCTGGGGATCCACTCGGGCGGGTACGTGAACAGCGAGACGCTGTCGCGGAACGCTGGCGAGATGAGGTAGAAGGCGGGACCGATGGCGATCACCACGAAGAGCGTGAGAACCGCATAGGCGATGATCTTCCGGGTGCGGTCGCTGGCGCGCCTGACCCGCCCCGCCTCGGCGAGGCGCTCCGCCATGGCGGCGGCGTCGTCGGTCGTCTCCGGCGCCGGAGCGTCCTCGAGGGTCGTGGGATCGGTGGTCACGTCGCCGGCTCCCGTCACGCCTCGCGCCGGCGGCGTTTGCCCAGAGCCCAGAACGACAGGCCGGTGAGGATCAGCACCACGATGAGCAGCCCGATGCTGGCCGCATACGCCAGCCCCGTGTCCTGGAACGCGAACAGCCGCTTGTGGATGAACCACACCACCGTGGCGGTGCCGAGCCTCGGGCCGCCGTCGGTGAGAACCTTCACCGAGTCGAAGAGCTGGAAGTTGAAGATGACGGCGATCACCAGGGCGAACAGCAGCAGCGGGCGGAGCGTCGGCACCGTTATGCGCCGGAACCGCCGCCACTTGCCGGCTCCGTCGATGCGGGCGGCGGCCTGCAATTCCTCGGGCACGCTCTGCAGGCCCGCCAGGTAGAACAGAACCCAGAATCCCAGGCCGCGCCACACCTCCACCGCCACGATGGTCATCAGCGCGTGAGGATTGTCGCCCAGGAACGCCACGCCGTCGCCCCCGAACACCGCCCGCTTGATGAGGTTGAGGATCCCGAAGTCGAAGTTGACCATGAAGAACCACATGAGGGCGCCGAGGATCGGCGGCGCCAGCAGCGGGAAGTACAGCGCCACCTTGTAGAAGTTGCTGCCCTTCTTGTAGTGGTTCAGCAGCGAAGCCAGGAAGATCGCAAGCGTGAACACAACCGCGATGGCGACGACCACGTAGATGCTGGTGTTCTTGACCGCGGTGCGGAGCTCGGAGTCGGTCCAGGTCCGGGCCCAGTTGTCGAATCCGACGAAGACCCGCGGATCGCCCTTGATCAGGCCGCCCTGATTGAAGCTCAGGAAGACTCCCCAGCCGGCGGGGATGGCCAGGAAGACGCCCCAGATGATGAGGTACGGCGACAGGAAGCCCGCGGCGCGCCTGACGGTGCGGGAGCGGTAACGGCGGGCACGCCGGCGGTACTCGGCGTCGCTGAGGCTCAGCGTCGCCCAGTCATCAGCCTCCGGCGCCGGCTGAGTCGGTGCGTCGACCGCGGTCACGTCGCCCTCACTTCGATGTGGCCGGTGGGAGGTCGCACCTGTTCACGTGCCTGTCTCGATCTCCAACTGCATCCGTCGGGAGTGAACGATGCCGGAGGCCGGCGCGACCCTGTCGGGTCGCGCCGGCCTCCGACCGTCGATGTCAACAGCCGGCCCCGTGGTACTCACCGCCGGGGCCGGCCGGTGTTCCGGTTACTCGCGCTCGAGGATCTCCGCGGCGCGTCCCTGTGCCTCGGCCAGAGCGTCGTCGACCGACACCTCGCAGGAGGCGGCAGCCTCGAGTGCCTTGCCGTACTCGTCGAGGATCTGGGCGATCTTCGGATGCGTGACCAGTCCGTCCCAGGAGTCCAGGACCCACTGGAGGTTCCTCTGCAGCTTCTCGTTGCCGAGGAACGTCGTGATGTCGTCCCGCGGCGAGATCCAGCCGTAGACCTCGTTGTATGCGGTCATGAACTCGGCCGAACTCAGGAACTTGGCCAGCTCCCAGGCGGCTTCGGGGTTGTCGGACTCCGCGGCGACCGACCAGTGGCCCGTCGTGGAGAACATCGTCTGGGTTCCGTCGGGTGCCCCGACCGGCGGTGCGATGTCCCAGTCGAAGGGCAGGCCCTCGTCCTCGAAGGCGGTGACGCGCAGTGGCTCGTCCAGCAGCATCGCCAACTGGCCGCCCTTGAAGAGCGAGATGCCCTCCTCACGGTTGTACTGGCCGATCGGCGGCTGGATCCCGTGGGTGCAGATGAGATCGACACCGAACTGTGTCGCCTGGCGCACAGCGTCGGAGTCGATCGTCGCCGCCGTGTAGTCCTCGGAGATGATGTCGCCGCCGAAGTTGTGGACGTTCTGCAGGTTGAAGTACCAGTTGAAGTCCACGGTCGTCATCGGCACGTGGAAGCCGATGGCGTCGGTGTTCGCCTCCACGGCCTGGGCTGCGGCGATGAGCTCCTCGGTGGTGCTCGGGACCTCGCTGACACCGGCCTGCTCGAGGAGGTCCAGGTTCACGAACATCACGGTGCTGCCGATGATGATCGGGACGCCGTAGAGCTCGCCCTTGTAGAGGCTCGCGTCGATGGCGCTGTCGACGAAGTGCGCTCGCTCGGAGGCGTACTCCGGGCTGCTCATCAGCGGCAGGACATCCATGAAGGCGCCTCGCTCGCCGAACAGCGTGAGGTGCGTGCTCACCTGGTACGTCACGTCGAACGGGTCGTCGCCGGCGAAGCTGGCGGTATAGGTGGACTCGACGTCCCCCCACGGAACGACGGTGTGCTCGACGGTGATGCCGGTCTCCTCCTCGAAGGGGGCCAGCCACGTCTCGAACAGCGCGATCTCATCGGCGCCGTGCGGTGCCTTGCCGAACTTCAGCGTGACGCCTTCGAACGGTCGCGCGGTCGCCTCGATCGCCGCCTCTGCCTCAGCCTGCGCCGCGTCGGCCTGAGCCTGCGCTGCCGCAGCATCGGACTGCGCGGCAGTGGCGTCGGCCTGCGCGGCCGCAGCCTCCGCCTGCGCGGCCGCAGCATCGGCCTGCGCGGCCGCAGCATCGGCAGCGGCAGCGTCGACCGCGGCCTGAGCCTCGGCGAGCGCAGCCTCAGCTGCCGCCACCGCGGCCTCATTGCCCGAGGCGGCCGACTGCGCCGCGTCGGCGGCGGCCTGAGCCTCGGCGAGCGCAGCCTCAGCTGCCGCCACCTTGGCTTCGTTGTCCGCGGCGGCGGCCTGCGCTGCCTCAGCGGCGGCGGCCGCGGCAGCGGCTGCGTCCGTCGCGTCCCGGGCCTGCGCCAGGGCGGACTGGACCTCCTCCGCATTCGCGGCAGCGGCAGCGGCGGCGGCGGCAGCGGCGTCGGACGCGGCGTCCGAGGCCGACGTGTCCGCCTCTGCCGCGCATGCGGCCGCCAGCAGCGCCAGGACCGCCAGCAGCCCCAGCCCGATCGCCGAGCCACGTCTCGATAACAGTTTCATGCGTCTTTCCCCTCTCGGTGTGACGACTTCACTCTCACCCGGGTCCTCCCGGCTGGGACCGAAATCCGGCACAGCAACGCAGGCACCCCACACCGAGGCGATTCACCCCACGCTGTAGCATCGTTCGGTGACCCAAAGAGGGAAGAACTACAGGCAGTTGCCGACTATAGATCAATCCCCTTCGGAGTACCCAAGCCGGCGACGGGTGCTCATGTTCCCGCCACCGGGGCGACCGTGACCACCGGCCACCGTCGCCCGAACGTGCTGCTCACAGGAGCGGCGGGGCACCTCGGGCGACACATCGCGCAGAGCCTGGCGTCGAGCGTCACCGGCCTCGCGCTGTGCGACGTGAACGCCGAACGGCTCTCCGGAGTCGCCGACGGGATAATGGACCGCGGTGAGGCGGAACCTCCCCGGGCCCCCAGCGCCGACGAGGCCTCATCGGGCCACGCCCAGGTGATCACAGTTCGGGCCGACGTGACCGACGAGGCCGCCGCCCGGGGCGCGGTCCACGAGGCATGCGAGCGACTCGGCGGCCTGGACGTGCTGGTCAACGCTCACGGCATTGAAGGGCCCACCGCGCCGGTGGAGGACTTGCACCCCGCAGACGTGCGTCGCACGTTCGATGTGAACGTCATGAGCCTGTTCTGGCTCTGTGCCGCCGCCGCGGAGATCTTCAAGGCCGCCGGTGGAGGCCGCATCGTGAACATGGCCTCGGGCGCCGGTCTGGCCGGTGGTGCCTTCACCGGCGTCTATCACGCCTCCAAGCACGCCGTCGTGGGGCTGACGCGGTCGCTGGCGCTGGAGTTGGGTCAGTCGGGGATCGTCGTCAACGCCGTCTGCCCGGGCTTCGTCGAATCGCCCATGGTGGACCGCATCGTCTCGGCACTCGGCGACATGGACCTCCCCACGGAGTACGCGCACATGGTGCCGCTCGGTCGCTACGCCGACGCCGCGGAGATCGCCGAGACGGTCCGCTACCTGGCGTGTGAGGCTCCCGAGTACATGACGGGGGCCTGCCTCGTGCTCGACGGGGGGCTACGGGCCTGACCTGTCCGGTTGGATCGTCACCCCAGCAGGGCGGGCAGGTCGTGGCGGCGGATCTTGCCGGTGGCGGTGCGGGGGAAGTCCTCGACGAGTACCACGTGGCGGGGGCGGCTCCGGCGGTCCAGTTGGTCGGCCACGAGATCGGAGACGGCCGCAGCGTCGAGAGTGCTGCCGGCACAGGGCCGGACGGCGGCGGCGGGGACCTCGCCCCAGTCGGGGTCGGGCACGCCGAAGACGGCGACCTCGTCAACGCCGGGATGGGCGGCGATGACCCGCTCCACCTGCGCCGGGTAGATGTTGACGCCACCACAGATGACGACCTCCTTGGAGCGGCCGACGACGGTGATGTAGCCCTCGCCGTCGACGGTCGCCAGGTCGCCGGTCAGCAGCCGGCCGCCGGCGAAGGCGGCCGTCGTGGCGGCCGGGTCGCCCCAGTAGCCCGACATGACCTTGGCGGTGCGCACGGTGATCTCGCCGACCTCGCCGGGGGCCACCTCGGCGCCGTCGGGGCGGCGCACCACGACCTCGGCCCCGTCGATCGCCCGGCCGATGGAGCCCGCCCGGGGGTCGTCGGGGCCGGCCAGCGCCTCGTGGTCGGCGGCGGTCAGCGCCGTCACGACGCCCACCGTCTCGGTGAGCCCGTAGCCGTGATAGAGGCCGCAGCCCAGATCCCGCCGCATCCGCCAGACCTGCCCGGCGGCACTCGGCGCCGTGCCGTAGACCAGCAGGCGAAGCGACGCCAGCCGTTCGGGCGCGTACGCCTCGTGGTCCAGGATGCGGTGCACCTGCGTGGGCACGACGATGGCGTTGGTCACCCGCTGGGCCTCCACCGTCTCGATCCAGGCGCCCGGCTCGAACTGCGGCAACACCACGTGGGTGTGCGCCCCGGCCAGCATCGTGAAGACGCGGGCGGCGGCGGACGTGTGGTAAAGCGGCGTCGAGGTGAGATACACCTCGTGGTCGCCGAAGTCCTGCGACCCGGCGTTCATCGCGGCGTTGGCGACGACGGCCGCCTGGCTGATGCAGGCCCCCTTGGGCCGGCCGGTGGTTCCGCTGGTGTAGACGATCAGGACGGTGTCCGACGGCTCCGGGATGGCCGGTCGATCATCGAGCGGCGCCGCCAGCGCGGCCGTGTGGCGCTGATCTCCCGCGACGACGACATCGGCACCCGCGGCTCGTAGGGCCCCGGCGCCGGCCGCGTCGGCGAACGCCAACCTTGGGCGGGCGTCGGCGACCAACCGCGCCACCTCGGGGACCGCCAACTCGGTCGCCAGCGGCACGGACGCCGCGCCGAGGCGGGCCGCGGCCAGGTAGACGTCGAAGTGCAACCGGCCGTTGGCAGCACGGACCGCGATCCGGTCGCCCCTAGCGATTCCCGCCGCCGACAGCCACGAGGCCATGCGGTCGACCCGCTCGGCCAGGTCGGCGTACGTGACCGCCTCGCCGGCCACGTCGAAGGCGACTCGGTGGGGGGCCGAGGCGACCGCCGCCGCCAGCAGATCCGGAACGACGAGGGCCCGAGCCGCCCTCACAAAGCCTGCACCGGCCAGGGCAGTTCGGCGCGGTCCACCGTGCAGCGGGCCGTGGGCAGGTAGTTGGCGACCTGGCAGATGCCCACGCCGGCGAGCATGCCGAGCACCTGCGCCGTATCCGCCCGGGACAGCCCCGAGGCCTCGGTGCACCAGGTGAGCATCTCGGCGAAGGCCAGCGTGGAGCCCTCGTCGATGGTGCGAGCCGAGACCACCGTGACCAACTCGGTGGTGCTCAGGATCCGCGGCCAGCCCATGCCGGGAGGCCGTGGCCCCACCTCCACCGACACCTCCAGCCGGGTGCCCACCTCCGGCGACTGCACCACCTCGCCGTCGCCCATGCGGGCCTTGCTGTCGCCGAAGTAGAGGTAGGCGCCGTCCACCTCGGTCGGCAGCACGACGGTCGCGCCCTCCCGCACCTCGTTGCAGTCCATGTTGCCGCCGTAGCGGCCCTGCATCTTGGAGAAGACCGTCTCGCGGTCCGGCGCCGTGGCGATGCAGCCCACCAGCGGGCGGGCGGGGATGCGCAGGTCGCCCAGATGGATGTGGCCGTCGCGCACTTCGAGGCCGTCGGCGGCGTACCACTCGCCCCACCAGTCGCCCGGCGAGTCGGCCTCGCAGGTACTCCAGGCGGTGCTGCCGGGCGTGGTGACCTCCACGCTGTGCAGCGTCACCGCCACCGCGCCGCCGGGGGTTGCGCCGGCCACGGCGATGGGCCCGGTGACGCCGTCGAGGTTCGCCAGCACCCACGCCAGGTTCTCGGGCGTGAACCCGTCGGGGGTGCGGAACCGCCCCGTGAAGCAGTCCTCGGTCTCCACCACGAAGACCTCCCCCGGCTCGACGGTGCCGATGGGCGTGTGGTCGCCGCTGTAGGTGAACTTCAGATCGTCGGGCAGGAAGGTTTGCATGGGGCGGGTCCTCCCGCTACGAGTGCGGCGGCCGCGGCACCGCTCGGTCCCCCGACCCTGGATTCCGGCCTCCGCCGGAATGGCGCCGTGGTGGCAGGCCGGAACGCGGGAACACCGTCGGCGGCGGCTAGTCCCGGCGGAGGGCCGAGCAGTTCTCGCGCACCATCCGGAGCTGCTCGGTGATGCCCAGGTCCGAGTCCGGGCGCCGGGTGGTGGGGTCGTCGCGCAGCCGGGTTCGCAGATGGATGTCGGCGACCTCAGGCGTGCAGAACGGCACGTCGTCGCCGTCGATGTCCTCCAGCCAGACGTGGCGGGGCACGTTCTTGCCGCAGTAGGCGCAGTTGTACACGTCGAAGGACAGGTACATGGGCTCCCGCTCGATCCAGCGGCCCGTCATGGCGCCACCACCGCCGTCCGGCCCACCAGGGCAGCGAGCGACGGGCTCACGGCGACGGCACCCTCTCGGTCGTCGGGGTGGTGTCCCAGGAACCGTTGCGGCGCTCGACGGTCAGGCCGTAGTCGCGCCGCGCCCCGTCCGGCGTGACGAGGCCCTCGGCCACGTCGGCGACCACCCGGTCGGCGGAACGCGCCAGCGGGTCGCCCCAACCGCCGCCGCCGGGCGCCACGATCTTCACCTGGTCGCCCCGGCGCAGGCGGATGTTGGAGAACTTCGACGGTGACATGGTCCCGAACTTGTCGCTGAAGGTGCTCCACGCCTCCTCGCCGGCGAGGCGCACGTAGATGCCGCTGTTGGCGCCCGGCTTGCCGCCGTGGATCCCGAACGGGTCCACGGTCATCCGGTTGAAGATGGCGCTGACGGTGACCTCGGTGGCGACCATCGTGAGCACGCGCTCGATTCCCAGGCCGCCGCGGTTCAGCCCCGGACCGCCGGAGTCCTCCAGCAGGCGGTAGGAGTCCACCCGCAGCGGGTAGCGGCTCTCGAAGACCTCCACGGGGGTGTTCCGGCAGTTGCCGTTGATGACGATGATCTGGCTGTTGCCGTCGGCGGCGGGCCGGCCACCCCAGCCGATGCCCTCGAAGTGGAAATGCGAGTACAGGTCGCCGGTATCCGGATGCTGGCCGCCGAACAGGAAGCAGCAGGAGGTGCCGCCGAGGCTCGCCGGGATGCGCTCGGGCAGCGGGTCGGCGAGGGCGCCGAAGATGATGTCGGTGATACGGGGGGACACCTCGGTGTTGCCGCCCACCAGCGGCGCAGGGAACTCGCAGTTCAAGATGGTGCCGGGTGGGGCGATGATGTTGATGGGCCGGTAACACCCCTCGTTGCGGGGGATCGTTGGGTCGGTGATGTGCATGAAGGCGTTGTAGACGGCCGATGCGGTGACCGCGTACGTGGCGTTCATGGGCCCGGCGGCCTGACCGTCGGAGCCGGTGAAGTCGCACGTCACGTTGCCGCCGTCGACCGCCACCGTGCAGTCGATGACGTAGGAACCCTCGGCCACCCCGTCGTCCTCGATGATGTCGCTGAAGCGGTACTCGCCGTCGGGGATCCGGCGGATCTCCTCGGACATGCGCCGCTCGGCGATGCCGATGAGGTCCTCGGTGGCGGTGGTGACCGTCTCGTAGCCGTAAGTGTCGATGAGGCCGGTGAGGCGCCGCTCGGCCACGTTCAGCGAACCGACCATGGCCATGAGGTCGCCGTAGGTGACCTTGGGCGTGCGGTGGTTGGCGAAGATGATCTTCCAGACGTCCTCCTGTGGCACCCCCTCCCGCTGGAGCCACAGCGGCGGGATGCGCAGCCCCTCCTGGAAGATGTCGGTGGCGTCGCCGGCCAGCCCGCCCGGGGCCTTGGCGCCCGGCTCTGCGAGGTGGGCGCAGTTGGCGACGAATCCGACGATGTCGTCGCCATGGAACACGGCCTTCAGCAGCGTGTGCTCGGGGATGTGGCCGCTGCCCCGGTACGGGTCGTTCATCACGATCACGTCACCCGGGCGGTAGACGTCGGGGCCCAATTCGTCGATCATCCACTCGACGGTGAACTTGATCGTGCCGATCTGGGACGGGCAGAACTCGGCCTGGGCGATGAGGCGGCCCTTGGCGTCGAACAGCACGCAGGAGAAGTCCAGGGACTCGTTGAACATCGGCGAGTAGGCGGTGCGCATCATGGCGATGCCCATCTCGCGGCAGGTCGTGGCCAGGTAGTTGTCGATGACCGTCAGCGTGACCTGATCGACGGCGAGGTCGGTGGCGGTCGACCGGCTCTCCAGGGGCGTGAGCAGGGCGATCATAAGCTCGCCTCCACGATCATCACGTCCTCAGCGGTCGAACACGCCTTCGCGCCCATCCCGTGAGCGTAGTTGAGTGCGCCACAGGTGCCCCACGCCCGGGCGGGGCGCCGGATTCCGGCTTTCGCCGGAATGACGCACGACAGCACCGCCGTCACGGAGCGGGGGTCGGGACTGTGGTGAGCGCCGCCCTCCCCGCCGTGGGCGTGGCGCTCAAGGCGCCGTTGCGGTACTCCACGGCAAGTCCGTAGTCGCGCTCCGCGCCGCCGGGTGTCACCAGCCCTTCGGCCACGTCGGCCACCACCCGCTCGGCCGAACGCTCCAGCGGGTCGCCCCAGCCGCCGCCGCCCGGCGCCAGGATCTTCACCTGGTCGCCGCGGTGCAGGAGAACGTTGGAGAACTTCGACGGTGACATCGTCCCGAACTTCTCGCTGAAGGTGCTCCAGGCCTCCTCGCCGGCCAGTCGCACGTAGATGCCGCTGTTGGCGCCCGGCTTGCCGCCATGGATGCCGAACGGGTCCACCAGCATCCGGTTGAAGAGGGCGCTGACGGTCACCTCGTCGACCTCCATCGTCAGGATGCGCTCGACGCCCAGGCCGCCGCGGTTCAGCCCCGGCCCGCCGGAGTCCTCCAGCAGGCGGTACGACTCCACCCGCACCGGGTAGCGGGTCTCGAAGACCTCCACGGGGGTGTTGCGGGCGTTGCCGATGATGACGATCACCTGGCTGTCACCGTCGCCGATCGGGCGGCCGCCCCAGCCGACGCCCTCGAAATGGAAGTGCGAGTACAGGTCCCCGGTGTCGGGATGCCGCCCGCCGAACAGGAAGCAGCACACGGTGCCGCCGTGGGACGCCGGGATGCGCTCGGGCAGCGCGTCGGCGAGGGCGCCGAAGATGATGTCGGTGATCCGTGGGCTGAGTTCGGTGTTGCCGCCCACCAGCGGAGCGGGGAACTCGCAGTTCACGATGGTGCCCGGCGGGGCGATGACGTTGATCGGCCGGTAACACCCCTCGTTGCGCGGGATCGTGGGGTCGGTGATGTGCATGAAGGCGTTGTAGACCGATGACGCCGTCACCGCGTAGGTGCCGTTCATGGGCCCGGCGGCCTGACCGTCGGAACCGGAGAAGTCGCAGGTCACGTTGCCGCCGTCCACGACCACGGTGCAATCGACCACGTAGGATCCCTCGGCCACGCCGTCGTCCTCGATGATGTCGCTGAAGCGGTACTCGCCGTCGGGGATGCGCCGGATCTCCTCGGACATGCGCCGCTCGGCGATCCTGATCAGGTCGTCGGTGGCCGTCGTGACCGTGTCGCGGCCGTAGGTGCCGATGAGGCTCTCGAGCCGCCGCTCGGCCACGTTCAGCGACCCCACCATCGCCATGAGATCGCCGTAGGTCACCTTGGGGGTGCGGTGGTTGGCGAAGATGAGCTTCCAGATGTCCTCCTGGGGGATTCCCTCCCGCTGCAACCACAGCGGCGGGAGGCGCAGCCCCTCCTGGAAGATGTCGGTGGCGTCACCTGCCAGCCCGCCCGGCGCCTTCGCGCCCGGCTCGGCGAGATGGGCGCAGTTGGCCACGAAGCCGATGATCTCGTCGCCGGAGAAGACCGCCTTCAGCAGGGTGTGCTCGGGGATGTGGCCGCTGCCCCGGTACGGGTCGTTCATCACGATCACGTCGCCCGGGCGGTACACGTCGGGGCCCAATTCGTCGAGCATCCACTCGATCGTGAACTTGATGGTGCCGATCTGGGACGGGCAGAACTCCGCCTGGGCGATCATCCGGCCCGCCGCATCGAACAGCACGCAGGAGAAGTCCAGCGCCTCGTTGAACATCGGCGAGTAGGCGGTGCGCATCATGGCGACGCCCATCTCGCGGCAGGTCGTGGCCAGGTAGTTGTCGATGACCGTCAGCGTGACCTGGTCGATGGCGAGGTCGGCGGCGGTCGCCGGGCCCTCGGGAGGCGCGAGGAGGGTGGTCACGGGCTCACGTCGACGATCAGGATGTCCTCCGGCGTCCGGCGGACCCGCATCCCTGGTTCGATCAGCGTCGTCGAGCCTTCCTCGGAGACGATGAGCGGCCCGTCGATCACCTCGTCGATGCCTATGGCCCGCCGGTGCAGCACGCGGCAGTCCGCGAGGCCCTCCGCGCCGAAGTGCACCTGCCGGGTGCTCTCGGTGTGGCCCGCTTCCGGCGACACCCGGGCCAGGTGGGGATGGGGGATGGCACCGATGGCCGACACCCGGAAACTGATCATCTCGATGATGGCGTCGTCGATCACGTACTCGTACAGGGCGTGGTGGCGGTCACCGAACGCCGCGTAGGCCCGGTGCAGTTGCTCGGCCGCACCCTCGGTGTCGAGGGCGTCGATCGGCGGCACCTCCACCTCGGTCTCGTAGTTCTGGCCCAGGTAGCGCATATTGATGGCGTACCGCAGTTCGCAGTCGCCTTCGAACCCCTGAGCGCGCAACTCCTCGACCGCCGCGGCGGCGATGGTGGCGAAGCGCTCGGCCACCTCGGCGGGGCCGACCCGGTCCGAGCGGAACGACTGCGTCCAGAGTTTGTCGACGCGCAGGTCGCCCAGCAGCAGGCCCAGCGCCGAGAAGCTCCCCGGGAAGGGCGGCACCACGACGGTGGGAATGTGGAGCTTGCGGGCCACGGCGGCGGCGTGCAGCGGGCCTGCGCCGCCGAACGCCAGCAGGGCGAAATGGCGGGGGTCGTGGCCCCGGTCGATGCTCACCATGCGGATGGCATTGGCCATGTTCTCATCGGCGATCTCGACGGTGGCGTGCGCCAACTCCACCGGGGACATGTCCAGGCCGGCGGCCATCTCGGCGACGGCGCTGCGGGCCAGGTCGGCGTCGAGGCGCATGGCGCCACCGCAGAAGTACTCCGGGTCGAGGTGGCCCAGCACCAGGTTGGCGTCGGTGACGGTGACCTCGGTCCCGCCGGCCCCGTAGCAGATGGGCCCGGGGTCGGCTCCGGCGCTCTGCGGGCCGACCTGCAGGAACCCCCCGGCGTTGACCCAGGCGATCGATCCGCCGCCGGCGCCGATGGTCTTGATGTCCATGAGCGGGATCGCGGCGGGGATCCCCCACTCCACCTCGTAGGAGGTGGTGTACCCGACGTCGCCGCCCAGGATCAGCGCCACATCGGCGCTGGTGCCGCCCACATCGATGGTCACCACGTTCTCGAGCCCCAGCAGCCCCGCCACGTGGCGGCTGGCGACCGCGCCCCCGGCCGGGCCGGACATCGCCAGGTGGATGGGGTGGTCGGCAGCGGCGGCGGCGTTCATCAGCCCGCCGTTGGACTTCATCATCGCCCAGATGACGTCGATGTCGGCCGCTTCCAGTCCGCCGGCGAGGCTCGCCACGTAGCTCTGCATGAGAGGCTTGACGTAGGCGTCGGCGATGACCGTGCTCGAGCGCTCGTACTCCCGCCAGATCGGCGCCACCTCGTGGCTCACCGACAGTGGCAGGTCGCCGAAGCGCTCCCGCAGCGCGTCCGCCAGGGCCCGCTCGTGGTCGGTGTTGAGATACGAGAACAGCAGGCACACCGCCAGCGCCTCGAGTTCGTCGTTGGCGGCGATCTGCTCGCAGAGATCGTCGATCGCCTCGGCGTCCAGCGGCGTCAACACCTCGCCGTCGGCCGTGATGCGCTCGGTGACGCCGAAGCAGTCCCGGCGGCTGACCAGCAGCGGCCGGGGCTTGTTCCAGGTGAGGTCGTACAGGAACTGCCGGTTGACCCGCTGGATGTAGGGGATGTCCTCGTGGCCGGCCGTGCAGATGAACCCCACACGGGCGCCGGCCCGCTGGATCATGGCGTTGGTCGCCACGGTCGTGCCATGCACCAGGAAGGCAATGTCGTCCGGCGCGACCCGGGACGCCTCGATGGTGCCGAGGAATGCCCGGAGCGGCTCGGACGGGGTGGACGCCACCTTGAGCGAGGTGACCGAGCCGTCGGCGGCGTCGAAGGCGATGAGGTCGGTGAAGGTGCCGCCCGTGTCGATGCCGACGCGGACCGAACTCACGGTGTTCCGCCCGCGCTCGTCCTGCAGGTCATCATTCCTCCCCGGGGTCGTCCAGCGGTTCCCCGCCGGCCATCATGGCAGCGAACGGGTGCCCACCGGAAACCGCCGACGGGCAGAAGTTCAGCGTCTGGCCCCGCACACCCCGGTCGACGGTGACTATCTGTCCCGTGTCGTCAACGGTGATGAACAGAGTGGCGTGGTCGGGGCCGCCGAAGCAGACGTTGGTCGGTGACGAGCCGCCGCAGCCGATCCGCTCCACTTCGACGCCGGCGGTGTCGTAGACGTAGACGGAACCCGAACCGAAGTGAGTCACCAGCAGGTTCCCGTCGACGTCGAAGGCGATGCCGTCGGGACCCGAGACCGGGGCCTCGTGCACCGGCGGCTGGCTGCAGAAGAGCCGCCTTCCCGTCGCCCGCCCGGGGCCGACGACGTCGTAGACCCAGACGCAGTGGCGCAGCGTCTCGGCCACGTAGAGGCGGTCGTGGCGCAGGGCGATCCCGTTGGGGAACCCCATGCCCGAATCGATGCGGTGCAGCTCGCCGCCGGGGGCGTGCCCGTAGACGGCCCCGACGGGGTTGTCGAGCGAACTCCCCCAGGGGTCGGTGAAGAAGAGGCTGCCGTCGGCGTCGAAGCAGAGATCGTTGGGGCCGTTGAGCGGCTCGCCCTCGAAGGAACGGATCCAGCGGCTCCGGGAACCGTCCGGGGCGACCCGCAGCACGGCCCGATGGCCCTCGTCGGTGACGTACAGGGCGCCGTCGGGGCCGAACGCCAGCGCCGCGGGGATGCCTGCCACCCCGCCGGCGGCGGTGTTGAGCAGCCGCTTCGTCCGGCCCGGTTCGGCGATGTTCGTGGCGCAGATGTCGCCGCCGCGGGTCGGCCAGGCCTCGTCGCGGGTGAACGAGCAGACGTTCAGCACCCAGCCGCCGGGGGCGAGAGTGGGCCCCTCGGGAGCGCACAGCCGCGCGGCGAACGTCGCCGGTGCTCCCATGGCGGCGCCGGTCGGACTGCCCGTCCCGCTTGCGGTTAGCCGTCGACCGCGTCGCGCAGCCGGGCGACGAGGCGGTCCACCTCCGCCAGGGTCTCGGCGTCGGGCTCGTAACCCAGCGGTGCGCGCCTGCGGGCACTCGTGAATATCCCCTGGGCGACGAGGAGGTGCTTCTCGATGGCCACGAAGGCGTCGAGGCTGTGCATCAGCGACACCAACCGCGACAGCGGATCGGCGATGGCCTCGATCCGGGCGTCGTCGCCGGCCTCGAGCGCCCGCCAGAGTGCGACGAGGGCCCAGGGGGTGTCGGCCGCCGGCATGGTGCCCACGATGCCCCGCCGGTAGCTGTCGACGAGAGCGATGCCGCCCGATCCCTCGAAGACCCGAGCCCGGCCCCCGGTGGCGTCGCGCAACTCGGTCAGCCGCGGGCCGATGGGCACCGCCTCGGGCTTGAACAGCACCCGATCGCCGTAGGTCTCCAGCAGGTCGGCCTGCATCTCGATGGACATCGGCCGTCCCACGTAGCCGCTGGCATCCTGCACGACCACGGGAATGTCGATCTCCGCCAGCAGCGCCTCGTAGTAGGCCGACAGCTCACTGTCGGGGACTCCCACCGAGATCGGCGGGATGGCCATCACCGCCGAGGCGCCGACACTCTCGGCGTGGCGCGCCAACTCAACGGCCACCTTCGTGCTCTCCGCACCGACCGACACGATCACCGGGCCGTGCGGGAGCCCCAGTTCACACGAGAGTTCGGCCAGGTGCCGGCGCTCATCGGTGCTCAGCCGCAGCACCTCCGACACCATCGCCAGGACGATCCCGTCCACCTCGCAGGCGTAGACCCAGTCGATCTCCGCGGCCAGGGCGGCCGCGTCGATCTCGTCGTTGCCGTCGAAGGGCGTCTGGAAGACCGGGAACACCCCGGCCAGCGCATCAGGGGGGTATTGCATGGCGGCGATGCTACCCGCGCAGGCTCAAGGCCCCCCGAGCGCATTGCCGGTGTGCGGCGCCGGTGCCTGAGGTGGATTCCGGTTGGTGCGACCGGTGGCGGCTCGAATGAGATCCCGAGCCCGTACCGCCCGGCTCAGGACGCCGGCTCGTCGCGCAGCCAGCGGACCAGGGCCTTGTCGGGGTCGGCGATCTCCTCCAGCGAGGAGTACCAGTAGTCCTCCCAACCGGTCTCGGGGAGTCCCGTGAAGAGCATGAGGTTGAGGGGGTAGGCATCGCTGTCGTTGCAGCGGCGGAAGTCGTCGCGGAACAGGAACGTCGCCTTGCCCCAGGCGATCGCCATCCCCAACTCCACCATCACGCCCTCCTCGGGCGGGCAGCCGTTGGTGATCGTGAAGATGCCGTCGGCCTCGCGCACGAGGCGCATGTCCTGCTGACCCACCCGGTACGGCCAGCCCTCGTCGCGGATCCAACCCTGCTGGTCGCCCATGGCGAACGGCTCCCACACCTCGGCGCCGACGTCGGTGAGGGCCTCGATGAGGTCGTTGAGCGGTCCGGCCTTGTGCTGGAGGGAGAACCCGTACGGGTTCGCCAGGTAGAGGGTCTTGCGCCTGCTCATGATCGTGCTCCCCGGTCGAGGCCGAACGCGTCGTGCAGCACCGACACGGCATTCACGACGTCGTCCTCGCGCACCACGCAGGAGACGCGGATCGCCGACGTCGAGATCATCTCGATGTTGATGCTCGCCGCGCCGAGCGTCTCGAACATGGTCGCGGCCACACCGGGATTGCTCTTCATACCCGCCCCGACGAGGCTCACCCGGGCGATGGTGGCGTCGGATGTGACGGTTCCCGCCCCGATCTCGCCGGCGAGAGCCTGCGCCACCGAGGTGCTGGCCTCGAGTTGCCCGCGAGGCACCGTGAAGGAGATGTCGGTCACGCCGTCCTCGGAGGTGTTCTGCACGATCATGTCCACGTTCACATCCAGGTCGGCAAGGCGCCGGAACAGCGTCCCGGCGAGGCCCGGACGGTCCGGGACACCGGGGACGGTGATCTTCGCCTCCGAGGTGTCGTGGGTGACGGCCGAAACGATGGCCTGCTCCATAGTGGGATCCTCCTCGTCGATCCAGGTGCCGGGCTCCCAGGTGAACGCCGAACGCACGTGCAGGCGCACGCTCCGGGCCCGGGCCACCTCCACCGAACGCATCGCCGGCTTCGGGCACCCGGTGGCGGTCATCTCCAGCATCTCGTCGTAGGACAGCCGGCCGATGCGCCGGGCGCGGGGCACCACCCGGGGATCGGTCGTGAACACTCCCGACACGTCGGTGTACAACTCGCAGGCGTCGGCCCCCAGAACGTGGGCGAGCGCCACCGCGGTGGTGTCCGACCCGCCGCGGCCCAGGAACGTGACGTCCCGTTCGGTCGATACCCCCTGCGAGCCGGCGACCACTGGTACGCGCCCAGCGGCGATCGCCGCGCTCACCCGCTCGGGGCGGATCTCCAGGATGCGGGCGTTCTGGTGCGTGGTATCGGTCAGGAAGCCCGCCTGGCTCCCCGTGAGCGACTCCGCCGGCACACCGTGATCGGCCAGCGCCATGCACATCAGCGCCGTGGCCTTGCGCTCGCCGGCGGTGATCAGCATGTCCATCTCCCGCCCGGGCCGCCGGTCGGCCACGGCGGCTGCGAGTCGCAGCAGTTCGTCGGTCTCGCTCCCCATCGCGCTGATGACGAGCACGAGGTCGTCGCCCTGCAGGCGCCGGAAGCGAACCTGCTCGGCGATCTCGCGCATGCGATCGGGAGTGGCCACCGAGGTTCCACCGAATTTCTGGACCAGAAGAGCCATCGCTGCCAACCTAACGCTGCCCGGCGCAACTCTGCGCCACTGCCACCTGTAGTTTTGGTCACGTGGGTACCGAGAAACGAGCTCGCCAGAAGGCCGGAACGCAGGCACGGCGGGCGCAGGAGAAGGCCGCGGCCGACAAGGCAAAGCGCCGGCGCGGCATCATCCGGATCGGCGTCATCGCCGTGATCGTCGTCGGGGTCTTCCTCGGCCTCACCCTGGGAGGGGGCAGCGACGACGAAGCCGAGGTGGCTCCCCCACCGCCGCCACCGGTGGGCGCCGACGTGGTCGCCGAGGATCCCTCCGATGAGGGGTCCGAGACCGCCGGTGACGAGATGACCGGCGACGAACCCGCCGATGAGCCTGCCGAGGTGGAGGACATCGGCGACTCCGCTCCTGACGAGTCACAGACCGGCACCGACGACGGGACGGCCGGCGATGAGCCGACGACCTCGACGACTGAGTCGACGCCGACCGGTGGGCCGGCCTACACGCCGTACGCGGCGGGCGACTACGGCGCCGAGGGATGCGCACCGGTCGAGGGTGTGAGCGAGCCGGTGCTGGACTTCGGCGGCGCCCCGATGCTGTGCATCGACACCGCAGCGACACATACAGCCGTCTTCGACACCAGCCGTGGCGTCATCCGGGTGGCGCTCGACGCCACCAACACCCCGGGCACCTCCAACAGCTTCGTGAACCTGGCGCGCTCGGGCTATTACGACGGCACGCTGATCCACCGCAGCGCTCCGAGCATCGGCATCCTGCAAGGGGGTTCCCCGCACACCAACACCGCCGCCGACCCCGGGCCGGGTTACACGCTGTGGGACGAGGGCACCGGCTTCACCTACCGGCCCGGCCAGTTGGTGATGGCCCGCCGCGGCGAACCCAACAGCGCCGGCGCCCAGTACTTCTTCACTGTGACCGCCGACGCGGGCCTGCTCGACGGCCAGGGCACCTACGTCGTGTTCGGCGAGGTGCTCGAAGGGCTCGACGTTCTGACCGACATACTCGCCAGCCACGTCGACCAACCCGACAATCCCCTCGGTGGCGCCCCCGATCCGCCGGTCGTCGTCAACTCGCTCACCATCGAAGTGGGCTGATCCCGGCGGTCGCCACGCCGGTGACCGGATCAGCGCGTCAGATCCGCCAGATCGACTCGCGCCCCGTCCCTGTAGAGGGCCACCTCGCCCACCGCCTCCCAGGCATCATCGGACCTGCAGATCAGCGCGCTGCGCTCGTTCACCGCGGCGACGGTCAGGTCGGACGGCGCCAGCCTGACGGTTCTGGCGAGGCGTTCGCTGGAGAGCGTGTCGGCACGAGAGATCATCGCCAGTTCGTCGGTCAGCCCGAGACCCAGCGTGAACGCACCGCCGCGCACGTCGACCATGTAATCGCAGAGCACATTGCCGCCGGCCCCGGCCCCGGCGATCGTGGCTCCGGCATCCGACGCCTCCACGAGAGCCGTCCAGACGAGCGTCCGGAGCAGCGTCGAGCGGGCATGCAGGGGTGACCCACCGGTGAGATAGATCATGCGGGCCCCGCGCACCGCGTCGGCGGCCTCACCATCGTCGGCATCGGCGCGCCGGTAGACATCGAGCCACCGCAGGCCCACCCCCAATGCGTCGAACCACCCGGTCGCCCGCTCCCGGAGCTTCGCCGGGTTCTCGTAGGCCGTGGCCGTCGGAAGCACCACGACCTCCGACGCCCCCGATTCGGCGATGAGGGTGGCGTCGAAGTCGCAGCCCGCGGAGAACTCGCCGCCGCCGACGAAGGCCAGCGTTCCCCGGCTCACGGCGCGGCTCCTCCGGTTCCGGGACGCGCATCGCGACCCTCCGCGCGGTCCGGGTCGGGTCGGGCGGCACCCACCACGATCCGGAGCAGGCCCGGGCCTCGCGGTCGCAGTGGACGCCTGTCGAGTGAGGCGATTTCGAATCCGCCGGCCCACAGCGCCCCGGAAATATCGCGCGCCATCGACATGCCCAGCAGCCTCCGTGCCACACGGTCGAGCCGGCGCCGCCCAGGGCTGGCGTCGCCGTCGAGTTCGACGAAGAGCAGCCGTCCCCCCGGCGCCGTCATCGATCCGAGTGCACCGACCAGCGTCTCGAGGCACGGCGCCGCGGACAGGGCGCCGAACGAGCAGACGGTGTCGAACCGCTCACCTGCGACGCCCGCAAGTGCCGGAACCGGAACGACGGCAAGCTCCTGAACCCCGTCGTAGGCGAAGCCGCTGGCAAGCGGGCCGCGGACGTCGAGGACCCGGCCCACCGCGCCACGCTGCAACTCGAGGGTGTCGGGTCGCAGCACCCGCCGCAGGGATCTTCCGGCTCGCAGGATCCGCATGTCCGATCCGGGATCGACCGCCGGCCAGTCCTTCGGCGCCGCCGCGGGCGCTCCTACCGCCACCAGCGGCCCGCGAACCGCCAACCCGAACGAGGCCCGGGCTCCGGGGTCACCTCGGTGCGCCGCAGCAGCAGTCGGATCGCGGCGACGATCGCCGCCACCTCACCGTCCTCCGACGGCGGTGGAGTCACCGTCACGCCTCCGAGGCCGCCGGGGCCGGAACTCACAGCGGGATGACGCCGTGCTTGCGGCGCGGCCGCTCGGCACGCTTGGTGCGCAGTGCGTCGAACCCGGCGATCACCTTTCGTCTCGTGTCGGCCGGGTCGATCACGTCGTCGATGAACCCCCGCTCCGCGGCGACGTACGGGTTGGCGTAACGCTCGACGTAGTCCTCCACCAACTCGTCACGCGTCGCCTCGGGGTTGTCGCTGCCGGCAAGCTCCCGCCGGTGGAGGATCTCGACGGCGCCCTGCGGGCCCATCACGGCCAACTCCGCCGACGGCCAGGCGAAGCAAAGGTCCGACCCCACGGACTTGGAGTCCATCACCACGTATGCGCCTCCGTAGGCCTTGCGGACGACGACGGAGATGCGCGGCACCGTCGCCTCGCAATAGGCGTAGAGCAGCTTGGCGCCGTGGCGGATGATGCCCCCGTACTCCTGGTCGACGCCGGGCAGGAACCCGGGAACATCCACCAGCGTCAACAGCGGGATCCCGAATGCGTCACAGGTGCGCACGAATCGGGCGGCCTTGGAGGATGACTCGATGTCCAGGACCCCGGCCAGCACCAGCGGCTGGTTGCCGACCACGCCGACGGTGCGCCCGTCGAGCCGCCCGAACATGCAGGTGATGCTCTGCGCCCAATTCGGGAAGTACTCCAGGTACTCGCCGTCGTCGAGAAGCGAGGCGACCACGTCCTTCATGTCGTAGGGCTGGTTGGAGCTGTCGGGCAGGATGTCGCGCAGCTCCGGGCACTGCCGGTCCGGCGAGTCGAGCGGTTCGTAGTGCGGGGGGTGTTCGAGATAGTTCGACGGGAGGAAGCTGAGAAGTTCCTTGACGGCGTCGAGGGTGTCGTGCTCGGTGTCCCGCACGAACGTGGCAACGCCCGACTTCGTTGCATGGCTGCGGGCACCGCCGAGGTCCTCGAGGGTGACCTCCTCGCCGGTCACGGTGCGCACCACGTCCGGACCGGTGATGAACATGTGCGATCTCTCCCGCACCATGAAGATGAAGTCCGTGATCGCCGGGCTGTAGACGGCCCCGCCCGCACAGGGGCCCAGCACGACCGAGATCTGCGGCACGACGCCGGAGGCCCGCACGTTGCGGGAGAAGATGCCCCCGTAGGAGTCGAGACTCACGACCCCCTCCTGGATGCGCGCGCCCGCGCCGTCGTTGAGGCCGATCACGGGCACCCCCGTGGTGACGGCCATGTCCATCACCTTGTGGATCTTGGCGGCGAACACCTCGCCGAGGGCACCGCCGAACACGGTGAAGTCCTGCGCGAAGACGAACACCTTGCGGCCGTCCACCGTGCCCCACCCGGTGACGACGCCGTCGGTGTAGGGACGATCGGTGAGACCGCTCTCCGTGGCCCTGTGCCGGGCGAGCATGTCGAGTTCGTGGAACGATCCGGGGTCCAGCAGGTACTCGATGCGCTCGCGGGCCAGCAGCTTGCCCTTCGCGTGCTGCCGCTCGACGGCCCGCTCGGAGCCTGCGTGGATCGCCTGCTCCTTGCGCTTGGCGAGTTCGGCAAGACGCTCGTCCATGGAATGCTCCGCCATAGGCACCGAAGCGTACAGCCCCATCGGATCCCGCCCGCCGACGGTCGCATTGCGCGCTGAACCCGCCGGAGCGGGGACGGTCCGGGATGATCGGCGCCCGCTAGGGTGCCCGGCGTGGGAGTGCGGTTCCTTGCGAGTTGCCTGGTGGAGATGCTGCGACCCGACATCGCAGCGGCGGCCCGGCGTGTGTTGCGTGCCGCGGGGCACGATCCGCAACCCGTGCGCGGAGCCACCTGCTGCGGGCAGCCCGCCTACAACGCCGGCTACGCGGATGAGGCCCGGAGGGTGGCCCGGCGCACGCTGCGCGCCCTCGGCGACGGCGACGGGCCCTGCGTGGTGGCCTCGGGGTCGTGCGCCACGATGATCTCGCACTACTGGCCGCGGCTGTTCGACGGCACCCCCGAGGCGGGCGCCGCCCGCCGAGTCGCTGCTCGCACAACCGAGTTGACGGCATTCCTGGCGCACGCCGAGCCCTCCGGCTCCGGCCCCGGCGCCGAGGACGCGCAGGGCGGCCGGCCGGCGGGGGACACCGGCGGACCCGCCGTCGTGCACGACTCCTGCCATGCGCTACGTGAACTCGGCGCGGGCGCGACGGTCCGGGCGGCCCTGACGGGCAGCGGGCGCACACCCGTGAGCGCCGACGGGTCCGAAAGCTGCTGCGGGTTCGGCGGATCGTTCTCGGTCAAGATGCCGGCGGTGTCCGTGGCCATGGCCGACGAGAAGCTCGACAACTTCACCGCCACAGGCTGCGCGCAGGTCACGAGTTGCGACCTCTCGTGCCTGCTGCACCTGCAGGGCAGGGCACGCCGGCGCGGCCTGGAGCTGCGCTTCGACCACGTCGCCACGCTGCTGGACCCGGGGACGTGACCGCACCCGTACGGGGCCTCCATCGACCGGACGGGGCGTGCCGGCCGTGAACGCCCCGACCGCCACCCCGGTGACCTTCGCCCGCCGCGCCGACCGCGCCCTGGCGGACGATCGCATGCGAGCGGCGATCGCCCACGGCACCGGTCTCATGGTGCAGCGCCGGCACCAGGCCATCTCGGAGCTTGCCAACGCGGACGGGTTGCGCGACGCCGCGTCGGCCATCCGCGCGGCGGCCCTGGATCGCCTGCCGGAATTGCTGGAGCAATGGTCGGACAGGTTCACCGCCCTGGGCGGGCATGTGCACTGGGCGACCGACGCCGCCGAGGCGACCGCCATCGTGGCGGGCATCGTGGCGCGCCGCGGCGCCACGGTCATCGCCAAGGGAAAGTCCATGGTCTCCGAGGAGATCCACCTGAACGCCGTCCTGGAGCAGGCCGGTGCGGACGTGGTGGAGACCGACCTCGGGGAGTTCATCCAGCAACTGGCGGGCGAGCCGCCGTCGCACATCATCGCGCCGGCGATGCACAAGGACCGCTTCCAGGTCGCCGACCTGCTCAGCGCCGATGCGGGCGCGCCGGTGAGCCCCGAGATCGACGACGAGGCCGCCTACGCCCGGCGCCGGCTCCGCCAGGCGTTCCTGGACGCCGGGGTGGGCATCACGGGCGTGAACTTCGCCGTGGCGTCGACGGGTTCGGTCTGCCTCGTCGAGAACGAGGGCAACGGGCGCATGTGCTCGAGCCTGCCGCCCACCCACATCGGCCTGATGGGGCTCGAGCGCATCGTCGCCGACTTCAGCCAGCTCGACGTGATGCTCAACCTGCTGGCGCGGTCGGCGACCGGGCAGGCCCTGACCACCTACACGAACATCATCACCGGTCCGCGCCGGCCCGGCGAGGCCGACGGGCCGGAGGAGTTGCACGTCGTCGTGCTGGACGGCGGGCGCAGTGCGGCCGTGGGCACGAAATTCTCCCCGGCGCTGCACTGCATCCGCTGCGGCGCCTGCTTGAACGTGTGCCCGGTCTACCGCCAGGTGGGCGGCCACGCCTACGACACGGTCTACAGCGGGCCCATCGGCGCGGTGCTGACGCCGATCCTGCAGCCCGACTCGGAGGCGGCCCGGGAACTGCCCGAGGCGTCCTCGCTGTGCGGCGCCTGCACCGAGATCTGCCCCGTGCGCATCCCCCTGCACGACCTGCTCCTGCAACTCCGCCACCGGGACGCCCGCGGTGACGCCTCGCGGCTGCGGCGGGTGGGCTTCTGGCTCTGGTCGCAGGCGTGGTCGAGGCGTTGGATCTTCCGGACGATGGTGCTGGTCGCCCGGATGGGCCTGCCGGTCCTGCGCAGGCTGCGGTGGCTGCCCGACGTCGGCTGGCTGGGCGCCTGGCGGCGCGGCCGGGAGTTGCCGTGAGCTCCGGGACGCCGAGGGACGAGTTCCTGGGACGGCTGCGTGCCGGTGCCGGCGACGGTCCCGGGACGGCCGCGGCGGCGGCACCGAGGCCACGCTTCGTTCGACCCCGCGGCGGCCCGGACGGCTTCATCGAGGCGTGGCAGGCCCTGGGCGGCACCGCCGAGCGGGTCCCCGGCGGCGATCTCAGCGGCGCGGTGGCCGCCTACGCCGCCGACCGCGACGGACCCGTCCTCGCCGTCGAGGGCATGGACGTGGCCGCCGATCTCATCTGGCCCGCCTGCGGGCCGCAGGCCGCCGCCGGCGCCGGCGTCGGCGTGGTGCGGGCCGCAGCCGCGGCGGCGCAGACCGGCACGGTGCTCCTGCGCTCCGACGGCAATGGTGGGCGTGCCGCCAGCCTGCTGCCACCGGCCTGCATCTTCGTGATCGACGCCGCCACCGTCGTCGACACCCTCGGCGACTACCTGCGAGCCGTCGAGGACCCTCCCAGCCAGCTGGTTGCGGTCACCGGGCCGTCCCGCTCGGCCGACATCGAGAGCACGCTGGTCATCGGCGTCCATGGACCGGGGGAAGTACACGCCATACTCACCGGGTGACGCAGCGCCGAACACCCGGGCGGCTCATCACCCCCATGTTCGCCGCCCTGCTGATGGCGTGCCTCTGGTACTTCCTCGGCACGGGCATGATGCTCGAGGCGATCCCCCGGTTCGTCCGCACGGAGCTGGGAGGAACGAACTCCGGCGTGGGCGCCGCCATCGGCATGGCCGGCCTCGCCGCGGCCCTGCTGCGGCTACCGGCCGGGACCCTGACGGACCGCAAGGGCCGCCGCTGGATCCTCGTCTTCGGCTCCGCCACCGCGTCGGTGAGCATCCTGGGGCTCCTGGCGGCCCACAGCGTCGGTGCCGTCCTGGGATTCCGCCTGCTCACCGGCCTCGCCGACGCCGCCTTCTTCGTGGGGGCGACGGCGGCCATGCAGGACCTGGCGCCGGACGACCGCCGCGGCGAGGCCACGTCCTACTTCTCCGCCGTGGCGTACGTGGCGGTGGCCCTCGGCCCCGTGCTCGCCGAATGGCTCATCAAGCGTTACTCGTTCGACGTGGTCTGGCTGGTCGGCACGGGCCTCTGCGCCGTCGCCGGCGTGCTGTCGCTGCGCGTGCCGCGGAATCGTCAGGCCCAGACCTCCGGCGGGCGTTTCTGGCCGAAGCCGCTGCTGCACCCGGCGGCGCGTGCCCCCGGCCTCGTGCTGGTCATCGGGCTGATGGGGTTCGCCAGCTTCATGACGTTCGCGGCCCTCTGGGCCACGGAGGTGGGCATCGCCCGCGCCGGCGACATGTTCATACTGTGGGCCGCGGGCGCCTTCACGTTGCGCGTGCTCACGGCTCGCCTGCACGACCGGATGGGCGCCCGCACCACCACCAGCATCGCCCTCAGCGTCTCCGCGGTGGGACTCGCCGTGCTGGCGACCTGGCAGGCCCCTGCCGGCGCCTACCTCGGCACCATCGTCATGGCCTGCGGGCACGCCTTCATCTTCCCGGCCCTGCTCACCCTCGTCGTCGAGACGGCTCCGCCCGCGGAGCGCGGCCAAGCCGTCGGCACGTTCAGCATGTCGTTCGACCTGGCCTTCGGCGCCGGCGGGTTCCTGGCCGGCGGTGTGGCGCAGTGGTTCGGGGGCATCCCGGCCGCCTTCTGGTTCGGAGCGACGGCGTGCGGGGTGGCGCTGGGTGTGGCCCGGACGGTTCTCCGGGCGCGCCCCGGAACCGTGGTGAGCCCGGGGGACGAGCCGCGACCGCCCCGCCTCGATCCCGGCGAGGCGAGCCGGTTCAGAGGATTTTGATCTCGATGTCCACCCCGGCCGGCAGGTCGATGCGTTGCAGCGAGTCCACCGTCTTGGCCGAGGAGTTCACGATGTCCAGCAGCCGCTTGTGAATGCGCATCTCGAAGTGCTCGCGGCTGTCCTTGTCCTTGTGGGGTGAGCGGATCACCGTGACACGGTGTCGCTCGGTCGGCAGCGGCACGGGACCCCGCACATCGGCCTGCGTGCGCTTCACGGTCTGCACGATCTTGCGCGCCGACTGATCCACGACCTCGTGGTCGTACGCCTTCAGGCGGATGCGGATCTTCTGTCCCGTGGCCACGGCGGACTACTTCAGGATCTTGGTGACGGCGCCGGCGCCGACGGTGCGGCCGCCCTCGCGGATGGCGAAGCGCAGCCCCTCGTCCATGGCGATCGGGGCGATCAACTCGACGGTCATCTGCGTGTTGTCACCGGGCATGCACATCTCGATGCCCTCGGGCAGGGCGATCGAGCCGGTCACGTCGGTGGTCCGGAAGTAGAACTGTGGCCGGTAGCCGTCGAAGAACGGCTTGTGGCGCCCGCCCTCGGCCTTTGTCAGCACGTAGACCTCGGCCTCGAAGTGGGTGTGGGGCGTGATCGAGCCCGGTGCCGCCAGCACCTGGCCCCGCTGCACCTCTTCCTTGCCGACGCCGCGGAGGAGCGCGCCGATGTTGTCGCCGGCACGACCCTCGTCGAGGATCTTGCGGAACATCTCCACCCCGGTGCACACCGTCTTGCGGGTCTCCTTGATGCCCACGATCTCGACGTTGTCGCCGGTGTTGACGATTCCCTGCTCCACGCGGCCGGTGACCACCGTCCCACGGCCCGTGATGGAGAACACGTCCTCGATGGGCAGCAGGAAGGGCTTGTCCACGTCGCGCACCGGCTCGGGCACGTACGAGTCCACCGCCTCCATGAGGGCCACGACCTGATCGCCCGCCTCGGTGTCGCCTTCCAGTGCCTTGAGCGCCGAGACCGGCATGACCGGCGTGTCGTCGCCGGGGAACCCGTACTCGTCGAGCAACTCGCGGACCTCCAACTCGACGAGTTCGAGGAGTTCGGGGTCATCGACGGCGTCGACCTTGTTCAGGGCCACCAGGATGCGCGGGACACCCACCTGCCGGGCCAGCAGCACGTGCTCGCGGGTTTGCGGCATCGGGCCGTCGGCGGCCGACACGACCAGGATGGCGCCGTCCACCTGGGCGGCACCGGTGATCATGT
The DNA here is from genome assembly GCA_965221525.1 of Acidimicrobiales bacterium. Classification (GTDB taxonomy): domain Bacteria; phylum Actinomycetota; class Acidimicrobiia; order Acidimicrobiales; family CATQHL01; genus VXNF01. Next base: position 213,968 of record CBDCSG010000005.1, on the reverse strand, counting down.
TCTTGATGTAGTCGGCGTGACCGGGCATGTCGACATGGGCGTAGTGGCGGTTGGGCGTCTCGTACTCGACGTGAGCCACGTTGATGGTGATTCCCCGCTCGCGCTCCTCCGGAGCCTTGTCGATGGAGTCGAAGTCGGTGAACTGCGTGGAGTCCGGGTCGCGATTCGAAAGGACTCGCGTGATCGCGGCGGTCAACGTCGTCTTGCCATGGTCGATATGTCCCATGGTTCCCACGTTGATGTGCGGCTTCGAACGTTGGAAGACTTCCTTGGCCATGTTCTTGCTCCTGCTACTCCGTTTCGGTTGCGATTCTCGTCGGTTCGTGGCCGGGTTCGTCCGGCTCGTCGTACTCGGTTCGTGTTGCGTGCGCGGCCGCCGCGGCCTCGGCGTCCGGTTGGCTCAGACGCCGCGCACGCGGGAGACGATCTCTTCTTGTACGGACACCGGCACCGGCTGGTAGGAGTCGAACTGCATGGTGTAAGTAGCCCGACCCTGAGTGCGCGAACGCAGGTCGGTAGCGTATCCGAACATCTCCGCAAGCGGCACCGTGGCGTTGACAACCTGATTGGCCCCGCGCTGCTCGGTGCCCAGCACCCGCCCGCGGCGGCTGTTGACGTCACCGACGACGTCGCCCACGAATCGCTCGGGGACGACGACCTCGGTCGCCATGACGGGCTCGAGCAACACGGGAGAGGCCTTGAGGGCGGCCTCCCGGAACCACGCCACCGCGGCGATCTTGAAGGCCATCTCCGACGAGTCGACGTCGTGGTGACGCCCGTCGTTGAGGGTCACCCGGATCCCGACGGTTGCAAAGCCGGCGAGCACCCCCGACGTCAGGGCCTCCCGCACACCCGCCTCCACGGCCGGGATGTACTCCCGGGGGATCGCCCCGCCGGTGACCTCGTTGACGAATTCGAATTCCTCGCCGGATCCCAACGGTTCGATCGACGCGGAGATCACGGCGAACTGGCCGAGACCGCCGGTCTGCTTGCGATGGACGTAGGTGTGCTCGATCACCGGAGCGGTGAGTGTCTCGCGGTACGCCACCTGGGGGCGGCCGACCGATGCGTCGACCTTGAACTCACGCAACATTCGATCGACGATCACCTCGAGGTGCAGCTCGCCCATCCCGGCGATGATGGTCTGGCCGGTGTCGGTGTCGGTCCGGACCCGGAACGTGGGGTCCTCCTCGGACAGGGCGTGAAGAGCCTTCGAGAGCCGATCCTGGTCGGCCTTCGACCGGGGCTCCACGGCCACGTCGATCACCGACTCGGGGAAGTCCAACTGCTCCAGCAGGATCGGGTGCTTCTTGTCGCAGAGCGTGTCACCGGTGCGGGTGTTCTTGAAGCCGACCCCCGCCACGATGCCGCCGGCACTCACCTCGTCGCGGTCGAGGCGGTCGTTGGCGTGCATCTCGAGCAGCCGCGAGACGCGCTCGGTGCGGCCCGTGCGAGTGTTCAGGATCTGCCCGCCCTTGGGCAGCGACCCGCTGTAGACACGGAAGTAGGTGAGGCGACCCACGTGTGGATCCGACATGATCTTGAAGGCGAGCGCGGCGAACGGCTCGTCGGGATCGGTGCTGCGCTCGATGTCCTCGCCCGAGCGCGGCTCGGTACCGCTCACCGGCGGCAGGTCGAGAGGTGACGGCAGGTAGTCGACGACGGCGTCGAGCAGCGGCTGCACGCCCTTGTTCTTGAACGCCGAGCCGCACAGCACCGGGACGAACTGCCCCGACAGGGTGCCGCGGCGGATCACCGGGCGCAGGTCGGCGGCGGTGATCTCCTCCTCGGCGACGTACTTCTCCAGGATCCCGTCGTCGATGGTGCTGACCTGATCGATGATCTCGGACCGCTTCGACTCGGCCAGCTCGCGCAGGTCATCGGGCACGTCGACCTCCGTCCAGGTTGTGCCGAGATCGGCGGTGTTCCACACGAGCCCCCGCATGGTCAGAAGATCCACGACACCGGAGAAATCCGACTCCGCCCCGATCGGCACCTGGAGCACGAGCGGGGTGCAATCCAGCCGCTCGGCGATGCTGTCGACGCAGAAGAAGAAGTCGGCGCCCGTGCGGTCGAGCTTGTTCACGAAGCAGATGCGGGGCACGCCGTAGCGGTCCGCCTGGCGCCAGACGGTCTCGGTCTGCGGTTCGACACCCGCGACGCCGTCGAACACCGCCACAGCGCCGTCGAGCACGCGCAGCGACCGCTCCACCTCCATCGTGAAATCCACGTGTCCGGGTGTGTCGATGATGTTGATGCGGCTGTCGCGCCAGATGCAGTGCGTCGCGGCCGCGGTGATCGTGATGCCCCGTTCCTGCTCCTGGGCCATCCAATCCATCGTCGCAGCGCCGTCGTGCACCTCGCCGAGCTTGTAGTTGACACCGGCGTAGTACAGGAAGCGCTCGGTTGTCGTGGTCTTGCCCGCGTCGATGTGGGCCATGATCCCGATGTTGCGGGTCTGTTCGAGGGATTGTGGAGACATGATGGTGCTCTCCGCTGAAGGGGTCGGGGCGGGGCTCCGGTCGGGACTCGGGGCCGGCGGGATCGGGCCCCGATGACCGGTGGTGACCACGTCACCGAACCGGTCGGAAGCTAGTCAGGCGCGGTGACGCTCCAATGAGTTCACTGCTAGAGGACCATGGCGAATCGGGCTCCCACTACCAGCGATAGTGGGCGAAGGCCTTGTTGGACTCCGCCATCTTGTGCAGGTCCTCTTTGCGCTTGATCGACAACCCGGTGTTGTTGGACGCGTCGAGCAACTCACCGGCGAGGCGAGCCGACATGGTGCGCTCACGGCGGTCCCGGGAATAACCCACGATCCAGCGGATGGCGAGCGTGGTCTGCCGGCGCGGCCGCACATCGACAGGAACCTGGTAGGTGGCCCCGCCGACGCGGCGGCTGCGGACCTCGAGCTGGGGCTTCACGTTCTCGACGGCGCGCTTGAGAACGGTGGCCGGCTCGGCCCCGGTGCGCTCACCGATGGTGTCCAGAGCGTCGTACACGATGCGCTCGGCCAGGGAGCGCTTGCCGCGCTGGAGCACCTTGTTGACGAACTGCGTGACGAGAACCGAGTCGTAGACCGGGTCGGGCGAAAGATCGCGGCGCTGGGGGGGACCTCGACGGGGCATGCGCTCAGTCCTTCTTGGCGCCGTAGCGGCTGCGAGCCTGGCGCCGTTCGTCGACACCGCTGGAATCCAGCGCGCCACGGATGACCTTGTAGCGCACGCCCGGGATGTCCTTCACCCTGCCGCCACGCACCAGCACGATCGAGTGCTCCTGCAGGTTGTGGCCCTCACCGGGGATGTAGGCCGTGACCTCGATCCCGCTCGTGAGACGCACACGGGCGACCTTGCGCAGCGCCGAGTTCGGCTTCTTCGGTGTGGTGGTGTACACCCGAGTGCACACTCCCCGTCGCTGGGGCGCGCCCTTCAGAGCAGGCGTGTTGTCCTTGCGGGACTTCGTCCCTCGTCCCTTGCGAACGAGTTGCTGGATGGTGGGCACGGTGCTCTCAGGCTCCTGAGTCCTTCGGCGGGGCGCCGATCTTGTGTTGGCTACGGGTGCGCCGCCGGTCGACGTTCACCGCGCCGCCTCCGGAGAGGTCACCAGGTGATGCGGGGCATCGGTCCACGCGATGTGGGCCGTCCTGTCTCAACCACGTACCTTCAGCAGCGTATTTTCGCGGCGAGCGCGTCCGGGGACAGGCCGAAGCCGACGGTTCAGACTACGGACGGGCGGCGATGTTCACAACCCTCCGCTGCCGGCGGTGAGCTCGCCCGGCTCGGCCTCGGAGAGCGGCTCGGCCGTCTCGGGGAGGACGCCGAAAACATCCGCGTAGCCCTCGGCGAACTCGTCGTAGTCCTCGGAGTAGACCTCCATGGGCACGTACTCGGGTGCGTGGGGGCGAACGTTGCGGTACTTCGAGATGCCCGTGCCGGCAGGGATGAGCTTGCCGATCATGATGTTCTCCTTGAGCCCGCTCAGGTCGTCGCTGCGCGACTCGATCGCGGACTCGGTGAGCACCTGCGTCGTCGTCTGGAAGGAGGCGGCAGAGAGCCAGGAATCCGTCGCCAGGGACGCCTTCGTGATACCCATCAACTCCGGACGCCCCTGCGCCGGACGCCGCTCCTCGGTGATGAGCTGCCGGTTGGCGTCACGGTAGCGGCGGGCGTCCACCCGCTCGCCGGGGAGGAAGTCCGAGTCGCCGGATTCCTGGACGAGCACCCTGCGGGTCATCTGCCGCACGATCAACTCGATGTGCTTGTCGTGGATCGACACACCCTGCTCGCGGTAGACGGCCTGCACCTCGTCCACGAGGTACTGCTGCACGGCGCGCAGGCCCTTGATCTCGAGGAGCTCCTTCGGGTCCACGTTGCCGTGGACGAGCACCTCGCCCGCCTCGACGTCGTCGCCGTCGCTGAACTCCAGCTTCGCCCCGGCCACGGTCACGTGCTTCTCCTCTGTCCCGTCGGCGCTGACGACGCGTAGGCGCTGCTGCTGCCCGTCCGGCTCGTCGACCCGCAGGGTGCCCGAGCTGCGCGCCAGCGTCGCCTTGCCCTTCGGGGTCCGCGCCTCGAACAACTCCACCACGCGCGGGAGGCCGCGGGCGATGTCACTCACCGACCGGCCCAGCTCCATGGCGCCACCCGTGTGGAAGGTCCGCATCGTCAACTGGGTACCCGGTTCACCGATGGACTGGGCGGCGATCACGCCGACCGCCTCGCCGGTCTCGATCAGGGCACCGGTGGCGAGGGACATGCCGTAGGACTTGGCCGAGATCCCCTGCAGGGAGTTGTCCGTCAGGGGCGACAGGACGCGCACCTGCTCGAGGGTCGAGTCGCCGGCCAGGCTCTCCATGAGCCGGCGCGTGACCATCTCGCCGGCCGGAATGGTGGTCCCGTCGGTGAGCGCGACGTCGTCGGCGAGCACGCGGCCCAGCAACCGAACCGCCAGCGGCCGGTCGCCCGAGCGCAGGTCGACGTGGATGCCCGGTACCGGTTCGTTGTTCTCGAACGGGTCCTCGTCGTTGATGATGAGCTCCTGGGCGACGTCCACGAGGCGCCTCGTGAGGTAGCCGGAGTCGGCGGTCCGCAGCGCCGTGTCCACGAGGCCCTTGCGGGCGCCGGGCGTGGAGATGAAGTACTCCAGCACCGAGAGCCCCTCGCGGAAGTTCGACTTGATCGGGCGCGAGATCATGTCGCCGCGGGGGTTGGCGACCACACCGCGCATCCCGGCGATCTGGCGGAGCTGCATCATGTTCCCGCGGGCGCCGGAGTCGACCATCATGTTGACGGGGTTGAGAGCCTCCTGGCGCAGTGCGTCGACCATGGAGTCCTGCACCTCCTGGGTCGCCTCGAGCCAGGTCTCGATCTCCTTCTGGCGACGCTCGCCGTCGGAGATGATCCCGCGGCGGAATTCGCGCTCGGTCGTCTGTGCCTGCCGCTCGCGGCGGTCGAGGATCTGCGGCTTGTCCTCGGGAACCTTGATGTCATCGAGCGAGATCGTGAGCCCGGACTGCGTCGCGGAGCGGAAGCACAGATCCTTCAGGTCGTCGAGGCTTCGCGCCACGACCGCCTTGGGATAGTTGCGGGCGAGTTGTTCCACGAGGCGCCCGACGGCCGGCCTCTTCAACTCCTCGTTCATGAAACCGAAGTCGTCGGGCAACTGCTCGTTCAGCAGGATCCGCCCGACGGTCGTCGGCTCGTAGGTGACCGTCGAGCCGTTGCCGTTCGTCCCGGCGGCCTCGCGGCGCAGTTCGGGGATGCGGTACTGCACCGGGGCGTGCAACTCCACCTGGCCCGACTCATGGGCGAACATGACCTCGTCGAGATTGCGGAAGATCCGACCCGCGCCACGCGCCTCGGACCTCATGAGGGTGAGGTAATACGTGCCGACGATCATGTCCTGGGTGGGCGTCACGAGGGGCGCCCCGTGAGCCGGTGACAGCACGTTGTTCGCCGACAGCATGAGCACCCGGGCCTCGGCCTGCGCCTCCGCCGACAGCGGGAGATGGACGGCCATCTGGTCGCCGTCGAAGTCGGCGTTGAAGGCCGCGCACACCAGCGGGTGGATCTGGATCGCCTTGCCCCCGACCAGGACGGCCTCGAACGCCTGGATGCCGAGACGGTGCAGGGTGGGCGCCCGGTTCAACAGCACGGGATGCTCGCGGATGACCTCTTCGAGGACCTTCCAGACCGCCGGGCGGCGGCGCTCCACCATCCGCTTGGCGGACTTGATGTTGGGGGCCAGCTCGCCCTCGACCAGGTTCTTCATGACGAACGGCTTGAACAACTCGAGTGCCATCAGGCGCGGCAGGCCGCACTGGTGGAACTTCAGGGTGGGGCCGACGACGATCACCGAACGCCCCGAGTAGTCCACACGCTTGCCGAGAAGGTTCTGGCGGAACCTCCCCTGCTTGCCCTTCAACATGTCGGACAGGGACTTCAGCGGGCGATTGCCGGGCCCGGTGACGGGTCGACCCCTCCGGCCGTTGTCGAACAGGGCGTCCACGGCCTCCTGGAGCATCCGCCGCTCGTTGTTGACGATGATCTCGGGCGCACCCAGGTCCAGCAGGCGCTTCAGGCGGTTGTTCCTGTTGATGACGCGCCGGTAGAGGTCGTTGAGGTCCGACGTGGCGAACCGGCCGCCGTCCAGCTGCACCATCGGCCGCAGGTCGGGCGGGATGACGGGGACGACGTCCAGGATCATCGCCCGGGGGTCGTTGATCCGCCTCCCGTGCTCGTCGCGGGTGTTGAAGGCGCTCACGATCCGCAGGCGCCGGATCGCCTTGTGCTTACGCTGCACCGAGAGCGGTTTGGCGTCCTCGGGAGGGGACACCATGTGGCGCAGTTCCTCTTCCTGGGCGTCGAAGTCGGACTCGTCGATGAGCCGGGCGATGGCGTCGGCGCCCATGCCACCCTCGAAGTAGTCCTGGTAGCGGTACGCGAGCTCGCTCCAGAGCTCCTCGTCCTCGATGATCTGCCGGGGGTGGAGGGTCTTGAAGACGTCGAAGGCGTTCTCGATCCGCTCGAGCTCCTCCATCCGCCTCTCCTCGAGCTCCTCGAGCTCGCGCTCGGTTGCGGCCCGCCGGTTGCGGATGTCGGCGCCGGTACCGTCGCCCTCCTCCAACTCCTCGATCTCCTGCTCCAGCGCCAGCTGGAGTTCGGCCCGTCGCTCCTCGAACTCGGTGTTGACGATCCGCAACTCCTCGTGCATGTCCCGCTCGAGTTCGGGCAGATCGCTGTGGCGACGCTCGGTATCGACCCGAACGACCAGATGGGCGGCGAAATAGACCACCTTCTCCAGTTGCTTGGCCTTCACTTCCTCACGGGGCTCGGTCCCGGTGAGGAGGTACGCCAGCCACGAGCGGGTGCCGCGCAGGTACCAGATGTGCACCACCGGCGCCGCCAACTCGATGTGCCCCATGCGCTCGCGGCGCACCTTGGCACGGGTCACCTCGACGCCGCAGCGTTCGCAGATGATCCCCCTGAAGCGGATGCGCTTGTACTTCCCGCAGGTGCACTCCCAGTCCTTCTGGGGACCGAAGATCTTCTCGCAGAAGAGCCCGTCCTTCTCGGGCTTCAGGGTGCGGTAGTTGATGGTCTCCGGCTTCTTCACCTCGCCGTTGGACCACGTGCGGATCGAGTCCGCCGTGGCCAGGCCGATGCGAAGGCGACCGAACTCGTTGACGTCCAGGGCGCTGGAGGTGCTGCGTCGGTTCTGTTCCATCCCTACATCTCCCTCCTGCCGGCGTACACCGGGCGATCACCGTCGAGTTCGCGCGCTCTGCGCTCGGCCTCGCGGCGGGCATCCTCCTCGTCGGACCCCCGCTCCGGGCGCGAGATGTCGATGCCCAGTTCCTCGGTGGTCCAGTAGATGTCCTCGTCGATCTCCTTGATCTCGATCTCCTCGCCGGCACTCGAGTAGACCTCGACCTCCATGCACAGGGCCTGCATCTCCTTGATGAGCACCTTGAAGCTCTCGGGAATGCCCGGGTCGGGCATGTTCGTGCCCTTCACGATGGCCTCGTAGACCTTCACCCGGCCCAGGACGTCGTCGGACTTGACCGTCAGCAACTCCTGGAGGCAGTAGGCGGCGCCGTAGGCCTCCAGCGCCCAGACCTCCATCTCACCGAAGCGCTGGCCGCCGAACTGGGCCTTCCCGCCGAGAGGCTGCTGGGTGATCATGGAGTAGGGACCCGTCGAGCGAGCGTGGATCTTGTCGTCGACGAGGTGCGCCAGTTTGAGGATGTAGGCGTAACCGACGGTGACCCGCTGGTCGAAGGACTCCCCGGTCCGGCCGTTGTACAGAACCGCCTTGCCGTCGCCCCCGACGAGACGATCGCCCTCGGGCGTCTCCGGGCGCATGCCCTCCAGCAGGCTGCGGATGGACGGCTTGTCGCCGGTGGGGCCGATCGACGGCGTGTCGTCCCAGCGTGCGCCGTCGAAGACGGGCGTCTCGATGAAGATCGACGGTGGCGTGTTGGGCCGGGTCTTGCGTTCGGTGCCCCGGACCGGCTCATCGCCGACCGCCTCGCCGTTCAGTTGCCATCCCCAGCGCGCCGCGTAGCCGAGGTGAGCCTCGAGCACCTGCCCGACGTTCATCCGCGACGGCACTCCCAGCGGGTTCAGGATGATGTCCACCGGCGTTCCGTCCGCCATGAACGGCATGTCCTCGACGGGCAGGATCTTGGCGATCACGCCCTTGTTGCCGTGACGGCCCGCCAGCTTGTCGCCCACGCTGATCTTGCGCTTCTGGGCCACGTAGACACGGACCAACTCGTTGACACCCGGTGGGAGCTCGTGGTCGTCGTCGCGGCGGAAGACCTTGACGTCGATCACCTTGCCGGCATCGCCGTGGGGGACCTTCAGCGACGTGTCGCGAACCTCGCGGGCCTTCTCGCCGAAGATGGCCCGTAGCAGGCGCTCCTCCGGGGTCAGCTCCGTCTCGCCCTTCGGCGTGACCTTGCCGACGAGGATGTCGCCCGGGCCCACCTCGGCGCCCACGCGTACGAGGCCCTCGTCGTCGAGGTCGGCGAGCACCTCGTCGGAGAGGTTCGGGATGTCCCTGGTGATCTCCTCGGCGCCGAGCTTGGTCTCGCGGGCGTCGATCTCGTGCTCGTGGATGTGGATCGAGGTCAACACGTCGTCACGCACCAACCGCTCGCTGACGATGATGGCGTCCTCGAAGTTGTAACCCTCCCAGGACATGTAGGCCACGAGGACGTTCTTGCCCAACGCCAACTCGCCGTGGTCCGACGACGGCCCGTCCGCCAGCAACTGCCCCTCGACAACCCGCTGGCCTGCCCGGACCAGGGCGTTCTGGCGGATGCAGGTGTCCTGGTTGGAGCGGGCGAACCGCGCCAGCGGGTGCACGACGCGGCCCAGCTTGTCGTAGTGCATCGTGATGCCGCGACCGTCGAGTTCGAAGACCTCGCCGTCATCGAGGGCCAGGATCACGTCCGCGGCGTCGCGCGCCGCCCGCCCCTCGATTCCGGTTCCGATGTACGGCGCCTCCGCGCGCTGGAGCGGCACCGCCTGGCGCTGCATGTTGGCTCCCATGAGCGCCCGGTTGGCGTCGTCGTGCTCCACGAACGGGATGAGCGCGGTCGCCACCGAGACGATCTGCTTCGGCGACACGTCCATCCGCTCGATGTCGCTCGGGGGAGCGAAGACGATCTCGGTGGTGGCACCGAAGAAGTGCTCCTCCTCCAGCTGCAACTTCAGGTCCTGCAGCGAGGCCGCCTGCGGGGAGCGCCGTGCCAGGACACGAGGGTTGCGGAACGTCCCGTCGGGGTTGAGCGGCGCGTTCGCCTGCGCCACCACGTACTCCTCCTCCTCGTCGGCGGTGAGGTACTCCACCTCGTTGGTCACCTGGCTGTCGCGCACGACCCGGTACGGCGTCTCGATGAAGCCGTGCTCGTTGATCCGGCCGTAGGTGGAGAGGGCGCCGATCAAGCCGATGTTGGGCCCTTCCGGGGTCTCGATGGGGCACATCCGGCCGTAGTGACTGAAGTGCACGTCGCGCACCTCGAAGCCGGCCCGCTCGCGCGAGAGGCCGCCCGGGCCCAGCGCCGACAGGCGGCGGCGGTGGGTCAGGCCCGACAGCGGGTTCACCTGATCCATGAACTGGCTGAGCTGGCTCGTCCCGAAGAACTCCTTGATGGCCGCCACGACCGGGCGGATGTTGATCAGCGTCTCGGGGGTGATGGCCTCCATGTCCTGGGTGGTCATGCGCTCCCGCACCACGCGCTCCATGCGCGACAGACCGATCCGGACCTGGTTCTGGATGAGCTCACCCACCGAGCGGATCCGGCGGTTGGCGAAGTGATCCTGGTCGTCGAGCCGGTAGCCCTGCTCGTAGCGCACGAGGTGCAGCAGGTACGTCGCGGTGGCGAGCAGTTCGGCAACGCTCAGCGTGGGCTGGTCGGGGCTCGGGGCCTCCAGGTCGATGTCGAAGATCTCCCTGATGCGTTCGATCTCCCGGCCGAGCTTGCGGTTCAGCTTGTAGCGGCCGACCCTCGAGAGGTCATAGCGGCGCGAATCGAAGTAGGCGCCGGCGAAATAGGCGCGGGCCGCCTCGGCGCTGGGCTGATCACCGGGACGCACGCGCTTGTAGATCTCGATCAGGGCGTCGTCGCGCGACATGTCGTTGCCCTTCTCGTTCTCCCACTGCGGGGCGAGGAAGTCGAAGTACTCGACGAAGCGGCTGAAGAACCCGGGGTAAAGGTCCTCGTCGCCGAATCCGAGAGCCCGCAGGAACGTGAACAGGCTGAGACGCCGCTTGCGGGCCACCCGCACACCCGCGCTCACGTCGCGGCCGGGACGGTGTTCGACATCGAACTCGATCCACTCTCCGCGGTAGGGATGGATCGTCCCCGTGACCAGCTGGTGCTTGGACATGTTCCGCAGCCGGTAGCGCTCGCCCGGCTGGAAGATGACGCCCGGCGATCGCACGAGCTGCGACACGACCACCCGCTCGGTGCCGTTGATGATGAAGGTGCCCTTGGAGGTCATCTTGGGGAAGTCCCCCATGAAGACCACCTGCTCCTTGATCTCGCCGGTGTGGCGGTTCAGGAAGCGCGCCCGCACGAACACGGGAGCGCTGTAGGTCATGTCCTTTTCCTTGCACTCCTCGACGGAGAACTTCGGATCCATCAGGAGGAATTCGTCGGTGGGATCGAATTCGAACTCCAGGAGCAGGTTCTCGGAGTAGTCCTTGATGGGACTGATGTCCGCGAAGACCTCCGAGAGGCCCTTCTTCAGGAACCAGTCGAAAGAGTCACGCTGGATCGCGATCAGGTCGGGAAGCTCGAGGACCTCCTCGAGATTGCCGAACGAGTACCGCTGACGGGCGACAGCTGGAGATGCCACATCTCACTCCTACAGAAGCTCATGACCGACTGGGGACGCGCGACGGTGCCTAAAGGTTGAGAACCCGGATTCCGGACAGCAGAAAACGGGAATGACTACGCGGGAGGCGGCGACACGGCGCGTCCACTGTAGTGGCTGAGGCCGCCGCGAGCAACCTCGCGATGGCCTCGAACGGCTGATTTCCCGCGATTCGAGGCGGCCCGGGGGACCACCCCGCGACTAGGAGACCTGGATGACGGCGCCGGCGGCCTCGAGAGCCTCTGCGGCCGAATCGGCTTCCTCTCGCGGCACGCCCTGAAGGACCGGCTTCGGAGCGGAATCGACCAACTCCTTGGCTTCCTTCAGCCCGAGGTTGGTGAGCGCCCTCACCTCTTTGATGACCTGGATCTTCTTGTCACCCACCTCGGCGAGGACGACGTCGAACGCGGTCTGCTCGTCCTCCTCGGCGGCCTCGGGGGCGGCACCGGCGGCCGGCATCATCGCGGGCATCGCCGCAACCGGGGCCGCGGCGGTGACGCCGAAGCGCTCCTCGAACTCCGTGAGGAGCTGGCTGAGCTCCAGCACGGTCATGGCGCTGATGGTGTCGAGAACTTCTTCGATCTTGGACATGGTGGTTTCTCCTGTGCTGTTGATTTCGGTTCGGTGTGACCCCGACGCCCCGTGACAGGGACACTCCGGGCGTCAGCCCTTCGAGCGTTCGTAGACCAGAGCCTGCACGAGTCCGGCGAAGGTTCGGGCAGGCGCCGCGGCCAGCCCGGCGAACTCCTCCAGAGGCGCAGCCAGGAGCCCCCGGAGCTTCTGCATCGGAGCGGCCAGCGCTCCTGCCAGCTGTGCCTGCAGCTGCTCGGCGGGCGGGAGCTTCGAGAGGTGCTCGACAGCTTCAGGGCCGACGGTGGTGGTGCCGAGCAGCCCGCCCTTGATGACCAGCCGTCGATCAGCGCGCTGGAACTCGAACAGCGCCCTCGCCACACCCGCCGTGTCCCCGGGTCCCCCATCGGCGGGCGGGTCCACGAATGCGACTGCGGTGGGACCGACGAGGAGGTGATCGCAGTCGATCCCCAACTCGCGGGTGGCGAGCCGGAGCAAGCTGTTCTTGTAGACCTTGTAGCTGCCGCCCAGCGGCTTGAGGGCGGCACGCAAGCCGGCCATCGCCGCGGTGTCGAGGCCGCGGTACTCGGTCAGCACGATGCCCTCCGAGGCGGCCAGCCGCTCGCGGATCTCCGCGACGGCGGCGACCTTCTCCGGGCGGGGCGGTCGATCGTTCTGCTTCGATGGCTCGGACACGGTTGTCTCCGGAATCGGTTCTGGAATGGGACCGCTGCCGGAACGGCAAACGGCGCCGCAGAAGACCATGCGGCGCCGGGGGAGTCATTCGGGCGTCACCTCGTCAGGCGGGCGGCAGCAGGCGCTGCTGCGGCCATTTCAGCTCATTCGAGCACCGGAGATCTTCAGCGAGCTTTCGGTTGTCGGCCACGCAGGCTAGCGGGGCGCCGCGCGACCTCCACTGCCCGGTCGCCGACCGGGACCCGGTCAGCGGCTTGGCGGGTCGTGCGGAGTCAGATCGTCGCCGGGTCGATCTTGACGGGCGGGCCCATCGACGAACTGATCGTCACCTTCTCGACGTACCGCCCCTTGGTCGCCGCGGGACGCACCCGGTTCAACTCCTCCATGACCGAGCGCAGGTTCGACATCAGCGCCTCGGTCGTGAAGCTCACCTTGCCGATGGGGACGTGGACGTTGCCCTGGCGGTCGGTCCGGTAGCCCACGCGGCCTCCCTTGAAATCGGCGACCGCCTTGCCCACATCGGGGGTGACGGTGCCGCTCTTGGGGTTGGGCATGAGCCCGCGGGGGCCGAGCGTCCGACCCAGACGCCCCACGATCGGCATCATGTCGGGGCTGGCGATGGCCACGTCGAAGTCCATCATGCCCCCGCTGATCGCCTCCACGAGGTCGGTGTCGCCGACGTGGTCCGCCCCCGCGTCGCGGGCGGCGATGGCGGCCTCGCCGGCGGCGAAGACGGCCACCCGCACCTCCTTGCCGGAACCCGCCGGCAGGGACACGGTGCCGCGCAACATCTGGTCGGCGCGGCGGGGGTCGACCCCGAGGCAGACGGCCACATCCACGGTCTCGTTGAACTTGGCGGCCGGCAGTGCCTTCACCAGGTCGAGCCCCTCGTTGGCATCGTGCAGACCCTGCCGGTCATAGCGACGGGCGGCCTCGCTGTAGCGCTTTCCCCTGCTCATCCTTCTCCTCCGGCCCTCGGTCCCGGTCCCAAGCCGGGTCATCGGTTCGGCGTGTCGTGTTCGGTGTCCTGCCCGCCGGGCGCGGACGTCCTGCCCTGGCGCCGGCAGCGCGGCGCCGAGACGCTAGCTGCGTTCCACCCGCACACCCATGCTGCGGGCGGTGCCGGCGATCTGGCGCTTGGCCATCGACACGTCGGTGGTGTTCAGATCGGGCATCTTCGTCTGCGCGATCGCCGTCAACTGCGCATCGGTGATCGAGCCGACGAACTCGCGCCCCACCTCGCCGGCACCCTTCTCCAGACCGGCGGCCTCGCGGATCAGGAAGGACGTGGGAGGCGTCTTCAGGATGAAGTTGAACGAGCCGTCCTCGAAGATGGTGATCTCGACGGGGACGACCTGTCCCACCTGATCGGACGTGCGGTCGTTGTACTGGCGGCAGAAATCCATGATGGCGATGCCGTGTGGCCCCAGGGCGGTCCCCACCGGCGGCGCCGGCGTGGCCTTGGTGGCCTCGATGTTGATCTTGACGACTGCTCGGACTGGCTTGGCCATGATCGGCTCTCCTATCGGCGATTCCCGGGCGCGGCTCAGAGTTTGGCGACCTGGGAGAATTCCAACTCGACCGGGGTCTCGCGGCCGAAGATGTTGACCAGCACCTTGACCTTCAACTGCTCGGCGTTGATCTCGATGATCTCTCCGGACAACTCGGCGAACGGGCCCTCGCGCACCCGCACCGTCTCGCCCGCCTCGAACTGCAACCGGGGGCGGCCACGCTTGATGGCCTCGTCGCCGGTGGTCTTGGACTCCAGGAACGTCTCGACATCACGGCGCCCCAGCGGGGTGGGCCTCGATCCGTGGCCGACGAATCCGGTGATCGAGGGGGTCTCCTTGATGACCTGGAAGGCCTTGTCGGTGAGCCGGCAGCGAACCAGGAGATAGCCCGGGAAGACCTTCTTCGGGACGACCACCTTCTTGCCCCCCTTGAACTCGACCACGTCCTCGGTGGGAATCTGGGCCTCGTAGATGAGGTCCTCGGCCTCGAGGCTGCGAACGCGCGCCTCGAGGTCCTGCTTGGCCTTCTTCTCGTAGCCCGACTGCGTGTGCACCACGTACCAGCGTCCGGGCCGCCGCGAGGGGCGGTCCTCGTCCGCCACGGGCACCGCGTCGGCATCGGTGGCGTCGGCCTCGGCGGCCGCTTCGGCGGCACCGTGGAGATCGTCCTCGCTCACGATGTCGTAGGCGCCCTCGCCGGCACCGGCGGGCGCGGCAGGAGCCTCGGTGGCCAGTGGACCCGAGGGGAGGTCGACCTCGAGGCCCACGCCACCGGCCGGCAGATCGGGCGCGGCGGCGAGGCCGCCGTCGGCCTCGGAGGTGGATTGGTTCATGGTCTCGTTCATCGTTCGAAGAGTTTCAGGATCGCCTCGCCGAAGCCGTAGTCCAGAGCGCCGATGATGGCGGTCAGGATCACCACGACGACGAGGGTGACGATGGAGTAGTTGACGACCTCGGCACGCGTCGGCCAGGAGACCTTGCGCAGTTCGGCACGCACCTCGCGCATGAACTGCGCCGGAGACGCCCGCTCGCGGCGCGGCGGGGCCTGCCGGCGCCGCTCGGAGACGGGCGCGCCCTCCTCGTCGATGGCCCCCTGCTTGCGGGCCATTCGGCGAAATTGTCTGTTCATTTCCATGGCAGGGCAGGAGGGACTCGAACCCCCAACCGCCGGTTTTGGAGACCGGTGCTCTCCCAGTTGAGCTACTGCCCTCTGATGCGACCCAGGCGGCGCGGGACGGCTCAGGATACCCAGACCGCCCGGTCATCCCCACGGTGGGCGCGCCCGAGCGGGCACACGCGGGGTGCGGTAGCGGCGGCCAGAATCGAACTGGCGACCTCTCGATTATGAGTCGAGCGCTCTTACCAACTGAGCTACGCCGCTGGATGGCCGGGTCGGCGACCCCGAGCTCCCTGAGAGAATCGAACTCTCGACCTTTTCCTTACCATGGAAACGCTCTGCCGACTGAGCTAAGGGAGCCGAGCGGCCATCATGCCACGCGGCCGGCGGTGGCCCAACCCCCGGTCCCGGGAGGATCCGGCCCCGAGTGCCCACGTCATGGGCCATCCACGTCCGGCGGTAATGTCGGCGCCGATGGAGATCCGCCTAGCGACACAGGCCGATGCGGAGGCCGTCGCCCGCATCTACAACCACGAGGCCACGCGGGAGCGCACGACGTTCGACCTGCGGCCGCGCTCGGTGGCCGAGCAGCGGGAGTGGCTGGCCGAGCGGTCGGGTGCGCACTCGGTGATCGTGGCCGCCACCGGCGGTGAGGTGGTGGGGTTCGCCTCGCTCTCCCCCTACCGGACGCGGCCGGGCTACAACACGAGCGTCGAGAGTTCGGTGTTCGTGCGCCGTGACAGCCACCGGCTCGGTATCGGCCGGGCCCTCCTGGGACGGCTCGTCGAGCTTGCCGCCGAGCACGGCTTCCACTCCATGATCGCCCGCATCGCAGGCGAGAACGAGGCGTCGGTGCAGCTGCACGAACGGTGCGGGTTCGAACTCGTCGGCGTCGAGCGCGAGGTGGGACGGAAGTTCGGCCGCTGGCTCGACGTCACGGTCATGCAACGACTACTGGAGTAGCCCCGGTTCGGCCCTGCGAGGGCGCACCTCGGCCCGGGCGGGCGTCCCGCCTCAGGCGCCTGCGGCGACCAGCGGTCCGACGATCTCCATCGTGGCGGTGTCGATGATCCCGCGGTCGGTGAACCCCACGTCGGGGATGTTGGGCAGGCAGAGGAAGTTCAGGGCGTAGACCGGCCGGTAGCCGATCGAGCACCCCAACTCCTCGATCAGCACCCGCTCCACCGCCGCCAGCCGCTCCCCCACCGCCTCGAGGGGCTCCGGTGACAGCAGGCCGGCGATCGGCAGCGCCACCACCGCCGCCACCTCGGTGCCGACCACCGCCGCGTAGCCGCCCTGCGCCTCGATCACGGCCCGGGCCGCAGCGGCCATCGAGGCGTGCGAGTCCCCGATGACGACCACGTTGTGCGAGTCGTGGTTCACCGTCGAGGCCACCGCGCCGCCGCGGATGCCCAGCCCGGTGACGAAGCCCTTGCCGATGTTGCCGGTGCGGTGGTGGCGCTCCAGGACGGCGATGCCGGCCACGTCGGCGGAGCCGTCGGGGTGGATCACCCCGTCGCGCGCCTCGAGGCGAACCTCGTGGCGGGTCTTGGGGGCGCCGAAGGCCACGGCGTTGACCGTCACCGGCCCGTCGGGGACGTCGAGGTGCAGGGCCAGGTCCTCCGGCGTGGGGACGGCGACCCGAAGCGTGCCGGTGGACCAGGCCGGGTAGTCCGCCGGCGGGGGATCGTGCACCAGGGCGCCGGCGGAGGCGACCACCTCGCCCCGGTACAGCACCGTCGACGGGGCGAAGTCCTCCAGGCTCTCCAGCAGCACCAGGTCGGCGAAGCGGCCGGGCGCCACGCTGCCCAGGTGGCGGTCGATGCGCATCAACTCGGCGGCGTTGAGGGTCGCCATCTGCACAGCGGTCACCGGGTCGAACCCGGCCTCCACGGCCAGGCGCACCCGCTGGTCCAGGTGCCCCTCGCTCATCAGGATGTTGGGGTGGATGTCGTCGGTGCAGAGCACCAGGCGCCGGGTGTCCAGACCCAGCCGCTCGGTGGCGGCCACGATCTCGGGCCACTCCTCGGCGGGTAGCCGGTCGATGCGCGGCGTCAGCAGCACCCGCGCCCCCCGGCGCAGCTGCTCCACCACCTCGCCGGGCGACTCCGCCACGTGCGTGTCCTCCACGCCCGCCACCAGCGTGGCGTCCAGGACGGCGCCGGTGAAGCCCGGCAACTGGCCGCCCACGGTCTTGTGGCGCTCGATGGTGGCCTCGATCTTCGCCAGTTGCCCCCGGTCGGCGCCCAGCAGCAGCGCCGGGTTGATGTCGCCGCCGATGCAGACCGCCTCGGGCCGGTCCAGCATCGCCACGGTCTCGGCGATGTCCATGGCGTGCCCGGAGGTCTCCCGGTCCGCCGGCATGGCGGGAACCCGTCCGGGCACCCGCAGGAACAGGTTCAGCGGCAGCCGGGCGGCCTCGTCGGTGAGCAGGTCGATGCCCGGCACACCCAGCACGTTGGCGATCTCGTGGGGGTCCTCGCAGACCGACAGCACGCCGCGGGGCACGATTGCCCGGGCCAGTTCGGTGACGGTGATGTTGGAGCTCTCTAGGTGCATGTGCGGGTCGATCAGGCCGGGGGCCAGGTACCGCCCGCCGGCGTCGATGATCTCGGTGCCGGGCCCGACGAGTTGCCCGCCGCTGTCGCCGACGGCGGCGATCCGCCCGGCGGCCATCACCACGTCGGCCGTCACGATCTCGCGCGTGAAGACGTTCACGACGCGGGCGCCCGTCACCACGGCGTCGGCCGGCTCGTCCCCCAGCGCCACCCGGATGAGGCGGGTGCGCACGTCGGTGGACATGTCGAGGACGTGAGCGGTCATGCGACGACAGTACCAACGACGGCAGCACCGGTCCGGCCCGGCCCCGCTACAGGTCGTCGATACCCCGGTCCTGTTTCGGCGCCCGGTGGATCCCGCGACGGGCGTACGGCGGGCGTTCACGGTCGGGAGGCCCCTCGAGCGGCGCGCAGTATCGTGACGCGTTCAGGGTCGGTGCCCGAGCGGACAAAGGGAGCAGGCTGTAAACCTGCCGGCGACGCCTTCGGAGGTTCGAATCCTCCCCGGCCCACCAGCGTTCTCGCCGACTGTCACGGCGTGTCACGAGCGCGGCGATCCGCCGGCCGGCCGCTGGACCGTGGATTCCGGCCTCCGCCGGAATGACGATCACGTCCAATCGCGGTGTCGCTCAGCAGACACCTAGGAGCCGTCGGTGAGGTCCTCCTGCCAGCGGAGGACCGGGCGGCGCGCCGCGGTGGCCTCGTCGAGCCGGCCGATGGGCGCGCTCCAGGGAGCGCCGTGCAGCGTCTCGGGATCCTCGGCGGCCTCGCCGGCGATCGCGATCATGGCCGCTGCCAGGGCTTCGATCGCCTCGGGGGGCTCGGTCTCGGTCGGCTCGATCATCAGAGCCTCCTCGACGATCAGCGGGAAATAGACCGTCGGCGGATGGAATCCGTAATCGATGAGGCGTTTGGCGATGTCGTAGGTCGGCACGCCGTGCTCCCGGCGCTGGCGCGACCCCGAGAAGACGACCTCGTGCAGGACCGGCTGGTCGTACGGCAGGTCGTAGTGGTCACCCATCAGGACCCGCAGGTAGTTGGCGTTGAGCACCGCCTGGCCGGAGACGGCGCGCAGCCCACTCAGGCCGAGGGCGCGCATGTACGCGTAGGCGCGGACGAGGACTCCCACATTCCCGCTGAACTGCTGCATGCGGCCGATGGTGCGCTCGGGCTCGGTGAGTCGCACGACGCCGTCGCTGCACTCGGTGACAACGGGCGTCGGCAGGTAGGGGGCCAGCTCCTCGGTGCAGCACACCGGTCCGGCGCCGGGACCCCCGCCGCCGTGCGGTGTGCTGAAGCTCTTGTGCAGATTCAGATGCGCCACGTCGAACCCCAGATCGCCGTAGCGCACCCGCCCCATGATGGCGTTGAGGTTGGCACCGTCGCCGTAGAGGTAGGCGCCGGCTTCGTGGATCCGCTCGGCCACGTCCTCGATCCCGCGCTCCCACAGTCCCAGCGTGTTCGGCACGGTGACCATGACCGCCGCCACCGACCCGTCCAACTCGCTCTCGATGACGGCGCGATCCATGGATCCGTCGGCGCCCGTGGGGATCTGCGTGACTGTGAAGCCGGCCATGGCGGCGGTCGCAGGGTTGGTGCCGTGCGCCGAGTCCGGCACGAGGATTCGCCGTCGCTGCGCGAGTTCACCGCGATCGCTCAGCGCGCGCATGATCATCAGCACGCCGGCCAACTCCCCCTGCGCTCCGGCCGCCGGGGCCAGGCTGACTGCGGCCAGACCGGTGATCTCGCCCAGACCGTGACGCAACTCCAGCATCGTGCGCAAGGTGCCCTGCACGTCCTCGGGCTCGGCGAGCGGATGCGCATCGGCCAACCCCGGCAGTGCCGCCACGAGGTCGTCCACCTTCGGGTTGTATTTCATCGTGCAGGACCCCAGCGGGTACGTACCGGAGTCGATGCCGTAGTTCCGCGACGAGAGTTCGGTGTAGTACCGGACCAGCTCGCCCTGGCTCAGTTCCGGCAGCCGCACCTGCTCGCGCAGCAGGCCGGCGTCGGGCAGCGGCGTGTGCTCGCCGCGCCATGGCGGTACGTCCACGGCGCGACGCCCGGGCACTCCCCGATCGAAGGAGAGGCGCGCTCCGAAGTCGTCGCCGCCGGGGCGGGGCGCGCTCACGCCTTGTCCCCGATCTCGACCAGCGCCTCGATCAGCGCGTCGACGTGGGCATCCGGCGTCGCCTCGCTCACCGAGAGGAGGAGGGCCTCGTGAGCTTCGGGCTCCGGCCGCGCCGAGACGTCCAGACCCGGACCGATGCCCCGGGACCGGAGCGCGGCGGCGAGTGACGCCGCGGGCAGGGGGGCGCGCACCAGGAACTCCGAGAACCACGGCCCGCGCTCGGGCGTCTCGAAGCCGTCGAGGGCGGCGATCCGGCGTGCCGCGTCGTGAGCCTTCTGGTAGGCGAGCTCGGCGGCCTCACGGAGGCCCTGCGGTCCCAGCGCCTGGAGCGTGATCGTGAACGCCAGGGCGATCAGTGACTGGGCCGTCGACACGTTCGATGTCGCCCGCTCGCGCCGGATGAACTGCTCGCGCGCCTGCAGGGTGAGCACGTAGCCGGTGCGCCTGTCGCCCCCGGTGCCCGGCGAGCCGTTCAGCTCTCGTGTCTGGCCGACGATGCGCCCGGGCATCTGCCGCAGGTACTCCGAGCGCGCTCCGAACAGCCCGAGCGACGGCCCTCCGAATTGCGGTGGGCCCGCCAGATCGCGCCCCTCCCCCGTCACGATGTCGGCTCCCGCATCGCCCGGCGCGCGGAGCAGTCCCAGCGCGAACGGATCGGCCACCACGACCAGGAGGGCACCGTCGGCATGCACCGTCTCCGCCAGAGGCTCGAGGTCGGAAATGGCGCCGAGGAAGTCCGGCTGCTGCACGACGACGCAGGCGTGCTCGGGCGTCGTCGCATCGGCGGACCGCAGCACGTCGACGCGAAGTCCTCCGCCCCGGGCGTAGGTCCGAACCACGTCGACGGTTCCGGGATGGATCGGCTCGAGGAGAGCCACCGCCTTGCGTCTCGTGACCCGCGCGGCCAGGAGGCAGGCCTCGGCGGTTGCGCTCGCCCCGTCGTAGAGACCGGTGTTCGAGACGTCCATGCCGGTGAGTTCGCACACGACCGACTGGTACTCGAATGCGGTCTGCAGCGTCCCCTGGCTGATCTCCGGCTGGTACGGCGTGTAGGCGGTGACGAATTCGGATCGCCCGGTCAGGTGGGCGGTGACGGCCGGGATGGCATGCCGGTACGCGCCGGCGCCGAGGAAGTCCGGCCGCGAGGGCTCGGCATTCTCCGCGGCGCGCTCGGTCAGCAGCGCGACCAGTTCCGGCTCGGTGAGCGCACCGGGAAGGTCGATCGCCGGATCACGCCGGTCCGCAGGCAGGTCGCCGAAGAGTGCCGCGATGTCGGCGACGCCGACACGCTCCAGCATCCGGGCGCGATCGGCCTCCGTGGCCGGGATGTACGGATGCGGCGAGCCGTCGGGCAGGTCGGGCACCGGTGTCAACCCGCGGCCAGCTGCGCCCGGTAGGCCGCTGCATCCAGTAGGCCGTCCATCTCGGCGTCATCGGCGAGTCGAATGCGGATGAGCCAACCGTCGCCGTACGGTGACTCGTTGACGAGCTCCGGCTGCTCGATAAGCGCGTCGTTGGCGGCGATCACCTCACCGCTGACGGCCGCGTAGAACTCTGCGACCGTCTTCGTGGACTCGATCTCACCACACGTCTCGCCGGCGCCCAGCCGGCTCCCCGCCTCGGGAAGATCGACGTAGACCACGTCACCGAGTTGATCCTGGGCGAAGTCCGTGATGCCGCTGGTTGCCTCGCCGGGCGTCGCAGGGTCGCGGCGGATCCACTCGTGACTGGCCGTGTAGAGAAGTTCATCGGGGGTGGCGCCGTCGGTCATCACGGGTTCCTCGCTTTCCGGTAGAAGGGGCGGCGGACGACCTCCATGGGGAGAGCGCGGCCGCGCACGTCGACTTCGAGCATGACGCCGGGCTCGGCACACTCGACGGGGAGGTAGGCCATGGCGATTCCGGTACGCAGGCTGGGGCTGAACGCTCCGCTGGTGAGCTGCGCGACGGGCTCACCGCCACCGGTCCGGCGGAGCGCGTACCCCGCTCTGGGCACACCGCGTTCACGAGCCAGCAGGCAGCAGAGCCGCCGCGTGCGCACCCGGCCCTTGGTCTCGACAAGCGCCTCCCGGCCCGTGAACGGCGCCCCGTCCTCGAGGCTGACGGCGAACCCGAGCCCGGCCTCGAAAGGGTGAGTGGATCCGTCGATGTCGTTGCCGTGCAACGGCAAGGCGGCCTCGAGACGCAGCGTGTCGCGCGCGCCGAGACCGGTGGGGACGCCGCCCGCGGCCACCAAGGCGTCCCAGAGCGACCCGGCCCACTCGGCGCCGACGATGCACTCACCGCCGTCCTCACCGGTGTAGCCGGTACGGGCGAAGAGAACGCTCGTCGGGCCCCAGTCCAATTCGACGCAATCGCGCGGCTCGAGTCCGGCGATACTCGCGTGGAGCACCTCGCTGAGGAGCCGCATCGCCGCGGGCCCCTGCACGGCCAGCATCACCGTGTCGGCGGTGACCTCCGCGGCGTCACCGGCGACGGAGCGCAACCGCTGGAAGTCGTCGTCGGCATTGGCCGCGTTGTGGACGATCAACCAGCGTTGCCCGGGAAGGTGGTACACGAAGACGTCATCGTCGATGCCACCGGCGGAGTTGCAGTACAGCGAGTAATGGGCCCTGCCCACCGGCAGGGTCCGGACGTCGAAGGTCGTCACCGACCGCAGCAATGACCCCGCCGCGTCTCCTCCGAGCCAGGCGCGCCCCAGGTGCGACACGTCGAAGATCCCGGCACCTTCCCGCACGGCGGTGTGCTCAGCGACGATGCCCTGGTACTGCAGAGGCATCTCCCAGCCGGCGAAGGGCGCAAAGCGGGCACCGGCTGCAACATGGCGCTCGCGCAGTGCCAGCCTGCGCAGCCCGCCACCGGTGCCGGACTCGGCTTCTCCGCCCATGTGTCGAATGTACCCCTGCCCGATCTCCGAGAGAACTCGCCACCCGACGCGCCGGTGCGGCGCGCAGGGTGCCGTGGACATTCGCTGATAGTCGCCGAGATTCTAGATGATGGATCGGCTGCGGCGAGGAGTCGAACATCGGGGCGCCACCGGAGGGATCCTGGCGCACTCAGTCTCGCTGGACGGCTCCGCCTCTCGACCAGAGCGGTTCTGTGCGTTGCCGGCGCATCCCGCCGGGCGGAGCCGTTGCCGCTCGCACCGGTCCGCCATCGGCGGCGAGGGCCGCCGTCACACCGAGCGAGCCTCGTCCGTCGGAGGGCGAGTCGGATCCCGATCCCCGCCCGGGTCCCGAGCCCGGCGGCTCCGGGCAGCCGATGATCGCCGCCGGACTCTCGGCGCGCATGTCCCACTCGTCGAGCACCCGTGCGATCCGCCGCGCGGTCCGGACCGTGCCGCTCGCGACCGCCTCGGCCCTCTGGCGGGAATCACCGTCGAGAGAACCGGCTCCGTTCGGGCTCTCCTTGGTGGGATCGATGCGATCCGCCGCCAGTGCGGCCAGACGGACCGCAGCGGCCGCGACCCGCGCGGCCAGGGGCACCAACTCGCTGAGCGGGGTGCGGGCGTCGGTGCCCGGATGCGCCCCGTCCTTCAGCCAGACGAGCATGTCCGGGAGTTCGTACTCGGCGAGCACCGCGTCGACCTCGCCTCTCACCTCATCGGAGAACTCCGAGGACGGCTTCGCGGCGCGACGGCCACGCCGCGACTTCTTCGGACTCTTCGCCTCGGCTTGGTGGGACAGTGCCTTCAAGGAATTGTCCATCACCGAGTGCGACTGGCCGCAGACACCGCGCATGCGCGCCGCGATGGCGTCGATGTAACCCTGACCGTCGGCACTCTCGAGCGCGGCCCGCTCGTCGGAGAGGGGATAGAGCAGCGCCGCGAGCAGCACGAGCGCGCGGCGGACGTTGTCCACCGACGTGACTGCGTCGCCGTTGCTGGTCGGAGGCAAGCCGATCTCCTCTACTGGATGTTCCCGGTGTCGAGTCGGGCGTCGAGCGATGCGTCCCGGCGATCGTAGGGCCTTGCGCCTGATTCGCGCCATGCGGCACGAAGTCCTACCGGATGCACCAAGCGTACTCAGACCTCTGACGCGCGCGCAGCGCGGGATTGTGGCAAGGTCTCGCCGGTTGAAGCGGCGGAGGACATGGATCCGCGCGAGTCGCCGAACCTGAGCGGAGGGAGACAATCGTGGCCAGGTACACCGACGAGATGTTCGGGCTGGACGGCAAGGTGGCGCTGGTCACCGGCGGATCCGGTGGCATCGGCAAGGCGCTGGGAGTCGGCCTGGGCTTGGCCGGCGCCCGCCTGGCGCTGACCGGTCGTTCGCAGGAGAAACTCGACGCGAACGCCGCGGCCGCCCGGGCTGCGGGCTGCGAGGACGTGGAGACGTTCGGCGACTTCGACCTGACGGACCCGGGCCGTCCCGCGGAGTTGGCGGAGGCTGTCGCCGAGCGGATGGGTGGCATCGACATCCTCGTCAACGTCGCCGGCCTCAACCGCCGCAAGCCCGCCCTCGACTTCGCCGAGGAGGACTGGGCCGCCGTCATGAACCCCAATCTGAAGGCGGTCTTCTTCCTGTCACGGGAGGTGGCGCGGCTGTGGATCACCGGTGGTCGGGATGCCGGGAGCGATGGCCGGGGCAAGATCATCAACATCGCCAGCCTGGCGGGGGCGATCGGCATAGCCGAGATCGCCCCGTACGGCGCCTCGAAGCTCGGCGTCGTGGCGCTCACGCGGTCCCTGGGCGTGGAGTGGGCGACCGAGGCGATCTGCGTGAACTGCATCGCGCCGGGCTACCACGAGACGCCCATGACCATCGCCCAGGGGATCTTCGACAACCCGAAGATCGGGCCGTGGGTGCGCAGCCGCATCCCGATGGGACGGCTGGGGACGACAGAGGACCTCGTGGGTCCGGCGATCTACCTCGCCTCGGCGGCCAGTGACTACATGACCGGCCAGACCGTCTTCGTGGACGGCGGCTTCGAGGCCGGCTAGCACCTTGATAATGGCCCGACGAGGGCTTCGGCTCACTTGCGGAGGGCAATCCCGTCGGCTCGCCAAGCGGTTCCGAGGACCACCGGCACTAGTCAGTGCGGCTCATCCATGGCCCGCGGGGTGCGACCGGATCGAATCGCACTTTTTGAACGTCGAGTGCGTCAATACCTTCCTGGCCGGAAGTTAGAAGCCAGGAGTCCTGTCCATACCACATCGGTTCCAGGATTGCGCTGAGTTCAGGCGTCAGCCGTCCCTTCGCATGAAGACGCACCGCCTCCCGCGGCAGATCACCGAGGGCGCGTAGCGCCAGCAACCGCTCCTGCCCGGCTCCCCCGCAGGCATCGAGCAAACTGTCGATGCACCGGTGCCGCGCAAGCAGGCAAGCGGCTAATTCGGCGCGCCGTACATCCTCTGAGGAGAGCCAGTCGGTAAGTGTGTCCCGCACGCCGGGAGGCAATTCCTCAATGGCGGCAATTGCGTGAAGCGCCACGGTCTCGTCGCTGTCGAGTCCGAGGCGGATCAACAGATCGGGTCGACACAGCCTGCCTTGGCCAAGCCCCCAGGCTGCTGCCGCTCGAACCTCCGGCGGAAGGCCCGGCCTGTCGGCGATCCGGGCCAGTTCATCGGCTGCGGTGTCGTCGGGCAACTCTGTCAACGCGAACACGGCCTCCATTCGCCGTTCTGTGTCGGCATCGTCGCCAATGGCACCATCGGCTATCGCGGGGGCCCATGACGCGGCATCGAGTCGGGCGAGATTGGCCCGGGCCTCGAGTCGGGTTCGCCAGTCCTCCGAGGTGTCCGCCTCGATGGCAACGAGCCCGTCGACCAGGTCATGGCGTCCAGATATTCCCACGGCCCGGACCGCGGCGTAACGATCCACCGGATCGTTGGAGCACAGGTCAGCAGAGAGATTCCAGGTATCACCCTCACAGGCGAGAGGTCCCGCCGGTTGCACCACCCCGGCCACGATCGTCTCGCCGGCGTCGAAATCGTCGCCTGGTTCCAGGTAGACGTGCCTTGGGGCCGTCCAGTTCCGCCATTGCCAGTACCTGCGGTGCGCACCGAGGTCGTCCTCGTAGCAAATACGTCCATCGGCATCGACTCCGAGGAATCTGCCGGGGCGTGACGGCACCCAGCACGGCCAGGTGAGCGTCGACTCTGAGCCTTCTGATGCTGCTTTCAGCGCCGACCGCCGGGCTTGGTTGGTGCTGGCTCTCAGCGCCGCCTTGGAGAAGCAGACCGGTACGCCCGCGTATGGCGGGAAGCGGCTCAGGTCGGTACGGATGAAGGCGAAGAGGTCGCCGTCCCGCATTCCGCCCGCGTCCCATCCGCGGTCGGGCGCGTCGGAGTGCGATAGCACTATGCCCAGCTTGGACTTGGCCCGCGCCTCAACGCGTAGGCCGCAGCGGACGCACAGCAGGTCAGGCAGACGGAGGCGTTTGACCTTCGTCTGCCACACCTTGTTGGCCATGGCATAGCGCTCAAGTTCGACCATCCGATGGCCGTGTTCGTTACTCAGATCGAAGGCCACGGCGGCTGCACCCACGGCGCCCATAGAGACGAATCGGGCGAAGTCGGCATCCTCCTTGAAACCCATCGGGAGAGCGTAGGGTTGACTTTCGATGACAGCTACGGGCCATGCAACTTCAGCCGGGAGCGCTGCACGTCCGCTGTTTCCGCCGCCGGCAAACGACGCCGCCGGAAACGGGAAACCCGCGTTGGCGAGCATGATCTCTGTCCGCCGCAGCGATCCCGTCTACATGGCACACGCGTATCTGACGAAGGTGCCGGTGGCCGCAATCACGCCGTTCATCGAAGCGTTTACGAAACCAGGTGACATCGTGCTGGATCCCTTTGCCGGCTCCGGGATGACCGGGGTGGCAGCCGCTGTAACCGGGAGACGCGCTCGACTCTTCGACGTGTCGGTGCTGGGCCGTCACATTGGAGCCAACTATGTCAACCTGGTCACGCCGGACCTGACGCGCCAATGTGGCGAAGCAGTGCTGAGGGACGCCTCCCGACGCGTCGGCAACGTCTACGGAGTGAGCTGCGGCGCATGTGGCTCTTCCGCGCAACTCGTCAAGACCGTGTGGTCGGCGGTGCTCGAGTGCGGAAGCTGTAGCGACGGCGTGAACTACTACCGGGCGTTGGAGCATTCAGGGTGGTCGAAACAGCGAATGACCTGCCCGAGCTGCGGCGCCCGCTTCGGGGCCCGCTGCCGGCGACTGGCCGAAGAGCCCGTCCTCGACTCGATCCGCTGCCTCTGCTCGCGGACCCAGCTCGAACAGGAACACACATCGCCGCTGGAGGCGCCTGACCCCTCGGGACTGAGTTGGCCGGACGTACCGATAGCCGAGACGCGCCAGATGTACATCGCGTCCGCCCTGGCGCGGAATGGCCTGACGTCGACCGGGGCCTTCTACTCCCGACGGAACCTGTGTGCGCTCGGCGCGCTGCGGGATGCCATTGAAGCCGTCAGCGAACCGGATGTGCGGGCAAAGTTGCTCTTCGCGTTTACGGCCATCCTGACGCGTGCGAGCAAGCGCTATCAGTGGTCGCGACAGCGCCCCTTGAACGCCGCCAATGCCAACTACTACGTCGCACCCGTGTTCTACGAGTGGAACGTGTTCGACCTGTTTGAGCGGAAGGTAACCGCCGCAATCCGCTCGGACGAATGGATCAGGGAACACCAGAACGGTGGTGGTCCGTCGGGTGTCCGAGATCTGGACGTGGTCTACGGCCTTGCCAGCGCCGACCGGATCCCGCTGGAAGACAACTCGGTGGATTACGTCTTCACCGACCCGCCGTTCGGTGCCAACATCTTCTATTCGGACATGAATCTGTTCCAAGAGGCTTGGCTCTCCGACACGACGGATCCAAATGCCGAGGCCGTGGTCGACCGCGTCGACACCGGCGCCCCTCGCACGGCCGACCGTTACGAACGGATGCTCGCCGGCGCGCTTGGAGAGTGCCGCCGTGTGATGAAGCCCGGCGGGTGTATCACGCTGCTGTTCGGCAACAGTTCCGGTGCCATGTGGCAACTCCTTCAACGGGCGCTGGACCGCGCCGGCTTGGAGCCGGACCCGGACTTGATTGCGGTGCTCGACAAGGGTCAGCGCTCCGTCAAAGGTCTTGCCTCCGGATTCGAGAACGTCTCGACGCTGGATCTGATGCTGACGCTGAGGCCGGCTTCGAACGGACGCGGCCCGCTCTTGACACCTCCGGCTGGCGTTGTGGACGACTTCGTCCTCGACGTGCTAGCGAAAGATCCCGAACCAACGCCCAGCCGGCTCTACCTAGCGCTGCTGCGACATGGCCTCGCGCAGGGTTGGGGTCTCGGCAATCTCGATCTGCAGCGTGTCACAGCACTCCTCAGCTCCACCGACGTAGCGGTCGATCACCGAAGCGCACGCGTGCTCTCCGCCAACTGCTGATGGCAACTACTTGCGGGAAGCAGTCGCGGCGCGCCCGTAAGGTTCGGTCAGGCTCGGCCTCGCTGGGGATACCCTCGTCCGACGCTCGCCGCAGTCGTTCCTGATCGCGGGCTTGGAATAGACGGACAAACTTCGTTGTTGTAGTTGCATCGTTGGCATTTCCGCCAGCTCAAGAATTGCCCGTGAGAGACGCAATGGCAACACACGAACCGACGCCCAGCGGCGCCACTGCAGTCGAACCGCGCGGTCCGATCTTCATCTCGTACCGCCATAGCGACGCCAGAGCGCTAGCCGAATCCCTCGCGTGGGCGCTTCGGGCAGCCGGAGTGCCTGTCTGGCACGACGTGACCGACCTTCCTCCTGGCGACACCGATCGCCGCCTTGGCGAGGCGCTCGATTCCGGGCTGTCGGGTGCCGTGGTCATCGTCACACCCGAGATCGGGCAGTCCCAGGTCATTCGCGAACTTGAGTTGCCGCGTCTGCTGAACCTTGAAAAGGAGTCAGAGTTCACTCTTGCGGTCGGATCGACGATCGAAGCAGGTGACAGCGCCGGGAGTCTCGACTACTCGGCGCCTGACCAGCTTCTCGGTCAACCACCGGGGACGCTGCAACGCCTAAACCAGAGACGAGTGGCGGACATCGAAGAGCGAGCGGAATTGGCAAACGCTCTGGCCAGACAGCGTCTTGCGCGGCTTCGGACCGAGATCCAAGCCGTGGGAGGAGTGCTCGTGATCGATGTCCAGACTCGCGTTCCCCCGGTAGCGACAGCCCAGGACGGCGACCTGGTTCTGCGGCTGCGACCACCTGTGGACGGCGAGCGCCGCCCACACCGCGAAGGCCTCGAGAACCTACACAGGTTTCTCGGTGAACTACCGCTGCTGGTTGCCACGTCAGGCGCCCGTGCCGTAAGAGTGCGCGGAGGGGCACACCTGTCGGTTGCCTGTGCCATCGGCGCAGCACTCCCCACCACGCTCGTGGGCACCGTCGAGGTTGTCGATACGGCAGGCCACACGTGGGTGCTGTCGGGACAGGCACCATCGCCCACCGGCGCGCAGCTCTGTGAGGCTGTCACACCCCCCGGATACAACTATGGGCATGGTCCAGTGCTCGCCTTCATCGACCTGCTGCCACAGCAGAGCGCCGCTGCGTTCGACGCGATGCTCCGGTCAGGCCGTGCCGACTTCGCGGGCGTCCTCCACTTGCGCCGATGCGCTGCTGGCCTGCTCAAGCCTGACGATGCCGAGATGCTCGTGGGTGAACTCAACGCAGAAATCCGCGCTCTCGCAAGTACGCATCGAACGACGGAGATCCACCTCCTCCTGCGATGCCCGTACCCGGTCGCGGTTCTGCTCGGCCGCACCCTCAACACCCTCACGGTCAATCTGTACGAATGGGAGGACGCGCCAGATGGCGACTCCGGGCCCGACCCGCGTTATCTCCCGAGCATCGTGCTGCGCTCGGGAAGTGGGGGCTCACCAATCGACCGCATCACAGCTCCACCGTTGAGCTGCCGATCCTGAAAGGAACGTGCAAATGGAGCCGCTGCACACGCAGTTCAGCCAGGCCCTGTCGAATATCGAGATCAGCGACGCCAAGCGTCAGCGCGCAATTGCCGCGCACACAGAGATCCAGGACTTGCTCTCCGGCGACGAGAAGCTGCGCGACTGGGGAATCAACACGCGGCTCATCGGCTCCTACAGCCGACACACTGCAACTCACCCAGGCAAGGACGTCGACGTGTTCGCGCGCCTCGAACGCCTCGACACGCGAGCCAACCCGGAAGCCGTCTATCAGCGCGTGTGGGACCTGCTCTCTGCACACTACGGCAGCCGGGCCACGCCGCAGGCACGCAGCATCAAGGTCGACTTCCCGAGCGGGGCCCGAGCGGACGCGAGCTTCGCTGTCGACGCCGTGCCCGCA
The DNA here is from genome assembly GCA_965221525.1 of Acidimicrobiales bacterium. Lineage (GTDB taxonomy): Bacteria > Actinomycetota > Acidimicrobiia > Acidimicrobiales > CATQHL01 > VXNF01. The sequence goes on along the minus strand of CBDCSG010000005.1, from coordinate 183,703 downwards.
GTCCGCAGCGGCAGTCGATGGGCGATCCCTGCCAAGGATAGGAGCTTGTGGGCCGACAGTCCGAGCCGTTGGATCGTGACCGATCCTGAGCGGTTTGGTGAGCTCTCAAGCGATCTGAGCACGGCGGCTTGGAGCCCCACCGTGCGGGGCCAGGACGCCTACAAGCCCATCGTGAAGCTCCTGCGACAGATTCGCGATGTCCACCGTGGAGATCACAAGCCCGGCGGCTTGTACATTGAGTTCGCCACGTACGACGTCTGGAGTTCTGGGCTCGTCCGTGGCAGCGAGTGGTGCCAACTACTTGCGACGACGCTAGGCGCCGTCGCTAACCGGTTCGAAGCCGCACCGACGCAACCGCTCTTAGATCCCGGACTCGGCACTCCGGTCGACCCGGCACTTGATGCAACCGTCTGGCACTCAGCCAGCCGGACATTCCACAGACTCGCCGATCTGGCTACCAAGGCGCTGAACGCTGACAAGTGCGCCGCCGCAACGCGGTGGCGGGAGATTCTCGGGGAGAACGCGCGAGGGCAGGTCTTCCCATTGCCGCCAGGGTGCGACGCCAGAGGATTCGCCACGACTGGCATGACAGGACTAGTCGCGGCGAGACCGAGAGAGGCTCAAGGCTTCGGATGAGCGATCCGTCGCCCGTCGATGCCTTCGATCAAGCGTCCCTCGAATCCTTCACGACTGAACTAGTTGCTGCAGGATTCGAACCGGCCCCGGGGACGGAGAGACGAGTATGGATCGGGCCGATTCATCCCGCCCTCGCGCCACTTGCCGACGCCCGAGAGATGAGGTTCTTGATCCGAGATGGATGGCCGGTTGTCTTCCCTTACCTGTTCGCCGAAGGTCTGCATACGAACCACCTCACGTCGGACGGATACATCTGTCTGTGGCACGAAGGCGACGGATCGCGAGAGTGGATCACTCTCAACGGCATCTTCGACCGGCTCAATGCGTGGAGCCAAGGAGCGCGGAACGGATGGGACCCCGTAGGCCTCGGTCAGGACGCGCAACTCAACTTTGCGAAGAAGGATCCGGCCGTCGCCACGTTTGACCTGGGCGAACTACAACTCGGCCAGCCGGGAACCCGCGGATCGCTCCACGGCAAGCTGCATCATCGCCTCCACATCTCGCTGCATCCGGGCAGCCGAACCACCAACACGGAACTTGAGGGCCTCTGGATTCGTTCAAGAGTCGCCGAGGTGCCGCCGCGGAACTTGGCTGAGTTGCAGCAGGAACTCAGTCGAGCACAAGCACGCTCGCTCGCAAGGGCTCTGGATACCCGCCGCAACGGCGAGTTGCTCCAGCCAAGCGGTTCAATCGACCTCATTCTGTTCTCCTGGGACGGGGAAGACCTCCCGCATGTCCTCGTGCTTGGCCTAGAGGGGACCGGAGCGCACACAGCCGCGGTCGCCCTGCGACCGGGCCCTACCGACGAGAAGTCCCTGATTCTGCGGGCGGGACCTGACGCGAGTCTGGTCGAAGGCAGTACGGTCGTCGTCTTCGGCTTGGGCGCGCTCGGTGGACACACGGCGGTGCTCCTAGCCGAGAGTGGCGTCACGCGACTCCGACTCGTAGACGGCGATCAACTCTTACCCGAGAACGCCGTCAGACACTTGGTAGGCCATAACGCGATTGGAGTCCCCAAGCCGGACGCGGTAGCGCGAACCATCGCCAACCATGCTCCGTGGACCGAGGTCAGCACGCTGCGGGCGAGCCCAATGTCTCCGGGTGACCTCGGTCAAGTCATCGCAGGAGCTGATCTGGTTGTTGACACCACAGGCGACGGCGCAGCAACGCAGGCCATCTGCCTGAGCGCACTAGCTCAGGACAAGGCAGTCGTATCTGGCGCACTCTTCAGAGGCGGCGCCGTCGCGAGGATTCGGCGGCAAGGAACACCCGGCGATGTGCGCATTCTCGACCGCACACCGGCACTTGGCTATCCACTGATCCCCTCCGGCGACGGCGACGAGTTGATCCGACCCGCAGTCGGCTGCTCTGGGCCCGTGACGAACGCTCCGCCAACAACGGTTATGGCCGCGGCCGCGCTAGTCGCCGAGACAGCGATAGACATCCTTACCGGCCGCTTGGCACTACCTGACGAAATCGTCGACGTCTACCGGGCTCTCCCCGATGACCCGCCGTTCGACTGGATCGGGAGAGCAATGCCGCACGAACCAGCGCTCGTCGAACCGGCGGACACCGCTAGTCGCTCCTGAAGCCGCCGCCCTCGGAAAGGCTCAGGTGAGGTAGCGCTGGCGCCACTCGCCGGAGCGGAGGCGCTTCACCCGTTCCTCGGTGGCCGGGTGGGTGGAGAACAGGCCGCTGAATTCCACGCGTTGGCCGGCGAGAGGGTTGACGATGTAGTGCGAGGCCTGCTCGCGGGCCACCGGCGTGGGGATGCGGCGCCCGGCCCGGTCCAACTTCTCGAGCGCGCGAGCCAGGGGCTCGCCGTCGCCGAGAAGCTGCGCGGCCGTGCGGTCGGCCTTGAACTCCCGGGTCCGGCTGATGGCCGACTGCAGGAGAGCGGCCGCAATGGGAGCCAGGATCATGGTCGCCAGCAGCACGAACGGGTGCCCGCCTCCCCGGTCCCTGCCACCCCCGCCGCCGGTGAACAGGGCGGCGAAGAAGGCGATCCTGGCCACCAAGGTGATCGCCATGGCGACGGCGGCGGCCACCGAGCCGATGAGGATGTCCCGGTTGCGGATGTGCATGAGTTCGTGGGCCAGGACCCCTTTGATCTCGGTCCAGGAGAGGTGCTCGATGAGGCCGGCGGTGATCGCCACCGCGGCGTTGTCGGGGTTGCGCCCGGTGGCGAAGGCGTTCGGCTGCGGGTTGGGAGTCACGTAGAGGCGCGGCTTGGGCAACTTGGCCCGCGCCGCCAACTCCTCCACCACGGCGTGATACTCGGGGAACTCGTGGCGCTCGACGAGCCGGGCGCGGGCGGAGGCGATCGCCAGCTTGTCGGAGAACCAGTAGGAGAAGCCGACGATCAGGAAGCCCAGGACCGCCCCGATGATGAGTCCGCCGGTGCCGAAAATGCCGCCGATGCCGATGCAGAGACCGCCGAGCAGCGCCAGCAGGATGAAGGTCTTGGCAGTGTTCTTCACGTCGCCTCCTCGATTGCACCGTCGGACCGTTACCGGGCGGTCGACCTCGCCGGGCCCGGGTTCTCCGCCGGACCCGTCAGCTGTAGTAGCCCGAGTGCACGTAGAGGCACGGCAAGGACTCGGCCGCGTACATCTCCACGATACGCGGATCGTCCTCGAGGGCGAACGTCGGGGCGAACCCGAACGAGCGCAAGAGCCCGAGCGCCTGGCGCTTGAAGCGCACCGAATGGGTCAGGTCCTGGGCAGGGCCGCGCAACGCCAGAAGATCCCAGCGCAGGCCGTGCCGGTCGATCCAGTCGAGGGTGAGCTGCCGCAGGCGGAACGGGCGCGCCGTCAGCAGCACCACCTGCAGCCCCTCGTCGAGGCCGTGCACCAACTCGGCGTGCCTGCCGAGCAGGGCGTCGCCCCCGGCCGCGGCGAAGAACCCGTTCCAGTCGCGCACGGGCCCGTCGAGGTGCCATTGGCGATGCGAGGCATCGGCCAGCACGCCGTCGACATCCACGATGGCGGCCTCCCCCGGCACCTGCGAGCCGGTCCGCCAGGTCCAGTGCGCCGGGAGCGCGGGCCGGCCGCCCATCGGGGCGCTCAGTCCTCCGCGGGGGCCTCGGCGGCCCGCTCGCGGATCTCGGTGACGACCGAGGCGTCGGCGAGCGTGGTGGTGTCGCCCAGGTCGCGGCCCTCGACCACGTCCCGGAGCAGGCGACGCATGATCTTGCCGCTGCGGGTCTTCGGCAGGTCCGGCACCAGGACGACGGCCCTGGGCCGCGCGATCGGCCCCAGCTTCGTGGCCACATGCCGGCGGATCTCCTCACGCAACCCCTCACCGGGCGTGGCGCTCCCGCGCAGGATGACGTAGCCGACGATGGCCTGACCGGTGACATCGTCGGTGGCCCCCACAACGGCCGCCTCGGCAACCGCGGGATGGTCCACGAGCGCCGACTCCACTTCGGTGGTGCTGATGCGGTGCCCCGACACGTTCATCACATCGTCCACCCGACCCAGCAGCCACAGGTAGCCGTCATCGTCGATCTTGGCGCCGTCGCCGGCGAAGTAGCGGCCCTCGAAGCGCGACCAGTAGGTCTCGCGGTAGCGCTCGGGGTCGCCCCAGATTCCGCGCAGCATGGATGGCCACGGCCGGGTGATCGTCAGGTAGCCGCCGCCGCGCTCGACCGGGTTCCCGTTGTCGTCGACCAGTTCGGCGAAGATCCCGGGCAGCGGGTGCGTGGCCGAGCCCGGCTTGGTGGTGGTGACGCCGGGCAGCGGGCTGATCATGTGCCCGCCTGTCTCGGTCTGCCACCAGGTGTCGACGATGGGGCAACGGTTACCGCCGATGTGGGCGTGGTACCACATCCAGGCCTCGGGGTTGATGGGCTCGCCGACGGTGCCCAGCACCCGCAGCGAGGACAGGTCGTGGCGGGCCGGCTCCTCGTGCCCCCAGCGCATGAAGGTGCGGATCGCCGTGGGTGCCGTGTACAGCTGGGTGACGCCGTACCGGGCCGCGACGTCCCAGAGGCGGTCCCTCGTCCAGTCCGCCCGGTCGCCGGCGCGGAACTCCGGGCGGGGCGTGTCGGGCGTCCCCTCGTAGATGACCGACGTGGCACCGTTGGCGAGGGGGCCGTAGACGATGTAGCTGTGACCGGTCACCCAACCGATGTCGGCAGCGCACCAGTAGACGTCGGTATCGGGCCGGAGGTCGAACACGTAGCGGTGCGTGAACGCCACCTGGGCGAGATAGCCGCCCGTGGTGTGCATGATGCCCTTGGGTTTCGCCGTCGTGCCCGACGTGTAGAGCAGGTACAGCAGATGCTCGCTGTCGAATGCCTCCGGCCCGCCCGGCGGGTCGGCGTCGTCCGGATCGGCGGCGTCCATCAACTCACCCCACCAGAGGTCGCGCCCCGGGCGCATGTCCACGTCGAGGTCGCACCGGTTGACGACGACGACCTTCTCCACCGACGGGGCACCCGCAGCGAGCGCCGCGTCCACGTTCACCTTGAGCGGCGAGGGAGCGCCGCGGCGGTACCCACCGTCCGCGGTGATCACCAGGCGGGCCTCGGCATCCTCGCAGCGGTCCACGATCGCATCGGGGGAGAATCCCCCGAAGATCACCGAGTGCGCCACGCCCATACGCGCACAGGCCAGCATCGCCACCGGCAACTCCGGGATCATCGGCATGTAGACGGCCACCCGATCGCCGGCTTGCAGCCCCAACGAGCGCAGCACGGCAGTGAACCGGCGGACGTCGTCGAGCAGGTCGGCGTAGGTGATGGTCCGCGTGTCGCCGGGCTCACCCTCCCAGTGGAACGCCACCCTGCCTCCCCGGCCGGCTTCGACGTGCCGGTCCAGGCAGTTGTAAGCCATGTTCAGCTTCCCGCCCACGAACCAGCGGGCATACGGCAGGTCCCATTCCAGCGTCGTCTCGAAGTCGTCGGACCAGCTCAGCAGCTCGCGGGCCTGGCGTGCCCAGAAGGCCTCGTAGTCGGCTTCGGCCTCGGCGTAGAACGATCCGGCAGCGGCGGCGGTGGCGAAGCCCTCCGGCGGCGGGAACGTACGCTCCTCGACGTAGAAGTCGGCGATCGTCGCTTCGGCCATGGTCTCACCTCGCTCGGTCCGATGACCCGTCGGCACCCCGGAACACGTGGCCGCAGGCGGGCGCCGATCCTACTCCCCGCCCACCGGCCAGGGCCCCGGCGGTAGTCTGGACAGGTGCATGACCTGCTGATTCGCGATGGAACCGTCGTCGACGGCACCGGATCGGCCGCGTTCGTGGGCGACGTGGCCGTCCGCAACGGTCTGATTGCGGCCGTCTACCCGTCCGGCGGCTCCAACGGAAGGCGAGAGGGGCACGCCCGGCGAGTGATCGACGCGGGGGGCCAACTGGTTCTCCCTGGGTGGGTCGACATCCATACCCATTACGACGGGCAGGCCACCTGGGATCCCGAGATGACGCCCTCCTCGTGGCACGGCGTCACGACTGCCGTGTTCGGCAACTGCGGCGTGGGATTCGCGCCGGTCACCGCCGGCACCGAGGACTACCTCATCAACCTCATGGAGGGCGTCGAGGACATTCCCGGTTCGGTGCTCGCCGAAGGCATCGACTTCACCTGGGAGTCGTACCCGGAGTACCTGGACGCGCTGGAGGCCACACCTCGGGTGATGGACGTGGCCGGCCAGCTGGCTCACGGCGCGCTGCGGTTCTACGTGATGGGCGAGCGCGGCGCCGACCACGCCGAACGTCCTGACGAGGTCGAGCTGGACCGCATCGAGTCACTGACGGCCGAGGCGCTGGAGGCCGGAGCGCTCGGGGTGTCCACCTCGCGCACCACGAAGCACCGGGCGGCCGACGGGCGCCTCACGCCGTCGCTGTCGGCCGGCGATCCCGAGTTGGCCGCCCTGGCAAGGGGCATGCGCGCCGCCGGGACCGGCGTGCTGCAGGTGAACTCCGACTTCGGGGCCGGTGACTTCGAGCTCCTGCGCGCCGCGGCGGAACTCGCCCGGCGGCCCCTGTCCGCCCTGCTGGTCCAGATGGACGCCTGGCCGGAGCGCTGGCGCGAGACCCTGGCGAAGATCCACGCCGCCAACGCCGACGGCATCGCCGCCAACGGCCAGGTGGGCTGCCGCCCGATCGGCGTGCTGCTGGGCCTGGATGCGACGGTCAACCCCTTCGGCAACCACCCCGGCTACCGCAGCGTGGCGCACCTCCCGCCGGCCGAGCGGGCAGCCCTGCTGCGCAACGACGAGACACTGCGACAAGCGCTGATAACCGAGCGGCCCGACGACGGCTACAGCCGCTGGATCGACTACGCGCTCGCCCGCACCTACGAGTTCGGCGACGAACTGGACTACGAGCCCCACCCGGATACGTCCGTCGCAGCGCGCGCCGAGGCAACCGGCGTGAGCCGCTGGGAACTGGTCCTCGACCTGCTCGCCGCCGGCGACGGCGACAGGCTGCTCCTGTACACGTTCGAGAACTACAGCCGCGGCAGCCTCGACGACGTCGCCGAGATGCTGGCGGACGAGTACACGATCTGCGGCATCGGCGACGCCGGGGCTCACGTCGGCACGATCTGCGACGCGGCCTACCCCACGTTCCTCCTCACGCACTGGACACGCGACCGCACACGCGGCAGGCGCTTCCCGCTGGAGTTTCTCGTCAACAAGCAGACCCGTCGCACCGCGCTCGCCTACGGCCTCGGGGACAGGGGAGTGCTGGCGGCGGGTTACAAGGCCGACATCAACGTGGTGGACTACGACGCCTTGGGGCTGACCCGGCCGCGGGTGGTCTACGACCTGCCCGCCGGCGGCAAGCGGCTCGAGCAACGTTCGCTGGGCTACCGCCACACGTTCGTGTCGGGCATCGAGGTGGCCGCCGGCGGCGAGTTCACCGGCGAGCGCCCCGGCCAACTAATCCGCGGCCCCAGACCACAGCCGTAGACATCCCCGCGACGGCAACGCGCCGATCGCCTCGGTCAGTGCCGGCTACGATGTTGTGTTGATTTGCAAGTCGAGCTATCTCGACAAGTTGTGGATCCTGATCGAACCCATATGCCGATGCCATATCTGAGCAAAAACCCTGGTATCCGCATTTCACCGGGCCGACTTACTCGACTATGAAGCTTTCTCAGCATACTTCTTGAGATCAGCTTGTCGTGGTCGATTTAGATTCGGACAAACTCGACAAGTTTGCGGTGGGTGGCGCTACGCTTCACCGTATGGCATCGCAAGCGGAGTCGCCGAGGCGAGGGAGACCGAGTCGATCGGAGATCTACCAGCGCCTGCGGGTGCAGGTGGGCGAGTTGGAGAGCCGCCTGGGTGGCCTGCCCAGACCCGAGGAAGCGGCCGGTCTGTGGCGCGACATCTGGTACGAGGAGGCGCACCACTCGACCGCCATCGAGGGCAACACCCTCGTGCTGAAGCAGGTGGAGCGGCTGCTCGGCGAGGGCAAGGCCGTGGGCAACAAGGAGTTGAGCGAGTACCTGGAGGTGCGAGGCTACGCCACTGCCGCCGAATGGGTGTACGAGCAGGCCGTCAGCCCGACGGGGCTGACGAAGGCGGGGGTGCTCCTCACGATGTCCGAGGTGCGCCACGTCCATCACCTCGCCATGGCGCCGGTCTGGGAGGTCGCTCCTCACGCGGATGCGAAGCCCACCGAGGCGCCGGGGAGCTTCCGCGAGCACGACATCCAGCCGTTCCCCGGCGGGATGACGCCCGTGTCCTGGCCGCTTGTGCCCGCGGAGATGACCGACTGGGTCGACCTCGTCAACTCGCTGGAGGCCGAAACGGAGGTGCTGTGCGACCACCTCGCCGCCGTGCACTGCCGCTTCGAACAGATTCATCCGTTCCTCGACGGCAACGGACGAACGGGGCGGCTGCTGCTGAACCTCGTCCTGGTCCGCCTCGGCTATCCACCGATCGTCATCTACAAACGCGACCGGGATCGCTACCTGCAAGCCCTGCGATCCGCCGACACCGGCGAGCCGGGACCGCTCGGCGAGCTGATCGCCCGAGCCGTCCTCGGCAGCCTCTACCGCTTCGTACTTCCTGCGGTGGCCGGCCCCGCGCGGCTCGTTCCCCTCCGCGCCCTCGCCGCGCCGGACCTTTCGGTCACGGCACTGCAGGCCGCCGCCCAGCGCGGCCGCCTCCAAGCCCACCGAGGTGCCGACGGCCAGTGGCGCAGTTCCCGCATCTGGGTCGACGACTACCGAGCCTCCCGCGCCCGCCGCGCCGCCGACTGAGGGGAGCAAGCGCACCGGCAAGCAGCCGGGGCGATACGGGGACCCGCTTGGACCGCGGGCAGACCTGCGGCGTCAGCGGTGCCAGGTCATGGCGCTGAACGCTCCGAGGCCGGCCGGATCGCAGAGGGACTCGGCCTCGTGGACCCGGCTGCGCGCCTCCAGGGCCGCGAGGTCGCCGACCGCAGCCCGCTCGTGCCACAGCGCACGCCCCTCGGCGGCGAGATCGTCGATGCCGAGCGAGCGCAGGAACGTCGCCTGATCGCGGACCTCGGCTCCGGGGTGCGCGGCCAGGATCTGATCGAGGGACACCTCCACGGTGATGTCCGCCGAGCCGGGTTCCCGGAGCGGGTCGTGGTCCCGCACACCGGCGCGATAGGTACGCACCCATTCCCGGTGAGGGCGCGCCGCCAGGGAGGCAGTGGTGTCGGTGTAGTCGAGCACGACCAGGCTCCCCCGGCGCAGCAGGCCCAGCGCCCTGCCAACCCAGTCGACGGCTGCCGGCACCAGCGGGATCCGGCCGCCGACGGGCGCGTCCGGAGCCAGCCCTGCCGCGGCTGCCTGCACGTCCGCGGGCGCCGGCTGCAGGGTCTCGGCAGACCGGCCCGCGCCGGATGGCGCGCCCGGCCACACACCGCCGTCCGGCCGCCCGGCAAGACTTGGGTCGACAGGCGTCGGCTCGCCCACGGATTCAGTCGTCACGTAGACCTCCGACCAGCCGTCCGGGATTCGCTCCAGGAGGCGGCACGGCAGGTTGTCCAGCAACTCGTTGGCGATCACGACGCCGTCGAGAGGTACGTCGGGCAGGTCGGCCCGCGACTCCAGCGCGGCGCACGGCCCCGGGGGATGCTGAAGCAGTGGCTCGTGCTCACGACGCAGAGCAGCCGACCGCTCGACGAGCACGTAGCGCAACACCCCCGCACACGCCGGGCGCGCCGCCAGCACGGAGCGCGAGAGAGTGCCGCGCCCGGCCCCGGCATCGATGAGCGTGAAGTCGGCGGGACGGCCCATCTCCTCCCAACAACGATCGGCAAGCCGCGCAATGAGCCGGCCGAACAGTGGCCCCACCTCGACACTGGTCAAGAAGTCACCCCGGCGGCGCCCCGCACCCCGCCCCGAGGCATAGAACCCACTGGGCTCGCCATAGAGCGCCAACTCCATGAAGGCGTCGAAGCGCAACGGTCCCCCGGTGCTCAGAGAAGAGTGCACATCGCTGCTCGCCGAGGCTGGATTCCGGCCTTCGCCGGAATGACACTCGGGCGAGGGCGGGGGTGCCGGGGGCCAGCGCAGGCGGCCATTCTAGGCCGCCGGAGCGCCACCGGCAGCGCCGACCGGACTACCGCAAACCCCCGGGGCGCCCAAGACTCAGAGACCGCCGGAGCGCCACCGGCAGCGCCGACCGGACTGTCGCGAAACCGTGTGAGGACGCGATGCCTCGGATCCGCGCCGTCAGGCGCCGGCGGGTTCCTTGCGGCCGATGTTCACCGGCACAGGGCCGTCGGAGGCGGCGGACATGGCAGCCAGCTGCATCTCGTGCAACTCGGGGTCGAAGAAGAACCCGTCGTCGAACGCGGCCGGCTTCAGGTCGTCCCACCAGACGGCTGCAGGGTCGTAGGCGGCGAAGAAGATGCGGTTCGTCCAGTCGGCGTTGCGGCCCTGCAGCATCCGCAGGGCGAAGACCTTCTCGCCGTTGACGGTCATGATGTCGAGGACCTGGACCTTGCCCGGCGTGGCCGACATCGAGGGCCCGCGCATGGTGCGCCCGAGGCCCGACACATCCCGGAAGGCCCCGTTGTAGACCTCCAGCGCCCGCTCGAGGGGCAGTTCGAAGTAGCGCTTCGCCCCCGTGTCGCGCTCCACGAACATGTAGTAGGGAATGCAGCCCAGCTTCACTTCGCGCCGGATCATGTCGGCCCAGATCTTCGAGTCGTCGTTGACGTGGCGGATGAGGGGCGCCTGGCAGCGGATGACCGCCCCGGTGTTCAGGATGTTGCGCACGGCCTTCTCGGAGGCCTCGGTGGCCAGCTCGATCGGGTGGGAGTAGTGGCCCATGATGGCGAGGTGCCGCCCGGCGGCGACGATGTCGTCGAAGAGCCGCAGCGTCTCGTCCGCGTCCTTGTCGTCCACGAAGCGGTGCGGCCAGTAGGCGCCCGCCTTGGTGCCGATGCGGATGGTGAGACGCTCGAACTCCGGCTCCAGCAGCGGCTCGATGTAGCGGCGCAGAATTTCGGTGCGCATGATCATGGGGTCGCCGCCGGTGAAGAGCACGTCGGTCGCCTCGGGGTGTGCCCGCAGGTAGCGCACCAGGTTGCCGCCCTCCTTGGTGGCGAACTTCAGGTCGTCGAGTTTCACGAACTGCGGCCAGCGGAAGCAGTAGGTGCAATAGGCGTGGCAGGTCTGGCCCTGGGCGGGGAAGAACAGCACGGTCTCGTCGTACTTGTGCTGCATGCCTTGCATCGGCTCGCCGTCGACGTGGGGCACGTTCATGGCCACCTGGCCACTGGGATGCGGGTTCAGGCTGCGCTGGATGTTGCGCGCCGCCTCGTCGATCTCCTTGGCGGGCAGATCGGCGCGCACCATGTCGGCGATGGTGGCGAAGTGCTCGGGATCGATCATCCCCTCCTGGGGGAAGGTGAGTTGGTAGATCGGGTCGTCGGGGATGTTGGACCAGTCGATCAACTGCTCACAGACGTAGTTGTTGGTCTTGAAGGGAAGCACCCGCGACACCACGTCGGTGACCAGGCGCTGATGGTCGGTCAGCCGGTCGAAGCCGGGAATGTCCTCCATGTTGCGGCGCTGGAACGTCCGGAACACCGGTGTCTGCCCGTTCGTCGCCTGTACCATCGCTTTGCCCCCTTCTGAAGCACGTCCTCCTGTTGAACCGAGCAGCCGAACGCTCCCCTGCCGTCGGCCTGGTGCAGACATTCTAGCCAAAATCGCCTCCTCTCTCCCCAACCGCCAGGTCAGCGCATCCGATCGGCGCCCCGCCACCGGAGCGCCCCTCCCGTGAATCCGGCCGATCCGCACATTCCACCGCTGGCGGCTCGCCTGGGGGCTGCGTCGCCACTCGACGGGTTCGTGGACTACGTGACCTCCGAGGGGATCTCGCTCTACCCGGCCCAGGAGGAGGCGCTGCTGGAGATCCTGGACGGCCACAACGTCATCATGAACACCCCCACCGGGTCGGGAAAGTCGCTCGTGGCTGCCGGCGCTCACTTCGCCGCGCTCACCGAGGGGCGCCGCAGCGTGTACACGGCTCCCCTCAAGGCCCTCGTCAGCGAGAAGTTCTTCGCGCTGTGCGAGGCGTTCGGGCCCGAGCGGGTGGGCATGATCACCGGCGACGCCGCCGTCAACTCCGGAGCGCCGATCATCTGCGCCACGGCGGAGATCCTCGCCAATTGGGCGCTGCGCGACGGCGACGAGGCCGACGTCGACATCGTCATCGCCGACGAGTTCCACTTCTACGCCGACCCCCAGCGCGGCTGGGCATGGCAGGTGCCCCTGCTGACGCTGCCGCAGTGCCAGTTCGTGCTGCTGTCGGCCACGCTGGGACCCACACAGCGCTTCGCCGACGAACTCACCAACCGGACCGGAAAGGAGACCGTGACGGTGCGGTCGGCCGAACGCCCCGTGCCGTTGCGCTTCGAGTACGGCACGGCTCCCCTGCACGCCTCCATCGAGGACCTGCTGGACCGCAACCGGGCGCCGATCTACGTCGTGCACTTCACCCAGCGCGAGGCGGTCGAGGCGGCACAGGCCTACACGAGCATCGGGGTCCTGACCCGCGCCGAGCGAGACCTCGTGGCGGAGGCGATCGGCGGCTTCAAGTTCGACTCGCCTATCGGCAAGGATCTCCGCCGCCTCATCGGCCACGGCGTCGGCGTGCATCACGCGGGGCTGCTGCCGAAGTACCGCCTGCTCACCGAGCGCCTGGCGCAGCAGGGACTGCTGAAGCTGATCTGCGGCACGGACACGCTCGGCGTTGGCGTGAACGTGCCGATCCGCACGGTGCTGTTCACCCAACTCTGCAAGTACGACGGCCAGCGGACCCGGCTCTTGAACGCCCGGGAGTTCCACCAGATCGCCGGCCGGGCGGGCCGGGCCGGATTCGACGAGGAGGGTTGGGTGCGGGTCCAAGCACCGGCGCACTGGATCGAGAACCGCGTCGCCGCCGAGAAGGCCGCGGCCGATCCGAAGGGACGGCGCAAGCCCGTCAAGCGCAGGGCGCCCGAGCGGAATTACGCGCATTGGAACGAGGAGACGTTCACAAGGCTCACCGGCGCCGAGCCGGAGCCGCTGATCTCCAGCTTCGAGGTGAGCCACCAGATGGTGATGCACGTGCTCGACCGTCCCGGCGACGGCTGCGCCGACCTCCGGCGGCTCCTGACCGAGAACCACGAGACGCGGCGGCGCCAGCGTCGTCACATCCGCCGGGCGATCGCCATCTACCGGTCGCTGCTCGAGGCCGGCGTCGTGGAGGTGCTCGAGGTGCCCGACGAATGGGATCGGCGGGTACGGGTGACGGTGGACCTGCAGGACAGCTTCGCCCTGCACCAGCCGCTCTCGCTGTTCGCGGTGGAGGCGCTGGGGGTGCTCGACCCCGACGAGGAGGACTATCCCCGCAACGTGCTCTCGGTTGTCGAGTCGGTGCTGGAGAACCCCGGTCCGATTGTCGCCGCGCAGGTCGAGCGGTTGCGCAGCGAGCTACTCGGCGAACTGAAGGCGCAGGGCGTGCCGTACGAGGAGCGGATGGAACGCCTTGCGGCCGTCGAGCATCCCAAGCCGCTGCGCGAGTTCCTCTACGGCGCCTTCGACATCTTCCGGCGGCACCACCCGTGGGTGGAGGGCGACAACGTGCGCCCCAAGTCGGTCGCCCGGGAGATGCACACCCAGGCCATGACCTTCGGCGAGTACGTCAACCATTACGGCGTCAAGCGCTCCGAGGGCCTGCTGCTGCGCTACCTCAGCGACGCGTACCGGGCGCTCGTCCAGAACGTTCCCGCCGAGCGACGCACCCCGCAACTCGATGAGTTGACCGACTGGCTCGGGACACTGGTCCGAGGCGTGGACTCCAGCCTGCTCGACGAGTGGGAACGGCTCACGGCGGTGACCGCTGAGGCGGAGGCCGCCGGCGAGGACGAGCCGCTCAGGCGTTGAGGAGCAGGAAGATGCCGGTGATCGTGAAGGCCAGCATCATCACCAGCAGCCCGTACTGGGATCGCAATGCGGTCCGCGGCGAGAACCGGGCCACCGCCTTGTCGTGCGCCAGGACCACGCCCGCCAAGTGGCCGGCCACCGTCGTGAGAGCCTGCACGAGCGCGATCGCCCCGGTGGAGGCCAGCAGGTAGTTCACCTCGAAGTGCGCCGTGCCGAACAGGTCGGCTGTCCCGCCGAAGGGGCGTGACAGCAGCGCCAGGAAGTTCTGGCCCTCGAAGACGACCAGCGAGAAGTAGTGCCCCACGTGGTAGGCGAATGCGATCGGCACGATGGACGGGGCGAAGCAGGTCAGCATCTCTCGCAGCGGTGTGCGGGTGACCGCGGCACCGACCGCCATCGCCGCGATGTACAGCACCACGAAGTCGGCCGCGAGCTGCAGAAGCCCGAAAGCGCCGAAGCCGACCGTCTCCCAGCCGATGCGCGCCCCCAGCAGGCCCGCCCACCATTCGGTGCGGGAGATCCCGTCGAAGCTGGTGGTGCCGGGCATCAGCAACAGCACGAAGGCGTGCGGCAGGGTCATCCGGAGGTTCGCCAGACCCACGATCGGGGGACGGACGGCGAGGCGTCCCTGGCCGTCGCCGCAGAAGATCCCCATGGTGCCGATATGGCGGAACACCACCCCGAACCCCTCGCTCTGGCGCAGCCACTCCCGACCCCACAGCGAGGCCCCGGCCAGCATCACCACCGAGTAGACGGCGATGACGACGCCGAGGAGACGGGTCTCGGGCGGGTTGGGATGCACCAACTCCAGAGCGGCGAAGCAACCGACTGCACCAACGCCCAGCCAGCCGCTGCGCACGGGGTCGGGGCGCCAGAGCCTGTGCGGCCGCACGTGAGCGAAGAACCGGCGGCGCACGGCCGCGCCGACCAGGGCCAGCGTCTCCCAGGGGCTGAGCAGTCGCCACACGTCGCCGAAGACGGCCGACAGGAACAGGAGCCCCACCCAGAACCCCACGTACACCGCCACCGGGGCGATCGTGGCGTAGGCCCCGAGGTCGCCCGCCAGGGAGGCCCACAGCACCACGGCGAACATCGCCAGGCCGAACAGCCGCAGCACCACGGCCAGAACCCGCGCCGCGGGCTGGGTGGCGGCGGGCAGCGGCCGCGGCCGGAAGCGGCCCTCGAAGCGGGACTTCGGCCAGAAGCTCCCGAGCAGCAGGAACGAGATGACGAGCGCGGCGCCCGCCACGTAGGCGAACATCCACACGGGGATCGGCAGGTCGCCGCGCACCCCGATGCCGTGCGCCAGAACGCCCGCGGGGATCACCATGGCTCTAGGAGACCTGCAGCTGGAAGAGTTCCCGGTGCGAGGGGTGCAGTTCGGCCTCCCAGACGCCGGGGAGCCTCGCTTCGAAGATCAGGCCCACCTCGTGGCCGGGCACGAGCTGCAGGTACAGGTCGTAGCCGTGCAGATGGACCTCCTCGGCCACGTCGGAGGTGACGCGGACCTCCACCACGTCGCCGAGAGACACCTCGTAGCGGCGTTCGGCTTCGATCCTGCCGCCGGTGAGCACGACCGAGATGACGACGTCGGCCCGGGGTTCGGTGGTGGTCGTCGTCGGGGGCGGGGCCTCGGTGGTCGTCGTGGTCGGTGGGGGCTCGGGCGGCGGGGCCGGGGGCCCGGTGGTGGGCGGCGGCGACTCCGTCGTGCTCGTCGTGGTCGACGGGGGCGGCTCACCCGGCGCCGGAGGTTGGTACCCCGGTTGTGCGTCGGCCGCGGCCGACGTCGGCGGCGCGGGAGGTGGCGGCGGCTCGGCAGCCGGCGCTGGGGCAATCGGCTCAGGAACCGTCGTCGACGGGGGCGGCTCGGTCGTCGGTGGAGGGGGCCCGGGAGACTCCGGCGGGCTGACCTCGGTCGGTGCAGGTGCCGGCCCGGGCGCCTCGTCCGGAGCCGAGGCCTGCTCCGACTCGTCGGTCGCCGCCGGGGGTGCGGGCGCGGCGGCATCCGGGGCGGGCGGGGGCGGAGCCCCGGTCGTGCCCGGCGGCGGCTCGGTCGAGGCGGGCGCGGTGCCGGCCGGACCGGGCTCTCCGGAGCCGCACGCGGCAGCCACGAGGAGTGACCCGGCCAGCATTGCGGCGGCGAGTACGCGCCAGAGCGTCACGATTAGCATTCTGGCAGCGGGGACCGGCCCACACCTACTCCCCGAGGGCAGGGATGCAGACTTTTTCGACTCCCCGGAGCGAGCAACGAGAGACGGGATGGCGCCACCGATGAGTGACATCAGCACCGACGAACTCCGTCACATGAGCCGGGAACTGGTTTCGGACATGGCCACCGAGGACGTCGACATGATCTCCTTCCGCGGCGAGCAGTTCGACCGCGGGCTCGCCTGCGTGCACTTCCCCGAGGGAAACGGCGGGCTGGGACTGGCCCGCAAGGCGCAGGCGATCGTGGATGCCGAACTCGCCGATGCGGGGCGGCACTACCACAATCTCTCCGTCAACCCCATCGGCATCGGCATGGGGATGCCGACCGTGCTGACCCACGGCACCGACGAGATGAAACACCGCCTGCTGCGGCCGTGCTTCACCGGGGAAGAGATCTGGTGCCAGCTGTTCAGCGAGCCCGGAGCCGGCTCCGATGTGGCCGGCCTGGCGACACGGGCGGTCCTCGACGGCGAGGAGTGGATCGTCAACGGCCAGAAGGTGTGGACGACCCTCGCTCACGTGGCGCGCTGGGGGATGCTCCTGGCCCGCAGCGACCCGGACCAACCCAAGCACAAGGGCATGACCTACTTCATGATGGACATGAAGGCGCCTGGCGTGGAGGTCCGCCCGCTGTTCCAGATCACCGGCGAGGCGGAGTTCAACGAGGTGTTCATGACCGATGTGCGCATCCCGGACTCCATGCGCCTCAGCGACAGGGGCGAGGGCTGGGGCGGTGCCATCACGACGCTCATGAACGAGCGGGTGGCGCTTGGCGGAGGCGCCGCCGAGCGGGGATCGGGGAATATCGGCTTCCTGCTGAAGGAGTGGCGCCAGCACGCTCCCGAGCCCGGCGAGGCCGGATTTGGAACTCTGCGCGACCGCGTGACGCAGCTCTGGGCACGGGCCGAACTACTGCGGCTGACGAATGTGCGCGCCCGC
Organism: Acidimicrobiales bacterium; assembly: GCA_965221525.1. Taxonomy (GTDB): domain Bacteria; phylum Actinomycetota; class Acidimicrobiia; order Acidimicrobiales; family CATQHL01; genus VXNF01. Next base: position 166,554 of record CBDCSG010000005.1, on the reverse strand, counting down.
GAGTCAGCGTCGCTCGGTGTCCCGGGGCCGGAGGGATCCGTCGGGAAGCTCCTCTCGGCCGAACTGAACAAGGAGATATTCGAGTGCGCCCTCGACGTGGGGGGGAGCAAGGGAATGCTCCATCCCCACGGCTACCCGATGCTGCGACCCGACCAGGCCGGCGGCGACCCTCGCGTCTTCGACGCCAGCCGCATGTTCCTGCGAGCACGTGCCAACTCCATCGAGGGGGGCACGTCGGAGATCATGCGCAACATCCTCGGCGAGCGGGTGCTCGGCCTGCCGAAGGAACCGCAGGTCGATCGGGACGTTCCCTGGAGCGAGATCCCCCGCAACTGACGAGGGCCGGACGACTGCCCGGCCCTCGCGAGTTCGATCGGTGTCGCCCGGCGTGCGGGCAGGCGGTTAGCGGATCAGGGTGCGCACCCGGCGCCCGGCTCCGACGACCAGCAGGCCGGCTGCCAGGATGCTCGCCCCGACGACCACGAGCAGGCTGCTCTCCGAGCCGGTCACGGGCATCTCCTCGGCCCCGTCGTCCATCGGCTCCTCGGCGCCGTCGTCCATCTCCTCCTCGGCGCCGTCATCCATCGGCTCCTCTTCAGCCGGTTCCTCGGCAGCCGGCTCCTCTTCAGCCGGCGGATCGCCGATGGTCAGGACGGCGACGGTGGCGAACTCCTCAGGAGCGGACAGTGTGTCCACGCTCAGCCATCCCGCCATGACCACGAGGGCACCCACGTCGATCTCGGCCTGGGTGATCGTCACGGTCCACTCGGTCGAGAAGCTGCCGTCATCCCACTCGACCGAGAGGGCGGAAGCCATCAGATTGGGGCACATGGCGATGGCTTCGGGGGCGCTCGTGAGCGAATACGGGGCCGCCGCATCACCCGCTGCGCCGGGGCACGCAGTAATGAAGAACGGGGCCGGCTCAGTCCAGTTGGAGCCGCTGACGGTGATCGTGACGTCTCCCACCTCGGCGGGAACGCTCGCCGGGTCCAAGGTGATCGACGGTGTGTGACTATCCGCGGACGCCGGGGCCGCCCACACCAGCCCGATCAGCGCCATCATTCCGGCCAGAACGAGCAGTCTCTTGATCTTCATCGCGCGCCTCTCCCGATACGACACTCCAACAGCGCGAAATCATAGCGCACCGAACATGACGACACCAGGGTTCGATGACCGAAAAGCGAGAGTTCTCTGCGCCTCCGGAGTTCTTTCGGGCCTCTTGGCCGCGATCTCACAACCGCAGGAGCTGCTTGCCCTCGTTGGCACCGGTGAACAGCCGCTGGAACGTACGCGGGATGTTCTCGAATCCCTCCTGCATGTCGACCCGGAAGGCGATCTCACCGGCCTCCACCCAGCGGCGCAGGTCGGCGGTCGCCTCGGGCAGCCGGTGCAGGAAGTCCCACAGCAGGAACCCCTGGATCGAGGCGCGCTTCGCGATCAGCTGGAACAGGTTGGGAGGGCCGGGGCGCGCCTCGGCGTCGTTGTACCCCGAGATCAACCCGCACAGGGCTATCCGGGCCCCCAGTGCGAGGTTGTCGAGCACCGCCTCGAGCACCGCGCCGCCGACGTTCTCGTAGTAGACGTCGATGCCGTCCGGGCAGGTCTCGCGCAACCGGCTGCGCAGGTCGCCGGTCTTGTAGTCGATCGCCTCGTCGAGTCGCGCCCGCTCCAGCAGCCAGCGGCACTTCTCGGCGCCCCCGGCGATGCCGACGACCCGGCAACCCTTGATCCGGGCGATCTGCGCGGCCACCGACCCGGTCGCCCCTGCGGCGCCCGAGACCACGACGGTCTCGCCCGGCTGCAGCCGCCCCACATCCAGGAGTCCGACGTAGGCCGTGAGCCCGGTGCTCCCCAGCGGCCCCAGCAACATCTCCACCGGCAGGTCGGTGGGCACCTGCCGGTAGCCGCGCCCGGCAGCGTCGGCCGACCAGCGGCCCGTCACGTAGTCGGACCAGCTCAGCATGCCGAACACCACGTCGCCCACGGCGTAGGCGGGGTCGTTGGTCGCCACCACCTCGGCCAAGCCCGGAGCGCGCATCGGCGAACCGAGTTCCACGGGCGCCACATAGCTCTCGCGGTCGTCCATCCAGCCACGCATGGCCGGCTCGAACGACAGGTAGCGCACGCGCCCCAGCACCTCGCCGGGGCCGATGTCGGGAACCGGCCCGTCGACCAACTCGAAGTCGCCCTCGGACACCATCCCGGCCGGGCGCCGCGCCAGCAGCCACTGCCGGTTGCGGGGCGCTGTACCGCCGTCTGTCGCCATCTGCCACTCCTGTTGGTCGAGCCATCACGCCGTAACATGACGTCGGCACCGAGGTGCCTGCATGCGACGACGGATGATAGGGGAGACGGATGGCCGGGCTTTGCGAGGGACGGGTGGCAGTGGTCACCGGAGCGGGTCGGGGCATCGGACGCGAGCACGCCCTGATGCTCGCCGCCGAGGGCGCCAAGGTCGTCGTCAACGATCTCGGCGGTGACGCAGCGGGCGGCGGGATGGACATCACCCCCGCCCAGCAGGTCGTTTCGGAGATCATCGACGCCGGCGGCGAGGCCGTCGTCAACGGTGACGACGTCAGCGACTTCGGTCAGGCCAAGGACATGATCCACCAGGCCATCGACACCTACGGCGGGCTGGACATCCTGATCAACAACGCCGGCATCCTGCGGGACCGCATGATCTTCTCCATGTCCGAGAGCGATTGGGACGCTGTCATGGCGGTGCACCTCAAGGGGACGTTCGCCCCCACGCACCACGCCGCCGCCTGGTGGCGCCAGCAGGCCAAGTCCGGGGCCGAACTCGACGCACGGGTCATCAACACGTCATCGCCCTCGGGCATCTACGGCAACGTCGGGCAGTCCAACTACGGCGCCGCCAAGGCGGGCATCGCCGCGTTCACCGTGATCTGCGCGATGGAGTTGGCCCGCTACGGCGTGACCGTCAACTGTCTCGCCCCCAATGCCCTGACACGGCTGACGCTCCCCATCGTCGGCGAGGAGGCCGCGGAGAAACTCACCGAGTCGTGGGCACCCCGCTGGATCGCGGTCATCGCCGCATGGCTGGCGAGCCCGGAGGCGTCAGGTGTGACCGGACGGGTGTTCCACGTCAGCGGCAACCAACTCGGCATCTCCGAGGGATGGCGGCTCGGCCCGATCACCACGCAACCCGACGATCCCGCCGAAGTTGGCGAGGTCGTGCGCTCGCTGATGGCCGACGCCCGACTCAACGCCGACATGGGCGGCCTGGAGACCGAGGGACCGGGGCGCCCGTCGAAGACGATCTAGCCGGTCACAATCGGCGGTTCACGGCGGCCCAGGTGGTTTGGTCCCCGGTGCAGCGAGGGAGGGGCAGGACATGACGATCGCCGCCACCCGCCGTCTCCACCAATACGTCCTCACGACTGCCGACCGTTGGCCGTCCGTGCGGGTCTACTGGCTGTGCCGGAACGCGGGGCTGCTGGCAGGCCTGTTCTACTTTCGCATCCAGGTGCGCGGCAAGGAGCACCTGCGCAGGCGCGGCCCGGCCATTCTGGCTCCGGTGCATCGTTCGAACCTCGACGTGCCCCTCATATCGGGGTGGTGCCCGCGGCGGCTGCGCTCCCTCGCCAAGGAGGCCATGTTCCGGGGGCCGGTGAGCCGCTGGTTCTCCTCCTCCATCGGCGCCTTCCCGGTGCAGCGCGACCAGCTCGACCGGGTGGCTCTGGAGTCGGCGCGGGAGCTGCTGCAGCGCGGTGAGATTCTGCTGGTCTTCCCCGAGGGCACGCGGGGGTCGGGGGCCACCGTCGGCGACGTACATAACGGCTGCTCGTACCTGGCCACCGTGACCGGCGCGCCGGTCATTCCCATCGGCCTCGCCGGCACGGAGGAGGCCATGCCTCCCGGCGCCAAGATCGCCAGACCTCGCCGGATCGTGGTCACCGTCGGCGAGCCCATCGAGCCCGAGGACGTGACGCCGGACAGCTCCGCCGGCCGCGATCGGCGCCGCGCTCTGTCCGAGCACATTCGCGGCGAGATGCAGCGCCTTCTCGATGAGTCCCGAGAGGCGCTCGACGTGCTGTCAGGCGGCCGCCGCCTGCGAACGATTCTCGCCCTGCGCTCTGCCCGAGGGACCGCTGCGGGCCCCGGCGCGGCTGCCGGCAACCGCCGCGGTTGAAGACCGAGCCGGACAGAGGTAGGTTAGGGGAACCTAACCACCGACGAGGCCCCGCCACATGATCGTCTGCCACTGCCTAGCCATCAACGACCGGCTCATCGAAGCCGTCGCGGCCGGCGAGCCGGTGACCGTCGAGGACGTGATCGCTCGCTGCGGCGCCGGGGCCCGTTGCGGGGGTTGCCGGGACTCCATCCAGCAGGTCCTCGACGATGCCCGTGCCGACTTCGAGCCCACGCTCTCGCTGAGCACAGCCCGCTAGGCTGGCTCCCATGCAGGGGTCACCGAAGATCATCGAGTTCCTAAACGAGGCGCTGACCTCGGAATTGACGGCAATCAACCAGTACTTCGCGCACGCCAAGATCTGCGAGAACTGGGGCTACCACCGCTTGGCGGCCAAGTACCGCGAAGAGTCCCTCGAGGAGATGAACGACGCCGAGAAGATCATGGATCGCATCCTCCTGCTGGATGGGATGCCGAACATGCAGCGGCTCAACAGCGTGCGCATCGGCGAGACGGTCCCGGAGCAACTGGCGGTCGACCGGTCGCTGGAGGAGCACGCCATCGCCATGTACCGCCGGGGCGTGGCCCTTGCCCTGAGCGAGGGCGATCCGGGGACTCGGGAGTTGCTGGAACACCTCGTTGTGGGCGAGGAGGAGCACCTCGACTGGATCGAGACCCAGCAGCACATCATTCAGGACATCGGGATCGAGCGGTACCTCCTCGGGCAACTGCACGAGTGAGCCGGCGCCGCTGAGGCGCGGCCGGCCATAGGCTCGGGGCATGGTCGAACGGGCCCCGTACCTCACCACCCGCCTCCAGGGGTTCGGCGCCACGATCTTCGCGGAGATGTCCGCGCTGGCCGTCCGTACCGGCGCCATCAACCTCGGCCAGGGCTTCCCCGACACCGACGGGCCGCACGAGGTGCTGCAGGCCGCCGTCGACGCCATCGGGGGAGGCCGCAACCAGTACCCGCCCGGGATCGGCATCCCCGAGTTGCGCCATGCGGTCTCGGCCCACCAGAAGCGCTTCTACGACCTGTCCTACGACCCCGACAGCGAGGTGCTGATCACCGCCGGTGCCACAGAGGCCATCGCCTCGGCCCTGCTCTCGTTGTGCGAGGTGGGCGATGAGGTGGTGTGTTTCGAGCCCTACTACGACAGCTACGCCGCCGGGATCGCCATGGCCGGGGCGGTCCGCCGGCCGGTGCTCCTGCGCGGCCCCGAGTCCTCCTACGTGCACGAGGAACTCGAGGCCGCCATCGGACCGCGCACCCGGCTCATCCTGCTGAACTCACCGCACAACCCCACCGGCAAGGTCTACAGCCGGGCCGAACTGGAGCACGTCGCCGAACTCGCCATCCGCCACGACCTGCTGGTCGTGACCGACGAGGTCTACGAGCACATCGTCTACGAGGGTGAGCACATCCCCCTCGCCACGCTTCCGGGCATGCGCGACCGGACGATCACGATCAGCTCGGGCGGCAAGACGTTCTCCACCACGGGCTGGAAGATCGGCTGGGTGTGCGCCACGCCGGAGTTGGTCACGGCCGTGCGGACATCGAAGCAGTTCCTGACCTATGTGAGCGGGGGGCCGTTCCAGTACGCCATCGCCGAGGGCCTGAACCTCGGCGACGACTACTTCCGGTCGCTGGCCGACGGCCTGCGGGAGCGCCGCGACCGCCTCAGTGCCGGTCTGGCGGACGCCGGATTCGACGTATGGAACTCGGCCGGCACCTACTTCGTGACGACCCACCTGGCGCCCATGGGCGAGACCGACGGTGTGGCGTTCTGCTGGTCCCTGCCGGAGCGCTGCGGGGTCGTGGCGGTGCCCAGCGTGGTGTTCTACGACAGCAAGGACACCGGTCGGCCGCTGGTCCGCTTCGCCTGCTGCAAGCGGCCCGAGGTGATCGCCGAGGCCGCCGAGAGGCTGGCGACTCTGCGGGCGCCGGCGTAGCGCTCAGGAGGTCGGATCATGAAGGTCGCCGCACTGCAGCACGACATCGTCTGGGAGGACCGAGAGGCCAACTTCGCCCGCCTGGAACCCATGATCGCCGGCGCAGCCGCCGCCGGGGCACGCCTGGTCGTGCTCACCGAGATGTTCAGCTATGGCTTCTCCCTCGACGCCGACCGGATCACCGAGACGCCCGGCGGCCCCAGCACCCGGTTCCTGCGCCAGACCGCCGCCGAACAGGACATCTGGGTGTGCGGGTCGATCCCGATCCTGGCGCCCGGCGACGCCCGCCCCTGCAACCGCTTGGTCCTCGCCGGCCCCCGTGGTGAGTTGGGTAGCTACGCCAAGATCCATCCCTTCAGCTACGGCGACGAGCATCTCGTCTACGACGCCGGGGACAAGACGGTGACCGTGCAGGTGGACGATCTCCGGGTCAGCCTGTTCGTCTGCTACGACCTGCGCTTCGCAACCGAGTTCTGGTCGGTGGCGCACGACACCGACCTCTACCTGGTCCCGGCCAACTGGCCCCGGCCGCGACGTTCCCACTGGCAGGCGCTGCTGGTGGCCCGGGCCGTGGAGAACCAGGCCTACGTGGTGGGGGTCAACCGGGTCGGCTCCGGCGGGGGGCTGGACTACGCCGGCGACAGCCGCATCGTGGACCCCCAGGGGGAACTCCTCGCCGCCGGCGCCGAGGTGGAGGCCACCCTCATCGCCGAGGTGAACCCGGCGCGGGTCACCGAGACCCGCGAGCGCTTCCCGTTCCTCCAGGACCGCCTCTGAGTCGCCGACCTTCTCCTCCGGGTGCCGGCCCGCCGGAGCCGCCAACGTGGGAGCGATCAGCCTCCCGACCAGGCGGCGACGATCTCGTCGGTCGTCGAGATGGTGGCCACGAACGCCAGCGAGTGATCGATGGCCATCTCCGCGTACTCCGTCGGGATACCGGTCACGGCGTCACGGGGAATGACCACGTCGTAGCCGCGGTTGATGCCGTCGAACGTCAGGCCGGTGATGGCCCAGTTCACCGCCACGCCGGCCGGGATGATGGTCGTCACACCCTCGTTGCGCAGCACGGAGTCCAGCTCGCTGAGCGGGAACGGCGACACGCCGTGGTGGCGGACGATCGTGAAGTCGGCCGGCTCCACGCCGATCTCGTCGAGCACCGCCACAGCGGCGCTGCCGGGCCGCATCTTGACCGGCGCCTCGTCGACAACCCGAAAGAGTTCGAGATTGGTGTTGCCGCCCCAGCCGTCGGCACGTTGATGGAAGACGCTGTGGATGACGCGCGCACCCGCGGCTCTGGCGGAATGCACCAGCCGCACGACCGCGTCGATGCAACCCGAGGAACGGGCGGCCTCGGCCAGGGCGGGCAGCCCGGATTCTGTCCCGACGATGCCGTTCTGGCATTCCTGCAGCACGACGGCCGTGCGGGAGGGTTCGAGGATTTCTGCGAGTGAGTGTGCCATGCGCGCACTGTAATGAGTCGGCATGATGCGTGCCGCGGGCGCCACGGCGCGGTATCGGCTCGGAGCGGGCCAGACTTGAGTCATGAACGCCCCGAGCAGCGGCGAGACCCCGGTGACGGTGTACGAGAAGTTGGGTGGTGCGGGCTTCTTCGAAACCCTCGCGGCGCGTTTCTACGAGGGCGTGGCGACCGACCCGGTGCTGCGGCCGCTGTACCCCGACGACATGACCGGCGCCGAGACCAACCTGCGGGACTTTCTCATCCAGTACTGGGGAGGACCCGACGACTACAGCCGCCGCCGCGGCCACCCCATGTTGCGGGCGCGGCACCTGCCGTTCACCATCGGGCGACCCGAGCGCGACGCCTGGATGAACCACATGGCTGCGGCGGTTCGCGCCAGCGGCGCCCCACAGGACCTCGCGGGGGAACTCCTGGGATACTTCGAGCGGGCGGCGACGCACCTCGTGAACGCCGAGCCACCGCGTCCGGGGCACCTCCCGATCGTCCCGGGGCCCTCGGAGTTCCCCACCGGCGGTTGACCCGGACGGGAGCCGAACCGCCACGGAGCACCGGCGCATCGATGCGCCGGGGACAACGAAGGGATCGGTGCGCGAGGAGGGACTTGAACCCTCACGTCCGTAGTGGACACAGGAACCTGAATCCTGCGCGTCTGCCAAATTCCGCCACTCGCGCCGGGTCCGCAAGGTTACTGCCGCGGATCTTTCGAAGCACTGCCGCCGGCCTCCCGGAGAGCGCTGCATCCGCCGTGTCGGGAAATCGGGCCACGCACCCGGCGCGTACACTCGACGTGATGCCGGAGACTCCCGCCGCCGCCAGCGCGGGCCCTGCGAGGCACCCCCGGCGGCGCGCCACTCCATGAGCAGGCGGGCCTTCCGGCTCGAGGCCGACGCCTGCTCGCACGTCGGGCGGCGGCGTCAGCGCAACGAGGACGCCTACCTGCTGACCGACGACCTGGTCGCTGTGGCCGATGGGTTGGGCGGCCATTCCGGCGGCGATGTGGCTTCCGCGACCGCCGTCGAGGTCCTGCACTCCTCCGGCGCGTCGGCCGATCCCGAGAGCCTGCGCCGCGCCTTCTCCGAGGCGCACCGGGCGGTGCAGCATCGCGCCGTCGAGGATCCCGGGCTTCGTGAGATGTGCACGACCCTGTGCGCCCTGGCACTGGATCCCACCGGGCGACTGGTCCTCGCGAACGTCGGGGACTCCAGGATCTACCGGTTCGGTTCGGGCCGGCTGGAACAGATCACGTGGGATCACAACTGGGCGAACGAGTACGTGCGCATGGGGATGTCCGCTGCCGAGGCGCTGCGCATGAAGGGCGCCGGTTCGCTGTCGCGGGTGGTTGGGGCCTTCCCCGAGCCCTGCGAAGCCGACGTCTGGACGCTCGACGCCGTCGACGGAGACCGCTACCTCCTCACGAGCGACGGCCTCACCGGGGAACTTCCAGACAGCTCCATCGCGGACCTGCTGGGCGGCGGCGGGACCCCCGAGTCGGTCGCGATCGAACTGGTGGAAGCCGCCAACGACCACGGCGGGAGGGACAACATCACCGTGATCGTCGCCGACGTCTCCGAGCACCCGCGCCGGAGGCTCGCGTGAGCGCATCGGTTGCCGAGGCGGCGGGGTCGCGCTCGTAGACTTCCCGGAGTTATGGCGGCACAGAACCCTCCCACCCTCGGCGGGCGATACGAACTCCTTCGCCGCCTCGCCCAGGGAGGCATGGCGAACGTCTACCTGGCCAGGGACACGCAGCTCGACCGGCACGTTGCAGTCAAGATGCTGCACTCGCAGTTCGCCGCCGATCCGACGTTCGCGGAGCGCCTCCGCCGGGAGGCGCACGCGGCGGCCGGGCTGAGCCACCCCAACATCGTCGGCGTCTACGACTGGGGACGTCAGGGCGAGCGCTACTTCATCGTGATGGAGTACGTCGCCGGTCACAGCCTGGCCGAGATCATCGCCGCTCGCGGCGCACTCGGCCCCTCGGCGGCCGCCGCGGTGGCGTTCGAGGTGGCCGCAGCGCTGGCGTTCGCGCACCGTGGGGGGATCGTGCACCGGGACGTCAAACCCCAGAACGTGATGCTGAGTTCGGACGGCCACGTGAAGGTCGCCGACTTCGGCATCGCCACGATGATGGGGGCGAGCCCCTCCGCCGGACTCACCGAGACCGGCTCGGTTGTCGGCACCGCCGCCTACCTGTCGCCCGAACAGGCCCGCGGCGAGCAGACCGACGCGCGCAGCGACCTGTACTCCCTCGGTGTCGTGCTCTATGAGATGCTGGCCGGCAGGCCGCCGTTCCAGGGGGACACGCCGGTTGCGGTCGCCTACCAGCACGTGCAGGATCCCCCGACGCCGCTCGGCCGGATCGCCCCGGACGTGCCGCAGGCGCTCGCGAACATCACGATGCGCCTGCTCTCCAAGAATCCCGAGGATCGCTACTCCCGGGCCGAGGACCTGCGCGAGCACCTCCAGATCATCCGCGAGCGATTCGAGCGGGACGCGGCCGGGGAACGCGCCGCCGATCCACCGCCGAGGTCACAGCCACCGGCCTCCCCACGGCCGCCGGCTCCCATCCCGGCGCCACCCCCCGAGCCTCTTCCCCCGGCGCCTCCCACGACTCCGCCGCCGCGCCGGCGGGTCGCGCCGGGCCCGCCGCGCCGGGAACAGCCCCGCACCCCGGAGCCGGCCCGCCAGCGGCCCTCCCGGCCGCAAGTGCATCGAGCCCCACCGAGCGGGATCACCCAGTGGTGGACCGGGAGAATCCCCGCGGCCCGGCGCCCGCCGGGCTACGGCGAGCGGCCCGGAAGCTATCGGGGCGGGAGCCGGGACATCTACGGCCGCCTCGAGCGACAGCGCCGCTCCGGCCTGTTCTTCGTGGGGTTCGCGGTTCTGATCGTGGTGCTGCTGGTCATGGTCGTCGTGCTCGTCAGGGTGTTGAACCCGGACGACGCCACGACCGGGCCCGCGCCGGAACCGGCGACGATCGCCGTCCCGTCGGTGTTCCAGATCGAGGAGGCTGTCGCCGTCAGGACCCTCGAGTCCGCCGGATTCACGGTGATCACGGTGCGCGAGCAGAACGCCGAGGTTCCGGTCGGCCGGGTGTTCGACCAGGTGCCCCGGGCCGGAGCGAAGCTGGCGCCCGGCTCGACCATCACCTTGACGATCAGCGCAGGCGCCTCGGCGGTTCCCGTCCCGAACGTGCTGGGTTGGCAGGCCATCGACGCCGAGCGGGCGCTGCGAGCGGCGGGGTTCACCATCAACCTGGTCCAGGTTGCCAGCGACCGGGACGCCGGCGAGGTGCTCCAGCAGGAGCCCTCCCCCCTCGTGGCGCACCAGTCGGGGGCGGCGGTGACGCTCAACATCTCCGCCGGTCCGGCGGCGATCCTCGTTCCGAACGTCGTGGGGATGGATGACGTGTCCGCAGCGGTTGCGATCACGAACGCCGGCCTCCAGGTCCAACCGCAGTCCGAGCCCTCCGAGACCGTCGCGGAGGGGCTGGTCACCCGCACCGAGCCGCCCGTCGGCAGCCAGTTGGCCGAGGGCAGCCAGGTCTTCGTCTACGTGTCGACCGGGCCGGACGTCCTGGTGATGCCCGACTTCGGGGGGTTCGATCCCACGACGGCGATCATCCAACTCGACAGCATGGGACTGACCGCAAGGGTCGTCGATGTCGCACCACTGCCCGGCGACACGCTCGGGACGATCGTCAGCCAGGTCCCCGAGCCCGGAACGCCGATCTCACCGAGTTCCACGCTCACGCTCCATGTGGCGGGCGAATCGGGACCGGAGGAACCGGTCACCGACGTCACCGATGACCTCCTGGAGCCCCTCGAGGAGACCGACACCGTTCCCACCGAGGGGACCGTCGATCCCGCCGGGTTGCCGGAGCGACCGGCGCCGACGGAGGGTTAGCCGGCGCGCGCCCGACCCGGGTCCGGCGCGCCGAGGAAATTGGCCAGGATGGCGTGACCGTCAACGGTCATCTGCGATTCCGGATGGAACTGGAGCCCCTCGATGGCCAGCGAGCGATGGCGCACACCCATGATCACGCCGTCGCCGGTCGTGGCGGTCACCGCCAGGTCGTCCGGGACCGAGTCGGGATCCACCACCAGGGAGTGGTAGCGGGTCGCCCGCAGGGGATTGGCGACCCCTGCCAGCACACCGGCGCCGTCGTGATGGATCTGCGACACCTTGCCGTGCATGACGGCAGGCGCACGGACGATGCGCCCGCCAAAAACCTCGGCAATGCACTGATGACCCAGGCACACCCCCAGAATCGGGCACCGGCCCGCCAACTCCTCGATGGCCGCGCAGCAGATGCCGGAGTGTGCGGGCCGCCCCGGTCCGGGACTGATCAGCACCGCCTCGGGTGCCAGATCGACGGCGTCACGCACGGTGATCTCATCGTTGCGCGCCACGATCGTCTCGGCACCGAGTTCGCGTAGGTACTGCACGAGGATGTACACGAACGAGTCGTAGTTGTCGAGGACGAGAACCCGGCGACGCACGGGTGTTGAGGGTATCGGAGGCCTATCCTGCGAGCATGGCGAATCCTCCAAAGCGCAAGGTCCAAGGAGGTCGGGTGACCCCGAAGGGCACCCGACCGGCAGGGGAACAGTTCCTGCCGCCGGAGGCGAAGGTGAGCCCGACCTGGGTGCCGGTCCTGCTCTTCACGCTGCTCGGGCTCGGGATCGTCCTCATCATCGTCAACTATCTCGGTTTCATCCCCGGTGGCACCAGCAACTGGTGGCTGCTGGCGGGACTCGGTCTGATCCTGGGCGGCGTGATCACCGCGACCCAACTGCACTGAGACAATCCGGCGGATCTCCCCGAACACGACCCCGCGGGCCGGCGCCGTCTACCTGCGGATCGAGGGGTCGGAGCGGTGCACCGCGGCCCCGGCCGCTTCAGCGGTTCAACAAACTACACATTCGTGTTTCCCCCGAACTTTTCCACAGGGTGTGGGAAAGACTGGTGAAAGCGCCCGTCAATCCTCGATTGGCGCCATGACCGACATCTCCTCACCGCAATGTCGTGGCGCCTCGGGGTCCTCCATGGGGGCGACCGTCATCCGAACCTCGGTGCCGCACAGCGTGCAGCGGTAGGTCAGGCGCACCTTGCGCAGCTCGCCGGGCGGCGGAGGCTCGGGCTGGGGCTGCGAGAGAATGCGCAGCACCACGATGCCCAACCAGAGGATCGCCAGACCACCGAGGGCCGCCGCAACCGCCTTGAGCACCGTGGCCACTGTTCCCGCAACCACGACCGCGCCGGCCACGTCGAGCACTGCAGCAGCGGCTGTCATGCCTCCAACAGTACGGCCACTGCGTGCCCGTCGACAGCGTCGCAAACCGCCAGCCCGTGGCCTCCCCCTGATTGAGCGGCCTGCGCCCGGGCAAGCCGCGCCACCAGCCCGACTCCGGTGGCACCCTGGGGGTGGCCCAGTGCCAGTGAGCCACCGTCGGGATTCACGAACCCGGCCAGGTCGGGGCGCGCAACCTCCCAATGCAGCACGGTCGTCGCGAACAGCTCGGCCAATTCCACCCGTCTCACGCGTCCCGGCGCCACTCCGGCCCTGTCGAGAGCCCGTGCGGCAGCCTCCGGCGAGGTCCCGCAGCCGCTGCCCGGGTCGCCCCCGACGATTGCCGCAGCGGCAATGCGGGCCAGAGGTTCGATGCCGAGGCGGTTCGCCGCATTCTCGGAGCCGACGAGCACGGCGGCTGCACCGTCGGCCATGGAGGCTGCCGTGGCCGCCGTCAGTAGCCCTCCGTCGCTGTAGGTGCCACCGGCGGCGGGCTCGGTGACGGCGCGATCACCCGAGCCGGTCCGGGCGACGAGTTCATCTCCGTCGATCAACCGCGCGCCACAGCCGCCGGCGCGGACCGGGAGGATCTCGGCGGCGAGACGACGGGCCGCATCCGCCTGCGCGGCGCGGCGGCGGCTCCGCTCGGCCGCGCTCTCCAGCTGCTCCCTGCCGAAGCCGCGGTCGTGCGCCCATCTCTCGGCCGCCGGTCCGGGCGGGAGTGCCGCGCGGTGCGTCGGCGGCAGGCCGAACCCCCGGACGGTCATGTCGGCCCCGGCCGGGACAGTGCTCATGTGCTCGACGCCCCCGACCAGGATCAGTTCGCCGCGGCCCGCGGCGATTGCGCCCGCGGCATGCACCAGGGCGAGAAGTGAGGACGAATCGAGCGTGCTGACCGTGGTCGCCGGCAGGTGCGCCCGCCACCCGCAGCGGCGCACCGCATGGCCGGCGAGGTTGCCGGCCTGCGCCCCCACGGGTGTGGCACAACCGGCGATCACCTCGTCCAGGTCATCCGGGTCGATGTCGCAGCGGGCCAGCAGGCCCCCCAGCACCTCGGCGAGCAGATCGGACGGGGGGATCGCCGCCAGGGCACCGTGGCGCATGCCGAACGGGCTGCGCAGCGCCGCCAGGATCACGACATCGGTCATCGCGCACCGCTCCGGATCGGCCGGCGCAATGCCAGACGGCCGCTGTCAGCCACGAGGGTGCGTCCAGCGACCCTGCCGCCGGGGGCCGGCCGCCCGGTTAGGATCGGCGACCGCGCACGCGCCAGGCGCGAGCCCGGGATCGGGTCGGGTTCGCACAACTCGCCGTGCCCCGACGGGAGGGCTGTGGAAGACGTCAATCTTGCGCTGCTGCTCCTGCGGGTCGTCGTCGGCGTGACGCTAGCCGCGCACGGGTACAACAAGTTCTTCGGCGGTGGTCGCATCGCGGGGACGGCGCGGTGGTTCGACGGCATCGGTGTGCGCCCCGGGCGCGTGCACGCGGTCGCGGCCGCACTGGGTGAGATCGGCGCGGGGCTGGCCCTCGCCGCCGGCCTCCTCACCACGCCCGCGGCCGCAGGATTCGTCGGGCTCATGGCCGTCGCGTTCTGGGTGGCGCACCGCGGGAAGGGATTCTTCGTCTTCTCCGACGGCTGGGAGTACACGGCCGTGTTGGCGGCCGCCGCGGTCGTCATCGCCATGCTGGGGCCCGGTGACTGGTCGGTGGACCATGCCGCCGGCATCGCCGACGTGATGGACGGCTGGGTGGGACTCGTCGTGAGTCTCGGGGGTGGTCTCCTCGCCGCCACGCTGCTGCTGGCGGTGTCGTACCGTCCCCCTCCCGCCGACGGCTGAACCGTACGAGCTCCTGCCGGCATCCGATCACCGCCCGGCTGACACGCCGACGACTCGATGGCAATCCTGCTCGGCATTCTCGTGGCCGCCAGCATCGGCACCGCGGACTTCCTCAGCGGGATCGCGGCGCGCCGCATGCGAACGTCGGTGGTCGTGGCGCTGTCGCAACTCTGGGGTCTCGTCCCGCTGGGGATCTTCGTCGCCGCCACCGACCGCACCCTCCCGCCGGCGTGGGACCACGTGCTCGGCGTCTTCGCCGGCTGCGGCCTGGTGGCGGGCATCTGCTGCCTGGTGCGGGGACTGTCGGTCGGGCGCATGTCGGTGGTGGCGCCCACAGCCGCCGCGCTCGGCGCGGCCGTGGGGGTGGTCTACGGGTTCATCATCGGCGAGCGCCCGGGAGTGGTCGCAGTCGTCGGCGTGGTGCTGGCCATCGCGGCCGTGGTGCTCATCGCCCACGTCGCTGAGCACTACGAGGAGGATTCGGGTGCCGCGAAGGCGCACGCCCGCCACACCGTCGCCAGCCGCAGGAACGAGCTGACTCTTGCCGTCGGGGCCGGGCTGACGCTTGGCGCCACGCAGATCTTCTTCGCAGCGGCGAGCGACGACGCCGGAATGTGGCCCGTCGTCTCGGCGCGCCTCACGGCGGGGATCCTGGCCGGCGCGTTCGTGCTCTCGCGACTCCGGCTGGACGGGCGACCTGGGAAGCTCACGGCACCCAACGTCCGCCTCGTGGCGGGATACGCCCTCCTCGACACGCTGGGGACCTGCCTGCTGATCGAAGCGTTCCGCCAGGGATTCGTGAGCCTCGTGGCTCCGGTAGCCGCGCTCTTCCCGGCGGCGACGGTCCTGTGGGCGCGCCTCATCCTGGACGACCGCATGAACCGCGGCCAACTCGTCGGCTTCGGGCTGGCCGCCGCAGGACTCGTGCTCATCGGCGTGGGCTGAGAAGCGCCGCTGCGCCGGGCCGGGCGCTCAGTAGCCTCGCCGGATGCCCCGTCACGCCGGCTCTCCCGGCGCCTGAGTCGTGGAGGTCCTCCTCGGACTGGCGGTGGCAGTGAGCCTGGGGGCCGGCGACGTCATCGGGGGTACGGCCGGGCGGCGCTTGGGGCCGTTGCGAGCCACGACGGGCGTCCACCTCACCGGCGCGGCGGTCATCGGCATCTACCTATTGGTCACGATGCAGCCCCTCGGCGGTGCCCGTGAGCTGCTCCTGTCGGCGGCGGCGGGACTCATCATGATGTTCAGCGCGCTCTGCTTCTACGCAGGAATGTCCTGGGGGCGCGTCTCGGTCCTGTCGCCGGTGTCGTTCGCGGCCATTGCCGGCCTGACATTCACCGTCGGGCTGCTGCGCGGCGAGCGCCCTTCGACACTGGCCCTCGCCGGTGCCACCCTCATCATCCCCGCGGTCGTCCTCGTGTCCCGACCGGCCACGGCGCCGCGACCGTTCGACGGCAGTGGCCCCCAGCGGCGGGTCGGGCTCGCCGGCGAAGTGACCCTGTCCATCTGTGCAGGTGGGGGTTTCGTGGCCTTCCAGATCCTGCTGCTCGAGATCGGCGTCGGCGACGGCCCCGCGCCGCTCCTCCTCGTGCGCCTGGTCAGTGGTGTCCTGGGGCTGGCGGCCCTCGCCGTATTCGGCAGGAGATCCCCTCCCGGACCGGCCCGAACCCCGCGGCGACGGGCGATCGTCGCGGTCATCGCGGCGGGAACGCTGCTGATCCTGTCCCACGCCTTGCTGATCGAGGCTCTGCACAGGGGATTTCTCTCGATCGTGGGTCCCATCACCTCCCTGACGCCCGCCTTCACCGTGCTCGGAGCTCGAATCTTCCTGCGTGAGTACGTCAGCCGCATCCAGGCCGCCGGTATGGCCGTCACCATCGTCGGACTCGTGCTGGTGGCCGTCGGCTGACCGGGGCCCGCCGCCGTCACGTCACGACGATGATCCCGCCCCAGGCGGCCGCCACGCCCCCGACCACCGACGCCGTCACGTAGCCGAGGGCCCGGCGGCGAGCGCGATGCCACAGCTCGACGGCCTCGACCGCCAGGGTCGACAGGGTCGTCAGCGAGCCGAGAGCACCACTCGCCAGGATCACCGTCGCCGCCGGGCCGGCCCCGGCGAGGAGCCCGAGAGTGAACGACCCCACGATGTTGACGACCAGCGTTCCGTACGGGAACGACTCGCGGTTCAATCGCGCCGACGCCAGCACCCGCAGGAGGGTCGCGGCCCCGGCGATCGCCACGAAGCCGATCGCGGTCACGGCACCGTCCCCCGATCGGGGCTGCTGAAGCGGCGGCGTGCCCAACCGGCGAGGACCGCGGCCGGGATCGCCACCCCCAGCGTCATGGCGGCATAGAGGAGTCCGGCCCCCGGGCGACCCGACTCGAGGTAGCCGGCCACGATCAGGCTGAAGGTGGAGAACGTCGTGAAGCTGCCGCAGAAGCCGGCGCCGACGATCGCCGTGGCGACGCGCCGCCTGTGCCCCGAGGTTGCCACGAGCCACCCCAGGACCGCGCTGCCCGCCACGTTGACGATGACCGTCGCCCACCGGTCGGAGCCGTCGGGCCAGATGTTGTGCACCCACCAGCGCGCCGCGGCCCCGGCGATGCCGCCGAGGGCGATCGCAGGAGTCAACCGTCGATCCATCACCACCGAACGTAGCGGCGGGGCGGCACTAGCCTCGCCGGATGGCCACATCCGGCACGCGGCACCCCGCCTGAGGCATGGAAGTCCTCCTCGGCATCGGCGTGGCCGCAGGATTCGGATTCTCCGACTTCCTGGGCGGGACCGCCGGCAGGCGCACGGGACCGCTACGCGTCCTCACCGGGGCCCAGTTCACGGGTGCCGTCATCATCGGCGTCTACCTTCTTGCAGCCTCACAGCCGCTCGGCGGCACCCGGGAGGCGGTCCTGGCAACCGTGGCCGGCGGGGGACTCGCCTTCGCCACCGCGTGCATGTACACCGGACTCTCCTGGGGCCGCATGGCGGTGATGGCGCCGGTGGCCGCGACGGCGATGGCGGTATTCACGTTCGCGGCGGGGCTGGTGCGGGGCGAGCGGCCCTCGACACTCGCGCTGGCCGGCGTTGCGTTGGCCATCGTCGCCGTCGTTCTCATCTCGAGCCCAGCCCGCGCCGGCGACCTGGCCCCGGGCGACGAACCCGCACGGCGCATAGGGCTTGGCGGCGAATTGGCCCTGTCCACCGCCGCGGGCGCCGGCTTCGCCACGTTCCAGACGGCGCTCGGCGAGATCGGCGACGCTGCCGGCGTCGCACCCCTGCTCGTGATCCGGGGCGTCGGCGCCACGCTCGGCTTCATGGTCCTGATGGTGGTCTGGCGACGATCCGGCGCACCGCGTCCCCAGCTCCCCCAGCGCGTCAACGTGGTGCCGGTGGTCGCCACCGGAGTCCTGCTGCTACTGGCCCACGTGTTGCTGATCGAGGCCCTCTCGCTGGGACTCCTGTCCATCGTCGGGCCGATCACGTCGCTGTCGCCCGCCTTCACCGTCATCCCCGCGCGGATCTTCCTGCACGAGCACATCAACCGCATTCAGGTCGCGGGCATGGTCCTGGCAACGGCGGGGTTGGTACTGGTGGCGCTCGGCTGAAGGGGTCGGCCGGCCACACCCCTGCAGCGCACTAGCCTTGCCGGATGCCCCCCAGCGACTCTCAGCGACGCGTCTAGGCATGGACGTCATACTCGGCTTGGGGGTGGCGGCCGGACTCGGGCTTGCCGATTTCTTCGGCGGTATGTCCGGTCGGCGCACCGGGCCGCTGCGCACGATCACCGGCGTGCAACTCGTCGGCGGAGCGATCATCGGCATCTATCTGCTGGCCACGTGGCAGCCGCTCGGCGGCACCCGCGAGGTGCTCCTGGCGGTGCTGGCCGGAGGCGCGCTGACACTCGGCATCGGCTTCATGTACACCGGCTTCACGTGGGGCCGCATAGCGGTGGTCGCACCGGTGACCGCAGCACTGATCGCGGTCCTGACGTTCATCGTGGGTCTGGTGCGGGGTGAGCGACCATCCTCGCTCGCTCTCGCCGGTGTGGGATTGGCGATCGTGGCCGTGGTGCTCATCTCGCGACCGCCGCGGGCGGCCGATACGCCTGCCAACGGAGGGGAAACCGGACGACGGTTCGGATTGGGCGCCGAGTTGGGGCTGTCGCTCGCCGCCGGGGCCTCGCTGGCGACCTTCCAGACGACGATCGGCGAGATCGGCGACTCGGCGGGGGTGGCGCCCCTGCTCATCGTGCGTGCCGCGGCCGCGGCGATCAGCCTGCTCGCCTTGGGCGTGGTCTGGCGGCGGGCCGGCGCCCCCCGCCTCCGGATGCCCCGTCGCAGCACCCTCGTACCGGTGGTGGCGAGCGGGTTCCTGCTGCTGGTGGCACACGCACTGCTGCTCGAGGCCCTCTCGCTGGGCTTCCTGTCCATCGTCGGGCCGATCACTGCACTGTCGCCCGCCTTCACCGTCATCCCGGCGTGGATGTTCCTGCACGAGCACATCAGCCGCGTGCAGGTCGGCGGCATGGTCCTGGCGACGGCCGGGCTGGTGCTCGTGGCTCTCGGCTGAGGAGGACCACCGGTCGCCGACCGGTGCCGTCGCCGGCACGGCGTACCGTACGTGTCGTGCATCTCCCGGTCATGCCCCCGGTGTCACCGATGCTGGCGCGCGCCGTCGAGGCGATTCCGGAGGCCGAGCAGGGTGAGATGTGGTTCGAGCCCAAGTGGGACGGATTCCGTGCGGTGATCTTTCGCGACGGCGAATCAGTGGAGATCGGCAGCCGCAACGAGCGACCTCTGACTCGGTACTTCCCCGAGTTGCCGGGGCCACTGCGGGCGCGGCTCCCGCAGAGGTGCGTGCTCGACGGGGAGCTGGTGATCGTCGGCGTCGAGGGCGCCTTGGACTTCGACGCACTCAGCGCCCGCATCCACCCCGCGGAGAGCAGGATCAGCCACCTCGCGGCCGAGACGCCCGCACGGTTCGTGGCCTTCGACATCCTGGCGCTGGGGGACCGCGACCTGACGGCGCGGCCCTTCGCCGAGCGCCGCGGCATTCTCGCCGACGTCGCCGCGGCGTTCGCCGCTCCTGTACACGCGACCCCGGCCACGACGGACCGCTCCGTGGCGGCCGACTGGTTCGCACGCTTCGAGGGCGCCGGGCTGGACGGGATCGTCGCCAAGCCGGCGAACGATGCCTACCAGCCCGGGCGGCGGGCCCAGTTCAAGGTCAAGCACCGCCATACCGCCGAGTGCGTGGTGGCCGGCTACCGCATGCACCGCAACGGCGACGGCGCAGGCTCTCTCCTCCTGGGGCTGTACGACGCGCGCGGTGTCCTCCATTACGCGGGCGCGGCCTCGGGGTTCCCGGCGGCACGGAGGGCCGAGCTGGTACAGGACCTGGAGCCCCACCGGTTGGACGCCGGAGCCGGGCATCCATGGATCGGTGACGACGCAGCGGGACGGTTGCCCGGGTCGCCGAATCGCTGGCGATCAGGGCCCGAGCCGTGGGTGCCGCTGGCCGGCGCACCGGTGGCCGAGGTGACCTACGACGCGCTCGGTGCGGGGAGATTCCGCCACAGCACCCGGCTGGTGCGCTGGCGCCCCGACCGGCGGCCCGAGAGTTGCACGTATGCGCAGATCGTTCGCACCCCTCCGGTGGAACTCGAGGAGGTCTTCGGGGCGGGGCCGGCAACGGCGTCCTGAGTGCCGAGCCGGCGAGGCGCGCCGTCCGGTGAGCGCCGACCGCCGTTGACCATCGGTAGTCCGCCACCGGCGAGCGACCACCCGCTAGACAGCAGTCGGTGAACGCGAACGCCCGGGCGGGACGGGCCCCCGAACTCAACCCGGCCCGGCGGAGGCTGCTACTGCTCGGAGGGCTGGCAATCGCCGTGGTCGTGATCATCCTCGCGGCGATGCGCATCGGCTCCGGCCCGGAACCGGACGCACCGCCACCGGCGACGTCGACGGTGCCGACGACGGTGACCACCACCGAACCACCACCACCAACGACCACAACGACCACCGAACCACCCCCACCCACCACGACCACCACCGAACCACCACCACCAACGACCACAACGACCACCGAACCACCCCCACCCACCACGATCACCACCGAACCACCACCACCAACGACCACAACGACCACCGAACCACCCCCACCGCCACCTGTCGCCGTGCTCAGCCCGACGGGAATCCCCGTGACCGTCATCGAGCCGACCGACGAGGGGTATCTCGTCCTGACGCCCTGCGGGAACACCGTCGAGATCGCCGGCGGGGAGCGCATCGGGCCGGTGCGGGTCGTCATCGACCCGGGCCACGGCGGACCCATCGAGACCGGCGCGGTCGGCCCCAACGGCATCACCGAGCGCGACCTGAACCTCACGCTCGCCGATGCGGTCCTCGCGGAGCTCGCCGGGCGCGGGATTGCCGCGGCGACGACCCGCTCGGGTGACTACATGGTCACCCTGGGTGTCCGCATCGAGTTCGCCGACGCCCTCGAGAGCGAGGCGCTCGTTTCCATCCACCACAACGGGCCAACGTGGGAGCCGCGGGACACGCCGGGGACCGAGGTGTACATCCAGTCCGAGTCCTCCGAGGAGTCGCGGCCCGAGTCCGCCCGCCTCGGCGGCCTCCTGTACGAGGAGATCACCGCGGCTCTCAGCACCATCGAGGACGTCCAGTGGAGCGGCCTTCCCGATGCCGGCGTGATACGCGTCCTTCTCCCCGACGGGATCGACACGTACGCGCTGATCCGCCACCCGACGACGCCGTCCGCCCTCGTGGAGTACGGCTACCTCTCGAACGCCTCCGAAGCCGAACTATTCGCCACCGAGGAGTACATCAGCGTGGCCGCCACCGCGACCGTCGACGCCATCGAGGCGTTCCTGGAGACGGACCGCCCCGGCACCGGCTTCACCGACGAGCCCCGCTTCTACAACCCGCCCGGCTTGGACATCGAATGCACCGATCCGCCCCTGGAGACCGAGCCGGTGGAGGTCTCCGACGAACCGCCCGCCGAGGGCGAGGACGGAGCCGGCGGCGATGCCGGAGGCGAGCCGGAGTCGGGCGCCGGCGGCGAAGACGGCGACGGTTAGCCGCGGCGCGGGTGATGCGGCGGCCAGGGCGCGTCGGCGACGCCCTCGCCGGCCGCCCGCCGGGCCAGTTCCAGCAGCGGGGCCAGGGAGCCGGCCCGATCCTCGAGCGCGGCCTCCACGTCACCGGCGGTGCGCCAGCGCTCGGGCATCGTGGCGAGCGTGAAGTCCCCGGGCTCCGCGGCGGCAACCTCCTCCCAGCGCAGCGGCGCGGCCACCCGGCCATCGGGACTGGGACGCACCGAGTAGGGCGAGGCGAGGGTGCGATCGCGAGCGTTCTGGTTGTAGTCCACGAACACCCGGCGTCCCCGGTCCTTCTTGAGCCAAGCGCTCGTGATGAGATCGGGCTCCCGGCGCTCGGCGACCCGCGCCAGGGCGAGTGCCGCGTCCCGCACGCCCGTGAAGTCGGCGCCCGGCACGACGCGCGCCACGATGTGCATCCCCCGACCGCCCGAGGTGCGGGGCCAGCCGGTCAATCCGAACTCGGCCAGGAGTTCACGCACCAGGAAGGCGGCCCGGCGGACGGCCTCGAATCCCAGATCCGGAGCCGGGTCCAGGTCGATGCGCAGCTCGTCGGGGCGGTGGGGCTCGAAGCGCCGGACGGCCCACGGGTGCAGTTCCAGGCAGCCGAGGTTGACCGCCCAGATGACGTGCGCCAGGTCCGTGGGGCAGAGTTCGGTTGCGGTCCGTCCCGACGGGAACGCCACGGTGGCGGTCTGCAGCCACTCGGGGCGGCGCTCGGGTACCCGCTTCTGGTAGAAGCTCTTCCCCCCGGCGCCGTCCGGGAAGCGATGCAACACCGTCGGGCGGCACCACACTCCCCGCAACACTCCCGGTCCCACGGTGAGGTAGTGGCGGACGAGATCCAGCTTGGTCTCGCCGCGGGACTCGAAGAACACCTTGGCGGGGTTGGAGATTCGCACCTCGTGGCCGTCGACGGTGACGGTGGTGGAGTCGCCCGCCATCGCCGGGGAGCGCCCGGGGCTCAGCCGGCGGCCCGCTGGGCCGCCGCCAGCGCCGCCGCCCGTGCGGCCAGGCGTTCGGCGTCGATACGCGCGCAGAACTCGGCGAAGCCCGGTCGGGGACCGGTCCAGGCGAGGGAGTCCACGGCGCTCGCAGCCCCCGGCATGTGACTGTCGAGGACACCCGGGACGTCGGTCACCAGCGTGGCAAGCTGCCGGAACAGGTACGCATCGGACCGCCCGGCCGCCAGGCGGGCCGCCAGGTTGACCGCCCCCCGCACTGCCACGTCCCACTGGCCGGAGGCATCGGGGATGTGCTCGATGCGGCCGTAGCGGGCCAGAACGGTTGCCGCAGACTTCGCTCCCCAACCCCGCAGGCCGGGGAAGCCGTCGGCGCTGTCGCCCACGAGCGCCAGGTAGTCCGGGATCGAATCGGGGGCGACGCCGAACCGCTCCACCACCCCTTCGCGGTCGGTGATGCGGCCATGTCGCCGGTCGAACTGCACGACCCGCCCGTCGTCGCTCACGCACTGTGCGAGATCCTTGTCCGGGGTGCAGATCAGGATCCGATCCACCTCCGGGTCGGTGGCGGCCCGGGCCGCAGCGGTCGCCAGGGCGTCATCGGCCTCGTAGTCGGTCATCGCCCAGACACAGAACCCCGCCGCCTCGGTCGCCTCCTCCAGCAGAGGGAACTGCGCCAGGAGGTCCTCGTCGACACCCTCCCCCGTCTTGTAGCCGGCGTACATCCCGTTGCGGAACGACGGGATGACGTGGTCGGTGGCGACACCGACGTGAGTGGCCCCCTCGCTGACCATCCGGAGGAGACCGCCCACCACCGCCCGGGTGGCCGCCACTTCCCGACCGGACGCGGTGCGGTGCGACGGGCGGGCGAAGAACTGCCGGAACAACTCGTACGTCCCGTCGATGAGGTGGACCTGCACTGTGCTCGAGGCCCCCGTCGGCGACCCGCCGGTCGCCTACTCCTCGACCAGTTCGATGAGGGTGCCGAACGAGCCCTTCGGATGCACGAAGGCAATCGTCGTTCCGCGCGATCCGGGTCGCGGCGCCCGGTCGATGGGGGTGGCACCGGCGGCGACCATGGCGTCCAGCGCCGCCGCGCAGTCATCCACGCGGTACCCCACGTGGTGGAGTCCCTCGCCGCGGCGCTCGATGAACCGCGCCACCGGCGAATCGGGCCGTGTCGGCGAGATGAGCTGGATATAGGAGTCGGCGACGGCCAGCAGAGCCTCCTCCACACCGTCGCTCTCGACGGTCTCCCGGTGTGCCACGGTTGCTCCGAAGGCCCGGCGGTGGTAGTCCACGGCAGCGTCGAGGTCCGCCACGGCCACGGCCACGTGGTCGATCTCGGTGAGCAGCACGACCCCATGATGCCCGCTGCGGTCCGTGCGCCCAACGCGCCGGTGCCCTGCCCCGCCGGGGCTTCGGGCCGGCGCCGCTAGCGTGAGCCGGCACAAGCGCATTCGGCTGCCACGGAGGTCGCGATGAGTTCAGCGTTGATCCTGGGGGGCGCCCGCACGCCCATCGGCCGGTTCTCCGGCGCGCTGTCGTCGTTTCCGGCAACCGACCTCGGCGGCATCGCCATCGCCGCCGCCCTCGCCGATGCGGGCGTGCCGGCCGAGCAGGTGGACTACGTCTTCATGGGACAGGTGCTGCTGGCCGGGGAGGGTCAGGCGCCCGCACGGGCCGCCGCCACCAAGGCAGGCGTACCGCTCACTGCGCCCGCTGCCACCGTGAACAAGGTCTGCCTGTCCGGGTTGAACGCCGTGTACCTGGCCAACCGGATGATCGCCGCCGGCGACGCCGACATCGTCGTGGCCGGCGGGATGGAATCGATGAGCAGCGCGCCCTATCTGGTGCCGGGCGCGCGGGCAGGTCTGCGGGCGGGAGACGCCTCGCTGGTGGACTCGATGATGTTCGACGGTCTGACCTGCGCGCTGGAGGGGCGCTCCATGGGGCTCAGCACCGAACACCATCTGGCCGCCCTCGGAGGCATCAGCCGCGAGAGTCAGGACGCCTTCGCGGCGGCGTCCCACGAGAGGGCGGCTCGGGCCACCAAGGACGGACTCCTCGACTGCGAGATCACGACCGTGGAGGTGCCGCAGCGACGTGGCGACCCGGTCGTCGTCAGCCAGGACGAGGGAATCCGCCCGGACGCCGGCGTCGAGTCGCTCGCGCGGCTGCGCCCGGCGTTCGACCCGGAAGGCTCCGTCACGGCCGGCAATGCCTCGCAGATCTCCGACGGCGCCTCTGCAATGGTTCTGGCCTCCGCCGAGGCCGCCGAACGGCTCGGGGCGAGAACTCTCGGCGAGATCGTCGGCTACGGCCAGGTGGCCGGGCCGGACACATCGCTCCTGCTACAGCCGGCCGTCGCCATCAACAAGGCGCTGGAACGCAACGGTGTGGGGTTGGGCGACATCGACCTATTCGAGATCAACGAGGCGTTCGCCGCCGTCGTCCTGGCGAGCATGGCCGAACTGGGCGTCCCGCACGACGTCGTCAACGTCAACGGCGGGGCGGTTGCCCTGGGCCACCCCATCGGAGCCTCCGGCAACCGCGTCCTCCTCACGCTGCTGAACGAGCTGCGGCGGCGGGGGGGCGGCGTCGGCGCAGCCGCTCTCTGTGGTGGCGGGGGCCAGGGGGACGCCGCCGTGGTACGGGTGCCGGCGAACACGTGACAGCTACGTTACAGATGTAACACTTTCACAACCGATTCTGACCTGGCAAAAGAGATACTCGATCAAGATGTTTGACACCACCACGTGAAGTCTGTAACATAGTTCACGTGGTTCTCATCGGGGTTTGCACGATCTTCCCCTCCCCCGGTGCGACGGTCGGGGCGCTGCCTCGCCGGGCTGCAACGTAGCCCGCGCCCAGCAGCCGACGGGGGGCGCCCCGACCGTATTTCTCCCCCTCCAGGCGGCTCAGTCGCGCAGGATGTCCCGCCTGCCCGCGAGTGCTCGTCCCAGCGTCAGTTCGTCGGCGTATTCCAGGTCGCCCCCGACGGGTAGACCACTGGCCAGCCGGGTGACGTTCACGCCGAGCGGTGCCAGGACGCTCGCGACGTACATCGCCGTGGCCTCGCCTTCGAGATTGGGGTTCGTTCCCACAATCACTTCCCCGATGGACTCCGCGCCGACTCGCCGCAGCAGTTCCGCCATCCGCAGTTGATCGGGACCGATTCCCTCCATGGGGTTGATCGCCCCGTGCAGCACGTGGTAGAGGCCTTGGAACTCGCCGGTCCGCTCGAAGGCGACGACGTCTCGCGGGTCCTCGACCACACAGAGCAGGGACTCGTCACGACGGGGATCGCTGCAGATCTCGCAGACCTCGCCGGTCGCCATGTTGCAGCAGCGCCGGCAGAACCGCACGGTGCGTTTGGCGTCGGTGATCGCCCCGGCGAGCTGGTCCACGTCGGCGGAGGGTGCCTTCAACAGATGGAAGGCGATGCGCTGAGCCGACTTCGGGCCGATCCCCGGTAGCCGACCCAACTGGTCGATCAACTCCTGGATCGGGGTTGTGTAGCCGCCGGTTGCCATGGCGCGCCCTACGGCGAGGCCTCCAACTCGATGAGCCGCGAGCCGGGGAACACCTGCTGAACCTGCTCGACACCGCTGCGGTCGATGTCAGCGGTGCGCCGCGCCGGCCGCGACGACGCCTCCACGATCTCCCCCAGCAGGGGCGACCGTGTCATGGTGCCGGCCCCGGCGACAGCCGGCGGTCCGGTCACACTGCCGTCGTCACGCACGAACTCGACGAGGATGCGCCTGTCGAAACAGCGCCCGAAGGCCGCCTCGACATCGGCGTGGTGCGGCTCGCACCGGGCCAGGAAGCCGGGCGTCGGCAACCCCAGACGCAGTGCATGTGCCGCGTTCGGCAGGAACCGCCCACCGGCGAGCAGGGCTCGGGCTCCCTTGGGCAGGGAGGGCAGGACCTCCTCGGCCCATGCCAGGACCGCCTCGTCGCGGTCGGGGGGCGCAGCCGTCTTGACGGCGTCCGGCGGCGGCGACTCACCAGGGTCGCCGCCGGCCTCCGGTTCCGCCGGTGCTCCCCCGGCACCCCCGGCGTCGGGAACGGGAGCCGTGGTTGCGCTCGGAGCAGGCACCGACGCGGTGGCGAGCGTCTCCCGGAGCATCGCCACCTTCGACCGCGGGCGATCCGACTCCTGATCGGAACGCTCATGGCTCCCCGCCGCGCCGGCGGGTTCCGCGCGGGCCGGCGGGTCCGCAGGACGCTCCGGGGCCGCAGGACGCGCAGGTGGAGGCGCGGCGGCGGACCGAGGGGTGGACGCACGCGGCTCGCCGGCACCCCCGGACTGCTCGAGCCGTTCCACCCGCTCCGCCAGGGAGTGCAGAGTGATCCCGATGTCGGGACTGGTCAGGCGCACGAGCGCCAGGTCCAAGTCGACGCGCGGGTCGGGCGCCTCACGCATCTGGACGAGCGCCTCTCCCAGCAGTTCCAGTGCGAACGTGAAGACGCGGGGGCGCAAACGCCCGGCCAGGTCGGCGGCCGCCGCCCGTTCCGCGGCGGGGACATGGCCCATCGGTGCCTCGACGGAGGCCAGGAAGGCGTTGCGCAGCCGGCCGAGCAACGCCTCGCCGAGGATCCGGGGCTCCTGCCCGGCGCGAGCGGCCGCGTCGGCCGCGGTGAGCGCCGCTGCGGTATCGCCGGTCGCCAGAGCCTTGATCACCGCCGCGACCGAATCGCCGTCATCGGGCGCCCGGCCGGCGGCCGCAACGGCATCGAGAGCCGACAGCGCGTCGCGAGCCGATCCGGCGCCGGCGCCCATGACATAGCCGATGTCCTCGTCGGAGACGTCGAGACCCGCGTCGTCCGCCACGGCGCGGACGTGGCGCTCGAGCAGATCGGCGTCGAGCAGTTCGAAGTGCAGGTGCTGGGTCCGGCTGCGAATCGTCTGCGTGACCTTGTGCGGCTCGGTTGTGCAGAGCACGAACACCACGTGGGGCGGCGGCTCTTCCAGCGTCTTCAGCAGGGCGTTCTCCGCGCCCGGCGTGAGCATGTGAACCTCGTCGAGCACGTAGACCTTGGTACGCCCGGGGCTGCCGATCGCCACCTTGCTGACGAGGTCGCGGATGTCGTCGACCTTGTTGTGCGAGGCGGCGTCCAACTCGTGCAACTCGTAGGAGGTGCCCGCCGCGATCGACGTGCACGGTCCGCACGTCCCGCACGGCTCACCCGCGGTGAGGTCCTCGCAGTTGAGGGCCTTGGCCAGGATGCGGGCGGTGGATGTCTTGCCCGTGCCGCGAGGTCCGCTGAACAGATACGCGTGACCGGCACGGCCGGTGTCGACGGCGTTGCGCAGTGCCGCCACCACGTGCTCCTGGCCGATGACCTCACCGAATCGCGCCGGCCGGTACCGCCGGTAGAGGGATTGGTACTCCATCGACGCCGAGCCTAGTGAGCGCCTACGACAGCGGCCCCGCAGTGTCGGTGCCCGCCCTCGGATGTGGCGGCCAGGCTGCCTGCGGCGCTCCGGAGGTTCCGCTGAGAGCTGCTGCCTCCCGGCCCTGACTCGGTTCACGGGCCCCGGTCGCACAGGACCCGGCCACCACGTCCCAGGACGGGCACCGGCGCGCACAGGGTACCCTTGCGCGATCCTCCGCGCTCCGGCGCGGAGCGACCGGGAGGGATGCGAGAGCGGACGAATCGGCACGCCTGGAGAGCGTGTGTGGTCTTTCGGCCACCGTGGGTTCGAATCCCACTCCCTCCGCTCGAGATGGCTGCGGCCGGGTCATCACCGGGGCGGCCCGGAGTCCTGAGCGGGACGTCGGGCGGTCGCCAGGAACGGACGTCAGATGGACCGCGAACCGGAGATGGCCGCGATGCGGCTGGC
This sequence comes from Acidimicrobiales bacterium, assembly GCA_965221525.1. Taxonomy (GTDB): domain Bacteria; phylum Actinomycetota; class Acidimicrobiia; order Acidimicrobiales; family CATQHL01; genus VXNF01. The sequence goes on along the minus strand of CBDCSG010000005.1, from coordinate 137,915 downwards.
GCTGGCCGAGGCCGCCGCGGCCACCGATCACGATGACGTGCCGGTGGGCGCCCTCGTGGTGCTCGATGGTGAGGTGATCGCCCGGCGCCACAACGAGCGCGAGCTGCGGGGCGACCCCACGGCCCATGCCGAGATCCTGGCCCTGCGCGACGCCGCGGCCACCCACGGCACCTGGCGCATGGAGGGCGCCACGCTCGTCTGCACCCTGGAACCGTGCCCCATGTGCGCGGGGGCCGCACTGGCGGCGCGGGTGGACCGCATCGTCTTCGGCGCCGCCGATCCGAAGGCCGGCGCGTGCGGATCGCTGTACAACCTGGCCGCCGATCCGCGCCTCAACCACGAGATGGCCGTCGAAGGCGGCCTGCTCGCCGATGAGTCCGCCGAACTGTTGCAGGGGTTCTTCGCCGCCCGACGCCGGTAGCTTTTTCGGCGGAGGGTTGCCAGAGCGGACGAATGGGGCGGCCTCGAAAGCCGTTGTGGCCTCCGGGTCACCGTGGGTTCGAATCCCACACCCTCCGCCACCGGGAGGTTCATCTCGGTGCCACGTCGACGTGAACGCCGGACCACGGTCTGTAACACTCACGCTGGCACCACTTCGTGAGTGCCGGCAATCGATCAGCGAGATGAGGCCCCGGGCGAGGAACGCGAACGATGCCGAACCCACGTAGCGAACCTGCCAACGTCCCGCTGCCTTCCCCGTTCCCCGAGGGCTGGTACTTCATCGCAACCCGGCGCGCCGTCCTGAAGGCCAGGCTCATCCAGAAGACCTGGATGGGGGAGAAGATCGTCGTCTGGTGCGACGAGGACGAGCGCATCTGCGTCGCCGAGGCCCACTGCCCGCACCTGGGCGCGGACCTCGGTCCCGGAGCGGGCGGCCGCGTCTGCGAAGGCCGCCTCGTCTGCCCCTTCCACGGCTTCGAATACGACATCGCGGGCCAGTGCGTCGCCACCCCGTTCGCCCCCGCACCCAAGGCCGCCCGGTTGCAGCTGTTCGAGACGGCCGAGATCGCCGGCATGATCTTCGCCTGGTGGGGACTCGGGGGGCGGGAATCCCAATGGAAGCTGCCCCCGGACGACCTCGACCAGTCCGACTGGGGCAACCTCGAGATCCAGACCCTCCGGTTCCCCGGCCACCCCCAGGAGACGGCGGAGAACTCCGTGGACCTGCTGCACTTCGAGTACGTCCACGGATACGGCAGCGTCACGCGTGTCGAGCCGGTGACGGTGGACGGACCCGTCCTCAGGAGCCGTTTCGACTTCAAGAGTTCACGGCGCATCGCCGGGATCGCGACCCTGGAACTCGACCTGGCCGCTGACACCAGCGTCCACGGGCTGGGCTACTCGTTCGTGGCGGTACGCGAGCGCTCGATCCCCATGGACATGCGAGTCTGGATCCTGGCGACACCCGTCGACGGCACGCTCGTCGACGTGTCGCTGGTCACCCAGGTGCGCGAGGAACGCAAGCCGACTCGACGCATCGCGGGAATGGCGTTCCTCCCGCGACGGCTGCGCACGCCCGCCATGAGCAAGTTCATGGCCCGGCTCCAGAAGCTGGACACTGTCCAGGACGTCAGCGTCTGGAGCAACAAGCGGTACCGCTCCCGCCCGCGCCTGTGCGGTTCGGACGGCGAGATCATGCTGTACCGGAAGTACTGCGCCCAGTTCTACCCCGACCCCGCCGAGCCAGACCCCGCCGAGCCAGACCCCGCCGAGCCCGAGCCTGGCCGCTCGCCGCGCTAGGCCTTCCTGAACCGCCAGCCGTACATGATGCGGCCGTAATGGTTGAACGCCCGCCTCGCCGCCGGGTCGTCGAAGTGGTAGCCCGCGCCGATCTGCCGGGCGGTGGCCAGCCCGGTTACGAGACATGTCTCCTGGCTGTTGATCAGCGTGTGCGCGCCGCAGTGCCACGTGCGCCTCTTGCCTTGAATGAAGCGGAACAGGCTCACCAGCACCGCCACGTGGCGCACGTCGTGGACGATGTGCTGGAACCACCACCTCCTGACGATCTTGCTCTCGTCGATCTCGCTGATGGGGTTGTACGTCACCAGGCACGGCTTGTCCGAACGATTGGCCCACGGCTGCTGGTTGTGCATGATGTAGGTGATCTCGTAGTTGTCCGGCCGCACCCCGTACTGCTCGATGTGGTTGCTCCGCGTCGCCAGGGCCGCCACGTCGCTGTCGGGGAGCACAGAGGGGTCGGAGTGGACGACCGTGTGGTTGTGGAGCTCGCTCTCGTAACGGATCGACGAGAGCACGTAGCGCTCGAGGCTCGTGGGCTCATCGAGCATCATCAGCGTCTGGTTGGCGTTGCAGGCGAAGATCACGTCGTCGAACGACTCCCGCACGCCGTCGGCGTCCTCGACGGTGACGCCGGAGGCCTGCCGGTACACCTTCCGCACCGGCCGGCTGAGATGGATCTTCTCGGCGAAGTCGGCCGACAGGTTCTCGTAGAGCCGCCGCGTTCCCTGGTCCCATGTCTGCATGACCGTCGCTGCCTCGATGTCGAAGAACTCGAGGTACCTCGCGAACAGTGCCGCGGGCATGTCGAACACGTTCGTCGCCATCACGAAGTTGACGAACATGGGCTTCAGGATCTTGTACCTGAAGTCCCCGGAGAACCCCCGGAGGTTCAACACGGTCCCCATGCTGATGTAGTTGAACGGGTTGAGGGCGTTCAGGAACTTCGAGTGGGAGTGGCTCAGCCACCCGAAGCGTTGCAGACCCCGGAGCACCCGCTGGAACCTCGCGATCTCGTCTCGCAACTCGTCGCGGATGTCGGAATCGAAGTCGTGGGCGTAGACCCCGCCGGCGTACTTCACGCTGTAGCTGAACCTGGTGTCGAGGAGTTCGATGCCGAAGCGCTCCATCAGCAGCACGATGTGGTCATAGACCGACGGGATGCAGGCGGTGACCGAGATGTCGAAGGGGATCGAGGTGCCGTCGTCCTGGGGCATGTCCGCCGTGATCGCATTGCCGCCGATCTGGCTCTGCGCCTCGTACAGCCGGAAATCGAAACGGTCCGGGTGGTGGTGCAGCGCCCACGCGGCGCCAAGCCCGGAGACGCCGCCGCCGACGATCGCGATGCGCCGAGGCGAACCGCCTGCCTCCTTCTTCGCCACGACGTCCCCTTCTACTGCTGCTGCGACGGACTCAATACATGATCGTCCGGGTGAGGTGGTGCGGCCAGAAGGTGGCGTGGTAGCTCTTCCAGAGCCGGAAATCCAACTGCGGGACGATGAGTGCCATTTCGGGCGGTCGGATCCGGTTGATGGCGTCGGTCAGCAGGGCCGTGGCGTAGAGCGTGTGGGCGCGGATCTCCACCTCCTCGGCGCTGTCGCGGGGTATGTGGTCGCCCCGGTTGATGGCGGCCTCCAGGTCGGCGGCGTAGGCCATGACGCCCATGAGCCGGAGGGCAACCGGCACGATGTAGTCGGCGAACGCCGTCATGCGGTCCAGGTCGGCCACGGCGAACGTGCCGCCGGCGGCCAGGGACATGTGCAGTTGCCAGAGCCACAACTGCGCCAGTTTGTGGAGTTGCACTTCGTGGCCGTCGTGGGTGCTGACATCGTTGAAGCGGGGGAACTCCACCACCAGGCGCTCCATGAGACCGTCGCCGCCGGCGTACATGGCGGGGGCGCAATCGGCCACGAAGCGGTGCGCGGCGCCGCCGTAGCCCTCGGTGAGGGTGGCGCCGGCGGCGTTGAGGATCTCCACCCGCTCGTCGATCATGGGGATCTCGATGTTGCCGCTGAAGACGCCCGCGAGGTCGTTGCGGTCCAGTGCGCCGAGGAAGCCACCGTCGGTTAGCGGCACGCCCTCCGACAGCGCCCGGTTGACACAGGCGAACATGGCCTCGCTGTCGGACCACTCGTGGCCCCGGTAGGTGGTGGCGAACTTCACACCGGTGTCGAAGTCGCTGAAGGCGAAGTTCAACACCGCGTAGAAGAACGACACGTCGATGATCTCGGCCGGGTCGCTGCGGTCGCTGAACGCCCCGTCGATGGGGCCCGACGGGAAGGTGAACTCCTCGTACGCCATCCACGACGCCACCCGCTCGATCGCCTCGACATGCGTGGTGACGTGGCTGGAACGCTCGACCACCCCGACCACCGACTGCAGGACCAGTGAGGACCACACCGGGGAATCGGCCATTCGTTGCTCCTGTCGCTCGACGAACCGGCTGCCGGTACCCGGCCCGCCGCGACGAGCCGATTTCCAGGCAGGCTATGACATGCGCCACCGAGCGCGCGCCTATGACGGAGGAGACAAGCCCCATGATCCGACACACGCCATACGAGCCGGGTACCCCCTCGTACGCCGACCTGGCCAGCCCCGACCTCGACGCCTCGCGGGCCTTCTACGGCGCCCTGTTCGGTTGGACCGCTGAGCCGTCCACCGAGCCCGAGGCGATGGGCTACACGGTCTTCATGCAGGGAGACGCCGCCGTGGCGGGCCTCGGCCCCCTCATGGGCGAGGCGCCGCCGCACTGGAATACCTACGTCACCGTCGCCGACGTCGATGAGGCCACGGCGGCCGCCGCGGCCGCCGGGGGGCAGGTGCTGATGGGGGGCATGGACGTGCTCGAAGCCGGCCGCATGGCGGTCATCGCCGATCCCGGCGGCGCGGCGCTGTCACTGTGGCAGGCCCGCGACCACATCGGCGCCGAGGTGCGGATGGAGCCGAACACCCTGTGCTGGCACGAGTTGAACACCCGCGACCCCGACACCGCCACGGCGTTCTACCGGACGCTCTTCGGCTGGGAGGCCCGCGCGGTCGGTGCACCGGGCATGGACTACACCGAGTTGCGGCTGGGCGAGACCGGCGTCGCCGGGATGATCACCATGGACGAGAACTGGCCCGCCGAGATTCCCCCGCACTGGATGGTGTACTTCGCCGTCAGCGACGTCGACGCCGCGGCGGCGCGGGTGGCCGAACTGGGCGGCGAGGTCCACGTGCCGCCCACCGACATCCCCGAGGTCGGGAAGTTCGCCGTCGTCGCCGACCCGCACGGGGCCGCCTTCTCGGTCATCGCGCTCAACGAGGCGTCCGCCTAGCCCGGCGCGGCTCCGGCCTGGCACCACGGCCGGTCCGGGGCGGTCTGCGGGCAGACTGTGCCGCCGGCCAGTTCACAATCGCGAGCCCTGCCGCCCGATCGAACCGCTGAAGGAGTCACACACATGGTCCGACACGCTGCATACGAGCCCGGTACACCCTCCTGGGCCGACGTCACCAGCCACGATCCCGACGCCGCCCGCGCCTTCTACGGCGGGCTGTTCGGCTGGACGGGCGAGCCCGCCACCGAACCCGAGGCGCGCGGCTACACCGTCATGATGCTGGGCGACGGCGCCGTGGCCGGTCTGGCCCCCACCTTCGGGGAGATGCCGGCGATCTGGAGCACGTACGTGACCGTCGCCGACGCGGACGCCGCGGTCGCCGCGGCATCGGCCGCCGGCGGCCAGGTGCTGATGAGCGCCATGGACGTGCTCGACGCCGGCCGGATGGCCGTCATTTCCGACCCCAGCGGAGCGGCGCTGTCGCTGTGGCAACCCCGGAACCACATCGGTGCCGAGGTGCGGATGGAGACGAACGCGCTGTGCTGGGTCGAGTTGAACACCCGCCAACCCGATGTCGCCGTGAGTTTCTTCAACACGCTGTTCGGATGGGAGGCGAACCAGGTCGGCGGACCGGTCGAAGCGGGCGGGCCCGGATTCGACTACATCATGCTGCAGTCGGGTGACACCCCCATCGGCGGCATCATCACCATGGACGAGCACTGGCCCGCCGAGGTGCCGCCACACTGGATGGTGTACTTCGGCGTCGAGGACTGCGACACGGCCGCAGCGCGGGTCACCGAGTTGGGCGGGGAGGTCTGCGTGCCGCCCACCGACATCCCGCCGGGACGCTTCGCCGTGGTGGGTGACCCCGACGGCGCCACGTTCACGATCATCGCCCTGAACCCCGAGATGTTTGGCTAGTCCCATGACAGCAGCAGGGGGCGGCGGAGCGCCGCTCGTCATGATCGTGGGCAGCACCATGATGGACCTCGTTGCCTACGCCGACCGGCTGCCCGAGGCCGGCGAGACCGTCGTTGGCACGTCGTTCCAGACCGGCTTCGGCGGCAAGGGCGCCAACCAGGCCGTCATGGCCCGCCTGCTGGGCGCGGATGTGTCGATGGTCTGCTGCGTGGGCACCGACGGCTACGGCGCCGAGACGCTCCAGAACTTCGCCGACCGCGGCATCGACACCACGTGGGCCCGCCGTTCGCCCGGCGCCAGCGGTGTGGCCCCCATCTGGGTGGAGGCGAGCGGCCAGAACCGCATCATCATCCTGCCCGGCGCCAACCTGTTGATCGACCCCGAGGTGGCCGTCGCGGCGGTGAACGAGGGACCGGCACCCGGCGTCGTGGCCGGGCAGTTCGAGATCCCCCAGGCCGTGACGGCTGCGGCCTTCGCCGACGCCCGCCGCCGCGGTTCGGTGACCGTGCTCAACCCGGCTCCGGCGGCACCGCTGGACCCCGCCCTGGCGGCCGCTTCCGAATGGATCATCCCCAACGAGGTGGAGTTGGCCGCCCTCACCGACGAGGCGCCCGGCGACGAGTTGCCGGGAGACGACCTCCTGCGTTCGGTGGCCGGTCACGTTGGCTGCCGGCTGCTGGTCACCCTCGGCGAGGCGGGATCGGCGCTGGTCGCCACCGACGGTGGGGTCGTGCGGATTCCGGCCCCCACCGTCGACGCCGTCGACACCACAGGCGCCGGCGACGCCTTCGTCGGCGGCTTCATCTGGGCCCTCGCAAGCGGGCGCAACGAACTGGACGCCGTGCACATCGCCACCGCGGTCGCCGCCGACAGCGTCACCCGCCCGGGCACCCAACTCTCCTTCGCCACCCCCGAGGCCTACGAGAGGCTCCTCGCCGGCCTCTGAGCCCAAGTCCTCACCCATTCCCCCTGGGCTGGCGGTGAACGACTCTGGACTCGCGGCGGCTGGTGAGCCAGGCGCCGAACAGCACGACGGCGATGCCGGCCCACTGCAGCGGGAGGATGACCTCGGAGCGGAACACGATGCCCAGCACCATGGCGACGACAGGAATGCAGTAGACGGCCACACCCCCGCGGGTCGCGCCCACCCTGCCGACGAGCACCGCCATGATCACGAATGCGGCGCCGGTGTTGATGACGCCCAACGATGCGACGGCCAGGACCGCCCCGGTACTCCATCGCGAGCCAGCCAGGCCGACCAGGCCGAAGGGTGTGGTGGCGACGGCGGCCACGCCGAGCGCTCTCATCATCACCGCGGGCGCTCCGTAGCGCTGCTGGAGGGGGACCGCCAGGTTCAGGGCGATCCCGTAGCAGACAGTGGCCAGCACCACGAGCAGCACCCCCCAGGCGGCGGCGGAGGATCCCCGCGCCGCGGGCAGGCCGATGCAGACCGTTCCGGCGAAACCGAGCGCTATGCCGGCAGCTTGGCGGTAGCGGGGCAGTGACCGGAGCAGCACTGTGGCGACCACGGTGCTGAAGATCGGCACTGCTGCGTTCAGCATGCCGGCCAGGGCCGAGTCGATGTGTTGCTGGGCAATGGGGAACAAGAGGGACGGCACGGCCACCCAGATGAACCCGAGCAGGACGACGCGGGGGTAGTCGGCCCGGTCCAGCGGCGTTCGAGTGGCCGGGACGACGACCAGTGCCAGGAAGCCGAGCGTGACCCTGACCCAGGTGATGACCGTCGGCTCCAGCGACTCCAGACCGATCTCGATGAGCAGGAACGAGGATCCCCAGATGAGGGCCACCCCGCACAGCAGCGCCCATTCCACCAACCCGAAGGGCTCGAGGCTCGAGCCCTGGGAGGTTGAGAACAGGCGGCGGCGTCCGCCGAAGAAGAAGCCCTCGGACATGATCGCGGGCGAGCCTAAGCGTCGGCGCTCCGGAACCCGCGGGGCACCAGGATGCCCCAGGGCTCAGACGAACGAGGGCACGCCAGGTCGGGGGCGATTTGGGAGCGGCTCGGGCCGACCGGCGCCGGATCTCGGCGCCGGATCGGTCCGGGGTGCCTAGGAGTCCGTCGGCGTGGCCGCCGGGCTCCGGCGCCGGCGCCGCCACCAGATCAGGGCGACGGCGGCTGCTATCACGGGCAGGAACGGCACGAGCGCCCCGAGCACGATCAGCGCGACGCGCACAATGGAGACAGCGAAGCGGGCGCTGTTGACGAGCACGTCGACGAAGCCGGGCAGCGACTTGTCCTCCAGTTCCTCGACCCAGACCGTGACGCCGGCTGACACCTGCTCGAGCGCGGTTCCCGCCTCGTCCACCGGCACGGCTTCGGCCTTCAGCTCGACGACCAGCCCCCTGGCGACCGCCCGGCCCGCCAGACGTCCTTCCTCCACCGTCTCCGACAGCGTGGCCACCAGCAGATCGCCGGGCTCGATCCGCGTGAACCTGCCTTGCCGCGCCCTGAAGGAGTCGACATCCAGGCGGACGTTCTCAGCAGTGATCTCCACGTCGGTCAGCACCGACTCGCCCACGTTCTCCACCTCCACGCAGAAGTGGACCGTGTCGTCGGGATCGACGGCGACGTGCGGGTCCCCGAGGCACGCGTCGTCGGCGGTGTCGGAGACCCAGGCCTTGACGTGTAGCCCCGACTGCACGATCACCTCGGGCAACTGTTCGATCGTCAGGGTGATCGTGGCCAGGTCGACCAGGCCTCGCAGGGTGCGCAACTGGCCCCTGAGTGTCTCCAGGGTGGTCTCCCTGTCCAGCAGTTCACGCTCGAGGAGGGCCACGTCCTCGAGCTTGACGGCGTTCTCGAGGAGCCCGCGCAGGCGCACCACGCTCGCCTCGGCGGTGACGATGCGGCTCTCGAGATCGACGACGCGCTCGGTCACGTCGTCCGCGCTGACCCGCTGATCGACGAGATCCCCGACGCCGGCCAGCCCCTCCAGAGCGGTCGCAAAGTCGGCGGGTAGCACCTTGAAGGTGATCTCGGCCCGGGGCTGGGGTTCGGTCCGGGTGGTCTGTGCGAAGACGACGCCTCCGAGGCCCTGCACGATGGCCACCGCTTCCCGGGCGGCCTCCGCCACGTCCTCGGCCTCCACGGTGATCGTGGCCCGGTACACGACGTCGCGCCCGAATCCGGACGGTCCGAGTGCCGTCGGGGCACCGAGGGCGGATCTCTCGCCACCCGCCGGCTGCAAGTCAACCGAGCTGCCGTCGTCCGCGGCCTCGTCGGCGGGCGGCGGCGGAGGCTCGGGAGCGGCGGCGGACGCATAGTCAACCGCAGGCGCAGGCTCGGGCGCAGGAGCAGGCGCAGCGGCGAATTCGCTGGCGGCGCTGTCGGCGTCGCCGCCGCAGGCAGAAGCCAGCACCACGAACGCGGCGAGCAGCGTCAGAAGGATGGTCTTGAGGGTGCGACCCCTCCGGGGCTGTCGTCTGTGTCCGCCATGCATGGGTTGCCTCCCGGTTCGGCTTTGACACTTCGACGTCAGCCGAACCGGTTTGGTTCCCGGCGATCCGGCGAATCCGCCCACGAAGCCGGAGAGGGGCGCGGAGGCACCGCAAGCTCGGTCAGGAACTCAGACGGTCCCGGTCATCCCCCCAGGCGCCACCGGGAAACAACCTCCCCGGTCACACGGTCACGATCGCGGCGTCCTTCGCGAGCCATTGGCGATCTCGCCGGGTCATTCGTTGATCGGTGTCCCAAACCTGGATAGCATGGTGACGTATCCCCCTAGCCGCTTCGGTGGCTGGGCGAAGGCCCGCTTCGGCGGGCCTTCGAGCGTTCTACCAACGGCTCGGCTTGCGGATCGGCCCCTTCGAGTCGTGCACGATGTCCGGAAACTGCGTCTGTGCCAGCAACCGGCGGGGGACCTGCTTGTAGAACTGACAGTTGAGTCTCTCAAGTTCATAGGACCGGCGCTTCGTTGAATGCGGATTAATGATGCCGACCTTGATGCCGAGTTCTGATTGGGCGACATCGATAGCTTGAGCCAAGTCCGAGTCGTTGCTGACTACCACTGCCGTGTCGCAGTGACCCTTGAACGCGTCAAGCAGGAGGTAGGTAGCCAGGTTCACATCAGAGCCCTTCTCTTCGGTCCTGAGCACTTCGACGATCCGCGATTCGCCGGGCTGCCGGTTTGCCCGCGGGAGCCGGACGGGCCAGGTCACGAAGTGGCCGTAGTGGATTTCGACAAGTGGCAGAGTGGCAAGAGCCCGCAGGTACGTCTCCTGGCGAGCGGGCTGCTGGGGATCTTCGGGGCTGGCACTCACCCGGGAGGTAAAGTAGCGGATCTTGACAATCTGATCGCGTGGCAGCATGCGTTCGCACAGCACCATGATGTTGAGCCACTTGTTCGGAGTTCCCTTGACCGCGCCGTAGTAGAAGTTGAACCCGTCGATGTACACGATGGTCTGTGGTCGTCTCGCCGCCTTGGCCGGGGAATCTGGTGGCATGGTCTCTGACGCTAGTTGGCGCCGAATCCTGAGCTGCTGAGCTGTGGCGCCTCAATACTCGACGCCGCGGGCTTCGCGGCCCTAGCAGCCGTGCTGTAGCCACTCACCAACCCGTTACCTTGAACGGGAACGTCACGTTCCAGTCGGCCAGCGACATGAACTGCTCGCTCCTGGGTGCGCGACCACCAGACGGTCGACTGCTGCGTACGACACCAAGCGATATCGGACACCTCCCAGTGCTCTGGAATCAGAAGAGGTACGGCACGAGGCTTCATGGCACCGCTAATGGTGTCGCAGCTTTCCCTCAATCTGACGTCTTTCTGGCTCAACGTCGGAGTACCGCCGCCGTGCCACCCACTCGAGCCGAACGGGTCGACCGCTCCGGACGGGGCCGATGCGTAGAGCCGTGATGCGCTCGGCGCGGCCAGAAGCGACGAGCGACTCGACGAGGAGGACTTCAGCAACGCCGATAAACGAGTCTTCATCCAGTTCCATCTGCTCCAGGTCAGCTATCGGGTTGGCCATCTCGGCCATGAATGCCATCGCTCCGAGAGGATTCGATTCGCCGAGGAGCGCGGACCGAAGCGCAAGTTCAGTTAGGTCTTCCGGCGACCACTCTCCGTAGCTGACGTCCAGCAGTCCCGGGGGATTGCTCGCCTCACGGGCCTTGGTCGCTTCGATTCGTACTAGCCGCGAACGGCCAGCTGTCGCCTCCACAACGACATTGTCAACTCGAACCGCGTGCGTCCGGCCCGCGCAGGTGATGCGAGCCGGCTGGACTCCACCCCAGTCACCGGGCCGTAGGCCTTCCAGTTCGGCAACGATGTTGTCGTCGCGGACGGAAGCTTCGACGGTTATGCGAGTCCCGTCGTCTGCGCATCGTCGAGCCCGGAACAGGACCGGACCGATCTTGCACCACGGCGAGTTGGACGCCGCGGCGATTTCCGCAAGTCGTCGTGTCAAGCCTTGACGGAGTTCGTCGGGGCTGGTGTAACTGCCCGTTGTGTGGAATGTGCGAATCTCCTCGAGGAAGTCTCGCTGACGGCCGTCCATCTCCCTCGTGGTTGCCCACACGCTAATGCGCAGTCCCTCTTTGATCGCTTCGTCGTATTCCGTGTGAGTCGCGGAGTATCCGGTTCGCTCTGGCTTGCCGTATCGCTCGCCGAGGAGTCCGACGTAGATGTCCGCTGAGCGAACGCCGGCCGTGTAGGCAGTCTGCGCGTCATCATCTCGGCCACCCAGACGCTCGAACAACAACACCCTGCCAGCGAGATCCTCAACCGCGCCGCGCGCCGCTTCTCGCTCGTCGGTCATTCCGGCAATCACGCTGGACACGAATACCGTCTGCCCTGACATCCATGCCCGAAGCTCGGTGGAGGTGAGAGGCTCGGGTGGCGAGCGGTCCACTGTAATCGGTCGTGAAGGATCTGATTTCATCATTGCTCGGTCTCTCAGCGGATGTCCACCATGACGGTACCCACGTGCGCATGCTGGCCGAGTCGTCTGCGGAGTTCACCCTCGATCGAGTTCCTCAATTCTGACTCGGTCGAGAACAGAGCCGCCCGGCACCTCGGGCAACAGATGTCACTCCGTGAATTCACAGGCGTGGCGATGGGCGTACCCGGGCTGCACTTGAGAGGTGCCGGGACAGTCAATCCAACGGGGACGCACAGATTCCACCTGAATCCGCACCGGCACAGGATCATCGCCTTGGTGTAGTTGCTTCGCACGGGACCCGATCCCGCTTCTCGCGTTGTGAGCGCCGGGACCGCGTGCAAACATGGTGACTGCAGCGGTGTCGTCTGACGGCCCCGCCCGTCGGCCGGGGGTGGGAGCCCCCGGCCGACAGCACTCTCTCTCGGTTGTCGCTCACAACGCTACGTCCACCGTGACGACGGGTGGCGGATGCTGCAAGCACCTCAACCAATCCCTGCCATTGATGTCGGACCACATCAGCCGCGCGCAACTGCTGCCAGTCGCGCGCACTTGTTGGCAGGTGTTCAAGTCTGTGGCCGGTATCCACCACTTGCGCGCGGGCACTGGTTACTGTCAAAGCATGGCTCGTCAACGCAACACGGAGAAGCGGGTAGCGACTGCCGTGCGGCTCCCCGAGAGCCTTCATCACCAACTGCAGGACCAAGCTGACCTTCGCGACGTCTCTGTGAACTTCCTGGTCGTCAGAGCGGTAGCTCAATACCTCCAGAACGCGCCTGACCCGCTTGCGCTGGAAAACTCCGTCGCAAGATCAGCCAGATAGCCGCGTCCTGGCCGGACTCGACAAAGCATATTCGGAATGACCTCTGAACTGGACCAAACTGAGTCGAATCCGCTGGAAGCGCCGGGGACATCTAGAAAGTCCGCTCCGTCAGCTTGCTCGATCTAGGGCGTAGGTGGTGGCATGACAGTGCTACGGCCAGTCCGGTTCGAGGCCCGACTCCGGCGGTCGATTGTGCATGCTGGCGCGGAAACGTTGGTTGTCTAACTCAGCATCGCACTCGCTGGCGTCGTTCCGGGCGTCGCGGGCAAGGTCAACGATGCGCTCTTGACTGTACGGGAAAGCGGCGTCGGGGCTGATGTACGGGTCGCCGATCTCGTAGGCGAGCCAGTCAAGTTCGGCGGCCAGCTCTGCTAACGGTTGAGCACAGGCGGATTCGAGCGAGCGTGTTGCGGAGGCGATGCCGTCTCCGTATGTGGGTCGACCATCACTACAGGCGCTGCCCGCGAGGGCAGCCAGCAGCAGGACGGCTAGGCGAAGGATCCGGTAGCGAAGAAGGGTGCTCATGTGGGCAGCTCCGGGCTCGACGAGTTATCGGCAGGTCGGTTCGCGGATTTTGCAGCTGCGGCAGCGGTACATGGGCCGCATCGAGAGTCTGAAGTGCAGATTCTTTGGTAAGCCAGGCTGCGCCAGAGACACCGCCTGGCGGCGGAGCATAGGGCGTCGGCCTACCGCCGTCAGCCAGCGAGATCATTCTGGCACCTCGACTGGCGCCAGAATTCGAGACAGCAGGCAGAGGTTACTTGCGGCGGAGAGGGTGGGATTTGAACCCACGAAGGGCTTGTGACCCTTACTCCCTTAGCAGGGGAGCGCCTTCAACCGGACTCGGCCACCTCTCCGTGAACGACGCATGATAACCGGCTGAGCATCCGGAGGGCCGGCGGACGGGTGCTGGCTAGGCTCGCCGCATGAGTGAGCAGCCGATCTCTTCGTTCCCGGTGCCCGACCTGGCCGACATCCCCGAGGATCTGCGGGAGCGGATCGAGGAGGTGGCGACCAAGACGGGCTTCGTGCCCAACGTATTCCTGGCGCTGGCCCACCGGCCGGCCGAGTTGCGCGCCTTCCTGGCGTATCACGACGCCCTGATGGTGGCCGAGGGTGGGCTCACTCCGGCCGAGAAGGAGATGATCGTGGTGGCCACCAGCGCCGCCAACGACTGCCTCTACTGCACGGTGGCCCACGGCGCGGTCCTGCGCATCCGCTCCAAGGACCCGCTGCTGGCCGACCAACTGGCCATCGACCCGGCGCAGGCCGACATCGACGACCGGCAGCGGGCCATGATCGACTACGCCCTGAAGATGTGCCGCGAGCCGGCCGGCATCAGCGCCGCCGACCATGAGGAACTCCGGACACACGGCTTCAGCGACGAGGACATCTGGGACATCGGCGCCATCACGGCGCTGTTCGCCATGTCCAACCGCATGGCCCACCTCACCGCCATGCGACCCAACGACGAGTTCTACACCATGGGCCGCACCTGACTGCAGTGCCACATCCAGATCCAACTGCAGATCGGAAGTCGGCGCGCATGCAAACCGCGAGTGTCCGAGTCGACGTGGCAACCCATCGCGAGCTGAAGAAGCTGGCCGCAGCGTTGGACACCACCGTTGGAGCAGCAGTAGCCCTCGCGGTCCGGCACCTGAGTCAGGAGCGCATGGGAACCCAACTCAACTGCGAGTTGACCCCGGAAGACGTCGCTTGGCTCGGTGCCGACCTCGGGTGACATCGCCAAAGAACGCGTGGAATCCGGCCTTCGCCGGAATGAGGATGGTCGAAGGGGTCGCCGGCGGCCCTATTGCCGCCGGCGACTCCTTGAGGGTTTTGGCTACTCGCCGCCCTCGTTCAGGACGACGGTGACGCGGCTCCAGCCGCTGCCGTCGGTGTCGACGCCGTCCGCGGTGAGGTTGGTGATCGCCTCGTTCACGATGTCGGTGCGGTAGGCCTCGCCGGTGGGCTCCGCGGACAGGATGCCCTCGTCGACGGACACGTCGACGGTCTGGTTCCACAGACCCTCGTCCATGACGCCGATGCCATTGCTGGACGGCCAGATCAGCGCGCTGATCTCGTTGAGCTGCCACGTCTGGTGCGAGCGGCCCAGCGTCGGGGCGTTGTCGAGCACCACGTCGACGCAGGCGTCGGGCTCGTCACGGCACCAGATCCACCCGGCGAGCGTGCCCTGCACGAACCGCACGGCGGTGTCGCGGTAGGCAGCGTCGCTGTCGAGGCGGTCGGCGTCGGCCCACACGGCGTCCTGCAGCATGGCCGTGCCCACGTCGTTCCAGTCGATGACCACGAGGTCGGAGGGCTGGTACAGCTCACCCGTGTCCGGGTTGACGGCCTCGAGCACCTGGGCGTACTCGTTGTAGATCATGGCCTGGGCGGCGTCGATCTCCCGGTTCAGCAGCGCCGACATGTCGAAGTTCTGCTGCACGAGGGTCACGTCGCTGTCGGGGTCGATGCCGTTGCGGCGCAATCCGGCCAGAAGCTCGAACTCATTGCCGAATCCCCAGTTGCCGACCGTCTTGCCGGCCAGGTCCTCGACGCCCTCGATGCCGGAATCGGCCCACGAGACCTGCAGCGTGGCGCTGCGTTCGAAGATCTGGGCGATGTTCACCACGTTGGCGCCCTCCTCGCGCGGCACGAGTGCCCGCGGCACCCATGACACGGCGAAGTCGGCACCGCCGGAGTCCAGCACCGGGATCGGCACGATCTCCACGCCGCCCTCGAGGATCGTCACGTCGAGGCACAGGTCCTCGTAGAGACCCTGATCCTTGGCGGCGTAGTAGCCGGCGAACTGCGACTGCGTGAACCACTGGAGTTGCACCGTGACCTCGGTCAGCCCGTCGCAGCCCTCATCAGCCGCTGCGGGCGCCGGTTCGGGCGGGGGCGGCGGCTCGGGTGCGGGCTCGGGCGCGGGCGCCGGTGGGGGCGCCGCCGCCTCGTCGTCGCCACCGCAGGCAGCGGCGACCAATCCCACTGCCAGCAGGACCGCCAGCAATCGCCAGGTAATTCTCTGTTTCGGAGGCTTCATCGTCTCCCCTTTCATATTTGTTGCTTTCCCCTTTCTCGGCGGGCGAGGTGCGAGGACCCCACCCGGAGATTCTGTCGATCCGTCTCATGCTGTCGCCGTCACGCGTGCATAGCGGCCCGTCACGAGCCGCTCGAGCAGCAGCGCCGCGAAATAGAGGGCGATGCCGACGATGCTCCCGGCCACGACGGCCGCCCAGGCCACGTCGTACCGGGTGAACTGTGCGTTCTGGGTGATGATGTTGCCGAGCGTGTCCTGCCGGCCGCCGAAGTACTCCACCACGATGGCGGCGATGACCGCCAGCGAGGCCACCAGGCGCAGTGCCGTGAAGAAGAACGGCAGGGCGTTCGGGATGCGGACGGTCCGCATGATGCGCCAGTCGCTCGCGGCGTAGGACTGCATGAGTTCGACCTGTTCGTCATCCACTTCGGTGAGGCCGCGGGCGGTGTTGATGAACACCGGGAAGAACACCAGCAGCACCACGACGGCCTGATTCGACCGCGGCGAGGTGATTCCCAGCCAGTTGTTGAACAGCGGCGCCAGGGCGATGATCGGGATGGCGTTGATGGCCACCGCCAGCGGCGTCAGCGTCTCGTTGGCGGTGCGGAACCGGATGACGACCAGGGCGGCAACTGCCCCCAGCACGACGCCGCCGGCGAGTCCGCTGAGAATGATGAAACCGGTGACCCGCGAGGCCATCCAAACGTCGGTCGCATTCTCGCCGAGGGCGATGGCGATCTCGCTGGGGCGGGGCAGCACGAACCCGTCCGGGTCGGTGAGCCACAGCACCAACTCCCAGAACCCGAGCGCGCCGGCCCCGAAGACCGCCGGCGGCAGCCAGGTGCCCCCGCGCAGGAACCTCACGCGGCCTCCACCGAGCGAAGTGTGCGCCGCACGAGCGAGACGCTGCGGAAGAACTCCTCGGTGTCACGCACCTGCGGGGTGCGCTCGGGGAGTTCGATGGGGATCTCGGCGGCGATGCGGGCCGGCCGCGGCGACATGACCGCCACCCGCGTGGACAGGAACACGGCCTCGGGAATGGAGTGGGTGATGAAGATGACCGTGGTGGCCGTGGACCGCCAGATCTTCAGCAACTCCGCCTGCATGTACTCACGGGTCATCTCGTCGAGAGCGCCGAACGGCTCGTCCATCAGCAGCAGCGCCGGCTCGAAGCTGAGCGCCCGGGCGATCGAGACCCGCTGCTGCATGCCCCCGGAGAGTTCGCCGGGGTAGTGGGAGGCGAACCCGCCGAGGTCCACCAGGTCCAGCATCTCGACGGCGCGCGCCCGGCGCCGGGGCTTCGACCAGCCCATCAACTCCAGCGGCAACTCCACGTTGCGGACCGCCGAACGCCAGTCCAGCAGCCCCGCCGCCTGGAAGACCATGCCGTAGTCGCGCGCCAGGCGTGCCTCTTGCGCACTGCGCCCGTTCACCGACAGATCCCCGGCGGTGGGTTCGATCAGCCCGCCCACCAGTCGCAGCAACGTGCTCTTGCCGCAGCCGGAGGGCCCGATGATCGACACGAACTCCCTGGGGTGCACCGAGAGATCCAACCCGGTGATCGCCGTCACGGCGTTCGGCCGGTCGGGGTTGAACGTCTTCTCGAGACCTGCGATCTCCAGAACCAGATCCTGTGTCACCTCTCCGGCTCCTCCCTGGGGCTCCCCGGCGCTCACTGGGCCACGATCCCGCGGCGCGCCAGCAGCATCCGCTCCGCCGCCGCAACCAGCCCCACCGCAACGAGTCCGGTGATGCAGGCGCCGATGATTGCCACGTAGAGCCGCTCGGGGCCGGTGATGTACTTGCCGGCGAAGTCCAGGATCAGGCGACCGAGGCCGCCGCGCACGCCGGCGGAGATCTCCCCGACGATCGCTCCGACGACGCTCGCCGTCGCGGCGATGCGTAGCGCCGGGAACAGGTACGGCAGCGATGCCGGCAACTGCAGCCGCCGCAACACCTGCCGGCGGCCGGCGGCATAGGACTCCATCAACTCGACCGCCTCCGGCGACGGGGACTGCATGCCCCGCAACCCGTTCACCGCAACGGGGAAGAAGGTGAGATAGGTGGCGATCAGCGAGACCGACATCCAATCCTCCCACTCCCACGGCAGGAAACCGAAGTTGGTGCGTCCCCACACCACCACGATCGGGGCGATGGCGATGAGAGGCACGGTCTGGCTGGCGATCACATAGGGAAGCACCCCGCGCTCCGCGCGCCGGGACTGCAACAGCACCACGGCGATGGCGAGGCCGATGATCGTGCCGGCGGCGAACCCCACGGCGGCCTCTCTCAGCGTGAACAGCGCGCCGTCGAGCGTGAGGCGCCCGATGGTGATGCCCCCCTCGCGCGGAGCCTCGCCGAACTCGGCCAGGATGTCCAACACGGGGGGCATGTTCTTGTCGTCGCTGCGCGGCAGGAACGAGCCGACGACCCACCAGTCGCGCTGCGTGTCATCGATGGCCTGGCCGAACGCCTTGTAGCCGGTGTAGAGCAGCGCCAGCGCCACCACGAAGGCGGCGAAGATCAGCGTCCGGCGGGCCTTCTCCCGGCGCGGCGTCGCAGCTGCGGCCATAGGCGCCTCAGCCCCCGTCGGCCATGGCCGCGATGATGTCGCTGTACGCCTCCAGCGTCTCTTCGGGCTGGTCGTGCATGAGGTAGATGGCGAACTGGTCCACCCCCAACGCCGCCAGCTCCTCGAGCCGCTCGACGTGCACCTCGGGGGGCCCGAGGATGCAGAACCGGTCCACGATCGCGTCGGGCACGAAGTCGGTGTGCGTGTTGCCGGCGCGGCCGTGCTCGCTGTAGTCGTAGCCGGCCCGGCCCTCGATGTAGTCGGTCAGCGCCCGCGGCACGCCCGAGCCGTCGCCGCCGTAGCGCCCCACCAGATCCGCCACGTGGTTCCCGACCATGCCGCCGAACCAGCGCACCTGGTCGCGCTGGTGCGGGAGGTCGTCGCCCACATACGCGGGCGCCGCCACGCAGATCGTCAGTTCGTCGGGATCGCGGCCCGCCTCGGCGGCGGCGGCCCGTACCGCCCCGATGGTCCAGGCGGCGATGTCCACATCCGCGAGCTGGAGGATGAAGCCGTCGGTCTGCGAGCCGCACAGCGCCAGCGCGCGCGGCCCGTATGCGGCCATCCAGACGGGAAGGCTTCCCCCGGACCGCCAGGGAATCTGCAGCTGCCGGCCGTTGTAGGTCACCTCGCGCCCCTCGGCGAGGCTCTTGATGACGTCCATGGCGTCCGCCAGCGTGGCGAGCGTGCAGGGCTTGTGGCCGATGACCCGCATCGCCGAGTCGCCGCGGCCGATGCCGCAGACGGTCCGCTCGCCGAACATGTCATTGAGCGTGGCGAACAGGGAGGCGGTGACCGTCCAGTCGCGGGTCCCGGGGTTGGTCACCATCGGCCCCACGACCATGCGCTCGGTCGCCGCCAGCATCTGGGAGTAGATGACGAACGGCTCCTGCCACAGCACGTGCGAATCGAACGTGTACGCATGGCTGAAGCCGAGCTCCTCGGCCCGCCGGGTCAGTTCCACGACCCGGTGCGCGGGCGGGTCCGTCTGCAACACGAGACCGAAGTCCATGCCGGCTCCTTTCTGCGACGAGGCCCGCTCGACGGTCCCGTCAGCGATTCTGGGGGAACCCCAGGTCGATGCTGCTGGTCGCCGGATCGGGCCATCGGCTGGTCACGACCTTCGCCCGGGTATAGAAGTGGATGCCCTCGGGGCCGTACATGTGCGTGTCGCCGAACAGCGACCCCTTCCAGCCGCCGAACGAGTAGTACGAGACGGGCACGGGGATGGGCACGTTGATGCCCACCATGCCGGCGCCGACCTCGAACTGGAAGCGCCGGGCGGCACCCCCGTCACGGGTGAAGATGGCCGCACCGTTGCCCCAGGGGTTGTCGTTGATCAGGCGCACCGCCTCCTCGTAGCCGTCCACCCGCACGACGCTGAGCACCGGCCCGAAGATCTCGTCGCGGTAGCAGGCCATATCCGTGGTCACGTGGTCCAGCAATGACACGCCCATGAAGTAGCCGTCGAGGTTCGCGGCGTCGGGGCGGCCGTCGCGGACGACCACCGCGCCCTCGGCCCGCCCGCTGTCGACGTATCCGGCCACACGGTCACGGTGCTCGGCGGTGATGAGCGGCCCCATCTCGGCGTCGGGGTCCTCGAGGCCGTCGCCGATGCGGATCTTGTCCAGGCGGGCGTCGATCGCAGCCACCAGGGGCTCGGCGACATCGCCCACGGCGACCACCGCGGAGATGGCCATGCAGCGCTCGCCGGAGGATCCGTATGCGGCACTCACCGCGGCGTCCGCCGCCAGTTCCACATCAGCGTCGGGCAGGACGATCATGTGGTTCTTCGCACCGCCGAGGGCCTGCACCCGCTTGCCGGCCCGCGTGCCGGCCTCGTAGATCGCCCGGGCCACGGGTGTGGAGCCCACGAAGCTGACCGCCGCGATATCGGGGTGGGTCAGCAGCCGGTCGACCGCCACCTTGTCGCCCTGGACGAGGTTCACGACCCCGGGGGGCAGTCCCGCCTCCGCCAGCAACTCCATCGTGAACAGGGGAGCCGAGGGATCCTTCTCCGACGGCTTCAGCACGAACGTGTTCCCGCAGGCGATGGCATTGGGATACATCCACATGGGCACCATCGCCGGGAAGTTGAACGGCGTGATCCCGGCCACGACACCCAACGGCTGGCGGATCGAGTAGACGTCGACGCCGCTCGAGGCCTGCTCGGTGTGCTCGCCCTTGAGCAGTTGTCCCACGCCGCAGGCGAACTCGATGTTCTCGAGGCCGCGGCCGACCTCCCCGGCCGCATCGGCCAGCACCTTGCCGTGCTCGGCGGTCAGCAACCGGGCGATGTCGTTGCGATGGCGGTCGACGAGGTCGCGGTAGCGGAAGAGGATCTCGCTGCGGCGGCTGACCGGCACCTCCCGCCAGAACCCGAACGCCTCGCGCGCCGAGGCGACCGCCGCGTCCACCTCGGCAACGGTGGCGAAGTCCACCTCGCCGGTCTGGGCCCCGGTCGCCGGGTTGTACACGGCGCCGCGGCGATCGCCGGCGCCCGGGGTGAGCTTCCCGTCGATCCAATGATGTATCCGGTTCATGTCCGCTCCCTGTCCGGTTGGTCGAATGGCGCCTGCGTGCCCGGCGAGGGCTCCGCAGTCGAGTTGCTCAGAGGAGGTACTGCGACAGGCCGCGCCGCAGGTAGACACCGTCGCCCGGGCTGCCGTGGTAGCCGTCACCGTCCACCACGACCCGTCCCCGCGACAGCACCGTTTCCACCGCGCCGGCGATCTCGAAGCCCTCGAAGCACGAGTAGTCCATGTTCATGTGATGCGTCTCCGCGCTGATGCGCGTCACCGCGGAGGGGTTGTAGACCACCACGTCGGCGTCGGCGCCCGGCGTGATGGTGCCCTTGCGGGGGTACAGCCCGAACATGCGAGCCGGGGTCGTGGAGCACGTCTCCACCCAGCGTTCCGGCGACAGCTCGCCCTGCACCACGCCCTGGTAGATGAGGTCCATCCGGTGCTCCACCACGCCGAGCCCGTTGGGGATCAGCCGGAAGTCGTCACGGCCCAGTTCCTTCTGCTCCTTCATGCAGAACGGGCAGTGGTCGGTCGCCACCACGCACAGGTCATTGGTGCGCAGACCGCGCCACAGGTCCGCGTGATGGGTCTCGTGACGGCTGCGCAGGGGCGGGGAGCACACGTAGCCGGCGCCGGCGAATCCGGGCGCCCCGAGGTGCTCCTCCAGATTGAGGTACAGGTACTGCGGGCAGGTCTCGGCGAAGACGTTGTAGCCCTCGTTGCGGGCGGCGGCCACGTGCGTGAGGGCGTCGGAGGCCGACAGGTGCACGAAGTACACCGGCGTGCCCGCCACGAGCGCCAACTGGATGGCCCGGTACGTGGCCTCGCCCTCCAGGCGGGGCGGCCGGGTGATGCCGTGGTACACCGGGTCGGTCTGGCCCCTGGCGGCGGCTTGGGCGGCGATGACGTCGATGGCGATGCCGTTCTCGGCGTGCATCATGATCAGCCCGCCGTTGTGGTGGGCCTGCTGCATGGCCCGCAGGATCTTGCCGTCGTCGCTGTAGAGCACGCCCGGGTAGGCCATGAACAGCTTGAAGCTGGTGATGCCGTCGTTGACGAGGGTGTCCATCTCCTTCAGCGACCGCTCGTCGATGCCGCCGAGGATCATGTGGAAGCCGTAGTCGATGGCGCACTGCCCCTCGGCCTTGGCGAACCAGGCGTCAAGGCATTCCCGCACGTCCTCGCCCTCGCGCTGCACGGCGAAATCGATGATCGTGGTGGTGCCGCCGTGCGCCGCGGCGCGGGTGCCCGTCTCGAAGGTGTCCGAGGCGTAGGTGCCGCCGAAGGGCAACTCCATGTGGGTGTGGACGTCGACGCCGCCGGGCACCACGTAACGGTCGGTGGCATCGATGATCCGCACGTCGCCGCTGCGTCGCAACGTCCCGGCCAACTCGCTGCCGGGCGCCACGACGGCCTCGATCTGCTCGCCCGACACCACGACGTCGGCCCGGACGCGGCCGGTCGGGCTGATGACCGTGCCGTCGGCAATGAGGGTGCGCATTGCGTCCTCCTGTTCAGTGAACGTCGGGGCAGCGCCCCGGATCGTTTTCGGTTGCGGCCGCGATCGGTCCTCCCGGCGCTCTAGCGCAGGTCCCGGGCGGCCGCGGCCAGGACGTCGACCGCCTCGTCGATCTCGTCGGCCGTGACACAGAGCGGCGGGGCGATGCGCACCACGTTGCCGTAGAGCCCGCCCTTGCCGATCAGCAGGCCGCGATGGCGGGCGCCCTCGTGCAGCGCCGCCGTAGCAGCAGGGTGCGGGTCCCGGCTGCCCGGCTGGTTGAACTCCATCGCCAGCATGAGCCCCCGGCCGCGCAACTCGGCGATCTCGGGCGTCTCGTCGACGATGGGCTCCAGCCCCAGGCGGAGGCGGTTCCCCATCTTGGCGGCGTTGGTCTGCAGGTCGTGGTCCAGGAGGTACTCCAGGTTGGCGAGGGCACCGGCGCAGGCCAGCGGGTTGCCGCCGAAGGTGGAGATGGAGTTCGCGCCAAGACTGTCCATGAGCTCGGCGCGGGCCACCACGCCTCCCAGCGCCATCCCGTTCCCCACGCCCTTGGCGAAGGTCAGCATGTCGGGCACCATGTCGTGGGCCTGGTACCCCCAGAAGTGCTCGCCGGTGCGGCCCCAGCCGGTCTGCACCTCGTCGCTGATGAAGAGGATCCCGCTCTCGTCGAGCACCTCGGCGACGGCGCCGAAGAAGCCGTCGGGCGGCATCGCGAACCCGCCGACGCCCTGGATCGGCTCGGCGATCAGGGCGGCCACGTGCCCCGTGGTGCACATGTCGATCACCTCGCGCAGGTCCTGGACACAGGCGGCGGTGTAGGCGTCGTCGCCGTGGTCGGGCCAGGGGCTGCGCATGCGGTAGCCGCCGTGGACGAAGCTGACCGACAGGCCCGACAGCCGCGACGCCGACCAGAATCGGTTGCCGGTGATGGCCTGGGTGCTGAACGAGCGGCCGTGATAGCTGTTGCGCAGCGCCAGGATCTGATGGCTCTGCCGGTCGTTCGTGGCCAGCAGCAGGGCGGCGTCGTTGGCCTCGGTGCCCGAGGTCGTGAAGAACACCTTGGCATCGTCGATGCCGCTGAGCCCGGCGATCTTCTCTGCCAGCGCCACCATCGGCTCGATCAGGTACAGCGTGGAGGTGTGGAGCATCTTGCCGGCCTGGGTCCGGATGGCGTCGATCACCTCCGGCACGTTGTAACCGGTCATCGTCGTGAGGATCCCGCCGAAGAAGTCCAGGAGACGGTTGCCCTCGCCGTCCCAGACATGGCAGCCCTCGCCGCGGGTCAACTCGATGGGCTCGTCGTAGTACAGCGCGAGCCAACTCGGCATCACGTCCCGATGACGGTTGAGCAACTGCTCGGACACGGAACCCTCCCTTCGCTGCGGGCGCGGCGCGCTAGCCGGCGACCAGCGAGTCGTAGGCGTCGGGCCGGCGGTCCCGGTAGAACGCCCACTGGTTGCGGACCTCGGCCACGAGACTCATGTCGAGGTCCCGCACGATGACCTCGGGATCGGTGTCGGAGGCGACCTCCCCGACGAACTGGCCGCGCGGGTTGGCGAAGTACGACGTCCCGTAGAAGTCGTTGTCGCCCAGCGGTTCGACCCCCACCCGGTTGATGGCGCCGACGTAGTACATGTTCGCCGCGGCCGAAGCGGTCTGCTCCAGCTTCCAGAGGTAGGCCGACAGTCCCCGGCTGGTGGCCGAGGGGTTGAAGACGATCTGCGCCCCCCCGAGGCCCAGTGCCCGCCAGCCCTCGGGGAAGTGCCGGTCATAGCAGATGTAGACGCCGACCTTGCCCACCGCGGTGTCGAACACCGGATAGCCCAGGTTGCCGGGCCGGAAGTAGTACTTCTCCCAGAAGCCCCTCACCTGGGGGATGTGGGTCTTGCGGTACTTGCCCAGGTAGGTGCCGTCGGCGTCGATGACCGCGGCGGTGTTGTACAGCACCCCGGGCTGCTCCTCCTCGTACAGCGGCAGCACCATGACCATGCCCAGCTCAGCGGCGATCTCGCACGCCAGCTTCGTGGTGGGACCGTCTGGCACGGCCTCGGCCGTGGCGTAGAACGAGTCGTCCTGGACCTGGCAGAAGTACGGCCCGTTGAAGAGCTCCTGGAAGCAGATGACCTGCGCGCCCTGCCCGGCCGCCTCACGGGCCAAGGCCATGGTTGCCTCGACCATCGACTCCGCGTCGCCTGTCCATGCCTGCTGCACGAGAGCAGCGCGTACGACGTTGTCCATGACGTCTCCGATCGACCACCCGCCGCCGGTGCCGGGCGCGGGACCGTCTCAAACTGGCTTCTGCCGCCTCAGGCAGGGAGGCGCATAATACCATCCCCTATTTCCCGGGGACCCAACTCGCCCGACAAAGTCCGAACCCGCGAGGTCTGCGCGCACAGACGTGCATTCGACCCTCGCCACGGGCATCATGGTGCAATGACTGTGCGCGTCGCAGAGAGCCTCGAGGAGGTGTGCGCCCTGCTGGCGGCCGATCCGTCGGCGCACGTCCTGGCAGGAGGCACCGACTTCATGGTGGAGGTGAACTACAGCGGTCGGCGCCCCGCGTCGGTGATCGCCGTGGACCGGGTCCCCGAGCTGAGGGGCTGGACACGTCGCAACGGCACCGTCGAGATGGGCGCCGCCATGACCTACGCCGAGATGGAGCACCCGCTGTTCGCCGCCTACGTCCCCGCTCTGGCGCAGGCCGCCCGCACCGTCGGTTCACCTCAGATCCGCAACGCCGGCACTCTCGGGGGCAACATCGCCACCGCCTCACCGGCCGGCGACACGCTCCCCCCGCTGGCCGCCCTCGATGCACGAATCACCGTCTGTTCGGTCCGCGGCACCCGGGAGGTGGGCCTCGACGAGCTGATCGTCGGGCCGAAGCAGAACACCCTGGCGCCCGACGAGGTGATCCGCAGCGTGTCGGTCCCCGTGATCGACGGCCCGCAGGAGTTCCTGAAGGTCGGCACCCGCAACGCCATGGTCATCTCCGTGGCGACCGTCGCGCTGGTTCTGGACCGCGCGCAGCGCAACGTGCGGATCGCGCTGGGTTCGGTCGCGCCGGTTCCGGTGCGGGCCACCGAGGCCGAGCAATGGGCGGTCGGTGCCGTGGACTGGGACTCCCGCGAGGCGCTCGGCGACGAGGACCTCGCCCGCTTCGGCGAGTTGGCGGCCGCCGCGGCCAGCCCGATCGACGATCATCGAAGCACCGCCGACTACCGCCGCCATGCCGTGGCGGTCATGGCCCGGCGGGCGCTGGCGAGAGTGCTGTCATGAACACCGACAAGTCCACTGACGGCACCGCAACGCTGTACTACACGCTGCGCGTGAACGACACCGACCGGCAGGTGGCCGACGCCTGGCTGGGAGAGAGCCTGCTCTACGTTCTGCGCGAGCGCCTCGGCCTGCCCGGCACCAAGAACGCCTGCGATCAGGGCGAATGCGGCTCGTGCACGGTGCTGGCCGACGGCGTGCCGGTGTGCTCGTGCCTCATGCTGGCCGCCAACGCGGTGGGGCGGGACATCGTCACCGTCGAGGGCCTCGGCGACGACGGCGAGTTGACCGATGTCCAGCAGGCGTTCGTCGACCACGGCGCAGTGCAGTGCGGATTCTGCACACCCGGCCTGATCGTCGCCGCCGAGCACCTCCTGTCGGTCAATCCCGAACCGACGGAACTGGAGATCCGCGAGGCCATTTCCGGCAATCTCTGCCGCTGTACCGGCTACGGCAGGGTGATCGCCGCCATCTCCGGAGCGGCCGAGGACCGCACGGCCGACTGAGCAGCAGGCCCACCGGCCGTCCTCCAGACGCTCTGTTATTTCTCGGGTGTCTTCGTCCCTAGCACGAACGTGACGAGTGCTTCGATGTCGTGCGTCCAGAAGATGGTGAGTCCGGCGTCCTGCGCCTGTAGGAGATGTCGGACCAGGTACACGCCGGAGAGGACAGCAGCCGGAACCGTGGAGCGGTGACCGAACTCACCAATCCAGTTGACGGCCTTCACCTGCGCATCGTTGTTCAAGCGCTTGATCGAATTGGTGGACGAGTTGGACACCTTGCACTCGACCGGCATCAAGCGGCCGTCGAAGAGGCCGACCACGATGTCTGCCTTTCTGTCCCCGAAGAGCGACTCGCCACAGAACTCCCCCGGACCAGGGGCATCACGAACCGAGTTGATCGTTCGCGGCGCCACTTCCTCAAGGCCGCCCGCACGCAGACTCTCCTTGACGGCGTCTTCCTGTTCGGTTCTGGATTCGTTGCGTCGCATCGTCTGTAGGCGCGATGCCGCCAGCAGGGTCGATGTGGCACCGACTGCAGCGGCCCGTTCGTCCATTGTCGGCCCGCGGTCCTCATCGATCCACGGGAAGCGATCACGGTCGTGCAGTTGCATGATCGTCTCGATGATCCGGTCCCCGATCTCCGGATCGGCCGCCAAGCGGACGGGCGACAGGGACGTCCCTGCGATCACACGCAGATCGTCTGCCGATATTGGCGGCCCGGTCAGGTATCTGATCGCTTCTAGCCTTTCGGCGCCCGCGAGGAGTTCGGTGCGCATCCTGACGGCGTCGCGAAGATCGTCCGTGTCTGTAAAGAGTTGCTCAACCTCGCGGCGATAGCGGTCGATCTGGGCGAGATATGTCTTGCGCGACTCGGCCAGCCGCTGTTGCCGGAAGCCCTCCGTCGCCTCGGCTGCGGCCGTCTCGAGCTGCGCAGCCGTCCATCGCGGCGGTGGCAACGCCATCTAGGCGGCCTCCTCGTTCGCCGCCAAGAGTTCGACGCTCGGGACCGCCAAGCGGGCCATCTCGCCCGGTTCGAACTTGGTCAGCCCGCCGGCGTAGACACGGCCCCCAGCCGTCGTCGTCAATGCCGAAAGGGCGTCGGCCAGCCGATCAAGGACAGCCGCGGTCATCGGCTCCCGGGGGTAAAGCCCGTGCGCCACGTTGATGTGATGCGCGCCAGCAGGATTGCGGACGAAAGCCGGCGGACGGCGAGCCATGTAGGTGGCGATGATGGGTGCCGGGGATCGCAGGCCAACCGACCACCAGCACTTCCGATGTCGTGCGATATACCCCTCGTGCACGTTGTCGGCCCGGGCGGCGCGCAGGAACCGCTCCACGACATGCCTCTCGAGTGGATCGAGATCGTCGAGACTCTCGGGCAGATCGATCACACATCGCAGACTGTCGACCGACTCCAGGCGAGGTCCGGCATCGAACAGTTCGCGCGCCCGGGTCACCGCGGGAAACAGCACGGCCTCGGGAAGCGTCGCATCTTCTCGTCCGGTGATCCACGTGGCGTTGGCACCTGTCACCGTGCCGCGATGAACGCGGCACAGTTCCCCGAGTTCGATGTAGCCGACCGGCGGGCGCTTCGGCGCCGCAAAGTGGGTAGTCCAGCGTGACGTCTCCTGCAGGCGGTTCCGGCTGACACGACGCCCTCCTCCCAGCGCGCCGAGATCGCCGGTAGTCGCGACCTTCCGGAAACCGACGACGCGCTTGGCGCGACCAACCCGGAAGCACGTGATCGCCGCCGTCGTGGCGACATCACTGAACGGCAACGCCGACGGATCCACAAGGTGAATCGACTCCACGTCGAGATGCCGAACGAGTAGGGCGCGCACGAGCTTGCCGTAGTTGACATCCAGCCACTCTGCCGACGTGACGAACGTGCCGACGTCACCCGGCGTCGCAAGCGCTGCGGTCTGCAGAAAGAAATACACGTGCAGGCCGGCCAGCCCGCTCGCCGGGACGCCAAGACGATCCGCCTCGGCGTGGAGCCACTCCTTCCAGCGCCGTTCGATTAGGTGATGGCGGACGTACGGCGGGTTACCGATGAATGCCGTGCTCTCGCCGTGCTCGGCCGCTTCGTCCAACCGGAGGCCGCGATAGTCGCCGGCCACGACTTGAGACCGCTCGGCAAAACCAGAGGCTGTGAGATTGGCGCGCAGCAACAGCAGAGCCAGAGGATCGGATTCGACCGCGACCAGGCGCGCCTCGCCGAAAGTCCGTCCTGCGGCAAGCGCGAACCGGCCTGACCCGGCTCCGGGATCCACGATCCGCCCGACGACGGATTCCTGCGACAACCAAGCCACCATCGAGCCGACGATCGGATCCGGCGTATAGATCGCTCCCGATTCCCGACGTTCGGCGGGACACCGCAACCGGAGGAATGCCTCGCCGAGCGGATCACCTCCGGTGACGATGTGCGCGCGGATCGCTTCGGTGACAGTCTCACTTACCCTTTCCTCCCGCGCTCTGTGCAACAGCCGTCTCTCGGCATCGGACACCTCGGCGAGGGCACCGCCCTGAAGGATGCAGCCCGCCACAGCCGCCAACGTCTCCTCCGAGCGAATGAGCGACAATGCATCAACTCCGCCGGGCGCTCCGCGCGGCGAGCACTCGGCAGCGACCCGCCGCTCTTCGACCATGCGCACAACCGTATGCGCCCCCAGTGACAGCGCTGCGGACCGCTACACCTGCTGAAGGAGAGTGATCGCCACCCTCCGGCGACGCCAAAGCCCGCTTCAGCCGCTGACCCGGCTGGTCCGGGCGCCTGCCCGCCGCCCCGGCCGCACGCGACAACCCTGAACGCCGAGCAGTAAGGCCTGATCGCCGATGGCCGCGCTCACTCAGCCGGCGGGCGGCGATGCGCCGTCACCGCGTAAGCGCCGCCGTCGTAAGGCTCGCGGTCCCAGGTGGCCCACCGGTGCTCCAACTCGAGGCCGGCGTCCGCTGCGAGTCGGTCGTACTGGGCGAGTGTCAGAGGCGTGAGTCCGAGCTGGAAGCCGCTGAGGATCCGGCCGCCGGGGGCGAGGTGCCGGGCCATGTTGGCCACCACCGCCGCCTCGGTGCCGGTCTCGACGAACACCATCACGTTGCCCGCCAACACCACCACATCGAACGCCCGCCTGTCTTCACCACCCGGCCCGGCAACTGTCACGTCAGAGAGATCGCCCAAGATCCATAGGACGTTGGGGGCCTTGCTGCGAGCCTCCTCCAGCATGCGCCGTTCGACGTCCACGCCGACCACGTCGATGCCCCGCCGGTCGAGCTCCACGGCGACGCGCCCGGTTCCGCAGCCCGCGTCCAGCACCGAGCCGGGCTGGAACCAGCACACCAGATCGGCCTCACCGTGGACCCACTCGCCCCTGGCCTCCATGCGCTTCCAGCGGTCGTCGTAGACATCGCCCACCGGCGCGCCGCCGATCTCCCACCAACGGCTCACGTCCGCGACCCTAACCATGCCGGCCGTCCGTGGCGCCTGTCCCGCGGCTGTGGCGGAGTGCCTCCGGCGGCGCGCGAACATGCCTCGAGCCCCTGGCGGTCTCGTGCTCGAATCAGGCGACATCGCCAAACCCGGCGATGCGCCGGCGCGAAGTGGCACACCTAACCTGACGGCGTGGACTGGGGACTGCATGCGGCGCTGGGGCGCGACCCCGAGGCGGTGAAGGGACGCACGCTGGACCGCGCGGTGGCGCGGCGGGTTCTGGGGTTCGCGGCGCCCTACAAGCGGATGATCGCGCTGTTCGTGGTCGCCATCCTGGGGGGCGCGCTGCTGAGCCAGGTGCCGGCGCTGCTGTTCCGGGAGATCATCGACGACGCCATCGTGAACTCCGACCGGGGCTACGTGAACCTGCTGGCGGGGCTCATCCTGGGGGCGGCCTTCGCCACGGCGCTGCTGGCCTTCGTGGAGCGCTGGTGGTCGGCGCGCATCGGCGAGGGACTCATCTTCGACCTGCGCGTGGCGCTGTACGACCACGTGCAGCGCATGGGCGTGTCGTTCTTCACCAGCGTGCAGACCGGGGCGCTGATCAGCCGCCTCAACAACGACGTGATCGGCGCCCAGCGGGCCATGACCGGCACGCTGGGCCAGCTCGTCTCCAACGCCTGCGTTCTGCTGATCACGCTGCTGACGATGTTCATCGTGCTGGACTGGCGCCTCACGCTGCTGGCTCTGGCGCTGCTGCCATTGTTCGTCATCCCCGCCAAGCGGGTCGGCCGGCGCCTGCAGGCGCTGACCCGCCGGCAGATGGAGCACAACGCCGCCATGAACACCCTCATGACCGAGCGGCTGGGGGTGGCCGGGGCGCTGGTTGTGAAATTGTTCGGGCGCCACGACCGCGAGCGGGAGGACTTCGCCGACAAGGCCGGGAAGGTTCGCGACCTCGGGGTGCGAACCGCCATGCACGCTCAGACGTTCTTCATCGCCCTCATATTGCTGGGGGCCGTCGGCACCGCCGCGGTCTACTGGGTGGGCGGCCATCTGGCGATCGCCGGTTCGGTCACCATCGGCACGCTGGCGGCCATGGGCCTGCTCGTGGTCCGCATCTACCAGCCGCTCACGAGCCTCACGAACGCCCGCGTCGACATCATGACGGCCATCGTGTCCTTCGAGCGGGTGTTCGAAGTGCTGGACACGCCGAACGCCGTCCCGGACCGGCCGGGCGCCGCCGCGCTGGCGCGACCGCGGGGCCGGGTGGACCTGCGGAACGTGCGGTTCACCTACCCGCCCGCCGACGAGGCGGCTCTGGCGTCGCTGGCGCCCCCGGAGGCCGCCAACAGTTCGACCGACGGCGAGCAACCCTCGGGGCCGGCGCTCGACGGCGTCAGCCTCGACGTGGCGGCCGGCGAACTTGTCGCCCTCGTGGGACCGTCGGGCGCCGGCAAGACCACGCTCACGGCGCTGCTGCTGCGCCTCTACGACCCCGACGAGGGGTCCATCGCCGTCGACGGCACCGACCTGCGGGATGTCACCGGCGAGTCGCTGCGGGCCGCGGTCGGCGTGGTGCCGCAGGATCCCCACCTGTTCCACGACACCGTCGAGGCGAACCTGCGCTACGCCCGACCTGACGCCACAGCGGCCGACGTCGCCGCCGCCTGCCGAGCCGCCGGCATCCTGGATGTGATCGAGGGCCTGCCGCAGGGGTTCGACACCCTGGTGGGCGAGCGGGGCTACCGCCTGTCGGGAGGCGAGAAGCAGCGTCTGGCCATCGCCCGGATGCTGCTGAAGGATCCGGCGATCGTGATCCTGGACGAGGCCACCAGCCACCTCGACAGCGAGAACGAGGCCGCGGTGCAGGCGGCGCTGGCGACGGCCCTGGCGGGGCGCACCTCGTTCGTCATCGCCCACCGGCTGTCCACGATCACCGCCGCCGACCGGATCGTGGTGCTGGACGAGGGCCGCTTGGTGGAACAGGGCCGCCACGACGAACTCCTGAGCGACGACGGGCTCTACGCCAAGCTCTACCGCACACTGGTGCGAGCCGAGGGGGCCCTGTGAGCGGCGACGGCTCGGCGGCCAACGGCAGCCCGGCGACCACCTACGAGGTGTCCGAACTGCTCGCCGAGTTGACGGAGACGGTCGAGGCCGCGTTTCCCGACGAGGTCTGGATCAGGGGCCAGATCCGCAATCTGAGCAGGTCCCGCAAGGGCCACGTCTACTTCGACCTGGTCACCCCGACGCCGGCCGACACGAACCCTCAGGCCGTCCTCCCTGTCGTCCTGTTCGACTGGTACCGCAAGATCGTGAACCGGATACTCGGTGCGGGCGCGGCGGGCCAGATGATCGACGGGGTGGAGGTTCGCATCCGGGGCGACGTCTCCGTCTACGAGGCGCGGGGCCAACTCCAACTCCGGATGAAGACCATCGACCCCGCCTACACGCTCAGCAGGCTGGCCGACCAGCGCGACCGGCTGCTGGGCGAGTTGAGGGCCGCCGGCCTGCTGGAGCGCAACAGGGCACTCCCGCTGCCGACCCTGCCCCTGCGTGTGGGCCTGGTGACCAGCGCCGGCAGTGCCGCCGAAGCCGACTTCCGCGACGTGCTGGCAGCCGGCGGGATCGGCTGGGAGATCCTGATCGTGGACACGCCGGTTCAGGGATTCGGCAGCGAGCAGCGAATCGCCGCGGCGCTGGCACTGGCCGGCCGGCACGAGGTGGACGTCATCGCCCTCGTCCGCGGGGGCGGTGCCCGCACCGAACTCGCCCCGTTCGACAGCGCCGAGGTGGCGCACGCCGTGGCACGGAGCACGGCGCCGGTCCTGACCGGCATCGGCCACGAGATCGACCGGTCGGTGGCCGACGTCGTGGCTCACACGGCCTGCAACACCCCCACCGCCTGCGCGGCTGCGCTCGTGGAGCACGCCGTGCGGTTTGACCGGAACGTGCTCGACGTCTGGGAACGCGTCGAGCGAGCGGTCGCCGGCACGATCGCGGGCGGCCATCAGAAACTCAACACTGCCGCGGCCCGCGCAGGGGCCGCCGTCGCGACCTCCTGCCGGGTCGCCCGCGGCGATGTGCGGCGGCTGACTCTGAGTATCGACCGGGCGGCGCGCCACGGCACCGAGCGGGCCGGCTGGCACCTCGACCGCCAGCAGGCGCGGGCCGGCGACCGGGCCACGGCACGCCTCGCCGGGCATCGCCGGCGGCTGGACGGCATCGCCGAACGTCTGCGCATCGACACGTCGGGCGCCCTCGCCGCCCAGGACCGTCTCGTCGACGCTCTCGAGGCGCAGGTGCGCGCCTACGACCCGCAGCGGGCACTCGATCGAGGCTGGAGCATCACCTCCGACGGGGCCGGCAGGCTGATCCGGTCGGTTCGCGAGATCACTCCCGGCGCTAGGTTGCAAACCCGAATGCGGGATGGGACCGTCATCAGCACCGCGGTGGAGGTCTCACCGACCGAACGGACCGGGAGCGACGATGACTGACAGCACGCCGGAGCAGGCCCCCGCCGACGGCTACGCCGCCGCCCTGGCCGAACTCCAGAGGATCCTCGACGCCCTCGAGGCCCCCGACGTGGACGTCGACGCCCTGGCCGCGCACGTGGACCGCGCCGCCGAGTTGCTGCGCTTCTGCCGGGAGCGCCTCGTGGCGACCGAGGTCCAGGTCACGCAGGTCGTGGCCGATCTCGGCGACCTCGGCTCCGACGCCGATCCGCCCGCGTCTCCTGCCGCGCCTGCTGACCCCGGCACGCGCATCCCGCCGGGCTGATGGCGATCCGCAAGCTGTCGGGTACCGACGCCTTCGTCACCGTCGACCTCGACGGCGCCGAGAGCTCGGCGGGCCTGATGCGGCTGGCTCCGAAGATCCTGCCGAGCGGCGCCCGGGAGATGGCCCGCTCGGCCACCTACGGCTTCGCCGCCGTGGGGATGCGGCGCTCCGGCGCCTCCGGGGGCATCAACGCCCGACCCGACGGCCGGAACGATGCCGTGGAGACGTTCGTGGCCGAGTGCGAGCCCTGGGTCACCTCCGGCGAGTTCCTGCCCGACCCCGGCAAGGGCCTCAGCGCGGCCGATCTGGCCCCGCTGCAGGCGCATGATCCGCGCCATCCGATCCGGCTCAGCGAAGCCGGCGGCATCGGTCTCGGCGACCGCCTCGCCGGCACCGGAGCGGTCGCGGCGGTGGCCGCGGCGCTCGGCGACCTGGAGGGCCGGCGGGTTGTGATCGAGGGCTGCGGGGCCGCAGGCGTGGCCGCCGCCGAGGCTGCGGCCGGCCGCGGAGCGATCCTGGCGGGCGTATCAACCGGGAAGGGCTACTGCGGGAGCGCCAACGGGGCCGGGCTCGATGCGCCGGCACTGCGCGAGGCCTGGGCGGAACACGGCCCGGCATTCGTGGAGCACGTCGGCGGCGACTGCTCGGAGGCCACCGACGTGTGGGGCGCCGCATCGGACGTGCTGCTGGTGGGCTCGAAGATGGGAGTGCTCGACCACAACGTGGCGACCGGCTTGGACACCTCGGCGGTGGGGTGCCTGCATCCGATCCCCTTCACGACCAGGGCACTGGTGATCCTGCAGGCGGCCGGTGCCGTCGTGCTGGCGGACTTCGTGTGCCTGGCCGGACCGCTGTTCGCCGCTTGGCCCACCGAACTGGCCGGCCTCGAAGGCGACGCGGTCACGCCCGACGCTGTCGAAGCCGCCGCCCTGGCGACCATCGGCGAACTCACCGAGGCGACGGCGAGCCACTCCGAGGGCGCCTTCCTCGGCGCCTGTCACCACGCCGAGAGCTTCCTGCGCACCTGGCGCGACGAACTCCCCTTCGGCCGCCCCCTCGCCCCCTGACGGAGCAACGATCGTCGCCGTGATTGCGCGGCGCTGATCCGATCGGAGCGGCTCAGCCTTCCCAGAACAGCGTTTCGGGCATGAACTGGCTCCAGGCGAACCAGAACGCCTGGTGCCCTTCGATCTCGTTGCCGTCGGCGTCGACGGCGCGCACACCGCCGCCGTCGAGTTGCAGCATGACTCCGGCGAGCTCCACCGTCCCGCCCGCTCCGAGTGCGGCGACCGCGGCGTCGACGGGGAATGCGACGGGCGTGCCGTCGTCGAGGACCACGCCGAAGACCTGGTCGTGGACGCCGAGGCGACCGTCCATGTCACCGATCGGGAAGATGGGACCGTCGTCGTCCCGGCCGCGGAGCGGGTCGAGGGGGTAGTGCTGGCCGATCCCCCCGTCGCGGGCGACGATCGTGGTGGTGGGATGGGCGGCCTTCCACTCGCCCCAGGTCGTGGTGACGACGGTCGCCTGGTCGAGCACGACCCCCTTCTCGCGGAGCGGGCCCGACACGGCCTCGCCGGTGAAGGTGTCGAACACCGACCTGGTGACGAGGTCGTACATGACCTTGTTCGACCGCGAGAGCAGCCCCGAGGTCCGCAGCACGGGTGTCTCGACCCCGGCGGGCACGTCGTCGGTGAAATAGGCCTGGGCGGAGCCGCACAGCGTGCAGTACGGGAAGCCGATCCTCCGCCCCCCGACCGTGTCATTGACCATCTCGTGGATTTCCATGAAGTTCTTGGGATACGCCCGGGCCTCGCCGCCGATCACGACGGCGAAGACGATGCGGTCGTCGGGGTACCACAAGCCTCCGGCGGCGTCGGTGACAGGGGGATCGTCGCGGGCCGGTATGCACCCCCGCACACACCGCTCCGGATCGCCGAGCGGGCGGTCGTCGATCCGCACACCTCCCCAACTCACGAGCCGCCAATCGATGTTGGCCTCGCGATCGTCGAAGAACGGTTGCCAGCCCGGTTCCACCAGCGTGAACAGCCGCTCCTTGTAGTCGACGTAGCCGTCGAAGGCGGGCAGGTCCCAGGCGATCAGATGATCGGTGACCGACTGCCACGGGCTCCGCTCGGCCACGGGGTCGTCGGCCAGGCTCACACCGGTCAACGTCTCGAATGCGGCGACCGCCGCCTCGTGGACCTCCCCGTAGTAGAAGAATCGGAGGACGTCGGAGAGGATCCAGCCGAGTCTCGGATCCTGCGACTCGCCAATTCCGACGACCGCTGGGATGGAGACCTCGGTCGTGAGTCCGGACCAGACGGTCTCGAGGTGGTCGATGGCGGTCTGCTCGAGCGGTCCCGTCGGCACGTCGGGCGCCGGGGGGAACTCGTAGCCGCGGAAGTTCCGCAGCGCCCCGCGCTCGGCGGGATGGAGATCGACAGCGTCCTGGCCCGGCTCGGCAGCTTCGGCCGGCTGCACCTCCACGACACTCTGGTCCGATCCGACGCCCTCGGTGCGCTCCAACTCCACGACGTCCTCATCGGGCGCGTCACCATCAGCCGGTTCCCGCGGCGCGGCACCCTCGGCGGGCTCGCTGCCGACGGGCGGCGGAGCGGCGTCTCGATCCGCCCCGGCGCCGTCACCCGGCGGCGACTCGGGGACCTCACTCGCCGGCCCGCTGTCGCCGGCCGGCGGCGGCGCGGTCGGCTCCGCGGAAGCCGGCGCCGAGGTGCCGGGAGCCGTAGCCCCGGGTGGATCGCTGCCCGAGCAGGCGGCCGCCACGAGAGCGAGTCCCGCCAGAAGTACCCGGAGACGGCGCCTGTCCACACCGCCACGCTAGGGGCCTCGGCGAGGCCCGCCGTCGCGCTGCATCTCGAGCGCGAGCGAGGCGGACAGCACATCGACAGTTCCGGGGGCGCGCCGCGGCGCCCCGGACCCGGAGTTGGAGTCACCCGCGCGCCGAACGTGCGCCCACAGCCTGCTCGTTCCCCAAGGGGCCGCGAATCTGGTGTAGGAATGTCGAACGATGCCAAGCCAGCCCGCTGAGTCTGCGAATGCCGCTGCTCCCCCGCCGTTTCCCGAGGGCTGGTATTTCGTGGCGAGCCGGAGGGCGATCCTGAAGGCGAAGCTCCGCCAGAGAGTCTGGATGGGGAAGAACATCGTCATCTGGTGCGGCGAGAACGGGCGCGTCTGCGTCGCCGAGGCCTACTGCCCACTCCTCGGCTCAGACCTGGGGCCCGCCGCCGGAGGGCGAGTTCGCGACGGCCGGCTCGTCTGCCCCTGCCATGGTTTCGAGTACGACACGGGCGGCAACTGCGTCTCCGCGCCGTCCGCTCCTCCACCCGGAGCCGCAACGTTGCAGGTATTCGAGACGACGGACGTGCTCGGCCTGATCTTCGCGTGGTGGGGAGTCGGAGGACGGCCACCGCAGTGGAACCTGCTCCCCGACCCGCTCGACCAGACCGGCTGGAGCACCCTCATAGTCCAGACCATGCGCTTTCCGGGCCATCCTCAGGAGGCCGCGGAGAACGCCGTGGATCTGGCCCACTTCCGCTACGTCCACCGCTACCACAACGTGCGCCGTGTGGACTCCGTGTCGGTCGACGGGCACTATCTCCGGGGCCGGCTCGACTTCACGAGCACCCGCACGATCGCAGGCCTCTCGTTCTTCACGCTCGATTTCACCGCCGTCACTCATGTCTACGGGCTCGGCTGCTCGTTCGTGGAGGTCCGCGAGCAATCGATCCCGTTCGACATGCGCTTCTGGGTACTGTCGACACCGGTCGACGGAAGACTGATCGATGTGTCGCTGGTCACGCAAGTGGGGGAGATGGGTGGCCTGCAGCGCCGGATCGCCGGCCTCGGGTTTCTCCCACTTCCGCTGCGGGCGCGCGTCATGAACCGGATCCTGGCTCCCATGCAGAAACGAGACGTGCTGCAGGACGTGAGGATCTGGAGCACGAAACAGCACCGGCCCCGTCCCCGCTTGGCCCGGTCAGACGGCGAGATCATGCAGTTTCGGACCTATTGCCGCCAGTTCTACCCGGACCCACACACCGTGGATGGACACGAGGCGGGCGGGTAACGACGCCGGTCAGCGGGTCCTCGAGTCCCCGCGGCAGTAGTCCGTGCCGGCGGGCGCGCCGGCGGGTCCCAGCCCCCGCGGTGTGTTCCGGAGCACCGACCGGTCTCAGGTACAGTCGTCTGGCATGAACCGCCTGCTCGACAAGTTCAGTCGGCTGGTCACGGCCCGCCCGTGGATCACCATCGGTGTCCTGATTCTCATCACCGTCGTGCTCGCCATGGGGGCGACGCGGCGGGCCCCGCTGACCGAGGGTGCCTCGGTGGCCTTGCTTCCCCCCGGGAATGCCGTCGCCGAAGCGTTGGAAGACATCGAGGAGTCCTTCGGCGACCACGGCGACGTCAGCGTCGTGACGCTGATCTTCCGCGGCGAGCCGCTCACTCCGGGGGGCCTCTCCCAGATGGACGCCCTCCTCGACGACATCCTCGCCGAGCCGGGAGTGGCGGCGCTGCTGGCGCCGGCGGATCCCATCGTGGCGCCGAGCGCGCTGGTCGGAGCCTTCCTCGGGACCGACGACTTCGGGGCCCTCACGCAGGAGGAGATCGACTCCGTCGGCGACAGCCCGGGGTTCGGGGCAGTGCTCGACGCGGTGACCGGCATCGACACGGACGGCACGCCGGTCGCCATCGCCAACATCCGCCTGCTCGACACGGGCGACGAGAGAGTCGCCGACATCGAACGGAGGATCGACGATCTGGCGGCGGCCAGCGAGGGTGCACTGAGCGTGAGCACCGTCTCGCCCGCCGTGGTCGAGGACGAGTACACGGATGCCATCGAGTCGGGAATGGTGCCGCTGATTGGAATCGCGCTGGTGCTGATCGCGGCGCTGATCCTGCTCTTCATGCGCACACTCTCGGATCTGCTGCTCACGCTCGCGGGGCTTCTCTTCTCGATGATCTGGATCGTCGGGGCGGAGGGCTGGCTCGGGCCGGATGCGCTGGGGTGGATCGGTCCCCCGAGCTCTCTCTCGACGATGGTGCCGATCATCCTGATCAGCCTCACGGTCGACTACGCCATCCAGGCCGTCTCGCATTACCGCGAGCAGCGCGCGGAGGGACTCGCCGTACTGCCGGCGGTCCGGACCGGACTGCGGAACGTCGCCGTCCCGCTGGCGCTGGCCGCCGTCACGACGATCGCCAGCTTCCTGGCAAGCCTGTTCTCGCCGATATCGACGATCGCCGACTTCGGTGTCGTCGCGGGTCTCGGCGTGGGGCTGAGTCTGCTCGTCATGCTGACGCTGATCCCGGCCGGGCGGACGATCATCGACCGGCGGCGCGAGGCGCGGGGCACGTTGAAGGAGCCGCGCCCGGTCGCCGCGGCACTGCCCGGCATCGGACGGGCGGCCGAGGTGATCGGTGCGGGGGTGGCGCGCCGGCCGGCCCCCTACCTCATCGCCGTCGTCGGGATAACCATCTGGATGGGTTTCGCCGCGACGGGACTCAAGTCGGAATTCAGCATCCGCGACATCCTGCCTCGCGGGGGGACCGTGCTGAACGACATGGAGACGCTCGAAGCGGCCGTCGGCGGCTCGACGGAGGTGGCGAACGTGCTCGTGAGGGCCGAGGCCACCGAAACCCGCACCCTGCTCAATCTGCAGGATCTGGAAGCCGCCTTCGACGACGAGCAACGCCGACCGGCGGCGGCGGCAGGACCGCTGGAATCGTCATTCGAGTCGCTCGTGGCCGACTGGACCCATGACAGCGGCGAGTCCGGCGACAAGTACGACCCGCAGCTCGAAGCGCTCTTCAGCGAAGCCGCTGCGGACGTGCAGTTGGATCCGGTGCTGATGCAGGAGTTCCTCGACAGGCTCGGGGAGCAAGACCCCGCCCTGGCGCGCGCTCTGGTCAACGACCCGGATGGCGTCGACGCCGTCCTGCTCCAGTTCCCGGCCTACGTGGACGATCCCGAGGCCACGGCCACGGTCCAGGAGGACATCAAGGATCTCTGGTTGGGTGACGACGACGCCATCACGGCCACGGCCGAGAGCATCCTGGCCGTCGAGGTCACCGACCAGATCACGTCCCGGCAGACCGAGGCGATCGCCACGACCGTCGCCGTGGCCCTCGGCATCCTTGCGATCTTCTTCTGGGTGACGCTGCGGCGACCCACGCTCGGGATCATCGCCGTCGGGCCGATCGTGCTCGTCCTCATCTGGGTGCTGGGCACGATGGCACTGCTCGGGATCCCCTACACGCTGATCACCTCGATCATCACGGCGCTCTCCATCGGTATCGGCGTGGACTACACCATCCACGTGATCCATCGCTACCGGGAAGAGTTCTCCCGCTCGCGCAACCCGGAGAGGGCGGCGATCCGGACACTCGCCACGACAGGCTCCGCGCTGCTGGGCTCCGCGCTCACGACGGCGTTCGGTTTCGGTGTGCTGGTGTTCTCGGCGGTCGAGGGGACGCAGCAGTTCGGCATCGTCGCGGCGATCACGATCGCCTATTCGTTGCTAGTGGCCATCCTGGTCGTACCGCCGGCCATGACCGTGTGGGGCGCCTATGAGAACGCGCGCCTGCGCTCGAACGTGCAAAGGCTGTGGGAGGACCTGGACGTGGCGGCCGAGGAGATCCAGCGCCGCCATGAGGGGCAGGGCACGTCGTAGAGGTGTGGTGAGCGGACCTGCCGCGGCGTGGCAGGGCGCCTCAGACGGGTAGCTCGTGCCGCTGCTCGGCGACCTTGAAATTCAGCTTCTTGTTCGGCGACATCGAAGGGACCGCACTGATCTTGAGCTTGTAGTCCTCGGGGGCGATCTCGAGGATGAAGTAGTGGGCGATCATCAGCAGGTTGAGCGCCAGCTGCAGTTCGGTCCAGCGTGAGCCCAGGCAGGTGTGCGTGCCCAGCCCGTAGGGCGCGTAGCCGGCGCCGAGGTGTTCCTTGCGCGGCGCCTTGTAGCGGTCGATGTCGAACGTGAAGGGGTCGGGGAAGAGATCGTCCATGTAGTGCGTGGCCGTCTGAGCGATGAAGACCCGTGCGCCCTCCGGCAGTTCGTAGCCCTCGACGACGGCGGCGTTCATCACATTCCGGATCGACAGCGGAACGATCGGGTACATACGCATGCACTCCATGATGAAGCGGCGCGTCACATCGATCGCGGGCCCGGTGACGGTCTCGCGATGGGGATCGCCGTCCGCGAACAGGGCGTCGGCCTCGGCGCGGATCTGTTCGTGATACTCCGGCTGCGACAGCATGGCATGGACGATGAAGCTGAGCTGGTCGCCGACGTACATGCTGGCGATCAGCGGCGCCGAGAGCACGAACCGCAGATTCGACTCCGGGAGCAGTTGGCAGTCGTTCGCGTGCATGTTCAGCAGATCGTCGGCGAGGTCCCGGGGGCAACCGGCGCGCTGGGCGGGCGTGTGGACTCGTTGAACCCGGGCGACCACCTCGTCGATCAGTCTCGCCCGCCGCTTCATGGCCGGGGTCTTCAACATGAACTTCGGCATGGTCCCGCCGATATGGGTCTTGAGCGCTCGTTCCTTGAACTTGTGCAGATCGTCGACGACGTCCTGCGAGTCGATGCTGACCGCCAACGGCGACATCTCCGAATTGACCAGCGTCCTGCACATGGCCACGGCGGAATGCCTCTCGCCGACGCTCCAGGTCGCCATGTGCCGGCGCGCGTGGGCGCAGAATTCGTTCAACTGGACTTCCAGCCTGGCGCGGGAGTACGCCGGCTGGATGGTCTTGCGGTAGCGAAAGTGATCGGCACCGTCGAGAGTGGGCAGTATTCCCGACCCGCCGTAGATCTTCTCGAATTCCTCCAGGTAGTCCCTTGCTCGCAGATACATGCGCCCGTGACGATGCACCCAGCGATTCGTCCTGGGTCCGCACAGGACGATCACGGGATCCGCGAACGGCACCTTCATCTGGAAGACCGGCCCGTGCTCCTCCGCGAGAGCCGCGAACAGTGCAGGCAGGTTTCCACTGCGTACATGTGGACTGAGCAGCACCCTGGCCAACGAGACAGACGGGATCGCCTTCGCGAACGTGGACCGTCTGAGCAAGGGGCCGGCGATGCTGTTCGAGATCGCATCGGCGATGGCCCGGCCGATCAGATCGATCTTGCAGAGGTACCCCACACGCTCCTCGGCCTCGTCGTCGAGCTGGAAGATGAGG
This sequence comes from Acidimicrobiales bacterium, assembly GCA_965221525.1. Taxonomy (GTDB): domain Bacteria; phylum Actinomycetota; class Acidimicrobiia; order Acidimicrobiales; family CATQHL01; genus VXNF01. The sequence continues at coordinate 96,380 of CBDCSG010000005.1, read as the reverse complement.
CGCAGGACGTCGCACGTGTTGGTGAGGCTGATGATGATCGCATCCCTCGGATCGGGCAACTCTTCGCCGAATATGGCCCTGCTGAGACGGGTCTTCACGAACTCGGCCGCTGTCTCCGCGTCGGCCGAGCCGCTGACGTTCGCGTGCCAGCCCCCGCGGGCCAGGGTCCAGAACTCGCCGTCGTGGTGATCCAGGATCTTCAGGTCCACCAGCCGTTCCAGGGTCACGTCGATGATCGACTCACCGCGGATCGCGAGCCGTTCAACCCAGTACTGGGCGTTGTGTCGACGCGGCTCGGCCGCAATCTTCTCCAGGATGGGATCGAGAACGACATCACCTGTCGGCGTCTCGTCCAGGAGGATCAGCGATTCCACGTCGGTGTCGATACGGGATCGCAACGACAGCTCCCCCAGCGCGGCACCGACGACCGCGCAGTTCAGATCCCAGCCGGGCACCTGGTGGAAGTAGCCGGCCTCCTCGTGGAGGAGCGTGAGAAGGAACTCGTCGACCAAACTCAGGGTCCGAGTCGCCACGCTTCCTGCCGGTTGATTCATCTGACCTGCTCTCGGTGCACCATGCCGCGCCCCCGGATCGCTTCCCGGCCGATCGACACCGTCAGTGTACCTTCGCGCCGGTGGGCCGATCCGTCGCCCGAGGCCGGGTGCACCCGGCGGGGTCGGCAACTCGGCGATGTCGCCACCGGCGCGCCCGCGGCGAATCTAGGAGGGTTTCCGGGCCAGGAAGCAGTACAACGGCGTGAAGATCCCTGCCCTGCCTCCGCTGACGTAGGCATCGGCTGCTCGATACATGAGGCGCAATGACCCGGCCGAACCGCGCGGGAAGATCCGGAGGGCCTCCGCCAATCTGGTCATCTGGAGGAAAACGCTGCGCCCCGCCGGGATGCGGACGAGTGCGCTGTGCGAAGTCCCGAATCGACGTTCCATGGGCGCGTACCAAGGTTCCGTGGCGCCGTCGCCGACGTTGCGGTCAGTGGCCTCGAGAACCTCGAATCCAGCCGACTCGAGCGCCCGATCGACCTCCGCGAAGGTGGGGATCTCCTTCAACACGACGTGTCGGCTGAGTTCTTCCTTGATGGATCGGTGTTCCCCGGACGTCGGATCGAAGTCGTCGGTCATGCACATCTCCTGGCCCCAGAACAGCGCTCCGGGCTTCAGGATGCGGAAGATCTCTGCGTATGCCCCCCTCCGGTCGGGGGCATAGCACGTCGACTCGATGGCCCAACCCCGGTCGAATGAACCGGCCTCGATGCCGCTCATGTCCATGATGTTGCACCTGAGGCAGTCGGTCATCCCGTCGAGGCCGGCTTTGCGGTTGCGGCGTCTCGCCTGTTCGAGTTGGTACTCGTTGTTGTTAATGCCAACCACCCTCGCGCCGGTCTCCCGCGCGACACGGCGCATCAGCGCGCCGAACCCGCACCCGATATCGGCAACCTGCATCCCCTCCTGCAGCCTCAGTTTGGCGATCATCAACTGCTGGTGGCGAGCGATGGCCTGCGCCAACGTCTCCTTCGGGGCCAAGGGCGCAAATTGCAGAGATTCGTTCCAGCCGAATTCCATGAATACGTGGGAGAGGTCGTAGTGGTCGTTGACCGTCGCGGTGTGGTCGTATGCCGGGGAATCCGCGTCGTCGGCGTTGGACCTCTCGATCCAGTGCTCAGTGTCCTCCAGAACCGCCGGAACGTCCCGGCCTCGAGACGCGGCGCGCAGGGAACCGGGGAGCCGGCCGAGCGCCGTCACCGACCCTTTCATGTGATCGAGTAGCGGGAACCTCATACGGACTCCTCGTGGACGGCACGTTGAGCGCCGGTGCCCCGGCCACCGTGCGTCAGACAGGTGGGTCGTGCCTCTGCTAGGAGATAATGAAGGGAATCCTATGTCATAGTCCAAATACGGTTCCCCATATGTCACAGGCGATATCACCGGCCGTTCACGCCGGTCGGGGTCGCCCCCCACACTTGTGGCCTCAGGGCCGGATTCGGCGGGCGCCCGACTCGCCGTTGCTAGCCTGAGTCGGGCCCGAACGGCGGACAATCCGGAGACGGGCGACACGGGGCTGTAGCTCAGTTGGCTAGAGCACTTGCTTTGCAAGCAAGGGGTCGTGGGTTCGAGTCCCATCAGCTCCACAACACCCGATGGTCGTGAGGCCGCGGAGGCCCGACGGGGGGAGTCCAGTGATACGCAGGGTCATCCAACATGGCGCGACGGCAACGGCGATCGCCGTGGCCGCGCTGATCGTCGCCGTCGTCGCCCTCTTCTCGCCCCGGGAGGACTCGGGCCGTGACCTCCAACCGGCGTCGGTCGCCGCACCCACCCAGGCGGCGGTCACGATGAGCTACGTCCAGCGGGCACTCGGCTTCTACGACTCGCAAGGCAGGGAGGCGACCTTCGGTCACTACAGCTCGCCGGGCAGCATCGAGGGCGAGAACTACCTCTTCGTCCTCGATGACAGCGGCGAACTCCTCGTCCACATCAACCCCGAACTCATCGGCGGGAGCGTGCACACCAACCTGGGAATCGACGCCGACGGCAACAGATTCGGCCTGGTGATTCTCGAGGCCACCGCCGAAGGCACCTGGGTCGACTACGCCTACCTCAACCCGACCACCGGTTTCCGGGAGTTGAAACACTCCTGGGTCGTCCGCCACGACGGGCTCATTTTCGGCTCGGGTTGGTATGAGACCCAGCCGGTCTCCATCGCCGAACTCGTCTAGGGGGCGCAGCGGCGTACGCCTGAGGGCCGGGTACCTTGACCCGGACGAATGCGACACCAAAGGGAGCGAACATGACCGACGCACTCAGCCGGCTCGACGGGTTGCTGATCGACGGCGGCAACGCGGGCGCCAACGGGAAACTGGACGTCTTCGATCCCACGACCGGGGACCTGATCGCCGGCGTCGCCACCGCCACGACAGACGACTGCCTGGCGGCTGTGGAGACGGCGGAACAGGCGGCCGGCGGCTGGGCGGCGACGCCGCCGCGTGAGCGGGCCGAGACCCTGCGGCGCTGCTACGAGACCATGATGGCCGAGCAGTCCGAGATCGCCGCGCTGCTGCAACTCGAGAACGGCAAGCCCATGGCCGAGGCCATGGGTGAGGTGGCCTACGCGGCCGACTTCTTCCGCTGGTTCAGCGAGGAGGCGGTGCGCATCGCCGGGGAGGTCCGCCGGTCACCGATGGGCGACAAGCGCATCATCGTGCTGCCCGGACCGGTGGGGGTCTCCCTGCAGATCACGCCGTGGAACTTCCCCGCAGCCATGCCGGTGCGCAAGATCGCCCCGGCGCTCGCGGCGGGATGCACCACCATCGTGAAGCCCGCCCCGGCGACCCCGCTGACCGCGTACTACATCGCCGATCTCATGGAACGGTGCGGCACCCCGGCGGGTGTGGTCAACCTGGTGCTCCCGGAACCGCCGAACGAGGCCACGGTGGCGATGCTGGCGCACCGGGCCGTGCGCAAGGTGTCGTTCACCGGCTCCATCGCGGTGGGCAAGCACTTGCTGCGCCTCGCCGCCGACCGGGTGCTGCGCACCAGCATGGAACTGGGAGGAAATGCCCCGTTCGTGGTGCTGGCCGATGCCGACCTGGACACCGCCGTCGAGGCGGCGGTCGCCGCCAAGATGCGCAACACCGGTGCAACCTGCGTGGCGCCCAACCGGCTCTACGTGCACGAGCGCATCGCGGACGACTTCACCGAGGCGCTCAGCGCCCGGATGGCCGGTCTCACCGTCGGCTACGACCGGCGCCCCGACGCAGAAGTGGGTGCGCTGATCAGCACCCGCGAGCGCGAGAAGGTGGCCGGCCTCGTAACCACGGCCGTGGGTCGCGGCGCCAAGGTGGTCACCGGGGGCCGGGCGCCGGACTGCGGCGGGTACTTCTACGAGCCGACGGTTCTGGCCGACGTCGAGCCGGACGCGCCCATCCTCGCCGGGGAGATCTTCGGGCCGGTCGCCCCGCTGGTGCGCTTCCGGGACGAAGCGCGCGCGATCGAGATGGCCAACGACACCGACGCCGGCCTGATCGCCTACGTCATGAGCGGCGACTGGGGCCACGGTCTCGCCGTCGGCGAGCGGCTCGACGCGGGGATGGTCGCCGTGAACAGGGGGATCATCTCCGACGCCTCGGCCCCGTTCGGCGGTGTCAAGGAGAGCGGCATCGGCCGGGAGGGCGGCTTCGAGGGGATCGAGGAGTACCTCGAGCGCAAGTACGTGGCGAGCACCTGGTAGGGATGGCCGGTCGTTCCCAGCGGCCCCGACCGCTACCCGGCGGTCGCCGGAGTCCCGACCCGGCAGCCGCCGGAGCGCTTTCGGACCAAGACAGCTTCACCGCTAGGATCTTTCGCATCCCGCAGTCGCCTGACTTCACCGTTCGACCACCGTCGAACGGTCGGCCCTTCCGTCCACCGTGGAGTCAACACACTCCGCTCCCTCGTATGACGAGAACCAGTCCGCAGCCTTCGATCCGATGAACATTCCCTCCGCCTACGTGTCCGGCTACGAGAGAGCCCGCGCGCGCGACCCGGATCTCGCCACCACGTACATCGAACATACGATGATCGGCGACCCCACGGCCGATGCGGTCGTCAAACAACTGGCCTCCCTCCCGCCGCGGCAGGTGGGCCGGTTCATCCAGGCGGGCATGGACCAGGAACGCGGGGAGTCATTCCGCAATGCGCCGCCGGCGCTGAGAGAGTTCTTCGACGGCTTGGAATCACCACCCGACTGGCTCAACCTCGACGCATTCGAGCCGGGCGTCCGCATGTTCCACAGGAACACACGGGCGGTCCTGGCCGGGATGGTCGGAGGCACCCTGGTGGAGGGATTCTCCACGAACATCAGCAAGTCGTTCTTCATCAGCGGGCGGCTCCGCGACCAGGGTGTCCGGCGGCTCAAGCAGAACAACCGTCACATGCTGGAGATTTTCGTTCCCCAGGGACTGGAGCGCTTCGGGGACGGCTGGAAGCTGTCCGTGCGCATACGCCTGATTCACGCGCAACTCAGATCCCTCATGGCCAACTCGGACGACTGGCAACTCGCAACATGGGGTACGCCGATCAGCTCGGCGCACCTGGGATTCGCCATAACCGCGTTCTCGGCAAGATTGCTGCAACACATGCAGAACCTTGGCGCGAGCTACAACGACGAGGAGGCCGAGAGCTTCGTCCAGGTGTGGCGGTACTCCGGATACCTGATGGGCATTCCCGAATCCATCCTCTTCCGCGATACGGCCGAGGCGCTGAAGCTCTTCGACATCGGCCGCCTCTGCGAGCCGCCTCTGGAGTTCGAGTCGACCGTCATGGCACACAGTCTGATCAACTCCGCCCCGCTCCTCGCCGGAGTCACCGAGACGAACGCCCGGCGGAGCCTGGCGAAGTACCTCTACGGCATCTCGCGCGCCCTGATCGGGAACGATCTCGCCGACCGGTTGAACTTCCCACGTAGCTCCACCTTCGGGGTACTGGGATGGTTCCGGCTGCAGGCTCGGACTCATCGCAGGATGATGAAGATGTTCCCCAAACGCATCCAGAACAGCAACTTCGCCAACTTCACCTCCATGCTCGATGCCTCGATGTTCGACGACGAGGGCATCACCTACCGGATGCCCGACCACGTCTACGCCGAGGAGTCCAGCCGGTGGTAGGGGGTGCGGGACGGCACGGGTACAGGTTGCTCATGACGGTCGTGGGCCGGCGATGAAGACTCCGACCGACTACGACAACCCGGGCTACGAGCAGGCGCTGGCGCTCGAGCCGGAATTGGCAAAGAACTACGTCGCGCACACCATGGTCGGCGACCCCATCGCGGACGCCGCCGTCGAGGCGCTCTCGGGGCTCGACCGGGTGGCATCCAGCCGGCTCATCGCGGCCTACATGGACAACACGGACGGGAAGTCCCTCCCCGATGCCCCACCGGCGGTCCGGGCGCTCTTCGAGCACGCCACCGCTCCTCCCGACTGGCTCGACCTGCCGGCCCTCGCGCCCGGTGTCCGCATGTTCCACCGCAACACCAAGCTCGTGCTGGGCGCGATGGTGGGGGCCGTTCTGGTGGAGGGCTTCTCCACGAACATCAGCCAGTCGTTCTTCATCACGGGGCGCCTGCGCGACCAGGGGGTCCGCCGGCTGCAGCAGAACAACCGGCACATGGTGGAGATCTTCTTCCCCGGAGGAATGGAGCGTTACGGCGACGGTTGGAAGCTGTCGGTGCGGATCCGCCTGGTGCACGCGCACGTCCGGCGCCTGCTCACGAACTCCGATGACTGGAATACCGGGGCGTGGGGGGTCCCGCTGAGCGCCGCGCACGTCGGCTACGCCATCACGGCGTTCTCCGCCAGGCTCCTCAAGCACCTGCGCAGCCTCGGAGCCACCTACAGCGACGAGGAGGCCGCCGGCTTCATGGCCACCTGGCGCTACTCCGGTCATCTGATGGGCATCCCGGACACCATCCTCTTCAGCGACGAGGCCGATGCCCTGCGGCTCTTCGCCGTGGGCGGCATGTGCGAACCGGAACCCGACGAGGCGTCCATCGTCCTGGCGAACTCGCTGGTGAACTCCGCCCCGCTGGTGGTCGGCATCGATGACCCGACCGAGCGGCGGAACCTGGCCAAGTACGTGTACAAGGTCTCGCGCGCCATGATCGGCCACGATCTCGCCGACAAGCTGCACTACCCGGAGCAGTCCACCTTCGGTGTGCTGGGGTCGTTTCGCTTACAGTCCGCCTACGACCGGCTCCTCAAGCGCTGGATCCCGAAGTACCAACGCCAAAACAACTTCACGAGCTTTACGACCCTGCTCTCGGGTTCGAGGTACGACGACGAGGGGATCAGCTACCGGATGCCGGACCACGTCTACGCGGAGGAGTCCGGCAGCTGGTAGCCGGAGCGGCGCGGCGTGACCGGGCCGCCCCCGGTCAGTCCTGCTCGGGCGTTCGACCGACCGGGAAGCAGAGCCGGATCAACACCACCCCGACCACCACGGCCGCGGCCTCGACGCCCAGGAATGCCGGTACCGAGGCAGGGGCGATGCCGGCGAAGGTGTCGGAGAACATCCGGGCCACGGTCACCGCCGGGTTGGCGAAGCTGGTGGAACTCGTGAAGTAGTAGGCACCACCGATGTAACCGCCCACGGCGAAAGCCACCGTGGCGGGCCTCCCGCGACGAACCGTGCCGAAGATGATCAGCAGCAGGCCCAGCGTGGCGATCAACTCGGCGAACACGATGTGCCCCGCGGAGCGATCCTTCATTGACCAGGCCACGGCCGGCAGGTCGAACATGACGTTGGCCATCACCGCCCCGGCGATCGCCCCGGAGAACTGCGCCAGCAGGTAACCGGCCGCGGTTCGGGTGTCGATGCCGCCGAGGGCCCGCTCCGTGAGCGTGACCGCCGGGTTGAAGTGGGCACCGGAGACGCCGCTGAAGGCCAGGATCAGCGCCGCCAGCACCAAGGCCGTGGCGAAGGCGTTCTGCAGCAGTTGCAGCCCCACATCGTCGGTGAGGTTCTCCGCCATGATCCCCGAGCCGACGACCGCCGCCAGCAGGAAGGCCGTGCCGAGGAACTCCGCCAGCAGCTTGGCCAACCCGGGATGGGTGAGTCTCACCGCAGGACCGAGCAGTGGAGAATGCGGGCAGGCCGCGGAGACCGACCGCCGCCGGCCGACGGCTCGTCGGCGTCGCTCACTCCGCGGCCTGCCCGGAGACCGCTGTCAACTCGAGACTGGCCAGCAGGGCGCCGACGCGGCGAGCCAGGTCATCGCGGATGCCTCGCACCACCTCCAGCGGCTGATCGGAGGGGTCGTTGAGCTCCCAGTCCTCGTAGCGCTTGCCGGGATAGATCGGGCAGGCGTCCCCGCAGCCCATCGTGACGATCACGTCCGCGGCACGGGCAATCTCGTCTGTCCACGGCTTGGGGTATTCGTTGGCGATGTCGATGCCCAGCTCGGCCATGGAGGCGACGACCGCGGCGTTGGTCTCCAGGCCGGGATCCGAACCCCCGGAGAACACGTCGACCCGGTCACCGGCGAGGTGGCGCATCAGGCCGGCCGCCATCTGGGAACGACCCGCGTTGTGCACGCACAGGAACAGCACAGCCGGCTTGCCGGACGGGCTCTCGTTGCTCATGGATTCTCTCCGGGAAGTTGATCACAGTGTGGGGCGGGCCCGCCGGAACCGTTGGAGTTCCGGCTCCGGCCTATACACCTAGCAGCGGGAACGGCTTGCCGGGTTGCCGCCGGGAAGACGCCGGGTTGATTCCCGCTGACATTTGGCCGGTACCCTGCGGCTGGCCGGTCCGGATCCGCTCCCGGGCGGCCGGCCAGGCAGTGACGGCGACCGTGCGCGCAGGACGGCCAGGCCAGATCGCGCAGAGGAGGGAACGATGGGCGCTGACGAATCCGGGGGGCGTCACGGCGTCGGGCCCGCGGCGACCTCGGCAACCGATTTCCTGGCGATCGACTCGTTGCTCAGCGACGAGCAGTTGCTGCTGCGGGACACCGTGCGCCGCTGGGTCGATGAGCGGGTCCTGCCGCACATCGGCGACTGGTTCGAGCGAGGCACCTTCCCCGCCGAGACGGTTGGACCGGAGTTGGGTGCTCTGGGCCTGCTGGGCATGCACCTCGACGGCTACGGCTGCGCCGGGGCCGGCGCCACCGACTACGGCCTGGCGTGCATGGAGCTGGAGGCCGGGGACTCCGGCGTGCGCAGCTTCATGAGCGTGCAGGGTTCGCTGGCAATGTTCCCCATCCGCGCCTACGGCAGCGAGGAGCAGCGGCGTCAGTGGCTGCCCGCCATGGCCGCCGGCGAGGCGATCGGTTGCTTCGGCCTGACCGAGCCCGACGCCGGCAGCGACCCGGCCGCCATGCGGACCCGGGCGCGCCGCGACGGCTCCGACTGGATCCTCAGCGGCACCAAGATGTGGATCACGAACGGCTCGATCGCCCATGTGGCCGTCGTCTGGGCGCAGACCGACGACGGTGTGCGGGGATTCGTGGTGCCGACCGACACGCCGGGCTTCGGTGCGCACGACATTCCCCGCAAGCTCTCGCTGCGCGCCTCGGTGACGTCGGAGCTGGTGCTGGAGGATGTGCGCCTGCCCGCCGGCGCGGTGCTGCCGGAGGTGGCCGGCATGCGGGGACCGCTGTCGTGCCTCAACGAGGCTCGCTTCGGGATCCTCTTCGGCGCCGTCGGAGCCGCCCGTGCCTGCTATGAGGCAGCCCTCTCCTATGCCGGCGACCGCAACGCCTTCGGCGGACCCATCAGTCGCTTCCAACTCACCCAGCAGAAGCTGGTCGAGATGATGATCGCCGTCCAGCGGGGCACCCTGCTGGCGCTGCACCTCGGGCGCCTGCGCGACGCCGGGCAACTAAGCGCCACCCAGATCAGTGTCGGCAAGCTCGACAACGTGCGCATGGCTCTGGAGGTGGCCCGCACCGCCCGCGGCGTCCTTGGGGCAAACGGCATCACGCTCGAGTACCCGGTCATCCGCCACATGAACAACCTCGAATCGGTCTACACCTACGAGGGCACCCACGAGATCCACACTCTCATCCTGGGCCAGGCCATCACGGGTGAGTCGGCGTTCGCCTGAGCGGCGAGCGGCGGGCGCCAGGAACCGGCGCGAGAGTACCCACCAACTAAGGTCGAGCCGTGTTCCGGTGGCAAGCCCGACTGGTCCAGAAGTCACCGAGACTTGTACTCCTGGTCCTCGGGATCGTGACTCTTGGCCTCCTCGCCGGGTTCCTCGTCCAGGACGAACCCGAGGGGCCGATCGACTCCACCGGGATCTTCCTGCCGGCCGGCAGCGACCTCGCCAGGGCGACCGACGCCATCCGTGAGAGCTTCCCGCACGCTGCGGATCTGCGGGTCGTCCAGATCCTCGCCAAGGGGGACGTGCTCACCGCCGACGGACTCCGGACGATCCGGGGCCTGCAGGACGCGATCAGCGCCGACGCGGCGGTTGAGCCGTTCCTGGCCGCCGAGCCACTGTACGGATACGTCCAGCTCATCGAGCTGGCGGCCGGCGACGTCGGGCTGTCGCTGGCCACGATCACCGATGCTCAGATCTCCCTGGGCTTGACCCAGTTGGCGAGCGATCCCGAACGCGCCGAACTGCACGACCTCCTCGAGCGCTTCATCGCCCGCGACGAAGCCGGCGAGGCGACTGCCGGGCTCTCGCTCGTCATCCTGGACGACGCGGGCGACGCGCTCGGCCAGGAGCAGGCACAACTGCGCGCCCACGAGATCGCCCGCTCGGCCGACGCCGGCTCGCTGGACATCTCGATCATCACGCTGGCGCAGAGTGACGCGGAGGCCAAGGAGGCCCGGGACAGGAACCTCATCGTGGTGACGCTCATCGCGCTCGCCGTCATCGTCGTCCTGCTGGCGGTCTTCTACCGCACCCAATCCGACGTCCACATCACGATGGCCGGCCTGGGCATGGTGATCCTCTGGACCCTCGGCGCGCAGACCTGGCTGTCGCCCGGCGGTGCCGGCATCATCAACCCCGACAACATCCTGCTCACTCTCGTCCCCGTCCTGCTCATCAGCCTGTCGGTGGACTACGCGCTGCAGATCGTCGGGCGGTATCGCGAGGCACTCCGGGACGACTCCGATCGCAGCGCGGCCGCTTCCGGGCGCGCCATCGCGCATTCCGTCAGGCTCTGCGGGGTGCCGATCCTGCTGGCAGCGGGCACCACGGCGGTGAGCCTGCTCGCCAACCTGACGAGCAAATTCGACCCCATCGCCGAGTTCGGCATCGTCGCCAGCATCGGCGTCGTCTCGGGCTGGATCGTGATGACCAGTTTCGTGCCGGCGGCCCGGCTGCTGCTGGATCAGTGGCGCGCCACCAAGGGGCGAGAACCGGCGACCCAGCCCATCGCCGACACGATTCCCGGCGCGGCCTTGTTGCTGAAACGCGTCGCCGGAGCCGTCGCTCGCCGACCGGGGACGACCCTCGGCGCAGCCGCCATCGTCACCGTCCTGGCTGTCGTGGCCGCCATGAACCTCGGTACGACGTTCGCCGTCAAGGACTTCCTGCCGCAGCACTCCGAGACGGCGGACAACTTCGACTATCTCGACGACAACTTCGACGGGAGCGCCTCGCTGATGACGGTGCTCATCGAGACCGACCTCCGGCGAGGCGGCGCGGTCCGAGATCTCACCGCACTTCACACGACGCTGGTCGACCCCGACCGGCGCCCCGACGGCATCGTGGGACCACCGCTGTCCTCGGCGGGGACACTGCTCGCCGACTGGGCGGGCGACGGAGGGGAGGCGGGAGACAACTACGACCCCGAGATCGCCGCCGCCCTCGGCGACCTCACCGGCAACGCCGCCGCGAGCGACGAGGATGCCCGCCGGGCATGGGAACTGCTCGAAGGCGTCGACGCCGCCGGATTCGCCGAGGTACTGGACTTCCGGATCGACGGGCCCGATCGCACCATCATCCAGTTGCCGGTCGCCGTGGACAGCAACCAGGCCCTGCAAGCGATGATCGGCGAGATCGAGACGCTCTGGGGAGGCGACGCCTCGGAGATCACCGTCACGGGAGGTGACGCGCTCATCGCCCTGATCACTGACGAGTTGGCCGCCAACCAGGTCTTCAGCGTCGGTCTCGTCATCGCCGCGGCGCTGGCGATCCTGGTGCTCTACTTCGGCTTCGGCGAGTCCCGCCCGATGCTCGGGTTGATCACGATCCTGCCGATCGCCGTCACCCTCTCCTGGCTGCTGGGCGCCATGTGGATCTTCGGCATCTCCTACAACATCGGCACGGCGCTCATGGTGGTGCTCACGATCGGGATCGGGGTCGACTACACCATCCACCTGACTCACCGCTTCCTCGAGGAGGAGCACGGGTCGCCGCGGGTCCTCGACGCCGTTCAGCGGGCGATGGCCACCACCGGCGGCGCGTTGCTGGGGAGCGGCCTCACGACGGGGCTGGGATTGCTGATGCTGGTGTTCTCCCCGCTGCGACCGATGCAGGAGTTGGGCATCCTCGCCGCCGTCACCATCCTGCTGGGACTCATCGCCACGTTCACCGTGCTGCCGCCGCTGCTGGTGCTCTGGGCGCATCACCACCGCCAGCGCAAGCACGCCGACGTCGCCGAGGGCATCGAGACGAACCCGGCGGGCTAGGACCGCCGAACGGCGCTCGTGCGCCGGGGCTACGGCCGCACCTCGTAGCCGGGCTGCTCGGGCTCACCGTCAGCCAGTTCGGCGGGGAACCCGGGCGCCCGGATGTCGAGACCCGTCTGTTCCTCGATGCGCCGGATCACGTTCGGAGACCACTCGCGAGCGCCGTAGCGCTCCTGCGCCTCGCTGAATATGGCCAGGATCAGCGGTGACAGCTCCAGCGGTACGCCGGCCCGGTCGGCCACGGCTTGGAACAGGCTCATGTCCTTGACCACGAGGTCCATCGTGAAGTTGATGTTGCGGCTGCCGTTGAGGATCACCTGGCTCTCGGTCTCGTGGACGAAGGAGTTGCCGGACGAGATGCGGATGGCCTCATAGGTGGTGTTCAGGTCCATGCCCGCCGCCCCGGCGGTGACGAGCGCCTCGCAGATAGCGACCAGGTTGGCGCTGGCCAGATAGTTGGTGACGACCTTCAGGACGCTTGCCGAGCCGAGCGGCCCGGTGTGCAGGATGCGCCGACCCATGGCCGTCAGCAGCGGAAGCACCCGCTCGAAGACGGGGCGATCACAGCCGGCGAAGATGGAGATGTTCCCCGTGGCCGCCCGGTGGCAGCCCCCCGACACCGGGCAGTCCATCGCGGCGGCGCCGGTGGCGGCCACGAGCGCGCCGAGCCGCCGCACCTCGGTCTCGTCGGTCGTGCTCATCTCCGCCCAGACCTTGCCGGGGCCCAGTGCCCCCAGCAAGCCGTCATGGGCCTCCAACACCGCAGCACTGGCGGCGGGGCTCGGGAGGCACGTGATGACGACGTCGCAGGATGCCGCCATCGCCCGCGGACTCTCCCCCCAAGTGGCGCCCCCATCGAGGAACGGCTGGGCCATGGCCACATCGAGGTCGCGCACAGTCAGATCGAAGCCGTTCCGCAACAACGAGCCGGCCAACTTGGCGCCGACGTTGCCCAGACCGACGAAACCCACACTCGGGGACATGCCACACCTCCCGGTCGCCGGAGCCGCGAACCAGGCGCCGACCGGGTAGCGTCGGGGCGCCCCTGCGGGTGTAGTTCAATGGTAGAACATCAGCTTCCCAAGCTGAATACGGGGGTTCGATTCCCCTCACCCGCTCGCAGAATGAGCCGGCCGGCGGTTCAGCGGGTGAAGTTCAGCAGCAACTCCACGGTCCCGGTGTCCTCCACCGAGAGCACGATTGGAGCACGCGGAGGACTTATCCCGTAGTCCTCGAAGCGGATCTCGAACGCGCCTCCGACGATGATGATGTCCTCGACCCAGGTGGCCTCCAACGTGGCCGTCACCGGGCGGCTGACGCCGTGGATCTCGAAGCTGCCGGCGACGGTGGCCGTCACCGACTCGCCGGCGGCGGGCAGCGCCTCGAACGAGACCGGCTCGGTCAACTCGAAACGGGCCGATGGGAACTGCCGGGTATCGAGAGCCCGCTGCACGAGGCCGTCGCGCTGCGGCCGGTCGCTCACCACCGTGGTCAGGTCGACCTCCACAGCGGCCGCCACCACCGTCGTGCCGGCAATCTCCAGAGTTCCCGAGACGGCCGCAGTTCGCCCGACGGCGTCGGTCGTGCCGATTCCCGAGAGTTCCTCCCCCACCCGGTAGCCGGCCCACGAACTGGTGTAGTCCTCGTAGCTCCCCAAAGCCGTGTCAACCGACCAGACCCCGTCGAGGCTCGCCGCGGCGCCGGTCTCGGACTCTTCTGCGGCGGGAGCCTCCGCTTCTGCCGGCAGGGGGTCGGCCGGCGGCGGAGCAGGCTCCGGGGGCGGAGAGGGATCCGCGGGAGGTGCCGGCGCGGGCACCGGCTCAGCCGGGGCCGGAGCAGGTGGATCGGCAGCGGCGCTCGGCTCCGCGGGCGGTGGCTCGGGGGACGGCGGCTCGGGGGACGGCGGCTCGGGGGACGGCAGTGGCTCGGGGACCGCCGGCACGGTCGTCGCGGTCAGTGCCTCGCTGCGCTCGAGCACCGAGGGTGGCGGCGGGGCGTCTCCGCGCCACACCAGCACGATCGCCACCACGACGGCCACGACGGCCACGACGGCGGCCGCCGCAAGGGTCAGGATCTTGCGGCGGCGAGACCATCTGCTGAAGCGTTCGCGGAACATGACTGTCGACCCCCGCCGCAAGGGTAGGCGGTGCCGGCAACCCCTTCGAGGTCGGCGGGCAAGAAACACCTAAGAATGTCCGGCGCCCAATCCCGGCACACGAGCCGTTCCCACTACCGTCGCAGAAGCCATGGGACTCTCCAGCATCCTCGTCGCCGAGGACGATCTCGCCATCGGCAACGCCCTGCAGCGGGCGCTCACCCACGCGGGCTACCAGGCAAGGCGCGCCGGCGACGGTGCACAGGCACTGGAGATGCTGGCAGCGCAGCCCGTCGACCTCATCGTCCTGGACGTTTCGATGCCCCACGTGGACGGTCTCGAGGTGTGCCGACGCCTGCGCCGGGACGGCGACCGCACGCCGGTCCTCATGCTGACCGCGCGTCACACCATCGGAGACCGGGTGGAGGGCCTCGACGCCGGCGCGGACGATTACCTGGTGAAACCGTTCTCGCTCGACGAGTTGCTCGCCCGCATCAGGGCATTGCTGCGCCGCACGAGCGTGACCGGGGACGGGGAGCCGGGCCCCGGCGGTGACGTCCTGCACGTCGCCGACCTTGAGCTGGACCGGGCCGGGCGCACAGTACGCCGCGGCGGGCGGGCCATCGACCTCACGAAGACCGAGTTCGACCTCTTGGAACTGCTGGTGCACAACAAGGGGATCGTTTTGAGCCGCGACGTGATCTACGAGCGGGTCTGGGGATTCGACTTCGAGACGGGCTCCAAGTCCCTCGACGTGTACGTCGGCTACCTCCGCCGCAAGCTCGAGGCGGACGGTTCGGAGCGGCTCGTGCACACCGTGCGGGGAGTGGGCTACGTGGTCCGCCGGCCATGAACCGTTGGCCGCGTCCCGGCCTGATCCTCGGCTGGCGGGTGGTGCCGGCCTCCCGGGTGAGCCTGCGGGCGCGTGTCGGGCTGCTGGCCTTCGCCGCCGTGTTCCTGGGCGTCGGGCTGGCCGTGGGCATCGGCTACTACTTCGCACAACGCGAGCTGCATCAGGAGGTGGATCACTTCCTGGTACGGCGCGCTCACGCCGTTGTCGAGGTCCTGCAGCGCCCCGCCGATCTGGCGTTGCAGCGTGAACGCGGCGCTCGGCCGTTCATCGGCAGGATCCCGCTCGCCGACTTCGATGCCCATGTCCAGATTCTCGATCGGGACGGACATCCGATATTCACCGTCAGCAGCGTCCGGCTGCCGGTCGGCACCGAGGAAAGGCAGATTGCCCACGAGGCTGGTGGATCGGTGCGCCGGACCGTCCAGCTCGACGGGCAGCGCTACCGGATATTGACCGCGTCGCTCGGGGGAAACGGCGCGGTCCAGGTCGCACGAGATCTGGGCGAGACCGACCGGGCATTGAAGGATCTGCTCCGGCACACGATCCCTCTGGGCGTGATCCTGGCAGCTGCGGCAGCCGCGATGGCCTGGCTGCTGGCGCGCCGGGCGCTGCGGCCCGTCGAACAACTGACCCGCGCCGCTGAACACGTGGCGCAGACCCGGGAGCTGGCCGGCACGATCGGGGCCACCAGGGATGACGAGGTCGGCCAGCTGGCCCGCAGCTTCAACGCCATGCTCGAAGCCCTGCAAACCTCACGTCGCCAGCAGCAACAACTGGTGGCCGACGCCGGCCACGAGCTGCGGACGCCGCTCACGAGCATCAGAGCGAACATCGAGATGCTCCAGCGCGCCGGCGAGCTGGACGAGGCCGAACGGGAGCGCATCTTCGCCGACGTCAACGCGGAGATCCGGGAACTCAGTGATCTCGTACGGGAACTGGTCGAGTTGGCGGGCGACGCGGGAGCAGGCGACGAGCCGTCGAGTCTCCTTGACCTGGCCGAGTTGGCCGACGCCGCCGCGGACCGGGCGCGCCGGCGGACGGCCCGGCAGGTGACCACCGAGTCCGTCGGCGACTGCACGGTCCAGGGACGCCCCGGTGCCCTCGAGCGGGCCATCGACAACCTGGTGGGGAACGCCGTCAAGTTCAGCCCCGCGGACGCGCCGATCCGCATCCGCGTCGAACGCGGGCGCCTGGAGGTTCACGACCGTGGCCCGGGAATCCGTCCCGCTGATCGGCCACTCGTGTTCGAGCGCTTCTACCGCGCGGAGGGTGCCCGATCCGCGCCGGGGTCGGGCCTGGGCCTCGCCATCGTTAAGCAGATCGTCGAGCGCCACGGAGGACGGGTCTTTGCCGAACCGTCCCCCGACGGCGGCGCCGCGGTGGGATTCAAACTCGCCGAAGCCGGAGCTGAGGACTCCTAACCGCTGCGTCCGCCGGCGGTTATCGCGATGACGGGTGTCGGCTCAACCCGGTTCGGGGCCGGTTGCGACGGGACGGTCCTCGTCGGCGCCCCAGGCGGACCAGGACCCGACGAAGAGGCGACCGCCGCCCAGCCCCGCGACCTCGAGCGCCAGGAGGTCGAGGTTGGCACTGACGCCCGAGCCGCAATACGCCACCGCTCCGACCTCGCCGTCGACGCCTGCCGCGACGTAGATCTCGCGCAGTTCCTCGGGCGTTCGCAGGGTTCCGTCCGGCGCCAGGTTGGCGGACGACGGCGCGCTCACTGCCCCGGGTATGTGTCCGAAGCGGGGGTCGATGGCGTTGGGGTCGCCCCGATAGCGATCCGGCGAGCGGGCATCGAGCACGACGGTCCCCTCGTCGCGACGCAACTCATCGACCTCGTCCATGGAGACGAACGCGCCGCTGGGCCACCGGCGCGGGGTGAACCGGGCGGGGGTGACCTCCGGGTCGTCGGTGCTGAGCGAACCGGGCCAGGCCGCGAGACCGCCGTCGAGGACCGCCACGGGCTCCCCCAGCGAACGCAGCATCCACCAGAGTCGCCCCGCCACGACACCCGAGGCATCGTCGTAGGCCACGACCGGGCAGCCGTCACCGATGCCCGCCGCACCGAGCGCCGCGGCGAATCGCTCCGAGGTGGGCAGCGGGTGCCGCCCGCCCGCCGCGGTCGGCGGCGAGGAGAGCGCCTCGTCGAGATCCACGAAGACCGCTCCGGGGATGTGTCCTGCCTCATACGCGGCGCGTCCCGACCGGCCGTCGAGATACCAGCGCACGTCGGCGACGACGACCCGCCCGATGTTGGCCTGCAACCACGTCCCGCTGACGATCGGCGAAGGCAGGTCGGCGACGACCGGGCGTTCCACGCCTACCGCCCCACGAATTCGGCCTTGCCGGGACCGTGCTCGACGAAACTCTTGACCCCGATACGCGCATCGGTGGTGGCGAAGGCGGCCACGAACTCCTCGATCTCCAGCGCGAGCGCATCGTCGAGCGGCAGATCCGCCCCACCGTTCATTGCGGCCTTGGCGTGCCGGAGCGCAGCGGGGCCGGCCGCGAAACGCTCGGCCATGGCGACCGCCTGATCGTAGGTCTCCGCCGGGGGTTGCACGGCGTCGGCGAGCCCGATGGCGAGGGCCTCGGCCGCGTCGACGCGGCGACCGCTGTAGATGATCTCCTTCGCCCGGCTGAGACCGACGAGCCGGGGAAGGCGCTGTGTCCCGCCCGCACCGGGGATGATCCCGAGCAGGATCTCGGGCTGGCCGAAGACGGCGTCGGCGGCGGCGACGCGGAAGTCCGCAGCCATCGCCAACTCGCAGCCACCCCCGAGGGCATAGCCGTTGACCGCCGCGATGAGGATCTGCGGGATGCACTCCAGCCGCCGGAGGGCCCCGGTGAGGCTCACGGGAGCGCCCGAGCCGCCTCCGTCGCCCGCTTCGCCCGGCTTGAACTCCTTGATGTCGGCGCCGGCGGCGAAGATTCTCGGCCCGCCCCAGAGCACGGCGGCACGGATGTCTCGCCGCCCCTCCATCTCGCTCGCAACGGCGTCGATCTCGACGGTGACGGCGTTGCTGAGGGCGTTCATCTTGGGACGATCCAGGCGGATCGTGGCCACCCCGGGCGCGGTGTCGGTCTGGAGATGCACGTACTCGCTCATGGCGGGCAACCTATCCCGCCACGAGACTGGCCAGCGCCCAGATCGCCGCCAGGGTGCCGAGAGCGATCATCACGAGGCTGCGCACGAGCGGCGGCCGCGGCAGATCGTCTCCGGACCGCCCCGGAGGTCGGGGGCGTGTCAGCGCCAGGATGTTGCCCACGGCCATGGCACCGCCGAGCGCGAGCACGAGCCAGCGCAGAATGTCATCGCCGAGGAAGACCATGGCGCTCAGAACTCTGTGGTCGCGGCGCGCCGGGGTTCGTCGTCGAAGCGGGTGTACTGAGGCAGGAAGGCCAGCCTGATCGTGCCGGTCGGGCCGGTGCGGTGCTTGGCGACGTGCAATTCGGCGATGCCGCGGTCGGCACTGTCCCTGTCGTACATCTCGTCGCGGTACAGGAACATCACGACGTCGGCATCCTGCTCGATGGCGCCCGATTCGCGCAGATCCGCCAGCACCGGTCGCTTGTCGGCACGCGCCTCGGGGGCACGGGACAACTGGCTCAGTGCCAGTACCGGGCAGTCGAGCTCTCTTGCGAGGATCTTGAGGCTGCGGCTCATCTCGCTCACTTCGACCTGGCGGCTCTCGGCCCCGACCCGGCCGCCGAGCAGTTGCAGGTAGTCGACGACCACCAAGCCGAGACCGCCCGCGTCGGCATGCTTGCGACGCGCCTTGGCGCGAATCTCCAGCACGGACGTGTTGGCGTTGTCGTCGATCCACAGCGGCACCTCGGCGAGACGCCCGACCGCGGCGTTGATGAGCGTCCATTCCTCGTCGGCCAACTGCCCGGCGCGGATGCGCTGGGTGCTGACCCTTGCCTCGGAGCACAGCAGCCGCTGCGTCAACTCGAGGTGGCTCATCTCCAGGGAGAAGAACAGCACCGGACGGCGTTCCTCGGCGCCCATCGCCGCCGCGGCGGCGATGCCGAGCGCCAGGGACGTCTTCCCGATTCCGGGACGGGCCCCCAGGACGACGAGGGAAGACGGTTGCAGCCCAAGTAGCAGGTTGTCCAACTCGGTGTAGCCGGTGGGGACGCCCGTGAGGCTCTGGCCGTGCTCGTAGAGGAGTTCGAGATGGTCCACCCCCTTGTCGAGCAGGTTGTGCAGCGGAGCCATCGAGGAGGTGTCGTTACCGCCGGCGACGGCGAACACGAGGGATTCCGCCTGGTCCAGGGCCGCGTCCACGTCGGCCGGTCGGCTATAGGCCAACTCGGCCACCTCGCCGGCCGCGCCGATGAGGCGGCGCAGCGTGGCGTTCTTCGCCACGATGTTGGCGTAGTGCGCGGCGTTCCCGGCCACCGGCGTGCTGGCCTGCATCTCCACGAGCGCGCCCGGACCGCCCACCGCGTCCAGCAGGCCACCTCGCTGCAACTCCGCGGCCACGGTGACGGTGTCGACGGGCTCACCCGCGCCGTACAGGCCCGCAATGGCGTCGAAGGTGTGCGCGTGAGCCGGACGGTAGAAGTCCTCGGCCGCCGTCAACTCCACCGCGTCGGCGATGGCCGCGGCCGTCAGCAACATGGCGCCCAGCAACGCCTGCTCCGCCGCCAGATCGTTCGGCGGCACGCGACCCGCCGCCACCCCGTCAGCGGGGCGGCGCGGCTGCGCAGCGCCCTCGCGGGCGCCGGAGCCGGGGTGCAGCGTGCTCGAAGTGGCGGTCATGGTCACCGCTTCAGTCTGTGACGGGGGTACGACAGACCCCTGATGGGTTCAACAGGGACGATGGGCCGGAGACGAGGTCGAGGCGATCACAGTGGGGTCCAGGCCCCCTCCTGGCGCACCCCCCGGTCCGCTTTGCCGGGACGGCTCAGCGGGGGTGGTGCTCCGGGCGGCGCCGTAGCCGGGCCGCGCTGAGGCTCAGAACGGTTCCTCGTCGCCGTAGGACGGTGCCGCGGTGCGAGCCTGCGGAGGCGGGGGCGCCGACGTGCGACGGGCCGCCGTCCCGTTCCCCTCCCGGAATTCGTTGCGGTTCACCTGCGCCGATGCCCAACGGAGGCTCGGAGCCACGTCGTCGGCCACGATCTCCACCTTGCTGCGTCGCTCACCGTCGGGGGTGTCCCACGAGCGCTGGTCGAGGCGGCCGAAGACGATGACGCGAGTCCCCTTGGTGATCGACTCGGCCACGTTCTCCGCCAGCGACCGCCAGCAGGTCACATCGAAGAACGACACCTCCTCCACCTGCTCGCCGCCGCGCTCGTAGCGGCGGTTCCACGCCACGCCGAAACTGCACACCGGCGCTCCCGACTGCGTGAACCGCAACTCCGGATCTCGTGTCACATTGCCGACGATCGACACCGTGTTGTCATAAGCCATTCGAAACTCTCCTCCCTGACTCTGCAAACGATGATACATACGTTTGCACGCTCTGGTTGACCGGGCACCCGGAGCGCCCGACAC
The DNA here is from genome assembly GCA_965221525.1 of Acidimicrobiales bacterium. Lineage (GTDB taxonomy): Bacteria > Actinomycetota > Acidimicrobiia > Acidimicrobiales > CATQHL01 > VXNF01. Next base: position 75,787 of record CBDCSG010000005.1, on the reverse strand, counting down.
TCTGGCACCACCGGCCCGTGGACCGCTACAGGAATCGGGCAAGGATTTCCCCCGGAGAACCCTCCATTTGCCGTGGATTAAGCGGCAGGGCGTCAGGGAGGGGGAGGGGAAATCGGCAACCCAACTGTGGATAAGACGGTCAACAGGACCAAGAGCGCTGCGGCGCACAGCAAGCGTGCCCGCGAGAAGCGATCATACTACACGGAAAAGCAGTAAAACGTGGCCCAATGCGGTCCACTGTGGGGCGCGACTCAGGCGTCCGACACAACCTCGACGGTGACGTCGGCCGCGACCTCCGCGTGGGGCCTGACCGGAACCGTGTACGTGCCGACTTCTTTGATCGCCTCGGCGAGTTCCAGCATCGTCGGCTCGAGCACCACGTTCTCCTGCTCCGCGATCGCGGCCGCAAGGTTCGCGGCATGCACCGACCCGTAGAGCCGGCCACCCTCGCCGGCCCGCGCCACCACGCGGATGGTGGTGCCGCCGAGCCGCTCGGCCATCTCCCGGGCCTGACTCAGGATGGCCGCGTCCGCCAGCTCGCGGCGGCGGCGCATGGCCTCGGCCTCGCGTTCTGACCCACGCGTCGCGCGGATCGCCAACCCGCGCGGAATGAGATAGTTCTGGGCATAGCCATCGGCCACATCGCAAATGTCGCCGCGCCGGCCGAGCGATGCCACCTCTTCGCGAAGCACGACCTTCACTCTTCCGTCTCCCCCGCGGGAATCCCCTCACCTGAGAATCCCACGTCCGCGGTTTCCTCCATCGAGATGCCGTCCTCGGCGAGTTGCTCGCCGAAGCGCTCGTCCTCGGCGTCGGGTGGTCCGCCCGGCGGCGCGGGTGGCGGACCGTCCGGCCTGCGTCCGGGAGCCCCGTCGGCGCGCGGCCCTCCACGTCCTGCGCCGCGCTGCGTGGTGATCCTGTTCGCATAGGGCAGCAGAGCCATCTCGCGGGCGTTCTTGATGGCGCGGGCCACGGTGCGCTGCTGCTGGGCATCGTTGCCCGTCACGCGGCGCGCGCGGATCTTTCCCCGATCGGACATGAAGCGCCGGAGCAGCTCCACATCCTTGTAGTCGATGTACTCCACCCGCTTGTGGGTGAGAACACTGACCTTCTTCTTGCTGCGCCGGGCGTTGTCCCGGTTTTTCGCGCGGGGTCGACTCTTGGGCATGGTTCCTCGAATGTCCGTCCGGCGCCTAGGCGTCGGCGGACACGGGCTCGGGCGCCGACTCGAGCAGGCCGCGCCGTGCGGCCTCCGAATCGGGCAGGCGGATGAGCTTGTGGCGGACGACTGCGTCGTTCAAACGGAGGGACCGCTCGAACGCGGTGAAGTCGACGCCCGGCGTGGTGAACTCGATGACCACGTAGTAGCCCTCGCCGAGGTGGTCGATCTCGTACGCGAAGCGGCGCTTGGGCCACCTGTTGACACGCTCCGGGTCTACCTCGACACCCTGTGACGCCAGGCCGGCCAGGGCCCGTTCCAGCGACTCGTCGACGGCGTCCTCCGCCAGATCGCCGCGATAGATGATCATCAATTCGTAGGCCCTCACGGAAACGGGGCACCTCCTGTGGTCCTGCGGTGGCAGGGCCCCGCCGTACGGTGCGACGGAGCAGGCTATTTGCGGGAAGCCACCCTACCGGCGTCGCGGGCGGGGCGGCGCGGCGCGACGGTTCAGGACGCGTAGAGCCGCAGCGCGGCGGCCGCCTCCTCGTTCAACGAGTAGGACTCCTCAGCCGACGGGAACCGGCCCGAGCGCACATCGTCGGCGAACCGGGAGAGGGCATCGACGGTGGCGGTTCCCAGATCGCCGTAGCGGCGAACGAACTTCGGTCGGAGGTCATCCTGCAGCCCGAGAAGGTCATGGTAGACGAGCACTTGACCGTCGCAGTCGGGGCCGGCGCCGATGCCGATCGTCGGCACGCCGACCGATCCGGTCACGAGCCTCGCGACGTCTGCGGGGACACCCTCGAGGACGATGGCGAAGCAACCGGCGTGCTCGAGGGCCTTGGCGCTCTCCACGAGTTCGAACGCCGCCTCGGCGGTCCGTCCCTGAATCCGGAATCCACCCATGGCGTGCATCGACTGCGGGGTGAGCCCCACGTGACCCATCACGGGGATCTCCGCTGCCACAAGCGATTCGATCATCGGGACGCGGGTCGTGCCCCCCTCCAGTTTCACGGCCTGAGCTCCCGCGCGGATGAGGCGTGCGGCGTTGCAGATGGTGTCCTGCGGCGACAGGTGATAGCTGAGCCAGGGCAGGTCGGCGACAACGAGGGCGTCGGGTTCGCTCCGAGCGACCGCGGCGGTGTGATGAGCCATGTCGTCGACGGTGACCGAGAGCGTGTCGGGATAGCCGAGCACGACCATGGCCACCGAGTCGCCGACCAGGAGCATGTCCACCCCTGCCGCGTCCGCCAGCCGCGCGCCCGGCGCGTCGTATGCGGTGACCATCACCAACGGATCGCTCGCATCGCGCACCTTGCGCGCCCGAACGGCAGGAACGGTAAGTCGAGTGCCCATCGGCACCTCCTTTCGGTGTCCAGCGCACAACGGCTGCCGGCGAGAACCAGGGTACCGATCGCGAACGGACTCACCACCGGACCGGGCCGGCGCGTCCCCGGCCGGAACGCGCGCCGGGCGGATCGCTCTGTTCGGCGCCTCGACCGGCGCTGCGCCGGCGGGCTCCGCTCACCCGGGTCCGATGCGCCGGAACCCGGATTGGGCCGCGAAGGGATTCAGCCCGCCCCCGGCACCGCGAAGCGGGTTCGGAGATGGTTCCAGGAGCAGTCCACGCACACTTCCACCACGTAGCAGGTGAAGTCGCCCTTGCGGCGGCGGATGCGCTCCCAATCTCCTGGCGTCACCACGCAGCGCCCATGGGCCGGGAGGCGCGGCCCGAACACATAGCGGACGAGTGCCAGCGGGCCCCCGTCACACAGCGGGCAGGGCTCCTCCGTCAGCTCGCTGCAGTGCCGGGCCGCCCGCAGCAACTCCGGATGGGCGTCACAGGCGTCGTGCGGGCTTACTCGCCCCGCGCGGACACCCGCCACGGTCGCTTCGCGCAGGAGCCGGTAGTCGACCGTGCCTGGTGCACGCGTGACCGATCGTGCGGCGGCGGCTCTCGACGCCATGGTGTCGCACAGTACTCAGCCGCCGGGTGCCCGTCGAACATGGTGCTCCCACCAGCCGCTGAGACGGCCGCGCGCCTCGTCGGCGGTCAGTGGTCCGTCGACCATCCGGAGCTCCTCCAGGTACCGCAACGCGGCGCCGACCGCCGGGCCCTGCCCGATTCCGAGGTGCGTCATGACGTCCGCGCCGCTCAGCGGTGGCGCAGCGGCGAGATCCTCGCTCTCGCTCAAGACCCTCCAGCGCTCCCCGGCGGCGGCCACCGCCGGGGACGGGGTCGCCGCAACCGCCAGCGCTGCCGCCGGCGGCGCCGCCGGGCCGGCGGCGGCGGCCCAGCGGCGGACCGCCTCGTCACCGATCGGCGCTCCCGCCGCCACAAGCAGCGACCGTGCCGCCGTCGCTATCGCACCCGCTCTGCGCGCGGTGGCGGCGGGAAACCGCAGGCGCCGCACGACGGCTTCAACGTCCTGCACCGACCACATGAGCGCCACCAGGCGCGCCGGGAGCTCCGCGGGCACTGCGTCGATCAGCGCCACACCGGTTGCGCCCTCCGTGAGGACCCCTCGCAATTCGGGCACGACCTCGGTCAGGACTCCGGTGCGCACCAGCAGCGCCGCACCCGCTGACGGGGCATCGGCGAGCAGCATCAGCTCCAACTCCCGTGCGCAGCGTTCCACGGACACGATCTCGAGGCGACCGCTGAGCGCCTCCATCGCCGCCTCCAGCTCGGGATCGGCCACCAGGCCCATGGTGGCGACGAACCTCCCGGCGCGCAGCATCCGCAACGGATCGTCCGCGAAGGACACCTCGGGCGAGCGCGGCGTGCGCAGGCGCCCACGCTCGAGGTCCTCCCATCCTCCGAAGGGGTCGAGCAACCGGACGTCGACGGCAGCGGCGGCAGCTGCAGGCACCTCGAATGCCATGGCGCCGATGGTGAAGTCGCGCCGAGCCAGATCGTCCAGCACGTCGTCGCCGAACGAGACCTCCGGGCGCCGGGAATCCTCCGTGTACACCTCGGCACGATGTGTGGTGATCTCGACGGTCCGGCCGTCCCGGCGGCAACCCACCGTGCCGAATCGCTCCCCCTGCGTCCAGACGGTGTCGGCCCAGCCGGTCAGGATCTCTCGTACCGCCGCCGGCGGTGCATCGGTTGTCATGTCCACCTCGTCGTCGGGGCGGAGGCGACTGCCGCGGAGCAGCGAGCGGACCGCACCTCCCACCACGTAGAGCCGCCAACCGCCCATGACGCCGAAGCGTTGTCCCCAAGGAGCCAGCGCCGCCGCTGCGCCGCGCAGCGTGTCCAGGCTCATCCCGCGCCCTCCCCGGCGAGCACGGATGGATCAGACATCCAGGTGAAGCCGTGCCGCCGCGTCCACGACGGCTCCCCCGGGGCCGCCGGAGGTTGCCTGCTCGGGTCGATGCGTCAGACCCGCCAGGGCTGCGACACAGGCTGCGGAACTCTCGGCCAGGGCCGAGAGGTCATAGCCGCCTTCGAGAAACGCCACGATCCGGCTTGTCGGGGCAAGAGCACGGACTGTGGCGGTCAGGTCGGCATAGTCGCCGGCGCTCAGTCCCATCATCGTCAGCGGATCGGCACGGTGCGCATCGAACCCGGCCGACAGCAGTACCCAGGTCGGCGCGAACCGCTCGACCACCGGCACCACGACCTCGTCGAAGGCCCGCCTGTAGATGTCGCCGGTGGCTCCCGGTGGCAGCGGAACATTCACCGTCGTCCCGAGGCCGGCGCCCGCGCCCGTCTCGGTTACGGCGCCGGTCCCGGGATACGCCGGGTACTGGTGGAGGGACACGAAGAGCACGTCGGGCGAGTGGTAGAAGACGTCCTGGGTGCCATTGCCATGATGGGCGTCGTAGTCCACGATCAGCACGCGCTCCCCCTGCTCGACGAGCCGGGCCGCAGTGATGGCCACGTTGTTGAACAGGCAGAACCCCATCGAGCGAGTGGCCGTGGCGTGGTGACCGGGCGGGCGCACCGCACAGAACGCAGCGTCGGCTCGACCGGCGGCCAGCTCCGTGACGGCCTCGAGGCCCGCCCCGGCCGCCAGCCGCGCCGCCACGGCCGAGCCGCTGCTCACGGTGGTGTCCGCGTCGATAGCGCCACCCCCGGCCGCCGCGAGGTCCAGAGCCCGAGTCACGAGATCGTCGGTGTGCACCACCCGCAGGTCGGCCGCCGCGGCCTCCGACGGTGCGTGAGGGACGATGGCCTCACCGAGGCCGGCGGCCAGCACCCCGGCGTGCACGGCGTCGAGGCGCCGAGGCCTCTCGGGATGACCCCGGCCCGGGTCGTGGTCGAGGCAGCGCTCGTCGGCAATGAAGAGAACCGACACCGCGGCGAGCCTATATCAGCACCGTTCGGCGCCATCGGGGCATTCGGCGGCCATTAGGGTCAGGGTCGGAGGACCGACCCGGGAGGAATTCGCCATGAGCACCGTCCGCATCGTCACCGACAGCACCTGCGACCTCGAAGAGGCCGTCACCGAGGATCTGGGAATCACGGTCGTGCCGCTGATCGTCACATTCGGCGACACACCGCTGGTCGACCGCGACGATCTGACGCCCGAGGACTTCTACGGCCGCATGGCCGCGGCCGAGGAGCTCCCCACCACGGCCGCCCCCTCACCCGGCAGCTTCGAGGAGGCTTTCAGGGCGCTTGCGGCCGACGGCGCCGACGGCATCGTCTGCGTCAATGTGTCCTACGAGTTGTCCGCAACCGGGCAGTCGGCTCGCACCGCGGCGGACGCCGTGGCCGACGTCGTGGAAGTGCGGTGTGTGGATTCGCGCTCCCTGACGAGCGGGCTGGGCTCCATCGTCCTCGAGGCGGCCGAGGCCGCCGCGGCGGGCGCCGGACTCGACGAACTCGAGGCCATGTGTGAGGACCTCGCCGAGCGGACGCGCATGTTCGGCGCCATCGACACCATGGAGAACCTGCGCAAGGGTGGCCGCGTCGGAGGTGCGAAGGCCATGTTCGGCACGATGCTGTCGATCAAGCCCATCGTCGACGTCAGCACGGGGCGCGTCGAGGAGGCCGCCCGGACGCGGACGCGCCGGCGGTCCTTCATCTGGTTGCGCGACCGGATCCTCGCCGACGAGCCCGTGACCCACCTCTGCGTGGGTCACGGCGCCGCCGCCGACTTCGGCGACTTCCTGGAACTGCTCGGCGAGTCCGTTGACGCCGAGCGGACCCGGACCGGCTGGATCGGTCCCGTCATCGGCACCCACGCCGGGCAGGGCGTCATCGGTGTGACCTACGTCGTGGCCGGCGACGACTGAGGCGGATGGCCGCGCCGGCCGGAAGCACCGATGACCGGCGGCCCGGCGGGACGCGACCCGGCCAGATCCTGAAAGGGCGCTACCGGCTCGTCGCTCCGGTATCAGCCGAACCGCGAACCGAGGTCTGGACCGCGGACGACGAGGTTCTGGGCCGCACCGTGCTGGTCAAGTTCCTGCACATCGAACCTGGTGACAGTGGCGCTCGCGAGCGGTTCCGCCGGGAGGCCCTCGGCGTGGCACGTCTCGCCCACCCCGGCATCGTGGCGGTCTACGACACGATCCTCGAGGGAAGCACCGCGGGTCTGGTGCTCGAACACGTGCAGGCGACCCCGCTCAGCCGGTTCATGCACGACGGCGGATCGGTCTCGCGGGCCGAGGCGGTCAGCATCGCAATGCAGGTGGCCGACGCCCTCGAAGCGGCACACCACAACGGTGTCCGGCACCGGAATCTCTCCGCCGACAGTGTCTGGCTGTGCAGCGACCAGCGTGTCAAGATCACGGACTTCGGCGCCACATGGCAGGGCGGTACAGGCGCGGCCGATCCGGCGGCGACCACGGCCGAGGAGGAAGCCGCCGACGTGCGCGCTCTGGCTCTCCTGCTGAAGGACTGCCTCGGCGCCGCCGCGCCGGCGGAGCGGATCGCCGAGCCACTGGCGGAGTTCGTCGAACGCATTGTCACACCTGGACACGGGGACGGGCCCACCTCGGTCGCGACAGCGCGAGCGCTGCTCGCCGACGCTCTCGGGTCGTCGCCCGCACCGGGACGTTCGTGGGTGGAATTCCCACCTGGCGAGATCGAGGCGGCCGGGACGCGGCGACCACCCGACGCCGTGCAGCAGCGACCGCGACGGCGGGTCCGCCTCGTTCCGTTCCTCGTTGCCGCGGCGGTTGCCGCGATCGCTCTCAGTGTTGCATTGCTGACCGGCGACAACGAGCCGTCCACCGTCACGGCTCCGCCGATCGCACCCGCGGCCGTCCTGGACGACCAACCGTCGCCGGGCGCCGACGATCCACCCGTTGCCTCTCCCCCGGAGACCGCGGAGGACCAGGACGGCGACACCATAGAGGGCGAATCTGCGGGTCCTGAATCGACCGCGAGCGACGCGGCCGGCGACGCCGGGAGCGAGGCCGACCCCGGCGTGGCGATCGTGGACGTCAGGATCATCACGTTCCGTGACGACGGGGCGGCGGACGGCGATCCCGACGCACTCCGGACCCTCGACGGCGACGAGTCGACCTACTGGGCCACTCCGGGACTCAGCGCGGGGGACGCCACGGTGAACGGCGTAGGGCTGGAGTTCCAGCTCGCGGAGACGACCGCCGTCGCACGGATGCTGGTCATCTCCGACACCGCTGGTTGGGTGGCTGCCACCTACGTCGGCGACGGGGACTACAGCCAACTGAGCGATTGGGGTCTGCTCGTCGATCAGCAATCAATCACCACCGGTCGCATCTTCCTCGACCTCGCCGGCCAGGAGACCGACTCGGTCCTGCTGTGGATCCCGGACCCCAGATCCGCTCTCACCGATGAGATCCGAGTCGCCGAAGTGGTCATCTCTGCTGCATCCGGCGCGGAAGTACGCTGAGTTCATCAGGGGACGGGACCGAGGAGACGTCCGCCGGGACGACGATGGGCCGACGCGCCTGAGGCGGCCGGAGGCGACCAGGAAGCCCTGGATCGAGCGCTCCGACGACGCGACGCTCTGCCGCGCGGCGGCCCGAGACGATCGGGATGCCCTGGAGGCGTTGTTGCGACGGCACTACCCGCGGATCTACGCCGTCTGCCGCCGGCTCACCGGCAACGACGCGGATGCGGCCGACGCCGCGCAGGAGGCGCTGATCGCCATCAGCCGGGGGTTGAGCCGCTTCGACGGGCGGGCGAGCTTCACCACCTGGAGCTACCGGGTCGCCACCAATGCCTGCCTCGACGAGCTGCGGCGGCGCCAGCGCCGCACCGCCACCTCTCTCCCCGATGAGCCGGCCGGCAGCCGCCACGACCCGGTCGGCGAGCAGACAACCGCCCGCCTGGACGTCGACGCGGCGCTGGAGCGACTGCCCGACGAGTTCCGCGTACCGGTGGTCCTGCGCGACCTGGCCGGACTCAGCTACGACGAGATCTCCGAAGTCCTGGCCATTCCCCCCGGCACCGTGCGATCAAGGATCGCCCGCGGGCGGGGGAGGCTCGTCGAACTCCTCGATCAGGGGAACCAACCAGCGGTGCGCGAACGTCAGAAGAGCGACGGACCATGAACGAGCATCACCTTCCTCCCGACGAACTGGCCTCCGCCTTCCTCGACGGCGAGCTCGACAGCGCCGACGGCGCCGCCGTGCGCGACGACCCCGAGTTGGCGGCACGGGCCGAGGCCCTGCGCGCCGCCGCCGAGGCCGTCGGTGAACCGGTCACCCCACCCCTGGGAACCGAGGACGCCGCTGTGGCGGCGGCGCTGGCCGACTTCGACGCGCGCCAGGCCACCCCCCTGGACACTTCACGGCGGCAGTCCCGGAACCTGCGGGTGATCACGAGCGTGGCCGCTGCGGTCGCCATTGGCTTCATCGTGGCCGCCGCCATCGGCCTCTTCGCCGAGACCGGTAGCGATGAGGAGGCGGCCGACGCGGCGCCAGCGATAGTCGCGGCCACGGAGGACGCAGCAGCTCCAGCGCCTGAACCGCCGCCACCGCCGGCGGCCGCCGAAGTAGCGCCGGCGGCGGCGGAACCCGAGGCAGCACTGGCAGCACCGGCTCCTGCGCCGCCCGACCTAGAGGACATTCAGGCCTCCGTCGCGGAAGCGCGGGAAGCGGCCGACGCGGCAATGGCCGCCGCCGAACTGGCCCAGGCCGTCGCCGAGGGGAACGAGGCCTCCGTCGCCGCCGCGGAAGTCGAACTCGCCGAGGCGCAGGCCGCAGCAGACGAGGCAATGGCCGAAGCCGCCGCGGCCCAGGCCGAAGCCGCCGCAGCCCAATCGGAAGCCGCCGCGGCCCAAGAAGCGCAAGCCGCCCGTGCCCAGGACGCGGAAGCCGCCCGTGCCCAGGCGCAGGCCGCAGCAGACGAGGCAATCGCTGAAGCTGCCGCGGCCCAGGCGGAAGCCGAAGCTCTGGCCGGCATGGACGTGTCGCCGGCCGAGCGATGCGCCGATGCAATCGTGGCCCGAGCGATCGAGTTGCAGTTCACTGCCGGCGCGGCGCCGGTCGTCGTCCTCCGTGCCTCCGATGGCAGCCTCGCCGCACTCGACGGTGCGACCTGTGCCGAGCTGCCTGCGGGCGACGCCACGGAGATGACGTCCGATCCGACTCCGGAGGACTGCGCCGCAGCGGCCGGCGCCACCACGATCGAATTGCAGATCACCATCGGCGACATCGCGGTCATCGTCGTCACCGGGCCCGACGGAGGGCTCGATGCGCTCGATGGCCGAACCTGCGAAGTCCTCGCGCCGTCGGAGCCGTCGGAGAACACCGAAAGGTAGAATCCTGGCTCCATGCCCTCCGAGACATCCGAGCCTTTGCGCCGCGCCCTGCCCGGGCTCTCCGAGGACTGGCCACGCCGTGTCGCCGACCGGATCGTGCGGATCGTCGATCGGATCCACACCGCCACCGACCGGCCCACGGCAAATGTGGCGCGGCGCCTCGTCTACGGGATGGTCATGGTCGTCCTCGCCATCCTGATGTTCGTGCTGAGCGTCATCGGCCTTGTTCGGCTCATCGACTCGTACCTCCCCGCCGACGTGTGGGCCACCTACGCGCTCCTGGGGGCGTTCTTCAGCGGGATCGGATTGCTGCTGTGGGCGAAGCGCCCCGCCCGGGCCGCGTCCTGAACGGCTCCGTGGATTCGAGCCCTCGCGACGTCGCCATCATCGGCTCGGGACCCGCGGGCCTCACCGCGGCGATCTACTGCGCACGCGCCGACCTGGCTCCGGTGATCTTCGAGGGTGAACCCTCCTCCACCAGCGACCAGCCCGGTGGCCAGCTCATGCTCACGACGGACGTGGAGAACTATCCGGGGTTTCCCGACGGCATCCTCGGGCCGGATCTGATGGCCGCGTTCCGGGCACAGGCCGCCCGGTTCGGCGCCGACCTCCGGACGCAGAAGGTGACGAAGGTCGACTTCTCGCGGCAGCCCTTCCGGCTGTGGACCGGCGGCGAGCACGGTCTCACAGCGCGTGCCGTCATCATCTCCACCGGGGCCCAGTCGATCCTGCTCGGCCTACCCGCCGAGGAGCGGCTCATCGGCCGCGGTCTCTCGACATGTGCGACCTGTGACGGATTCTTCTTCCGCGGACAGGAGATCGCCGTCGTGGGAGGTGGCGACTCCGCCATGGAAGAGGCGCTGTTCCTCACAAAATTCGCCAGCAAGGTCACCATCATCCACCGCCGTGACCAACTGCGGGCATCGAAGATCATGCAGCAACGCGCCTTCGCCTCCGATCGCATCGAGTTCCTCTGGAATCACGTCGTCACCGACGTTCTCGGGAGCGACGCGGTGGAGGGAGTCCGCGTCCAGCACACGACCACCGGCGCCGAACAGACGCTGCCGCTCGCCGGCGTGTTCATAGCGATCGGCCACCGCCCCAACACCGACCTGTTCGCGGGTTCGATCGAGATGAAACCCAATGGCTACCTGATCACCCAGCCCGGCTCCACCGCGACGAACGTGCCCGGCGTCTTCGCCTGCGGCGACGTGCAGGACGACGTCTACCGGCAAGCGGTCACCGCGGCCGGAAGCGGCTGCATGGCGGCAATCGACGCCGAACGCTGGCTCGAGGCGCAACACGACGCCGGGCACGGGTAGCGTTGCACGAGGCAGCGGCCCCACCTCGACCCCCGGACAACAGACCCGCCCGCCACCCGGCAGCGCAACCAGAGCATCTCCTGGAGGACACATGGCAAGCATCACCACACTCTCCTCAGCGACCTTCGATGAGACGGTCGGCGGCGCGGCAAAGCCGGTGCTTGTGGACTTCTGGGCCGAGTGGTGCGGTCCTTGCAAGATGATCGCCCCTGTGCTCGACGAACTCGCCGGCGAGCACGGCGACAGCATCACATTCGCCAAACTCAACGTCGACGAGGCTCCCGACATCGCCCGCCAGCACGGGGTGATGAGCATTCCAACGCTCATCGTCTTCAAGGAAGGCGAGGCCGCCAAGCGCATCGTCGGGGCGAAGAGCAAGGCGGCCCTGGTCGAGGACCTTGCAGAGTTCCTCTGAGCCGAGCCCCGATCACGGCAGGAAACAGGCAAAGGGAGAACACCGATAGCCGACGAGGCACTGCCTCTGCGGATCGGCGCCCGCGGCGCAGCCGTGCGCGATCTGCACCGGAAGCTCGCTGCAGCCGGGGAGTCGGCCCTCGCCGCGTCGGAGGACTACTCGGCCGCCACGGCCGACGCGGTCAGGCGCTTCCAGCAAAGCCGTGGCCTGCTGGCCGACGGCATCTGCGGGCCGGGCACCTGGGCTGCGCTGGTCGAAGCGGGACATCGCCTGGGAGATCGACTGCTCTACCTCCGCACGCCGTACCAGCGTGGGGAGGACGTGGCCGACGTCCAGCGACGCCTCGGGGCACTCGGCTTCTCCGCGGGCCGTGTCGACGGCATCCTGGGACCCGAGACCGCCGCCGCCATCAGGGCACTGCAGGAGAACCTCGGACTGACCGCGGACGGGATCTGCGGGCCCGATACCGTCGCGATCCTCGGCCGGATCCCCGCAGGGGACAGCCACAGCATGGAGATGCTCCTCGAGCGGGAGCGACTACGCGGGAGCCCTCGCCTCCTGCGTGACACGGCGATCGCGCTCGGCGGCGCCGACTCGCTCGTCGTGGCGGCCGCGCGGCAGTTGCGGCGCCGCGGCGCCGGTGTCATCGTCCTGGCGCAGCGGGATGGTTCGGCCATGGCCGCGGCGGCCAACGGCGTCGACACGTCGGTACTCCTCGACGTCCACCTCGCGGACGGCGAGGCATGCGAGGCGTTCTACTTCGCCACCGAGGGATTCACCTCGAGTGGTGGGAAGCGACTCGCCGAGATGCTCACCGGTTCATTGGGTGATCTGCTCGGTCAGCCGGCAACCACCCCCACCGGCATGCGCCTACCTGTCCTTCGGGAGAGCCGGATGCCGGCCGTTGTCCTCCGGCTGGGCCCGCCGTCCATCGTGGTCGAACGCCAAGGCCTGCTGGCAGAGCAGATCGCGCAGTGCCTGGCGGATTGGATCGCCGAGCCCCTCTGAGCCGGATGGATTTCTACTCAGACTACGAACAGTTGTTTGAGATCCGAGTGGAGCCGCCTCTAATCCGTAACCAGGTGGTAGATCCGCTCGAGATCGTCCAAGTCGGCGAACTCGACGGTCAAGCGACCCTTGCGGTCGCCGATCTCCACCCGGACTGTGGTGGAGAGATACTCCGCCAGGAGATTCTCCAACTCCAGCAACGCCGAGGTGGGGGCGCCCGTAACACTGGGGTCCTCGGGCTCCGGGGGCGAGAGCTCGGCCGGGCGAGTGGGGGCGGGTTCGTCCGTGACCTTCTCGGCCGGACGGACATGTGCCTCCAACTGCCGGACCGACCATCCTTCACTGACCACCCGACGTGCGAGCCCGACCTGCTCGCGCGCGTCGGGGATCGCCAACAACGCTCGACCGTGACCCGCTGACAGCTGTCGCGACGCCACCAGTTCCTGCACCTCGCCGGGCAGTTGCAAGAGCCGTGTGGCATTGGTGACGGCCGCCCGGCTACGGCCCACCCGGTTTGCAACAGCCTGCTGCGTCATTCCGAAGTCCTGCTGCAACTGCACGAACGCGGCCGCCTCTTCGAGGGGGTTCAGATCCTCCCTGTGCAGGTTCTCGACCAGGGCCTCTTCGAGCGACTCCTGCGCCTCGACCTCGCGGACAAGCGCGGGAACCGTCCGCAGGCCGGCGCGTTTGGCGGCACGCCACCGCCGCTCACCCGCGATCAGCTCGAACCGGTCCGAGTCGACCTGACGGACGAGAATTGGCTGGAGGACGCCGATTCGTGCGATCGAGTCGGCAAGAGCGTCCAGCGGCTGCTCGTCGAACTGCGTCCGCGGCTGGTGGTTGTTCGGCACGATGCTCGACGTGGCGATCTCCCGGTAGCCGCCGGCGACGCGCCCTCCGGTCGGGATGAGCGCGCCCAGACCCCGGCCCAGGCCTCGATCAGTCTGCGCCATCGGCCTCGAACTCCTCGGCGAGCACGCGATAGGTCAACGCCGCACGCGAGCGCGGCGAGTACACCGTGATCGGCTGCCCTCGCGCAGGCGCCTCGGCGAGCTTGATCGAGCGCGGGACCACCGCCCGGCACACTCGATCCTTGTACAGAGCGCGGACCTCCTCGCTGACCTGCCGGGAAAGGTTCGTCCGGGAGTCGTACATGACGAGCAGCAACTTCGACAGCGTCAGCGCCGGATTCAGGTGCCTCCGGATCTGGTCGACGTGCATGCTCAGCTGCGCGAGTCCCTCGAGCGCGTAGTACTCGCACTGGATCGGGACGAGCACCTCCTCCACCGCCGTCAGCGCATTCACCGCCAGGAGCCCGAGCGCCGGCGGACAGTCCACGAAGAGGTAGTCGAACTCATCGCGGACATCATCCAGGGCGCTCGCGAGACGGCGTTCGCGGTTGAACGACGACTGCAACTCGATCTCCGCGCCGGCCAGATCCAGGTGGGACGGAACAGCCATCAGGCCGTCCACCGGCGTCGGGAAGATGCAGTCGGCGATGGACTTCCCGTCCAGCAACACGTCGTACACGGACGCCTGCAGGACCCGTGGATCCAGGCCGATTCCTGTCGTGGCATTGGCCTGCGGGTCAAGGTCGACCACCAGCACGCGATGGCCCCGCTCGGCGAGTGCGGCACCGAGGTTGATCGCCGTCGTGGTCTTGCCGACGCCACCCTTCTGGTTGGCGACGGCGATCGTGCGGCATGGAGAGGTCACGTGGGCAGCACCTCGGTCAGTGGACAACTGCGGCACATCCTAGTCACCGGCGCGCTCGCGAAAGGTCATGTTTCACGTGAAACATGACCCCGGCCACTTCAGTAGAGGGGCTCCCGTTGCATCGCAGCCAGGCGCCTCGGGTAACGCTCGGCGTGCGGCGCCACTTTTGCAATCTCCACGAATCGTGGTGCCGTCCCCGTTGCCTGCACAGCGAGACCCAACATCATGAGGGGCGCCGCCGGCCACCGGCTCCGGTCGACGGCCTCCGGCTCGCTCACCACCAGGCGGCCCCCGATCCGCATGAATCCCGTCGCGCACTCCGCCGTGATCGCCGGGGGCCCGAACGACCGGGCCACGACGATGTCGAACGCCGCTGCAAGCGCCGGGTCTCTCGCCAGGTCCACAGCGTCCCCACGGCAGAACCTGGCCCGCTCCCGGAGTTCCAGAACGCCGACCGCCCACGACACGAAGGCCTCGCTCCGCGGTCTGCGGTCCAGGAAGACCCACGTCGTGGCGGGCCAGCACGTCGCCATCACAACGCCCGGCAGACCTCCCCCGGTCCCGAGGTCGAGACAGTCGACCTCTCCCGGGTCTCCCAAGTCATGCGCCATCGCGGCGGCGTGCGCCCACTCGCGGTCGGACGCAGTTCCCCGTCCGACCAACCCTTGGCGCTGCGCCCGCGCGAAGACTTCGTCGAGCCGGCTTGCCCCCGGCGACTCCCAGCCGCCGGGTTGTTCCTTAAACCCCAGGTCGGACGACCACGCGGCGGCGCGGCTCTTCCCCTTCCGACGCCGTCTCGACTCCGTCCACATCCAGAATGGCGTCGTGCACGATCTTCCGATCCGCGGAGTTCATCGGCTCGAGAGCCTTCGCATCTCCGGTGGTCACGACATCGTCGGCGACACGCCGCGCAAAGCTCTCCAGCGCCTCCTTGCGTCGCCGCCTGTAGCCGGCCACTTCGAGGCGAACCTTGCTATGCCGGCGCCCTTGCGCCTGGCGCTGCACGACCACCCGCATCAACTCTTCAATGGCGGCGAGCGTTGTCCCGCGCTGGCCGATCAGGAGCCCGACCTCCTCGCCATCGACGACGACTTCAAGGATCCCGTCGGTCTCCCGGTTCGCCGTCACGGTCGCATCGAGGCCGAACGCTTCGATGAGCTCCCCGGCAAACGTACAGAGGGTGTCCTCCTCATTCGCCAGATCAACGGCTCCCGCGCGCGTGCTGGATTCGTCATTGTTCATTTTCTCTCCTCTGCCCTTTGTGTCCGCCCGATTCTTCGGTCGTGTACCCGAACCGCGTGCCTGTGAACGGCGCTCCGGCCGTTTCGGCGTTGCCGACTCTCGAGTCGATACCGCCGGCGCTCCCGCGCCGCCGGATCGCTTCTCCCCGCCGGATCGCTTCTCCCCGCCGGATCGCTTCTCCCCGCCGGACGAGTCCCGGGTCCTCTCGGGTCGCTCGCTTCGCGCGCCACCTCCTCGACCTCGCCGGGGGCGACCTCTCCGCTCCGGTGGCGTCTCCACACGAGGCATGACACGAGCCCGAATCTGAGCATTGGACCTCCCCAGTCCCAAGACCCCGCGCTGAGGTTCAACCAGGACCTCGAACTCCGCCTCGCGCTCGTCCACACCAAGTTGGTCGAGTGCGACTTCCTTTGCGTCGGCGACCGTTCGAGCCTCCGTGACTATCCACTCCATGGCCTTCTCACTTCTTGTAGCGCTTCTCGCGCCGTTGCTGGGCGCCCTTCGGTGTCACACGACTGGGCACCGGCTTGGGCGGCGGGGAATCCTTCTTCTTAGAACGTCTGTCCGCTTCCGTTGTTCGTCCGCGGCCCGGTCGCTCCTTCGAGCCACGGGCCGCACCCGCGCGTGTCGCCTCGCGGCCCGTGGGTTGCTTCGCGGGTCCCGGCGGCGCCGCCTTCGCTGCCGGCGGCACGGGTTTCGGTTTCGGGGCGTCTCCGCTGACCGGGCGCTGCCGGCCATGACGCCGAGGGTCGGGAGGGCTCGCCAAACCGAGGCGCGCTGCCAGACCCTTCGGCTCGGCGGGAGCTTTCGGCTGAGCCGGCTCGAGCTCCTCGCCTGCCGCTGCTGCGGCTTCTTCGCGAGCCTTCCGCTCAGCCTCCTCCGCCGCGAACGGCCGGTAGAGCTTCCGGGTGATCACGGCCTGCTGCCCGATGCGGATGACACTCTGCGCGTTGTAGTAGAAGACCAGACCCGTCGGCATCCCGAACGAGAACACCGGCAGCATGATCGGGATGACTCGCATCATCATCCTCGCCTGCGGTGTCTGCTCCTCCGCTGACATCCGCCCGCTGATCTGGCGTTGCTGGTAGTAGCCCAACACCGCCACCAGCGCGATCAGCCCGAGGTACCGCAGTCCTCCCACGAACGAACTCTGCAGCACGTTCCAAGGGGTCTCGGCCAGGTCGAAACCCCAAGCACGCATCTCCGTGCTGACCACGAGGTCCTGGTAGAGCCGGGTGTCGGTGTTGAGGTAGTCCGGATTGAGTGTCTGTTTGGGGGCACCTACCACCGCCGGAGCGCAGTCGACGCCGGGCTGGGCGACACACGAGGCCGCCGCCTGACTCGATGACCAGCCCAGGGTCGAGGTTCGCCGTGTCAACCCCCGCAGCAATTGGAACAAGGCGATGAAGATCGGCATCTGCATCAGCATCGGCAGGCACCCGCCCACCGGATTCGCATTGTTCGCCCGGTAGAGGGCCATCACCTCTTCGTTCATCTTCTGGCGATCGTGGCGGTACTCCGCCTGAAGCTTCTTGACCTGCGGCGCCAGGCGGCGCATCTGCAGCATCGACCTCGTGCTCTTTATCAAGACGGGGGTGAGCACGATCATCACGCAGATCGTCAGCAACAGGATTGCCCCCGCATAGTTGGGCCAGACGTCGTAGAAGAACGCCAGGATCCGCCCGCTGAGATTCATCAGCGGCTCGAACACGCGTGTGATGGCGTCAAACATCAGACGAGGCCCTCGCAGGCTCTCCGGTCAGGGGCAATGCGGACGGGTGGCACCGGGTCGACCCCGTACGGACCGAACGGATGGCACTTCAGCAGCCGTCGGGCGGTGTACCAGCAACCGCGCAGAGCGCCGTGCGCCGCTATGGCTTCGACCGCGTACGCCGAACATGTGGGCAAGAAGCGGCAGCGCGGTGGCCGCACCGAGCTGAAGGCCTGGTAGATGCGGATTGCTCCGACAAGCAGGCGGCCGGCAGGGTTCACGCTCGCGTCCTCCGGCGTTCGAGGCGCTGCAATGCCCCCTCGGCATCATGGCGGAGTTCGGCGTACGAGGCGCCGGCCGCGCCCGGCCGCGCCCGGATCAGGTAGTCGCCACTCGGCAACGACGGGCACCGTCCCGGAGCACACAACTCTCGCATCACAGCGCGCAGTCGCCGCCGCAATCTGTTCCGCACGACCGCTGTGCCGGTCCTGCGGCCGATGGCATAGGCCACACGAGGAGGCGCGTCGCCTCCGTCGAGCAAGTACCGGAACTCCACGAGGCCCTGTCGAACGACGTCGCCATCGCGGCTGAGCCGATCGAAGGTCGCCGAACTCTGGATGCGCCGGATCAGGCTGACAACCTCTGGCGTCCTCGACGGCGGCGAGCCTTCACAACGGCCCTTCCGCCTCGGCTGCTCATCCTCTTGCGAAAGCCGTGCCGCCGCGATCGGCGGCGAACATTCGGCTGGTACGTCCGCTTCACTCCCGTTCCTCCTTGCGCCGGACCCACCTGCTATCGCCGGTGCGCATGCAGCAGGTGATCATCGAGACGCCGGCGCCCCGGATAGGTGTCACGAGGCCCGTCAAGGTCAGCCGACCGGACAGGGGATCCGGATGCGACTTGACCGCTTCACGCTAGAGGGTGACCGTTGTGTCCACAACCGGCACCGCGCCGGCTTGCAGACCGGGGATTACTGCAACACGGCGAGAGCAGTTTGAACAAAGGTAATAGATAGAACAGGCCAATGGAACAATCAAATACCGTGAAAATAACGGACCCCTTCCATCCTGCAGCCGCGCCGGAAAATCGCCGCGGCTAGATTGCCCGCCACGACGAGCGCCGCAGATCCGTCGGCCCATCGAGCAGACTGACCACCCCTCTCCGACGCCGCAGGCGCGAACCGGCGCGGTGGTCGCTACAGGAGAACTGAGCCACCATCGTGAACGACCCTGCGCACCTCTGGAGCGCCTGTGCCACAACGATCCAAAACCATGTCTCCGATGCAGTCTGGCACTCAACGTTTCGAGACATTCGCGCCTCCGACCTGACCGGTGACGGGCTGCGGATCCACGTCCCCAGCAGCATCGCCCGCGACAAGATCGAGCGCCGGTACCGCCACCTGATCGAGGACGTGCTCGCGGAGATCACCGGGCAGCCGGTGCGCCTCACCATCGCCGTCGAGCCCGTGTCGATCGAGCTCAGCGACCTCCCATCCGCAGAAGATCTCCTGCTTCCCGCGGGCGTCGACACGACTGCCGATGTGCCTGTCGAGGCCAACCGGGAGCCCGTCATCAGCGGCGTGGGAGACGGGCTGTTCGTCGACGAACCGCTCAACCCCAGGTACACCTTCGAGAACTTCGTCCGCGGGCCGTCCAACGTCTTCGCTCATACGGCCGCCCTCCAGGTCGCCGAGCAGCCGGGGCGGGTCTACAACCCCCTCTTCATCTACGGAGGCGCCGGCCTCGGCAAGACGCACCTCCTGCACGCCATCGCCCACTACGTCAACCGGCACTACCCCGCGTCGCTGGTTCGTCTGGTGTCGACGGAAGCCTTCCTCAATCGCTTCGTCTATGCCCTCCGCTCGAACCAACTCCCCGCTTTCAAGGACTACTACCGCCGGCTCGACGTCCTGCTCGTCGACGATGCCCAGTTCTTCGCGGGCAAGGAAGGGCTGCAGGAGGAGTTCTTCCACACCTTCAACACGCTCTACGAGACGAGAAGTCTCCTGGTCATCACCTGCGACCGGCCGCCCGACTCGATCCCCACGCTGGAGGACCGTCTCACCAGCCGCTTCAAGATGGGCCTGATCACGGATATCCAACCGCCCAACATCGAGACCAGGCTGGCGATTCTCGAGCAGCGGGCGCCGCCGGACTGCCGCCATCTCCTGCCGAGCAAGGTGCTGGAATTCATCGCGGAGCGTGTGACGAACAACATCCGCGAACTCGAGGGAGCGCTGACCAGAGTCTGTGCATTCGCGTCGTTGAACAGGCAGACCATCTCCGTCCCGACAGCGGAGGAACTCCTTCACGACCTGTTCACGCCGCAGAAGCAGCAGGTCGTCACCCCGGCTCACATCTTGACGGCCTGTTCGACGATGTTCGGGATCTCCATCGAGGACATCATCGGGATGAGCCGTCGCCGGCAGCTCGTCAACGCTCGGCACGTCGCCATGTACGTCATGCGCGACCTGACCGATCTGAGCTTCCCCGCGATCGCGTCGGAATTCGGCGATCGCGACCACACAACGGTCATTCACGCCGTAAACAAGATCAAACAGCTGATGTCAGAACGCAAGCAGGTATACGAGCAGGTAACGCAGCTGATCCGTATGCTGCGCAGCAACCTGGCAGGTGCTGCCTAGCACCCTCCCCTTGGGGATTCCTGTGCAAAACCGACGGAGAACACCGTGCGGAATGCCCGTCCCCCCCTTGCAATCGGGATTCCGGCAAGCGGCCCTGCGGATATCGCCGGCGGTCCTTTCACAGCGCCGAACGGCATTGACCAGGGCAAGCGAGGGGAAATGCACAATCCCCGGGCCTACTACCACTACAAACCTTAATGAAACCAACCTCTTCAATGAAGGGCGGAACCTGTGAAGTTCAGATGCGAACGGGACACCCTGATAGCCGCACTCAGCAAGGCCGGCCGCGCGGTCACGACGAAGGCAGGGCCGGTCGCGGGTCTGTCAGGGGTGCTCCTCGATCTCAGCGGTGACAGTCTGGCCGTCACGGGCAGCGACGTGGACCTGACGATTTCGGCGCGTGTGACGGTCAACGGCGCCGAGAACGGGACAGCGCTGGTGCAGGCGCGCCTGCTGACCGACGTTGTGCGCTCCCTCGACTTGGGCGCGGTCGAGGTGGAACTCGACGACCAGGCCTTGAAGGTCTGTGCCGGCCGGTCGGAGTTCTCCCTGCGGACGATGCCACCGGGGGATTTCCCGCGGATCCCGCTCCTGGGGGAGGCGACGGTCACCGTGGACGGTGCGGCCCTGGTGAGCGGGTTGCGGCAGGTGGTTCCCGCGGCCAGCAGCGATGAATCGCGTCCGGTGCTGACAGGTGTGTTGCTTACTTCTCGGGGAGACGGCCTGCGTGTGGTCGCCACAGACTCCTACCGGCTCGCCCAGCGCGATCTCGAGAGCGTTTCGATGGACGTTGGGGAGAAGGGTGTCCTGGTGCCCTCTCGTGCGCTCGATGAGGTGGCGCGGCTCGTGACCGCAGATGAGCGTGTCGGGGTCCAGCTGGATGAACGGACCGTGCTCTTCGAGGTTGGCGACACACGGCTGTCCGCTCGTCTCATCAACGGTGACTTCCCCAGCTACGAGGGGCTGATCCCGACGGCGCATCCGAACCGGCTCGTCACCGACCGCCAGCTGCTGCTCGATGCGATCCGCCGGGTCCGTCTACTCGTCCCGGCGCAGCGGTCGATGCGTGTGAGGATGCAGGCCGACAGCCTGACCCTGTCGGCGGTCGCTCAGGACGTCGGTGAGGCAACCGAGGAGGTCGCCGCTTCCTATGAGGGCGAGGAATTGCTGATCGCCTTCAATGCGGAGTACCTCCACGACGGCGTGGAGGTACTGGAGTCGGAGGAAATCGTCTTGCTCACCGCCGACAGCCTGAAGCCGGCCCTGCTCCAGACCCCGGACAATGAGGACTTCCTCTACGTCCTGATGCCGCTGCGCGTCACCTGAGGAGGCGTTCTGCTCTGCTGGCTGGAGGCGAGCAACTTCCGTCTCTACGAGGCTGTCTCGCTCCAACCCGCCGAGGGTCTGACGGTCATCCGAGGACCCAATGGAGCCGGTAAGACCTCGCTGCTCGAGGCCGCCGGGTACCTGGCGTCGCTGACGTCGATCCGTGGGGCCTCGGCCGGCGAGCTCGTCAGGGTCGGAGCCGCTGAGGCGATCCTGCGCGGGGAGTTCCTCGTCGGCGGCCGCCGGGTGCTCGTCGAGGCGAGCCTTCCGTCAGCCGGCGGCCGGACGCGCGTCCAGGTGAACCGCCAGCCACTCCGGCGCGCGGCGGAACTACAGGAGCAGTTGCCCGTCCTGGCGTTCCAGCCGGACGACCTCACGGTCGTGAAGGGTCCGCCGAGCGCCCGACGCGACGCCGTCGACGACGCGATCGTGAGTCTGCGACCCCCTGCAGGGGAGGAGCGCCGTCGACTCGTCGCCTGCCTCAGACAGCGGAACGCGTTGTTGCGGCAGGCGGGCGCCGGCCGCCGCGGCGTGATGGACGAGACGACCCTGCGCTCGCTGGACGTGTGGGACGACCGGCTGGCGGTCGCCGCTGAGGTATGGGCGAGGCACCGGGCGTGGGTCGTCGCCGAACTCGGTCCGCGCATGCAGCGGCTCTTCTCGAGACTCGCCGGCAACGAGACCGGTGCGGTCGAGATGACGTATGAGCCGCAATGGCTGGTCGAGGGAATGCGTGCAGCGCTGGGCGGCTCCAGGGACGAGGACGTTCTGCGCGCCGCGACGACCGTCGGACCGCACCGTGACGATGTGGAGTGGCGACTCGACGGTCTCCCCGCGCGTACCCACGCCTCACAGGGCAACCAGAGATCGTTGGCGCTGGCGTTCCGGCTGGCGTTGCAGGAGGCGCTGACCGAATCCGCCGGCAGTCCACCGCTGCTGCTCCTCGACGATGTCTTCTCCGAATTGGACCCGCTCCGCCAGGAGCGCCTGCTGGAAATGCTGCCGGGTGGACAGGTCCTCCTCGCCACCGCCGCAGAGCTCCCGGCCGCAGCGCGACCATCGCGGATCGTCTCCGTGCCGGAGTTGACGGGCGCTTCGTCGGTGACACGATGACAGCGCCGGGGAAGGACCATCACGCCCGTCGGGGGCCGCGCCACGTGGCCGAGGGGTTGAACCGGGTTCTCGGCACGCTCGGCGCTCCGGGAGCGGATGTCCTCGCGAGCCTCTTCGCTCACTGGCCTGCAATCGCCGGAGCAGAGTTGGCCGGCCATTCCCGCCCGATCAGGCTTGTGAACCGCCGCCTGGTGGTGGAGGTCGACGACCCTGCGTGGGCGGCGCGTGTCCGCCTCTCCGAGTCCAACTTGCTCGTCGAGCTGGCGGGACGTCTCGGTGAGGGAAAGGTGGAGACCATCCGCCCGCGCGTTGCTCGGAAAACGGTCTGGGAGAGGCCCTGGAGGCGGTAGAATAAGAGCGGTCGAGCAACCCCGCCGACCGGCACCTCCGGTGCGAACATTGGCTCCCACCGGGCGCGCGACATGGCCTGCGAGAGGCCCTGAGACGAACCGGTTCTGGACGGAGATGCTTGCGAGTGGTTGATAGGGCTGAGTCTTACGAAGCGGCGGACATCACCGTTCTCGAGGGACTCGAGGCCGTCCGGCGCCGCCCCGGCATGTACATCGGCTCGACCGGTCCGACGGGGCTGCACCACCTCGTCTACGAGGTGGTCGACAACGCCGTGGACGAGGCCATGGCCGGCTACTGCACGGAGGTGGACATCTCCCTGCACGCGGACGGGTCGTGTGAGGTGGTCGACAACGGGCGCGGTATCCCCACCGGTCCACACCCCGACACGCCGGAGAAGTCCGCTCTCGAAGTCGTGATGACGGTGCTGCACGCCGGCGGCAAGTTCGGCGGGAGCGGCTACAAAGTGTCGGGCGGGCTGCACGGCGTGGGCGTTTCGGTCGTGAACGCGCTGTCTCACCGGCTCGAGGCGGAGGTGCGCCGGAACGGTGCCCGCTGGAGGATGTGCTTCAACGACGGCGGCTGCATCGACGTCCCCCTGCAGCGAGTCGAGGATCTGCCCGCGGAGGGGCCCACGGGGACGACGGTGCGCTTCTGGCCGGACGCGGGGATCTTCGACGACGTGGCGTTCCAAGCCGCCCGTCTGACCGAGCGCCTCCAGGTGATGGCGTTCCTCAATGCCGGCCTGCGCATTCGGTTCCGCGACCTTCGCTCGTCGCCGACGGCGCGCTGGACGACCTTCCGCTACACGGGCGGCATCGGGGACTTCGTCCGGCATGTGAACGCCTCCAAGGAGGCACTCTTCGCCGAGGTCGGCTACTTCTCGCAGGCAGAATCCGACCAGGAGGTGGAGGTCGCCTTCCAGTGGAGCACCGCCTACCACACCGACGGGCTCTACTCGTTCGCCAACGGCATCACCACCACGGAGGGGGGGATGCACGAGGAGGGGTTCCGCAAAGCGCTCACGGGGGCCGTGAACCGCTACGCCGACCGCAAAGGCCTCCTGCGCGGCGTGGAGAATCTGCAAGGGGAGGACATCCGCGAGGGTCTGACGGCGATCGTGAGTGTCCGGCTGCGCGAGCCGCAGTTCGAAGGGCAGACCAAGAGCAAGCTCGGCAACGTGCCGGTTCGTTCCCTGGTGGAACGCGCCACCAACCGGCATCTCGAGGACTGGTTGGAGGAGCACCCCACCGAAGCCCGGAGAGTGATCACCAAGGCGGTCGAAGCCTCCCGCGCCCGCCTCGCGGCCCGCGCCGCACGCGAGGCCAGCCGCCGCAAGTCCGCCCTCAACGGCGCCGGACTCCCGGGCAAGCTCACCGACTGCACGTCGGGCGACATCGGCGATAACGAGTTGTACATCGTGGAGGGGGACTCCGCCGGGGGATCGGCCAAGAAGGCTCGGGATCCCCGCACCATGGCCGTGCTACCCATCAGGGGCAAGATCCTCAACGTCGAGCGGGCACGGGCCGATCGCATGCTGCGCAACACGGAGATCGCCGCGCTGATCAGCGCCATCGGTGCGGGCTTCGGTTCCCACGACGGCACCGACGAGCCCGAGATCACCGAGGCGAACGGTCGTCGCCCCGGTAACGGCAACGGCGCCAACGGCGACGGCGGGTTCGACATCGACAAACTGCGCTACGGCAAGGTCATTCTCCTGTGCGATGCCGACGTGGACGGCAGCCACATCCGCACCTTGCTGCTGACCTTCCTGTTCCGCCAGATGCGCCCACTCATCGAGGAGGGGCACGTCTACATCGCTCAGCCCCCGCTGTACTCCACCGAGGTGGGACGCGACAAGATCTACCTCAAGGACGACCGGGCCAAGGCCGAGTTCCTGGCCGGCCATCCGAAGCATCGCAACGAGTTCCAGCGCCTCAAGGGCCTCGGCGAGATGGACGCCGAAGAACTCTGGGAGACCACGCTCGACCCTGCTCAGCGCACTCTCCTGCGCGTCGACATCGAGGAGGCCGCCGTGGCTGATGCGGTTTTCTCCCAGCTGATGGGCGACGACGTGGAGGGACGCAAATCGTTCATCCAGGCCAACGCCGGCGACGTGCGCTTCCTCGACATCTGAGCACGTGAGCAGCGAACCGCCGACCGGGCCCTTCGAGGACGCCGCCACCGGTGGCGACGGTGTCGAGACCATCGAGATCCAGACCGAGATGGAGCAGTCCTTCCTGGACTACGCCATGTCGGTCATCGTGGCCCGCGCCCTGCCGGATGCACGGGACGGCCTCAAGCCGGTTCATCGCCGGATCCTCTGGTCGATGGCCTCCAACGGCCATCGACACGACCGCGGCCACGTGAAGTGCGCCACGGTCGTCGGCGATGTGATCGCCAGGTACCACCCCCATGGCGACACCGCGGTGTACGACGCGCTGGTGCGCATGGGCCAGGACTTCAGTCTGCGGCACCTGCTCGTGGACCCGCATGGGAATTTCGGTTCGCCTGCCGACCCGCCTGCCGCCTACCGCTACACCGAGTGCCGGCTGTCGGAGCTCAGTGGGGCCATGCTGGCCGGAATTGACGAGGAGACGGTCGACTTCGCCGGCAACTTCGACGGCCGCCACCGCGAACCGGAGGTCCTGCCGGCGCGGTTCCCCAATCTTCTGGTGAACGGCAGCCAAGGGATCGCGGTGGGAATGGCGACGAACGTCCCGCCGCACAACTTCGGCGAGGTCGCCGACGCGGTTCTGCACCTGCTGGAGCACCCCACCGCCGGCGCCGGGGAGCTGATGCGATTCGTGCGCGGCCCCGACTTCCCCACCGGTGGCCAGATCCTGGGGCGCGCGGGGATCGACGAGGCGTACCGAACCGGCCGGGGCACACTGCGCCTGCGCGGCCAGGCAGAGATCGAGACCGAGGGCCGCACGACCCAGATCGTGGTCAGCGAGATCCCGTACCAGGTGAGCGTGGAGGCCATCGAGCGCCGCGCCGCTCACCTGGTGGAGACGAAAGTCCTCACCGGCATCAGGGACATCCGCAACGAGTCCGCCAAGGGCAGCACTCGCCTGGTGTTCGAGCTGACCCGCGATGCCCCGGCGCTGGTCATCCTCAACAATCTCTACAAGCACACGCCGCTGCAGGTTTCGTTCTCGGTGAACATGGTGGCGCTCGTCGACGGGGTGCCCCGCACGCTCAGCCTTGCCGAGATGCTGCAGTCCTACGTCGCGCACCAGATGGACGTCGTGAGGCGGCGTTCGGAGTACCGCCTCGCCCGGGCCGCCGAGCGGGCGCACGTGGTCGAGGGCCTGCTGCGAGCAGTGGACATGCTCGACGAGGTGATCGCACTCATCCGGGCGTCGGCCGATCGGCCCGCGGCCCGTGCCGGCCTCATGTCGGAGCCGTTCGAATTCTCCGAGGTGCAGGCCAACCACATTCTGGACACGCCGCTGGGTCGCTTGACCCGCCTGGGCCGCAGCGAGCTGGTGACGGAGTTGGACGAGCTGCGTGTCACCATCGCCGAACTGGAGGCGATCCTCGCCGATGAGGCGCGGCTGCGGGGGGTCATCCGGGACGAACTGTCGGCACTCCGCGAGCAATTCGTCGATGCCAGGCGCACCGAGCTGGCGATCGACCCCGGCGACTTCGACATCGAGGACCTCATCGATGACGAGGACGTCGTGTTCATCATGACCGGGGGCGGCTACGTCAAGACGACGTCGGCCGATGAGTTCCGCACGCAGGGCCGCGGCGGGCGCGGGGTGGCGGGGGCCAAGCTGAAGGAGGGTGACTACATCAGCGCGGTCATCCACACCTCCGCACACGCCTACCTGCTCTTCTTCACCAACCGGGGCCGCGTGCACCGGCTGCGGGTCCACGAGATCCCGATGGCGGGGAGGGCGGCCCGCGGCACGGCGGTCGTCAACCTGTTGGAACTGGCCGAGGGTGAGCGGGTGGCCGCCGTCATCGACACCCGCGACTACGAGACGAACCCGTACCTGATGTTCGTCACCCGCCGTGGGCGGATCAAGAAGACCAAGTTCTCCGCGTACCAGAGCCGCTACCGGGGACTGCGGGCCATCAACCTTCGTGAGGATGACGAGTTGGTGCAGGTCCGCCCGTTCGGCGAGGGCGATCGCGTCTGTCTCGTGACCCGGCGCGGCAACCTGCTGCGCTTCAGCTCCTCTGCTGAAGAGGTGCGCGCCACCGGGCGGGAGACCCAGGGCGTGAAGGGTATGAAGATGCGACCGGGCGACGAGGTGGTCGCCATGGTGCGCGAGCGACCCGACCAGCAGTTGCTGATCGTGACCGACGAGGGATTCGGCAAGCGCACCGACTTCGGTGCCTTCACGGAGCGTCACCGCGGGGGGCAGGGTGTCCGAGCGGTTGGTCTGGTCGAGGGCAAGGGCGAGGTGGTGGCCGCCCTCGGTGTTGCCGAGAGCGACGAGGTGATGGTGATTGCGACCGATGGTGTCGTCATCCGCCTGCCGGTGGCGGATGTCTCGGTGCAAGGGAGGGACGCCACGGGCGTCACGATCATGAAGGTCGACGGCGACCGCAAGGTCAGCGCTGTCACGCTGGTTCCCCGCGAAGAACTCTGAACCTCCGCCAGGAGGGGTCGGGCCCGGCGGTCGGCCGCGGCGGTGACAGTGGTCAGGCCCTGCCCCTGGTTGTACTGGTCGTGGTTGTGGCGGCGATCGGATCGCTCGTCGCGGCCCACCTGGGAGCTCGCGCTCAGTCGATGACGCAGGCGCAGACGGCGGCCGACGCGGCGGCGCTCGCCGCGGTGCAGGGTGGCCGCGGGGCCGCCCGGCAACTGGCGCAGGCGAACGGCGGGACGCTGGAGGCGTACGCGACGGCAGGCAGCGCGGTTCGGGTCACCGTCGCCGTCGACGGGGTGCCGGCTGTCGCCGCGGCGCTGCGTCCCGCTGCGGTGGCATCGCCCGCGATGGCGGCGGCGCTGGATCGGGTCGCAGACCTCCTCGGCGAGGAGGCGACGGGTTCGGTTCGCCTCTTGGGCCCACACGGATCCCGCGGCGTCGAGGTCCCGCGCCAGGTTGCTGCGCTGTTGGCGCCGCTGAGCCATCGGACAGGCCTGTGCCGGGCCGGAGACGGTCGTCCCTTACACTTCGTGCTGTGCCCGGCGATCCATCGGTAGCCAGCTCATCGCGCGCGCCGAAGGCCGGCGGCCCCCGACCGGCGGACCCGTCGCGGCGTTCGACGCGGGCCGAGTCGCCGGGCGGTCCCGAGTCGCCCGCCGATCGATGGACGCTCGCCGAGCGCCGCCGCCGCCGGCGCCTGCAGATCCGCAGCGTGCGGCGGATCGTGCGGCGTGTGGAGTTGTGGTCGGTGTTGAAGCTCTCGCTGATCCTCTATCTCTGCCTCTGGGCCGTTCTGCTCGTCGCGGCGTTGATCCTGTGGAACGCCGTGGACTCCACTGGTCTCATCGATCGGATCGAGGCGTTCGTCACACAGATATTCGGGCTCGACAGTTTCGCCTTCGATCCGGGGCAGATTTTCCGGGTGTACGCGATCGCAAGCCTGGTGTTGGCCGTCCTCGCGACGCTGTTCAATGTGATGGCGGCCATCCTGTTCAATCTCATCAGCGAACTGGTCGGTGGCCTCCGCATCATGCTGGTCGAGGAGGAGTCAACGCGGTTCCGCCCGGCACGGGCGAGGCCGCGCCGCTCGGGCTTCGGTGGGCCTGCTCGGCGACCGCCCTGGTAGAGCCCTCTGCTCGGCGCCGTCCCCGGTTGGGGCCGGAACCGCGGACGCTAGCGTTGAGTTTCCGGGGCTATAGCTCAGTCGGTTAGAGCGCACCCCTGATAAGGGTGAGGTCGCTGGTTCGATTCCAGCTAGCCCCACACGGTCGCTAGAGTCGCAGGCGTGCGCGACGTGTTCGGGCGGGTGGCGACCCTGATCCTGGCGGTCTTGGCGATCCTCGTGATGGATCGCATCATGCGGATCTGCACGGAGGTTCAGCCGGCCCGCCAAGGGGGCTGGCGGCCGTTGCGCGGTCCCGGGTTGAACTGAGAGCCGCACGCGGCGAGCCTGGGCGCATGCGCATCGGCGTCGTCGGCACCGGGGCGGTCGGTGCGAGGATCGCCGGGATCCTGGCGGCGGATGCGCATGTCGAGTCGGTCGCGGTCTGCGGTCGGAGTCCCGCCTCGGCGGCCGAGGTCGTGCGGGCGGTGGAGGGGACCGTCGCGGCGGGTCTGGAGGATCTGCACCGCGCCGACGCGGTCGTCCTGGCGACACCGGCGGGGACGCACTGGCCGATGGCGGTCCAGCTGGTCCGTGCCGGTGCGGCCATCGTCTCGGTGTCGGATCACCCGACGGAGGTGCGAGGCCTCCTGGCGCTCGACGCCGTGGCGCGCGACCGCGATGTACCGCTGCTCCTCGGAGCCGCGTTCTCGCCCGGGCTGACGTGCGTTCTCGCCGCTCACGCGGCAGCCTGGTTCGAATCGGTTGATGCCGTGCACGTGGCCCGCCAGGGCACGGGCGGACCGGCGTGCGCCCGTCGGTATCACGAGGCGCTCGGGCGCGCCGCGTGGGTGTGGCTGAAGCGGTCGTGGGTCCGCCGTCGCGGCGGCTCGGGTCGGGAGTTGTGCTGGTTCCCGGACCCTGTCGGGCCGGCGGACTGCTACTTCGGTGCTCTGGCCGAGCCGCAGCTGCTCGTCCGGGTCTTCCCCGAGGCGGACACGATCACGGCGCGACGCGCCGCGGACCGCCAGGATCGCTTGACGTCACTCCTGCCGATGCTGTCGCCGCCGCACGCCGAGGGGGGCCTCGGCGCGGTCCGCGTGGCGGTGTCCGGGACATCGCAGGGTGAAAGCACCCAGAAGGTGCTGGGGGCTGCGCACAGCCCCGCGGCCGCCACCGCGGCGGTCGCCGCGTCGGCGGCGCTGGCCGTGGCGCAGGGGGAGGCGCTTCGCAACGGTGCAATGGGACTGGCCGAGGCGTTGGAACCTCTGCCGTTCCTGGCAGCGTTGACCGAGCGGGGCATCAACCCCGTGCTGTTCGAAGGGGTCGGCCTCTAGCCGTCGGACGCCAGCAGACCGATGACGGCGTCGTGCAGGTGGCCGTTGGTGGCCACCACATCGCCGGCGTGCGGATCGGGCATGCCGGTGTAGTCGGTGAGGCGACCACCGGCCTCGGCGACGATCACCAGCATCGGGGCGACGTCCCACAGCGCCAGGCCGGCATCCAGCATGACCTCGGCCCGCCCGGTCGCCAGCAGGACGTACCCGTAGCCGTCACCCCAAGTGCGCACCAGCGGTCCGGGGTGCAGCAGCAGGCGCCGGCCTGCCTCCGGCAGGTACTCGATCCCGCTCGTCACCAGGTACGACCCCTCGAGCCGGCGGAGATCGCTGACGCGCGCGGGGTTGGTGTCGCCTGCATACGTGTGCCGCGCGCCGAGGCCGCGACCTGCGAACACCGTCTCGTCGAGAGCGGGGATGCGCGCGACCCCGATCGCGGGGCCACCGTCGTCGATGAGTGCCAGCAGCGTCGCGAACAGCGGCACTCCGCGGACGAATGTGCGGGTGCCGTCGATGGGGTCGATCACCCAGCGGCGCCCGCTCGTTCCGTCCGTCGTGCCGTACTCCTCTCCCACGACGCCGTCGTCGGGAAAGCGGCGGGCCAGTTCGTTTCGCAGGAGCTCCTCGGCGGCCCTGTCCGCCTCGGTCACCGGGCTGCCGTCGCTCTTGCTGCGGCTGTCGAGACTCCGAGGCGCGAACCACCGCATTGCCACGTCGCCTGCCCGCACCGCGAGATCGAATGCCTCGGTGACGAGTTCGCTGTCAACGGCGGTGCCGGCGCCCACACCGGCAGGCTAACGGCGGAGCCCCCGGCGGCCGGTCATCGTTCTGCCGGACCCGCTGAGTAGGTGGTTGCACCGCAGGATGAACCCTCGCGACGAGGAGTGCGCGCTCGGAGGGACTCGAACCCCCAACCTTCTGATCCGTAGTCAGACGCTCTGTCCAAATTGAGCTACGAGCGCATGGGCGCCAGCAAACCGGCGAAGGTAAGTATGGCCGATTCGGGCCGGGTTGCCTCCGCTTCCCGGTCGTACGGCGGTTCCGAAACACGAGGGTCTCACTGCTCAAGAGACGGCTCGGGGTGATGACGTGGCACCCAAGGCCACTGACCGGCTCCAAGGGTGAGCGAATCGGTTGTCGTGAGCGGCTAGAAGGTGGAGGCGTCGTCGCCTACCCACTTGTGGAGGAGATCGTTCAGGGTGCCGTCGGACTTCATCGACGCTAGGGCCGAGTCCAGCTTCGCCCGCAGCTCGTCGCCGTTGCGCACGCCTATGCCGATGCCCCGGTCCAGCAGCACCGAGGGACCGACGACGGTCAGCTGACCCTCGTACTGCGAGAGCTTGTCCGTGGCGAACGCGTGATCCACCAGCATGGCGTCGATGTTGCCGCTCAGCAGCGCCGCCAACCGGTCGTCCTCGTCGGTGAACTCGACGTACGCGATGCCCTGTTCGGTGAAGTAGTCCGAGTAGATGGTGTTGGCGTAAGCCCCGAGCCGACCCTGCACGGCGTCGTCGTCGGCGCCCGCCACCGCGAGATAGACGGAGGGGGTGGCGGGGTAGTACGGCTCGGTGAAGTCGATGGCCTCGTCGCGCTTGGCCGTGATGCTCATGCCGGCCATGATCGCGTCGAACTCGCCCGCCACCAGGTCCGGGATCATGCCCACCCAGTCGTTCAGCACCCACTCGCAGTCAAGCTCGGCCCGGCGGCACAACTCGTCGCCGAGTTCCCGCTCCAGACCGTCGATCTCGCCGTCGTCGTCGAGGAAGTTGAAGGGGTGGTAGTCGCCCTCGGTGGCCAACAGCACGGGCCTCGCAGCGCCGCTGCAAGCGAGCAACCCGACCGTCGGCGCGCCGACGATGAAGGTCAGCAGCAGCGTTCCGAGAGACCGCCTGAGAGTCCCCAACAGAATCCTCCCTGTCCCTGTGCAATAACGTCCTGGCCCAATGTACTGGCGCTTCGCACCCGAGGGAGAGACAGGCGGCGGCGGGGTCCGCGACCGAACGCCGGGATCCCCGGAATCAGCGTCGCCAAGAAAGCCGGAGACCTGATGGCCTCCTCGGAGAGTCATCGGTGCTGCTCTGCTCTCGTACCACGCCGAGAGCCGCCCGAAGACGTGAGACGCTTCATGCTGGTAGTCGAGGGTCCAGGGACACTCAGGGGGCCCTCAGCAACCCCGATACGATGAGCCCCAAGGATTGCAGCCGTGACACCGACGGCCCGACCGAGCATCGGCTCGGGTTTCTGCACCTCGGCGAGAGGATGGCCGTCGCCGCGCAGTTGAACCCGACTCGCCCACTGCTCCGCCCTCGCCGAGGCCGCAGAGGCGAGCGACACCGCCTGTGCGCTGATCACCACAGCACTCGTCGGCGAGGCCGCCGCTGCGGAATTCCTGGCCTACCTCGACAGCGCGGACCTGCACGGCCGATCCCTGGCCGGGTGCCGACCGTGGTGACTCTATCAGTGTGGGGGCCTTCGTCCGACCAGCACCGGTTTGCCGTTCTGTCTCCCGCCGGGCGCTGCAGGTCCGCGCCGGCGGTCAGGAGTTTGCCTGCCGCCAGGCGTGATAGGCGGCCCAGGTCACCAGCATCGGGGGCAGTACCACCACCGCCGCGATCAGCGAGTAGGTGACCGTGATGGCGGTGAGCAGCCCGAACTGTCCCATCGGCGCGATCGGGCTGAACACGAGCACCGTGAAGCCCAGAGCGGTGGTGAGCGCTGAGCCGATGAGCGCGCCCCCGGTGGTGCGCATGGTGGCGTTGATCGCCTCGGCGACTTTCTTGCCGTGCTCGATCTCCTCCACGAACCGGTGGGTGACGTGGATGGTGTAGTCCACGCCGATGCCGATGGACAGCGCGGTGATCAGCGCGGTGATCACGTTGTAGCTGTAGCCGAGCAGCACCATCGTGCCCAGCACCCACACCAGCACCAGCAGGATCGGCAGCACCGACAGCACCGCCAGCATGGGCCGGAACTCGGTCACCCAGAAGAACAACACCAGCACCACCAGAGCGGCCACGATGGTGAGCACGATGGAGCTGGCCTGGCTGGCGGTGAGGCTGTCGGTGACCTCCAGCGCGATTATCTCGTTGGCGATGGGGGTGATGTCGTCGTCGTCGCCGAACCACAGTCCGTCCACGTCGGCGAACAGCGCCCGGGTGCCGTCGGCGTCGCCGGTCAGCGCGTTGAACTGCAGGATGGTGCGGTCCTCGTCGCCGCCCGATCCGTAGGACACGATCGAGTCGAATGCGGCCGGGTCGTGGTCCCGCATGGTCTTCAGAGCCTGCTCGATGGCGGCGCTGTCGATCTGCAACGGGCTCGAGGCGCCGAGTCCGAGGTCGCGGGTTATCCGATCCTGCATGTCGGCGGGCAGCGACTGGTAGTAGGTGCCCAAAGAGTTCGTGATGCCGCTGCTGACCGCCGAAGGCTTCTGGGAGGGGTTCTCGATGGCCAGGGCGAAGTCGAGCAGGTTCCGCAGGGTGCGGTCGTTGGCTATCTCGGACTCCACCAGCACGGTGACGGGCTCGGTGTTGCCGCCGAGGCTCTCGGTCAAGAACAACACGTCGTCCTTGCTCTCGGTGCCGTCGGGAAGGAAGTCGGTGGAGCTGAACTCGGTGCCGAGCTGGGTGGTGAGAGCGCCGAAGACGAGGGTCACCACCCCGACGACCACCAGGATCACCGCAGGCTTGCGAACGGTGGCGTTGCCGATGTTGCCCACCAGGGTGCCCGCGCCGGGGATGGCCTGGTCGATGGGACGCAGCTGCGGCTGCTTGCCCTTGGCGTCGGCGCGCCGGTCGAGGAGCACACGCACCGCGGGCACGCCGGTGAGGAACACGACCAGGCCGCTGAGCACGCCGATGGCGGCCACCACACCGAAGTCGGCCAGCCCGCCGATGTCGCCGATGAGGTTGGTGAGGAAGCTGACGATGGTGGTGACGCCGGCGAGGCCCAGAGGCAGCATCACGCTGCTCACCGACTTCGAGATCCCCGCCGCCGCCTTGTCGCCGTCGGCTCGGACCTCGCGGTAGCGGGCCGTGCCCTGGATGCCGTAGTCCACGCAAAGGCCGATCAGCATCACCGGCACCATCTGGCCCAGCACGCTGGGCGCGCCGATGACCCCGAGCCCCCCGGGGCCGAACAGGCCCTGGAATCCGAGCGCCCACACGATGGTGAGCACCAGCCCGCCCATGCTCAGGACCACGTCGCTGACCCGCCGGTAGAACAGCACTAGCAGCACCGCGATCACTGCGAAGGCGACCGCCATGAGCACCATCATCGAGGAGCGGCTGGAGTCGTCGGACTCCTTGTCGTTCTTGCCCGACGACACGGTGCGGGCCGAGTCCAACTCGTCCAGGGGCACCGCCTTCACCGCTTCGTCGGCAGCCAGCTGGGCCTCGGCGAGGCCGTCGGCGTCCCCGCCCGCGTTGACGGTCACCACGCCGATGCCGCCGACCACCGCGCCGGAGTCGCTGCGGGCGGTGAGTTCGTCGAGCAAGGCCCGCAGCCCGGCGTTGGCTTCGTCGGCGATGGCCGCGTCGATGTCGCCCTGCGACAGCGAAGCGAGGTCAACGCCGCGAGGGTCGCCTTCCGGGCCGGCGATCATCGCGGCGATCACGCCGCCGGGCGAGACGGGCGGCCGGGCCGCGAAGAGATACCGCGACAGGCCGGGGTGGGAGGCCGCCGCGGCGGTGGCCACCACCGAGTCGGCCGCGCCCGAGGGGCTGAGCACATCGCCGCGCAACACGACCTGCACGGCCTCGAGCTCGGCCGAGGCGGGGAAGCTCTCGGAGAGCTTGTCCATGGCCGTCACCAGTTCGCTGCCCTCGGGCAGGAACGCCTCCTGCACATCGGCCGTCTCGGCGGTCATGGCGAAACCGAACACAGCAACGACTGTGACCGCGGCCACCGCGGCGAGCGCCGTCCAGGGGCGGTTCCCCACCCAGCGTCCGTACAATTCGAAGAACCTGCTCATCCTCCCTCCTCTCAACCGCGTCCCAGCATGGCTGCGTCGCGGCTTGCATCGTGCTGATTCACTTGCGTGCGGCCCCGAAGGCTGGCCGGCTAGGGTCCGTGAAGAGGTTTCGGCACCGTGGTCCGCGGCATCGACCGCCGTGACGCGGCGAGCCGTACGATCGATTGTTCCGTTGTGGGTGGAGTCGGTCCTCAGTAGAGCCGGTCGCGGTTGGCCTCGTCCTCGGAGGCGTCGATCTCGGCCGCGTCGGCCCCGTTGATCTGATCGGCTAGGACCTGTCCGTAGGTCGGGTAGACGGAGCGGTCGATCTGGACGTCGGGGTCCCACAGCCGTGACCGCAGCAGGGACCGCCCGCAGTGCAGGAAGACCTCCCCCACCGTGACCTGCAGCGCCGACCGCGGGGCCCGACCCCCTACCGTCAGCGGTTCCAGCAGCTTCTCGTCGGTGACTATGCCGGCGGTGCCGCTGACACGCAGGGTCTCGTTCATTCCCGGCACCATGAATAGCAGCCCTACCTCGGGGTTGGTGATGATGTTCTGCAGCGAGTCCACCTGGTTGTTCCCGGGCCGGTCGGGGATCAGCAGGGTGCGGTCGTCCGTGACGGCCACAAAACCGGGAGGGTCGCCCCGGGGCGAGGTGTCGGCCCGCCCGTCGGCGCCGAAGGAGCTGATCACGCAGAACGGCGACAGCGAGATGAAGTCTCTGGAGTGCTTGTCGAGGCGGTTCAGCACCTTCTGATGGGCCCGCGGCGCGGGCGGACGGTACGACTCACGCAGCTCGGTGATGCTTGTGATCGCCATGGGCCTCTACCTCTGTCGCGGGCATCGCCCAGCAGCGTAACAGGCGGGCGCGGGGTGCCCCGGCCTCCAGCGTGGGTCAAGCCTCGGTCTCGGGGGCATCCGGATCCGCTTCGGGTCGGCCGGAGGCGCCTGCGCCGACCACCATGCCGGCAACTAGACGGGCCACCGCTACCGCGATGTAGAACTGCCCGACCATGGCCTCCAGCGTCACGAGCGCCCTGCCGCTGGACGGGGCCGGCGCGAGGTCGCCGAAGCCGAGGGTCGTCAACGTCACGAAGCTGAAATAGATGGCTGACTCGGGCGTGAGAGGATCCGCCGAGGCCAGGAAGGCGCCGCTGATGGAGCGGTCGATGAGGAGGTAGAGGCTCGCGAACGAGTACCCGATGAGCAGGTAGGCGCAGGCCGAGGCCGCTATCGAGGTGGTGTTGGGAAATGGCCGCGACAGCACCTGCCGGGTGACCGTGACCGCGGCGGCGAAGCCCATCAGCATGACAATGGCAGGACCCACCCGAGCGTCGGCCGCGCCGACGGCAGCCAGCTCGGCACCGGCGACGCAGCCCATCACAAGCAGAAGAACCCATGCCCGGGCTCGGTGTGCCGCCCCGGTCGAGGTCTCGATCAGAGTACCCGCGATCAGCACCAGCCCGACGATGCCCGAGATCGCGGTGAGGGCGTCCACGCCGGTGACCGTGAGGACCACTGTCGCAGCGCAGAGGCCCAGAATGATGTCGTAGCGCTCGGCCCGCAGGACTCGAACGGCTGCGCTGAGGGCACGCCCGAACATGGCGGGAGGCTAGCCGACCGCGATGGCGCCGCTGTTGTGCTCAGCAACGGGTGTCGCCGCGGCTCTTGGCCTGTATCCCGGTCTTCTCGTCCACGCTGAACACCGCCCAGCAACCGGAACCGCGTCCCCGGAGTGTCACGCACCTACCGGAGCCAACGCGTCAAGCATCACCCGGGACAACACACCCCCGTCGCCCGTGGAGGAGAAAGGATGTAATCGCCAAAGTCATAATCACATCTCATGGGACACACAAATATTGAGATCAACGCCACTTAGAGCATGCGCGGGTAGGTGACCGCTATGGGCCGGCGAGGTCTGTCGACTCCAACCGCCAGCCCGCTGACCAGCAGGAACGAAACGAACCGCCCGCGCGGCAAAACTCCTGGTCAGCACCTACCCGCGCGGCTTCTTATGGCAAATTATCCAGCGGAGGGAGGGGGATTCGAACCCCCGGGGTCATCAAACCCAACGGTTTTCAAGACCGTCGCAATAGTCCGCTCTGCCATCCCTCCGGCGGCGAGGCTACTAGCGGAGGCCGCCTCAGCCGTCGAAGTGCCCCCTGATCCTGGCGAGCCACTCCTCGGCGCGCCGCCACGCGTCGCCGGCGTCCCGGCGGGCGCCGTCCGCTCTCGCCCCACCGGCCGGATATGAGCCCAGGAACTTCACGTCGGCCTGCTTGGCCTGGATGTTCAGCAGGCAGTCGGCCACCAGCTCGTCGGCGACGTGCCCCTCGAGGTCGATGATGAAGCAGTAGTCGCCGAGGGACTGCTTGGTGGGTCGTGATTCCAGCTTCGTGAGGTTGATCGAGCGGGCCGCGAACTCCTGCAGGATGCTCAGCAGCGAGCCGGGCCGGTCGTTGCGCTGGAAGATGACGATGGACGACTTGTCGTGGCCGGTCGGTGCCGGGATGCCCGAGCGCGCCACGGTCACGAACCTGGTCTGGTTCTCCGGATGGTCGCCGATGTCGGTGGCGAGGACGGTGAGTGCATACAGGCGGCCGGCAAGATCAGCCCCGATCGCGGCGGTGTGAGGGTCACCGGCGCCCGCGACGGCGCGGACGGCTTCCGCCGTTGACGTCGCCGCCTCCAGTTCCGCGCGGGGGAGGTTGGCGCGCAGGAAGGAGCGGCACTGTGCGACGGCGTGCGGGAACGAGACCACGCGCCGGACGTCGGCAAGCTTCGATCCGGGCGGGCCGAGGAGGTTGAGTTGCACCGACAGGACCGTCTCGCGCTGGATCAACAATTCGGATTCGAATGCCAGCGTGTCGAGGGTGACGTTGACCGATCCTTCGATCGAGTTCTCGATGGCGGCGAATCCGAGGTCCACGTCGCCGGCGGTCGCGGCCTCCAACACGTCGGGAATCGAGGGCAGCGCGACGTGGCTGTGCCCTGCCAGGGCGCGCTCGGACAGCAAGGCCTGCTCGGTGAACGTTCCACCGGGGCCCAGATAGCCGACGCGCAGCGGCGACGGGGTCTCGGGAGCGCGCGATGCGGCATCATCGGCCACGAACGGCAAGGATACAGAGCGTGGATGAGGCCACCCTCCGGGAGCTTCTGGCCGGCGTGCGCGCCGGGTCGGTCGCCGCCGACGACGCCGTCCGGGTTCTCCGGCGGCTGCCGTTCGGGGATCTGGGGTTCGCGCGCGTCGATCATCATCGGCGCCTGCGGTCGCCGCTGGGCGAAGTGGTCTACGGCCCCGGCAAGGAACCGGCCGAGTGCGCCGAGATCGTGGCGGAGCTGCTGGCGGGCGACGACGGGCCGGTTGTGCTGACCCGTGCCGGCGACGCGCAGGCGGCCGCCGCGCTGGCGACGAATCCAGGGGGTCGGCAGGAGGCCTCGACGGTGGTGTGGCGCCCAGCGCCCCGCCGCGCGGCGACGGTCGTGGTTGCCACGGCGGGCACGGCCGACGGCCCCGTCGCGACCGAGTGCGAAGCGGTGCTGGCGGCGCACGGGGTCGCGGCCCGGCGCCTGAACGATGTGGGAGTGGCGGGCGTGCATCGCCTGCTCTGCGAGGTTGAGGCACTGCAGGAGGCCACCGCCGTGGTCGTCGTGGCGGGCATGGAGGGTGCCTTGCCGAGCGTCGTCGGCGGCCTGACCGGCGCGCCGGTGATTGCGGTTCCGACGAGTACCGGCTACGGCGCAGCGCTCGACGGCGTGACCGCGCTGCTGTCCATGCTGGCATCGTGTGCGGCCGGCGTGACGGTTGTGGGTATCGACAACGGTTTCGGTGCCGCCGCGGCGGTCCTGCGGATGCTGGACGGCGCCACGGGGCCATCCTGAGCGGCGGGAAAGGCGGGAGCGCGTATGCATGACATCGATGCCGCCGGCGCCGGCGCGTCGGGTCTCGCCGTTGCCCCGCCCGCCGGCGACGAGCGAGCCGCCGCGGGGACGACCATGGCCTGGTTCAACTGCTTCTGCGGTGTGGCGGGCGACATGGCGCTCGGGGCGTTGCTCGATGCCGGCGCCGATCCGGATCCGGTGCGGGAGATTCTGGCCGGCCTCGGGGTGCCGGGGTGGGAGCTCGTCGTTGGCGGGACCCTCCGCGGCGGGATCACCGCCACCGATGTCAAGGTCAACGTCGCCAACTCGGGCGTCGTCCGGACCGCAGCGCACATCCTGGGCCTGATCGGCGAGGCCGAGCTGCCCGATCGGGTTCGCCGCCGGGCACTGGCGGTGTTCGGGTCGCTCGCCGATGTCGAGGCGCGGC
This sequence comes from Acidimicrobiales bacterium, assembly GCA_965221525.1. Taxonomy (GTDB): domain Bacteria; phylum Actinomycetota; class Acidimicrobiia; order Acidimicrobiales; family CATQHL01; genus VXNF01. Next base: position 36,764 of record CBDCSG010000005.1, on the reverse strand, counting down.
TGCATGGCCGCCCTGTTGAGCAGGTGCACTTCCATGAGGTCGGCGGCGTCGATGCCATCGTCGACATCGTCGGCGTGTGCGCAGCCCTCGAGGTACTGGATGTCGGTGAGGTGCACGTCGGTCCCATCGCGCAGGGCCAGGGGATGATCCGCACCGCTCACGGGCACTTGCCCATCCCCGCTCCGGCAACGGCGGAGTTGTTGCGTGGGGCGCCGGTCTTCGGAACCGAGGTCAACCTGGAACTCACCACCCCGACGGGCGCCGCCTTGATGGCGGCCCTCGCGGCGCGCTTCGGCGCGATGCCCGCCATGACCGTTGCCGCCGTGGGCTACGGCGCGGGGGATCGCGAGCTGGCCGACCGGCCGAACGTCACACAGGTCGTGATCGGCGAGACGGCGGCGCCTCTCAGCGCCGGCCAGGAAGTGCAACTCCTCGAGACGAATGTCGACGATGTGACCGGCGAGACGCTGGCACACACCATCGAGCGGCTTCTCGCCGCCGGCGCCCACGACGCATGGGTCACGCCGGTGGTCATGAAGAAGGGACGGCCGGCGCATGTTCTCAGTGCCCTCAGCGACCCGGCCCTCGCCGGCGCGCTGGCGGAGGTCATGCTTGCCGAGACCGGCAGTCTCGGTGTCCGGGCGGCGGCCCTCCAGCGCTGGCCGCGGTCGCGGACCACCGAACAGGTGCTCGTGGACGGCAGGCCCGTGCGCCTGAAGGTCGCCGCCGGTCGGGTGAAGGTGGAGTACGAGGACGCTGCCCGGGTGGCAGCAGAGACCGGGCGCCCGCTGCGCGAGATCATGGACCTGGCCCTCGAGGCGCGGCGTCTGGGCGCGCCACCGGGAGACATCGGGCAGCCGTAGGCTCGTCGTCGTGGACGGGCGCTTCTACTTCCGCCAACTCCTGTCGGGCGTGGATTTCGGCGCCGGCGACGACTTGGCGCGGCAGATGCGCAACTTCGTCTACCTGGTCGGCGACCGTTCCGCCGGGGAGGCCCTGGTTGTGGATCCTGCGTACGACCCGCAAGGGATCGCGGACGTCTGCGCCGCCGACGGCATGCGCCTCACCGGGGTTCTCGCCACGCACTACCACCCGGATCATGTGGGCGGCGACATGATGGGGTTCTCCCTGCGGGGGGTCGCCGAGTTGCTGGAGATCGTCGACGTGCCGGTCCACGTGCAGGCCGCCGAGTCCCCGTACGTCTCCGCGGTGACCGGGCTGAGTCCGGACGACATGGTTCTCCACGGCAGCGGTGATGTCGTCACCGTCGGTGATCTGGCGGTCGAGTTGATCCACACGCCCGGCAGCCAGTGCTTCCTGGCCGGCGGCCGCCTGCTCTCGGGCGACACGCTCTTCCTCGACGGTTGTGGTCGCACCGATCTGCCCGGCGGCGACGCGGCCGCCCTGTACGAGAGCCTCACGCAGCGCCTGGGCAGGGTTCCCGACGACACCGTGCTGTTTCCGGGGCACTTCTATGCTGCCCTGCCGTCTGCGCCGCTCGGCGAGACGCGCCGCTCCAACGACGTGTTCGCCCCGCGCAGCGCCGAACAGTGGCTGTCGATGTTCGGCACCTGAAGGCGCGATTCCGGCTATCGGTCACTGCCGGTTCCGCCTCTGTGGGGGGGTCGACCGTTAGGCTGAGGGGGGCAATGGAGCGGAGACGTGCTGCGGCCTGTGCCTGATGGCCGCCGGCACGACAGGGTTGACCCGCAAAGAAGGAAGCAACATGAGCAGGCCATCCTCTCCCTGTAGTGCCGCGCCACGCCGGTCGGCGATCCGATTCCTCGCACCGGTTCTGGCGGTCGCGTTCCTGGCCACCGCATGCGGCGGCGGCGCTGAGCCGACCCTCAGCGCCGAGCGCCCTCCGCCGCCGTTGCCGACCTCCACGACCGCTCTCCTCGATCCACCACCTGCCGAGCCTCCGGCCGCAGATCCGACGACGACGACGGCGGTACCGCTCAGCCGGACGACCGAGCCGACGATCGCCGTCACCGTGCCGCCGACCTCCGAGGTACTCCTCGACGTCCCGCTCCCGGACGAGATGAGCAACCCCGACCTCACGGTCTTGCCGACCGAGGAACTGGAGCCGCCTCCGCCTCCGCTCGAACCCCCGCCGTCGGCGCCTGCCTGGGAGCCGGTGACCGTGCTGGTCTCCAAGGACGACGTGAACGGTGTCATCCCGGTCTACGACTCGCCGAACGGCACCCGTCTTGCATTCCCCGACGGGGATGTCTGGAGCTACACCTTCCGCCGGAACCGGTTGGTGGCTCGCCTCCTGCAGGGCGCCCAGGGCGACGAGTGGGTCGAGGTCGCACTGCCCGTGCGACCCAACGGGGCGAGCGGTTGGGTGCGCGCGGAGAACTTCAACTGGTCGACGGTCAACCACCACATCCTCATCGACGTGTCCGACCGCAGCGTGGCGCTCTACGACGGGGACAGCCTCGTCGCCTCGACCCGGGCGATCGTCGGGAAGCCGGCGACGCCCACGCCAACGTTGAAGGGGTTCCTCGTCGAGAAGCTGCCCAACCACAATGAGGAGAACGCCAGCATCGTGCTCGGTGATTGGATCCTGATGCTGTCGTTCTTCAGCGAGGCGCTCAACACGTTCGGCGGCGGGCTGCCGCGGATCGCCCTGCACGGCACGCACATCCCCGAACGTGTGGGTGAGGCCCTCTCCAACGGCTGCATCCGCATACCGAACGACATCGTGGAGACCATTGCCCAGCGTGCGCCGCTCGGCACCGTTGTGAACATCGTCGCCTGAGCGCGGCGAGGATGAGACCGGTGGAGGAATTCGAGAGTTCACCGGCGGGCGGCCCGGGACCGGATGCGGGGCACTATCCCCCTCCGGGATCGCCGTGGCCCGGCATGTGGCCCCGAGGATCGATCGGCGGCCGTGTCGTGGGAGCGATCCTGCTGCTCGCCGTTCTCGTCGCCGCTTGCAGCGCGAATGTGGGCGAGCCGGGTGCGGCCGAGGCTGAAGCGGCGGCATTGAACAGCGGGCCCCCGGTCGGGGCCCGACCTTCCGTGGCCCCCGACGTCGCGCTGCCACCGACCGCACCGGCGCCCCCGGCCGTGACGTCGACGGTGGCCCCGCCCTCGCCGACGACCGAGGTCGCCATGCCGCCCCCGCCCACGACCGAAGCCGCGGCTCCGCCGACCACCGCGGTCGCCGCTCCGCCGACGACCGCGGTCACGCCCCCGCCTCCGCCGACCACCGGGGTCGCGGCTCCGCCGACCACTGAGGTGGCCCCGGCGCCGCCTCCGCCACCGCCGCCTCCGCCACCGCCGCCCCCGGCACCGGCGGCGTGGGAGCCGGTGACGGTGCTGATCTCCAAGGACGACGTCAACGGCGTCATCCCCGTCTACGACGCCCCCGACGGCAACCGCATCTCGTTCCGCGACGGCGAGTTGTGGAGTTACACGTTCCGCGGCAACCGCCTCGTGGCACGGGTCGTGCAGGGCACCCAGGGCGATGAGTGGGTGCTGGCCGAGTTGCCGGTCCGGCCCAGCGGGATCCGCGGCTGGATCCGCACCGAGAACTTCAACTGGTCGACGGTCAACCACCACATCCTCGTGGACGTCTCGTCACGGAGCGTGACGCTGTACGACGGCAACGAAGTGGTGGTGTCGACCCAGGCGATCGTCGGCAAGCCGTCGACGCCCACACCCACGTTGACGGGATTCCTCGTCGAGAAGCTTCCGAATCACAATGAGGAGAACGCCAGCATCGTGCTCGGTGATTGGATCCTGATGCTGTCGTTCTTCAGCGAGGCGCTCGACAGCTTCGGCGGCGGGCTGCCGCGGATCGCCCTGCACGGCACGCACATCCCCGAACGTGTGGGTGAGGCCCTCTCCAACGGTTGCATCCGCATCCCCAACAACATCATCGAAGCGATCGCCCGCCGAGCGCCGCTCGGGACCGTGGTCAACGTCGTAGCCTGACCGCGAGGTGGCAGTGCGGTTCGGTGATCGGCGTCTGGCCGCTCGATGGGCGGCACACGGTGGGTCCGTTAGCCGGATGGTTCGTGTGAGGACGGCGCAATCGCGTCGCGCCCCGCGGCGTGGTCGCCTTGGAGCGGTGCTGGTGACGGCCGCGCTGGTGGTCGCCTCGTGCGGTGGCGGGACGGAGGACGTTGCCGTCGTCTCGCCGGCCCCGTCGCCGGTGACGCAGCAGCGAGCCCCCGAGGAGCCGCCGGCGAGCGAAGCCGCCCCCTCCGCGGCGGACTCGCCCTCTCGGGACGCGCCGCAGTCCGAGTCGGCCGCCCCGCCGCCGGCCGACCCTGCCCCGGCAGCCGCATCGGACCCGCCGGAGGCGCCCGAACCGCCGCCGGACCCCACTGTGCCGGAACAGCCCGCGCAGTCCACCCCGACCACGATGGTGACCGCGCCCCCCGAGACGGAGACAACGGCCCCGGATCCCCCGGATCCCCCGGTTCCCCCGACCACTGCCGCCCCCTCGGAGCCGGAGAGCACGCCCGACCCTCCCGGCGAGCCTGCCGAGACGGGCCCTCCGCGGGCGTCAGACCCCTTCGTGTCGACCGAGCCGCCTCCACCCGATCCCCCTGCGCCGTCGCCCCCGTCGCCCCCGTCGCCCCCGTCGCCTCCCCCTGCGCCGTCGCCCCCGTCGCCTCCCCCCGCGCCGTCTTCGCAGTCAGCGCCGCCACCTGCGGCGCCTGCCTGGAGTCCGGTGACGGTCCTCGTCGCCAAGGACGATGTCAACGGAATCGTGCCGGTGTACGACGCACCCAACGGGAACCGCATCTCATTCCGCGACGGTGAGGTGTGGAGTTACACGTTCCGCGGGAACCGCCTGGTCGTGCGGGTCGTGCAGGGTTGGCAGGGCGACGAGTGGGTCCAGGTCGAGTTGCCGGTCCGCCCGAGCGGTTCGCGAGGCTGGATCCGCACCGAGAACTTCAACTGGTCGCTGGTCAGCCACCACGTCCTGATCGACGTGTCGGATCGTCTCGTCGCCCTCTTCGACGGTGATGAACTGATCACCTACACGCGTGCCATCGTCGGCAAGTCGACAACGCCCACACCGGCGCTTAGCGGCTTCATCGTCGAGAAGCTGCCGAATCACAGTCGGCAGAACGGCTCTGCCGTGGTCGGTGATTGGATCCTGATGCTGTCGTTCTTCAGTCAGGCGCTCGACAGCTTCAGCGGTGGCCTGCCGCGCATCGCGTTGCACGGCACGCACATCCCCGACCGGGTGGGGGAGGCCCTGTCCAACGGATGCATCCGCATCCCCAACGACATCATCGAGGTCATTGCCCGCACCGCCCCCCTCGGCACGGTCGTGAACATCACCGCCTGACAGCCCCCAGGGCAACTTCCGTCGCGGCGGCGTCAACGATTCAACGCCGCCCGGAGACGTCGTGGCTCAGCGCAGTGCGTCGGCCATGGTGTCGATGAGGCGGTCGATCTCGGCGTCGCTGATGATCAGCGGGGGGCACATGGCCAGGGCGGTGCCGATGGGGCGCACGATGACCCCGGCCTGCAGGATCTTGGCGCGCACGCCGGCGGCGTCGCGGCCCAACTCGGCGGCCCAGACGGCTCCGGTGCCCCGGTAGCCGGCTATCAGGCCGTCATCGGCCATTGCGGCCAGCGCGCCCGAGATGCGCCCGCCGATGTGCGCCGCCCGATCCACCAGGTCCTCGGCTTCCATGAGTTCCAGGTTCGCCACGCCGGCGGCGCAGGCTGCGGGGTGCCCCGAGTAGGTGTAGCCGGTGCGCAGCATGAATCCCTCGCCCTGGGCCTCGAAGGTCTCGCAGACCCGCCGCGACAGGATCACTCCGGCGAGTGGCTGGTAGCCCGACGTCACGCCCTTCGCGAACGTCATGATGTCGGGGGTGACGCCGTAGTGCTGCGCTCCGAACCACTCCCCGGTGCGGCCGAACCCACAGATCACCTCGTCGAGAATGAGCAGCGCGCCGTGGTTGTCACAGAGCCGCCGCAGGCCTTCCAGGTAGCCCTCCGGCGGCGGCCATACCCCGCCGGCTCCCTGCAGCGGTTCGGAGATCACCGCGGCCAGGCGGTCCTCGGAGGCGGCCATAGCCAACGCCGCGGCTTCCAGGTCGTCGCGGGGCACCTCGGTGAAGTGCGGCACGAGGTCACCCCAACCCTCCCGGTTGGGGGCGATGCCCTGGGCGGCGGTACCGCCGAAGTTGGTGCCGTGGTAGCCGTATGACCGCGTGACGACGGTCTGTCGATCGACCTCGCCGCGGAGCCGCTGCCACTGCCGGGCGATCTTCAGGGCGGTGTCCACCGCCTCGGAGCCGGAACAGCACAGGAACACCCTCCCGTCAGGGAGGGGCGAGCGCTCGACGATCATGGCGGCGACCGCCTCCGCCGCCCGGTTCGTGAACGGCGCGAACGTGTTGTACGCCTCGAGATCCCGCATCTGGTCGGCGACGGCGTCGATGATCTCGGTCCGGCCGTGTCCCACCTGGCAGTACCAGAGGCTGGCCATCGCATCGAGGTAGCTATTGCCGGCGTCGTCCCAGACCGTGGAACCCTTGCCGCGCACGAGGGTGATGTAGTCCTCGAGGTTGGGTGGGGAGAAGGGATGGAGGAAGGCACGAGGCATGGCGCCGGCTCCTTTCGGTTGGTGCGGAATCGAGGGTAACGTCGCCGCCGAATGATTCTGTCCGATCGCACCATCCGTGAACAGGTCGCCGCCGGCCGAATCGGTATCGAGCCGCTGGCGGACGGCGCCATCCAGCCGTCGTCGGTGGACCTGCGCCTCGATCGGTACTTCCGGGTCTTCCGGAACCACACGCTCGGGTGTATCGACGTCAAGCAGGACCTCGGCGCTCTGACCGACCTCACCGAGATCGACGCCGACGGCGTGTTCATCCTCCACCCCGGCGAGTTCGTGCTCGGTTGCACGCTGGAGACGGTGAGGCTGCCGGACGATCTGGTGGGACGCCTCGAGGGCAAGTCCAGCCTGGGGCGGCTCGGGCTGCTCATCCACTCCACGGCCGGTTTCGTGGACGCCGGCTGGCAGGGGCAGCTCACGCTGGAGCTGTCCAACGTGGCCAACCTGCCGATCACTCTCTACCCGGGCATGAAGATCGGCCAGATCAGCTTCATCGCCATGAGCACCGCCGCCGACAACCCCTACGGCTCGCGGGCGGTCGGAAGCAAGTACCAGGGCCAGGTCGGTCCCATCCCCAGCCGCTACTGGGAGAACTTCTGACCGCGGTCAGTCCTGCGGCGGGAAACGCTCCAGCAGATCCTGCGCCTGCGCCACCCAGTTCCACTTCTGGATGCGGCCCGGCGCGCCGATGGCCTCCTCCAGCGCTTCCACCCCCGCCGCATCGAGGGCGGCTATCTGGTCGTAGCCGGTGATCCCCTGCTTGGCCAGTTCGGACAGCAGCATGGGGTCGGTGCCCTTGATGAGCCGGAGGTTGTCGCGCCGGGGTGTGCCCGTCGTGGTTTCCGGCGCAGGCGCGGGTGAGGGCGGCGCCGGCACGCCCTTGGGTGCAACAGCCGGGGCGGCGCGGGTCGGCGAGGGGCGCAGGCGCGCCATCGGAGCCAGGTCCAGCCCGGAGACCGACACGGCCACCGGCACACCGGTCGTGCCGGGATCGCCCACGACCACCGATGGAATCAACTCTGCCTCGCGCACCTCAGCGGCCTCCTCCTCGCCGCGGTGGATGGCCTCCAGCACGTGCAGGGCGATGTCGCCGACGTTCACGTCGGTGGTCTCGACGCCCTCGCCCCGGACACCGTCGTCGATCATGACGTAGCAGAAGGGGCAGGCGGTGGCGATGCGGTCGGCGCCGGTGGCGAGCAACTCCCGGCTGCGGACCACGTTGACCTGTTCGCCGACGTGCTCCTCCATCCACATGCGGGCGCCGCCGGCTCCGCAGCACATGCCCTTCGTGCCGTTGCGGGGCGCCTCGACCACTTCGAGCCCGCCGATGGCCCCCACGACCCGCCGTGGCGACAGGTAGACGTCGTTGTGGCGACCCAGATAGCAGGAGTCGTGGTACACGAGCCGCTCGGGCAGCTTGGCCTCGGACAGGTCCAGGCGGCCGCTCTCCACGAGTTGCTCCAGCAGTTGGCTGTGGTGGATGACCTCGTAGTGGCCGCCGAGCTGGGGGTACTCGTTGCCGAGCGTGTTGAAGCAGTGCGGGCACTGGGTGATGATCTTGCGCACCCCCATGCCGTTGAGCGTCTCGACGTTCTGCATGGCGAGCATCTGGAAGACGTACTCGTTGCCCGAGCGTCGCGCCGGATCGCCGGTGCACATCTCCGCGGGTCCCAGCACGGCGAAGTCGACCCCGGCTCGCTGCATCAGCTCCGCCATGGCGCGGGTGACCTTGCGGTTCTTGTCGTCGTAGCTGCCCGCGCAACCAACCCAGTAGAGGTACTCGGCCTCGATGGGATCGGTCCCGTCGAGCACCACGAGGCCGTCGAAGTCACCGGCCCAGTCGGCCCGTGCGGACTGAGCCATGCCCCACGGGTTGCCCGAGTTCTCCATCGACCGGTACGCCGTGCCCAATTCGGTGGGGAAGTCGCTCTCCATGAGTGACAGGTAGCGCCTCATGTCGAGGATCTTGTCCAGGATCTCGATGTTCACCGGGCAGATCTCATCGCAGGCCCGGCAGGACGTGCAGGCCCAGACCTCCTCGGAGGTGACACGTTCGAACACGCTGGAACCCGCCACGGAGATCTCGGCGTCCTGGCCCACCGGCGGCGAGGTGGCCGGCGTGCCGCCGGCCGCCATGACGTGTCCGACCTTCAGCACGATCTCGCGGGGGTCTAGGGGTTTCCCGGTGGCGTGTGCCGGGCAGACCGAGGTGCAGCGCCCGCACATCGTGCAGGCGTCGAGGTCCACCAGCTGTTTCCAGGTGAAGTCCTCCACGACCGCCGCGCCGAAGGATTCGAGGTCGGTCTCCATGAGATTCGGGAGTTCCCGCATGGCGCCCTTCGGCCGTTCCCGGTCGCGCAGGTACATGTTCAGCGGCGACGTGATGATGTGGCGGAGCATCGTCACAGGGATCAGCATCAGGAACACCAGGAACGACGCCACGTGGAGGATCCACCAGGCCTGATGCCAGCCGGCGGTGTTGGACAGCCCGTCTGCCAGGGTTGCCAGCGGGTAACCGATCACCGACCAGCGTTCGAAGGAGGGCGTGCCCGCCTCGGCGATGCGGAAGGCCTCGGCACCGAAACCGGTCACGCCTATCGCCAGCAACGTCCCGAGGATGGCAGCGTGCTCGGGGCGCGACTTGTGGCGGATCCGGTAGGGGCGGAGCTGCCAGGGGCCCCAGCGGCGGACGATCGCCCACAGCACGCCGACGATGAAGACGGCGCCGGCCACGTCGCCCACGAACGAGTAGCCCTGATAGACCCGGCCGGTCAGGAACTTCGCCTCGTCAGGGAGCTGGTGTTCGATCTCCAGCGTGATCGTCACCGCCAGCAGCACCAGGAAGCTGAAGTAGATGAACGAGTGCATGACGCCGGCGACGGGATCGCGCAGCAGGGTTCGCATGTAGACGCCGGCGCGCAGATCCGCCAGGCGCCGGTGGATGTTGCGCCACGTGGTGCGGCGTTCCTCGGAGGCGCCGCGTTCCCAGTTCCGAACGCGGTGGGCGAACAGCACCGACGTGTAGACGAGCGCAATCGGGATCACCGTGTAGAAGGCGGCCCGGAGGGGCCCCGGGATGTTCCCGAACACCTCCCGGGTCACTGTTGCGCTGCTCTCGAATCCGGTGATGGCGGCGGCGATGCCGGATGCGACGGTGAAGAGCGCGATGCCCAGACCCGCCAGCACGACGAGGCGGTTGGGCGCGAGGCGCCGCGGTCCGGGTGGTTCCGTGCTCATTTCAGCGGTGAGGTTACGACCAAAGAAGCGGGCGCGGGAAACAACTCGGCGCCAGAGGCTCGGGTACTCATTGCGACGGCGAGGTTACGGGCATCGACGCCGCTTCGCGGTGGTTTCACCGATGCAACGGCCGCAGGCAATCTCCGCGGTTCAGCAGGCAGTCCCGGGATCGCGCCACCGCGATGGCATGGGACGGCGGCAACCGTCGAGCCGGGCCTGACGCGGGCCAAGAACGTGACCAACATCATGGCCGAGAACCTGGCCGACATGAGCGTCGGTGTGCCGGCCCTCCTTGCCGTCAGGTACGGCGCGGGCAATGCTAAACCACCCGAACGCGAACCCACCCCTTGGAACCTCCCATCTAATGGGGCGAGGTGTCAAGCCGGCAGGGTGACCGCAATCGCCTGGAAGAGAATTCGGACAATACGGCTATCGTGCGGGAGGTGGCTGGAGAATTGACCCGAGAGATCGTGCGCGGGCGCGGCGCAGGCGGACGGCCCGGTGGGCTCCGCCGCCGCGGACTCGCCGGGTGGGTGGCCGTCCTGACGGTCGGATCCCTGCTGCTGGGCCAGTGCAGCGGGCATGGCGGGGAGGCGGGCAGCGGCGCCCAGGAGGCCCGCACCGCCGCGGCGGTTTCCGAGACGCCCGCTATCACGGTCCCCTCAACGCCCCCGGCGCCCGAGCCGTTGCCTGTGGAGCCGCCGCCGGCGGCCGTGCCCGCTCCACAGCCCTCAGCACCCCCACCGCCGGCGGCCGTGCCCGCTCCACAGCCCTCAGCACCCCCACCGCCGGCGGCTCCGGAATTCTCGGGACCGCCCCCGGAGTCGACCGGCGTCATTCCGGGTATTGCGATCTCTCTCGACGGCTTCGCCCATGCACTGTTCGTGGAGGAGTACTTCAGTGGGCCGGTCAGCGGCTACTCGGCCCGCTCCTCTGACGCCGGTGTGGCCGGAGCGGGCGTGAGCGCTCCGGACATGCTGATCATCACACCGGTCTCCGAAGGGTCGGCTGACATCACCGTCACCGCCACCGGACCGGGCGGGACAGCGACGCAGACGTTCGTTGCCACCGTCGGCGCCGGAGCGTTGCAGGCGGACCGCCCGGTGGTCGCCCCGGCGCCGCCGGTCGCGCCGCCGGCACCTCCTGCGAGCGGCAACGACGACGTGCTCGTGCCGGAGGAGCAGTCCGAGCCCTCGCCGGCTCCCACCACCACGACAGCACAGACCGCCGCCGCCACCACCACGACGGCGCCGGCCGCGGCGCCTCCGACATTGGCCGGACCGATGCCACCGCAGACCGTGGCGGTAACGCAGACCCTCTCGGTGGATATCTCGTCCTACTTCGGCGGAGTCATTCAGGGATGGTCGGTCACGTCCTCGCAGCCGACCCATGTCGAGGTTTCCATGACCGTCGCCGGCGAGGTGAACCTACGCGGCCTCTCGACAGGCTCGGCAACGATCACAGTGACTGCGGTGAACAGTCAGGGCAGTGTGGCGCAGGCCTTCATCGCCACGGCTAACTAGTCCTCGTGCAACGGCGCTGCGCTCGCTGGTCGTCCGCGCTGCGGGCCGGTTTGGCGGTTGCGCTGTTGACATCGGGGATCACCGCCGTCGGGGGAGCGCCTGTGCAGGCGCAGGGGGGGTCTCCTGACCGGGTCGGCGCGCTGCTGGCCACGCTGATCACGCCCACCGGCGTCGACCTGCGCTGGCCGGAAGTGCCGGGGGTGGACGGCTACGCCATCTCCTGGCGTCTCTCGGGCGCCGATCCGTCCACGGCCCTCTCGGTCTTCTCCTCGAACAACCAGGGCAGGGTCGAGAGTCTGCAGCCGTCGTCGACGTACGTGTTTGAGGTCGCCACCGTGCGAGAGAGGGTGATCCAGACCGGATCGGTGAGCGCACCCATGTGGGCCTCCACGCTGCCGCAGCCTCCGGATTCGTTGTCCCCCGTCGGCGCCGATCCATTCGTGCCCGTGCGGGCAGGAGCCCCGGTGGCGACCGCGATCACCCCCACCACCGTGGATCTTCGCTGGCCGGCGGTGGTCGGAGCAGGGGGATACGTGGTCGCTTGGTGGGAGGCGAGCGAGGAGCGCTCGGACGCGAAGATGTTGTACGCAGCGGGCACCTCCTCAACCGTGACAGGGCTTCAGCCCGGCACCGGCTACTGGATCGACGTGTCCTACACCAGGGCGAAGATCGTCCAGAGTGACTACACAAGCCCGTCGCTGCGCATCACTACTCCCGGTGGATCAATCGGTGGCGGAGGAGGCAACGGCGGTGGCGGCGTGTCACCTCCGCCCCCGCCCCCGCCACCGCAGGTCCCGGTTGTGAGTGTTTCGGGGGGTTCGTCCGTGATTGAGGGAGGCACGGCGGTCTTCACGATCACCGCCGTCCCCGCGCCGTCGGCGCCCCTCACAGTGGACATCACGGTCACCCAAATCGGGAGCTTCGTCGCCGCCGGCCATCGCGGCGCCAAACAGGTCACCATCCCCACCAGCGGCTCGGTCACCCACTCGGTGCCGACAATCGCCGACACCGTCATCGAGTCCAACGGGTCGGTCGCAGTCACCATCGACTCCGCCGCCGGCTACAACGTCGCCGCACCACCCGACAACACCGCCTCGGTCACCGTCAACGACGACGACATTCCGACGGTCGGCGTTTCGGGGGGTTCGTCCGTGATTGAGGGAGGCACGGCGGTCTTCACGATCACCGCCGTCCCCGCGCCGTCGGCGCCCCTCACAGTGGACATCACGGTCACCCAAATCGGGAGCTTCGTCGCCGCCGGCCATCGCGGCGCCAAACAGGTCACCATCCCCACCAGCGGCTCGGTCACCCACTCGGTGCCGACAATCGCCGACACCGTCATCGAGTCCAACGGGTCGGTCGCAGTCACGATCGACTCCGCCGCCGGCTACAACGTCGCCGCACCACCCGACAACACCGCCTCGGTCACCGTCATTGACGACGACATTCCGGAGGTAACACCGATGGTCCGCGTGACCGCCGGCTCGGCCGTGACCGAAGGCACCGCCGCGACCTTCACGATCACCGCCGTCCCCGCGCCGGCAGTGCCGCTCACAGTGGACATCACCGTCACCCAATCGGGGAGCTTCGTCGCCGCCGGCCATCGCGGCGCCAAACAGGTCACCATCCCCACCAGCGGCTCGGTCACCCACTCGGTGCCGACAATCGCCGACACCGTCATCGAGTCCAACGGGTCGGTCGCAGTCACCATCGACTCCGGCGCCGGCTACAACGTCGCCGCACCACCCGACAACACCGCCTCGGTCACCGTCAACGACGACGACATTCCGACGGTCGGCGTTTCGGGGGGTTCCTCCCTGATTGAGGGAGGCACGGCGGTCTTCACGATCACCGCCGTCCCCGCGCCGTCGGCGCCCCTCACAGTGGACATCACGGTCACCCAAATCGGGAGCTTCGTCGCCGCCGGCCATCGCGGCGCCAAACAGGTCACCATCCCCACCAGCGGCTCGGTCACCCACTCGGTGCCGACAATCGCCGACACCGTCATCGAGTCCAACGGGTCGGTCGCAGTCACGATCGACTCCGCCGCCGGCTACAACGTCGCCGCACCACCCGACAACACCGCCTCGGTCACCGTCAAGAGCGACGATCTGCACCCGGCACCCACCGGATTAACGGTGTCCTGCAACAGCGGCCCGGTGCTCGTGGCGTCCTGGAACGCACTCACCGTGGGTGGTAATGCATTCACCGGCGGCTACGAGGTAAGGGCGAAGCCGTTCCCGGGCGGACGCCACGACTACTGGGGGGTAGGCGTCACCGGAGCCACCTCGATTCGCACCGGCACCGACTACTGGAGTCGAGTGAATCCGAAAACCGGGGATGTCTACTACGTGAGCGTCAGGGCCGTATCTCCTGACGCCAAGTCGGCCTGGAGCACAGAGGTCATGGCCAACAGCTGCCCATAGCGGGACCCGGCCCGAGCCGCTCCTAGGGAGAACCACGGTGATCAAGCCGAGAAATCTCGCGATCCTCATGCAGCGCTTCGCCGACCTGGTGTCGACGAGCACGTAAGCGGATCCAAGACGACTTCTCGGAGTCCGGAGCCGAGAAGTCGTGCGCGGTGCATGCGAGCTGCCCGACCTCGCCGGATTTCTTCGCCGCACAGTTCGGCCGCGCACACGCCGTTGGAGCCGATGCGGGCCGGGACGTGGACAACAGCAGGCCCCTTCGCCGGACGGACTCTCCCCGAGGGTCCCTCCGGGTGCCCATGTGCACGTCCGCGTCTAGGATTCCGTCGACCGGAAGGAGGCGGAGCCAATGCGGGTCGGTATTGACATAGGAGGTACGTTCACGGACGCGGTGGCGGTCGACGACGACGGCCGTATCCGGACGGCCAAGGTTCTGACCACGCCCCGGCGGTTGCACGACGGCGTGCTGGAGGCACTCGAGCGGCTGGAGGTCGACTGGGCTCGTCTCGAGTCCATCACCCACGGCACCACCGCCGGCCTCAACGCCTTCCTCGAGCGCCGCGGCGCCAAGGTGGCGCTGCTGACGACCAGCGGGTTCCGTGACGTTTACGAGTTGGGTCGGGCGAACCGCCCCGACATGTACAACGTGCGTTACCGCCAGCCGACGCCGCTGGTGCCGAGGCGCTGGATCTTCGAGATCGACGAGCGTGTGGCGGCCGACGGCTCGTCGCTGGTCGTTCCCGACGACGACACCGTGCGCGAGTTGGGGAGGCGCCTCGCAGCCGAGTTCGAAGCAGTGGCTGTCTGCTTCCTGCACTCCTACGCCAATCCGACCCACGAGCAGCGGGTGGCGGACCTGCTCGCGGACGTCGCGGGCGGGTTGTCAGTCGTCTGCAGCCACGAGATCGCGCCGGAGTGGCGCGAGTACGAGCGAACCAGCACGACGGTCATCGCGGCCTATGTGGCTCCGATCGTGCAGAACTACCTCGCCGAGTTGGAGCAGCAGGTCAGCGACCGCGGGCTCCGGGGCCCGCTGCGCGTCATGCAGTCCAACGGCGGGGTGATGATGGCCACGACGGCACGTCGCAAGGCCATACAGACCCTCTTCTCCGGGCCGGTCGGGGGCACGATCGCGTGCGTTGCGGTTGCCGAGGACCTGAGCGACGAGGTGGACGTCAGCAGGCTCATCTGCATCGACATGGGCGGTACATCGTTCGACGTGAGCCTCGTGGTCGACGGCGAAGCCGATGTGGAGCTGGAATCGGAGCTCGAACGCCATCCGGTGCTCTCACCCACCGTCGCCATCCACACGATCGGGGCGGGCGGCGGCAGTGTCGGCCACGTGTCCGCCGGTGGTCTGCGCGTGGGGCCTCGGTCGGCGGGGGCCGAGCCGGGGCCGGCGTGCTACGGCTCCGGAGGCACCGAGCCAACCGTGACCGACGCCAACCTGCACCTCGGGCGGCTCCCGTCGGTGGCTCGCCTGGCGGGCGGTCTGGCCCTCGACGCCGCGGCCGCCGAGACGGCGTTGAACGGCGTCGGTGAGGTACTGGGACTGGAAGCCGACGCTCTCGCCACCGGGATCGTGGCCGTGGCGGACTCCACGATGGCCAACGCCATCCGCGAGATCACGGTGCTTCGTGGGATCGATCCCCGCACGTTCGCCCTGGTGGCCTTCGGCGGTGCCGGCCCGCTGCACGCCACGGCCCTGGCCGACGAGCTGGAGATCGACACCGTGGTGGTGCCTGCCGACCCGGGTGTGTTGTCGGCCTACGGCATGTTGCACGCCGACATCCGCCACGACGCCGTGCAGAGCTTCTACGTCCGCACCGCCGAAGTTGCGCCCGAGACGCTGGAGGCGACGCTCGCCGAACTGGCCGAGCGCGCCCGGTTGCTGGCCAAGGAGGACGGCGTCGACGAGCGCGCCATCGGCCTGGAGCCGTCGGCGGACCTGCGCTATGTCGGCCAGGAGTACACGGTGACACTGCCGCTGCAGACGGACATCCCCACGGCGCAGATGGTGGCGGACCTCCCGCAGCGATTCGCCGAGGCGCACGAGGTGCGTTACGGCCACAGCAACCCGGCCGAGGACGTCGAGTTCGTGAATCTCCGGATGGCGGCGCGGGGCTCGCTGGGGCGCCCGTCGGCCGTCGACTTGCCGATCGGGGAGGCGGGAGAGCCGATCGCCGTCGAGCGCACCTGGTTCGCCGGTTCCTGGTTGCCGACGCCGGTGTACCGCCGCGAGCATCTCCCGGCGGCTGCGAGCGTCGACGGTCCGGCGATCGTCCTCGAGGATGCCTGCACGACTCTGGTGCCGCCGTCGTGGACGGCCACGGTCTCCGCGCGGGGCCAACTCGTGCTGCGCAGGTCCTGAGGCTGCGGTCGCACCCGCCCAGCGCGCCCCGATGAACCGCCTATCGAATCGATCGCACAGACTGCAACCAAGGAGGCGCCCATCATGCGCATTCTGCTGATCAACCCGCTGGGAGTCGATGTCTACGACCAACTCGTCGACGACGTCGTGCGACCGGCGATCAGTTCGGACACCGAACTCGACGTGCGCTCCCTGGCGGGGACCGGTGTGCCGGAGACGGCCTTCCTGCCGGCGGCGTCGCTGCTCATGAACCAGTTGCTGTCAATGGTGCAGCAGGCCGAGCGCGACGGTTATGACGCCGCCGTCATCGCCTGCGCCTCCGACCCCGGACTGGCCGATGCGAAGGAGTTGGTGTCGATCCCGGTCACGGCGCCCATGGAGGCCGCCATCGCCACGGGTCGCGCGCTGGGGCGGCTCGGCATCGTGGCTCCCCGGATCGAGAGCGGCGAGGGTGAGAATCTCCCGCAGGACGCCAATTGGGTTCGCCGGTTGGTTCACGCGTACGGCGGGGAGTCGATCTTCGCCGGCGTCTTCTCCGCGCCGTGCCCGCACCCACCCGCCGACCTGGTGGATGAGTTACTCGCCGAGGATCCGCGGAGGCTGCGGTCCACGGTGCGTCAAGGCATGGCAGCGGCGGTGGCGGGACCGGCAGGTGACGCCGCCGAGTCGGCCTGGCGCGATCACGATGCCACGGTGCTGTTCTTCGCCTGCACGATCTGGTCCGGTCTGCTGGACCCGGTTCGCGACCGCGTGCCGGTACCGGTCCTGGACCCGCTCGTCACACCGGTTCGCTACGCCGAGATGCTGGCCGGCGCGGGAAGGAAGTTCTAAGAGGTGACTCGCCGCCCGGCTGCGCCGGTCGGAGGCTCCCCCCGGGAGGGCTGACGTGCCGCTCGCCATCTACATCGGTCGCCGCCTGGTGTTCCTGGTGGTGGCGTTGTTCGGCGTGTCCCTCATCACATTCGTCGTCACGCGGGTCCTGCCCGGCAATCCCGCATACCTGATCGTCGGCGTGCAGGCCGACGAGTCCACCGTCGAGGCGGTCATCGAGCGCCTGGGCCTCGACGAGCCGATCATCAACCAGTACGGCCACTACATGCGCCAGCTCTTCACCGGCGACCTGGGTGACAGTTGGCGCACCAAGAACCCCGTGACCACCGACATCGCCGACCGCTGGCCGGCCACCATCGAGTTGGCCTCGGCCGCGGCGATCCTGTCGATCGGCTGGTCGGTGCCCTTCGGCATCATCTCCGCCCTGCGACGACGATCGCTCTCGGACCGTCTGGCCAACGTGGCCTCGGGGTTGGGCGTGTCGATCCCCGAGTTCTGGCTGGGAATCATCCTGATCCTGGTCTTCTTCTTCCACCTCGACTTCGCGCCCGCGCCCATCGGGCGGACGCTGGGGACGGTACCCCCCGAGGTCACGGGCCTCTACACGCTCGACTCGGTGATCGCGGGCGACTGGGGGGCGCTCCGCTCGTCGTTGGCGCAGCTCGCCCTGCCGGCCATCACGCTGGCCATCACCACCGGTGGACCGCTGCTGCGGGTCACCCGCGGTTTCATGCGCGAGACCATGGCCTCGCACCACATCCGCTCGGCGCGGGCGCTGGGCGTGCCGGAGCGCTCTATCGTCCTCCGTCACGCCCTGCCGAACGTGCTGCTGCCGGTGTCCACGATGGCGGCCCTCATGTACGGCTACCTGCTGGGCGGCACGGTGCTGGTGGAGTTCGTGTTCGCCTGGCCCGGCATCGGCAAGTACGCCATCGATTCCATCGCCGCGTCGGACTACGCGCCCGTGCTGGCCGCGGTGCTGCTCAGCGCCTGTAGCTACATCCTGGTCTACCTGGTGATGGACATCCTGCACTTCATCATCGACCCGAGGACGCGCACGTGAGCGTCGTCTCGCCGCGCGCCCCGGGCAGCACTGCCCCCACGGGTTTCGGGCGGGTCATCTCCGCGGCGCGTGCGCGACCGGTACGCGTTCTCGTGGCCGTCGCCATGTTGGTGGTCCTCCTCGTCGCCCTCGTGTGGGCCCCCGAGTGGCGGGAGCTCCGCGTGGTCCTGACCGTGCTGGCGATCATGGTGGCCCCCGCTGTCTGGGACACCGAGCGCCGAGCGATCCGTCCCGCCGTGGGCGTGATGCTGGCCCTCATCCTGCTGGCCCTCATCGGGCCTCTGTTCACGCGCGATCCGCTCATGCTGAACGTCGGCGAGTCGCTGGCCGCGCCCGGCGGCGACCTCTGGTTCGGCACCGACCAGCACGGCCGCGACATCTTCGCCAGGGTGATACACGGGGCTCAGCTGGACCTGGGCGTGGGCTTCAGCGCTGGCG
Organism: Acidimicrobiales bacterium; assembly: GCA_965221525.1. Taxonomy (GTDB): domain Bacteria; phylum Actinomycetota; class Acidimicrobiia; order Acidimicrobiales; family CATQHL01; genus VXNF01. Next base: position 18,271 of record CBDCSG010000005.1, on the reverse strand, counting down.
CGCTGGCCGTCGTGGTGGGCATGCCCCTCGGGGCGCTGTCGGTGTTCGCCGCCGCGCACATCAAAGGGGGCGGCCTGTTCGACTCCGTACTGCTGCGCATCTCGGAGTCGCTCCAGGCCTTCCCCACCCTGCTGCTGGCGCTCGGCATCGTGGCAGCGGTCGGCCCCAGCATCCCCATCCTCATCTTCATCATCTCCATCGTGAACGTGCCCGTGTACCTGCGCCTCACCCGCAGCGCCGTGGCACCCATCGTCAACTCCGACTTCGTACTGGCGGCACGCTGCGCCGGCCAGCCGGTGCTGAAGATCCTGTTGCGTCACATCCTGCCCAACGTCAAGCAGGTGGTCCTGGCGCAGTTCTCGGTGAACGTGGCATGGGCCATCCAGATCCTGGCCGCGCTCAGCTTCGTGGGCCTCGGGGTGCCGGTCCCGACGCCCGAATGGGGCGCCATGGTGCGCGACGGTTACGAGCAACTCGTCTACGGCCGCTGGTGGGTGGCCCTGTTCCCGGGCCTGGCGATCCTGTTCACCGTGCTGACCCTCAACCAGCTGTCGGACCGTGTGAGGCACACCACATGAGTTCGACGACCGATCCGGGGGTTCAGGTGACGGCCGGCGCGGCGGCCGACGCTGTGCCGGTGCTCGACGTCACCGACCTCACGGTCGGTTTCGGCTCCGCGGCCAAGCGACAGTCCATCCCACTGCAGGGGATCCGCCTGCGGGTCGCCGCCGGCGAGCGGATGGCTCTCGTCGGCGAGTCCGGCTCGGGGAAGAGTCTCACCGCGGCTGCGGTTCTGGGGCTGCTTCCCGAGGGCGCCGAGGTCATCCGCGGGTCCATCCGTCTGGACGGCGAGGAACTGATCGGTGCACCCGAGCGCCGCCTGCGCGAGCTGCGAGGCGGGCAGATGGCGATCATGTTCCAGAATCCCCGCGCATCGCTCAACCCCGTTCTCACCGTCGGTGGCCAGATCGCGGAGGTGATCAGGGTGCACGGCGATGCCGGCCGCAAGGAGAGTTGGACACAGGCTGTCGACCTGCTGGCGGAAATGGGCATTCCCGACGCCGGCCGCCGCGCCAAGGACTACGTGCACCAGTACTCCGGCGGCATGGCGCAGCGGGCCGCGCTGGCCATGGCGCTGTCGTGCCGTCCCGACCTGCTCATCGCGGACGAGCCCACCACCGGACTCGACGCCACGCTGCAGCAGCAGGTGCTGGAATTGGTGGTCGAGCAGGTGGCCTCACGTGACGCCTCACTACTGCTGATCACCCACGACATCGCCGTGGCCCGTGCCCACTGCGAGCGGACGACGGTCATGTACGCGGGTCGAGTGATGGAGGCCGGGCCGACCGCCGCTGTCGTCGGGAACCCGAAGAACCCGTATACGAGCGCCCTGCTCAAGGCGTTCGTGACGGTCGATCAACGCCGCATGTACGCCATCAGCGGGGTGGTCCCGACGTTGACCGGCGAACTCGGCGAGTGCGCCTTCGCCGACCGGTGCCCGCACGCCGCCCCCGAGTGCCTCGACGGGGTCCCCGCGCTGCGCACAGTCGAGGATCGCCAAGTGGCCTGTGTGAAGGCATGAACACCGAAGTGACAGCCGCCCGCCCGGTCGTCGAGGTCCGAGAGCTCGTGAAGGACTATGTGACCCGCGACGCCCGGCTGCGACAGCGCACCTCACGCGCCGTCGACGGTGTCAGCTTCGAGATCCGTGCGGGCGAGACGTTCGCGATCGTCGGCGAGTCCGGGTCGGGCAAGACGACGGTGGGGCGCGTGCTGCTGAAGCTCACATCGGCGACGGGCGGCACGGTGGTCTTCCGCGGCGACGAGATCCTGGAGATCAAGGAGCGCGACTTCCGTCCGGAGCGCCGCCACATGCAGATGGTCTTCCAGGATCCGCTGGCGGCATTCGACCCGCAGACGACCATCCGCTCGAGCCTTCGGGAGTTCACCCGTCTCCGCGGCGACCTGACCCGCAGCGAGGAGAACGAGGCCATCGCCGAGGCGGTGCGGAGCGTGGGGTTGGAGCCCGAGATCGCGAACCGCCGGCCGTCGCAGGTCAGCGGCGGGCAGCTGCAGCGTCTCAGCATCGCCCGCTCCCTGCTTCCCGAGCCGGAGTTGCTGTTCCTCGACGAGCCCACGTCGTCGCTCGACGTGTCCATCCGCGGTCAGATCGTCAACCTGCTGCTGGACCTGCAGGAGCAGAACGACCTGGCCTACCTCCTCGTTGCCCATGACCTCCGGGTGGTCTACGCCATGGCCGACCGGGTGGCGGTGATGTACCTGGGGCAGTTCGTGGAAGTGGGTTCACGGGATCAGGTCTACGCCAATGCCCGGCATCCCTACACGCGGGGCCTGCTGGACGCCGCCGAGTTGGACGAGCCGCCGCGCCGCGGCGAGCCGGTCCGGCTCGTCGGCGAGATCAGCGAGGAGGCGACCAAGCGGCCGGGCTGCCGCCTGACGCTGCGCTGCCCGTTCGCGGTCGAGCGCTGCGAGGAGCCGCAACCCCTCCGGGAGACCGAGGCCGGGCATCTCGTGCGATGCTGGCGGGCAATCGAGCAGCCCGTCGAAATCGGCCTTCCTGCCAACGACTGAGAGCCAAGGAGCATCCGATGCCACAGGTCGATCCGGTCACCACCGAGGTGATCCGCAACGCCTTCATCTCGATCGCCTCGCAGATGAACAACAACCTGGCGCGGTCGGCGTACACGCCGATCATCTACGAGATGAAGGACTGCTCGGTGGGGCTGTTCAACCAGAACGCCGAGTTGCTGGGCCAGGCTCCGGGACTGCCCATCTTCCTGGGAAGCCTGGAAGCGGCGATCAACGCCACGACCGAGCACTTCGGCGGGCTGGACGTCTACAAGCCCGGCGATGTCTATGCCGTGAACGACAGCTATCTCGTCGGCAGCCACCTCAACGACGTCAGCGTTTTCTCGCCGATCTTCTACGGCGGCGACCTCGTGGGATTCGGCGCCACGAAGGCGCATTGGATGGACATCGGCGCCAAGGATCCCAGCCAGACGAACGACGCCACGTCGATCTACGAGGAGGGCTACCGGCTGGGCCCCACCCACCTGTACCGGGAGGGCCGGCCCGAGCAGGGTGTGCTGGAGTTCATCACCCGCAACAGCCGCCTGCCCCGCTCGATCTGGGGTGATCTGCACGCGCAGATCGCCGCCTGCCGCACCGGCGAGCGGCAACTCGGAGAGTTGATGGACCGGTTCGGCCGCTCGACGGTGGAGGCGGCGGCCGCGGAGGTGTTCGAGCAGTGCGAGCGCCTCGACCGCGAGGCCGTGGCCGCGATCGCCGACGGCACCTTCGTGACCGAGGGTCAGATGGACAGCTGGGGTCCGGGCGGCGGTCCGGTATATGTGCGGGCCACCGTGACCGTCGAGGGTGATGAGATGGTTCTGGATCTGGACGGGTCCTCGCCGCAGACACCGGGCTGTATGAACTGCGGCTTCGCCCAGACGGTTGCCGCCGCCTGCCTGGCCTACAAGCTCCTCATCAATCCGGAGGTTCCGGTCACGGGCGGCACGTTCCGGAACCTGCGGGTGCTGGCGCCGGAGGCTTCGATCTTCGACGCCAGGGAGCCGACGGCTTGCCAGTACTACTTCCCGCATCTGGGGCTGATGATCGATCTGTTCATCAGCGCCCTGGCGGCGGGCATGCCCGAGAAGGTGGTCGCCGCCCAGCCTGCCGATCCGATGAACGTGCTCTTCGTCGGCAAGGACCCCGAGACGGGTGATCCGTTCGTAACGGGTGAGGCCACGGCGGTGGGTTGGGGCGCCTGGTCCGGCGGCGACGGCACCAACGGGATGATCAACTACGGCGGCGGCGACCTGAAGAACATCCCTGTAGAGGTGCTCGAGTCCCGCTACCCCATCAGGGTGCACCAGTATGGCGTCTCCCCCGACTCCGGCGGGCGTGGCCGCTGGCGCGGCGGCCTCGGCGTGGTGCGTGAGTACGAGGTGCTCGCCGACGGGGTGACGCTCTCCACGTGGTTCGAGCGCACGACGACGCGCGCCTGGGGGCTGTTCGGCGGCGAGCCGGGCGGCACCACCGAGGCCGTGATCACCGTCGACGGGGAGTCCACCTCGGTGATGAAGGTGAATCGCTTCCCGGCTCCCGCCGGCAGCCGCCTGCGGGTCGTCACCGGCGGCGGCGGCGGCTACGGCGACCCCGCCGAGCGGAACCCCGAGGACCTCCGCCGCGACCTCATCGAGGGCTACACCACGGTCGCGCCGCCGGGGCTGGACGTCGACCTCGGCGACGGGGCGGGCAACGGCCCCCCCGCCCCGGCGTCCACCTCGACGCAGATGGATCGCGGTAACGGGGCGGGCAACGGCACTGCGGGGAACGGGTCATGAGCGTCCCCGCCGGCCCGCTGCGGATGCGGGGCGCCTCCTGGCTCGACGTCGCCACCGGCGAGTCGGCCCGCTGCGACCTGCTGGTCGACGGCGGGGTGATCGAGCGGGACGACGGGCGCGAGGCGCCGACGACCGACGCCTCAGGGCTGACCGCCATGTACGGCCTGTGGGACTGTCACTCCCATCCCGGCGGCCTCATGTACGACAACGCGGGCGTGGGCTTCTTCGAGGGCCTCCCGGACCGCACCATCCGCGCCGGGGAGAACTTCGCCGGTGCGGTGGCGGCGGGTGTCACCGGCGTGCGCTGCCTGGCCGAGGGCGACGAGTTGGACCTGGCATGGGGCCGGGCCTATGCGGCCGGGACGTCACCCGGCCCGCGCGTCACCGGCGTGGGTCGCGCCATCCGCACGACCGCCGGCCACGGCACCTGCTTCCCGCGGCACTACACGCGCATGGAGTTGGAGTTGGTCTGCGACGGTCCCGACGACATGGCCCGGGCGGTGCGCCGGCAGCTGGAGCGCGGCGCCCAGTGGATCAAGATCATGCTCACCGGCGGCCTCTACAGCCCGCACGAGACCTGCGACGGAGGGCAGTTCACCGACGCCGAGTTGGACGCGGTCATGGAGGTGGCCAACCTGCGGGGCATCCCGGTGGCGGCGCACTGCGGTGGCCCCGAGCCGGCGATCGCCTTCTCCGCACGCGGCGGCCGGTCGGTTGAGCACGGCTACATGCTGAACGAGGAGGCCGCCACGGTGATGGCCGCCAACGGCACGTGGCTGGTGCCCACGGTGGGAGTCACGCACGATCAGGAGTACATCGAGGCCGAGAACTGGCCGAAGCATGCCGCCGAGCGCTCCCGGGAGGTTCTGCCCAGCCATGCCGAGGCGCTGAAGATGTGCATCGCCGCCGGCGTGCGTATCGCCACCGGCGCCGACCTGAATCCCATCGGCGTGCGGCTGCACCGCGAGCTCGAGATGCTGGAACGGGCGGGCATGGACCGGCGCTCGGTGCTGCACGCCGCCTCCGTCGGCGGCCGCGAGCTGAACGGGCTCGGCGGGGCCTCCGCAGCGGTTCCGGGAGCCGCAGCCGATCTGATACTGCTGGACGGGAATCCCATGGACTCGCTGGGTGTCCTGCGCCGCCCGCGTCTCGTGGTCACCCACGGCCGCCCCGTCGCCGGTGAGTTGGCCTCCGGTCTCACCGCCTGACCAGCGTGATCCCTACCTGCCGTTCCACACCCTGCCGAGTTCGTCTTTCCGCGCCCGTCGGAATCCATCCTGCGGCGGCGATCACGGTGACGCCGTCGCATGCCCAGGAATGATCGGAGAGCCGCGATGACAACGGAGACCACTTTCGACTACGCCGCCCGCCGCGCGGACTTCGGCGCCATCCTCGAGGGCGCGGGGGTGGATCTGGCGTGGCTCCCTGTGGGGGGCGATCTGGAGTACCTCACGGGGCTGGAGCGTCGCGTGCCGACGTTCGGCGACGTGAACTACACCCACGGCTGGGTGGCAGGGGCGTTCATCGGCCGTGGCCGCGACCCGGTATTCATCCTGCCGCGGAACTTCGTGGAGTTCGACCTGCCCGCCGGGGTGCCCGGCGAGGTCATCAGCGTGGACGAGATGGACGACGGCGAAGCCCTCTTCGCCCGGGCCGCGGCCTCCCTCGCCCCCGCCCGGCGCGTCGCCGTCGGCGCCCGGACCTGGGGCTCGGCGATGATGCGGCTGATGGCGGCGTTCCCGGGAGCGGAGTTCGTCGACGGGAGCCGCCTGGCGAACCGGATGCGCCGCATCAAGACGCCGCAGGAGTTGGCGCTGATGAAGCGGGCCTGCGGCATGGCCGACGAAGCGATGGCCGAGGTGACCGGTCACGTGCGCGCCGGCGTCACGGAACTCGAGCTCGGCGAGGAGGTCAACTACCACCTGCTGCGTCTCGGGGCGCGGACGTGGTCGTTCGACACGGCCGTCTGGGCGATGGGTCCCGCTGACGACCGTGACGCCAACGTGCGGATCTCCCAGCAGGCGCTGCGCGGCGACAGCGGTATCTCCTTCGACTTCGGCGCCGTGGTCGAGGGCTACTGCTCCGACTTCGGCCGCACCATCCACATCGGCGACCCCAACGCGGAGTACCGGCGGGTCTACGAGGTCGTCATGGCGGCCCAGCAGGCCGGCATCGACGCGGTGCGTCCCGGCGTGACCGCCGCGGCCGTGCACCGGGCCACCCGGCAGGTGATCGTGGACGCGGGCTACGGCGATTGGTTCCGGCACCGCACCGGCCACTGCATCGGCCTCGACGTCCACGAGGAGCCGTTCATCTCCCCCGAGGACAACACACCGCTGGAGGCGGGGATGACGTTCACGATCGAGCCCTCGGTGTTCTGGCCCGGCCGGGTGGGCGTCCGGGTGGAGGACATCGTGGTCTGTACTCCCAATGGCGGGGTGAAGCTCAACGAGTACTCCACCGACCTCGTCGCCAACGACTAGGGCGACGGTCGCGACCATGACACAGCCGGGCCCCGGCGCGCTCGTGACGGGCGGGGCGCGCGGTATCGGGCGGGCCATCGCCGAGCGGTTGGCGCGCCGCGGCGACACGGTGTTCATCGGCGACCTGGGCTCCACGGCGACCGAGACGGCCGGGGAGCTGTCGGCGGCCGGCCTGGCGGTCCACGGCGTGGAGGTCGACGTCCGGAACCCCGAGTCGCTGGCGGCCGCCGTGGCGAGCGTCGAAGCGGTGGCTCCATTGGCCACGATGGTCAACAACGCCGGCGTCGGGTGGATCCGTCCGCTGGTCGACGTCACGCCGGGGGAGTTCGACGACCTCATGTCGATCAACCTGCGGGGGGTGTTCTTCGGCATCCAGGCGGCGGCCCGTGCCATGGGTCCCCGTGGCGGCTGCATCGTGAACACCGCTTCGACATCGGCGTTCACCGCCTCGACCACACCCATGGTGCCCTACGACACCTCCAAGGGCGCGGTGCGGATGCTCACCATCGCCGCCGCCCGCGAGCTGGCCCCGCTGCGCATCAGGGTGAACGCCGTGGCACCCGGCACGGTGGACACGGATCTCACCCGCTCGGTGCTCGATGACCCCGGAGTGCTGGAGGCCCAGGCGGCCGAACGCATCCCCCTCGGGCGCCTCGGCGACGTCACCGACATCGCCGCCGCGGTGGACTTTCTCAGCTCCGCCGACGCCTCCTACGTGACCGGCCACGTACTGGTCGTCGACGGCGGCTGGCTGACATGACCGCGGCCCCACGGAACTCCGACACCCCGATCGTCCGAAAGGAACCCTCATGTCAGACAGCACCGTGACCACCGAGGCGGCGCCCGAGCCGCGGGGGCCGTACCCGCACGTCAGGATCGACGGGGACCACGTCTGGGTGACCGGGCAGATCGGGCGCGACCCGGCCAGCGGCGACTTCGTCACCGGCGGCTTCGAGCCCGAGTTCCACCAGGCCATCACAAACCTCGCAGAGATCCTCAGCGAGGTGGGCTGCAGCCTGGCCGACGTCGTGCAGACCTGCGTGCAGTTCATCGACGAGGACGACCTCGATTCCATGAACCGCATCTACGGCGAGCGGTTTCCCGTGCCGTACCCGGCCCGCACCAGCTTCGGCGTTGCCTTCCTGTGGAAGGGCGCCAAGGTGCAGATCGACTGCGTCGCCCGGCGCCCATGACGGCAGGTCCGCCCGTATAGTCACCCGGTCCGATAGTCCCGAGGGAGGCGCTCATGTCCGCAGAGTCCAATGCCGAGCCCGCAGCCGCAGGCATCCGACCCGATCTCTGGTCGCGGACCTACCAGATCGGCGTCGTCGTGCGCGACATCACCAAGGCGGCCGCCTTCTACGAGCGTCTGGGCATCGGGCCGTTCGAAGAGGGGCCGTCGGCCCACACGCTCGTGCGGCGGATCTACGGCAAGGACGCTCCCGACGTGGAGGTCACCGGACTCATCACCCAGATGGGCGACATCGAGTTCGAGTTGCTCCAGCCGGTGGCGGGGGTGGGCATCCAGGCCGAGTTCCTCAAGCGTCACGGTGAGGGGGTCGTGCACCTCTGCGCCTACACCGACGACATCGACCGGGACATCGCCGATCTCGAGGCCCTCGGGCACGAGGTGATCTCCTACGGCGAGGTCTCCGACGGCGGTCGCTTCGCCTACTTCGAGACCCGCGAGGTCGGCGGCTTGATCCTGGAGCTCTTCCAGCCCGGAGAAACCTTCACATAGACCCACCGACGGCAGGTCGCCGGCCGCGCCGGGCGTAGAATGCTCCGCGGTCATCAGCCAGGAATCCGATAGGGCGCGCTGCGCCGGTAGTCAACGAGGAGCGAGTGGAATGGTCGAGTACCAGAACATCGAGATTGCTTACCCCGAACTGAAGGAGCTCGCAGACTCCATCGACGACGGCCCCGCCGACCGGTTGGCGCGCACCAAGCAGGGCGGCAAGGTCGACCACGACGGTCAGCGCCGCTACCTCGAGCGGTACTACGAGATTGCAGCCGACGACCCGATCCAGCAGGGTTGGGACGCCAACGAGAACGAGTTCCACGCCAAGACGCGGATCTTCTCCGTCCTGGCCGATGCGATGGAGGTCGAACTCGGCAAGGAGGAGGGCCGGGCGGCCGTGTCGCGCGCCCGCGAGCGCCAGGGTGTGCAGATGGGCACGCAGATGGCCGAGCGGTCGCGCGCCAAGGGCGACAAGCTCAGCCTCAACAACTTCTTCAAGGAGTTCTGGAGCTACTTCGCCTGGTCGCCGAAACTCGACACCGAGCGCTACTTCGAGGACGACGGCAACATGGCCAAGTACGTCCTGCGCCTCAACTGCCCCATCGGCGACTACCTGCGCGACAACGCTCCCGACGTGGAGTACTCCTCCAACTTCTGCGATCTCGACGAGCACATCGCCCTCAACTACAACCCCAACATTCGCTACTCCCGCAAGCGCTGGGTGCCCGCGGGCGACCACTACAGCGAGTTGGTCTGGGAGCTCGACAGCGAAGACGTCCTGGACTGAGCCTCCTTTCCGTGTCCGGTCATCCGTCGGCGGTCCGGTCGGGGGCCGGGGTGCCGTTTGCTCCTTCGGCGCGGGCGCAAGGCGTCGCAAATCGGCTCCCCGGCCCCCTCCCTCGATTGTCTGAGCCACTGAGCGCGGATCGATGACCATGCGCGCCTTGTTGATGCTCGGTGAGAACCAACTGGAGATGGCCGACATCGCTGTTCCGCATCGCCCCGAGAACTGGACGCTGGTGAGGGTGCGTGCCTCGGCGCTCGGGCTGTTCCACCAGCAGATGGCCGTCGGCATGATCGACACCGCAGGCCTGCCGCGGATCCTCGGCCACGAGATCGTCGGTGAGATCGTCGAGGCCGACTCGCCGGCCACGCCGCCGCCGGGTTCGCTGGTTGTCGCCGACGCGGTCATCGGTTGCGGTGTCTGCGAGTGGTGCGTGCGCGGCAGCGAGAGCATCTGCCCGTGGATGCGGCACCTGGGGATCGACGTCGACGGCGGCTTCGCCGACTACGTGGTCGTGCCCGAGTCGAACGTGTTCCCGCTCTCGCCGGACGTGCGCCTCGATGAGGCGGTGATGCTGAGTTCCGCCGTTCCCGCCACCGTGCACGGGATGCGCCGCTCGGGCGCCGGCGCCGGCACGCGGATGGTCGTCTCGGGCATCGGCAGCATCGGCTTCACGGTCTGCCAGGTGGCCCGAGCGATGGGTGCCACCACGATCGTGGCGGCCGACGTGGTCGCCGACCACCTCGCGGCGGTGGAGCCCTGGGTGGATGCCACCGTCGACGTGTCGGGAATGTCGCCGAGCGACTCGGCGGGCGCGCTGCGTGACGCCCTCGGGGCCCCCCACGGCGCCGACCTCGCGTTCGAGGCGTCCGGGCATCCCGCCAGCGTGGACACCATGCTGCGCACGGCCCGACCCGACGGGACGGTGCTGCTGATGGGCATCGTGCACGGCAGCGCGTCACTGAACTTCGACGACTTCCTCTTCGACTTCATCAAGCGCGAACTCACCGTCATGGCCACTTTCGGCTACACCCGAGCCGACTTCCTGCTGGGCAACGCCCTCTACGAGTCCGGCCGCCTGGATCTCCGGCCTCTGATCGGTCCCACCGTGTCGCTGGAAGGCGTACCGGATGCTCTGGCGGCCATCGCGGCCGGGGGCACCGGGGGCAAGCGCCAGATCGTCGACGTCGCGATCGACTGACGGCTCCCAGTGCCGGTCACGCCGGCTCGGGCGGCGGTGGCTAGGACTCCGACCCCGGGGCGCTCACGTTGCCCCAGCAGCTGATTGAGTCGCCGGTCCCCAGCGCGCACGAGTGACTCCAGCCGGCTGTGACGGCGCGGTAATGCCCGCTGGGTGCGGTCGCCTGGCCGGCATCGTCGTTGCCCCAGCAGTTGATGGTTCCGTCGGTCCCCAGCGCGCACGAGTGGCCGCCGCCGGTGGCGATGGCGGTGTAGCGCCCGGAGGGGGCGTCCGTCTGGCCCGAGGCGTTGTTGCCCCAGCAGGTGATGGTGCCGCCGGCGTCCAGGGTGCAGGTGTGGCCGCCGCCGGCTGCGATGGCGCTGAATTGGCCCTCGGGGGCGCCTGTCTGCCCCTGGGAGCTGTCGCCCCAGCAGGTGATGGTGCCGTCGGCGTCCAGGGCGCAGGTGTGGCCGAAACCGGCGGCGATGGCGGTGAACCGCCCGGTGGGCGGGTCCGCCTGCCCCTCGCCGTCGGCCCCCCAGCAGGTGATGGTGCCGCCGGTCCTCAGGGCGCATGAGTGGCCGCCGCCGGCGACGATGGCGGTGTACTGCCCGGCGGGCGCGTCCGTCTGGCCGCGCTCGTTGTTGCCCCAGCAATCGATGGTGCCGTCGGTCGCCAGGGCGCACGAGTGGCCGACGCCGCCGTCAAGACGGGTGTACCGCCCGGCGGGCGGGTCCGCCTGGCCGCCACGGTTGTTGCCCCAGCAATCGATGGTGCCGTCGGCATCGAGGGTGCACGCGTGGCGGCCTCCGGAGGAGATGTCGGCGAGTCGGGGAACCGGATCGGGGGCCGCCGCCACGGGGTCGGAGGTCTCGGCGGCGGGATCACCGGCTGAGAGCGTGAGAGGGGAGCTGGCGAGCCATTGGTCGACTTGGGCGGTGGTGGGGAAGAAGCGTCGGCTGGGCAGTTGGCGGTCGCCCCAGGTGTTGTCGGTTCGGCGTTGCTGGAGTCCGAATTCGATGCGGCCGCCCTCCAGCTTGCGGGCCACGATCCGTACCTCGCCGACCGGCAGGGTGAGTGGCGAGCTGGCGAGCCATTGGTCGACTTGGGCGGTGGTGGGGAAGAAGCGTCGGCTGGGTAGTTGGCGGTCGCCCCAGGTGTTGTCGGTTCGGCGTTGCTGGAGTCCGAATTCGATGCGGCCGCCCTCCAGCTTGCGGGCGACGATCCGCACGACGGCACTCTCGGCGGTCTCCTGGCCGGCGGCGGGCGCGGTCACGGCGACACCTCCCGCCAGCGCGGCGAGCGCCGCCGCGGCGAGCAGGGCGCGCCGTCGCATCGGGCGCTGAGTTGGTGGAGCGGGGCTAGCCGGCCAGCCAGCCCCCGTCGACGGGGACGTAGGCGCCGGTCATGAACGAGGCGGCGTCGGATGTCAGGAAGGCGGCCACCTCGGCGATCTCGGTGGGCTCGCCGGGTCGGCGCAGCGGCGTCTTGCCCATCAGCATGGCCCCCCGCTCCGGGTCGGCGATGCTGTTGGCGCTCATGGGGGTGTTGATGACGCCCGGGCCGATCACGTTGACCCTGATGTCGTGGGCCGCGAAGTCCAGCGCCAGCCCCTTGCCGAGCATGAGGACGCCGCCCTTGGAACTCACATAGGCGGCGAAGTTGGGCAGCGCGATCTTCGAGTTGATCGAGCCGATCAGCACGATCGAGCCGCCGTGACCCTTGTCGCGCATCGCCCGTGCCGTGTACTGGGCGGTGAGGAAGCAGCCGGTGAGGTTCACGTCGACGGTCCTGCGGAAGTCCGCGACACTGAAGTCGAGGCTGTGCCCGTGCAATTCCATGCCGGCACATGCCACGGCATGGTGCACGTCGCCGAAGCGGTCGAGGGTGGCCTCCACCATGGCGTCGGTGGCGGCCTCGTCGGTCACGTCGAGTGCGAACGCCATCGCGTGGGGGAGGTCGGCGGCGGTTGCCGCGGCCCCGTCACCGTCGAGGTCGGCGCACACGACCGCGTCGCCGCGGGCTGCAAGCCGTCGGGCTGTCGCCGCCCCGATCCCGCTGGCTGCTCCTGTCACTAGAGATACCTGCATGGCGGTTCCCTCACTTCCTGGGATTGTGGTGATCGGGTTGGAGCCTCAGGGGCGCTCGTGGTCGTAGACCCGTTCGGGGGTGATGATCAGGATGACCCGCTCGGACTGGATCGGAGCCGGGTAGGCGGTGCCCATGTACTTCTGGGCCAGTTCCTCGATGTTCTCCCGGGCCTGCGGGCCGCGGATCTCCGAGGTGACCCGGCCCCGCACCTCGCTGAAGATGTAGGGGTTCTCGTTGTCCGGCAGCAGGATGGTGACCCGCGGGTCGGCCGCCACGTTGCGGTACTTCCGGCGGTGGACCTCGGTGTTCATGATGAGGTTGGTGCCATCGGTGTCCACCCACATGACGTGGTTCTGCGGCTGTCCGTCCGGCAGCAGGGTCGATAGGACGGCGAAGGTCTTGTCCTTGGCGCGGGCGATGGCCTTGTCGCTCAGCGGTTGGGCGGCGGCGTTCATGGGATGTGTCTCCTCTCGGGCGCTCCGGGCGTTCCGGCGGCGGTCAGTGTACGGCGGGTGCGCTTGCCGCCGGTCAGTGTGCCGGGTGCCATCGAGTGGATTCGATGCGCCGACTTGGCGGTCGATTCCAATCGAAGGGGCGCATTCGGCCTCCGGCGTGGTAAGAACACCACTCGTGCACCGATGCCGCCTGACAGACCGGAGGGGCCGCCACCCATGACCACCGTGCTGGTATCCGGCGTCGGCGAGCTCGGCGGCTGGGCTCTGGAGCTCCTGGCCCGCGCGCCGGGCGTCGACCGCATCGTCACCGTGAAACGGAGCCCCTGGCGGGGGCCGTCATGGACCACCATCGCCATGCTGGGCTCCGCCATCGAAGGCCACACGAAGAACTTCGAGCATCATCAGGTCGACCTGGCCGACGAGGGGGAGATGGCGCGGTTGCTGGCGGAGGTCCAACCCGATGCCATCGTCCACTCCGCCACCGTGCAGTCGCCCCGGTTGCTGAACGGCGCGGACATCGCTCCGGCCCTTCGCGCCGAGGTCAGGGCCGCGACGTTCGGGATGTGGCTGCCGTGGCACCTCTGGCCCGCCGCGCAGCTGACACGTGCCGTCGAGCTCGCCGGCGTCGAGACGCACGTCGTGAACGCCTCGTTTCCCGACGTCGTCAACGTGGCGCTGTGGCGGCACTTCGGCCACGGCCCCTCCACCGGGGCAGGAAATCTGGAAGTGTGTGCTGCACGCGTGCTGCGCTACGTGATGGCCACCACCGGGCGCCCCGCGGCCGAGATCGACGTCTCACTCGTCGGCTCGCACGCGTTGCTGACCCGCGGCACGGTGGTGCCGCACCACTTCCGGCTGACCATCGCCGGCGCCGATGCCACCGGCGAGGTGGATCTGACCGCAGCGCTGTCGACATGGCCGGAAGCGATCAGCTGGCACGGCAACGTGCCGAATTCGGTTTTCGCCGGCTCCGCCGTGAAGAACGCCCTCGCGTTGGCGGGCGCCGAACCGCTCGAGACACACGTGAGTGCGCCGATGGGGCTCCCGGGCGGGTATCCCGCGGTGGTCGGCTCCGGCACGGTCGAGTTGCGGTTGCCTCCCGATATCGACGAGGCGGCGGCGATTGCGATCAACGACCGCGCGGCTCGCTTCGACGGAATCCAGGACATCGCCGGCGACGGCACGGTGGTCTACACCACCGAGAGCCGAGCCGCCATGGAGAATCTGGGCTACCGCTGCGAAGCCGTGGAGTTCGACGATCTCCGGCGCCGCTGCGACGAACTCCGCAAGATCTACCGACGCCTCATCTCGGAGGGACAAGATGCCTGACTTCGTCCGCAAGCCGCTCGAGGGGCTGCTGCCGCTCATCCCGCTCAGCCTCGATGGCAACGAGGAGATCGATCTGGACGGTGTGCGCCACAGCGTCGGGCTCGTCGCCGCCTCGGGTGCGCCGGGCTGCATCGTGTTCGGCTCGATGGGCCAGATGACCAACGTCTCGCCGCGCGAGTTCGATGCGGTCTGCGAGACAGCGGTCGCCGCCGGCCACGAGGGCGGTCTGGCGGTCGTCGTGGGCTCCACCGCCACCTACCAGCAGGAGGCCATCCGCCGGGCGCGCTTCGCGGAGGCCACCGGTGCGGACGGCTCGATGCTCGCCGCGCCGTACGCCTTACCGGTCACCCCGGAATGGGCCGTGAGCTTCTTCACGGCGGTGGCCGGGTCGCTGGATGGGGACATGGCGCTGATGCTCTACAACTACTCGCCGCTGAACGCGGTGAACATCTCGGTGAGCATGTGGGAGCAGCTCCTCGAGGCCCCCAACATCAAGGCCATCAAGGAATCCAACATGGCCCTGCCGCATCTCGATCAGGTGCTGCTGACGATCGGCGACCGCGTGAACGTGTTCACCGGCAACGATCCGGCCTTCTTCCACGCCTCGAGGCTCGGGGCCGTTGGCGCCACCGGGATCTTCTGCTGGGCCGGCATGCGGACCGCCACCCGGTTCATCGACGAGTGCCGCAAGGGAAACCACGCCGATCCGTGGGTTCGGCGCGCCTACGAGGCCCTCCAGCGGCTCTCTGCGTCGATCCGCCAACCCGACATGCCGCTGATGCTGAGCTACGAGTACGGCTACTTGAAGGCCATTTCCGAACTCGGCGGCGCCCGGCCCGGACTGCCGCGCAAGCCGTACGGTCCGCTGCCGGCGGCCGCGACCGAGCGGGTGCGCGCCGCCGCCGCGACCCTCGTGGAGATGGAAGCAGACCTGTGAGCGCAACCGAGCGTGGCCCGGGGGAGATCCTGGTGGTCTCCCGGCGCGAGGTGGAGGAGCTGCTCACGCCGGCGGCAACCCTGCAGCGCGTCCTCGACACGTTCGCCTGGGTTGGCGCCGGCGAGGTGGACCAGACCAACCCCGTGAACCTCTGGGTGCACGACCGAACTGCTCCGGGACCCGAACCCCCCTTCGGCTACGGCGTCGTGCAGGCCTTCCCGGCGCACATTCGCCCCCTCGAACGGGCGGCGCTGAAGTGGCTCAGCAGCTGGTCCCGCAATCCGCTCCGCGACCTGCCGGCCATCTCAGCCCTGGACCTCGTGACCGACACCGACACGGGCATGCCCCTCGCGCTCGTGGACGGCACGTCGGTCACCAACATGCGCACCGGCGGCCACGCCGCGGTCGGCGCCAGGTTCCTGGCCCGTCCCGACAGCAGCCGGCTGGCGATCATCGGCTGCGGCAACGAGGGGCGCACCCATCTGTGGCTGCTCGCCGAGTTGTTCGACGTCTCGCACGTGGCGCTGTTCGACATCCACGAGGCCGCTGCGGCGAGCTTCGCCGCCGAGATCTCCGAGAGGCTCGGCATCGAGGCCACCGTGGCGCCGACGGTCGAGGCGGCCGCCGCGGACGCCGACATCACCTGCGTGGTCACCACGGCCCCGCGGCCGGTGCTCATGGAGCCGTGGGTCCCGTCAGGGGCACACGTCTGTGCCGCCACCGGGTTCCGGGACGTCGACGCGGCCTGCGCCCGCGCCTTCGACAAGTGGGTCGTGGGCTGGTACGGCCGCGACCTGGAGTGGATCACCGGTGACGAGGTCGGCCGCATCGGCGGGCTGGCGCACGGCCAACTCTCCGGCGACGACATCCACGCCGACATCGCCACGGAGATCCTCCAGGGTCGGCGCCCGGGGCGCGAATCAGCCGGCGAGCGCACGATCATGACCCACATGGGCATGCCCGCCCTCGACGCCGCCTGCGCCGCGCTGGTCTACGACCTGGCCCTGGAAGCCGGCGCCGGCACCTGGATCGAAGTGTTCTAGACCGGGTCTGCGTGAGACCGCAAACCCCTCCTCCCGCCGTTCGGGCGAAGGCCGGAACCCATCGTCGGGCGATCCAGCGTGTGCCGGCGGCCGATCGCCTGGCACACTCGTAGCCGTGGCAGACGCCTCCAACACCGGTTCATCGCCGGCGCCGCCCGTCGATATGGCCCTGCTCGCCGAGGTGCTCGACTTCGTGCGCCCGGCGCTGCAGTCCGATGGCGGTGATCTGACGCTCATCGGTGTCAGCGACGACGGCGTCGTGGAGATCGAGATGATCGGCGCCTGCCGCACCTGCCCGCTGTCGATGGTCACCCTCACGGCGGGCATCGAGGCTGTGGTGCTCCAGCGCGTCCCCGGCGCGACGGGCGTGGTTTCGCAACTGCCCGAACCCGTCGAGTCCACCAGCGCCCCACCCTTCAGCCCCGCCGAGGCGCTGGCAGCGGCACAGTCCCAGCCGCCCGCGCCCGCCCCGGTCGAGCCACCGAAGCGCCGCGGCATCCTCCGCCGCCGCTGATCCGGCGAGGCGCCGCGCCGGCCGGCACTGCTCGGCCGCGAACCGCGGCCAGGACAGGTCGCTGAGCAGTCTCATGCGGTCCTCGTGGGAGCGGCAGAACGGAGCCGGCGCCCGGCCCGGGCCCTTACGGGCCGGACGGGGCGCCGGTCCGGTTGTCACATCGAGGGCGGGCGTCTGCTCGCTCCCGACGTCAGTGGCTTACCCGGCCGGTCTCAGGCCGGCGAGGCGTGGGATGGCGTTGGGGTACAGCACGAAGCCCTCGACCGTGTCGCGCATGGCGATCTTGTAGTCGGGCAGTGCCAGGAACACCCACGGGGCGTCGTCCACGATGATGCGCTGGGCCTCCTCGAAGGTCCGGGCGCGCTCCTCGCGGTCCAGGATGCCCCAGCCCTCGTTGATGATCTGGTCGACGCGCTCGTTCTCGTACTGGGCGTAGTTGCCGAACACGCCGGACAGCATGAACACCGACAGGGTGTAGTTGGGATCGTCGATCCAGGGCAGACCCTCGTCGATGAACATCTGCATCCGGTTCTCGCCAACCTTGCGCTCGGCGTAGACCGGCGAGGGCAGCTTCTCGATCTCCACGTCCATGCCGATCTCGGCGAGGTGCGCCTGGATGCGCACGGCGATGAGTTCGTGCTCGCCCTTGGCCGCGTCGATCGACAGCACCACGGTGGATCCGTCGTAGCTGCTGGAATCCAGCAACTCCTGTGCCTTGGCGAGGTCACGCCGGTAGCCGATGCTGTCGCCCAGGCTGGAGTACGAGCCGGGGGCGATGGGACCGTAGAGGCGCTGGGCCTCGCCCTTGTAGACGTTGTTCAGGATGTCGTCGTAGTCCACGGCGTAGGACACGGCCTGGCGCACGGTCTTGTCGTCGAACGGGGCGATCCTGTTGCCCAGGCCCATGTAGGCCAGGTTCTTGGACGGGAACCGCTCCACGTTCACGCCTTCGGCGCCCTCGAGGGCGGCGAAGTCCTCGGTGCCCAGGGCGATGGCCACGTCGATGACGCCCGCCTTCAGCAGCTGCACGCGCTCGGCGTTGGACGGGATGATCTTCCAGATGATCTTGTCGTAGGCCTGCGGCTCGAAGGAGTAGTTCTCGCGTGCCTCGAACACGACCTCCTGGTCGGCAACACGGCTGACGAGGCGGAACGGGCCGCTGGCGTTCTCGACGTTGCGAGAGAGGTGCTCCATCGCCCACGGGTCGTCCTCGGTGGCGTACTTCTCGATGACCTTCGGGTCGATGATCGCCGAGGAGGTCATGTAGAAGTGCTCCATCACCATCGGGCTCGCCTCGGAGGAGGTGAACCGGAGGGTGTACTTGTCGAGGACCTCGGGCGGCTC
>CBDCSG010000004.1:0-99538 GCA_965221525.1 Acidimicrobiales bacterium | reverse complement strand
GGTCGAAGGCGGCGATCACGAACGGCTGGAATCTGGGCGCTCGAAAGCGGGTGCCGGAATCGACCCCTGCCGGCCGCGGCGCCGGCGAGGCGGGCCCTGACGAGACGAACCACGCCAGCGGCCGACTACACGGTGGTCGCCACCGGGGCCTGGGCCCGGCACCCCGTCGAGTACGTGGTGCTGAACGCCGCGACGATCCCGCTGGTCCTCCTGCTCGCAGTACTCGTTCGCGACGTGCGCGCGCTCGGGGTGAATGCCTGAACGGTCCGCGGATCCGAGAATCCGAGACTCCGAGAACTCCGAGAAGGGCCCGGACCGTCCGGTGGATTCCGGTCCAGGAAGTGGTAATCAACGGGGGAACGAGAACGGAAGCATATGCAGGAAGTCGCTTGTTTACAGCTGCTTACGAGAATTAGGGAGCTCACGTTGCCGGAGTGACAAGAGCGGCGGCCGGGACCGGCGAACGTCAACAGCCGCCATCGAGACGTCTGCACAGCTCCACAGCGAGGAGGCCAAAGTCCGTGTAACAGTCACGGACTGCCCGTTGATGCGCGCCGATAGCGCCGTCGGCGGGCTTCAGCAGGAACATGGGGCGTTTCGCCTCCTGCGCCATTGGCATGAGTGAGCGGTAGTCCTTCAAGTGTGCCAGACAGTTCGGATCCTCACCTTCCGGCAGAGTGGGCGGATCGCTTCCCAGTACAGCAGTCGAGTACTCCGACGGAATCTTGTCGATCCACCGACCATAGGCCTGCACGGGATTCCATAGTCGAACGGAATGCCGCATGATGACGTAACCCAGCGGTTTCATGTCGCCCGATGGCAGATCAATGTCCAGCTCCTGCGGTTTCCTTCCGGCACGCTCGTGCCAGGCGCGACGCCAATCCCGGAGGGTCGGTCCGACATTTCTCAATCCCTGCAAGGAGAACATGTCGGGAGCCAACGGGATGACCACGTAATCGCTGGCGACCAGTGCGGCCCGGTTGATCGCACCGAGATTGCCTGCACGTCGAACTCGGGCGGTGGATTGCCGTTCTCCGCCAACGTCCTGCGCGCCGTCTCGATGCCGATTCCGAAGCGCTGCATGAAGCTCATGTTCTTCATGGCTTCCGCGATCGTGAGGTTACGGTAG
The DNA here is from genome assembly GCA_965221525.1 of Acidimicrobiales bacterium. GTDB lineage: Bacteria > Actinomycetota > Acidimicrobiia > Acidimicrobiales > CATQHL01 > VXNF01. Next base: position 98,409 of record CBDCSG010000004.1, on the reverse strand, counting down.
GAGGTCGCTCCCCGTCCGAAGTTGTCGCGACCGACTTCCCCGAACGTGGAACCGGGGCTCAGGATTTCAACCCGGTCGGCAAGCCAGGAGATCTCCTGGCGACTTCCATGACGGGAAACGGCAGGATCTTCCCGTCGGTCCGCAATCCGCCCAGCGTCTGCAGCAAGCGATCGTCGATGGTCGAACCGGCACAGCGTCCGTCGTCCTGCAGTCCGATGAAGAGCAGCCCGGGTTCTCCGTTTCCAGGGAGGTCGTTGGCGAACGCACAGATCGCCTCCCGGAATTTGTCGAGGTCGGCTGTGGAGGCGGTGAATTCCACGCGGTCGCTCTCGCCGCCCTCGATCCGGTCGATCAGTTCTGCGTCGCCGAGCATGCCTCCACCGCCTCCGATTCCGATGCCGCGTCAATCCTCTTCGATTATGACGTGGGCCGCGTGCGGCAAAGGTACTGTGCGCGTCACCAACCGTACTGCCCCTTCGACACCCGCTCGAAGGACTCCCGGACGAGTTCCCGCAGCACGTCCATGTCGACGTCTTCCAGCTTCTTGATGTAGAGGCAGGACTTCCCCGTCGTGTAGCGGCCGAGCCGCTTCATCAGCGCCTCGTGCCGCTGGAAGCCGGTCATGATGTAGACGGTCAGACTCTGCTTGCGCGGCGAGACGCCGGTCGCCATCCAGTCGCCCTCGCGGCCGGTCGGGTACTTGTAGTGGTAGCTGCCGAAGCCGATGATGCTGTCGCCCCACATCGCGGGCGGCTCGCCGGTAGCCGTGGCCATCAGGTCGACGACGGCGCGGCAATCCTCCCGGCGTTTCGCGTTCTCGATGCCGTCGAGAAAGGCCTCGACGTCCGCGTCGTTCTGCTTCGTCTTCAGCTCGGCCATGCCTCCCCTGTCTCCTGAACCGGACCGGGCGTTCCCGTCGTCGAGAACGGGGCCGGACCGCGCCGAACTTTCCACGACGGCGCTATTCCGCGCGCAGCGCCGTCATCGGTTCCGTCGCCGCCGCCCGCCGGGCAGGCAGCCAGGCGCCGGCTACTGTCGCGGACGACAGCAGGACGGCGGCCGCCGCGAACATCGTCGGGTCCGTCGGCGCAGTCTTGTACAGCAGGGGCGCCAGCAACCGGGTCAGCGCGACGGCGCTCAACAGCCCGAGTGCGGTCCCCGCGACCGACTGCAGCACGGAGCGCCCGAGGACGTGTCGGATCACCGCGCCACGGGTAGCGCCGAGGGCGACGCGGACACCGATCTCCCGCGTCCGCGCGCTCGTCTCGTACGCCACCACAGCATACAGACCGGCGCCGGCCAGGAGCATCGCGAGGACGGCGAACGCCGCCAGCAGCGTCGTGTAGAAGCGCGGCTCGGCGAGCGCGGCGCCTACCACGTCGTCCATGACGTGCACCGTGACCGGCAACTCCGGGTCGAGCTGCCAGACCCGCTGCTTGATCGGCCCGACCGGATCCGCGCCCGAGACCGTGCGTACGAGCACGAACCGCGGCCGTCCCTGGATGTCCGCCTCACTCGACCAGGGAAGGTAGATCTCGTACGGGTCCGGCCGGTCGAGATCGAAGCCGTTGACATATACGCTGCCGGCCACGCCGACCACGGTGAGCCAGTCGCCGTCGTTCAGCGCAGGCACCCCCCGCATCCCGGGCATGCGAAAGCGTTTCCCGACCGCGGCGCCGGACGGCCAGAGGCGGTCGGCCAGGTCCCGACCCACCACGGCGACATGCCGTCCGGCGCCATCCTCGTCGAACCCGCGCCCCTGGAGGATCGGGATACCGGCGGCCGGGAAATAGCGGCCGGAAACGTAGTTGGGGGTCACCACGGCCCGGTCGATACCGGTTCCGTCCGCGTCCAGCTCACCGAACGAGAACCGGCCGGGCAGGAAGGGCACCTGCTCGGCGGGAGCGGCAAGCGCCACGCCCGGCGTCGCGGCGACGAGATCGGCCAGTTGGCTGAGGAAAGCGGAGCGCGCCTCTTCCTTCTCGTACCGTGCGCCCGACAATCTAGGCTCGACCGCGAGGGCGTGTTCTGCGGTCCACCCGAGATCGACCGCGAACAGGGTCCACAGCGAGCGCCCCATCAGCAGCGCCCCGATCAGCAGGACTACCGCCAGCGCGCTCTGGACGGCGATGAGACCGCCCCACATCCGGCCGTGGCCGGCGGCGGCGTCCGGGCCCCGCCCCTGGAGGGGCTGGACGCGATCGCGGCCGATCAGCCGCAGCGCGAACGGGAGCGTTGCCGCCGCGCCCGCCAGCGGCGCACTCAGCGCCGCCCAGCTCGCCACACGTCCGTCCACGTCAATCGGGTTGAGCAGCCGCCGGCCGAGCTCCGGCGGCACGGCGGCGGCGACCAGGCCGACCAGCCAGCCCGCAAACGCCAGACCCGCCAGTCCGGCGAGAGCCGAGATCACCACCGACTCCGTCAGCAATTGCCGGCCCAGCCGCAGTCGGCCGGCCCCCGCGGCGGCGCGGATCGCGAACTCCCGCGTGCGTGACAACGCCTGCGAAAGAAACAGGTTCGCCGCGTTGGCGCTCGCGATCAACAGGACGCACGCGACCGCCCCGAGCAACAGGAACAGCGCGCTCCGCCGCCCCTGCACCCATCCGAAGCCCGCATCGATGCCGAGTCCGGCGAATTGGTTCAGCGACCTCAGCCGCGTCGTGAACCCGTTCGCGGCCCACTCCGTGTTCCACTGCGGGGCCAGCGCCGCCACGCGGTCGTCGGCCTGATCGAACGACACGTCCCGCCCGAGACGAGCCAGGACCGAGACGTTGCGGCGGCGCCAATCGGCCGACGCGCCTCGCCGACGCTCGTCGAGCGGCTCCCAGAAGGCGGTGTCCGCATCGGGAAACCGGAACGACGCGGGCATGACCCCGACGACGGTGAGGGCGTCATCCGCAAAGCGCAGCGTGCGGCCGAGGATATCCGGCCGGCCGCCGAAACGGGTCTGCCAGGTCGCGTGGCTGATGATCCCGAGCGCGCCCGCGGCCTCGTCCGGAGCGAACACCCTCCCGCGCTCGGGAGCAACGCCCAACAGCGGCAACAGGCCGGGCGATACCTCGGCACCCTGCATCGTTTCGGGCTCGCCGCCGCCGGTAAAGACCCGCTCCACGCGGTCGTACGGCTCGACACCGTCGAACAGCGTCTTCTCGTTGCGCCAGCTCTCCACCATCGCCGCCGGCTGCCAGGGTCCGCCGCCGGTCAGTCCCCACCGGTAGAGTTCCACCAGCCGCCGCGATTCCGCGAACGGCACCGCGTTCAGCACTAGGCTGTCGACGATGGCGAAGACCGCCGCGGTCACGCCGACGCCCAGCCCCAGGACGAGCACCACCGCGACAGTGAACCGGGGCGCCCGGCGCAGGACGCGCGCGCCGTAGCGCAGATCCTGCCACGCCGCTTCCAGCCAGGACAGGCTGTCCGCCTGGGCCGCGCTTTCCTGATCGCCGTTCAATCCGACAGCCCCATGCAGAATGCCAGTGCCCGGTTGAGACGCCGGACGTCCCGAGCATCCATCCGTCCGAGCCGGGCGCCGATCCGCTCGCGTCGAACGGTCACCGGCTTGTCGGCCATGACCTGAGAGGTCACTTGCAGCTTGTTGGTCTTCGAAGGCGCAATGGTGACGCGGAAATCCGGGGCGTCGGCGAGGGTGGAGGTCATCTGGCACACGATGACCGACGCATGCTCCCGCGGAAACACGTCGCTCTGGACAACCACTGCCGGCCGAGGCTTGCCGCAGTCGCCGGATACGGCAACCGTCACCACGTCACCGCGCCGCAGCCGCATCGAAATCCGCGACGGCCTCGATCCAGGCCAGCGCCTCCGCCTCGTTAGTCGGGTCGAGACGCGCCACCGCATCCGCAACGCGCGCCCGCACCGCGTTGCTGCGGGCGTCCGGCAGTGTCAACCGAATCTCGCGTTCCGCGAGCCTGCGACGACGTGCACGCATTGCGCGCATGCGCTCCGCCGGAGAGGCTGGCCCGACTGTCTGCCCTTCGTCCATGAGAGCACTGTAACGCGTTACGCTGCATCCGACAAGGGCGTGCGGCGCCTCATGCGGAGGACCGCGGTCCCCGCCGGGCGGGCCCGGGAACCGCGGTCTCGAAGGGAAGGGAGCAGCTCCTCTCGCGGGCGGAGGCCGCGCCCCCGAGAGCTACCAGCTCAACTGCGTCGACAGCCGCAGCATTCGGCCGAGCACGTAGCGGCTCGGCTGCGCCCAGACGCCCGACGTGTAGTTGGTCGACGCCTCGGCATACCAGACGTCGGTGTTGGTCACGTTGTAGATCTCGAGCTGCGGGCGGAACTCCATGCCGCCGGCGTTGAAGATCCGCTGGAAGCTGAAGTTCACCATGTTGGTCCGGGGCAACTGGTGGATGGTGCCGGCCGGCGCGACGGGCACGGTGATCGACGACTGCACCATGTCCGGGATGACCGGCATCCCCGGCATGCAGGGCGCGCCGTTGATCGTTGCGCCCTGACACGTGGGGCCGCGGCCGTGGGATCCGCCGTCGGCGGTGTACACCGTGTTCCGGTTGATGACCCAGTTGACCGGCAGCAGCTCGTCCACGCGCTGGATGTCGCCCGTCAGCCGGCCGGTGACGCTGTTCAGCACCAGGCTGAACTGCGCGCCGCCGGGCAGCGGGAAGTAGCCGCCGAGCTTGAAGTCGTTCTTGAAGTCGACCCCGTCGTAGGCGACCTGCATGCCGCCCGGCAGGCTGACGTTGTAGCGGTTCATGTCGGTTCGGTCGCAGAAGCGATCCCCGTTCGGGTCGCCCCGGTTGTCGCACTCGCTCGTGATCTTGCGCTGCGTCGTCAGGCTGGAGATGAGCTGTCCCCCGCCCGGCAGCCGCGCATTCAGGGCGATCTCGATCCCGTTGTAGACGCCGGTGTGGCCGATGGGGTTGGTGACCAGGTTGTCCACCTGTCCCGCGAGGTCCGCGCTGGCGAGGTCGTACACGTTGAAGACCTCGCCGTTGAGCGGGTTGACCACCTCGACCGCCCGGAACGAGCCCGGCGCCTCCCAGTTCTGGTTGTAGATGAACATCCCCTCGTAGCCGCGGTCCGTGAAGAGGATGTCGTGGAACGACCGGCGGTACCAGCCGACGCTGAGGGACACGTTGCGCGTCAGTTCCCGCTCCACGCTGACCGAGGTCTCGATGTTCCACTCCCGCACGAGGTCCGGGTCGATGTCGTCGAGCCGCCGCGTGCCGAAGTTGGGCGGCAATCGGTTGAAGTCGAGCTCGTGGTCCTGAACGATGCTGTCACGGTTCGGGTCGCTCCATGGCAGGGCAAAGGTCGTCAGCGCCATCGGATTGACCCGGTTCGGCAGCGCCGTCGTGGTCGGGGTCAGGTACTTGCCGGTGCTGAACTTCAACGCCGTCCTCGCATCGCCGAACACGTCCCACGCGACACCGATGCGCGGCGACCACTCCGGCCCCCAGCAGGGCACGCAGGCCACCTCCGCGAAGTCGCGCCCCTTGGCGAAGCGGCCGTCCGGTACGCGCTGCGGCGGCACCGACCCGTTGAGCCAGTCGGCGCGCAGGCCGCCGGTGATCGTGACGCGGTCGACGGTCCAGGCGTCCTGGACGAACCAGCCGGTCTCCTTCACCGAGTTCAACCGGATGAACGGGTAGTTGCCCGCCAGCACCTCGTAGGCGCGCCCGTCGCGGATGTTGATCCGGCTGATGTCGCCGTTGTTGAAGCGGTGCTGCTCGGCCGTGCCCCAGGCGTAGGAAAAGCCGGTCTTGAAGTTGTGCGACCCGGTCACGTAAGACACGTTGGTCATCACCCGCTCGCCCGGCAGGTTCCAGGTGAAGTCCTCCACCGAGTCGAACTGGATGTTCCGGTCGAGGTCGCGCTTGTGCACGAACTGCAGCCAGTTGTCGGACCAGCGCGGGAAGACCGTGTTCGGCTGCGGGTCGCTGCAGCAGTCGGCGACGCCGGAGCTGCCGTAGCCCGCCTCGAACAGAAGCCGGCTGCTGATGGTCGACGTCCACTTCGCCTGCCCCTGCCAGTAGGGCGCGTGGTGCCAGCCCTGCCCCTTGTTCTGGTAGTTGCGGGCGGTCTCCGGGTCGGGGCCGCGCTGGTCGTCGAGCAGGAACGCGGACTGGATCCACGCCGACTCGGGCGCGGCCTGCCACTGCCCGCGGTAGCGCGCCTCGTGCGGCAGGTCGATGAACGGCCCGCGCCGCTTGTTCAGCCGGTCCAGGGTGGCGCTGAACTTGTTCTGCGGATTCGCCTGGAAGGTGAACCGGGTGACGGTGGAGATGATGTCCTCCTCGTTGAAGAACTGGCTCCGGTCGTCGAACAGCCACCCCGGCTCCGGCGTCCAGGCGCCCCAGTAGCGGAGCGATTCGTGGAACCACAGCTTGTCCTGGATGATCGGCCCGCCGATCGACCCGGAATAGTCGAACAGCTTGTTGAACTCGGCCGCCTCGGTGGTGCCCGCCCGCTGCAGCCGGTCCGAGTAGTTGTTGGAGATCCAGCCCCCGGCCGTGTGGCCCACGTAGCCCTGGCCGCTGAAGGTGTTGCCCCCTTCCTTGGGGATGATGTTCATCACGACGCCGCCGGCCTGCATCTCGGCGTTGCCGCCGCCGCCGCCCGCCTGCACCGCCATCTCCTGGGTCGCCAGGTCCTGGTTGTACATGACCGGGACGCCTTCGAGCGCCAGCAGGTCGAGGGCCATGCCCTCCTGCATGACGGTGGTGTGCTTGGCGTTGGCGCCGCGCGCCTCGAGCTGCAGGTCGTTGACGTAGCGCGACCCGCCGACGTCGACCCCGGCCATCGAGACGCCCGGCACCATCATCGCCTGGGTCCAGGGGCTGCCGGTGTTGATGACGTTGTCGAGCACCTCGCGCGACAGCACCTGCACGCGCGCGGCCTGCTGCACGTCGACGGTCGGCGCCGCGCCGGACACGGTCACCGTCTCCTCGAGCGCGCCGACCGACAACTGCACGTCGAGCTCGGCCGTGAACTCGGACGGCAGGTCGAAGTTCTCCTGCACGACCGTGCCGAAGCCGGCGAGCGAGAACGTCAGGCTGTAGAGGCCGGGCCGCAGATTGACGATGCTGTAGCGCCCCTGGCCGTCGGTGACGGCGATGCGGCTGCCCTCGATGAGCTCCGGACTCGAGGCCTCCACCGTGACACCCGGAAGGATGCCGCCGGTGTTGTCGGTGACCTGGCCGCCGATCGCGCTCTGGGCCGCGGCCGACGCGGGCCACAGCGCCAGGCCCGCGAGCAGGAGCCAGGCGTAGTTGGTCTTGCGGACGCACTGCACGATCCACCTCCGTTCCGAGAATGTTCCGAACGAATACGGCGTTCCGCGAAGTGGGAGCCGATGGAGGAAACGACCGTACGCAGCAGGAAGCTACAGGCGCGAGCGCCGGCACCGACCGGTCTGAAGGAAGTTCGCCCCAGCACAGCTTTCCGCTCCCGGGTGAACGCCAACCACCGACGACGCGAGCTCGTTGCGGACGACCCGGCAGGAGCCGCGGGACGCGGCAACGGCTGAGCGGTCTCAGTCCATTCACTATACTCCTCACGCGGCAGGACGCAAGCCGACAAGGACCATCCACCGTGCGTCGGTTGTCGACGCCATCGAGCGCGCGGAACCTGCCGACCGACTGCCGAGGGCGCACACGGAGGCTGCGCCGATGCTCGAAGTTCATCGGGAAGATCGGCGTTGACCTCGGCAGTTCCGTACGGAGCGCGGGTGGACATGCCTTGACGTCCATCCCCCGGCGGGGCATGCTCGGCACGAACGGCCGACAGCATGTCGCCTCGGGCGCCGGCCGGACCGCAACACGGAGGATCGCCATGAGCAAGCGTTTCGCAGGAGCGTCGTTCGCCGCCGTGCTCGTCGCCGCCGCGCTGGTGACTGTCTCCGCCTCCGGCCGTGCCGCGAGCGGCGCGCAGGCCGACGATGCGGACATCAGCGGCGTGGTCACCAGCGCCAACGGCCCCGAGGAGGGCGTCTGGGTCATCGCCGAGACCACTTCCCTGCCGACGAAGTTCGTCAAGAGCGTCGTGACCGGCGACGGGGGCCGCTACCTGATTCCGGACCTGCCGGATGCGACCTACGACGTGTGGGTACGCGGCTACGGGCTCGTCGACTCGGACCCGGTGACCGCGATGCCGGGCGACACCGTCGATCTGGAAGCGACCGTGGCGCCTACGCCGGCCGACGCGGCGAAGGTCTACCCGGCCAACTACTGGTACTCGCTGATCCGGCCCCCGGCGACGGCCGAGTTCCCGGGGACCGGCGAGGACGGCAACGGCATCGCCGCCACCCTGCAGCACCAGGACCAGTGGGTCGACATCCAGAAGCAGGGCTGCATGCTGTGCCACCAGCTCGGCAGCCGCATCATTCGCGAAATCGACAACCTCGGCCAGTTCGACTCGAGCCTCGAGGCGTGGGACCACCGCGTGCGGATGGGCCAGCGCGGCGGGCAGATGACCAACGTCATGAACCGCTTCGGCCGCGAGCGCGGCCTGCGGATGTTCGCCGACTGGAGCGACCTGATCGCCGCCGGCGCCGTGCCCGAGGCCCCGCCCCGGCCGCAGGGCGTGGAGCGCAACGTCGTGGTCTCGATGTGGGAGTGGGGCACCGACATCGACTACATCCACGACGAGATCACCACCGACAAGCGCGATCCGACCGTCAACGCCGACGGTCCGGTCTACGGCGTGAACATCTCCAACGACGCGCTGACGATACTGGATCCGGTGACCCACACCGCCTCCAGCCTGGACGTCCCGCTGCGCGTCGACCCGGACACGGTGCCGGGGATGATCGCCATGTCCATGCCGGCGCCGTCGCGTTTCTTCGGGGACGAGCTGATCTGGAACGACCCGGCCAACCCGCACAACCCGATGATGGACCAGAAGGGTCGGGTCTGGATGACCTCCGCGATCCGCAACCGCGCCAACCCCGACTACTGCCGGGAGGGCTCCGATCATCCCTACGCGCAGTACTTCCCGCTGGCCAGCGGCTTCCGGTCGGCGGTGTTCTACGAGCCGGACCAGGAGCAGTTCGTGCTGGTCGACACCTGCTTCGGGACCCACCACCTGCAGTTCGCCGAGGACGAGAACGACACGCTCTACTTCAGCGGCGGCGGGCAGGTCATCGGCTGGATCGACACGAAGCTCTACGACGAGACCGCCAACGAGCGGATCTCGCAGGGCTGGTGCCCCACCGTGCTCGACACCAACGGCGACGGCGCGATCACCAAGCCGTGGAACGAGCCGGCGCTGCGCGGGCGGGAGGTCGAGCACGATCCGGCGCTCGACACGCGCGTGTCCATCGGCAGCTACGGCGTCATCGCCGACCCGACCGACGAGAAGGCGATCTGGATCAGCTCGAACCGCTTCCCGGGCCGGCTCGCCCGGCTGCACGTCGGCGACAACCCGCCGGAGAGCTGCGTGACCGAGATGTACGAGGTGCCGTCGGTCCTCGATCCGAACGTGCCGCCCGAGAAGCGCGGCTTCGGCTCGCGCGGCATCGACATCGACCGCGACGGCGTCGTCTGGACCGCCCTGTCGGGGTCGAGCCACATGGCCAGCTTCGACCGCACGAAGTGCGCGGTGCTCAACGGCCCGACCACCGCCGAGGGGCGGCACTGCGTCGAGGGCTGGACCCTCTACCCGACTCCCGGCCCGACGATTCCCGGCACGGAGCCTCCGGTCCGGGCCGACTACCACTACTACAACTGGGTCGATCAGTGGGACACGCTCGGACTGGGCAAGGACGTTCCGATCGCGACCGGCTCGAACTCCGATTCGCTGCTGGCGCTCGACCCGGACAGCGGCGAGTGGATCGTGCTGCGCGTGCCCTATCCGCAGGGCTTCTTCACGCGCGGGCTCGACGGGCGCATCGACGACCCGGAGGCCGGCTGGAAGGGACGCGGCGTGTGGGCCACATACGGCGCCGCGGTCACCTGGCACATCGAGGGCGGCCCGGGCGTGAAGCCGGGGATGCTGAAGTTCCAGGTGCGGCCGCACCCGCTGGCCAACTGAGACGGCGCGTTCGGACGATCCCGCACGCTCTGCAACACGAGTCCCGTGGGCAGTGTCCCGTCGCGACACTGCCCACGGGAGATCTTCTTCCGGGCAGCCGTGTCCCACCGGAAACGGGCGGCCGATTACCGCTGTACTCGGGCACCCGCTTCGGAGCCCACGGTCGAGGAGCTCGTAACAGAGCGATCCTCGTAGCTCGACCAGTCCGCCACCGGTTCGGCCCCCGCAGATCCCGTGCCGCCCTCCGGGTCCGGCCTCCCGACCGAAGAAACTCCGCGGCGGACCCGCCATGCTGTGGCAGAATGGCGGAATGAAGCGGCCAGCCGTCCTCGGCGCCGCGCTTGTCGTGATCCTGGCGCTCGCCGCCAACGCCACGTTCGGCCAGTGGGGCTGGCGGACCCGCTATCCGCCCCGGATCCGGCCCCCCGAGCAGCGCGACGCCGGCTTCTCCTTCTGCCGGCTCATGTACTCCAGCGAGTACACGGGCCGCGGCATGGGCCGCTGGTCCACCGACTACCCCTTCGCCGACATCAACTTCATGATCCGCCTGTCGGAGCTGTCGACCACCGACGTCAACTTCGACGCCGACGACGAGCCGATCCACTGGGTGGTGCCGGTCACCAACGACACCATCTTCGGGTGTCCCTTCATCATCGCCTCGGCGGTCGGCTCGATGGTGCTCTCCGCCGAGGACACCGACCGGCTGCGCGAGTACCTGCTGAAGGGGGGCTTCCTCTGGGTCGACGACTTCTGGGGAAGCTGGGAGTGGGCGCAGTGGGTGAGCCAGATCCACAAGGTGTTGCCGGCCGGACAGTACCCGATTGTCGACCTGCCGATCGAGCACCCGCTGTTCAGCACCCTGTTCCAGATCTGGGAGGTGCCGCAGATCGCCAACATCGGCTTCTGGCGGCGCTCGGGGGGCCGCACGTCGGAGCGCGGCCGCGACAGCGCCGAGCCCCACTTCCGGGTGATCTTCGACGAGCGCGGGCGCATCATGGTGGCGATGACGCACAACACCGACATCCAGGACGCCTGGGAGCGCGAGGCCGACGACCCGCGCTTCTTCGAGACGTTCGCGCCGGACGGCTACTCGCTGGGGGTCAACGTCCTGCTCTATGCGATGAGCCACTGAGCCGCTCGCCGGGGGCCAACGTCCTGCTCCACCCGGTGAGCCATTGAGCCGCTCGCCGGGGCTCGACCTCCTGCTCTACGCAATGAGCCGCTCCGCGTCGGCGGCGCCGCGCTCCCCGTCGGCGTTCTTCGCCGCAGGGCTACTTTCCGGCGTGTTCCTTCGAGACGAGGTTGAAGAACGAGAAGAGGTGCTCGACCACCTTCGGGTTCCTCGAGATGAAGAGCGAGTGATCGCCGCCCGGGATCTCGATGTAGAGGTGCCGCATGCCCAGCTCGCTCATCCTCGCCACCGACGCTCGCACCCCCGCCGTGGGGACCACGCGGTCGTCCGAACCCTGGATCACCAGGAACGGGATGCGGCGGATCGCCTCCGCGTCGACGTAGTCGGCGTTCATGCTGCCGCCGGCCACCGCGGCGAGCCCGGCCCAGATATCCGGGTGCCGGCTGGCCAGGTAGTAGGTGCCGGCGCCGCCCATGGAGTGGCCCCAGAGGTAGATCCGGTCGGGGTCGATGTTGAGCTCGTCGGTGACCAGCCCGAAGACGTTCATGACGTCCTGCTCTGCCCGCCGGTCCTGCTCCGAATCGCCGCGGTAGCCGTACCCGCCCCGCCGCGTGTAGCCCAGCGGCGTGACGACGACGTACCCGTGCTGCTCCGCCAGGTCCAGGAAGCCCGCGTAGTTCATCAGCCAGTCGTACTGGCGTCCGGCCCCGTGCAACGAGACCATCAGCGGCGCGGGAGTCGCCGGCTCATAGCTGGACGGTACGAAGAGCGCATACGGGATGGTCTCGCCGGTCTCTTCCATCACGTACGTCCGGTGCTGGACGCGCGGGTCGTTGACTGCATATTCGTTGTCCCGCGCCTCGCGCTGCGCCAGCAGATCCACCGCGGCGCCGGCCGCGAGCCAGAGGGTCCCGGCGAGCGTCAGGGCGAGAGCGGCCGGATGACGGACTGCCTGCATCGCTTCCTCCTTCGTGTTCCGGCGGCCCGGCACGGTGCGGGCGGACCGGGCGTGTCCGGTCGTTCGGCGATCTGCCGCCGTGACGGGGCGCCTTCCCGCCGGCGGTTCGTTGGGCCGAGCAACCCATGGACATTCTACGGCGACCGTGGACGTGCTCGAAGCCGCGCGGCTCCGCGCCGACCCCGGTAAACGCGTAGTCGCCGGGCAGAGTCGTCTAAACTGGGACGTTGTCGCTGGAATCCACAAGAGAGGTCCACCATGAAAAGAGAAGTATCGGCGTTGCTGGCGACCGTCATCGCGTGCGGAGCGCTCGGCGCCCTGGCCCCGGCCCCGGCCGCGGCCGAGGACATCGAGATTACCGAGTGGGTGGTCCCCTGGGAGAACACCCGGCCTCGCGACCCCTACGTGGACGGCCAGGGGCGCGTCTGGTTCGTCGGACAGCGGGGCAACTACCTCGCCTATCTCGACCCCGAGACGGGCGACTTCCGCCGCTACGAGCTCGACCCGGGCACCGGCCCGCACAACCTGATCGTCGACGACGACGGGATCGTGTGGTACGCGGGCAACCGCGCGATGCACATCGGACGGCTCGACCCCGAGACCGGGGACATCGAGAAGATCATGATGCCGACGCCCGAGGCGCGGGATCCGCACACGCTGACCTTCGATCACAACGGCGACATCTGGTTCTCGGTGCAGGGCGGCAGCTTCGTCGGCAAGCTCGGCACCCGGACCCGCACCGTCGAGCTCATCCCGATCGAAGGCCGCGGCCGGCGTCCCTACGGCATCGTGGTCGACGCGAACAACCGCGCCTGGTTCTGCCAGTTCGGCACCAACAAGCTCGCCACCGTGGATCCGGAAACGATGGAGCTCGAGGAGTTCGACCTGCCGCGCGCCGAGGCCCGGCCCCGGCGGCTGGCCCTGACCTCGGAGGGGCATCTCTGGTACGTCGACTACGCGGGCGGCAACCTCGGGCGCTTCGATCCGGAAACCGGTGAAGTGCAGGAATGGGCCGTCCCGGGCGGCGCCTCGGCGCGTCCCTACGGCATGTCCGTGGACGACAAGGATCGGCTCTACTTCGTCGAGTCGGGGACCATGCCGAACCGTTTCGTCGGCTTCGACCCGGCCACCGAGGAGTTCTTCGCATCCACCGCAATCGCGAGCGGCGGCGGGACGGTGCGCCACATGTACTACCACGCGCCGGAGCGCGCGATCTGGTTCGGCACGGACACGAACAACATCGGCCGCGCGCGCGTGCCGTAGCCCGGCACTCGTCGCCCGGCGGCGCAGGCGCCGCCGAACCACCCAGCCCACCCGGATCGGGAGTCTGCGCCGCGACGACGGCGCAGACTCCCCGTAGGTCCTCCCCTTCCGCAAGGCCACACCGGCAGCGAACCGGCTCGCGCCCGCGACCCCGGACGGCAAGCGAGCAGAAGCGTCACGCAAGCGGCGCACCGAAGACGTCGGGGTGCCGCGCGATCCGCTCCGAGACCGATTCGTCGTAGCGGACGACGATGACGCGGTAGCCGTGGCGGACGAGGTCTTCTTGGACCTGCGTGTCGCGAGCGGCCGTCGCCGGATCGTCGTGGACGGTGCCGTCGCAAAAGACGCAGACGTTCGGTACGTAGAAGAAGTCGGGGATGCAGCCACCCTCCTCTATCCTGCGCTGGGCGTCGTCGGGCAGACGATGGCGCCCGGCCCGCCAAGGCGTCGAGCAGGCGCCGCTCTATGTCGGAGCGAGAGTCGCTGGTCAAGGATGTCGGGCCCGAGCAGGCCGCCTTCGATGCGTATCGACGGGTGGAGCGCCATTGGAACTCCGAATCAACGGACGCCGGACGACTCCGCCATGCTACGCTTGGGATGCGGCGTGGATGCAGGCTTCGAGTGGCGGGCCTCGAAGGCGAAGGCCAACTTCGCCAAACACGGTGTACGTTTCGAGGAAGCGCTCACCGTCTTCGCCGATCCGCTGGCGCGCATTTTCGACAATCCCGACCACTCGGTCGACGAGTCACGGGAGATCATCGTCGGACACTCTACTCGACATCGATTGCTGATCGTGAGCTTCACGCAGCGCGGTCGCGCGGTTCGGATCATCAGCGCCCGCCGCGCCACAAAACGCGAACGACATGACTACGAACAAGGCACCGTCGTCCACTGACACCTCCGACGACCTGCGGGCGGAGTACGACCTGGACTACACCCGGAGTCGACCCAACCGGTTTGCCGCCGAGACGCGCGGTACGGTGGTCGCCGTCGCCCTGGAACCGGACGTTGCCGCCGTCTTCGACACGTCGGAATCCGTGAACCGCGCTCTCCGATCGGTGATTTCGGAGCGCCAGGCCGGCGACCCCGCGCCGGACAGGCCGACCGCCAAACCCAAGCGCTGACCACGAGCACTCGGGCCATCGGGCACGGGCATCAGACCGCCGCACGCCCGGTAGTCGCCGGAGGGCAACCTCGCCCGAGCGCTCGCCATCGGTCACCCCCATCAGACCACCACCGGCTGCAGATGATGCCGAGATCGCAATGGTTCGAGTATGTCCGTCGTGCTGACCCCGCATCAGACCACCGGCTGCAGTAGGAGCATGCCCGGCAGGTCCGGCGGATGCTGGGGGACGACGGACAGTTCCCGCAGCCAGGGCGTCACCGCCGTTCCGGAACCACTCGTACAGACAGTTGCATAAGGGCCGGCGCAGAAATAACTTCCGTTTTTCGTTTACATGGGTTCGATGGTGTAGTTCCATTTGGGCATTGAGCTGTCGGGTGTGATGCGTAGCTCCTGCATTTGCGCATCGGTGACCTTGACACCGGTCTTGTAGGTCTTGCGGACCAGGTGCGCGCGCACGCGCAGTCCGGTGGCGGTGCGTGTGGTGCGCAGATATTTCAGGATGGTCTCGTAGCTGTCCAGCGGGCGGCCCGCCCAGTTCTTGGTGACCTCGCAGAACATGCGGTGTTCGATGGGATTCCACTTCGAGGTGGCCGGCGGGTAGTGGGCCACGGTCACGCGCAAGCCGTGCCGGTTGCAGAGGCGGTGTTGCAGGTTGAATTTCCAGGCGCGCGCCGTGCAACTGTTGCTGCCGCCGCCGTCGGCCAGGATCTGCAGCGCGTTGGCCTCGGGATAGTGCTTGCAGCCCTCGGTGCGCCACCATTTCTCGATGCAGTCGACGGCGAACGCCGGGGTGTCGGCGGTCTGGCCGACGAAGACGGTGCCGGCGTTGGCCCGCGGGTCGTAGATGCCGTAGGGGACGGCGAGGCCCTCGGCATCGGAGCGGAAGTCGTGGTCCTTGACCCGTTCGGGGTTGCGGTCCCACTTGGCGCCGGGATTGCGGAACGCGCCGACGAGTTCCTTCTTCTTGGTATCGACGCTGATGACCGGGACGTTGTCGGCGGCGCAGCGCTCGCGCAGGTCGGCGATGTACCGGAACTGGTCGTCGCGCCTCGGATGGGAAGCGCCGGCGAGCTTCTTGTGGTTGACGCGCAGCGAATAGCCCATCGCCTTGAGCAGTCGAGCGACCGTCCGGGGGCAGACGTCGATGCCGAGCGCGCACAGTTGGTCGGCGACCTTGGCGGTCGTACGGCGTGTCCACTTCAGGCCGCTGACCGGGTCGCCGGCCGTCTCGTGCTCCATCAAGGCTTTGATGCAGGCGATGACTTCCGGCGTTTTTTTTCCGTTGGTGTGCGTCCGCCGCCCGCGCGCCGCACGCGGTCGACCTCGACGTCACGCTCGACCAGTTGCCGCCGGCCGGCGGCGACCGTCGACGGGTCGATGCCGAGCAGTCGGGCGATGCGCCGGTCGCCGCCCCACCCGCACTTGAGGGCTTCGAGGCCGGCGAACAGCCGCCGCTGCCGCTCGTCGAGCAGGCTGGCGAACAACACGATGGCAGCCCGCAGCTCCTCGGGCATCAGGTCGGCGTCGGGCAGAGGTTGTCCGAGTCCGGGCGTGGCCAGCAGCAGGCGTCTGGCGCGCACCTGGTGCGTCTGCTGCGCGCGGTCGGCCGCGCAGTAGAGGAATTGGCCGGCGAGCTTGTGCCGTGTCAGCCGCCCGTCATCGACGAGCTTGCGCAGCGCGTCCTGGGTACCGACACCGAGCAGGTTGTCCAACTCGTCGGCGAAGTGTCCGGCCTCGGCGTGGTTGATGAACGACTCGGCGGTTGCGACCAAGGTGCCGGCGCGGGAGAAGCGAACCCCGGCGAAGGACCACAGGCCGCGCTCGTCGAAGTGGGCGAGTTGGTCGAGGGTGTAGTAGCCGCCGCGATGCGAGTAGCTGGTGCGGGCGTCGATGTCCTTGAGCTTGCGGAACGCGGTGCGCCTGCTGGCGCGGTCGCCGAGCGCGGCCATGACCTCGGCCAGCGAGGCGATGGTCTGGTTGCGGAGCAGGGCGATGATCGTGTCGGCGGAGAACAGGATTGGTCTCATTATGGCACCATTGCGGATCCTGATTTCCGCAATGATGCCACAACTCGAAGGGCTGCGCTTCTCAGAATCCAGCGAATCCTCTTTCTGGCTGGGCCTGATCGCTGATCACGAGAGTCGCGGCGCCGGTTGGTTATACTGCGAGACTACGGGCGCTTCTAGGAAGTTATTCTTGCGCGGACCCTAAGGCGATAGGATTGAGGACAGCCATGGGGATCCGAAGTCAGCGGGCGTCGGCCGCCATTCTGCCATTGGCTGCCGTCGGCCGCGTGCAGCTTGCTCGTCGGAGGGGGCCGCACGGCAACTGGTCCGGCACAGACAAAATCACCCGCTCGTGCGTGGCGTAGCACCTCAGGCACGTGGCTCAATACGACGCGATCGCCGAGGCGTACCAGGACTCGAAGCAGCTACCGTTCCGGAGAGCCATCGAGCGCTACACGTTGTTCGAGGCGCTGGGAGACGTGGGCGGGCTGACGATGCTGGACCTCGCCTGCGGGGCGGGCTTCTACACTCGTCTGCTGAAGCGGGCCGGCGCCGCTACGGTCACCGGGATCGACGTCTCGCCGGAGATGATCCGGGTGGCCGAGCGGGAGGAAGCGCGCGACCCGCTCGGTTGCTCCTATCTCTGCCGGGACGTCGCCGACCTCGAACCGGAACCCGGAGCCGTGGACGTCGTCGTGGCGATGTACCTGCTGCACTACGCCGGGACGCGGGCAAAGCTGCTGCGCTTCCTGCGGGTCTGCCACGATGCGCTGCGGCCCGGCGGCCGGATCGTCGGCTTCAACGACAACGTCATGCGTCCGCCGCGGGGGACCGTGTCGTGGCGCAAGTACGGCCTCGAGAAGACCGGACCGCTGTCCGCCCCGAACGAAGGGGATCCCATCCACTACCGGTTCACGAATCCCGACGGCGGACAGTTCGAGTTCCACAACTTCTTCCTGAGGCCGGAGACCTATGACGAGGCGTTCCGGGAGACCGGGTTCCGCGACTTCCGCTGGCTCGGCGTCTCGCTGGAACCCGGCGAGCGGAACGACCCCTTCTGGGACGACTTCCTCGACAACCCACCGGTGATCGCGTACGCGGCGACGAAGTAGGATCTGCACGATGCGCCGCTTCCGCGCCGGACCTGGCTTCCTGGTTGCCGCCGCCTTCATCGGACCTGGCACCATCGTCACGGCGAGCCGCGCGGGCGCTGGCTACGGCACGGCCCTGCTCTGGGCGGTTCTGTTCTCGGTGGTCACCACCGCCATTCTGCAGGACATGGCGGCGCGGGTCGGCCTGGCCGGACGGCGCGGACTCGCCGAGGCGATCCGCGACAGCCTGGGCAATCCGCTGATTCGTACGGGTGCGCTCGGCCTCATCGCGCTGAGCATACTGATCGGCAACGCGGCCTTTCAGACCGGCAACCTCCTCGGCGCGTCGCTCGGCCTGAGCCTGCTCACCGGTCTGCCGCAGTGGCTGCTGGTGGCCACTGTCGGCGGCGTTGCCGGCGCGCTGCTGATGACCGGCACGTACAAGACCATCCAGAACGCGCTGGTCGCCCTCGTGGGCCTGATGAGCGTGGTCTTCTGCCTGGTCGCCGTCCTCAGCGCGCCGAGCCTCGGCGATCTCTTGTCGGGGTTGTTCGTTCCGCGGGTCCCGCCGGGCGCCCTGCTGACCGTGCTGGCGCTGATCGGCACCACCGTCATCCCCTACAACCTGTTCCTGCATGCCAGCGCCGTCCTCGAGCGCTGGCCGGACGCGGAGAGGAACGACCAGAACATCCGCGAGAGCCGGCAGGACACGCTGTTCTCGGTGGCGCTCGGGGGCCTGATCACCGCGGCGGTGGTGATCGCCGCCTCCCCGCTGCTCGGCCAGGGGGCGGACGCCGCGGACGCCGCGACGGTGGCGGCGCGCCTCGAGCCGCTGCTCGGGAGAGCCGCCCCCGTGTTCTTCGGGATCGGACTCTTCTCGGCCGGCGTGACCTCGGCGATCACCGCGCCGCTGGCCGCCGCCTACGCCGCCGGCGGCGCGTTGGGCTGGGGCTCCGACCTGAAGAGCCCGCGCTTCCGCCTGCTGTGGGGGTTCGTGCTGCTGACCGGCCTGTTCTGCGGGATCTTCCTGGGAGCGTCGCCGTACCAGATCATCCTGCTGGCCCAGGCCGGCAACGCGATCCTGCTGCCGCTGACCCCGGCCCTGCTGCTGATCGTCGCGAACCGCAGCGGCATCATGGGCAAGTACCGCAACTCGCGGCTCGCCAACGTCCTGGGCGCGGTCGTGGTGCTCGTGATCTTCGGGCTCGCGTCCGTGCAGATGGCCCGTATCCTCGGTGTGGCGGGTTAGATCTCGCATCCCACTCGAATACACATATGAAGGTGTAGACAGTCGGACTGCCTGGCACGCGATATCAATGAAGCCAATGTCCTCAGTCATTCGAGACTGCCCTCCCGACGTCGACGGGGATGGCGGCAGCGGCGAATCCCGCGCCCGGCGTGCCGCCGCCTGGAGTATCGCCGCTTCTGCCGGGGCCCTGACCACGACGCTGCTCGCAGCCGCTCCTCCGCCGGAGACGACTTACGTCGACGGGCCGCCGCCGGCCCACACTGGCGGCTTCGGCGACGACACCTGCCACGCCTGTCATTTCGAGAACGACCTCGATGCCCCCGGCGGCTCGCTCGCGATCAGCGGGGTGCCGGACACGCTGGATCCGACGGAGACGTACCGCATCACCGTGTCGCTGGAACGGATTGGCATGAGGCGCGCCGGTTTCCAGCTCGCAGCGCGCGTCAGCGAAGGAGACGGCGCAGGCGTACCGGCAGGCACGCTGCGTGCAGTGGATGGCGACGAGCGCGTGCAGGTGGTGACCGCTTCCGACGGCGCGACCTATGCCCAGCACACCGAGCCCGGCACGACGCTCACCGACCCGGGAGCGACACGCTGGACCGTCGAATGGCGCCCGTCGGTCGCCAACGCAACATCGGTCACCTTCCACGCGGCGGCCAATGCGGCGAACGACGACGCCTCGGAGTTCGGCGACTTCATCTACACGGCGTCGGCGACGACGGGGCCGGCCAGCCCCTGACGGGCCAGGAGTCTGCGCCGCACTCCCGAGCCTAGCAGTCAATCACAGTTGACACAGGCAGTGGGTTCTGTGTAGAACGTGCTGCGTGCGGATTGGTCTGCGCATTTTGCAGCCGGAGACGGTCGAGTGGCTCCGCGAGGAGTTGGATCGGGGGGAGCTGTCGCGTGCGGCTCTGGGACGCGGATTGTGCGCGCGGGACGGGTGGCGCAACCCGCGGGGGGAGCTGTGCGCGGCGTCGGCTCGCAAGGCGTTGCCGCACTTGGCGAATCAGTTGGGTAGGGCGCTGCCGCCGGCCGAGGCGGGTCCGCCGCGTCGCGGTTGCGGGCCGCGGGTGGACGGGTTGCGCCTGGTATTGACCGAGTTCTGTGGCAGCCTGGAGGAATTGGGCGAGGTCCGGCTGCTGGTGGCGGACACGGTGTTGGCTCGGCAGCGGTGCGCGCGGCTGCTGGAGTTGGCGCATCCGCTCGGCCGGTCGCGTGCGCCGGGCTGTCGTCTGACGTATCTGCTGGCGTCGGCAGCGGGTCCTGTGGGGGTGTTGAGCTTCGTGTCGGCGCCGTTGCGGTTGGGTCCTCGCGACGCGCACCTGGGTTGGGACGCGCGCACGCGGGGTTTGCACATCGGTCAGGTGTTGTCCAACGACCGCTTTCTGCTGTTGCCCGGGGTTCGGGTTCCGCACCTGGCGTCGCACGTGTTGGGGCGCGTGGTGGGTCGTCTGGCTTCGGATTGGTCGGCGCGTTGAAGTTGCCCCAGTTCCGCGGACACCTATCCTCTTGGCGAGGAGGAGGAGTCCACGATGCCGAAGTCGAGACCGCCGTACCCAGCGGCATTCCGACAGCAGATGGTTGAGCTGGTTCGGTCCGGACGTACACCGGGGGAACTGGCTCGGGAGTTCGAGCCGTCGGCCGAGGCGATACGAAACTGGGTCGCACAGGCTGATCGCGACGCGGGCAAGCGCACCGACGGCCTGCGCACCGAAGAACAGGAGGAGATTCGTCGGCTGCGCCGGGAGAACCGGCGGCTGCGCGAAGAACGCGAAATCTTGGCAAAAGCCACGGCCTGGTTCGCGCGGGAGACCGGACCCGGGAGGTCTACCGGTTCATGAGCACGAACCAGGCTCGTTTTCGCGTCGCCACGATGGCCCGCGTGCTCGGTGTCTCCACGAGCGGGTACTATGCGTGGCGTCAACGTCCACCGTCAGCTCGTGCGCAGGCCGATGCGGAGCTGACGACCCGCGTGCAGGAGATTCATGCCGGCAGCCGGGGCACGTACGGCGCCCCGCGGATTCACGCCGAACTGGTCGAAGCCGGTGTCTCGGTCGGCCGCAAGCGGGTCGCGCGGGTGATGCGCGAGGCCGGCATCGCCGGGGTGAGCCGGCGCCGCGGCCCCCGCACGACGCGCCGAGAGGTGCAAGCGCGGCCGGCCCCGGATCGGGTCGAGCGGTGCTTCGAGGCCGAGGCGCCGAACCGGCTGTGGGTGGCCGACATCACCTACATTCCGACCTTGGCAGGCTTCCTCTACTTGGCCATCGTTCTGGACGTTTTCAGTCGGCGGGTGGTCGGCTGGGCCATGGCGGCGCACCTGCGCACGGAGCTGGTGGTCGAGGCGCTGGAGATGGCCGTGGCGCAACGCCGGCCCGCGGCGGTCATCCATCATTCCGACCAGGGCTGCCAGTACACGTCGCTGGCCTTCGGCGCCCGCTGCCGTGAATCGGGCGTGGCGCTGTCGATGGGTTCGGTGGGAGATTGCTTCGACTGTGAACATGATCTGGCTGCTGTCCGGCTGGGTCTGACCCCTGATTCGATCGACTTCGTGTCCTGGCGTTGATCTGTCGGCCCGGGCGGGCAGCACGCATCCAGATGTTGTCTGGCCGGGAGGGCAGTGACCCAATAGGGGCCTGGCATAGAGACCCGTCACAGTCCTGTCCGCCCACCCGACCAGACGCGTCGCCAGCCTTGGAGGAGGCCTACGACATGTCGAAGAGCATCGTCCGCGACGATCCGTCCGTCAAGGTGATCGTCGGCGTCGACACGCACAAACACGAGCACGTCGCGGTTGCGATCAACGGCCTGGGCGCTCGGCTCGCAACGGCCCGGGCAGCTGCCAATCAGGGCGGCTATGCGGAGTTGCTGGCCTGGGCTCGTCAGCTCGGCGAGATCGGAGCATTCGGGATCGAAGGTACCGGTTCCTACGGCGTCGGCCTCGCGAGCTTCGTCCGACGGCATGGGCTCCGCGTCGTCGAGGTCAATCACTGCGATCGGCGCAAGCGACGCAACGACGGCAAAGACGACACGCTCGATGCCGAGACCGCCGCGCGGTCGGTACTCGCCGGAATCGCGACCGCCATTCCGAAAACGGCTGACGGGGCGGCAGAGATGGTGCGCCAGATCAAGATCGCCCGCGATACGGCGGTAAAGGCCCGCAGTGCCGCGATCATCACGCTGAAGGCGCTAATCGTCAACGCACCGGATGCACTGCGCGAAACACTCGAACCGCTCACCGACCGGCAACTCATCGACCGCTGCGCAGCCCTCAGGCCTGGCGACATCATCAACCCGACCGCGTCGGTCAAGCACGCGCTCCGGGCGCTGGCAGCGCGCTGGCGCACGCTCTCGGCCGAGATCGCCACGCACGACGAGGTGCTCGACACCATCACCAGGGCGGCGGCGCCAACCCTGCACGAAGCTTTCGGCATTGGCACCGACTCGGTGGCCGAGATGATGATCGTTGCCGGCGACAACCTTACGCGGATCCGGTCGGAAGCCGCGTTCGCGAAGCTGTGCGGCGCTTGTCCCGTCCCCGCCTCGAGCGGGGTGACGAACCGCCATCGGCTCTTCCGCGGCGGTCACCGCCAAGCCAACGCGGCGCTCTATCGGATCGTGATCGTCCGCATGCGCTGGCACCAGCCGACCATCGACTACGTTCGCCGCCGTACCGCCGAGGGTTTGTCGAAGAAGGACATCATCCGCTGCCTGAAGCGCTTCGTCGCTCGGGAGGTCTACCACGCACTGATGGACGACCACATCGTCGGTGCAACGTGCGTCGAGGCTGCCTGACGTAGTCGTTTCTCGACATCCGGAGCTCCCCATGAGGCGCTCTCTGCCTTGTTTGCCGCTGGCGGTCGGGCAATCGAGAAGCTCGACAGCCTCCAGTACCGACAGATCCAGCTCGCAGACCTGCTCGAGCAACTCCGCGGTCGCGGACCCGGCAAGCGATTCCGGCAACGCGTCCCGCCACTCCCGGTGTTGTTCCTGCAGCTCCAAGAGCGTCCGCACGGCGTCGTTCCACTGCTGTGGCCGCGACCTCCGGTCCGCTGGCCGACGGTACCGGATCTGGGACTCGCCGACCTTGCACCGTTCCCGGTAACGCGCCTGCCGCTCCGTGTTCGTCAACGCCACACGGCCATGCTGCACCGTTACGTAACGGTGCGAGGGGGAAGCGGTCGGCCGAGCGATCGAAGGCGCAAGCGTGGCGACAGACCCACCGCTGGGTTGTCATCGGCATCGGTTGTATGCGTGCGCGTTGGTCCGCGACAGCATGCGCGAGGTAGTGCTCCGAGCTTAGGGAGGGCCTTGTCTGGTCTGGCGGGTGGATTCCGAGCCGGACGTCGGTGTTGGTCATGCTCGGCCGGGGTACCCTCGCGAGACGGAACGGCCGGCCTGGGCCGGACGGTGTGATCGACGACGAACCGGAAAGGACGTTCCGTCGAGCGACCACTCGAGTGCCGCGGAAGGCTCGTCTGGCGCACGCGGCGACCGTGGGGTCGATCGGTGTCGGTTGTTGCGCCAGACGAGCCTGGAGGCGGCGCTCTCGCGCGCGCGGACATGTCCGGATGGGCGTTGACGCTCGGGCGCGCGCGAATCCTCCGTTCCGCTGTGCAACGCCGGGGAAACCGTCGTCCGCGCTCGTGCCTGCATTGTGCCTACACCCGCGACCTTCGCAACGGCGAGTGGTTTCTTGACATATAGGGGCGTCAACGCGATGGCGGAGAGCTTTTTCGCGACGCTCGAGTGCGAGCTGCTGGCCCGCACGAGCTTGTCCACGCACGCCGAGGCGCGGGCGGCGGTTTTTGATTTCGTCGAGGGCTGGTACAACACGCGGCGCCGGCATTCGGCGTTGGGCTACGTGTCGCCGCTGGAGTTCGAACGTCTCCATGCGGCAGAACCTGCGGACGGGGGCCTGCCGGTGGAGGCTCTGCCGGCGCCCACGAGTCAGGTGGAGCTCGGATTGCCGGTGACGACTCACGCCGCCACCGGCCTTGCTGCGGGGGCTTGAGGCCAGTTACGTAACGGTGTGTAGTTGACTTGGAAACCCACGGAGGAATGGTGAGCAACAGCGTACACGGCTCGCCTTCGGCTTCGCGAGACGAACCGCTGTTGCGGGCGCGTGCCGCATCCACGGGGGCGCTGTGGAAGTGCCCGGTCTGGGGACGCCCGGTCAACGTCGCGCTGAATCTGAAGGTCGGCGAGGCGGGCGCCCCCAGCCCGTTGGAAATCTCGCGGGCGATCGTTGCCGATCACGCCTGCACCGGGGCCGCGAGATTCCCACACTCCCACAGCGGTCGTCGTCGATGACTGAGACGGAAACGACGTTCATCGGAGGATGTGTCATGATGTGAGCCCGCAAGCCTTAACCCGTCCACGGGATCGGGGCAACCTCACGTCACGGGATTCGGCCGGTGTTGGTGGAGACGTGCGTGGAGTCGTCTCGTCCGGCGACGAGCTACCGTGCGGCGGGCTGGACGTGCGTGGGCCGGACGGCGGGTCGACCGCCGGGGTCGTCGGCGCCGGTCGAGCCGAAGGGGGTGTGGCTGCGGGGCCTGGCATTGGGTTGGGCGGAGACGTTGCGGCGGTCGCCGGCGCGGGAACCGGGTTCGTTTCCGGCCCTGTCTCTGGCGGAAGAGGCGAGTTGGTCGCGGTGCGAGTTTGCGCGCTCGGACCTGACTGACGGGCGCTTGCGGCGGCGACTGGAGCGGTTGGGCGGGGCCTGGGAGCGGCATCCTGGCGAACCGCTGCCGGCGGTCTTTCCGGGCAGCGCCGAGCAACAGGGGGCGTATCGTTTCCTGCACAATAAGCAGGTGGCTGTCGACGACATCCTGCAACCACACCGCGAGGCGCTGGTGGAACGCTGCCGGCCGGAGTCGGCGGTGCTGCTGGTGCAGGACACGACGACGCTGAACTACACCGGGTTGGCGGAGAGCACGCAGGGGTTGGGTCCGCTTCAGGAACGTACGAGCAGCGCGCGGGGTCTGTTCGTGCATGCGGCGGTGGCGTTCAGCGAAGGCCGGCGGGCGTTGGGGGTCAGCGGTCTGCAGACGTGGGCGCGTCCGGAAGCCGAGCCGGAGGCGGAGCGGGAGAAGGAGAGCCGGCGCTGGTTCCGGGGCTTCGACCAGGGCCGGGCGTTGGGGCGGGCCTGCCCGCACACGCGGGTGGTGGTGGTCGGGGACCGCGAAAGCGACATCTACGCCCTGTTGAAGTGGCAGGCACAGCACGCGGCCGAGGCGGGTCTGGTGGTGCGGGCGAACGCGAGCCGGCGACGGCGGGTGGCGGTGTGGGACCCGCAGCTGCGGGCGACGATGCTGCGAACGCTGGAATCGCAGCCGGACTTCCAGACGCCGGTGCGGACCGGCCGGGCGGTGCGAATCGGCGCGCAGGGCGGCAAGCGGGCGCGGCGGGAGCGGACGGCGCTGACCGAGTTGTGCATCGGGCAGGTGGAATTGCAGCCGCCGAAGGAGCGGCCGGACGACGGTCCGGTGACCGCGTGGGTGGTGCGCGTGCTGGAGACCGACCCGCCGGCGGGACAAGCGCCGCTGGAGTGGCTGTTGGTGTCGAGCGAGGGGGGACAGACGGCCGAATGGGCCGAACGCATCGTGGGCTGGTACGAGGCCCGCTGGGGCATCGAGGAGTACTTCCGGGTGCTCAAGAGCGGAACGCGGATCGAGGACCGGCGGCTGCAGGAGGCCGACGCGCTGGTCAAGTGCCTGGCCTTCGACGCCATCACGGCCTGGCGGGTGTGCAGCCTGAACCGCTATGCGCGAGACGCGGCCGACACGCCGGCCGCCGAGGTGCTGACCGACGACGAGCGGCAGGTGATCGGTACCGTGGTGCGGGCCGAACGGCTGCTGCCGCCGGCCGAGCGTGACAAGCCGTTTGCGCCCGACATTCGCAGTTGGGTGGTGCTGCTGGCGCGCATGGCCGGCTGGCACCCCTCGAAGCGAAGTCCGCTGCCGGGCAACCAGGTCATGTGGCGGGCATGCGTGCAGTTGAGGACGATGGTGCGACTCATGCAAGCCGCGCGCGCACCCTGAAACCCGCGCCCGCCGGGCTGAGCCTGAGTGCCGAACCGCTCCTGTGTCAACTGTGACCCGTTGCTAGCTCCCGGGCAGCTTCTCGTCAGCCGCCTGCTATGCTTGTCGGTTTGTTGTCGAGCGGGGTCTCCGGGAAAGGACCAACGAACCATGAACAGAAGCGTTACCGGCGGCTCCCCGAGCCGGAGCGCCGTGCAGGCCGACATGCGGGTCGGGAAGCTGCCATGAAGTCGGTGGGCTTCGTCGGCTGGCGCGGCATGGTCGGCTCGGTCCTGCTGGACCGGATGCAGTCCGAGGGGGACTTCGACGGCTTCGACCCGGTGTTCTTCTCCACCTCCCAGATGGGCCAGCCGGGTCCTGCGGTCGGAGGCGGCGAGCCCTTGCGCGACGCCAACGACGTGCTCGCCCTCGCGGAGGCCGACATCGTCGTGACCTGTCAGGGCGACGACTACACGAAGTCGGCACATGGCGCGCTGCGGGAAAGGGGCTGGAACGGCTACTGGATCGACGCGGCGTCCGCGCTGCGCATGAACGACACGAGCGTCGTCATCCTCGACCCGGTGAACCGCCGGGTCATCGACCGGGCGCTCGACGCCGGCACGAAGGACTTCGTCGGCGGCAACTGCACCGTCAGCCTCATGTTGATGGGCCTGCAGGGGCTGTTCGACCGCGGCTGGGTCGAGTGGATGACCTGCATGACCTACCAGTCGGCTTCCGGCGCCGGCGCGCGGCACATGATCGAGCTCGTCCGCCAGATGCGCGAGCTCGCGGGCTGTCAGTCGCCCGGCCAGACGGCGCTGGAGCTCGACCGCCTCGTCACCGGACGCATGACGAACGGCGGACTGCCCACCGAGCACTTCGGCGTGCCCTTGGCCGGGAGCCTGATCCCGTGGATCGGCGGTCCCATGGACAACGGCCAGTCCCGGGAGGAGTGGAAGGCGGCGAACGAGGCCAACAAGATCCTCGGGACGCGTCGGTTCGTCCCCATCGACGGGCAGTGCGTCCGGATCGGCGCCATGCGGTGTCACAGCCAGGCGCTGACCGTCAAGCTGACCTCCGACGTTCCGATCCCGGACGTCGAGGCCGCCATCGCCGGCGCCAACGACTGGGTCGAGGTGGTGCCCAACGAGCGGGAGGCGACGTACGAGCGGCTCACGCCGGCCGCCGTCTCCGGGCATCTGCACGTGCCGGTGGGCCGCATCCGCAAGACGACGTTCGGCGAGGATTACCTCACCTGCTTCACCGTCGGCGATCAGCTCCTGTGGGGCGCCGCCGAACCGTTGCGGCGCATGCTGCTCATCCTGCTGGGCAGACTCTGAGCAGACAGCGCCGGCGGGCGAAGAGGCGCCCGAGGCCGCCGGCGGCCGAACCGCCGGTGTGCTACCGAGTCGGCCCGGTCCTCTACCGCGCGACGTACGGCGACGCGACCAGCAGCGCCGGGTCCGCGTCCGTCCTCGGCACCAGCTTCTGCGTGCGGCCGTGCTGGTTGTCGCCACCGTACAGGTTGCCCTCCGAGTCGACCGAGATGGTGTGCACCTCGAGGAACCCGGTCGGGCCGTCGTTGGAGACGTTCCAGGTGTAGAGCCGGTTGCCGTCGAAATCGAGCTTCACCATCTTGAGGGGCAGCAGGTCGGATACCCACAGGTGGTCCTCGCTGACGATGAGATCGAGCGGCAGGCCGAAGCCGGACCACGTGGCGAGGTGGTCCACCTCGGGGTGATACTCGCCGGACGCCTCGCTGGAGATGCGGAACTTCTGCACGCGGCCGTTGGCCCGGTCGAGGGCGAAAACCAGACCGTCCGGTCCCACGCCCAGCGCATGGATCCCGTTGAACTGACCCGGATCCGTGCCGAACCCGCCGAACTCCGACTGGTAGCGGCCCTCCGCGTCCAGGATGATGATGCGGTGGTTGTCGAGCCCGTCAGCCACGAGCACCCGCCCGTCCGGCAGAAACGCGACGTCCTGCGGCCGCCCGAAGTGCGTCTCGTCGCTGCCGCCGACATTCTTCTCGCCCAGCGTCATCAGCAACTCGCTGCCGTCGTTCGAGAGGACGAAGATCTGGTGGCGGCTTTCGTTGATCACCCAGACGCGGCGCTCCGGATCGTAGGGGCTGATGCGGACGCGGTGCGGCCCCGGCCCGTCGGACTCGTCGCACAAGTGGTCCCACTGGTCCCAGATCTCGATCAGGTTGCCGTCGCCGTCGACGATCATGAGGCAGTTCTGCCAGGTCCGCAGCTCGGCGTCGCGCAGGGCATTGATGCCGATCGAGCCGACCCAGCCGGCGAACTCCGGCGGCACCGGATCGGGCAGGCGCGTCTCCCCCCGCTGCGAGATGAAGATGCGGTCCGGCGACTCGACGAACACGCCGGAGTTGCCGCCGAACGCGAAACCCTCGCTCGCGAACGGCTTGTGCCAGCCTGCGACCACCTCGTAGGGACTGGGGCCGATGGGGCCCGGATCCTGCGCGGTGGCGGACCCGCCGAGGAAACCCGCCAGCAGCAACGTTATCGCCAAGATGAAGCACCGCATGATTCTGGAACCTCCACGACCCGGCGCCGCCGGGCCAGCCGCTCGTCCACGGACGTCGTCACCCTGCCGCTCCTCGCGTTCGCGACGCCGCGAGTATACATAGCGTGGTTCGGAGCCGGGCCGCCGGCCCTGTGGTAGTGTTCCCGCGCCGCCGTGATTCAGACGCAAGCCGTCCTGGCCGCTCTCGCTGCTCGCATCGCCGCTGCGGATCGGGTCGGCGTAGACACCGAGGCCGACAGCCTGCATTGCTACCACGAGAAGGTGTGCCTTGTGCAGGTTGGCCTGCCCGACGCCGACGAGCTGGTCGATCCGCTGGCCGACATCGACCTGGCGCCGCTGCTCGACGCGCTGGCGGGTACCGAACTGGTGATGCACGGCGCCGACTTCGACCTGCGCATGCTGTATCGCCTGGGCCTCGGAACCCCGGCAAGGGTGTTCGACACCATGATCGCCGCCAGGCTTGCCGGCGCGACCCGCTACGGTTACGCCGCGCTCGTCGACGAGCACTTCGACGTGACCCTGCCCAAGGGACAGCAGAAGGCAAACTGGGCGCAACGGCCGCTGGGACCGAGCCTGTCTCGCTACGCGCGAGACGATACGCACTACCTGCTGCCCCTTGCCGATCGTCTCGAACGCCGGCTGACGGAACTGGGTCGTCTGGAGTGGCTGGAGCAGGCGTGCCGACGCGCGGTCGACGCCGCACGGGTTACCCGCTCGCGCGACCCCGAGACCGAGTGGCGCGTGCGCGGCAGCCACGGCCTCGGTGCCCGAGCCGGCGCCGTGCTGCGCGCGCTGTGGCACTGGCGCGAGAACGAGGCCCGCAACGTCGACCGTCCGCCGTTTCATATCCTGTCCAATGCGGACCTCGTCGACGCGGCGCGGCGTTTCGATGGTGGCGAGACGACACCGCCCCGCGGACTGCGCGGGCCCCGGCGGATCCGGTTCTCGCAAGCGGCCGGCGAGGCCCAGGCTCTCGATCCGTCGGAGTGGCCGAGACGGCCGCCGGTCAAGTCGCGCCCGCGACTTACGAAGACGCAGGAGAAGCGCGTCGCCGCGCTGAAGCGGCGGCGGGACCGGGCGGCGAAGGAGCTGGCCATCGACGCGGAGCTCATCGCCCCGCGGGCCGCGCTCGAGCGCATCGCCGTGGAGGGCGACGACGGACGGGCCGCCCTGCTGCCGTGGCAACAGTCGCTGCTCGGTCCTCCGGATTGAGGCAGTTCGCTCGCCGGGGACGCAATGACCACCCCGTCCGACATCACCTGGGTGCACTACCTGCCGGCGGCGACCACCGTCATCGCGGCGGCGTTCTCGTTCGCGCTGTTCCGCAAGTACCGCGTCCGGCCGACGTCGCACATCGGCTGGTGGGCGGCTGGCGTGGCCACCTACGGCGCCGGCACGCTGCTGGAGACGATCATCACGCTGGCCGGCAACACGGTCGCGCTCTCGAAGCTGTGGTACGTAGCGGGCGCCGTGCTCGGGGCGTACCCGCTGGCCCAGGGCTCCCTCTACCTGTTGTCGTCGCGTCGCTTCGCCAATCGCGCCACGGCGGCGAGCCTGCCGTTCGTCGTCCTGACCGCCCTGCTCGTCCTGCTCTCGCCGGTCGTCCCCGACGCGCTGGAAACGCATCGGCCGTCCGGCGCGGTGCTGGCGTGGGACTGGGTACGGCTGCTGACCCCGTTCATCAACACCTACGCGGCGTTCTTCCTGATCGGCGGCGCCGCCGTCAGCGCCCGGCGTTTCTGGAAAACCGCGAACGCCGGGCACCGGGCGGCCGGGAACGCGCTGATCGCCTTCGGTGCGCTCTTGCCGGCAATCGGTGGCGCGTTGGCCAGAACAGGCTTCCTGGAGGCGCTGTACGTGGCCGAGTTCTTCGGCCTCGTGTTCATCTGGGCCGGTGAACGGACCTGCGCCGTGCGGCCGGCCGCTCAGCCGTCCACCCCGTAGCGGCTTCATCAGTTCGTCGAAGTGCCGGGGCGCAAGGTCATTGGAGCGGGGGATGGACCGAAACGCCGAGCCAGCGGGGCGGTTTCGGGGCGCTATACAATGGGCAACCTGAGCCGCAAACCCAACCGATCCGCGGAGACCTCCCATGAACCGACAGCGTGCGCTTAGTTCACTGTCCGCAGTCACTATCGCGACCGGCCTGATCTTCCTCTCGCTCGCGTCGGCGACCCAGGCGCAGCCGCCCATCGTGCAGCCCGGCGCGCCCGGCCAGCCGAGCCGTACCATCTCGGCCGTCGAAGCCTCCGACCTGGCCGGCATCCGCTACAGCGAGGCGGACGTGCAGTTCATGCAGGGGATGATCTCCCACCACGCCCAGGCGCTCGAGATGACCGAGCTTCTCGACACGCGGACCGAGAGCGAAGCGATGCGGCAGACGGCGCGGCGCATCGACCTCTCGCAGGAGGACGAGATCGAGATGATGCAGGACTGGCTGCGAGACCGCGGCCAGGAGGTCACCGCGATCGACGCGCACCACGCGCCCGGCGCGATGCGCATGCCGGGCATGCTGACGGACGAGGAGATGGAGAGCCTGGCGGACGCCGACGGGGTCGCGTTCGACCGGCTGTTCCTCGAGGGGATGATCAAGCACCACCGCGGCGCCCTGACCATGGTCGAGAACCTGCTGGCGCAGCGCGGCGCGGCGCAGGATTCGCAGCTCTTCGCGTTCACCGCCGACATCACCGCCGATCAGACGACCGAGATCAACCGCATGGATGCGATGCTGGCGGAGCTGTCGCCCGACCCGCGGGTGCAGCTCGCGTCCGGCTTCCACGACGCCGGCGAAGCGCTGTGGAACATGGCCCTGGTCGCGACACGGCCGAAGCCCGAGGGCTTCTACGACCCCAACAACCCGGCGGGACGGCCCATGCCGGTCGAGGCGGACCCGGAGCCGGAAGCCGAGACCGGGGAGGCCGCCGCGGCGGACGCGGCTGCCGACGCTGCCGAGGGGAACGAGGACACCGGCCGGGAGGCCCGGGGCGAAGGCGAAGACGCTGAGGAAGACGGCGACGGCGCACCGGACGTGGACGCCGCCGGGAACGAGGAGGAGGACGACACCGAGGACAATCCGCAGCGGCGCGGCCTGCTCAACTTCGGGAACACCGACTTGGCGTTCGCCGGCGACCGGCTGTTCGTCGGCAGCTACCACGGCTTCAACACCTACCGCGTCGAGGTTCCCGCGTCACCCCAACTGGTCACTTCGGTGGTCTGCCCCGGGGGCCAGGGAGACGTGTCGGTGGTCGGAAACCTGCTGATCATGTCCGTCGAGCAGACCCGCGGGCGGCTCGACTGCGGGCTGCAGGGCGTGGCGGAGCCTGTGAGCGACCAGCGTTTCCGCGGGATCCGGATCTTCGACATCAGCGACACACGGATGCCGCGGCAGGTCGCGGCGGTGCAGACCTGCCGCGGATCGCATACCCACACCGTGGTCGCCGATCCCGACGATCAGGGCAACGTCTACGTCTACGGGTCGGGGACCGGCGCGGTCCGTCCCGGGGAGGAGCTCGAAGGCTGCTCGGACGAATCGCCGGCCGAGAACCCGGACACCGCTCTGTTCCGCATCGACGTCATCCAGGTCCCGCTGGCGAACCCCGAGAACTCGGCCATCGTCAGCCGCCCCATGGTGTTTCGCGATCCCGAGACCGGCGCCGCGGCGGGCCTCTGGCCCGGCGGAGACCACGGCCCAGGCACGCAGCGGACCGCCGAGAGCAGCCGCTGCCA
Organism: Acidimicrobiales bacterium; assembly: GCA_965221525.1. Taxonomy (GTDB): domain Bacteria; phylum Actinomycetota; class Acidimicrobiia; order Acidimicrobiales; family CATQHL01; genus VXNF01. The sequence goes on along the minus strand of CBDCSG010000004.1, from coordinate 66,278 downwards.
CGACATCACGACCTTCCCGGACGCCGGGCTGGCCGCCGGAGCGTGCTCCGGCAACGGCATCCTGCTCGACATCTCCGACCCGGTCAATCCGGTCCGGCTCGACGACGTCATCGACCCGTCCTTCGCCTATTGGCACTCGGCGACGTTCAACAACGACGGCACCAAGGTGATTTTCACCGACGAATGGGGCGGCGGCGGACGCCCGCGCTGCCGCGCCTCCGACCCCCGCGAGTGGGGCGCGAACGCAATCTACGACATCGTCGACGGCGAGATGCAGTTCCGTAGCCACTACAAGCTGCCCGCCCCGCAGACCGAGCGCGAGAACTGCGTGGCGCACAACGGCTCCATCGTGCCGGTGCCGGGCCGCGACATCATGGTGCAGGCGTGGTACCAGGGCGGCATCTCGGTCTTCGACTTCACCGACTCGGCGAACCCGGTCGAGATCGCGTTCTTCGACCGCGGCCCGATTCACCCGGACCGCTTCGTCATGGGCGGGTTCTGGTCGGCGTACTGGTACCGCGGCTACATCTACGGGACCGAGATCGCCCGCGGCCTCGACGTGCTGGAACTGCTGCCGAGCGAGTACCTGACGGAGAACGAGCTCGCCGCGGCCGCGTCGGTGGCTCCCGCCGCGTTCAACGCGCAGCAGCAGCCGCGCCTCGAGTGGCCCGTGCGGCCGGTGGTGGCCCGTGCCTACCTGGACCAGCTCGAACGCAGCGACACGCTCCCGGCGGAGCGACGGACGGCGCTGTCGGGACTGCTGGACCGTGCCGACGCGGTCGGGTCGGGAGCGGACGCCGGTGTCGCCGCGGCGCTGGCTTCAGCGGCGGAAGCGCTCGAGGACGACATCGCGGACGCCGCCGGACGCACGGAGCAGCGGCTCCAGGGGCTCGCGGAGACGCTGACGAGGCTTGCCGAGCGCCTACGGTAAGGCCATGAAGATGAGGCTTGTGCTGCAAGGACACTTCGGACGTTGAGGTCACGAACGTCTCGCAGCACGGCTTCTGGATCTTCGTCGAAGACCGCGAGCTTTTTGCCTCGTTCGCCGACTTTCCCTAGTTCGAGCAGGCGTCCATCAAGGAGCTCACTACCGTCGAGCTGCCGAGTCGGCAGCATCTGTACTGGCCTGAACTCGACATCGACCTGGCGGTTGATTCACTCGACCGCCCTGATCGCTATCCGCTCTTCAGCCGCCATTTCCGCCGGAATCAGGCAAGCGGCCCGCTTGATTGACCCACCGTGGCTTCACGCGCAGGCTCAGTACGTCCTCGGATCAAGGTCCGTTACGGAGTCGGTCCACTAGCCGCCAGACGTCGGTACTGGGGTTCTCCCTAGGCGGGGAGCCGTTGCCGGCGTGCCGTTCGTCGAGCGCTCGGGCCCGGTGCCTTGCTGTCTCGAAGCCTTCGACGAGCGTGCCCCACGCTGCATCAGGAATTCTCTTGCCATCGGCAACGCGCAGTTCGTTTGCCATGCGTTGCTCGGCGTGGCGGTCGATGTGGCCCGTCTGGTTCCGGACGTGCAGCACCAACCAAAGCTCGAAGCACGGATTGGAGACCACCACCTCGATTCCACTCTGTCCGGCTTCATTGATTGCCTGCGCCAGGTTCGGGTGTGCATCCTTGTCGAACACGCACCAGATCTCGTCGAAGTCCGGATCTGCACGCCTCGGCCGACGGTCCTTTAGGTATTGCTTGGCTCTGCGAACCAGAGCATCGGGTGTCATCCCGGTGTCGTCGAGCTTGATGCCTGCAGTCTGTCGATTGCGGCGCGCCCATTCGGAGAGATAACTCGGCTCCGTGACCTTGCCCTCGCTCAGAACGCGAAGAATGTACCGTTGGGGTCGCTTCCGCCCGTGCCTGCGCCGCGGCGTCCGTCCAGAGGGCTTCGTCATGACCCGGTCAGATCCACGGCCTGATCGAACTCCCCCGGGTTCAGCACGGGGACTCCTCCGTAGCGTCCTTGAAGGTAGCGTCTCCCGATAGCTTCATCACGCTTCGGTTGGAACTCCGCCATCGAGTAGAGCATGGTCCCGCCGTCCGCGTTCTTCTCGGCAAGCCAGATCTGGTCTCGACCGAGGGAACGCTGGCTGCCGTCTCCAAGAACCGTCGGATCGTGGGCGTTGAAGATGAGCTGAGCACACCGGGGGTTGGTCTCACGACTCTGAAAGAGTTGGATGAACCGTTGCACGAGGTGCGGGTGCAGGCTGCCATCGAGCTCGTCCACCATGAGCGCCGACCCTCTGCGTATCGAATCGAGCACGGGGCCGAGCATACCGACCCAAGCGAGCGTTCCCTGAGACTCATGCTCGGGATCGATGGGAACGGGGCCTTCGCCCCCCACGTGGTGGAGACGCACGAGGTTATCGGGCAAGAACCGCAACTCCTGCTCCGGCTTGGATTCTTCCTCAAGTCCATTGAGAATGCGGAGCGCTCGCTCCAGCCGCGCGGCGAATTCCGGATCGATTGGGAGTTGCTCGATCTTCGTGATGCCCAGATCGGCAGCCTGGAGCAGGGCGATGATCCCTGCTTCCTCCTGGGGGCTCTCCAGACGCTTGGCCGTGTACGTGATGCGCGCTCCCCGGTTGTCGGACTCCATCAGTCCGAGATTGGTGCGGAACCAGTTGAACAGCGGACCGATCAGGGTGGCGATGCCCGGTCGCTCGTCGTCGGCGCCATCTGTAACGGCCCCCGCCACGGACAGGAGGAGAGCGTTCCTCCTGACGAGCCCTGCGAGGGCACGATCGGAGGAACGAAACGCTTGTCCAAAATCCGGGGCCCGGTGATCCCTGCCGCGACGGAAGACCAGCGCCTGCTTTCCCTTCGGATAGTAGTAGGCGTACTCGTCCAGGACCTCGTGGTCCTCGATCTCGAAGCCGTACTGCCACCGCACTCCGTCGAGGATCAGGTCTATCGCGAAACTGGAGGGTTGTTCAGCACCCTGACTGCGGAGGAGGAATCGGTGTCTGGCGAGCTTGGTCTCCTGATTGCCTTGGCGGAACGAGCCGAGAACGACCATGCGCATGTCCGCCAGGGCCCGGAGTATCGTCGATTTCCCCGACGCGTTGGCGCCGAAGATGCCCGCGACGGGCAGCACGCTCACCGGCGAACGACTTCCCGCAATCGTCAGCTCCCGGACGACCTCCGGCTCGGACAACCGGGTTCCGAGCAGCGAGAGAGTTACCTCCTCCCAATACGAACGTACGTTCCGGGCCGTAAACGACAGGAGCGCGCTTGCGGTACAAGACGAGATGGTCGGGCTGCTCACCGGGCCATTATCGCGGGAAATCCGCGCCAGTCACAAGAACAGGCTCGGTTGATCACGCTGGGAGCTCGTTCCGCAACACGGACAACAACTTTTCGCCGGGCGACCCGCAGCGGGCTTCGAGGTGGCGACCCGTCTACCGGTGACGACCGCCGCCCCGGAAACGGCCGGCGCCGTCCGGCATGTCGTTTGCTCCATCCAGGCACCAACGGTCATCATGAACAGCCTGGACACACAATGCCGCATGTCACCGACGCGATCCTCGACCGGATGATCCGGACCATCGTCGACGAGGTCGATCCCGAGCAGGTGATCCTCTTCGGCTCCCGCGCGCGGGGCGATGCGAGACCCGACTCCGACATCGACCTGCTGATCATCGAAGCCGAGCCGTTCGGGGGCGGCCGGAGCTCGCACGCCGAGGAAATCCGTATCGGTCGCGCCTTGCCGGCAAGCCCGGTTGCCAGGGACATCCTCGTTTACAGCCGCGACGAGATCGAGCACTGGCGCGGCTCGCTGAACCACGTCGCCGCCCGTGCCCTGCGCGAGGGACGGGTGATCGCGGTGAAGTACCGCTACGCGCGGTTTCCTGAAACCGCGGGGCCGATCGATCGTCCGGCCGCGATTCGGCAGGTGGAAGCGCTCATACGACGCGTACGGCGCCTGCTCCCGGCGGAGGAGTCGACAGGGTGAACGAAGACCAGCGCACCGCAATCTTCACCCGCCTGCGCGCAGAGAATCCCGAGCCGACCACCGAGCTCGACTTCGGGACCCCCTTCGAGTTGCTGATCGCCGTGGTGCTTTCCGCCCAGGCAACGGACGTGGGTGTGAATCGAGCGACGACGAAGCTCTTTCCCGTTGCCCGCACGCCCGCCGCCATGCTGGAGTTGGGCCTGGACCGGCTCAAGGACTACATCCGCACTATCGGCCTCTTCAACACCAAGGCCGAGAACATCCTGAAGACCTGCCGCATTCTCCTCGACGAGCACGGCGGCGAGGTACCCCGGCGGCGCGAGGCGTTGGAAGCGCTGCCCGGCGTTGGCCGCAAGACCGCCAACGTCGTTCTCAACACCGCCTTCGGCGAGCCGACCATCGCCGTCGACACGCATATCTTCCGCGTGTCCAACCGCACCGGAATCGCCCCCGGCAAGACGCCCCGCAAGGTGGAGGACGCGCTGCTGCGCTCGGTACCGGACGACTTCAAGCGCGGCGCCCACCACTGGCTCATCCTGCACGGCCGCTACGTTTGCACCGCGCGCCGGCCGCGCTGCGGGGCGTGCGCGATCGAGGACCTGTGCGAGTTCGAGGACAAGGACACGGTGCGAGAGGGAACCTGAGTCCACCCTTGCGTTCACCGGATTCCCCTGCGGATTGCCACGTAACGCCTGTTGCTCACCCGCGGATCACTGCGATCTCCACCTCCAGGCCGACGCCGCGCCACGCACGGTCGGCGGTCAGCACCGGCAAGCCGGTGGACAACGCCAACGCCAGACAGGCACGGTCGCCGAGCGACAGCCCGCGGCTGCGCGTGGCCGCCCGCAGCGCAGCCGCCGCCACAGCCTGACTCGCGTCGAATGGCCGCACCTCGAATCCGAGGCTCAGGACGACGTGCCGCAACCCGGCGCCGGACATGCCCCAGTCGACCAGCTTCGTACCTACTTCCGCCACGTTCACCGTGGATACGACCGAGCGCGGGATCCGGCGGCGCACGACATCCGCGCCCGGCTCGCCCCTGACGAGCGCAAGGATCGCGGACGCATCCATGACGCAATCAGCCATCGTCGAAATCGCGCGCGGCCTCTCGCCGCCGTTCGGCGATGAGCTCGTCGGCCAGACCGACGTCGGCCGGCACGTACCGCGCCACCAGACGCTGTACCCGCCGGATCGCGGCGTCCGGTCCGCAGAGTCGCACCTCGTCCCCTTCCAGGGTCAGCACGACCGAATCTCCCTCCGAGACGCCGAGCGCTTCGAGAAAGGCCGCCGGAACGTTGACACGTCCACCGGTCTCGACGATCGCCCGGACCGGATCCGGCCCCGCCGGATCATGATCCGGCTCGCCTTGCGCGGCATCCGGATACGGGTACGCGACCGCAGACGCGCTTACCGCCTCGGGGCCGCCGTCCCGAAGACGGCCGGAGCGACCGGCACTGGCCGACAGCACGTTGTAGACATGCTGGTAGCCCAGACCGAGCGCGTTCGCGATCTCCGACCGGTCGAAGCCGGCGGCCGCCAGAGCACGGATGCGGGCCGCCTTGGTGCGCAAGCCCCGGGTGAGCGCGGCCACCCGACTGCGCTCGGCCGCCGTGAGCAGAGCCGCCGGCGCGGCGCGTTGCTCGTCCCGCTGCAAGACGTTGCGCGCGAACTGATAACGGATATCGAGAGATCGGGCGATGTCCGCCGTGCGCATGCCGAGGCGGTTCAATTCGCGGATCTTGTCGGACTTCGTTGCGTCCCCGTTCACGACGACCCGCACCGCGGCCGGGTCGATTCGTTCGCGTGCGACATCGATCCCTTTCATCTCTCCCCCCCAGACCGACTGGCTAGGTAGATAGTATCCTACCACTATTACCTACCCATCCCAGCTTGGGATCAACACGCGAACCCAACACGAGAACGACCCCGATGGCAGTGCCGCGGAGGATGGCGGAAACCTCGGGCGCCGGCCTCCGACTACGATTTCGGGAACCCGCCGGGCCGCGATTTCCGTCACACTGTAGATGGATGTCCGAATCGCGCCGTCGCCGTCCGGGCACCTGTTTCGCGCCGTCCTTCGTGCGGCGTAGCCGCCGTCGGCCTTCGCCGCGGTCGTGCAACGCGCCGTGAGTCACAAGGAGACCGCATATGGACCAAGTACCCAACATCCCCATCGACGTCTCGCGGGTGCGCCTGCCGCGCTTTCCGCGGGGCGCCGCCACGGCGGCCGTCGGCCTGATCGTGGCGGCCGTCGTCGCCTTCGGCGCGCTGTACCAGGTGCAGCCCGAGGAGGTCGGCGTCGTGCTCCGGTTCGGACGCTACGTGCGCGCCACCGACCCGGGCCTGCGCGCCAAGATCCCGTTTGCGGAAACCGTGCTCAAGGTGCCCGTGCAGCGGCAGCTCAAGCAGGAGTTCGGCTTCCGCACCATGGAGCCGGGCATCCGCACGCAGTACGCCGCCTTCGACCGCGACGCCACCGAGGAGTCCATGATGCTGACGGGCGACCTCAACGTGGCGGTGGTCGAATGGATCGTGCAGTACCGCGTCGCCGACCCGTATCTCTACCTCTTCAAGGTGCGCAACCTCGAGGACACCTTTCGCGCCATGAACGAGGCGATCATGCGCGAGGTCGTCGGGGACCGGACGGTCACCGAGGTGCTCACCGTAGGGCGCCAGGAGATCGAGTCGCGGGTCGAGGGGCGGCTGCAGGACCTGGCGAACCAGTACGAGATGGGCATCACCATCGACCAGGTCGTGCTGCAGGACGTGAACCCGCCGGATCCCGTCAAGCCGTCGTGGGACGAGGTCAATCAGGCCCAGCAGCAGCGCGACCGGATGATCAACGAGGCGCGGGCCGAATACAACCGCGTGATCCCGCGGGCGCGGGGCGAGGCCGAGCAGACCGTGCTGCAGGCCGAGGGCTACGCGCTCGACCGCGTCAACCGGGCCGAGGGCGAGGCGACGCGCTTCGAGGCGGTTCAGGCTGCCTACCGCCTGGCCCCCGAGGTGACGCGGCGCCGGCTCTACCTGGAGACGATGCAGCGCATCCTGCCGCGGGTCGGCCGGAAGCTCTACGTCGATGAGGACGCGACCGGGGTCCTGCCGCTGCTGTCGCTCGACGGCGCGCCCCCACGCCGCGCCCCCGAGAACACGACGCCCGTGGGAGCCGGAGGTGGACAATGAGCAGAAGTGCACTTTCCTTCGTGATCGTCTTCGGGGCCCTCGTGGTCCTCGGTCAGGCCACCTATACGGTGAGCGAGACCGAACAGATCATCCTGACGCAGTTCGGTGAGCCGGTCGGCGACCCGGTGGTCGCGCCGGGGCTCCACTTCAAGGCGCCGTTCATCCAGCGCACCAACGTCTTCGAGAAGCGCTTCCTGGAGTGGGACGGCAATCCGAACCAGGTCCCGACCCGCGACAAGCGCTTCATCTGGGTCGACACCTACGCCCGCTGGCGCATCGTCGATCCGCTGCTCTTCTTCCAGCGCCTGCGCGACGAGCGCGGGGCGCAGTCGCGGCTCGACGACATCCTCGACGGGGAGACCCGCAACGCCGTCGCGCGCCACGACCTGATCGAACTGGTCCGCAGCAGCAACCGCGACCCTGCCGACGTGCTGATCGAGTCGGAAGAGGAAGAGGCCATTCTCGAGCAGATCGAGCGCGGCCGGCTGGAGGTGACCCGCACGATTCTGGACACCGCCGCGGGGCGCACCGCCGACCTCGGCATCGAGCTGCTCGATTTTCGCTTCAAGCGGATCAACTACGTCGAGGAGGTGCAGCAGGACGTCTTCGCGCGGATGATCGCCGAGCGGCAACGGATCGCCGAGGAGTTCCGGTCGGAGGGCCAGGGCGAGTCGGCCCGCATCCACGGCGAGCGCGAGCGCGAGCTGGCCCAGATCCAGTCCGAGGCCTACCGCCGGGCCGAGGAGCTGCGGGGCGAGGCCGACGCCAACGCCACGCGCATCTACGCCGAGGCCTACAACCGCGACGAGGACTTCTACGCGTTCACCAAGTCGCTGGAAACCTACGAGGCGACCATGGATCCCGAGACGCTGTTCATTCTGGGGACCGACAGCGAGCTCCTACGTTTCCTGGAGCGGACGCGCTGAGCCGGGTTGCCCCGAGACCCGCGGCACCGTGGCCGTGAGCCGTCCGTCGCTGTTGGCGGCTCACGGCGCTCGCCGGTCAATCCACTCTCAGCACCGTCGCCGGATCCACGCGCCCGGCCCGGCGAGCCGGGGCGAAAGCGGCGAACATCGCGGCCAGCCCCAGAACGACCGCGGCGGCAGCGAGCGTCAGAGGGTCGCGCGGGTCTATCTCGTACAGCAGGCTGGCGAGACCGCCCGCGGCCACGACGCTGGCCGCAAGCCCGAGGAGCAGACCGCTCCCGACCAGCTTCTCGGCGCGGCGCAGCATCAGCCTGACAAGGGACGCGGGCGTGGCGCCGAGCGCCGCCCGGATTCCGATCTCCCGTTGGCGACGGCCGACGACGTAGCCCATCAGGCCGTAGAGGCCGACGAGCGCCAGAGTCGCGGCGACCGCCGCGAGACCCGACGCCAGCCCGGCCTGGACGCGCGCATCCCTTGTCGCGTCGAACCGGAGCTCCGCGAAGGTGCGTGGGGCGGACACGGCTCCGCCCGCATCGAGCGCGCGCAGATGCTCGCGCAGGGCCGGCAGCGCCCCGCGCGGGTCCGCCCGCGTTCTCAGATTCACCCACGTCCAGGCCGGCGGGTCCTGCGCGAGCGGAACGTAGACCATCGCGTACGCCGGTGAGCGCACGTTGCGCCGGGCGGCGTCGCCCACGACCCCGACGATGCGCCGGGGCTCGTCCTCGACGGCCCGTTGCAGGCTGCGCCCGATGGGGTTCGTCCCCGGCCAGTACCGGTCGGCCAGGCTGCGGTTCACGATGGCGACGGCTGCTCCCGACTCCTCGGCCGCCTCGAAGTCGCGCCCGGCGAGCAGCGGAATGCCCAGCGTCTCGAAGTAGCCGCGGCTGACCGGCCGGTAGCGCGCGGTGACCGCCGACGCCGGCCCGGCGACCGGCGAATCGTGAACGTAGGCCTCTCCGGCCGGCAGGAACGACACCACCACGCCGCCGCCGGATGCGCTGGCCGCTTCCGCGAACGGCTCGTCCCGCAGGCGGTCGACGAGTGCGTCGAACAGCACCGCCCGCTGCTCCGTCGTCAGCCCCGGCACCGTCACCCTGGCGGTCAGCCCCCGGCCGGCATGGAAGCCGAGATCGACGGCAGCGGTCCGGAACGCGCTCCGGACCAGCAGGCCGCACGACACGAGCACCACGAGCGACAGCGCCACCTGAACCGCCACCAGCCCGTGCATCGCCCGCAGGGCGCCGCTGCCGGCCGTCCCCATCCGCTCGCCCACGGCGAGCGAAGCCCCGTCGCGGAGCACCTGCGCCAACGGCAACGCTGCAAACAGGAGCGCGGCCAGGGCCGCGGCGGCGACGCCGATGCCGAGCACCCGCCCGTCCGGGCCGAGGTCGAGCTCGTAGGGCACCCTGAGCGGCAGTAGCGGCGCCAGCGGGCTCAGCATGTACACCAGCAGCGCCGCCGCCGTCCCTCCGGCCGCCACCAGCAGCACCACCTCGGCGCCCACGAGACGCGCGAGATCGAGGGTGCCGGCCCCGAGCGCGCGGCGAACGGCCAGCTCGCGCCGCCGTTCGACCCCGCGGGCCAACAGCAACGTCGCCAGGTTGGCGCACCCCACCAGCAGGCCGGCCAGCGCCATCAGACCGAGCACCAGGAGCACGCGGGCCACCCGCTCCCGATACTCCGGCCACAGCCGCAGATAGTTGCCGGGCAGCACCGCGACGCGCCAGTCCTGTTCCGTGTCGGGAAAGTACGGATTGTCGACCCGGTCGCGCGCGAGCGCCTCGTCGAGCGGATCGATGCGCGCCTGCATTGCCGTGATCCGTTGTCCACCACGCACCCGCCCGACGGTCTGGAACACCGGAAGGGCGGCGCTCCCGAACACGCGAGAATCGTCGGCGCCGAAAGCGTCGGCGGCCATCATCGCGGGAATCCAGAAAGCGCTCTCGAAGCTGGGCCAGACCGGACCGCGGAACCCGGGCGGCGCCACGCCGATGACCTCGAAGCCACGGCCATCCAGCAGGACCTCGCGGCCCACCACGTCCGGGTCCGACGCGAACCCGGTGCGCCACAGCATGTGCGACAGGACAATCACCGGATGGGCGCCGGCGGTGACGTTGTCGGACGGCGCAATGATCCGCCCGAGAAACGGCTGCACCCGCAACACGGAGAAGAAATTTCCCGATACGAGCTCCCCTTCGTGCAGCTCCGGGAACTCGCCGCCGCCGACCGTGCTGAAGGTGCGCACGAAGGCCGCCAGATCCGCGGGGCCCTCGCCGTCGTCGTGCAGGACGTCGCGGAGAGCGGCGTAGTCCCGCCACGGAATCGTGGAGTACTCGCCTCCGCTCCGCGCGTAGAGCGTCACGAGCTCGGCGCCGGCGAAGAAGCCGAGGGGCCGCCACAGCGCCCGGTCCACGAGACTGAACGCCAGCGTCGACCCGGCGATGCCGATGGCGACGGTGAGCACCGCCGCCACGGTCCAGCCCGGCTTCTCGAGGAGAAAGCGCAGCGCCGGGCTGACATCCCGCAAGACCGGCCTCAGTCGCCGAAGATGTCGTCCACGCGCAATTCGAAGCCCGGCAACGTGGGCGACGTCAAGGTGTCGCCCTCGCCGTATGTGCCCGCCGCCTCGAATCCCCCTTCGCGGAGCAGCAGGACCGCCACGCTCCTGGCCTCCGTGTCGACGATCCAGTACTCGCCCACGCCGTGCCTGGCGTACAGCCTGCGCTTCAGCGTTCGGTCGCGTTCGGCGGTGGAGGGAGACAGTATCTCGACGACGAGGTCCGGCGCTCCCTGCACGTTGGCGGCCGTGACGACATGGGCGCGCGCATTGGAAACGAACAGGAGATCGGGCTGCACCACGTCCGTGTTGGACAGCACCACGTCGAAGGGTGCCTGATACACCCGCCCGAGGCCGTTCTCGGTAACGAATTGGATCAATCTCCAGCCGAGCAGAATAGAGATGCGCTGGTGAATCTCCGCCGGCGCCGGGGTCATGATCAGCTCTCCGTCCAGAAGCTCGTAGCGCTTGTCTTCCGGCGTATTCACGTAGTCTTCGTAGGTGAACTTGATATGCGGGTTGGGAACCGTCATTGACCTATCCCTCCGGCAGCGGAGTCCATTTCTCCGCCGAGCGCGCGCTGGCGACCACCGTCTCGATGAACAGCATGCCGCGCAGGCCGTCGTCGACGGTCGGGAAGTCGAGCGCGAGCGGGTCGGGCTCCTGCCCCAGGATCCGGGCGCGGATGGTGTCGCAGGCGTTGGCATAGATGCTGGCGAACGCCTCGAAGAACGCCTCCGGGTGGCCCGCCGGCAGCCGCGTCGCGCGCGCCGCCGCGGGGCTCATCTCGCCGATGTAGCCGTTGCCGCGGCTCCAGGTCTCCTCCGGCCCGTCGAGCGAGGTCAACTGCAGCGCGTTCGGCGTCTCCTGCCGCCACCGGAGCCCGCGCCGCGCGCCGTAGACGCGAATGGCGAGCCCGTTCTCTTCGCCGACCGACACCTGGCTGGCGAACAGGACGCCGCGCGCCCCGCCCTCGAAACGCACCAGGACGTTGCCGTCGTCGTCGAGCCGCCGGCCGTCGATGAACGTCGTCAGGTCGGCGGCCAGCTCCGTGATGCGCAGGCCCGTGACGTACTCCGCCAGGTTCTCGGCGTGCGTACCGATGTCGCCGATGCAGCCGGCCGCACCGCTGCGCGCCGGGTCGGTGCGCCAGTCGGCCTGCTTCATGCCGGTCCGCTCGAGCGGCGTGGCGAGCCAGCCCTGCGGGTATTCCGCCACAATCTTCCGCACCGGCCCGAGCTCGCCCTGGCGCACGAGGTCGCGGGCCAGCTTCACCATCGGGTAGCCGGTGTAGTTGTGGGTCAGCGCGAACACGCAGCCGGATCGCTCGACGATCTCCTTGAGACGCCGCGCCTCGGCCACGTCGAACGTCATCGGCTTGTCGCAGACGACGTGCATGCCTGCCTCGAGCAGCGCGCTCGCCATCGGGAAGTGCAGGTGGTTCGGGGTGACGATGGAGACGAAGTCGACCCGCTCCCCCGCCGGCAGCCTCCGCTCGCGCTCGATCATCTCGTCCAGCGAACCGTAGACCCGCGCCGGATCGAGGAGCAGCTCGCGCCCCTTCTCCCGCGATCGCTCGCGATCGGAAGCGAACGCCCCGGCGACCAGCTCCACGCCGCCGTCCAGCAGCGCCGCGCGCCGGTGGACGTCCCCGATGAAGGCGCCCGGGCCGCCTCCGATCATGCCCATCTTCAGAGTTCGATCCAGACTCGCCATCGTCCTGCCCCTGTTCCCAGCATCGTCTGCGCCGGCGCCATGCCTGCGGCGCAAGACTCCTAGCTCTCGAACGCCGCGTCGAAGGCCAGGCTCGACGGCGCGAAGTCGATGCTCTTGACGAACTCGCACGACTCGCGGGCGCCGTGCTCGCGCTCCATGCCGGAGTCCTCCCACTCGACGGACAGCGGTCCGGTGTAGCCGATGCGGTTCAGCGCGCGGATGATCGCCTCGAAGTCGACGTCGCCCCGGCCCACCGAGCGGAAATCCCAGCCGCGGCCCGGCTCCCCGAACCCGAGGTGCGACGAGAGGATGCCGCTGCGGCCGTCGAGCGTCACCGCCGCGTCCTTCATGTGCACGTGGTAGATGCGGTCCGGGAACTCCTCGATGAAGCGCACCGGATCGACGCCCTGCCATTTCAGATGGCTCGGATCGAAGTTGAAGCCGAAGGCGTCGCGCCGGCCAATCGCCTCGAGCGCCCGCGCGGCGGTGACGATGTCGAAGGCTATCTCGGTCGGATGGACCTCCAGCGCAAAGCGCACCCCGTTTTCCTCGAACACGTCCAGAATCGGGTGCCACAGCGCCGCGAAGCGCTCGAAACCGGCCTCGATGGCCTGCGGGCTGACCGGGGGGAAGGAGTACAGCAGGTGCCAGATGGACGAGCCCGTGAAGCCGCACACCACCGGGACCCCCAGGTTGCGGGCGGCGCGGGCGGCGTTCTTCATCGTCTCGATCGCCCAGGCCCGCTTCGCCTCCGCATCGCCCGCCAGGTCGTCCGGTGCGAAGGCGTCCGACCGCTCGTCGTTCGGATCGCAGACGAGCTGCCCCGCCAGGTGATGCGAGATCGCCCAGCAGCCCAGGTTCTCCGCGGCCAGCAACTCTTTCTGCTCGGCGCAGTATTCGGTGTCGGTCGCCGCGCGGTCGACGTCCAGGTGATCGCCCCAGCAGGCGAGCTCCAGGCCGTCGTACCCGAATTCGGCCGCCTTCGCGGCGAGGTCGGAGAGTGGAAGATCGGCCCACTGGCCGGTGAAGAGCGTGACCTGACGCGCCATGAATCGTCCGTCCTTTCGTGCGAGACATCGACGGCCGGGCACGATGCCGGGCCACCCTCACTTCATACCACAGCCGCAGGCGGGAGCCGGCGACCGGTGGCGACTGGACCGCTGCAGGAGCGCCACGGTGCCGGCGCCCCTGAGCGGGTGAAGCAGTCGTCGTATTATCGCTGTAGGGGTCGACGACAATCGCGGAGCGACCACCGGCCGTCGCCATGGAACGGACGGCACGGGCAGGCACGTGGCCAATGGGCCGGCGGCGTCCGCTGCGACGGTTGAGAGGGAAACCAGTTGTGCCGGCGGAAATCAATCGCCAATGGGTCGTCGCATCCCGGCCTCGGGGCGCGGTGGCCGAGACGGACTTCTCGTATCGCGAAGTCCCGCTCCCGACGATCGGCGACGGCCAGTTCCTGGTCCGCACCCTCTACGTGTCCGTCGATCCGGGCCTGCGCGGGTGGCTCACGCGCTCTCCGGAGTATCTCTCTCAGGCACTCGACCTCTACCTGGACGCCTTCTTCGTGACGCGCGGCCAGATGCGGGTCCCTCCCGAGTACAGCGCGCCCCTGCACATCGGATCCGTGATGTGCAGCCAGGGTCTCGGGCAGGTGGTCCGGTCGGACCATCCGGAGTATGCCGTCGGCGACTTCGTGACGGGGCTCCTGGGCTGGCAGGACTACTGCTCGAGCAACGGGAACACCCGGGTGCCGGTTTCACGGTTCAAACGGGTACACCCGCTCCCACGGTATCTCGGCGTGCTCGGCAACAGCGGGATGACCGCCTATTTCGGCATGCTCGACGTCGCCAGACCGCGAGAGGGGGAAACAGTGCTCGTGTCCGGCGCAGCCGGCGCGACCGGCTCGATCGCGGCGCAGATCGCCAGGATCCAGCGGTGCCGGGTCATCGGGATCGCCGGCGGGCCGGAAAAGCGCCGTTGGCTCACGGAGGAACTCGGGCTCGATGCCGCCCTCGACTACAAGTCCGAGGACGTCGACCTGCGCCTGACGGAGCTGTGCCCCGACGGCGTCAACGTCTACTTCGACAACGTCGGCGGCCGGACGCTCGAGATCGTGCTGGACCACATGGCCACCTGGGGGCGCATCGCCCTGTGCGGAACCATCTCCGCCTACGACCACGGCGGAACGCCGGCGGGTCCCGCCAACCTGGCCCGTCTGGCCACCAGCCGCATTCGCATGGAAGGGTTTCTGGCCCCCGACTACGGACCGCGCTACAGGGAGGCCCGACGCCAGCTCTCCGCCTGGCTCGCCACCGGCGCCCTGAAGCCCTGCGAGCACATCCACGAGGGTTTCGAGAACATTCCACGGGCCTTTCTCGGGCTCTTCCAGGGGACCAACACCGGCAAGGCGATGGTCAAGCTCGCCGACGCCCCGATCAAGCCATGACGCCCCGCCGGCGCCGGACGTTCGTTGCGGCAGCTCGCGCGGGAACGATTCCGCGACAGGAGAGAACGATGCGAGCGAAGCTCATCCGACTGGTCGTCGTCGCCGCGCTGCTGAGTCCGGCCGTCCCTGCGACCGCGCAGTACGGCCATCCCGTGAAGGGATCGTGGAGCGGAGACTGGGGGCCGAGCGAAGACGACCGGCGCCGCCTGCTGCTGCTGCTCGACTGGGACGGCGGCGCCGTCACCGGCACCATCAACCCCGGTCCGAACGCCGTTCCGATCGAGACCGCGACGCTCGATCCCGCCACGTGGTCGGTGCACATCGAGGCCCAGGGAGAGGACGGGGACGGCAACGCGGTGCGCTACGTCATCGATGGCGAGCTGCAGAACATCGGGTCCTACAACCGCGTCCTCACCGGATCCTGGACACAGGGCGGCGTGACCGGCGACTTCACGCTGATCCGGAACTGACGCGATCCCGATACGCCGGGAACGTCACCGGTTGCCGAAGATGGGCTGCCCGAAGTCGTCCGTCAGGTGGTACAGGTAGAGGTTGTTCTCCTGGCAGATGTACTCGAGCAGCTCGCCGTCCGGACTCCAGGGAATGTCCCAGGCGACGGTCCAGGGCGCGGTGTAGGCGCCGAGATCGTCGATGGTCGCCTCGTAGTGCAGCGTGTTCTTGTCCGGGCGCGAGAACCGCTCGACCACGTGCAGCGCATCCGTGTGCGGGTGGCCGAAGAAGTCGATCCAGGTCGTCTCGTTGAAGCCGACGACGTCGACCACCAGTGTGTCCCCCTCCCAGCGTCCGACGGAGTGGCCGAGGAAGGTGGGGTTGAGCGCATCGCCCTCGGGATGCGGCCGCCCGTCCATGTAGATCTCGCGCCAGATGTGGGTGGCGCCCTCGAAGATCATGATGATCCGCTCCTGCTCGGGAAGCTGGATGATCTCCATCGGATACGGCGTCGCCATCATGCGCGGACCTCCCGGCGGCATGCAGTAGCCTTCCGGGTCGTACTTCGATTCGTTGGCCGAGTTGTAGTCGTAGAGGGCGGCCGACCAGGGCATGAACGGGATGTGCGGCTCGGCGGCGGACCCGCCCCGCGGGCCGCGCGAGCTGTCGGGTATCTCCGGCACGGCCACGGGACTCCCGTCCACGCTGACGACCCGAGCGGCCATGTTGGTGACGTAGGGCACGGCCCAGGCCCCCTTCTCGCCGGGCACGCGGCCGAGATTCGGCCTGCCGTCCGGCAGGCGGGGCGCCGGCTCCGACACGGCGGTCCCGTCCTGTCCCGCCAGCCCGGACGGCGCGACTTCCGACGCGATCTGTGCACGCGCCGGCGCGGCGCCGGCCAGGACTGCCACGGCCAGGATCGCCACCGGCAGGGGCGCCGCCGCGACTCCGGGACTCCGCGTGCGCAGCGACGCGGTCATCGTCCCTGCCCCTGGCTGGAGCCGGCGAACAGCCGCCGGCCGTCGGCGGCCAGCAAGACCGTTCGTGCGTTCGCCTTCGCGCTGCCGTCCTTGGCGGCGCTGCCCTCGACGCTCACGATATCGCCTATCCGCATGGAGTTGCGGGTCCAACCGCGTCGCATGAGCCCGTTCGGACTGCCCATCTCCCAGCCCCAGTTCGTCACCTCACCGCTTTCGTCGGTGACGTCGATGAAGAACCAGACGTGGGGGTTGAGCCACTCGATCTTCGTGACCAGCCCGGTCTGCTCGACCGGCTTGTCCGCGTCGAACTCGGCCGAGAAAGAGTGGTGCGCTGCTGCCGGCGCCGCTACGAGCAGCGACGGCAGCGACAACCCGGCGACCAGCACCGCCAGCTTCGCCGTCATTGCAGTCCTCCCTTCGGGTCCGCGTCTCTTGCTCGACGGCCAGACCGCCCACGATGCCGTCCACGGCCTCACTCACCCGATGTGAGGCGGTCCCGTTTTACCACTTCCGCCCGGTGTCCACAATCGGTCGTGCGCTCTCCACCTCGGCCGTGGCGCGAGACGTCCTGAAATGCCCCAAATACTTGACAAATAACGTCACAAATAGACACCATTCCATGTGCTCGTCCGGCGAATAGTCGACGACCTTCGGGTCTGGCGGGGAAGAGACGACCGCAAGCCCCTGGTCCTGCGCGGCGCCCGCCAGGTCGGCAAGACGACGGCCGTCGACCTGTTCGGCGCGGAGTTCCGTCAATACGTCTCGCTGAATCTGGACCATCCCGGCGACCGCGAGATCTTCGACCGGGAACTGCCCCTCGCGCGAACGCTGGAGGCGATCTTCTTCCTCAAGAACGCCGACCCGGCCGAAGCGTCGACGCTCCTGTTCCTCGACGAGATCCAGAATTCCCCGCACGCCGTGCAGTTGCTGCGCTACTTCGCCGAGCAGCGCGCGGACCTGCCGGTGGTTGCCGCCGGGTCGCTGCTCGAGGCGGCCCTGGACCGGTACCGGATCAGCTTCCCGGTAGGCCGCGTCGAGTTCCTCTACGTCTATCCGCTGACGTTCGCGGAGTACGCCGCCGCCGCGCCCGACAGGCTGCAGGACGCGATGGCCACCGTCCCTTGCCCGGACTACGCCCTGGCGCCCTTGCGGCGCCTGTTTCGAGACTACGTCCTGATCGGCGGCATGCCCGAGATCGCAGCCTCGTATCTCCGTCATCGTGACCTCGGACGCTTGCCGCGGCTCTACGAGGGACTGCTGGTGTCCTATGCGGACGACGCCGCGAAGTACGCCCGCGGCGCCACGCAACTCGGACATCTCCGGCACGTCATCGAGACCGCGCCGTTGCAGGCGAGCGAACGGATTTCGTTTCAGGGGTTCGGCGGCTCCAACTTCCGTTCCCGCGAAATGGCCGACGCGCTGAGGACCCTGGAGCGCGCCATGCTCCTGTTTCTGGTCTACCCCACCACCGCCGTCCAGCCGCCCGCGCTGCCCGATCTGCGCAAGTCGCCGCGCCTGCTGTATCTCGACACGGGGCTGGTGAACTACCGCGCCGGCCTGCAGACCGGATTCCTCTCCGTCACCGATCTCGGTGGGCTTTACCGTGGCCGCCTGGCAGAGCATGTCGTCGGCCAGGAGATGATCGCCGCCGACCGCCGGACCAACGCCAAGCCACGCTTCTGGGTGCGGCAGAAGACCGGCGCCACCGCGGAGGTGGACTACCTGCATCAGTACCGCGACCGGCTGGTGCCCGTCGAGGTGAAGTCCGGCAGCAGCGGCGCCCTGCGCTCGCTCCATCAGTTCATGCAGCGCGCGGACCACGACCTCGCCGTGCGGCTCTGGGACGGGGACATCGATCTGCATGCGGCGAAGACGCCCGAGGGGCGGAGGTTCCGCCTGCTCAACCTGCCCTACTTCCTGGTCCACCAGCTCGACGCCTATCTCGATTGGGCGGACCGAAGCTGAGAGCCTCCGGCCGGTAGAATTGAACCGATGCCCACTCTGCAGGTGTTCACCCCGCGTTCGATCGGCCAGCGACGCGGTTCGTTCTGCGGCGCAAGGTCGTAGAATGGGGAGGATTCGGGTAGCGGAGGTTCCCATGGCACAACTCACGCGGCGCGAATGGCACAAGTTGGCCCTCGGCGGCGTCGCCGCGGCAGCGGCCGGCATCCTGCCGGGGACAACGCGCCGGGCGGCGGCCGCGCAGGCCGAGTCCCGGTTCGCGGGCGTCCTCATCGGCCTGCAGAGCTACAGCTTCCGCGACCTGAGCCTCGACGACGGCATCGCCGCGATGCAGCAGCTCGGGATTACGAGCTGCGAGCTGTGGGAGGGACACGTCGAGCCGGCCGAACTGCGCCTGCGCGAGAACCGCGAGCGGCTGCGGCGCTGGCGCACGACCATCCCCCTCGACTACTTCGAGGAGATCCGCTGGCAGTTCGAGGACGCCGGCATCGAGATCAACTCCTACAACCTCAGCTTTAAGGACCACTTCTCGGACGCCGAGATCGACCGCGGCTTCGAGATGGCGCAGATGCTGGGGGCGCCGGCCATCACCGCCTCGGCGCACATGAACAGCGTGCCGCGCATCGCCCGGTACGCCGACCGCTACGGCATCCCGGTGGCCATGCACAACCACTCGCGCGTCGACCCGAACGAGTTCTCCAGCCCGGACGACTTCGCGCGGGCCATCGAGATGGGCGGGCGGGCGCCGATCGCGGTCAACCTCGACATCGGCCACATGGTGGCGGCCAACCACGATCCGATCGCCTACCTGAAGGCCAACTACCAGCGCATCGTCACCCTCCACCTGAAGGACCGCAAGCGGAACGACGGCCCGAACACGCCGTGGGGCGAGGGCGACACCCCGATCCGCGAGACACTGTTGCTGCTGCGCGACGAGGGCTGGAACATCCCGGCGAACATCGAGTACGAGTACCCGGGCGCGGACACGGTCACCGAGATCGGCCGTTGTCTCGACTACTGCAAGGACGTGCTCGGCGCGTGAGCGCGGCACGCGGGTGAGACCGATGACAGACTTGACTCGCAAGACATACGGGACTCTGGCCGTGCTTCTCCTGCTCGCCGGAAGCGCCGCCCCGGCAGCCGCGCAGACGCTGCCGCGCGTGCTGTACGTCACCCAGTCGGCCGGCTTCGCGCACCCGGTGGTGCCGCTGTCCGAGGAGGTGCTGCCCGCCATCGGCCGCGAGCACGGCGCGTTCGAGGTCGACATCACGCGCGACGCCTCCATCCTGACTGCCGATGTGCTGGCCCGTTACGACGCGGTCGTCTTCTACACCACCGGCGAGCTGCCGCTCGACGCGGACCAGAAGGAGGCGTTCCTCGACTTCATCCGCGGCGGCGGCGGCTTCATCGGCGTTCACAGCGCGACGGATACCTTCTACGAGTGGCCGGCGTACGGCGAGCTCATCGGCGGCTACTTCGACAACCACCCGTGGCGGCAGGAGGTCGAGGTCCGGGTCGAGGATCGCGACCACGCCGCGACGCGCCACCTCGGCGCCAGCTTCCGCATCAGCGACGAGATCTACCAGTTCAAGGACTGGGAGCGCGCGCGGGTCGACGTGCTGCTGAGCCTCGACACCGACTCGGTCGACGCGCAGAAAGAAGGTGTCAAGCGCACGGACGGCGACTTCGCGCTGGCCTGGACCCGCGACTACGGCGACGGCCGGATGTTCTACACGGCGCTCGGCCACGAGGACGCGGTGTGGCAGGACGAGCGGTTCCAGCGCCTCGTCGTCAACGGCATCGTCTGGGCGATGGGCGACCCCGGCAACCGGTCCGCGGGCGACTGGCGCGTTCTTTTCGGCGGCACGACGACGGCGGCCTGGCGCGGCTACAAGCGCGACGCCCTGCCGGACGGCTGGCAGGTGGTCGACGGCGCCCTGGCGCGCGTCGACCGCGGGGGCGACATCATCACCGTCGAGCAGTTCGAGAACTTCGAGCTGCGCTTCGAGTGGCAGGTCGAGGCAGGCGGCAACAGCGGGGTGTTCTTCGGCGTCACCGAGGAGGTCGACGGGCCCGTCTGGCACAGCGGCCCGGAGTTCCAGATCCTGCACAACGCCGGCCACCGCGACGGCCAAGCGCCCATCACCTCGGCCGGCAGCAACTACGCGGTCCACCCGCCGTCGGCGGACGTCACCCGCCCGGTCGGCGAATGGAACACGTCGCGGCTCATCGTCGACGACGGCCGCGTCGAGCACTGGATGAACGGCATCCACCTGCTGACCTACCACCTCGGGGACGTCGACTGGCAGGCGCGGGTGGAGGCGAGCAAGTTCGCGCCGCTGCCCCGCTACGGGCGCGTCGGGCGCGGGCACATCGCGATCCAGGACCACGGCGATCCGGTGCGGTTCCGTAACATCCTCATCCGGGAAACCGACTGAGGATGCGCGCCGTCAGGACGTTCGAGTGCGGGTGAGCAACCTGCGGTCGGAAACTCCTCCACGCCGGCGATTGTCTCGCGCTACATAGAGGAGCCAATGTCACCAGCCGTCCGCCTCAAGCTCTCGGCGATGATGTTCCTCCAGTACTTCGTCTGGGGGGCATGGTCCGTGCCGCTCGGCACCTATCTGGGCGGCCCGCTGGCGTTTCAGGGCGAGCAGATCGGCCTCGTCTTCGGAACGACGGCGATCGCGGCGATGGTCTCCCCGTTCTTCATCGGGATGGTAGCGGACCGGTTCTTCGCCACCGAGCGGCTCCTCGCCGTCTTGCATGTCGCCGGCGGGATCATCCTGTTCGCGGTGTCGCTGCAAGCGTCGTTCGGCGCGTTCTACGCCGTCCTGCTGGTCTACGCGCTCTGCTACATGCCGACGCTGGCGCTCACCAACTCCATCTCGTTCCGGCAGATGTCGAACCCCGGCCAGCAGTTCCCCGCCGTCCGCGTGCTCGGCACCATCGGCTGGATCGTCGCGGGCCTGGCAGTTGGCTTCCTACAACTCGAAGATACCGAACGCCCGCTGCAGATCGCCGCCGCCGCGTCGGTCGTGCTCGGCGTCTTCTGTCTCGCGCTGCCCCACACGCCGCCGGCGAGGACCGGCACGAGAGTGACGGCGCGCGACGTGTTGGGCCTCGACGCCCTGCGGCTGCTGCGCGAGCGCTCGTTCGCCGTCTTCGTGATCGGATCGTTCCTGGTCTGCATCCCGCTGCAGTTCTATTACGCGTTCGCCAACCCGTTCCTCAACGAGATCGGGGTCGACAACGCGGCCGGCAAGATGACCCTCGGCCAGATGTCCGAGATCGGCTTCATGGTGCTGATGCCCTGGTTCCTCGTCCGCCTGGGCGTCAAGCGGCTGTTGCTGGTCGGCATGCTCGCCTGGGCGGCGCGCTACGTCCTGTTCGCCTACGGCGACCCCGGACCGGCCGTCTGGATGCTCTACGCCGGCATCCTGCTGCACGGCGTCTGCTACGACTTCTTCTTCGTCACCGGCCAGATCTACGTCGACACCAGGGCCCCCAAGGATCTGCGCGCCGCCGCGCAGGGGTTCATCGCCTTCGTGACCCTCGGCGTCGGCGGCTTCATCGGAAGCTGGCTCTCGGGGCGTGTCGTCGACGCGTACGTCGTGGCGGGCGACGGCGTCCCGCATCAGTGGGAGTCGATCTGGCTGATCCCCGCAGTATGGGCCGCGCTCGTATTGGTGCTGTTCGCGGTCTTCTTCACACACCGGGACGAACCGGACCCGGCGGCCGAGGCGCGGGCGGCGGCCTGACGTTGGCCTGATGCTTGCTTATCGACGCAAGCGTGTTCCGGCTTCACATCTCTTGGGATCCGGTCAAGGCACACAGCAACCGGAACAAGCACCGCGTCACGTTCGAACAGGCCGCCACCGCGCTCAACGACCCGCTTGCCGCGTCCGTTCGGGACGAGGACCACAGCGAGAACGAGGAACGCTGGCTGACGCTAGGGCGGACTGCGGGCGGGATGCTGATCGTAGTCGTTCACACGTATCATGAAGTCAGCGTCGATGCCGCCAACGTTCGCATCATCTCCGCGCGACCGGCAGGGACACGCGAACGCCGGCAATACGAGACGAACAGATGAGACCCGAGTACGACTTTTCGAAGGGAGAGCGCGGCAAGTTCTTCCACGCGGACGCCAAGCTGATTCTGCCGGCGACCGTCGGGGCACAGGGTTGGGCCGGGCCGGAAGGGGATCTGGGCGGCTACCTCGAGGAGGAATCCCGCCGAACGATCGACGCTTACGCCGCCCAGCGCAACCTCGTCCTCGAACACGCCCACATCGAGCAGGATACGGCGCACGGCGGTTATGCCCACCGCCAGCTCTTCGAGTTGATACAGAACGGGGCGGACGCGCTGAGCGGTGCGTCCGAGGGAGGACGCATCGCAATCCGCCTGACCGATGCCTGCCTGTATTGCGCTGACGACGGCGAACCCATCGACCGGAACGGCTTGAAGGCGCTCATGTTTTCTCACATGTCCCCCAAGCGGGGGACCAGCGAGATTGGAAGGTTCGGACTCGGCTTCAAGTCTGTCCTGGGCGTGACGGACGCCCCCGAGTTCTTCAGCCGCGCCGGATCGTTCCGCTTCGATCGGCGGCGGGCGCGCGAACGCATTCAAGAAGTCGCGCCGGACGCCGAGCGTTGTCCGGTGTTGCGCGTCGCCGATCCTGTCGACCCGCATGAGGCCTGCGATCAGGACCTCGTTCTCCAGGATCTCATGGACTGGGCAACCAATATCGTGCGGCTGCCCCTGAAACCTGGCGCAACGGACGACCTGCGCCGGCAGTTGCGGGAATTCCCGTCCGAGTTCCTCCTCTTCGTCGAGCATGTCAGACAACTGCACATCGACGACGGATCGACGTTGGAGCGAGTATTGGGACTGGAGGGCGCCGGCGAAGACTATCGGCTTGTCGAAGGCGGCAAGCCCGTTACCTGGAAACGCTTCAAGGTCATCCACCGCCTGTCGCCTGACGCCAGAGCCGATCGAAGGTCGCTCGACCACGGCGACGAAGTAGCGATCTGGTGGGCTGCACCGGTCAATCGGTTGACCGACCCAGGCCGTTTCTGGGCGTACTTCCCGACGCAGACCGCGAGTCTCGTAGCCGGCATCCTGAACGCGCCGTGGAAGACGAACGAAGACCGCCAGAACCTGCTGCCGGGACCATACAACGAGGAACTGATCGAGGAGGCGGCGGCGCTGGTCGCCGACAAGTTGCCCGAGCTTGCAACGGGCGCCGATCCCGCCAGGCATCTCGATGCCCTCCCCCGCCGCCGTGAAGCGGGCGACTCCGAACAAAGTGAACGACTCCGCCGGCATCTGCTAAGCCGGCTGTGCGGCGGTGCCATCGTCCCGGATCAGAATGGAGTCCTGCGCCGCGTTCAGGAGCTCAAGTATCCCCCGCCAGAGGCAACCACGGAGAGTTCAACCAGAGTACCTGAACCCGAGAGCGGCAGCGGCGGAGTCGGCAGATCGAGACACGAATCGCTCCGGCGCTGGGCGCAATACGCCGGACGACCTACGAACTGGCTTCACCATGACGCGATAACTCGAAATCATCCCAATCGACTTGCACGCGTCCGCGAACTGATCGACGCATGGAACGCTCGTCCGCCCAGCGACTCTCGCTACGTGCCCGCCTTGCAAAGCGCTCGTCTCGCGGAGTGGCTGGAAGCGTTGGTGAGCGGAAAGTCCGATAACGACGCCTTCGAGGCATCCAGAGCCGCCATCGCGACCGCGGCCACTCTGCCGCGCGAGTCAAGGCACCCGACTGTACTCGGCTGCATCGTCCTCATGCAGAACGGACGATGGCAAGCGCCTGACCCGGAGCGGGTCTTCCTGCCGAGTACCACCGAGGACGCGGAACCGACGTCGGATGCGCACCAGCTCGTGTGTGCGAATCTGGCTCTCGACGAGGATACGCGTCGGGATCTGTGCAGCCTCGGCCTCAGACCAGTATCCGCAGAAGGCCGTTTCACCCAACTTGCAGCACGACTTCTCGGCCTCGACGCCGATACGACGCGGGTTGCCGGCAGCGACTGGTACCGGTTCTGGAAGCTCGCTCGGGAAGTGGGGCCTACCTTTGCACGGGAGACGATCACCGGTCAACAGAGCCTCTGCAGATTGGCGCGGAGCCAATCGATCGCCCGTGATGAGAACTCGTGCGCACTTCAGGTTCGCACGCAAGCCGAAACATGGGTCGCGAGTCACCGTGCGCTCTTGCCAGGGTCAATCGTCCCCGGCGCGGACGGACAGGATCAGCACGCCGCACTCGACATCGAATTTCACGGCGAAGACGTAGAACTGCTCAAGCGTCTTGGCGTCATGGCCGGCCCTCAGGCCGACTTCGACGTATCGACGGAGCCCTGGTTCGGTGATTTCCTGCGATCCCGCCGGCAGCGGTTTCGTGCCCGCGAATTGACCGCGAACCCGCAAGAATCCTACCTGAACTTCCGCTCCACGAAGGGCCCCGGCCCCCTGGCCGTGTTGACGGTTCTTTCCGATGAATCGGCAGCAGACTACACGAACGCTCTGCTCGACCTGGATTCCGCATGCCAGCCATGGGTGATGCGCCACGACTCTCGCCCCGACCGCTACCCGGAACTCAAGGTCGCCTCACCGACGGTACAGATGCTGAAGGAGCATGGACGGATTCGCGTGGCGGACGGCATCGTGCGGTTCGATGATGCCCTTGGGCCGCAACCAAGGAGCAAGGCCGCTCGGGACGTGCTGCTGGCGCACCCGAAGGCCGACAGCATCAAGGCCGCATTCGATCTGGTCGAGCCGGCGGAATCGACGCCGGAGTTCTTCGGAGAAGAAGATCCGATTCCTTTGAGCGACGCCTGGCCCGGGTTCCAGACGACCCTGCGGAGAGTGCAGAAAGCAGACTGCCCGCACATCGATGAACGCACACATCTCGTGCGCTGTGACCGGATACTCGTCGGCGGGGACGAGCGCCAGTGCATCCTGCACGCCGCGGACATCTACGCATGCCGCTCGGAGGACGAAAAGGTAGAACTGGTAAGCGTCCTGAAACTGGTCCACGGGCTGTGCTCGACGACATGGTCGCGCGTGCCCGGCTCGCTTGCCAGTGTGATGAAGGGGGCGGACGAACAGACTCTGGATCTTGTTCTGCATGGGGTGGCGGAGACCATTCTGCAATACACGCCTCCGCTGCCAGTAGGCGAACAGCGCGCCGCCATTCGTGCGCTTCCGACCGACGCCGAGCGTCTGCTCAGGGCGGTAGGTGAAGCACCACTGCGCCGACAACTTCCCCACTCGTTGCTCTCGATACTAGGGCAAGACGCCGCGCTGTCGAGCGGGCTCGAGGTCGCCGAAGCGGCCATCGCAACGTACCACACCGGCGCTCTCAAGCAGTACCGCCGCGCCATCGAGCATCTGGACCCGCCGCACCAATGGGCCGGATCGGCCCGTGCGCTCGACTTCGTTCTATCGCTTGGCTTCTCGGCCGAGTGGGCGGGGGAGCGGAACGAACGGCGGCCGCCCTTCGTCGAGATCGAGGGACCGTACGCGCTGCCGGAACTCCACGACTATCAGAAGGTGATCGTCGCGAAGGTGCGCAACATGCTTCGCCCGGTCTGGGACGGATCACAGGGGACGGCTTCTCCGTCGAACACGGATGCCGTCCGGTCCGGCGTGGACGCGCAAGGCCGGGGCCGGCGCGGGATGATCAGTCTCCCCACCGGAGCGGGAAAGACCCGCGTGGCGGTGCAGGCCATCGTCGAAGCGATGTGCCATGACGGCTTCGACGGCGCCGTGCTGTGGGTCGCGGATCGCGACGAGTTGTGCGAGCAGGCTGTCGAGGCTTGGACCCAGGCGTGGTCCAACGTCGGTGCAGCCGGGCGGCGCCTGCGTGTTTCCCGGATGTGGGCCGGGCAGCCCGCTCCCTTGCCGACGACCGACCTGCACGTCGTTGTTGCGACCATCCAGACGCTGCACGCCAGATTCCAGAACCCTCGCGGTGAGCACGACTTCCTGGCCGACTGCACCCTGGTCGTATTCGACGAGGCGCACCGATCCATCGCACCGACATTTACGTCCGTGATGGAGGAAATCGGGTTGACCCGCTGGCAACGGAAGGACGAGCCGTTTCTGCTCGGACTCACGGCAACACCTTATCGGGGACACGACGCGGAGGAAACAGCCAGACTGGTCAGGCGCTATGGAAGCAACCGGCTCGATTCCGGGGCGTTCGCCAGCGACGACCCCGAGCAGGTCGTTTCGGAACTGCAGCGCATGCGCGTGCTCGCCGTGGCGGATCACGAGACCGTCGAAGGCGGCCAGTTCTCGCTGAACACTGACGAGCGCACGCAAATGAACTCGAAACCGCGGCCACCGTGGCTGCCGCGTAGCGTCGAAGATCGAATTGCACGAGACGCTGCGCGCACGAATCGAATCATGGACGCGTATGAGAAACGGGTCCGGAACGACCATCCGGAGTGGCCCGTCCTCATATTCGCCACCTCGGTCGAGCACGCACAGACTATCGCAGCGCTCTTGAGCAGAATCGGCGTGCCGTCCAGGGCTGTGAGCGGAGAAACCGAAACCGTGACTCGCAGAAGAATCGTCGAGGAGTTTCGTCGTGGTGACCTCAGGGTACTCGTCAACTACGGCGTCTTTCGCGAGGGCTTCGATGCACCGAGGACGCGAGTCATCATCGTGGCGCGCCCGGTCTACAGTCCGAATCTGTACTTCCAGATGATCGGGCGCGGATTGCGCGGTACCAGGAACGGAGGCACCGACCGATGCCTCATCATCAACGTCCAGGACAACATCGACAACTTCGAAGGGAAACTGGCTTTCTCCGACCTGGACTGGTTGTGGGCCTGATGCGCGGCGCGGTTCGTCAATCCGCTACGGCATCCGTCTCACGGCGACCAGCATGCGCCGGTTCGGACGTCAGGGTAGCAGATCGTCGACGGCGATCCGTGCGTCGGGGCGAGCGAGCGGAGCGACGCTGTCGCCGGCTGCATGCCTGGTGACGCTGCGATAGCCGTCTTCACCCGGATCGCGGTAGACCTCGATACGGGCATCGGGGATGGCGAGGATCCAGTACTCCGGAATCCTCGCTCGCGCGTACAGCCTCTGCTTGACGGTCCGGTCGTGGTGCAGCGACTCGTCCGACACCTCGACGACGAGCACCGCCGACGTCGGGTGCGCGTTCCGGTAGTCACGGACCGTCCCGGTCACCACGGCTACGTCCGGCTCGGGTTCGGAGTACTCGTCGACTGCCAGCGGGTTCTGTATCCGCACGAAGAACCCGGAGCCGAACACCTGGCGCAGGCAGTCCGCGATGAGGTGCATGCCGGTTGTATGGGCGGTCCCCTCTGGTGTCATGGCGCGCAGGTTTCCGTCGATGAGTTCCAGCCTGGCGTCCGGCTCGAACGCGCCGGCTTCTACGGCCCGGTCGTACTCGACCCGGCTCAGGCGGTAGTGGCAGATGGACGCGTCGGACGTTGTGGCTGTCATGATGCCGTCTCTATCGTAGCGCGGCAACCCGTATCGTGCGGGGATCCCGTGACCACCAGACGCCACTGCTCACGGCACCGCGCCGCGAGATTCACACCCCGGCGAGCCTCCCCGTGCTGTCGGCGATGCGCTTCACCTCGACGTCGACCTTCTCCAGCAGGCTGAGCCCCAGGTTCATGAACGGGGTATGCAGCGGGTACTTCAGGTGGCGGTTGCCGGCCAGCCTTCCGGCGCCGCCGCCGACGAGCGCCACCGGCAGGTCGAACGGGGTGTGGTGGTCGCCGTCGCCCATGCCGCAGCCGTAGACCAGAATGCAGTGGTCGAGCAGCGTGCCGTCGCCGTCGGGGGTCGCGCGCAGCTTCTCGACGAACTTCGCGAAGAGCGACATCTGGAAGACGTTGATCTTCGTGTACTGCGCGACGTTGTGCGGATCGGTCTGGTGGTGCGACACCGTGTGGTGCGCCTCCGGCACGCCGATCTCGGGATAGGTGCGGCCGCTCTGCTCGCGCGCCACCTGCGTGCAGCTCACCCGCGTGACGTCGGCCTGAAAGGCGAGCGCCAGCAGGTCGTAGAGCAGCGAGAGGTGCTCGGCGTAGCCGTCGGGCACGCCGGCCGGCTGCTCCAGCTCCGGCAACGGGGTGGAAGCGTTGTTCTCCTCCGCGCGCTGGATGCGCCGCTCGACGTCGCGGACGGTATCGAGGTACTCTCCTACCCGCGTCCGGTCGCCTGCGCCGAGGCGCCGCTCCAGCCGCCGCAGGCTCTCGGTGGTGGCGTCCAGGATGCTGCGATCCTTGCGCATGTCGGCCAGCCGCGCCGCCACGCTGCCGCCGTCGCCGAACATCCACTGGAAGACCACGCGGGGATCCCGCTCGTGCGGCAGCGGGGTAGACTCGTCCTTCCAGGACGTCGAGTTGAGGTAGGCGCAGGCGTAGCCGTTCTCGCAGTTGCCGACCAGGTAGTTCGAATCGGTGGTCAGCTCCAGCGACGACAGCGACGTCTCGCCCCCGAGCACGTCCGCCGCGTACTGGTCGATGGTCTTGCCCGCCTTCAGGTCGGCGCCCTCGGTCTTGTAGGGCAGGACGCCGTTCAGCCAGCCGGCGTGGGCGCGGCTGTGGACCCCGCCCCCCTCGTTCGGGCTGACCACGCCGCGGTTGCTGAGGCCGCTGACCACCGTCAACTGGTCGCGGAACGGTTCGAGCGGCTGCAGGATCGGGGTCATCGCGAAGTCGCGGCCGCCCTCCCCCGCCGGGTGGAAGTTCGACAGGAACATGCCGTTCGGCCCGTAGAAGAAGCCGAGCCGCCGCACCGGCCGCGCCGCCGTCCGGGCGGTGGCGGTCAGCGCCGGCGCCATGGCATCGAGCAACGGCAACGCCACGGCGGCGCCTAGTCCGCGGAGGAAGGTCCGGCGGGGCAGCGACTTGCGGGTGATGATCATGACCGCGCTCTCCTCCACTGGAACGGATCGCTCCGCACCACGCTCAGAATGATGTCCTGCAACCGATAGCCGCCGTCCACCGTCTCGCGCAAGATCCGTCGCACCGCCGGCATGTCGGCGTGCGTCAACCCGCGGCCGAGGGCGTAGGTCAGCAGCTTCTCGGTCATCGTCGTCACGAACCGCTCCGGACGCCGCACGAGCGCCGTGCGCAACTCGGCCGCGCCGTCGAACGCCGTGCCGTCGGGCAGGACGCCCGACGCGTCTATCGGGTTGAACGACTCGTCGACCACCCGCCAGCGGCCGATGGCGTCGAAGTTCTCCAGCGCGAAGCCGGCCGGGTCGATCATCGCATGGCAGGCCGCGCAGGCCGGGTTGTCCCGGTGCGCCTGCATCCGTTCGCGCAGCGTCGCCGTCTTGGCCTGCGTCTTGCGGTCGACCAGCGCCGGCACGTTCGGCGGCGGGTCGGGCGGCGGGGTGCCGAGGATGTTGTTCAGAATCCACTTGCCGCGCAGCACGGGCGAAGTGCGGATGGCGTGGGACGTCAGCGTCAGGATGCTGCCGTGGCCCAGCAGTCCCCGGCGCGGGCTGCCGGCGGGCAGGGGCACCCGGCGAAAGTGGCTGCCCTGCACGTTCGGGACGCCGTAGTGGGTCGCGACCCGCTCGTTCAGGAACGTATGGTCGGCCGTCAACAGGTCCAGCGCCGCCCCGTTCTCGCGCACCACGCTGTCGAAGAAGAGTTCCGTCTCGCGGATCATTCCGCGGCGCAGCGACTCGTCGAACGCCAGTGAGTACGGATCACCCGGGCGCACCGCCGTGTCGGCCAGGTTGCGAAGCTGCAGCCACTGGCCGGCGAAGTTGCGGGTCAGGGCGCCCGCGCGCGGGTCGGCCAGCATCCGCCGCACCTGCCGTTCCAGCGCCGCCGGATCGCTCAGACGGCCTGTCTCGGCCGCCTCGAGCAACTCGTCGTCGGGGATGCTGCTCCAGAGGAAGAACGAGAGCCGCGACGCGAGATCCAGGTCGCTGATGCGGTAGACGTCGGCGCCCGCCAGGTCGGGCGGCGGCGCCTCGACACGGAAAAGGAAGTCCGGACTCGCCAGCAGCCAGCGCAGCGCCAGCTCGATGCCCGCCTCGAAAGATCCGCCCGCCGCGCGCTCGTCCACGTAGAAGCCGAGCAACGTGTCGAGGTCATCGTCGGTCGCCGGTCGCCGGTAGGCGAGGCGCGCCAGGGAGGACAGGATACGGGCAGCGCACCGGGTCTGCTCGTCCGGCGCGGCACTAGCCGGCCGGCACGTGAAGATCCGCGCCCGGCTCGGCGTCTCCCCCGCCCCCCGCGGGTTGTAGGGACCGGTGACGGTGATGCTCGAAACGATCGGGATCGGACCGGCCGCACCGCCGCGCCGCGGATTCTGGAACGGCAACCGGACCTGCTCGACGAGCGCCGCCGGGTTGCGGAAGAACGTCACCCCGACGTCGTGCGGACCGGCGGGAACCGGCACGCGCACCGTCACGCTCGACGCGTTCGCGTACGGATTCGATGCCCCCGAATCCACATCCGGCGGTGCAAGAGTGACCACCTCCGCCTGCTCGCCGTCGACGGTGATCTCCAGCCGGTGCGCGACGCGCACGTTGCGCGACCGCCCCAGCTCGACCTGGATGTCGTACTCGGCCTCTTGCGGAAACAGGTGGGTCACCAGCGCGCCGCCGCGGGTACCGAACGGCAGCCGGTCCATGCGGTCGTGCTGCTGCATGTCGGTCGCCAGGCGGTAGGTCTCGCCCACCACCGCCGGCGGCGGACTCCCGACCGCGAGCCGGCTGACCGTCCTCGCCGCGGCGAGGTAGCGCTCCAGCAACGACTGCGGCATCCGCAGCGCGGTTCCGATGTTGTCGAATCCGTAGCTGGAGTCGTCGGCCGGGAGCAGGGCATCGACATCCACCTCCAGGGCCAACAAATCGCGGACCGCGTTGCGATACTCGGCTCGGTTGAGACGGTGGAGGGGCGCCGTCCGACCGGGGTCCGGCTGCGCGGCCGCGGCGCGGTCCAGTTCGGTTTCCAACCACGCGACGAACTCGAGCGTGCCTGCCTCGTCCGGGCGGGGCCGGCCCGCCGGCGGCATCATCCCGCCGCGCAGCTTGCGAACGACCTTCTCCCACGCCTCGGGATGCTCGCCGACGGCGGTCAGGTCGAGCGTGTCGAGGGTCAGCCCGACGGCGCGGAGCTGGCTGACCAGCCGCGACGGCGCGCCGCCGCGGCCCGTCACCAGGCGCTCGTTGTGGCAGGCGACGCAGTAACGGTCGAGCAGGGCGCGGTACGAGGCCGCCCCTCTTTCGGCTCCCGCAGCTTGCGGTGCGACCGCGGCGGCGGACGCAGCCCGAGCACGCGCAGCAGAAGCCGATGCCACCGCGGCTGGAACGCCCTGCCCGAGAGATTCACCGGCCGACATGAACGCAACGGCGATGGCGGCGACCGCGGCGAGCAGGCTACGGCTCACACGGATTCCTCCTGAACCTCGGAGCGGATGGGGCGGACCTTGCGGACGCGCGCCGATCGTACCTCGGACCGAGTCCACGGACAATTTCACCCGGCCGGATCAGAACGGCAGACCAACCCGCACGTAGTAGCGCGGCCCCTCCCGCTCGACGAACGGGAAGGCGACGCCTGCACGCAGCCGTAGCGGGACCCCGTACAGGGCGAGCAGGTCGGTGCTGACCTCGAAACCGGCCGACAGCAGAACGCTCGGCCGGGGACTCTCGTCGCCGGAGGACGACACCCGGCCCCACGCGTTGCCGCCGTCGAGGAAGACCGAGCCGAAGATGCGGTCGACGTGCAGCGGCAACGTCCCGCGTCCGCGATTGACGAGCGCGAGCGGCATGCGCAGCTCCACGGTGGTGGACCATGCGGTGCGACCCGATTGCGTGGATGTCTCGTAGCCCCGGACAGGCAGGAAGACCGAGCCGCCCACGAGCGTGGGAGCGCCCGGCAGCGACACGCGGTCGCCCGCCGCGCCGCCCACCCCGAAGTACCCGGTCTGCGCGCCCGGCCCGCGCGCCGTCCCGCCGGTCGCGCGCAGCGCGAGCACCGGCGCCGCGAATCCCGGTCCCGGCAACGGAATGTAGGCCCGCACTCGCCCGATGAGATCGTCGACGGACAGATCGACGGCGTCGCGCCCCGCGAGCCCGCCCGGCACATCCACGTCGTCGCGCGTCCGCGCGCGCAGGTACAGCGCCGCGCCGCGTGCGTTGCCCATCTGGAAGGCATGCGACCGCGCGCTCGAGACGCTGAACGAAACCGCGTACTCGCTCAGGAGGCTGCCGGGCCGGATGAGGCGGAAGCCGTCCGTCGGCCGCAGGGCATCGTCCAGCACCTCCCGGTCGCTGCGGACCAGCCCGGCCGACAATCGCAGCGACGTCGACAGGCGCACGCCGGGTCTCCGCACCCGCACGGACGTGGCCAGACGCCGCTCCCGCTCCAGGACGAAGAACGCCTCCGGCGAGCCCGCCGCTCCCGCCTCCGGGCGTCGTACCCGAACCCCGTCGTCGTCCCACGTCTGCGAGGCGGTCACGCCGATGGTGGGATTTCCCAGGCCCCGATACTCGTACGAAACGTCGCCTTCGCCCCGGCCGCCCGACGTGAAGACCTGCGCCCCGACCTCGTAGGAATGTCTGCCGACGAGGTCGATGCCCGACGTGCGGCCGCCGAGCGCGTAGCCGAGAAGCTCGGTGCGCGGCACCTCGACATCGCCGACGGTCGTCTTCGCGGTTGCGACCGGCTCGCGGATCACGGGGAGCCAGTACCGCGGATACAGGGTCGAGAACGGCGAGTAGTCGCGGGTAGGGCTCTCCCGGTTGTGCGACGCCTCACCAGCAATGTCGGCGGCGTCCCGCACCCCGATTCCGGCCTGTGAGCCGGTGGCGGCAACGGGACCGGCGCCGACGGCGGTGGAACCTCCGCCTTCGGCGAGTCTCGTGGCAGCGCCCTCCGATGTGCTGTCGGAAGCAGTTTCTTCCGAGTGTTCGTCGAAGCGCGCCGCCGGAGCGGGGGCGGGCGGGGCGGCGTCCGGGGCGAACCGGACCCGCTCCACCTCCCAGCCGTCGACGTGGTAGCCGGAGAAATACAGCCACTCGCCGGCGGGGTCGACGCTCGGAAACGCCGCCCCCGTCCGCACGTTCGTCAGCATGACGGGCGGGCCGGGAGCGCCGGTGAGCGGATCGACCTCCGCGCCCAGGATGTTCAGGATACCGCTCCGATCCGACGACCAGACCAGATAGCGGCCGTCCGCGCTCCATTTCGGCGCCAGGTCGAGGGCCCGGTCGCGGGTCACCTCGTGCGTCACGCGCCCGTCCGCATCGAGGACGACCACGTCGTGCCGGCGCTCTGTCCAGCGGCTCGCGGCGACGCGGCGCCCGTCGGGCGAGACCGCGGGATAGGCCCAGTACGTGCCGGCCTCCGGCGCCGCCAGCGTCCGGATCGACCCGTCCAGGAGGTCGACCCGGGCCAGGCCGTTCGTTCCCTCACCCTCCGTCACGGCGACGGCCCACGTCCCGTCGGGGCCGGCGGACGGCGCCGTCAGCCTCGCGCCCCGGGTCACGCGGCGCACCGCCCCGTCGACGGTCGCGACGTGCACGTCGCTGAACACCCGGTAGCGATCCGTGTAGTCGCGTTGCGCGAAGACGATCCCCCCGGACGGCAGGACGTCGAACGGCGCGCGGTTGTTGATCCTCGTCACGGTGGCCGGATCGCCGCCGTCCGGAGGCATGACCACCAGCCGCGGATACGACCGTCCATCGGACCGAACGTAGATCAGGGCGCCGCCGTCCGGCGACCTCATCGGGTGCAGTCCGTAGCGGGCGTTGCGGGTCAACGCCTTCGGCTCGGTGATCGGGCCGAACGCCGCGAGCTCGCCATCGAGACGGTTCAGGCGCGCCCGCATCTCGTCCGTCCAGGCGGCCCATTCGCTCGACAGCGACGCGCCGAAGGCGCGCCGGCCGGCCGCGTTCAACCACGACAGCGACAGTTGTGTCGCCGGGCGCACGACCGCCTCGACGAACGCCGCCATGCTCCCGCGGCCGTGCTTGTCGAGCAGGTAGTCGAAGAAGAGCGACCCGTAGGCATAGCGGCGGGTGCCGCCCGGCCACTGCCGCGAGTTGCCGCTTGCCTGTCCGATGTCCTCGAACCGCCCCTCCAGCGCCGCCGTCCGCAGCACCATCTCGTGGAACGTCCCGTGCACCCTGCCCGCGTCGGTCAGCGCCGACTCGTACCAGGTCGCCAGCCCCTCGGCTACCCAGCCGGGCACGACGACGCCGGGAAAGGTGAGCGGCGTCTGCGCGCGCCCGAACAGCGTGCGGAAGATCCTGCCCAGCGTCCCGCCGTAGTCGAGGTGGAAGATGTGCGCCAGCTCGTGCGTGACCAGCAGCTCGAGCCAGTCGTCGAAGTAGGCCAACGCGAGGTGGTCGGCGGGGGGACGCGCGTAGAGCACGATCCGGTTCGACGGCCAGATCCGCGCGTAGCCGTTGGAGACGTCGACGTGGTCGGTCAGCACGACGTCGATCCGCCCGGACGGACCCTCGCGGAACTGCGCCGTGAGCTCCCGGTAGGCCCGCTCGGCCAGCTCGCCCGCCCGCCGGCCCTGCTCTTCCAGTTGCGCGGGAAAGGTGATGCGGAAGTGCTCGGTGTCGACCGAGCGCCAAGCTTCGTCCGGCGGCACCTGAGCCGCCGCCGGAAGGGCGAGCACACACACGAGCACCGTCGCGGAGAAACGGAAGGACGAACGGGGCATGCTGCGTCGACTCCTGGCGGGCTGGCCTCTCCAGACTACCAGGAGACGCGGGAGGCCCACGACGGCGGCCGGCACGAGGTTGCCGGATGGCCGGCGATTCGGCATTCGGCCGGTCGAGGTCCGAGGCCGTCGGACCGGCGGACGCGCGGTACCCGTGCGTCCGGGATCAGACGGGATCTACTCTTCGTCGAGCCATGCCAGAATCGCCGGCGTCACGATCTCCGGCACCTGCGTATGCGGTCCGTGCCCCACCCCCGGCAGGACGCGCAGGGTCAGCGGACCGTCTACCCAGCGCCAGATCCCGTTGAGCGTCTCCGGCTTGAAGGGACCGCTGTCCCTGCCGTAGATGAGCAGCGTCGGGGCCTGGACCGGCGGAAACTCGCCGATGCGGAAGCCGAAACCCTCGGTCTCCATCGTGAACGGTCGAGGCGGCCAGTTGGCCTTGTAGAAGTTCACGATCGACTCCGGGTACAGCCGCTGGTAGGCCAGCCGGCGCAGGGCCGCCAGCTCGAAGGTGTCGCCCGGGCTCGGCGGCCGGTTTCGGATGCGCTCCCCGAACTCCGCCCCCGCGTTCGGGTTCTCCTGCATGCCCCGCTGGAACATGCTCGCCTGCTGCTGCTCGGTGTTGGAGATCAGCTCCCGGATCAGGCCCTCCGGGTGGATCGTGCCCACGGAGACGAGACGGGCCGTCTTCTCCGGATGGGTCATGGCGAAGTGCCAGGCGTAGAAGCCGCCGCTGTCCTGGCCGACGATGATGGCGCGCTCCTCGCCGAAATGGTCGATGATGGCGGCGATGTCGGACGAGATCTTCGCCATCGTGTAGTTCTCGACCCCCTCCGGCTTGTCGCTCTTGTCGGTGCCGCGGGTGGACATCGCGACCACGCGATAGCTCTCCGCGAGCGCGACCAGTTGATGACGCCAGTCGAACCACGGGCCGGTGATGCTGTGGACGAAGATGACCAGCGGACCCTCGCCCGCCGTGTGGTAGACGATTCGGACACCGTCCGAATCGGCGGCACCCTCCTCCATGGTCACCGACTCGCCGCGCCAGTCCGTGACGGGCACCTGCGCCCGGGCCACTGCCGAGACGAGGCCGAGAAACACGACGACAGCGACCAGCGACAACCACCCTGTTCTCACGACATCCTCCCGAATCTCCCGATCACTGCGCCGCCCGTCCGACCGGGGCCGAGCCTTCACGCCAGCGTCGAACATCCTGCAGGTCGAGCGTCTCGCTCCTCCGAGCGCGCGCGGGTCTCCCCGCGGCCCGCTACGCCAGCACCTCCCGCACCACGCGGGCCGGCTCGACGCCGGTCAGCTTGGCGTCGAGGCCCCTGTGCTTGTGCGTGAACCGCTCGTGGTCTATGCCGAACAGGTGCAGGATCGTCGCCTGGAAGTCCCGGATGTGCACCGGATCCTTCACGATGTTGTACGAGAAGTCGTCGGTCTCGCCATAGACGACCCCGCCCTTGACCCCCCCGCCCGCCATCCACAGGCTGAAGCAGCGCGGATGGTGGTCGCGCCCGTAGTCGGTCGGCGTCAGCCGACCCTGCGAGTAGATGGTCCGGCCGAACTCGCCGCCCCAGATGACCAGGGTCTCGTCGAAGAGCCCGCGCTCCTTCAGGTCCTGGATGAGCGCCCACGCCGCCCGGTCCACGTCCCGCGCCTGCGCCGGCAGCACCTCGGGCGCGAACGCGTGCACGTCCCAGCCGCGGTGGTAGATCTGGACGAAGCGCACGCCCCGCTCGACCAGCCGCCGCGCCATCAACGCCGCGTTCTGGAACTTGCCGGGCTGCTTCGCCTCCGCACCCCAGCGTTCGAACGTGCTCTCCGGCTCGCTCGACAGGTCGGCCATCTCCGGTACCGACGACTGCATCCGGAACGCCATCTCGTACTGCTGGATGCGGGCCAGGGTCTCGGGGCTGCCGAGTTGCTCGTGCTGGATCCGGTTGAGGTCGGCCAGGCCGTCCAGCATCTGCCGGCGGACGCCGCGCGACACGCCCTCCGGATCGCGCAGGTACAGCACCGGGTCCGCGCCGGTCCGCATCCGGACCCCGGCGTACTCCGGCGACAGGAAGCCGGCGCTCCACAGCTTGGCCGAGATCGCCTGCACCCCGGACTTCGGATGGCTCTTCTCGGCGTTCATCACCACGAAGGTCGGCAGGTCCTCGTTCATGCTGCCGAGGCCGTAGGCAAACCACGACCCGATGCACGGGCGTCCGGGAATCTGCTGGCCCGTCTGGATGAACGTGATGCCCGGCTCGTGGTTGATGGCGTCGGTGTGCATCGAACGAATGACGGCGATGTCGTCCGCCATCCGTGCGGTGTACGGCAGGATCTCGGAGATCCAGGCGCCGCTCTGCCCGTGCTGGTGGAACTCGAAGACCGACGGCGCGATCGGGAAGCGCGCCTGCCCCGAGGTCATCGTGGTCAGCCGCTGTCCCTGGCGGATCGAGTCCGGCAGATCCTTGTCGTACCAGTCGCGCATCTTCGGCTTGTAGTCGAGCAGGTCCATCTGCGGCGGGGCGCCCATCATGTGCAGGTAGATGCAGCGCTTCGCCTTCGGCGCGAAGTGCGGCAACGACGGTAGCCCGCCGAACGTCTGATCGTCCTGCGGCAGCCCGAACGCGTCCTCGGCCATCAGGCTGGACAGGGCGAGCCCGCCGACCCCCATGGCGACCTTTCCGAAGAACTGCCGCCGCGTCTCCGCCAGGATCGCCTCTTTGACTGGATGCATCGTGAAACCTCTCGTTGTCGGATACGCGTGCGCCGATACGTGTTCTCCGGTCCGCGTGCGGGCTACTTGTTGAGCACTTCGTCCAGGTTCAACACCTGGGTCACCAGCATGGTCCAGGCCGCCGACTCCGCCGCCGGCAGCGTGTCGTCCGGGAGCGAGTCCCCCACGTGCAGGAGCCGCTCCGCCTCGGCCGAATCCGCGCGATAGGCGTCGACCAGCCCGTCGAACGACCGCTTGGCGACGTCGCGCTCCGGACCATGGAAGCGCCGGGCCAGGAGCCGCAGGGTCACGAAGTCGAGACCCGCGTCGAACTGCCCGCCCGTCTGCCGCATCGCGCGCTGTGCCAGGTGCCGCGACGCCTCGACGAACTGCGGATCGTTCATCGTCACCAGGGCCTGCAGCGGCGTGTTCGTCCGCTCCCGGCGCACGACGGAGTGCTCGCGGGTCGGGGCGTTGAAGATCTCCATGGACGGCGGCGGCGCCGACCGCTTCCAGAAGGTGTAGAGGCTCCGGCGGTACAGGCTCTCGCCGTCGTCCTGCCGGTAGGTCCCGGTATTGCTCTGCGGCATCGCCACCGTCGACCAGACACCGGCCGGCTGGTACGGACGCACGCTGGGGCCGCCGATCGCCGGCACGAGCAACCCGCTGGCGGCCAGCGCGTAGTCGCGCACCATCTCGGCGTCCATCCGGAAGCGCGGGCCGCGCGAGA
The DNA here is from genome assembly GCA_965221525.1 of Acidimicrobiales bacterium. Classification (GTDB taxonomy): domain Bacteria; phylum Actinomycetota; class Acidimicrobiia; order Acidimicrobiales; family CATQHL01; genus VXNF01. Next base: position 27,951 of record CBDCSG010000004.1, on the reverse strand, counting down.
ACAGACGGTTCTCCGGGTCCGCCTCCAGCTTCTCCGGCGTCGTCAACGCGGACTGCCGGTAGGTGGACGACGTCACCAGCGTCCGGAAGAACTGCTTGACGTCCCAGTCCGACGCAAGGAACTCCACCGCCAGCCAGTCGAGCAGAGCCGGGTGCGTCGGCGGATCGCCCTGCGCGCCGAAGTCCTCGCTGGTCGTAACCAGGCCGGTCCCGAACACCTGCTGCCAGAAGCGGTTCGCCGTCACGCGGCTCGTCAGCGGGTTGTCCTCGTCGACCAGCCAGCGGGCAAGCCCGAGGCGGTTGCGCGGCCACGACTCCTCCATCGGCGGCAACGCGGCCGGCGTGCCCGCCAGGACGCGCTCGAGCGGCTGGTCGTACATTCCGCGGTCGAGCACGTGCGCCGCGGCTTCGCTGTCGGTGCGCTCGTTCATCACGTGGGTCACGCCGCCGCGGCGGCGCATCTCGCGCCACTCGCGCTCGATCTGCTGGCTGCGCGCGACGAGCCCGCGGTAGCGCTCGTCCTGGACGCTGAGGAAGTAGAGCCGGAGGGCCTCCCGCTCGGCCTCGTCGAGCGCCGCGGCGTGCTTGTCGCGCACATGCTCCAGAGTCGACCAGAGTGAGACGACCCTGGCCTCCTGCACCGTGAGCGGGCGATTGAAGACGCGCAGGTCGGCGACACCGCCGCCGGTGAAGTAGCGCATCTCCAACTCGTCGCGGCCGCCCCGGCCGGTCGTCTGGCCGCGGCCGAGCTCGAGCGGCAGGCCGGTCCGGATGCTCCCGATCGCCCGCGTGAAGTACTCGCTGCCCGACGCCTCGACCACGTCGCCGTTTCGGAAAACGTTCATCCCGGCGCGTTCGCCCGTGCCGTCGTGCGTGATCACGATGTGCGTCCACTCGCCGGGCGGCAAGCGCCTGAGGTTGCTGGGCGTGACGCGCGGCGCCGGCCGCCCTTCGCCGTCCGGGTCCGGCCCGCCCGTCATCCGGAACGAGAGCTGCCGCGATCCGATGTCCATCAACCAGCCGCGATTGGCGTCATCGGCGTCGTACTGCCCCGCGACGACATAGTTGCCTTCCAGCTCGGGCTGGTAGATCCACAGGGCGATCGAGAAGGGCGTATCGGTGTCGAGGGGCACGGACGGGAGGCCCGCCCACGATGCGTCATCGAAGCGGAGCGCCGCCAGGCCGTGCGGCCCGGCTTCAATCTTCGCCCCGCCCTCGAGAGTGACGGGATGCCGCTGCCCTTCCATCTCGAAGGCCGGATCCGCCGGCTCGTCGAGGTCGAGCCGCATCCATTGCGCCTCCTCCTCCAGGGGCGATTGCAGGTTCCGGTAGTCGCCCGTCGCGAGCCACTCGGTGAAGGCGGTGTCGACCTCCGCCGCCCGGCGGGCCATCCGCGCCTCGACGTCGGCGGCCTCCTCACGCAGGTCGTACCAGAGCTCCCGGTCCGCCTCCTGCGGGACCACCAGGATGGGCGGCGGGTCGGAGACGTTGCCGTCCATCACGTATTGCGTGGTGTTCCGGAAGAACGCGGTCATCGCGTAGAACTCGCGCTGCCGGATCGGGTCGAACTTGTGGTCGTGGCAGGTGGCGCAGCCGACCGTCAGGCCCAGAAAGACGTTGCCGACCGTCTCGGCGCGGTCCTTCGCGTAGATGACCTCGTACTCCTCGGGGACGACCCCGCCCTCGTTGGTGGTGATGTTGTTGCGCTGGAAACCGGACGCCACGAGCTGGTCCAGGCTCGGCTCGGGCAGCAGATCGCCGGCCACCTGCTCCACCGTGAACTCGTCGAAGGGCTGGTTCCGGTTGAAGGCGCGGATGACCCAGTCGCGGTAGGGGTACATCTCGCGGTAGTTGTCGATGTGGATCCCGTGCGTATCGCCGTAGCGCGCCGCGTCGAGCCAGTAGCGGGCCCGGTGCTCGCCCCACTGCTCGGTCGCGAGCAACCTGTCGACGTACCGCTCGTAGGCCTCCTCGGACGGATCGTTCAGGAATGCATGCAGCAGCGCGGGATCGGGCGGCAGCCCCGTCAGGTCGAGCGCCGCGCGGCGCGCCAGCGTCCGCCGGTCGGCCTCGGGCGCCGGCGCCAGCCCCTGGGCCTCCAGCCGGGCGAGGACGAAGCGATCGAGCGGATTGCGCGCCCAGTCGGCGTCGGCCACGGCCGGAGCATCGGGACGGACGATCGGCTCGAACGCCCAGTGCTGGTCCCAGGCAGCGCCCTCGTCGATCCAGCGCCGCAGCACGTCGATCTGCTCGTCGTTCAGCGTCTTGTTGGTGTGGGCCGGCGGCATCCGCAGCCGCGCGTCGGCGTGCGCGATGCGCTGGAAGACAAGGCTGGACTCGGCGTCCCCCTTGACGATCGCGTGGCCGTTCGGCCGTTCCGCGAAGGCGCCCTCCTCGGTGTCGAGCCGCAACCGCACCTGCCGGGTGCTCTCGTCCGGCCCATGGCACTGGAAGCAGTTGTCCGCCAGGATCGGCCGCACCTGCCGCTGGAAGTCGACGGCCGGCGCCGCAGCCGCGTCCTGCCCGGCCGCCGCCGGTGCGCCGGCGAACGGCCCGGCCGCGAGCACCAGAATCGCCGCCGCGAGCGGCCACAGGCCACGGGTTGAAAGTTCCGCGGATCGACTTGACATTGCGTTCACCCCGAATGCGCGTCGGTGGTCCGGATCTCCGTGTCGCTCGTGCGAGTCACCAAGGTTATACGGGCGCGCATCGCAGGTGTCAATCGGCGCGGTCACAACGGTCTCGCGTGCACCGGCCGCGGCGCGCGTCCCACGAGGGGTGCGACGGCCCGGGCAGACGCGCGGAGACGTCGCGCGGCGTCGGCCGCCGCGAGATCCTCGACGGTCAACCTCGTCATTGCGACGACCGTACGGATGTGGCCGTCGGGCCGCGTCGCGTCGTCGCCGGTCGCGGACCACGCCTCCAGATTCTCGATCGCGCGCGTCACCAGCCGCTGCAGGACCCGGAAGGCGCCATCCGAGAGTGGAGGCTCGCCGCGGTAGTGCTCGAGGCGTCCGCCCGACCGATAGTCCGGATACGACTCCAGGCCGAGGAACCTGAGAGCCCAGTCGGCGCGGAACCGGCCGGTCGCGCGCACGATACCCGCATAGTCCGCGATCAGCTCGTCGAGCAGCCGATTCTTCATGGACCCGAACACGCGGCGCGTGAAGTAGTGCATGGACTCGTGCTCGATGCGAATCGTCAACGACAACCGCTTCCAGCTCCCGATGTCGAGGCCGAGGCAATCGGCCGGCACCGCGCTGTAGGGCGCCGTGGACGCGATGACGAACCGGTCTCGATAGAGATCCTTCTGCGGCAGCAGCTCCTGCAGCTTCCCCCTCCAGCCTGCCTGCGTCGGGATCGGATGGGCCGCCCACCAGCGATCCCGCAACCGGCGCAACCGATCGACGTTCGTGTAGCCGGCGACCATGCAGGCGCCGACCGCCGCGGGAACCGGCGCCGGCTCGTTGCGCTTCGTCAGTGCCTGCACGAGGGACTCGAAGTCCTCCCGGCAGGCGGCGATCAGCACCGGCAACCGGCCGGCGGGCGTTGCGTGAATCTCGATCCGCAGGTCGCCCGGCCGCTGCAGGCTCAGCGGCGCGGCCGGATCGCTGACGGGCGCCGGACTTCGAGTGGCGGACTCATAGGCGGGCTCACGACTCATTCCCGCCCGGACGGGGAACCGGAGTTGCGCCAGTGCGCGGCGGAGCACGGGCCACACGCCGTCGGACTCCGCCTCCCGTGCGTACCGCTCCCACGTCGCCACGAAGGGCTCGTCCGCGAGCGGCAACGGCCCGGCCCGCTCGAGACCCGTCGGATCGAAATGATTCTCGTTGTAGCTCAGGAGCTCCAGACACTCGGCCGGGGCCGCCCGGAAAGCACGCAACACCGACATGCGGTCCGTCGCGGCCGGCACGTCACTCCCCTTCTTCGGCGCCGTCGACCAGCCAGACGAGCTGCCCGTTGCGAACGACGACCTTGCCGATAGCGCGCTCGACGAGATCGCCCTCGTCCGTGAAGGTGACCGGCCCGGTGACCCCGCGCCAGCCGGCCGTCGCTCGCAGGGCATCCGCCACTCTGTCCGGGTCGACCGATTCCGCCCGGGTCATGCCGTGCGCGAGCAGCCGCACGGCGTCGTAGGCGAGCGCGGCCGATGCGTCGGGCAACCTGCCGTAGCGCTCCCGGAACCTCACACTGAACTGCCGCACTGTTTCGCGCTCGTCGCCCGGATGGAACGCTGCCGCAAGCACCGTCCCCTCGACCGCACGGCCACCCAGGCTCACGAAGTCGGCCGTGCCCAAAGCGTCGCCGCCCAGCACGGGAACGTCTATCGCACGCTCGCGGGCGGCCCGGATCATCGCCGCCGCCTCGCGGGGCTCGCCCGCGATGAAGATCGCGCGCAGGTTCAAATCCCGCCAGGACGCCAGGATGTCGGTCAGCGCTCGATCCGCGCCCACCGCATTGGGATCGTAGGACTGCCGGTCGGCGATGCCGATGCCGCGCTCGAGGGCCTGCTCCTCGAACGCGTTGGCCAGGCCCCGCCCGTACGCGTTGCGGATGTAGTAGATGGCGATTCGGTCGTAACCCCGCTCCGCGGCGAAGTCCGCCATCTGGGCGCCGGTCTCGCGGTCGGTGAACGTCATGCGGAACAGGCGGCGGTATCCCTGCTGCGTCAGCCGGGGATCGGTCGAGGTCGGCGCGAGGTGGACGATACCGAACAGGTCGTAGATGGCGGCCGCGGGAAGTGAGACGTAGGACTGCATGTGCCCGATCACCGCCACCACGTCGTCGTCCTGCGCAAAACGCCGGTCGACGAGCCGGCCCTCGTCGACCGACTCCCGATCGTCCTCCCGCAACACCCGGAGAGGGCGTCCCAGCACACCCCCCGCCGCGTTCGTTTCGTCGACGGCCATCTGCAGACCCTGGCCGTACAACAGGGTCGCCCGCGACTCCCAGGGCCACGCGGTAGCGATGGTCACGGGGCCGCCCGCCTCCGCCTGCGCCTGTCCCCGGAACAGCTCCGGCTGCCGGCAAGTGCACATGAGCATGGACAGCGTGCAGACGCCGGCCAGGACCGCTGCTCGATCGAGTCTCGGATTCGTGCTGAACATGGTTCCCTGCAGTCGGGGTCAGCGCATCTGCCGCTTCGCAAGCTCGGCGAACGGCCCTTCGCGAGCGATGAGGTCCTGGTATCGTCCCGACTGGACCACGCGTCCGTGCTCCAATACGTAGATCCGGGTGGCGTTCACTATCGTGCTCAGCCGGTGCGCAATGACGACTCGCGTGGCGTTCAGCCGCTCCAGGCTCCGGCTTACGATGGCCTGCGTCCGGTTGTCGAGCGCACTGGTCGCCTCGTCGAAGAAGACCACGCGCGGCTTGCTCACGATGGCCCGCGCGATAAGCAGGCGCTGGCGTTGGCCGCCGGACAGGGTGTTCGCACCTTCGCTGACGACCGTGTGCATGCCCATGGGCATCGCCTCGATGTCCTCGGCCAGACCTGCCATGCGCGCGGCTTCCCAGGCGTCCTCGATCGTGTGTGCGGAGGCGCCGACGATGTTCGTGAAGAAATCGCCGGCCATCACGCGCCCGGACTGTAGGACGACGCCGATCTGGCTTCGAACGGCCTGCACGTCCAGGCGGCTGAAGTCCTGCCCGTCGAAATACACGGATCCGGAATCCGGTTGCTCGAAGCCGAGAAGCACCCGCAGCAGGGTCGACTTGCCCGATCCCGACGGCCCGACGAACGCGATGAACTCGCCTGGCCGCGCCGTAAACGACACGTCCTGCAGGGCGGGCGGCAGATCCGGCAGATAGCGGAACGTCAAGTGGTGCGCCTCGATGTTGCCGGTCAGGGCTCCCGGATCGCCACGTGCGCCATGAACTTCCGGCGCCGCGTCGAGAATCGGCTTGGCGCTCTCGTAGACGGGAACGGCGCCGAGAGCATCCATCGCCGCCGTGCTCATCGAGACTACGGCCGCCAGGCACGCCCCGAACGCAGCCGAGAACGCCAGGTAGTCTCCCGTGCGGATCTCCGGTATGACACGGCCGCCCTCCGTCGCCGCCGCCACGATCACCAGCAGCGACAGCGTCGGAAACACGGCGTTGAAGACGCGCAGCCTGTTGCCGGCCATTCTGGACCTGAACTGCAGGCGCCGCTGTCGGCTGAACAGACGGGCCCATTGTGCGAACGCGTGCCCTTCCGCGGCTGCCACCCGAAGCTTCGATATGCCGGTCAGCAACTGCAGCACCAGGCCCGACGCCCTGGCTCGCAACGGGACAATCTGCCGCTGGAGGCGAAGGTGTCCGTACCCGGCCAGCAGGCTCGCGCCGGCGGCCGTGAACAGCAACAGCGTCGCCCACCATGCAAGCGCGCCTCCGTAGTGAAACAGGAGCACGAGATTCGAAAGGGAGAACAGGCCCCCGAGTGCCGCGGTGACGGTGGCTCCGGCCAGCGTCTTGCGCATGGCGTCGATACCCATTGCCCGCACCGCGAGATCGCCGGCGCTGTACGGGCGGAAGAACCGCGGGGGAAGATCGAGCAGCCGGTCCCAGACGGCGGCCTGCACCGCGGCGCCCATGCGGCCGTCCACGCGTGCCAGCGCCAACCGTCGAACCAGCTCGAACATGCCCGTGGCGCAAGCACAAGCGAGGAGAATGAGAGTGGCCTGCAGTAGCTGGTCCCGCTCGGCGCCGGGGATGATCGAGTTGAACATGGCGCCGGTCACGACGGGAGCAACGAGGGCGAGCAGGCCGCCGGCGAGTCCCAGAACGACGGTCAGAGACAAATCGCGCGAACAACCGTGCACGCCGAAGCGCAGCACGTCCTTGAGCGACAGCGTGCCGGTCGGAAAGGAGCGGTAGAAGGTGTACGCGCGAGGCGCCAGCGCCGAGGCGACCGCGGCCGTAACCCGCTCGCGCGTACCGTCGGCAGGATCGCAGACGACATAGCTGCCGGGCGAAGCCGGCAACAGCGCGACCCAGTGCCCGTCGTCGCCTGCCATTCGGCCGAGCAGCGGTCCATTGTCGCTTTGCCACCAGCCGTGCTCCAGGAGCACCCGCCGCACCCGGACAGCCGAAGCTCTGGCGATTCGTGCGACCGGATCGGACAACGCGTCGGCGACTCGCTTCGATTCCTGCCCGAGTGACAGCCCGAGCGCTGCTCCCACGAGTCGACAGGCGGCCGCGAGCGTCTCCTGCTCGGCCATCACCGGTATCACCGCGGTACGACCGTGCGGCGATCGCGCGCCTGTCGCGGCGTCGTGCGCCGCGACGAGCTCGGTGAACGCATCACGCATCAGTGCGTCCCGTTCCACGCTCCGCCGCCGCCGGCGAAGCCGCTCGCCAGCGGCTTGCTCTTCCATCGCCGACAGCGCGCCCCGGACCGCCAGCCGCCGGAACGCACCCAGACTCGCCCAGACGCCACCCTGCTCCAGCAGTGAAAGAGTGCTCACAACCCGGAGCTCGCATACCGTGGAGGTCGCGAACCAGGCCCGCGTCGAACAGGGAAGCGGGCATCCGCGCATCGGCAGCTCGAGCTTCCCCAACAGACTCGACTGCCCTTTCCGGTGATCGATCCACGCGACACCTGAACCGGAGCTCGCGGCCGTCGCCGGCTCGAGGCGCGCAGTGGACGGCGCCGGTAGCGCCCTGCAGTCCCGTGGCATCGCGCCCGCTACCAGTCCCGCATAGATCGACTCGACCCACCCGTCGATGAGGCGCGCAGATTCCGCGTGCAGCGCAGCCTCCTCGAATCTGGTGCACGCGGCGAGCTCCCCAAGGAACAGGAGCGTCGTCCCCACGCTCCCGACCGCCTGCAGAACGCCGCGTGCTGCCTGCGCATCCGCCGCCCCCTTCCGGGCGCTCGTTGCGCGGACGGCTGCCGGAAGCGCCCCGGTGTCGCTCGCGCATCCCGCTCCGTCGATCGAATCGCCCTCACCGGCGTCACCGCCGCCGCCTCCGAACAGACATCCGCCCGCCGCTACGCGCGCGATGTGCGTGCGGTCCGCCACCGCCCCATCGGCCGCCAGCCGAATGCAGAAGACATCGACCCGCCCCCGCTCCACGAACCAGACCCCTCCCGCATCGAGAAGGAAGGCGCGGTTCGCCCCAGCCTCCACCACCTTGTCTCCCGCCCTGAAAACCGTCGTCATCCCACACGCTCCCACCGGTGCCGCCAGCGTCCCGAGACCCCTCGCCGGCTCGGCGTTCCGGCCCATTCCCGCTCCATGACCTTGCGCCCCGAACTCCGCTGCGCTGCGTTCTACGGCGCAGACTCCCAGCTTGCTGCAATGAGCCGACGGTAGGGTCCCGGAACCGCCTTCATCTCGACATGCGTTCCCCGTTGCACGACACGCCCGCGATCGAGCACGACGATCTCGTCGCAGTCCCGGATGGTGCTCAGTCGATGAGCCACGATGAGGCAGGTACAGCCCCGGCGCCGCAGATTGTCATCAATCAGCGCCTCGGTCGTGGGGTCCAGCGCACTGGTCGCCTCATCGAGCACAAGCAGGACGGGATTCGTGACGAGGGCGCGCGCGATCTCCAGCCGCTGACGCTGACCGCCGCTGAAGTTGCGGCCGCCTTCCTCGACCGGACCGTGATAGTGACCCGGTCGAGCCGAAATCTCGTCGTGCATGCACGCGTCGGTCGCCGCGCGCACCATGTCGGCCTCCTCTATGGTGGTGTCCCAGAGCGTCAGGTTGTCGCGGACGGAACCCTCGAACAGAAACACCTCCTGATCGACGACGGAAAAGGAGTTCGTCATCAACCCGCGAGGCACTTCCTTCCGCGGGTTGCCGTCGAACAGCACCTCGCCGCTCCAGGGTTCGTGGAGGCCGCACACCAGTCTGGCGATCGTGGTCTTGCCACAGCCGGACCCGCCGACGAGCGCAACGCGGCTGCCGGGACGCAGTGAGAGGCTGAAGTCCTCGATCAGAGGCGGATCGAGCGGGCTGTAGCCGAACGTGACCCCGCGCAGCTCCAGATGGCCCGACAATCGCGGGAACGATGCGGAAACCGGCGTCTCGCCGGACAGCGGCGGAGGATCCGCCGGCGCCGACAACACGTCGTCGAGACGGGCAATGTCGCCCTCGACCTCCTGCAGCGTGCTGCCCAGATCGACCATCTTGTTCAAGGGAGTGATGAATCCCAGCATCAGTGCCTGGAAGGCAACGAGCATTCCCATGCTGACCGTCCCGTCCATGACCCGCAGCCCGCCGATGCCGAGCACGAGCGCCGCGCTGAGCGGCATGAGCAGGCGCGGCACCACGGAGAGAATCTCGGACCGCACTCTCAAACGCTGCTCCGTACCCATCGCCTTGGCCTGGTAGCCCGACCACCGCGCAAAGAAGTCGGATTCGGCGCCCATCGCCTTGAGCGTCTCAACGCCCTGGAGACCGGCCATCGCGGTTCCCAGCATCCGTCCACGGTCGTGCAGAAGCTGCTGGTTCAGATGCACCCGCTTGGCCGAGAAGTACTTGAGTGCGAGGACGTTGAGACCGGCGGTCGACATGCCCACGAGGCTGAGGGCCCGGTCGTACTGCCACATGAACCAGGCGTAGAACACCGCCATGCACGTGGCGATGAACGACGCGGCCAGCTCGCCCGACAATAGATGCGCAATGCGATCGTTGATGGCGACACGGGAGCCTATGTCGCCCGCGAAGCGCTGTGTGAAGAAGCGTATCGGCAGGTGCAGGACGTGCCACAGGAACCGGCTGGAGGTCGTGACCGCGAATCGGGTCTCCAGGCGGAGCAGATAGCGATGCTGGAGCCATGTCAGTGCGCCGAGCACGACGATGACCGACGCCATCGCGAGAAAGAGCGGCCTCACCAGCTCCGCGGCCCGGCGCACCAGCACGTCGTCCACGAAGAGACGGGAGAACGTCGGCACGACCAGGCCGGGCACCACCAGAAGGAGACCGGCCGCGACCACGTACGCCAACGCGCCGTACGATCCGGCCAACCTGGGCCGCAGCGCGGCCATGAGTCGCCGCCTGACGCCGCCGCGCTCGAAGTCGCGGCCGGGCTCGAACGTCAGCGCCACGCCCGTGAAGGCCTCATCGAATTCGCGGTCGGTCACGATCCGCGGCCCGGCAGCCGGATCGTTCAGGAAAGCGCGCCCGCGCCGGAACCCCTCGAGCACTACGAAGTGGTTGAAGTTCCAGTGGATCACCATGGGGAAGGGCAGGTCCGCGAGCGCGGACGGCTCCCGCCGGTAGCCGCGCGCGACCAGTCCGTACCCGCGTGCGCCCTTCAGCAGGTTGCTCGCCTTGCTGCCGTCGCGCGAGACGCCGCACGCTGCCCGCAGTTCCTCGAGCGGCACGAACCGGCCGAAATAGGCCAGGACCATGGCGAGGGCCGCCGCTCCGCACTCGACGGCCTCCATCTGCAACACTGTCGGCACGCGCACGCGCCGCCCGCGCCAACGGCGCGGCAGCGCGCGCCGCATCAGCTCCAATGTCCCCATGGCTATATGCCGAACTGCTCGCGGAACAGCGGAATCACCATCTCGACGGGACGGCGTCGTTCGATCGTTATGCGCGCGGCGCACAGGGTTCCGGTAAGGATGTCCATCGGCGGGCCCGACGAGGAAGACCACTTGTAGCCGCTGACCGTCGCGGGATCGAGTTGGAGGTCCGCCCTTATCTCGTATGGCGCATCGCCCCGTGACAATGCCGCCACGAGCTCCGGGTTGCGCAGGGTGCGCTGTATGGCTCGGGATGTCGTCGGGAAGTCCGAGACGTAGGTAACGGTCCCGATCATGTAGCCGTGCTCTTCCGGCGCCACCGACGCCGGTGCAATCCTGACTTCCATGCCCACGCGAATCCGCTTGCCATGTGCGGACGGCACGTAGATCACGGCCTCCAGTCCCTTGACGGTACGCCCGGTCCGATCGAGACGAAGCAACGGCTGACCGGGAGCGGCCACGTCGCCCCTCTCGGCCATGATCTCGATGATCCGGCCCGTGAACGTCGACACGATCTCCGACATGTCCTTCATCTCGCGCTCGAGCTGTTCCAACTCCACCATGGCTCTGGCGACCTGATGCTCGCTCGTCTGGAGAGTCCGTGCGTTCCGCGCTTCCATCACGAGCCGGTCGAGACGCAGCTCCGCCAATTGCTGGCGGTTGGCCCGCAACCGTGCCTCCGTCGCATGCATCTCCTGCCGGCTGTCGATCACGGTCTGTCTCGTCAGCCGGCCCTGGTCCACAAGCTGTTGCTGCGCTGCGATCTTCTCGCGCTGCCAACGGAGACTGTCCTCTGCGGCCGCGATGGACTGGTCGAGTCCTTCGCGGCGCTGGCTGAGTTGGGCGAGCTGCAGGGTCGCCTCCTCCTCCGAATGCGCCGCAACCAGGCGATGCTCGACGCGGAGGTTGTCCAGGGCGAGCCGAACCTGTCGGATGCGGTTCAGGACATCCGGCTGCGCGACGCGCGCGACGACCTGTCCTTCGCGAACGACGTCGCCGACGTTGACCGCCACGTCGGTGATGCGCCCCCCGGCTCCCGCCGCGATCTCGAGCACCCCGCCGCTCTTGAGAAGAATGCCCTGGCCGGCGACCCTGGAGGGGATGCTCCCTTCGAACCCCCAAAGAACCGCGGACCCCACCAGGAAGCCGAGCGCGACCAGGGCAATCCATCCGCGCGGACGCGTTACTTGCAACAGCTTGTCGAGTTGCTCGGGCGACGCGAGCCGGTCGAGTGACGCTTTCCGAAACACACCGCTGTTCTTCATGGCCTGCATTCCTCGACTCCGAAGGAGCCAATCCGGATCGCGTCCACCGAGACCGCGCCGGCAGCGAGGTCGAGCAGCGTGCCGGTCTCGAATCGGAGTCTCAAGAGAGCCGCGGCGAAGCGGAGTCTGGCGGTCGTCCGTTGCAGGCGCGCGTTCGTCAACGAGTCCTCGGCGAGGATTGCATCGAACAGCGTGGCGAGCCCCAAACGGAACTTCTCCTGCTCCGTGAGCACCGTCCGCCCGGACAGCCGCACGGCTTCCTCCGCCGCCAGCGCCTCCTGCACCGCGTTGTCGAGAGCCTCGATCGCGACGAGCACGCTCGCCTCGATGCGGCGGGCGAGATCGTCGACGGCCGCAACGGAGGCCCGGTGCGACGCCGCTCCGACCATCGCCCTCCCCCGCGCCGCGCGATTGGTGGCCACGGGCTCGTACTGCACCTGCACCAGGCCGTTCAGTCCTGCGGCGCCCGCTGCCAACGAGACTCCGGCTTCGGAACCCGCTCTCCCACCGACGCGGGTGTGACCGAAGCGGGTCACGACGTCCCAACGCGACCGCACGTCCCTGAGCGCTCCCTCCCAGGCCAGCCGGGCCCCCTCCCGCCGTGCCCGCAACGCCGCAAGATCGCGCCGCTTCCGCAGTGCCGAGCGGACCGCGGCCGCCCGCGTCTCCGTTTCGAGCCGCGAGCAATCGAAGGCCGTTGCGGGAAACGCGGTCAGCGGCTCGCCCAACGTCCGGACTGCTCCGGCCCCCAGACCCATCGCGATTCCGAGGGCGTACTTCGCGTCGAGCAGAGTCTGTCGGGCCGCGGTGACCACGGTCTGCTTTTGCGCCCGATTGCCGGCTACGAGATCCAGGTCCGAGGCGGGTCGTTCGTCCGCCCGAATCAGGACCTCCGTCTCGCGGACGAGACGCTGCGCCCGCTCCGCGGACTCGACGTACGTTCGCAGTCGCTCCTCCGCCGCCACGTAGCGCCAGTAGGCGAGCAGCGCGTCGTGTACCGCGCGCGCTGCGATGTGATCGCGTTCGAGCCTGCTGGCCGTAACCGACTCCTGCGCGGCACGTTCGTCCCCGGCCGCCGCGCTCCCCCCGCGCCCCGCCGCGAGCGGAATGCGGATGGAAACCCAGGAGTCGACCTGACCTGTCGCCGGTCCGGTCGGGCCGGTGCGGATGCGGGCGAACGACACATCCGAGGACACGATCAACCCCGTTCGGAAGCTCTTCCTTGCGGACGTCCTCGTCTCGACGGTTTCCGAATCCAGCAACGGGTTGCGCGCGTTGACCAGCGGCAGGCGGGCCCGCGCCAGTTGCAGCGCCGTGCTGAGCTGGAGGTCGAAGGGGCTCGCCGCAAGGAGACGCGCACCGGCGCTGGCCTCGACGGCGAGATCAGCCTGTTCGATGTCCGGACTGCCGGCCAAAACGCCCGACACGACGTCCGCGACGTCCACGCCGTCGGCGAATCGGACCTGGGCTTGGGCCGCCAGCGCCAGCGTCAACACGACGGCCGGTGTCATCGTTCCCACGGGTCTCGCTTGCATTTGCTTGTTCCCGGCCGCTACGAACGCCGTGCGGCACGTGCCGGAAGACCCTTCAAACGCCGTGCCAGATGCGGAGGCGTAGCAGTTGGGCGTGGTCGGGCGACGCCCGGAACCGATACAACCCGTCCACAGGAAGCGGAATGGGGCCGGTCGGCGGAGTTCCCAGGACCGCCGGGAGGTCACCTCGTCTTGCCGCGGGGCAGATCCGATGTCGAGTCAGCCGTGCGGCGACAACAGCCGGCGACACAAGAGCTTCAGCCCGGACGCTTCCGTGTCGGACCCGCTGAACAGGGTTCTGACGTCCATTTCCGACCGGGAATCCCCGTGCCTGCGCACCCAGGTCGCTCCAGGGCGTCGCGGCTGGTTGCGGGCTCGGCAGATCGAGTCGGACCTGCGCAATACGGGCGTTCACTTGCCGCCGCGCCCATTCTCGAGGCGCCCGGCGCGGCGAGAAACGACAACCAGGGTCGACCGGTCGGGGCTCGATTTCGAGACGATGCCGCCCGGATCGCCTCGGCCGTCCCCGGCAGCCCCTGGACGACGACCGGGCTGCAACTCGAGCGGCAGGGCATCCGGGGCCTGGGTGCGTTGCTTCCTCGGTCGAATACCCGGCGCCGTCTCAGACGTGGCACGCGGCTTGCGTAAGGCGAGGCTTGTTCAAGGGACACGCATTGGGCGCGTCTCGTTCGTATCTCAATCCCCACCACGCAGGAGGCATGAGCATGACGAGTACCAACGATCAGGGAAGAGTGCAGGAGGTCCTGGCACGCAGCGCCGTGGACAGCGAGTTCCGTGCCGGTCTGCTGACCGACCCGCGCGCCACTCTGGAGAAGGCGGCGGGCAGGCAGATGCCCGAGAACCTTCGCGTGAAGTTCATCGAGAATCCACACGAATATATCCGTAACATGCTGATTATAATAGACTTATATCTTCGCGCCTCCGAAGCCTTCCCACGGCGTATCCCACAGGAAGCGGGATGCGCCGAAGGGCGGTACCGCCCTTCACCACGCCAAGGGTTGCATGCTGCCTCCGAGCCGGCATCGTCTCAGGCCCGGATTTTCTCGTCCCGGGCGGCCAGTGCACTCGGAGCCTTCGACGCGGCTATGGAAGCCGTTGTCGCGGGCGATGCTCAGTGCCTGCGAGATCGTGTTCGATCCGAAGCGATGTTTGCGGTACGCGGGTTGGTGACGCCAAGGGCAAATGAGGCCGCGGCCATTGTGGCCGCGGAAGAGATCCCGTCGGACGACCCAGAGTCCCGGGACCACGGCAGCACTTCAATGCAGCCGCTCTTCATTTTCGAGCGGAGTAGCTGGTGCTCTCCAGGAGATTCTACATCGTTAGCTGCTGTTGTACCGGGATCGTGTTATGCTGTTGCTCCGCTTCGCAGGATCGCGTAGCGCCGATCTCTTGAGAGGAGGATACGTGACTACGCTCACGATTACGCACTCGTGGACGCATTCGGAGACCATTCAGACTCGCGTCGAGCTGTCGAGCGACGATCCGATGGAGCGGAACGTCACGCCGCCGCCCGCGCCGCGCGGTCCGAGCGTCTCGACCTGGAGCCCGCTCCTGCGCGGGATCGCCGCCGCAACCCCCGACTCGACGGACGACGGACGATGAGTGTGAGACTGACCGTCTCCTCGTTGCACGACGCGATCGCGCGCCACGCCGCGATCCGACGGATCAGCCGCCTCCAACCAGTCGGTGGGGCCGGCGACAAGATTTTTCCACCGACCTATCCCGCGGCCCGGCGCGGCGAGGTGCCGCGGCACGTGTTCGAACGGCGCCGAGTAGACGGCCGGGAAGCGTGGTGCGTGCTCATCGACAGCGTTCAGAGCCAAGCGAACCGGCTGGAAGAAGCACTGCTGGCCGCTGCCGAACGCGATGGCTTGCCGCTGCCGTACGTGACGGTGGACTTCCGCAATGCCGGCCTCGATCCACTGGAACGGATCACGTCCCTCGACGCGCCGCATCGGGTCTATGACGCGATCCTGCGAGACAGCCTGCGGGATGACGAACCCTTCATGCAGAGCAAAGCGGGGCGTCGCCTCGCCGAGGCCACATCGGCGGACGCGACAGCGCTGCTGGAGATCTCGCCGACGGCGCTGCTGTTCGGGGCATGGCACAGCCAAGGAGAGGGCGGAGGACTCGGCGCGAAGTTTCCGCGGGCGCTGGTCTCGGAAATCATGGGAATCGACGCGCCTGTGGATGAGGTCATTGCGAACCAGCGGACCGGCGAGACGGAGCCGCGCACGGCGGGCCAACGAACCGGCAGTCGGATCGATCCGTTGGGCGTGCAGAAGAACGTCAAGATCTACCGCTCCGCTCAGGACGACAAGGACTGGACGCCACAGGAAAAAAAAGCTGCTCGCAACCAAGCGGGGCCGATTCTGTTCTCGCGCAAGAGAGGCGACAAGGCGGGCAAGCCGTCGGTCATCAATCACGGCAACGTCACGCCGTCCGTTGAACCTCTTGGCGTGACCTGTGCCTACGCCGAACACCGAGCCGTCATCACGCTGGCCGGGCTGCGGCGGCTGCGCTTCGGCAGCGATGCCCGCGACGTTGCCGGCCGGGCCCTGATCGCCGCGTTGGGCCTCGTGGCGCTGGCCGAGCAGGATGCCCGCGGATACGCCCTGCGATCACGCTGCGATCTCGTCTGCGACGGCCGGGCACCGCTGGAATTGGTACGAGCCGACGGGGTGACCGACACCATCGAAATGGATCGCGAACAGGCACGGGCTCTCTACGGCGAGGCGTATAGCGAAGCCGCTTCGGCCGGATTCCGGTTCGAGTCGATCACGCTGAAGCCGCAGGACAAGCTGATCGAGGTCGTCAAGCGCAGCCGCGAGTTGGCTCTGGAAGGCGCCGGCGGCGAAGGGGATGACGAGGACTGATGAGCCTTGTTCTAGAGATCGAGTACTTGACCGGCGTGTGCCGGGCCGCACGGGATCCGGCAAGCGGCGAGCCGGACTGGCCGCCGCAGCCAGATCGCGTGTTCTCGGCCCTGGTGTCGGCGTGGGCCGCGCGGGGCGAACGCGGGAACGAACGGGTCGCCCTTGAATGGCTGGAAGCGCAGGCGCCTCCGGCCGTGCACGCGAGCGGTCATGTCGCCAGGACGGCACCCGACGTCTTCGTGCCGCCGAACGACTTCAAGGCGTCGAAGGCTGACAAGACGTACATCAAGGTGATGCCGGAGAGGCGACCGCGCCAGCCGCGCCGGTTTCCTGTGGCTCGGCCGGACGATCCAGTAATGGCGCTGATCTGGGGAGAGGAGCCGGAATCCTCCCTGTGCGCGGCGTTGGACGCAGTGGCGCGCGACGTAGGCTACCTCGGCCATTCGGCTAGCTTGGTGCGCTGCCGCTTCTTCCGTGGCGATGCGGGCACGCATCCCCAGCCCGAAGCGCCCCTGCGGCGACGGATCTACCCCGGTCGCCTGTCCGAGTTGGAGACGATGCATCACGCGGATCCGGTTCGACCCAACATTTCGCCCGGCGCGTCGGTTCCTGCGTTCACGCCTAGACCGGCGGGAGCGTCGCCGTCGGACTGGCTGGTGCTCAAAGCCGTCGACAGCGAAGTCCCCGACATCCGCGCCGCGGCGCTGGTCTGCCGCAAACTGCGGCGAGCGTTGATGAGCGGGTATCGTCGCGCGGGGCTGGGAGACGCGATCCCTGAGATCGTGTCGGGGCACACCGCGGATCGCATGCCGACCCGGCAGCCGCATATCGCCATCGTGCCGCTGGCGTTCGCCGGCTTCCGGCATGCCGATGGCCGGGTATTGGGCTTCGCCCTCGTGCCACCGAGCGGAACGGAGCTTCTGGACATCCCCGGGTTGCTCGATGCTTTCGAGCGGCTCGCGCCGTTCGACTGGGGAGCGGAACATCGTGTGGTGAAGTTGACGGGACCTCCGCTGCTCGTGCCGCTGTGCCTCGCGGCGACGGGTACCACGGCCCGCCGATCGCTCTCGCCGGAACCCTACTTGCGGCCGGCCCGGGTGTGGGCCAGCGTGACGCCCGTCGTGCTCGATCGGCACCTCAAGCGGAACGGCGAGGGCGAGATCCGCGACATCATCGCGGACGCGTGCGAGCGCGCGGGTCTGCCGCGCCCCGATCCGGATCGGATTCGGACCGGCAAGCACTCCGCCATCGAAGGCGCGCCGTCAGCGCGACCCTTGGCGGGCGCACCTCCTTGGACCCGCTGGAAGGTGCCCAAGTCGTTGGCCACGCGATCACTCGTCCACGCGCTCATTGATTTCGGGCGTGAGACCAAAGGCCCTGTCCTGTTGGGCGCGGGGCGGTTCACAGGGCTCGGCCTGTGCCGCAGGCTGGGAAGTTGAGCATGGTTCTGGACGCCGCCGACTTCGCGCACTTCTTCCACGCGATCCACGGCCACGATCCCTTTCCTTGGCAGCAGGATCTGGTCACGCTGCTGGACAAGACGAACGAATGGCCCGACGTTCTGGATCTGCCGACCGGATCGGGGAAGACAGCGGCGTTGGACGCGGCCGTCTTTCACTTGGCGTTGCGGTTCGAGTGTCCGGCGCGTGCTGCGTTGCGGATTGCCTTGGTCGTCGACCGGCGGCTGGTCGTGGACGACGCGTATGCTCGCGCATGCCGGATCGCATGCGCACTGGCCCATCCTATCGGCAGTGCCGCCGAGTATTACGAATCGTGCCAAGGGCCGTGCGCTCCGCGGGTCCCTGCCGGAGAATCTCTCGCCCGCGTCGTCGACGTACGCTGCGCCGCGTGCCGCGAGGCGAACCTGGAGCGGTGTCCGCTTGCCCGGTCGGGCTCCGCCGATCCGGGATGGGCTGTCGTTGCTGAAGTCGCGGCTCGACTTCAAGAGCTGGCCGGAGACGGCGAGCCGCCGCTTGCGGCCCAACGTCTCCGTGGAGGGACACCGCTGGAGCACGACTGGGCGCGGACGCCGACCCAGCCGGTCATCCTGTGTTCGACCGTAGATCAAATCGGGTCGCGGTTGCTGTTTCGCGGCTACGGCGTCTCGCACCGCATGAAACCCGTCCACGCAGGACTGCTTGGGACGGACACCTTGGTGCTGCTTGACGAGGCGCACTTGTCCGAGCCGTTCAGACAGACGCTGACCGACGTGCGGACGATTGGTAACGCCGCCGTCAGAACAGTGTGGCTCTCGGCAACCCCAAGCGTGTCCGCGCAGAGACGGTTCCCACCGCCGCCGGCCGATTACGACCAGCCGGCATACGACCACCCTGTCCTGCGAGCCCGGCTCAACGCGCGAAAACCAGCCAAGCTGAAAGTCGTTCGAGGTGCGCCGGAACTGGGCTTCGCGACAGCCGCCCGAACGCTGGCGGACCAGTTGCACGCGACCGGCGTGGCGGCGCCGGTGGTCGGCGTTGTCGTTAATCGCGTCGATCTGGCGCGCAGCATCTTCGAGGACCTGCAGAGGGAGGAAACGTCCGACACCATCCTGCTGATCGGACGATCACGCGGGGTGGGGCGAGATCGGATTGTAGAAACGCTCTCACGCTTTCGCACCGGCGCGTCCCGGACGCGGGCCGCGTCACCGCACGCAGCCGCGACCGCCGGCGATCAACCTGATCTCCCGCTCTTTCCCGAAACGGTAGGTGACTCGCCGATCCGACCGCTGTTCGTGGTGGCGACGCAGTGCCTCGAAGTAGGGGTGGATCTCGACCTTGACGGGCTCGTGGCTCAGGCCGCTTCGCTGGACGCGCTCCGGCAACGTTTCGGTCGCCTGAACCGCGCGGGGCGGCGCGTGCAGGCCACGGGCGCGATTCTGGCGCTGCCCGAGGACGTCGCGAAGAAGGCCGACGACGCAGTGTACGGAGATCGGCTCGTGAAGACCTGGGGTGCGCTCGCGCGAATGGCGCGCGGCGACGAGGTGGACTTCGGGATCGCTGCGTTCGAGACCAGACGACGGGAGTGCTCCATCGATGTTGAGGCGCTGGCGGCTCCCAGGGCGCTGGCGCCGGTTCTGATGCCCGCGTACCTCGATCTCTGGTCGCAGACCTCGCCGCCGTCGGCAGCCGACCCGGACGTCGGGTTGTTCCTGCACGGCGTAGAGCACGCATCGGCCGGCGTTTCCCTCGTCTGGCGCAGCGATGTTACCGAGGCCGATCTAGCGCCCAATGCCACCGGCGATCTGAAAACGCTTCTGACGTTCGTTCCGCCGCGTGCGGAAGAAATGGTCGAGGTGCCGCTGTGGGCCGCAAGGGCGTGGCTGCGCAGGCGTTCGGACAGCGCGGAATCGGCCGGTGTGTCGGACGTGCCCGAGCGCGACCGGACTGAGGAGCCGGACGCCGGTTCGGGCGCACACGGACGATGGGCATTCCGGTGGGCCGGCGCCGACGATCCACGTACCGCGAAGGTGTCGCCGTCTCGCCTGCAACCCGGTGACGTGCTGGTAGTGCCGGCAACATATGGTGGATGCGACGAGTTCGGTTGGGCGCCGGCTTGCACTGATCCGGTCTCAGATGTCGCCGACGCCGCGGCGCGGCCGTTCCGCAGACGACGGCACGCGGTCCGGATTGCCCCGGACGTTGCCCCGAACGCCGGTCAGTGGGAACGTTTTTCGGAGATCCTGGCGGACGACAGCACCGAGGGCCTCCTTCTAGTGGAGCGACTGCTGGAGGTGTTGCCAGTGGACCCCGCGCCGGATCCGGAGAAGGTGCCCGCGCGGTCCGTCCGTGAGTCGCTCGAGGCGCTGCGCGCTGCGCGAGGGCGAATCACCCCACACTACCCCTACACCGGTTCACCGGAGGGCGGCGCCGTGCTAGTTGCGGCGCATGGGTTGCGGGATGACGGCGTGTCAGAAGAAGCCGGGTTGCGCAGGCCGGTCGACGGGGCGCCTGCGACCGAAGACGACAGACTGTCGCGGACAGCGTGGCACGCAGTTAGTGTCGATGACCACACCTGCCACGTCGTGAAGCGCGTCTCACGCTTCGTTCGCACGCTCGACCTGCCGCGTGCGATCTCGCGCGACCTGGAACTCGCGGCGTTCCTGCATGATGCGGGCAAGGCCGACCGGCGGTTCCAAGTCCTGCTGTCCGGCGCGGAAGCCTGGAACGTGCCCGACGGCCCCGCCATGGCCAAGAGCGGGCGGCCATCTTCGACGGACGCCTGGGCGCGCGCCGGCCTCCCGCGGGGGTGGCGCCATGAAGCGCTGTCGGTACGGATGGCGCAAGCGCATCCCCGGTTCACCGAGGCTCACGATCCGGCGCTCGTCCTCTGGCTGATTGGCACGCACCACGGAGTGGGACGGCCGTTCTTCGACTTCACCGACCCGCGCGAAGGCTTGGTGCGGTACGCCGCCTGCCTCGGCGTCAGGCAGTGGCGACTGGCGCCCGGCCCCGGTCTGGAGTCGCTGGCCTTCGACATCGACGGTGCCGATTGGCCAGCGCTGTACGAACGGCTCAGGCGGCGCTACGGGATCTGGCGGCTGGCGCACCTTGAAGCGATCCTGCGGTTGGCAGACCACCGGGCTTCGGAGTCGGAACGCGGACCGAAGTCGGAGTCGACGCCATGACCGACCGCTCGACGCATCGTCTGGCGGGGTTGGAGCCAGACAACCTCCTGGCTTTCCTGGCGCTCCTGGGACTGCTGCGCAGCCTCGAAGAAGCGCGGCCCGAGTCCCTGCCGCGCGTGGCCTGGACGGTCGACAGACCACCGGTCCGACCAGCTCTACATGTGGCCGAGCGGCTGACGGAGGACGAAATCCTCGCCGTCGCGTCCAAGGGTCTGAACGAGCTGGCGCGGCGGCACGACTTTGGCGAGCTCCGGGACCTGAAGCTGTCACCGGATGCGGCGACTCGGCGACTGCGCGCCGTTGCCGCCGGTGATCGCTACACCGCGGATCTGTGGGCGGCACTGATCAGCGACGCCGCTGTTCGGGAAAAGAACAAGGCGCGGGAGGCGGAGCCAACGCCCCTCTGCCTGCTGTTCGGTCAGGGTCACATGCACTTCCTGTCACGCTTGGCGTCGGTCCCGCGAGAGGCGGCTCCGCCGCCCCGGGGGCGGCGGTCGGCGAAGACCGCGATCTCTGATACGGATTGCCTGCGCGAGGCGCTGTTCCAGCCATGGGTGCGTCTCGACGCCACGTCGTCGTTTCGCTGGGACCCGCACGAGGACGTGCGCTACGCGACGCGCGCGACGGACCCGACCGATGCCAAGACCAAGGAGAGAACCCAGCACGGCGCCAACCGCCTCGCCGCCGTCGGTCTCTCAGCGCTGACGGTCGTGCCGCGTGCAGCGCGCACCGGTGAAGCACATCTGTCCGTTCTTGGCGGATCCCGCGAACGCGACGGGCGTTCTTTCACATGGCCGATCTGGCGTCACGCAATCAGCCTCGCCGCGATCCGGGCACTGCTCGGTCACCCCGGCCTCGACAACCCAGTCGCGCGGGACGCGTTCGGTATCGTGGAACGCCGCCGAGCACGCCGGATCTCAGTGGGCAAGTTCGTGAACGTCACGAGGGCAGAGCCGTTCGAAGACTCCTGATGGCTGGTGAGACTGAACCGCGGAGACCCCGAGGAGGTCCAGAGGGCCGGACCCTGAGGGACCGGACGGTGCCAGCGGTGAAGACTATTGAGTGTCTTGCGAACGGCGACAAGATCCCCTTCCCGGAGGGACTCCTTCGATGGGGAGCGACCGACCCGGCGGGTGTGACGTAGGAATACCGGCCGGGTCGGCAAAACGCCAGTTCTGCCGTGTCGTCCATCAGGCACCGCCGCCGCTCGAACAGGTCCGACCGGGCGTACGCCGCCTCGACCTTGTTGCCGACGACGTGAGCGAGCGCGGCCTCGATGACCTCGCGCGGATGGTCGGTCTCCTCGGCGGCCCCAGTCCCGGAACGAGGATCGGAAGCCATGGGGAACGGCCGCGACCCCGTGCTCCTGGAGCAACCGGCGCAGACTCTTGTTGTGGCGGCTGGCCGCTCCGGGCAGTGAACACCACCCGGTCGCCGCCGCGCAGCGTCCGCGCTGCGGCGAGGATCTCGATGGCCCGACCACACAGCGGCACCCGGTGCTCGCGCTTCATCTTCATGCGCCGCGGCGGGACAGTCCACACGCGGCCGGCCAGGTCGATCTCCGCCTAGTCGGCGTCGCGGACCTCGCCCCAGCGCGCGGCGGTAAGCACCAGAAACTCGAACGCGAGGCTGGCGCCGGGCAATCTCGGCGAGGACCGAACCCGCCGCGAGCGCCGCCGCCACTTCACGGTGGGGCAGCGCCGGCATGTGCTCGACGACGTGCTGCTGACGACCGAGCACCACCGCGATCCGGTCGCAAGGGTTGTCGGCGCGGTAGTTCATGGCGATGGCCCACTCCAGCACGGCGCCGATGCGCCCGCGCATCTTCTGGGCGGTCACCATCTTCGTGTGCCAGAGGAGGGACAGGATCTCCAGGACGTCGGCGCTGTTGACCTCCGAGACGGCCACACTGCCGATGCGGGGAAAGGCGTACCGCTCATGACTGTTGAGCCACGCCCTGGGCTGATTTCCCGGCGATTCAACGATGACGAGGTCAGGCATGATTCGCCGGCAAGGGGTACCCGAGCGGAACCGCGCACCGCCGCCGGAAGACGGTCCGGAAAGCACGGCGAAACGAACGCCGCAATGAGGCGAAAACGCGCCCGCCGGACAGCACCGGAAAACCTGTCGCTTTCGCCATAGCTGCGCTTTTCTGTTTGGCGATCCATTTCTTTGGATTGCTTCCATGGAAGCAATCCTCTCGATTGGCTAAAGAAATTACAGCCAACGCTTACAGGGTGTCAATATATTGACGGCCACGAAATGCACCCGATCCGGTGCAGTTTCTATTTGGCGGTGCATTTCCAAGATGCGTCACCCAATGAGGACACTGCCACCAACACCCGCAGGGGGTGAAAGTCCACCCCGGAACCACCGTCCCGGTCCCCACCGCGACGAGGCGGTTCCACGACCGGAGGGCACGGCATGAACACCGGCGCCAACTGCCGCCACCGGCGGCCGCACGCCGGCAGCCCGACCGACATGGTCTGCGGCCTCATCGGCAGCAACAACCATAGCCCGATTCCCTGCATCATCCTCGACCTCGTCCACCAGAAGCCCGCCGACCACCCCATGGTGCTCGCAACGCCGAGCAGCTTCGGCTGCTTGCTGCACGAGGACCAGCCACCGCGTCCGGACCGCTAGTCGATCCGTTTCCAGGGAGCCTTCCGCGCACACGCGGATCACCCCACCACGCCGACGTCACTGCCGGACCGGCGCGCCTCCCGGAGTCGGCGCGCAGAGACCACGGACCCGGGAGAGGGAGCGGTAGCGGGCGACAATCAATCAGCGCGGACGGAGACCGGAACACGGCCAGGCGGGCGGTCAAGGCAACGCCTCTGCATTCTGCCCCCCGCCGCCGCGCCGCTGGTCTCCGACCCTCCCGCGTCCGCAACGCCACAGGGCCTGCCGGCCCGTTCCAACCGGCCCCGCTCCGGGGCCACTCCCTTTCTCCAGGAGGACGACCTGATGCCTCTCGCCGACCTGCTCCGCCCCGAACAGCGCCAGTGGCTGCGCCGCCTGCGCCGCCGCATCGCCAACCGCGAGGTCATGCGCCGCCACCGGGCCGCGAACCGCGACAAGAGGCTGTGCGCCGGCGTCGACCTGCCGCTCGACGCCGGCACCTGCGGGCGGCTCGTCTGGCCCGCGCACGAGCGCTGCTACGCCTGCCACGTGCGGCGCCAGTGGCTTCTCAACCACGCGCTCGTCAAGGCTGCAGAATGCTCCCGGTCCTGTGGAAGCACCACAGACTCGGATCACCCACCCGTTCCATCCGCTCCGGGGCGCCCGCCTCCCGCTCGTGGTGACCAAGTCCCTGTGGGGAGAAGACCGGGTAAGAGTGCAACGGCCCGACGGCACGATCTGGTCAATTCCCGTTGGCTGGACGGACGTTGCGCCACCGGATCCGGCGGTGGAGGCGGGGCGCGGGCGTGCGCCGTTTCGCCTTGATGACCTGCTGCGGCTCGCCGAGATGGTGAGCGAGAGGCTGCGGAGATGAGCGGCGGGGGCGTCAGGGAGATTTCGTCCGATATGTCATATGGATTTCGTCCTGGAGGAGCGGGCGGCAAGGCATCGCCAGCGCCTGCGTGTTGCAGAAGCAGGCAAATAGAACGGCGCTGCCTTTGCGCTGCAGGTCGGGTTGCGCTTGACATGGCCCGGCAGTATGGTCATAATCTATATGACACACGCGATGCGACGTCCTCCCAAGCCACCGCCGGACGCCAAGACGCAGGCCCTGCGCGAGGCAGGCGCCCTGCATCCGCACCCCGAGACCGTCCGCGACGATGCCTTTGCGAGCCACCCGTTCTTCGACCCGCGCGACCGCGTCCAGGTCAAGTACGAGATGCTGCGCCGCCACCAGGTCGAGGGCCGGCCGGTGACCGAGGTCGCCGCGCGCTTCGGGGTCAGCCGCCAGACGTTCTACCTGACCGTGGCCACCTTCCAGGCGCATGGGATCCCCGGACTGATGCCGAAGCGACCCGGGCCGAAGGGGGCCCACAAGTGCACCGACGCGGTGGTCGACTACGTCGAACGCTGGCGGGCGGGCGAAGATGTGCGGCCGGACGAGCCGCTGACGGCGGCCGTGGCGCGGCGCTTCGGCATCTCGGTTCACGCCCGCTCGCTCGACCGGGCGGTGGCGCGGCGCAAAAAAAAAACCGCGCCCGCAGACGACCCCATGACCGTGTCGAGCCTCGACGTCGAGCAGGTGCGCCGGCAGTACGAGGTCGTGCGGCAGGACGCCGCCAGCGAGGACGCGTTCTCTCGCCGGGGGTACGGGGTGGCGCTGTTGATGAGCCGCGGCATGCCGGCGTGGTTGAAGGCCATCTCGACCATCCGCCTGCCGCCGGTCGGCCCGCCGCCGGCCGGAAGCGGCGACCCCGAGTTGACGCCGCCTGTCCGTTCCCAGATGGCGCGTGTGTTGGCGAGCCTGGTGCTCAGCCGTATCGCGGAGGGTGTTTCTCCATGAGTCAATCGACTGCGGTTACCGCAGACCATCTTCGTCGCCGCGCCTATCTGTACGTGCGGCAGTCGTCGCTGCAGCAGGTGCACCAGCATCAGGAGAGCACGGCCCGGCAGTACGCCCTGAAGCAGCGAGCCCTGGGGTTGGGCTGGGCGGCCGAGCGGATCGTGGTCGTCGATGACGACCTGGGGGTTTCGGGGGCGTCGGCGGCCGAGCGGACCGGCTTTCAACGCCTCGTCGCCGATGTCGGCCTCGGCCACGTCGGCATGGTGATGGGACTGGAGGTTTCGCGACTCGCCCGCAACTCCAGCGACTGGCATCGCCTGTTGGAGATCTGCGCGCTGAGTGAGACGCTGATCCTCGACGAGGATGGACTCTACGACCCGGCCCACTTCAACGACAGGCTGCTCCTCGGTATGAAAGGTACGCTCAGCGAGGCGGAGCTGCACGTGCTGCGTGCGCGCCTGACCGGCGGACTGCTCAACAAGGCGCGCCGCGGCGAGTTGTGGATACGTCCCCCGCTGGGATTTGTCGCCGACCCGGCCGGCAAGCTCATGCTCGACCCTGACGAGCAGGTGCAGGGCGCCGTTCGCCTCGTGTTCGAGACCTTCGCCCGTGCCGGCTCGGCCTACGCGGTGGTGCGCTACTTCCGGGAGCAGAAGCTGACGTGGCCGCGGCGGGTGATGCGGGGGCCGCATGCGGGAACGATCGTCTTCGGTGCGCTGCGCCTCTGCCAGGTGCTCACGGTGCTTCACAATCCGCGCTACACCGGCGCGTACGTCTACGGCCGGACCCGGCAGCGCAAGCTCCGCCTTGCCGGGCAGGCGCGGTTTCGACGCCTTCCGCGCGAGGAGTGGAAAGTCTTTCTGCCGGATGCCCACCCGGGCTACATCAGCTGGGAGCAATTCGAAGCGAATCAGGCGACGTTGCGCGACAACGCCCGTCGCGTGGATGCGCAAGGCCGTAGTGCGCCGCGCGAGGGGGTGGCGCTGCTGCAGGGACTCGTTATCTGCGGCCGGTGCGGCGAGCGCATGACGGTCCACTACTTCGTGACTAGCGGCGGTCACCAGAAGCCGCGGTATTGCTGTCAGCGCCGGACGGTAGAGAGCGCGCAAACGCCGTGCCAGAGCCTGCCCGGCGCGGCGATCGACCGCGCGGTCAGCGAACTCGCACTCGAGACCCTCACCCCGGCGGCGGTCGATATCGCGGTCGAGGTGTTCGACGAACTGCGGGCCCGGGCCGCCGAACTCGACCGCGCCAAGCGGGCGCAGATTGCCCGGCTGCGGGAGGATGCCGAGTTGGCGCAACGGCAGTTTCTGCTCGTGCGGCCCGAGAACCGGCTCGTCGCCGACAACCTCGAACGGCACTGGAACGAGGCGCTGCAGCGGTTGGCCGCGGCCGAAGAAGCGTATGCGGCTGCGAGCGGGACCCAGACGCCGCCGATCACCCCCGAGATGAACGAGCGTGTGGCGGCGCTGGTCGCCGACCTGCCGCGCGTCTGGCATGACCCGCGCACCCCGGCGCGCGACCGCAAGCGGATGCTGCGGCTGCTGATCGAAGACGTCACCCTGCTGCGCGACGGCGTGATCCGAGTGTCCATTCGGTGGCGCGGCGGCGCGACCCGCCAGATCGAATGCCCACAGCCGATCGGGGCGCCGGACCGGCGGCGTACTCCGGCCGCCCTCGTCGAACAGGTCCGCACCCTCGCCACCGAACAGACCGACGCGCAGATCGCCGATATCCTCAACGGGCGCCGGCTCCGAACCGGAACCGGACTGCCATTCAGTAGTCCGCGCGTCCGCACGCTGCGCGACGCATACAACATCGACAGCTACGCCCAGCACTTGACCCGGGCGGGCTGGCTGACCGCTCCGCAGATGGCCGAGCTGCTCGACGTGCACCCGTCAACCGCGAAGCGCCGTGCGGACCGAGGCGTGCTGCGCGCCGTGCGCGCCGACGACAAGGGCACGGTACTCTTCGAACCGCCCACCGGACCGCTGCCTGCCGCCCATCCCGGAAAACGGTTGCGCGACCGGAGGCAACACCCAGAGCTTGTATCGCAAGTACAGGAAGGCGCGTAGTATGAAGCCTGAAACCTCAACCCCGCCGAGACCGCCGCGGTCGCGCTGCTCGAGAGCGTCGAGGACGCCGCCGCAATGCCCGACGCCGGCCCGTCCGAAGACACCGGCCAGGCCGTCCCCCTGCTCGACGACCTGTCCGCGCTCGGCGACCCCTGCCTGCGCTGGTAGCGCCGAACACGCGACCAGCCCCGCCGCAGTCAACGCGACTGACTTCGTGCGCACGCACCGAGCGTCACACTCCTTGACCGGCGTCCCACCGGTCCTCCGGCACCGGTCCCGTACGCTCCCTCCGGCATGCCGGAGACGGGGAACCACGACAGGCGCCAGATTGCCCTTTCCGCTGGCGCGGAACCGCCTTCGGCTAGGGCACTGGGACAAGGCAACCGGAACGCGACGCGGCCCGTGGCCGCCTCCCGGACCCCCCGGCGGGCGTCCGCCCCTGCCCGCCGCCGAGCGCCGCACGGTCGCCCTGACGGTCCGTGCGACCCCGGCCGAAGCGCGTCTACTGCGGGCGCTGGCGGCCCGGCGCCGACAGACCGTGGCCGCGGCGATGCGCGATGCCGGCCTGCGAGCCGCCGCGGCCGGTCCCGCGCCCGCGCCGACCTCCGAGACTCCCGCCGTCGAGG
>CBDCSG010000003.1:0-401667 GCA_965221525.1 Acidimicrobiales bacterium | reverse complement strand
CGAGGCGATCGCGGCGATCGACGACGGTGCGTCGGTCATCGTCGCCGCACCCACCGGGGCGGGGAAGACGGTCGTCGCGGAACACGCCGTACGGGTGGCCCTCGGCGAGGGGCGGCGGGTCTTCTACACCGCCCCCATCAAGGCTCTGTCGAACCAGAAGTACGCCGATCTCGCCGCGGAGCACGGCACCGATCTCGTCGGACTGCTGACCGGTGACAACGCCATCAATCCCGCGGCACCCGTCGTCGTCATGACCACCGAGGTCCTGCGAAACATGATCTACGCCGACTCCGCGGGTCTTGATGAGCTGGGTTGGGTCATCCTCGACGAGGTCCACTACCTGCAGGATCCCTACCGCGGCCCCGTCTGGGAAGAGGTCATCATCCATGCACCTCCCGCGGTGCGCTTCGTGTGCCTCTCGGCGACGGTCTCCAACGTCGACGAGATCCGCTCCTGGATCGCCGAATTGCGCGGATCGGTGCGCGCCGTCACCGAGACGGAGCGCCCCGTGAGCCTCGACAGCCTCGTGTGCTATGGCGAGAACGAGCGGACGAACCTGCGATTCCTACCCGTGCTCGTGGGGGGTCGCCCCAATCCGGAGGGGGAACGGCTCGACCGTCAGCGCCGCGGCCGGCGCGCCGCGGCGCGCGGAGCCGGCGGGCGGCGACGGCGCGCCCCCGACAGGGTGGCCGTCGTCGAAGCCCTGGCTCGCCGCCGGATGCTCCCCGCCATCTACTTCATCTTCAGCCGTGCAGGCTGCGACGACGCCGCCCGCCTCCTTGCCCGGGCGGAACTGGAACTGACGACACCGGGAGAGCGGCGCCTAATCCGCGAGATCGTCGAACCCTACGTGAAGCTCCTCGGTCGGAACGACCGTCGCGCCGTCGGCTACGAGGCCTGGATGGCGCAACTGCTCAACGGGGTGGCGGCACACCACGCCGGCATGCTGCCGCCCTTCAAGGAGGCAACCGAGGCGTGCTTCATCCGGGGTCTGATCAAGGTGGTGTTCGCCACCGAGACGTTGTCGCTCGGCATCAACATGCCGGCGCGCACCGTCGTGATCGAGCGGCTCACGAAGTTCTCCGGCGAGGGCCATGAACTCCTCACCCCCCTGAGTTACACCCAACTCACCGGGCGCGCCGGGCGGCGCGGGATCGACGACCAGGGATACGCGGTCGTCCTGTGGAACCCGCGACTTCGATTCGGCGATGTGTCCGGGCTCGTCCTCAACCGCACCTTCACGCTGGAGTCGGCGTTCCGCCCCACCTACAACATGGTCGTCAACCTCATCTCCCGCCTCTCCCCCGAAGAGGCCCGGAGCGTGCTCGGGCGCTCCCTGGCGCAATACCAGAGCGATCGCGAGGTGGTCGTGCTGGAGCGGCAACTGCAGGAGGGGCGCAGGAAGCTGGCCGAGGTCAACGCCGCGGCACGCCGCCGCGGGGGCCAGGAGGCGGAGCGCCGCATGCGCCACACCGCGAGGCGCGTCGAGGACCTTCGCAACCGGCTGCGCAGCAAGAAGGACACGCTGGCGACGGAGTTCGACGAACTGACCGAGGTTCTGCGCCGGCGGGGGCACCTCGATGGGTGGGTGCTCGCCGACAGCGGCCACCGGCTCGCGGCGATCTATCACGAGAACGACCTGCTCATCGCCGAGACTCTGAGCGACGGGCACTTCGACCGGCTCGACGAACCCTCGTTCGCCGCGCTGCTGGCATGCTGCACCTTCGAGCGCCGCGGCGGGGAGGTTCCCGTCGAACCCCACTGGCCGACGCCCTCCCTGCGCCGCGACTGGGCTCGATTGCGCGAGGCGCGCGAATCCCTGGCGGACACCGAGTCGGCCTGCCTGGGCCGGCCCCGCACCCGCTCACCCGATGGGGGCTTCGCCGCAGCCGCGTTCGCCTGGAGCTCGGGGGCGCCCCTGGCGCGCGTGCTCACCGAAGAGGACATGACACCCGGCGACTTCGTACGGAACGTCAAGCTGGTCTGTGACCTCGCTCGCCAGGTGTCCCGGGTGGCCGGCGATCCGGCGACGGCGGTGACCGCGAACGCGGTCGCCACGCGCATGTTCCGGGGAGTGGTGGCCGCCTCCTCCCTCGATCTGGCGGGCTGAGACGCCCGGACACGACTCGCGGCGCGCGCAGAGGGCAGGCATGGGCATCCGTCGAGGCCAGGACTGGGGAGTCTCGGGAGAGCTTCCCGACGGCGGCGTGGTCGTGGCAAGTGATGCCGAGGCTCGCCAGGTTGTCGAGCAGGCCCGCCGGCGCGGCGACCCGATCCCGACACTCGGACTCGCCGGCGGGGATCTCTGCCGCACGCTCGGAGGGACCGGCGATGTCGCCCGCCTTCACGACGGCGGGCACACGGTCACCTGCGACCTGGGGTCGGTGCTCCTCGACGGTCGGATTCACTGGTTCACGGCACATCTGATCGCGATGCGCAGCCCGCTGGCCGGGCGCTTCGTCGTCGTCATGAACGCCGCCTTCGCCGGCCCCTGGAACCTCGGGCCGCGGGCCCATCCGGGCGACGGCCTGCTCGATGTCAGCGACGGGAATCCGAGCCTCCCGCAGCGGCTGCGAGCCGCCCGGCGGCTGCGTTCGGGGACCCACCTGCCCCATCCCGACATCGCCACCAGCAGGGTCGGGGCGTTCAGCGCCTCCTTCGAGCGTCCCGTGCGCGTCTCGCTGGACGGTCGGCCGGTCGGTACTGCCCGGACGCTTGCCGTGCGGATCGAGAAAGACGCCCTCACGGTGGTGATTTAGCCGCAATCGAATCCGAAGGGTGCGTTAGCGGCGGTGGTAGATTCGCCCCGTGGCTCAGCGCACGCCCGGACCCGCCGGTGCCAAATCCCAGGCCGCGGCGGCGGTTGATTCCCGGGCGGAGCAACTGATCCGGATCTCCCACCACATCCACGACAACCCCGAGTTGGGATTCGAGGAGCACATCGCCCACGACGTGCTTGCCTCGGCGGCCGAGGATGCCGGTCTCGACGTCGACCGCGGGGCATACGGGCTCGAGACGGCCTTCTGCGCACGGGCCGGCAGCAGCGGGCCTCTCGTCGCGATCCTCTGCGAGTACGACGCCCTGCCGGGCCTCGGCCATGCCTGCGGGCACAACATCATCGGTGCCTCCGGGCTCGGCGCCGGACTCGCCGCGGCCGAGGTCGTCGAGGATCTCGGGGGCCGGCTGATGATCCTCGGCACACCCGCCGAAGAGGGTGGCGGAGGCAAGGTGCGCCTGATCGAAGCGGGAGCCTTCGACGGTGTCGACGCGGCCATCATGCTGCATCCCGCCGGTCTGGAACTCCTCGAGATGCAGACGCTGGCCGTCCAGCAGTTGCACGCCAGGTACCGGGGCCACGCGGCTCACGCCGCGGCCGCTCCCCATGTCGGTCGGAACGCCCTCGACGGCGCCGTTCTGGGCTACGTCGCCGTGGCGGCCCTCCGCCAGCACATCGGGACCGACGAGCGCCTGCACGGGATATTCACCGACGGGGGCCAGAAGCCCAACATCGTGCCCGCCTTCGCCGAGACCAACTGGTTCGTCCGATCACCGACGAGCGCCCGCCTGGAGATGCTGAAGGAACGCCTCGAGACCTGCCTGATGAGCGGAGCGGCCGCCGCCGGCGTGGACATCGAGATCGACTGGGCCTCCTACAGCTTCAGTGAGGTCCGCACCAACGGGACGCTCGCGGCGCTGTGGGCGGCCAACGCCGCCGGTGTCGGTCGGGAGCCCCGGCCTCCCGAGCCGGGGCGCACGGTGATCGGCAGCACCGACATGGGCAACGTCAGCTACGTCGTGCCGTCGATCCACCCCATGATCGCCGTCGCCCCGCCGGAGGTGGCCATCCATACCGAGGCCTTCGCCGAGTGTGCCCGCGGGCCGGGCGGCGACCGCGGGGTCGTCGACGGCGCCAAGACGCTCGCCGCGGTGGCGATCGACTTCTGGGCCGACGAGGCGGTCCGCACCGCCGCCGCAGCGGACTTCGCCGCGCTCGGTGCCGCGGACGCGGCGACGAGCTGAGGCGGCGGGAGCGGGCGGCGGCGACGATCCATGTACGTCGCGGAGGAATTCACCGGCGCCGAGACCGAGATTCTCCGGCGCTATTTCACGAACCTCGATCAGCCGGTCTTCGCGCTCGTCAACCTGCCGGAGGTCGTCAAGGGAGCGCTGTTCGCCCGCTACTCGCGATCGGCCAAGAGCCTGCGACGGCTCTTCCTGGACGAGTTCGTCGGTGAGTTGGACCTCAGTGGTGACCTTGGCGTGGACGCCACGATCGGCCTGCGCCGCGCCGAGGAACTCTACGATCGCGTGTTCTTCGAGTACGGCGACGACTCCGTGGCCCAGCTCGGAGGGGTGCACCTGGCCTGCGAGCAGGCCTCGAACCTGCTGACCAAGGTCCTCGAGTGGGGCAGGCTGATGTCCTATCTCGAGCAGTCGACGCGCTATGTGGCGTACGACGCCCGCCTCGGCGGCCGCTTCCGCTATTTCCGCGATCCCGACATCCTGCGATCGGGCTTCGGAACCCGCTACATCGCGGACATGGACCGCATGTTCGAGTCCTACAGTGCGGCGATCCCGGTCATGACCGAGCACTTCCGCCGGCAATTCCCCAAGACGCCGGGAGACTCCGACTTCGTCTACCGGCAGGCGATCCGCGCCAAGTCGTTCGACGCCGTGCGGGGGATGTTGCCCGCCGCCTCCCTTTCCAACGTGGGCATCTACGGCAGTGGACAGGGGTACGAGAACCTGCTCCTGCGGATGCGGGCGCACTCCCTGCCGGAGGTGCGCCTCTACGCCGACATGATCCTGAACGAGTTGCGCAAGGTCATCCCGTCATTCCTCAAGCGCGTGGACCTCGACGACAGGGGAGTGGCGTGGAGCCGCTACCTGCGCACCACCGGCGAGGCCATGCGAGACGTCGCCGGGCGACTGGTCAACGGCCTCGAAGGCTTCGCCGAGGCGCCCGCCGTGCGGCTGGTGGACTTCGATCCCGACGCCGAGGTGAAGCTGGTCGCCGGCGCGTTGTATCCCTTCGTGGACCTGCCCGAGGACCGGTTGCGCTCGCTGGCCGAGGGCATGTCCGCCGATGATCGCCTCGCCGTCTTGCGTACCTACGCGGGCGAGCGCGGGAACCGCCGCCACAAGCCGGGGCGTGCCCTCGAGACGTCCTCCTACCGCTTCGACGTCCTCTGCGACTACGGCGCGTTCCGTGATCTGCAGCGTCACCGGATGCTCACGATCGAATGGCAGCGGCTCACCCCGACCCACGGGTACACGATGCCGGAGGCAGTGGAGACGGCAGGAATAGGCGACAGCTTCTCCGAGACGATGGCCCAGAGCGCCGAACTTCACGACTCGCTCGCTGATGACTTCCCCGAGCAGGCGGGATACGCGGTCGCGCTGGCCTACCGGATCAGGTTCGTGATGCAGATGAACGCCCGGGAGGCCATGCACCTCATCGAGTTGCGCAGCAGTACGCAGGGTCATCCCGCCTACCGGTACGTCGCCCAGGAGATGCATCGCCTCATCGGCGAACAGGCCGGACACCAGGCGATTGCGCAGATGATGAGCTTCGCGAACCGATCCAGCGAACCCGAGTTGGAACGGCTCGCCTCCGAGCGCCGGGCGGCGACGCGCCACCGCGACGCCGTCTGACGCGATTCCTCGAGCACGGAGGCCCCCGGCGAGACTCAACCCTTTTGCCTCGGGCTTTGCCTATGATCCGCCTCTCAGCAATTCCACCGATCCACGCAGCCGGAGAGGTTCATGCCCGACGATGAGAGCTTGATGGGGCTCAACCTCGAACTCGACGACGAACCGGACGAGCCATTCGATCCCGAGTTTGATGACGAGATCGAGGAGGACGACGATCCCCTCGACGACGACGAGCTCGACGACGATGACGACGACGAGAAGGACGCGCCCGAGCGCACCGCCAAGCGGCCGCAGTCGACGGAGTCCGAGTTCGACGACGAGGTCGATCCGGACAACCTCGAGGCGGACCTCAACACGATCCTTCGAGATCGGATCGCGGCGAGCGACGACGCCGCCGACGACGAGGTCGAGGAGGTCGAGACAGGCCAGCCGGCGGAACTCCTCGGCACGGTGACGCCGCGCCGCGACGACGAATGGCTCTGCGAGGGATGCTTCCTGCTCGTGTCACAGAGCCAACTCGGCAGCCGGAACGACCCTCGCTGCCCGTCGGGTGAGGAGATCTGCCCCTCTCTGGACAGGCTCGGACCCTGAGAATCGCCGTCGCCGCCGCCACGAGCGCCGAATGCGAGGCGCTGGCGGCCCTTGCCGATGCAGCGAGGAGCGAGAAGGTCACCGAACGCGGCGGAGCGATGCTGCTGGCGATCCGTTTCCCGCAAGCACCCGATGCCGCGACGTTCCGACGAGCACTGGACAGCGATCAGAGGCGGATCTGGACGGCCGGTCTTGATGGCGCCTCGGTGGGATTCGCCGCTGCCCGCCTGCGGAGCCTGGTTGACGGCTCCCTGCTGGCTGACATCGAGGCGCTCTACGTCCTGCCCGAGGCGCGCGGCGTCGGACTCGGCGAGGCGCTGATGGATGAGATTCTCGCCTGGGCCGCGGCTTCCGGCGCGATGGCGGTCGAGTCGGTCGCCCTGCCCGGGGACCGCGTGACGAAGAACTTCTTCGAACGCTACGGACTCACCGCCCGCGCCCTGCAGGTCCACCGGCGGCTGACCCCGACTCCGGAGGTTCCCGCGGACTGATGCGCCCCGAGGTGTGCGTCGGCGCGGTCGCCGTGAAGGACGGTTGCCTCCTGCTCGTTCGCCGCGGGCAGGGACCGGCAGTGGGGAAGTGGTCGGTCCCCGGCGGGCGGGTCGAGTGGGGCGAGACGTTGGCTGCGGCCGTCGTCCGGGAGGTGGCCGAGGAAACCGGGCTGGAGGCGAGTTGCGACGGGTTCGCCGGCTGGGTCGAACGCATGGGCGAGGAGTACCACTACGTCATCGTGGACTTCTGGATGACCGTCGAGAGCCAGGGCCCGCCTGTGGCCGGCGATGACGCCGCCGAGGCCCGATGGGTTCCGCTTGCCGAGCTAGACGCTCTCGACCTCACCAGCGGGCTCGCCGACTTCCTCCGGCGGATCGGCGTCGGCACCGACATCGGCTGACGGATCGGTCGCAACGCGATCCTCCTCGCCCGCAGGTTCGTCGGGTTCCGCTGCCTCGTCGACCTCTCCGGCGGACTCGGGTTCCGGTGCGTCCTCATCGCCCGTCGGTTCGTCGGGTTCCACCGCTTCCTCGACCTCGCCCGCAGGTTCGTCGGGTTCCGCCGCCGGACTCTCCGGCTCACCCGAAGGCTCGGGCTCCGTCGCCGGGCCCTCGGGCTCAACGGACGCCTCGGGTTCCGCGGGCGGCTCAGGAGGATCGAGGTGCGCTGCGAACTGCGCCCGAAGCGCAGGCAGGCGGTCACCGAAACGGCGGACGGTGCGCACCAGGCGCTCCGACGGCTCCTGGGGAACGTGCCCTGCAACGAGCACCAAGCGGACAGGGGACTGCGCGGCCGCTTCCAGCATCCGGACCCAGAGATCGTCGTCCGCCTCGCTGTCCAGTTGTGTCCCCGCCGCCTCCTGCAGGGACTGAGCCAGGCTCTCGGGTAGCGGCGTTCCGGTTCTGGGCGGGCGCTGGCTGACCCGCAGGGCCGTGATCAGGCGGCCCTTCCGGATCAATGAACCAAGGTCGGCAATCCAGGCCGAGTGCTCGCGGTCCACGCGAGCGGCAAGCTTGCCGCGCAACTCGTCGGCCAGCGTACGCGCCTCGTCATCGGGGAACCGGAGGGGGGTGCCGGCCACAACCGAACGCAGGTCGCGCAAGTCCACCTCATCGGTGATTCCCCGGGCTGCCTCGGCACGATCCCGCCAGTCGGCGGCGCGCAAGGCCGTGAACAGTTCCTCCACGACGGCGACGCTCGTGCCTGCCGCCGGCGTGGCCTGCTCTGCTTCCTGTCCCGCTGACTCGGCCGTGTCCTGGTCCTGGATCGACTGGCGTA
The DNA here is from genome assembly GCA_965221525.1 of Acidimicrobiales bacterium. Lineage (GTDB taxonomy): Bacteria > Actinomycetota > Acidimicrobiia > Acidimicrobiales > CATQHL01 > VXNF01. The sequence goes on along the minus strand of CBDCSG010000003.1, from coordinate 393,651 downwards.
CGGCGCGGATCCCCTCGTTCACCAGTCGCTCGGCGACGACCTTCTGGTCGGGCGAGAGACTCCCCAGCCAGGCATCGCGGTGCGTGTTCGCAGCTCGCAGACGTGGAGCACGCGGGGGTCTGTCGCGCGATCCACGTCCACCCGATCCGCCACGCTGCCCTCGACCCTCGTCGCGACGGCCGCGGCCGGGTCCTCCATCGTGTCGCCGTCGTCCACCGTCACCGCGACGTCTCTCCGACCGCTCCGAGCGCCCGGAGGTACTCGGTCCGGTGACACCCTCGGTGAATCGCTGCGAACCGATGTGTTCGACGCGTGGGGGCGGCGGCTTGTCCGTCTTCGTGGGTAGCACCTGACGCACGGCGATCCCGTCGAGACTGATCTCGGCCTCCACCCGGAGGATGTCGCCGATCGCGGCATCGGCGGGCAGCAGTGCAGCCTCCATGACTCCCTTCGGCTGGCGGGCACCCGCAGCGCGCCACGTCCAGACACCGTCGGGGCGGCGACTCGTCAGCATCACCTCCAACCGTTGCGACATGCCACCAACGCTAGCCCTGGTTCGATCAACGCACGCCCCAAGCGCCGCTTGCGGGCTCGCCGGCCCGGAACCTAGAGTGGGGCGCAATTCCGGGGAGCTCGAGCACATCGGGCTGAGAGGGCGAGGGGACTCGCCGACCCGCAGAACCTGATCTGGGTAATGCCAGCGGAGGGAACAATGCGCACGCTCGAAAAGTCTCGTCACTCACTCCTCTTGATCGCTTCCCTTGCCGTGGTGATCATCGCCGCTGCAGGGTGCGGCGGGACCACCGAAACACCGACCGGTTCGGTCACCGCACCGGCGGCGGAACCGACCGGCCCAACCGAGCCGTCGCCTGCTCCGGAGCCTGAAGTGCCTCCTGAGCCCGCTCCTCCCGCCGAGCCGCCACCAACTCCCCAAGAAGCGCCGGAGCCCCCGCCGGGACCCGGAGAACTGACGGTGGTCACACACGACTCCTTCGCCGTCTCGGAGGGGATCATCGAGTCGTTCGAGGAGAGCACGGGAATCAAGGTGAACCTGCTCACCGGCGAGGACACCGGGTCGATGCTGAGCCAGGTCATCCTCACCAAGGACAACCCCATCGCGGACGTGGTATTCGGCATCGACAACACGTTCCTGCAGCGGGCGCTGGACGAGGACCTCTTCGTGCCGTACCGCTCGCCGGCAGTCGAGGCCGTGCCGGCCGAACTGCAACTCGACGCCCGGGACCGCGTGACGCCCATCGACTACGGCGACGTCTGCGTCAACTACTGGATCGACGCCACCGACGGTGCCCCACCCGAGACCCTCGAAGATCTGGCCGACCCGCGCCACGCAAGTTCGTTCGTGACCCAGAACCCCGAGACCTCCTCGCCGGGCCTGGCGTTCCTGCTGGCCACCGTGGCGGCCTTCGGCACCGACGGCTGGGAGGACTACTGGGCCGGCCTGCGAGACGGGGGAGTGTCCGTGACAGCGAGGTGGAGGGAGGCCTACTTCGGGGAGTTCGTGGCCGGGGGAGGGGAGCGGGCCCTGGTGACCTCCTACGCCACCAGTCCCGTCGCCGAGGTGCTCTTCGCCGACCCGCCGACGGACACCCCGCCCACCGGCGTGCTCGTCGACGGCTGCTTCCGCCAGATCGAGTTCGCCGGCATCCTGGCCGGCACCGGGAACCTGGTTGGGGCGCAGGCCTTCGTGGACTTCATGCTCTCGGACACCTTCCAGGAGGACATCCCGCTGAACATGTTCGTGTTCCCCGCCAGCAGCACCGCGCAGGTCCCCGAGGTGTTCGCCACCCACGCGGTGGCGGTGCCGGAGCCCCTCAGCCTGGATCCGGCGCTCATCGCCGCCGAGCGTGACAACTGGACCCGCCGCTGGGTGGAGATCGTGCTGCGCTAGGGGGTGCCCCAGACCGCCCAAGCCCCCCGACCGTCATTCCGACCGTGTCACGCTAGGGAGTGCCGCTGACCGTCCAAGCCCCCCGACCGTCATTCCGGCGGAGGCCGGAATCCATGTCTTTCGCGGATCGGACTGTTCCTCGTGCCCGCTGGCTCGGCCCGGCAGCTCTCGCGGCGATCCCGGCCGCGTTCATCGCGATCTTCTTCGTGTACCCCCTCGTGGGGGTGCTGACCCGCAGCTTCGACGCCGGCGCGCTCGTCGAGACGTGGCGCAACCCCACCACCACGAGTGTGCTGTGGTTCACGACGTGGCAGGCACTGGCCTCCACGGGGATCTGCCTGGCGCTGGCGTTGCCCACCGCGGCGGTGCTGGCGCGGCTGCGCTTCCGCGGTCGGGGACTCGTCCACGCCCTTCTGGTGGTGCCTTTCGTCCTGCCCACGGTGGTCGTGGCCGCGGCCTTCCTGTCGCTGATGGACCGCCTCGGCCTCGCCGACCGGTTCCATCACACCGTCTGGGCGATCCTGGCAGCCCACGTCTTCTTCAACTACGCGGTCATCGCCCGCTCCGTGAGCGCGTTCTGGTCCCAACTCGATCCGGCCCCCGAGCAGGCTGCAGCGGTGCTGGGGGCCAACCGCCTGCGGGTGTTCACGGCGGTGACGCTGCCGCGCCTGGCGCCCGCGATCGTGGCGGTGAGTGCCATCGTGTTCCTGTTCAACTTCACGTCCTTCGGGGTGATCCTCATCCTCGGGGGACCCCGCCGGGCGACGCTGGACACCGAGATCTGGCGCTTCGCCGTGCAGCGCCTCGAGTTCGACACGGCGGCGGCGCTGGCGCTCCTGCAGTTGCTGTGCGTCCTGGTGCTCGTCGTGGGGAGCACGATCTGGCAGCAGCGGCGGCACGTTCCCGAACGCCTCCGCACCGACACCACCCGCCACGCACGCCGCCGCAGCGATCGCCTGCTGCTGGGGGGCGCGCTCGGTGTGGCCGCGCTCGTGGTGGGATTGCCTCTGGCGCTGCTCGTGGAACGCTCGCTGCGCAGCGGCGGCGGCTACACGCTCGACAACTACCGGCGCCTGGGCACCGGCGATGAGCGCCTGCAGGCCCTGTTCGTCTCACCCCTGTCGGCCGTGCGGCACTCACTGGAGTTCGCCGCCACCGCCGCGGGAATCGCCACGATCGGCGGTCTCCTGGTCGCCATCGCCGTGGTGGGTCGCCACAACCGGGGCGGGGCGGCGCTGGAGGGGGCGTTCCTGATGCCGCTCGGCACGTCCGCGGTGATCCTGGGCTTCGGGATGCTGCTGGTCCTGGACCGCCCGCCGCTGGACCTGCGCCTCTCGTGGTGGCTGGTGCCGATCGCCCACGCCCTGATCGGCATGCCCTTCGTCATCCGGTCGGTCACACCGGCGCTCAGAGCGGTCAGCCCGCGCCTGCGCGAGGCGGCGGCGGTCCTCGGCGCCCGGCCGGCCCGCGTCCGCCGGGAGGTTGACCTGCCGCTGGCGCTGCGCGGCCTGGCCGTGGGGGCGGGCTTCGCCTTCGCGGTGTCGTTGGGGGAGTTCGGCGCCACCGCCTTCGTGGTGCGCCCGGAGCGTCCCACGGTGCCGATTGCCATCTTCCGCTTGCTGGGCCGACCCGGCGAAACGGCGTTCGGGCAGGCCATGGCGTTGAGCGTGATACTGCTGGTCATGACCGCGGCGGCCGTGCTGCTGATCGATCGCCTGCGCCCCGCCGGCGCGGCCGACTTCTGATGGTCGAGCAGGCCCCCGGCGGGGGAGACGGCTTGGAGGCCTCCGACCGGCCGGCGGACCCCGCAGCGTCGCCCTCGGAATCCAGCTCTCCTTCGTCAATCCGGCGCAGGCTGGAATCCACCACCCGAGACGGACTGACAATCCGCGACCTGGACGTGAGCCTCGGCGGCAAAGCCATCCTGGCCGGCCTCGACCTGTCGGTGCGGCAGGGGGAGTTGCTGGCGCTGCTCGGCCCCAGCGGCTGCGGGAAGACGACGCTGCTACGCACGATCGCCGGGCTGCAGGCGCCCGACCGCGGCACGGTCTCCTGGGCGGGGCAGGACCAGCGATCGGTGCCCGCCCACCGGCGCCGCTACGGCATGGTGTTCCAGGACCACGCCCTGCTGCCGCACCGCAACGTCGGCGCCAACGTGACCTTCGGACTCCGCATGCAAGGCGTCCCGGCGCCGGAGCGGCGCCGCCGCGTGGCCGAGATGCTGCAGATGGCGGGGCTCGACGGCTACGAGCGCCGCAGCGTCGCCACCCTCTCGGGCGGGGAGGCCCAGCGCGTCGCCCTGGCCCGCGCCCTGGTCACCGAACCCAAGCTGCTGCTGGCCGACGAGCCGTTCGCCGCGCTGGATCGCCCGCTTCACGACCGCCTGCTGGCCGATGTCCGGCGCATACTCGCCGACCTTGCCCAGACCGCCATCCACGTCACGCACGACCACGCCGAGGCGTTCGCACTCGCCGACAGGGTGGCGCTCATGCGCGACGGCCGCATCCACCGCACCGCCACCCCCCAAGAACTCCGCGACGACCCACAGGACGCCTGGACCGCCACGTTCCTGGGACTCGGAACCATCTGGCGGCCCGCCGGGGGAGCGATGCTCACCGCCGGTCACGACATCGCGACCCCTTGGGGCCCTGTGCCCCTCGCGGCCGCTGCCCCGACCGCGACGCCGCCGCGAGAGGGTTTCTGCATCCTCATCCGTCCCGAAGCGGTGCGCCCCGGCAGATCCTCGGGAGTCTCCGCCCACCTGAGGGACGTGCGAGTCGTGGGCGACCGCACCCTCGCCACGTTCGATACCCCCGGCGCACCACCGCTGGAGGCCTACGTCCCCGCCGATGTCACCACAGGCAGGAACTACCGCATCACCCTCGACCCCAAGGGCATCGTCCTGCTACGACCGCAATCCTGAGCAAGATCACCCGGTCTGCATCACCCCGTTCCACAGCGGCGTACACGAAATCTCTGCTCAGCGCTGGAGATGGCGCGGGGCATGGGAGAACGCCGGCAGTGCAGAGGAGCGTCACCATGTACATCACCGGCCAGAGCGTGGTGGATCATCCACCGCAGCGTGGTGGATCATCCACGTTGACATCCCGGCGGATGGCCGGTAGCGGTCGACGATACCGCCCAGTGGAGTGTACGATTCGTACATGAACGAGGTAGCAGTAAGCGAGGCACGAAACCGGTTGGCCGAAGTGATCGAGGAGACGCGGCGATCAGGCGAGCCGATCTCGGTGACGCGGCGCGGCCGCCGGGTCGCCGTGATCCTGGATTCCGACACCTTCGACCGGCTCATCGACGCCGCAGACGACATCGAGGACCGCCGCGAACTCGCTGCAGCGCGAGCCGAGGACGACTACGTGCCCTGGGATGAGGTCAAGGCTGATCTGGGACTCGAGTGAGCCGCTACACCGTCGAGATCGCCCGCCGGGCGGTCAAGACGATCGCCCGACTGCCGCGTATCGAACAGCAGCGGGTTCGAGCCGCCATAGATCTTCTGGCCGATGAGCCACGGCCGCCGGGCTGCGTCCCTCTGGTAGGAGAGGAGTCCACCTACCGGGTGCGCGTCGGCGACTACCGGATCCTCTACGAGGTCATCGACGACCGTCTGGTGATTCAGGTCGTCCGTGTCGGCCATCGCCGCGATGTCTACCAGCGCCGCTGAAGTCCGCCAGAACGCCACTCACCGGATCGCATCCCGAGGCCGATCCATGCCGTCGGAGGCAGGGGACTGCCGCTCCATACTCCCTCACCGCCGTTTCGGTCGATTGCCCACCACAAAGGAGCCGGCACTGCGCACCACGAACCCAGACTCGCCTACGGTGAGGTAGCGCAATACGATTGTACTACGATTCTGGCATGAGCACGACGACGACTATCAGGCTTAGCGACGAGGACAGGCTGCTGCTGGCTGAACTGGTTCCGGAGTTCGGCGACCAGTCGAGTGTCATCCGGCAAGGAATCCGGCTGCTTGCCCAGGAGAGTCAGCGCCGCGAGAGGCTCAACGAGGTCCTCGCCGCGTGGGAAGCCGAAGCCGGACCTCTGGATGAGGCTGAAGTCGAGGCGATGGGCCGCCGCTACTTCGATCGGTGATCCTCGACGCCGGGCCCCTCGTCGCGCTGGATCGCGGCGAGAGCGCGGCACGTTCCTTTCTTGCGGCCGCCGTACGAGCCGACGAGGTCCTGCACACAACGGCCCCGGTACTGGCTCAGGTCTGGCGCGACGGCGCGCGGCAGGCGCGCCTTGCCCGCATCGCCCGTTCGCTCATCGTGCATCCATTCGCCGCCGACGATTACACCGCCGTAGGTCACCTGCTGCGCAGATCGGGCACCGGGGACGTCGTGAACGCCCACCTCGCGGTGCTGGCCACACGGGTCGGGCACAGCATCCTCACCTCCGACGCGGGCGACTTCATCGCGCTCAACGCACATCTCGGCCCAGCAGCACCGGAGATCCATCACTGGTAGCCGCCGGGACACCGACCAGCCCGCCGCGGCCTGCCCGGTGTTGAAGCAACGCCGGAAATGTCCGTTATGTAACGTATGTGACGGAATTGGGCACCAGTCGGTGGAGCGTGTCGGGTTACTTGGCTTTGCAGACGGACTGGCGCACCCGTCGGTGAAGGGTGCTGGCCTACTGACCTTTGCGGCGGTTCGTCCAGTAGTGCTTGCGGATGTGGACCGCGACGTTGCGGGGGTTGTCGCGCCAGCACTGCAGCGGGTCGAAGCCGTCGTGTGCCAGGCACATGTTGCACGACACGCACTCCACGCCCCCGGTGCGGCCGGCCTCCAGCTTGCGCACCAGGTCGGGCTCGCGGATGAACGGGCGGGCCATGGCCAGGAAGTCGGCGTCACCCGATGAGAGGATGTCGGTCATCGTCTCGGTCGTGCGGACCCCGCCGACGAGGATGATCGGCAGCCCCGTGGCCTCCTTGACCGCACGGGCGAACGGCCGGTAGTAGGCCTCGGCGCCAGCGGGCTTGCGCGCGCGCTGGACCAGCAGGTTGCGCCACGCCTGCGCACGCCCCACCGCCACGTATGGGCGGATGTTCTCGAAGTAGCTGCGCATCACCCCGTAGGTGGTCTCGAAGCCGTTGATTCCACGATCGGCCAGCACCCTGGCCCGCTGCAGCGACTCCTCCCGCTGCAAGCCGCCGTCCACCGAGTCCTCCACGCTCAATCGGGCGGTCACCGGGAAGTCGACGCCGACCGCGGCACGGACGGCGTCGTAGACCTCGACCATGAAGCGGCTGCGCCGCTCGGCGTCACCGCCCCAGTCATCGTCGCGGGTGTTGGCGTGCGGCGAGCAGAACTCCGAGATGAGGTAGCCGTTGCCGCCGTGGATGTGGGTGCCGTCGAAGCCCGCCTCGGCGGCTCGCCGGGCCCCGTCCCCGAAGGCGCGCACCAGGCCCCGGATCTCCTCGGCTGTCAACTCCTCGGGCTGGATGGTGTACATGGCGTTGGGCACCGGCGACGGCGCCACCGGGGTGATGCGCGACATCATCGTCTGGCTGCCGCAGTGGCCGATCTGGGCGAAGACCCGGCCTCCCGCCTCGTGCACCGCATCGGTCGCCTGACGCAACCCGGGGATGACCTTGTCGTCGTGGATGCCGGTCTGGTTGGCGCTGGCCTGCCCGCGGGGATCCACGTACATGTGCCCGGTCAGCAGTAGCCCCGCTCCCCCTTCGGTCAGACGGCGGTACAACTCCACGAACGAGTCGTAGACCACCCCGCTCGCCGACGCCATCGTCTCCGACGTCGCCCCCCGCACGATCCGGTTCGGGATCTCCAGGGATCCGATCCGGCCAGGCTGCAGATAGAGAGGTGTCGCGTTCACAAGCGCAAAGCTAGTGCTCAGCACCCTCCGTCCCGGAACTGGTTGTCGTCGGCACCGGGCCAATCGTCGATGTCGAGCGGGTAGCGGAACCACCGAAGGGGGGAATAATCCGCCGAACTCGTCCCGGAGTTTGAGGAGCAGGCGCACCGAGTCCGCTGAACTTCCCTCTGGCCAGGCGCTCCGGGTTGCCCCGACCTGCCGAGGCGCTCGCCGGTATCGTCGATGCGTCCCCCGACCCGGAAGCCGATGTCCCATGATCTCCAGCGCCGACGTGCCTGGCCGCAGGCAGGAACTGCTACCGGAATCCTCCGGCACCGCGGCGCGGCTGGAGGAGTTGTTCGACACCGACCACTCCCCCGCGTACGGCGAGGCGGTCCGGATCGCGCCGCTGGTCCAGCGCGTGACCGCCACCAACCCCAGCCCGTTCACCTTCGCCGGGACCGGCACCTACATCGTGGGAGGGCAGCGGGTGGCGGTCATCGATCCCGGGCCCGACGACGCCGCGCACACCGAGGCGCTCCTGCGGGCGCTGGAGGGGCGCACGGTCACCCACATCTGCATCACGCACACCCACAGCGACCACTCGCCCGCCTCCCGCGCCCTCGCCGAGGCGACCGGCGCCCCGGTCCTGGGCTTCGGCCCGCACCCGGCCGCCGATGCGGGACGCCCCGGCGCCGAGGGGTCAGCGGTGCAGGAAGAACCCGGGGATTGGGACTTCGCCCCCGACGGCGTGCTGGGTCATGGCGACGTGGTGGCCGGTGACGGCTGGACCCTCGAGTGCCTCTACACGCCCGGACACATCTCGAACCACCTGTGCTTCGCCCTCCCTGAGGAGCAGGCCCTGTTCACCGGCGATCACGTCATGGGCTGGTCGTCGACGATCATCCCACCGCCCGACGGCAATCTCGACGACTACCTGCGCAGCCTGGAGTTGCTGATCGCCCGAGGCGACCGCGACGGCGTGTACTGGCCCACGCACGGCCCGCCGATCACCGCGCCGAACCGCTATGCCCGGGCGCTGCTGGCGCACCGCCACCGGCGCACCGATCAGATCCTCGCCTGCCTCCGCGAGGGTCCCACCACGATCCCCTCGCTGGTGGAGCGCCTGTACACCACCACGCCGAAGGTCCTCCACCCCGCCGCGGCGCTCTCGGTGCTGGCACATCTCATCCACCTCACCGAGGAGGGCAAGGTCACCTGGGATCCCGCCGCCAACACGCCGGCCGCCACCTACGCCCTCGCCTGACACACCCGCCCGCCCGCCGCGCCGCTAGCAGCCGCCGTCGCGGAACGGGTTGGTGCGCGGCGGCGGAACCAGGTTCGGTTCCAGCGGGTACCGGAACCAGCCGGTGGAGCAGAACCCGCCGAACTCATTGCCCAGATTGGCGAGCAACTGGGGCGCCAGGGCACGCCGCAGCACTCGCCACAGCTCGGCGCCGTTGGTGATGTTCCGGGTGTACCAAGCGGGCATCTCGCCGGTGAGGCCCGAGAGCACAACCTGCTCCGCCTCGCGGTCCGGCTCGCCGCCCAGGCCGGGACAGCCCGCCCCGTAGTAGGCGAGCCAGGCCGCCGGCACGACGATGTGTGCCATCGTGTCGGCAAGGATCTCGGAGCCAGACCGCTGCCCGTAGTCCCGGAAGCAGTCCGGGTACGTCCAGGCGAAGTAGAGCTGCACGGCACCCCAGGCCGGTCCGGCAGACAGCCTGGTCGTGCTGTCGTAGACGTGCGCCAACTCGTGGACCGCGTCGCCGAGGGTCATCTCGGCGAGCTCCATGTGCTCCGACCAGCAGCCGTACAGCCCGGCGACGAGTTCGCAGTACGAGCGAACCGCCCCGCGGAAGTCCTCGATCCGGCCGGCGACGGTCCGCTCGCGGATCCTGTCCCAGGCCAGGCGCAGCCACGGGAACTCCGCTTCGCGCTGTGCGACGGCCTCGTCCAGCCAACTCCGCAGCAGATCGGTCTCGTCTGTCGGGATCCGGGCCGCGGGAATCGCCGCCGGCGTGAGGACCGCAACGGGCGTCAACCCCGGATCGAGGCTTCCGTCGCCCAGTTGGCCGGCACCGTTCCCGCCCCAGCAGGAGTGGGAGGCATCTCCGTGGGCCACGCAGGTGTGCGCGCCGAGACGCGTGGAGCCGGCGCTCATCGTGATCGCCACCGCGTCGGCGACGCCGGCGACGCGGGCCGGCCGGCGTTGTGGCGCCGTGGTGCCGTTGCCGAGCTGTCCGGCGGCGTTCTTCTCACCCCAGCACGACACGCCGCCGTCATCGTGCACCACGCAAACCCCGCCGTCACCGACCGCCACCGAGGTGGCCCCGCCGACCCCTTCAACCCGCTGCGGGCTGGCCACATCGGCGACCGGCCAGCAATAGACCTCGCCGGCGTGGGTCACGGCGCAGGTGCTGTCGGCGCCGGTCGACACCGAGACGACGGCGGGGAGGCCCTCCACCGGCTCGGGGCCGAAGGCGCCGAGATTGCCGGCCCCGCCGCCGTAACCCCAGCACGTCAGAGCGCCGCCGGTATGGATCACGCAGTTTGAGGAAGGACCGGCGTCGATCCATGCGGCGTCGCCGATGTCAGGGACACGCTCGGGGACGGTGACCGAGGAGAGCGTTGCACCGCCCAGCTGCCCCAGTGCCCCGGACCCCCAGCAGGAGACCCGCCCACGAGCGTGCAGTGCGCAGGTGTGATCGGATCCTGCTGCGAGCGCCACCGCGTCGGAGATGCCGGCCACCTTCTCGGGCAGGTAGCCGCTGAAGGGCTCTCCCCGCCCGAGCTGACCCTCGCGACCCGCTCCCCAGCACGACACGGTCCCGTCGCCGTGCAGCGCGCAGAGATGGAGTTCCTGGTGAGGATGATCGCCGCTGGTGATGCTCACCACATTCCGCAGGGCGGCAGCGCTGAGCCGCTCCCGGATGCCGTCGTAACCCCAGCACGTCACGTGCGCGTCGCGGCTGACCGCGCAGGTGCGGCCGCGGGAGGCGGCGATGAGGCTGTCTCCGCTGCGTGCCGCGCCCCGCACGAACTCCGGGCCGCGCAGCACCGTCGCCTCGTCGGGCATACCGGAGGTCAACCCCGGTTCACCGGGCCCGAATTCCTCCGGTGGCAGGACGACCCACGCCCGGCCGGGATCCGTGGCGGCGGCTTCCACTCCGGTCGAAGCAACCGCAGGGGCCGCAACGGACGCGATGCAGAGCACCAAGGCGGACACTCCTGTCACGAATCGTCTGGATCGGGTTCGCGACCTGCTATCGGCGGCGGCCCGACGGCCGGCCGGGAAGGGGTTCAGCGACTCCAGCGGTTCCAGCTGATCACGTCCCCGATGCCGCCGCGGTTGGCGGGCTTGAAATCGGTGCCGTGCGTGTAGGCGATGGGGATCAGAGCGAACTGGCGCACCTTGTCGTAGGGGATGTCGAGGATCTCCGCCGTCTCGCGCTCGTAGGCGAGGTGCAGGGTTGTCCAGCAGGTGCCGAGGCCGCGCTCACGTGCGGCCAGCATGAAGCTCCAGGCGGCCTGGACGACCGAGCCGCCTTCGGCGACCACGTCTGTCGGCCGCTCCGAGCGGGTGGCGACGCAGGGGATGAGCAGGACCGGGCTGCGGTGCATGTTCTCAGCCAGGTAGACCGCTGAGTCGACGACCCGGCGCTGCTGGGCCATCCAGCTCTGGTCACGACCCGCGAAAGCTCCACCGCCCGAGGAGCGCCCGCTCGCCGATGCCCTGTCGGCAAGATTCGGGCCACTGATGTATGCCTCGAATCCGCGCCGGTAGAGGCCCGCAATGGACTCGATCTTGGGGCGCTCGGTGACGAACACGAAGTGCCAGGTCTGCATGTTGGAGGCGGTCGGGGCCTGCACCGCCAACTCGACGCACTCGCGCAGCGCCGACTCGGGCACCGGCCGCTCGAAGTCCAGCCGCTTGCGCACCGCCCGGGTCGTGGAGAGCATCTCGTCGGTCGACAACCCGAGCCTCGTCATGCACCGAAGCGTACGCCCTCGCCCCGGGCCGCCAACGGACAGCGTGGCTCGGATCACCGCTGCCGGCTCCCGGCGCGTTGGGTGCGGCCGGCGGCCGGCAGCCGATTCCGGCCTGTTGCGCGACCTAGGAGGGCTCGTACAGGCCCCCGAGGGTCGGCACCAGCGGGGCTGAGCGGTTCCAGGTGTTGAAGCTCAACACGCCGTCGAGCTCACGGGCGGCGGGTTTGAAGTCGGTGCCGATCGTGTAGGCCACCGGGATGAGGGCGTACTGCCGCACCTCGGCGAAGGGGATGCCCAGGAGTTCGGCCACCTCCTCCTCCCACATCAGGTGAATCGTGGTCCAGCACGTGCCGAGGCCACGAGCGCGGGCCGCCAGCATGAAGCTCCAGGCCCCCTGGATGACCGAACCGGCACCCTCAACCACGTGGCGGGGATCCTCCGAGCGCCCGGCGGCACAGGGGATCAGCATCGCCGGAACCCGGTGCATGTTCTCGACCAGGTGGATTCCCGAGTCGATGACGCGGGCCTGCTGCGTTCCCCAGGCGGGGTCGCGCTCGGCCCGGGCACTGGACGACTCGATGAACCTTCCCCTGTTCAGATCCGAGCCGCGCCGGTAGATGGCGGCCAGGGCCTCGATCTTCGGGCGCTCGGTGACGAAGACGAAGTGCCAGGCCTGGCCATTGGAGGACGTGGGAGCCTGCACGGCGAAACGTGCGCACTCCCGAAGCAGCGATTCCGGCACAGGACGGTCGAAGTCCAGCCGCTTGCGCACCGCCCGGGTGGTGAGAAGCATCTCGTCTGCGGTCAGGCCATGTTCGCTCATGGCCCGAAGCGTAGGCCTGCGTACCGGCGACCGACCGTGACCGGGCAGGAAAGTGTCAGGAGCGATCCCCGCTGAGTACCCCGTCGCCGGTGCTCGCCACGCCGTTCTCATCGTCGGACTCGGCTCCGCCGCGTACCTGGGCGCTCCCGCGCAGGAAGGCCACGGTCTTGCGGACGCCGCCGTCGCGCACCATGTCCACGAGGCGGAAGAAGGCCATCGTCCCCGCGCCTGCGGCCGCGGCCGTGGCGATGCAGCTGACGCAGACCACGCCGGAACCCTAGCGCCTGGGGTGCGGCGGCTCTGCTTCGGGGTACCGGCGGGCTGCGCCGCGGAGGCTCACGAGTTCGCGGTCGCCGCCTCGAGGATGTCGCCGAAGCGATCCAGAGCCTCGGCCCGGCGAGTCGGCACGTGCTCGGACGGCCAGCCGTCGACGGCCTCGTAGCCGCGCAGCACGTGGCGGCTGATCGTGACCTTGTGCACCTCGTCGGCGCCGTCCACCAGCCGGGAGGCACGGGCGTGGCGGTACATGCCCTCCAGCGGCAGGTCGGCGCTGTACCCGAGGGAACCGTGCACCTGGATGGCCCGGTCGATGGCGTTGTAGAGCATCCGGGTGCCGTACACCTTGATCATGGCGATCTGGGTGCGAGAGGCCGAGGCCCCGTGGAGGTCCATGTGCCAGGCGGCGTGCATGCACAGCAGCTTGGTGGCCTCGATCTCCATCTTCGTCTCGGCGATCATGTCCTGGATCATCTGCTTGTCGGCCAGCAGCGAGCCGTGGGAGGTGCGTGACAGCGACCGCTCGCACATCATGTCGAAGGCCCGGCGGGCCTGGCCGATCCAGCGCATGGCGTGGTGGATGCGGCCCGGACCGAGACGCTTCTGGGCGAGCACGAAGCCGTCACCCGGCTCGCCGATGATGTTGCCGGCCGGCACCCGCACGTTGTCGTAGACGATCTCGCAGTGGCCGCCGGGGCGTGGCGGGCCCTCGATGTGCGGCTCGCCCATGTTGGGGATGTCGCGCACGATCTGCACGCCGGGCGTGTCGGTGGGCACCAGGATCATCGAACACCCCTGGTAGGGATGCACGTCGGGGTTGGTCACCACCATGACGATCAAGAAGTCCGCCACCGATCCGTTGGTGGTGAACCACTTGTGGCCGTTGACCACGTACTCGTCACCGTCGAGGATCGCCCGGGTACGGATCAGGCGGGGATCCGAGCCGGCCACGTCGGGCTCGGTCATCGAGAAGGCGCTGCGCATCTCGCCGGCCAGGAGCGGCTGGAGCCAGCGGCGGCGCAGTTCGGCGCCGGCCCCGATGGCCAGCAACTCGGCGTTGCCCGAGTCGGGGGCGTTGTTGCCGAAGATCATCGGCGCGAACTCGCAGCGCCCGAGAATCTCGTGCATGAGCGCCAGGCGCACCTGCCCCCAGCCCTGGCCGCCCAGGTCGGGGCCCAGATGGCAGGCCCAGAGCCCCTTCTGCTTCACCCGCTCCTTGAGGGGCTCGGTCAGAGCCCGCCATTGCGCCGGCGTGCAATCGCCGGCGATCGCCTCCAGCGGCAGGATCTCGGCGTCGAGGAACTCCCGCATCCAGTCCAGCTTCGGCTGGAAGTCCTCATCGGTTGCGAAGTCCCAGGCCATGTTCTCCTCCGGTCAGCTTGCTGCGCAAAGGCTAGGAGGCTGCGCGCCCGAGCGCGCTGGTAGCGTTGCCGGGCCGAGACGAGGAGAGCGCATGGTCACAGTCGACAGGGACACCGTCGTCGCCGCCCTGGCGGCCGAGTGGGCGGCCATCGCCGAACTGTGCGCCGGCCTCACCGACGCCGAATGGGCCGTGGCCACCGACTGCCCGGGCTGGACCGTCCAGGACAACGTGAGCCACATCGTCGGCACCGAGCGGATGCTGCTCGGCGACCCGGCGCCCGAGGTGGACGCCGGCGAGGCGCCGCACGTCCACAACGAGATCGGGCGGATCAACGAGCTGTGGATCGCCGAGCGGCGCCCCTGGGAGCCGGCCGCGGTGCTCGAGGAGTTCCGCGAGATCACCGGCAGGCGTGCAGACCTTCTGGGAGCCATGACGCAGGCCGACTTCGACGCCGGGTCGTGGACCCCTGCCGGCAACGACACCTACGGGCGCTTCATGCGCATCAGGACCATGGACTGCTGGATGCACGAGCAGGACATCAGGGGCGCCGTCGACCGTCCCGGCCACCGGGAGGGTCCGGTGGTCGAGGTGGTGCTCGACGAGTTCGCCTTCGCGGTGGGTTTCGCCGTCGCCAAGCTCGGGCGCGCTCCCGAGGGGGCCCGCGTGCTGATCGCCCTCACCGGCCCGGCGGCACGCTCCTGGCGCGTTCAAGTCGTCGAGCGCCGCGGCCGCCTCGTCGGGGCATTCGACGGCGACGCCGAAGCGACGATCACGCTTCGCATGGAGACCCACACCTACACACGCCTGGTCGGTGGGCGCATCAGGGGTGCAGAGGCCATCGATGCCGGGCTCGTCAGCCTCTCCGGGGACGTCGAAGCGGCCGGACGGATCGTCGCCGGCCTCGGCTACATGCCCTGACGGGCGGCGGGCGGTGCCTCAGGCGCCGGACAGGAGCGCGGCGAAGCGGCGGCGCCACTCCACCGACGGCTTGTCGGACTGCACGCTCACGGTTCCGGCCAGATCCAGCGGGAGCACGCCGTCGAGGCGCTCCAGCATGACCTTGTCCTCGGCGCCGATGGCCAGGTCGAAGCGGAGCACCTCGTCGGAGGGCACTGAGAAGTCGTCGTTGCGCCACACCACGAAGATGAAGTACGAGGTCACGTCGTCGATCGGCGTGGACAGCAGCAGCAGGATGTGCTCGAGCCCGGTCTCGTAGGCGATGGTGCTCCGGCTGGCGAAAGGCAGCGCGAAGCCGCTGGACATCCGGCGGGTCACAGCGCCGCTGCCCTGCATGCCCGAGGTAGCCGCGGCGATCTCGGGATTGCTGACGGTCACGTCGTAGGCGTAGCCGAAGAAGCTGTCGTCGAGCTGCTCCAGCTCCAGACGCGGCACCACCTCGTCGCTCTCGCCGCCGATGGTGCCGGCGTGCACGAACGGGAAGTGGGTGATGTCCAGGAAGTTGTCCACCATGCGGGTGGCCGACGCCTGCCAGACCTCCACGTCGGGGTTGAGGCGGCGGAACGACGGGTCGTCCTCCTGGACGATCTTGGGAATGTCTTCGCGGGGCACTCCCGGGCAGATCCACACCAGGCCGTAGCGCTCGGTCGCACCCACGGGCACCAGATGGGCGCGGGGCGGCACCGGCACGCCCGGCTGCGCCGAGGGCACCAGGACGCAACGGCCGCCGGAGCCGAACTGCCAGCCGTGGTAGCAGCACTGCAGGCAGCCGTCGATGACCGTGCCGGCCGACAGCGGCGCCTCGCGATGCGGGCAGCGGTCGTCGGAGGCCACCACCGTCCCGTCGGGATCGCGCCAGAGCACGTACGAGCGCCCCAGCAGACGCACCGCCAGTGGGCCCGGGGCGACGTCGCCGGTGCGGGCGACGGCGTACCACGCATCGGCCAGGACCGGATTCTCCGAGAAGACGTCTGTCGTGCTCATGGTGCCTCGAGTCCCGCCTGGTGCTGTATGGATACCAGATTACGGCACCTTGCGCCGCGGGCGACGGGAACCCCTGGTCGCGCCTCCGGGAGGTCCTTCGAATAGCCCGTCCCCGAGGATGACCGGCGCACCACGCTGCTAGCTTGGCAGCGGCGAACGACGCCATCTCGACCACGACCCGGAGGGTGATTCCATGGGCTACCCGAACACGCTGATCTTCGTCGATTTCCCGAGCACCGATCCCGAAGCCTCCGCCCGCTTCTACGAGCAGGTCTTCGGATGGGAGGTCGAGGGGCGTCCCGCGGGCGTGTTCCACCGCATCGTGCCGGGCAACGAGTTCCTCGCCGACGGCGAGCCCTCCGGGGTCGGCAACCTGCACATGGGCATCCACAACGTGGCCAACGCCCGCCCCCATCCCAACCCCGGCGGGGTGGAGCCGCGAACGCTGCGCACCGAGGGGCGCTGCCAGCGGATGTGGATCCTGGTCAGCGGTGACGACAGCGCCGACCGCATCCTCGACACCGCTTTGAGCCTCGGCGCCACCGAGCTGTGGCGGAACCACTACTGGGCCGAATTCAACGGCTTCAACTGCGCCTTCGAGGATCCGTGGGGCAACACGTTCATCCTCTGGACCCAGGGCGGCGACGACCCGCAGATCCCCGAGGGCTGGACCGACGAGTAGCCGGCGCTCACCACTCCGGAGAGCGACGACGGCAGGAGAGGACAACCGATGAGTGCCGAGCAATCAGGGTTCGCCAGCGGAGCCGAGGAGACACGCGCCGCCACAGGAATGACCGGCACGGTGGATGCGGCAACGCGTCCGGACGTCTACTCCGACCATCCCGCGACGCCGCGCTGGACCCACGTGGCGCTGCCGTGCGCCGACATCGACGCCTCCATCGACTTCTACACGACCTTCACACCGATGGAGCTCCTGGACAAGCGCACCGACGCCCTGGGCCACGGCGCCTGGCTGGGCCATCCCGACGCCGCCGAGAGACCCTTCATCCTGGTGCTCATCGAGTTCTTCGCCAGCAGCGGCCAGGAGGGGCTCGGCCTACTGAAGCCGTTTGCCCACCTCGGCATCGAGCTCCCCACACTCGACGCGGTCGACGAGATCGCCGCCCGCGGCGAGGCGGCCGGCTGCCTGAACATGGCACCGACGGAAATGCCACCGCCTGTCGGCTACATCTGCGCCCTGAACGACCCCGACGGCAACGTCATCGAGTACTCCTACGACCAGGGCGTCTACTCCACGGCCAAGACGGTCTGGGGCGACGGCGACTGACTCGCCCGGCGGACCGCTCGCCCCACGCCGACGCCTGGGCGAGGGTCAGAACAGGTGGTCCAGTAGCGAGGTCGCCAATTCCTCGTCGAATTGATAGGCGCCGAAGATGCGCCGACCCGTGCTGTCCAGGATCCAGAAGCTGGACCAGACGGGAGACGGGAAGTGGTAGTAGTCCGTCGCCGCGCGGGAGTCGCTCCACAGCATCGTGAAGGTGATCCCATAGGTCTCGACGAAGGCCTCGTTCGCCGCCAGGTCGCCCGTCGAGCCGATGCCGACGACCTTCAGCCGGTTCGAGTTCTCTCGAGCGAACTGCTCGATGGCCGGAGCATGGCTCTGGCACGTGCCTCAATAGGGGCTCCACAGCCAGAACAGCAGCGGCGTCTCGCCGGTCACGACCGAGCGGATGTTCAAGGTCTCACCCGAGTGCACGTCGATCATGTCGAAGTCGAGCACGTCGCCGGAGACCGGCACGGCACCGTCCTGATCGCCGGACGCTCGGGCGCGGAACGTCAAGACGATCGGCGAACTGGCCAGCCAGCGGCCCACCTCGGTGTCCGGGGAGAAGAAGCGGCGAGCGGGCAGCAGCCGTTCGCTCCAGGGTTCACCGACAACGCCGTGCTGCAGCCCGAACTCGATGCGATCATCGGCCAGGCGCCGCACGACGATGCGCACGACCACCGCGGTCCTCGTGGAGGGGTCGTCGGGGTTGGCGGTGAGGGTCAGCGTCGAGCTTGCGAACCACTGATCAACCGCGGTCCCCGGAGGCAGGAAGCGCTGCGTCGGCGGGGCCGACTCGCTCCACGGCCCACCCTCGTCACGGACCTGCAGGACGAATTCAACGCGGTCATCCTCGTGGCGCTGCGCCAGGATCCGCGTCTCGAGCCGGTGCTCGGTCTGCTCCTCGGTGGTCTCCTGCGCAGCGACGGCGACCGGAACACCGGCCACGCCCAGCCAGGCCAGCAGG
Source organism: Acidimicrobiales bacterium (assembly GCA_965221525.1). Taxonomy (GTDB): domain Bacteria; phylum Actinomycetota; class Acidimicrobiia; order Acidimicrobiales; family CATQHL01; genus VXNF01. Next base: position 375,265 of record CBDCSG010000003.1, on the reverse strand, counting down.
CCCACCAAGGCGGCGCGGCACAGCCTCCCCCAAAGCGATCGAGACCTCACGTCAAACCCGCCGGAATAGCTCCACCACCTCAGAAGCGTACGGTGCGAGTCGTCGAACCGGTTGGCACTCGAGGTCACCACCACGTGCCCTCAGCCCGCCCGCAGAGCCGAAAGCATCTGCGCGGCCCCGTCGATGGTCTCGGCGAGGCCGTCGTACATGGTTTGCCGCAGTACCGCGGCCAGGTTGAGGCTGAACGAACCGAACCCCAGTTCGGCCACGCGGCGCAACTGAGCAGTGCACTCAGCGGCGGTCCCGGCCACCGCGAACCGCTCCACGAGGCCGTCGTCGATGAGATCCATCAACTCCGGCGGGTCGTACCGTCCGTGGTCGAAGTACCAGCCGCGGGCCCAGGCCAGTGCCGCATCGACCTCCTCGATGAAACCCGGGCGCAGATCGAGATCAGGCGGACGCAGGATGCTGAGGTAGTGCGCCACGTAGCGCTTCACGCTGCGGCGCGCCAGGTCGCCGTCGTCGGAGATGCAAACGGTGAGGCGAGGTGACACCTCCAGGCCCTCGAGTCGGCGGCCGCTCCTGGCGGCTCCCTCGGCCAGCCAGCTCCGGTACTCGGCGGCCTGGGCCGCCGACCAGTAGCGCGCCCCGATCAGCACACGGTCGGCCAACTCCCCCGCCAGGCGCATGACCCCCGGGCTGCGGCTACCCAGCACGAGCGCGGGCATCGCCTCCGGCGGGCTCTTCAGACGGGCTCCATCGGCGGTGAACGCCTCGCCGGAGAACCTGACCTCCTCGCCCGCCCACAGCCCCCGGCAGATCGTCGCCGCCTCCCGGAGGGTGCGGACCGGCCGGGGGTAGTCCAGTCCGAACTGCTCCAGGCCAGCGCCGACGCCGAGGCCCAGAAATGCACGGCCGCCGGAGACCTCACCGAGCGTCGCGACGGCTCCCGCCAGCACCGCCGGGTGGCGAGAGTACGGGTTCGTGACCAGGGGCCCGAACTCCAAGCGCTCGGTTGTACCGGCGCAGAGTGCCATCAACACCCAGCAGTCGTGCCACAGGATCACGTCGGAGATTCCCAGCCGGTCGAAGCCCGCCCGCTCCACCTCGGCTGCCAGCACCGCCACCTGAGCCGGCGCCATGCCTGGCGTGATCTCGGCCTCGAACCGGAGTGGGGTCACGTCACCGTCCAGGAGCTTCCGCATTCGTTGGAGACTCGATTCTGGCTCTCCGCCGGAGTGGTTCCGCTGTCCTGACCTCCGGTGAGAACCGGGCCGTACGACGCCAAGCCGCCCTCGTTCATCCGCGGCCGTCCCGACTGACGATGGAGGAACCAAAGAACCCGGTTGGCGAGTCGATCACCTCCTCCACAGTATGGCCAACCGCCGCCGTGATGGCGGGGAATCCCGTTTGCGGGACGGACCCGCCGATAGTTTTGACAATCACCTGCCGGGACGAGCAGCCCCTCACCGATGGTCCTGGCAGATTCGAGCCGGGAAGGGCACCGAATGACCATCGATCTAGCCGGCAGCCCGTACAGCATCGAGGGATCCGGCCGACGATTCGTCGACAAGGCCGCGGAGCTTCAGGAGCGTGCGAACCTGCTGCGAGAGCAAGGACGCCTCACCGAGCTCACCCTGCGGACCCACTTCGGCGACAAACGATTCGAATGGATCGCCGAGTCGAACGCCATCGAAGGCAGCACCCTCGACGTTGGTGAGACCCAGATCGCCGTCCTGCAGGGAATCACAATCACCGGACACGACCCCGCCTACTCAGAGGCCGCCGTCAACCTCTCGAAAGCGCTGGATCGAATTGTCGAACTCGCGCGTGACCCGATTCCGACGGACATCGAGCAAGTGAAAGAGCTACACGCGCTTATCCTCGCCGGCTCCCCAGCGGCAGGTCTGTTCCGCTCCACGCCCGTCCGCATCGGAGGATCGCCACACGTACCCGTGGGCTCCTGGCAAGAGGTCATGTCCGCGATGGAGGACTGGGAACGCTGGTCCTGTGCCAACGCCGAGGTGCCCGCCCTCCTGCGGGCCATCGTGCTGCATACGTGGCTCACTCACATCCACCCGTACAGCGATGGGAACGGACGGACCTCCCGCGCTGTGATGAATCTTGAGTTGATCCGCGCCGGGCTACCGGTCACGATCATCCGGCGACGAGATCGCTCGAGGTATTACGAGGCTCTCGCGGAGTCCGACCTCGGTGGTGATCTGGGCTTGATCGCCGAGTTGATCTTGGCGCGAGCAGAGGATGCGCTGAGGAGCCTTGAGCGGGCGGCCACTGCTCATCAGGGCTACGACGTCGTTCACGCAAGGCTGCGGAAGGCACAACAACGCCAGGTTGCGATCTGGAACGACGCAGTCCGCCTCCTCTTCTCACTTATAGACGACGATCTGACAGCCACCCTCGGGGATCTTGGCCAGGTCTCCACGCACTGGTACGACGACGAGCTATTGGTCGACGACTATGTGGCCCTCTCCCAGGGAGACTCGGCAGGCAATTCTTGGTTGTTCCGATTCGAAGCCGTAGTCCCCGGCCTCGAGAGCAGCCGCTACCTGGCGTGGACTGGCTATCGCAGCTTCGAGATGCAGCAGTTTGAGGACCTAGGCGCAGGACCTGCCATCTTCTGGTCGGTCCCCGATCCGTCCGGCTACCGGAAATGGATGAGGGATGTCTCCCAGTCTCCTGGGGTGGCGGAAATCACCCTGTCGCTTCCGGCGGCCGATAGATGGATCGCCAGGCTCCCCGACGGAGAGATCAGAGCCTTCCTCCCGAGCGCGATCGCCCGGCGCGTTGCAAGCGCCGTCGTGGAATCGATGAGTGGCTCATAACCAAGTCAAAGCGGACTTCCTACGCGCCTCGGAGAGTTCCGCCTGGCTCGTGAGCGGCAGATGGCAGACCCCTCCAGGCGCCGGAGTGGGGGCACGGCTCGGCGCGCTTCAGACCATCGGGAACTTGGCCTTGTCGGGCAGGCCGGAGCGGGCGCAGATGGCCTCGCCGGCGGCCTGGGACTCGGCCCAGAGCCGCTCCTCGTCGATGGTGGTCATGTGGCCGCCGTCCACGACCTGGTTGCCATCCACCCAGACGCTGTGCACGCCCCGCCCGTCGGCCGACCAGACGAGCTGGCTCATGACGTTCAGCAGCGGGCGCCACTCGGGGCGGTCGGTGTCGTGCAGCACCACGTCGGCCTTCTTGCCCGCCTCCAGCGAGCCGATCTGGTCCGTTGCCTGCACGGCCGCGGCACCGCCGAGGGTGGCCATCTCATAGGCCATCTCGGCGGGGAACATCTGCGGGTCGCAGCGGGCGTCCTTGAACAGACCGGCCACCAGATAGGTGGCACGCATCAGGTCGGAGTAGTTGGAGGCGTTGTTGCCGTCGGTGCCGATCGCCACGTTCACTCCGGCGGCCATCATCTCGGGCATCTTGCCCACCTGCGTCACGCCGTAGGCCACCTTCAAGGCCGTCGTCGGGCAGTGCGCCACCGAGGCTCCGGTCTCGGCGAGGATCTGGACCTCACCGTCATCGACCCGCACGCAGTGGGTGATCGCCACGTCGCCGTCGAGCACACCCAACTCGGCGAGGTGCACGATGGGGCGGTGGCCGAACTCGGCCAGGAAGGCGTCGGGGTCGAGCTGCGCCGGCGACATGTGGAAGCTGAACCCGGCCCGGGCCTCGGTGGCCAGTTCCCGGGCCGCCCGCCACAGCGGGTCCGAGGCGGTGTTGTGGCCCACCAGCACGACGTGGCCGGCGATCCGCCCCCCGGCCACCGAGCCGTGGCGCTCCAGCACGGCCTGCAGGTTGGCGATGGCCTCGTCGGTGTTCTGCCGGTAGACGTCGGGCTCGGGCGGCAGGTCCCACACCCAGCGCCCCACCCGGCCGCGGATTCCCACCTCGACCAGCCCGTCCACCACGTCGTCGAGGAACCGGACCGTGCCGGCCTCCAGGAAGCAGGTGGTGCCCGAGCGCAGCATCTCGGTGGCCGCCAGCTGCGCCGAGATGCGCTCGTCGGCGGCGGTGTAGGTGGCGTACAGCGGGCAGAGCCAGCCGAAGACGTTCTCCGCGAAGTCGATGTCGTCTGGGACGTACCCCCGGGTGAGGGGCTCGCCGGTGATGTGGATGTGGCTGTTGACCATGCCGGGCGTGGCCACGAAGCGGTCGCCGCCGGCCTCCGTCGCCGCCTCGTAGCGGGCGCGCAGGTCCGCCTCGCTGCCCACCGCCACGATCTCGCTGCCGCGCACCGCCACGGCGCCGCGGCGGATGATGTCGCGCCGCTGGTTCATGGTGACGACGTGACCCGCCCGGATCAGCAGGTCGATCGGTTCGGGCTGGCCGTTGGTCTGGTCGGAGGATGTCATGTTCCCGCCTTTCGGGTCTGTGTGATCGGAGGGGACTTCACCGGCACCGAAGCCCGAGCCGCCGGACAGTGGATTCCGGCCTTCGCCGGAATGACGGTTTGTGCACACGGTGTCCGGCAGGTCTCGGGGCCTTCGCCGGAATGACGAGATGGTGGATCGACACTAGTCACTTGACTTCCGGGACTCGGTCGGTTTGGTTGCCACGAAGACCTGCTGGGCTGCGATGGGCTCGATCAGGCGGATCTCGCTGAGGCCGGATTCCCGCATCCAGCTTGACATCTCCTCGTAGCTGAACGCGGTGCCGCGCACCGTGCAGGCCGCCATGGTGGCCGCCATGAAGACCCCTTGCGGGCTGCGGCTCGGATCATCTGTGCGGAAGTAGTCCGACACCAGCACTCGCCCGCCCGGGCGCAGGGCGGCGGCCGCTCGACGCAGCAGCGACCGAGTGCCGTCGACGCCTTCGGTGCGGCAGATGTGCCCCAGCACCACCAGGTCGAACGCCTCGTCCTCCAGCGGCACCGTGTGATAGTCGCCGGGGCGCAACTCGCAGCGCTCGGTCAGTCCGGCCTCGGCGAGACGCGCCCGGGCGACGTCCAGCACCTCCGGCAGGTCGTTCACGACGGCCGTGGCGCCAGGGCAGGCGCGTAGCACGGCGATGCTCCAGGGCGCCGCGCCGGCACCGAGGTCGGCGACCCGCGGGGCCGCCAGGTGGCTGTAGGAGATCCAGGCGTCGGCCCGCGTGGCGGCACGCAGCACTGTGCCGAAGGTGCCCTCCACCAGCGGCACCCAGAACCCCGCCACGTCGCCGTCCACCGGCTGCGCGGGCTCACCCCGGCGGACCGTGGCGGCCAGGTCGGTCCAGTTCTGCTGCGGGCCGGGGGCGATCGCCACCAGGTCGGCCATCGGGGCGGGACTCTGGCGGCACAGGTAGCGCCGCGAGCAGTCGTTCAGGTCGAACCGCCCGCCGTGACGATCCAGGAGACCCAGCACCACGAGAGCGTCCGCCAGCGCGGCAGTGTGCGACACCGAGGAATCGAGGTGCTCGGCCAACTCCTCCGGCGTCAGCGGTCCGTGATCCCAGAGCGTGTCGAAGAGCCCGAGTTCGATCGCCCCGACCAGCATCCAGTAGCCACTCAAGCCGAAGATGACGCTCCACACCGGCGCCGACGGGGCGGGTTTCACGTCGGTCCAGGGACGGCCCAGCCGGGCCATGGTGTGGGTCTTCTTCAGCTCCGGGTAGGGCGAGTCGGCCACGGAGCCTCAGGGGCGCAGGACGATCTTGCCGAAGAGGTCGCTGGCGAACATCCGCTCCTGCGCGGCGGCCGCCTCCGCAAGGGGCATCACCGAGTCCACCGGGGCTGTGAAGTCACCGCTGCAGTACTGCTCCCAGACGGGGCCGAACTCCTCGGGGCGGTACGGGTCCGAGCCGACGATGGTCAGCCCCATGTGGAACAGGTGTCCCAGCGACGGGATCGTGACCGAGTCGCCGGTGGTGTTGCCGCAGTTCACGAGCCGGCCGCGGACACCGAGCGAGAACATGGAGGCCTCCCAGAGCGCCGGACCCACGTGCTCGAACACCATCTCCACCCCGGCGCCATCGGTTTGCGCACGTGCCCAGCCGGCGATGTCGGTGGTTCGGTTGTTCGCGGTGGCCGACGCGCCCAGATCGGTGGCCCGGGCGCATTTCTCGTCGGTGCCGGCGGTGGCCAGAACCCGCGCGCCGGCCGCGACGGCCAGCTGGATTCCCGCCGTGGACACGCCGCTGCCCGCCGCGTGGATGAGCACGGTCTCACCGGCCTGCAGCTTGCCCACGTCGAACAGGGCGTGCGCGGCGGTCATCCAGCAGGTGGGGAACACCACCGCCTCGTCGAAGGACATGCCGTCGGGTATGGGGAAGAGGTGACTGGCGGGCACGAGGCACAGCTCGGCGTAGCCGCCGTCGGCGGTGGCGCCGATGATCCCCAGTTCGCCGTAGAGGTCGCCGCGCCCGGCGAGGAGTGAGTCGTCCCGCACCCCGGACATGGACGGATCCACCAGCACCCGATCGCCGACCGACACGTCATCGACCGCCTCGCCGAGGTGGGCGACGGTGCCCGCCACGTCCATCCCCGCAATGTGCGGGAGCCCGAATCCGGGCATGGTGAAGTACCCGGCCCGCTGCACGATGTCGAGCCTGTTCAGGGCAGTGGCCTCGACCTGCACCACGACGTCCCCCGGCCCCGGCTCGGGATCCGCCACGTCGGTGTAGCGGAGAACCTCCGGCCCGCCGTGGGCCTCGTAGAGGGTGGCCTTCATCGGAGTCCCCTGATGAACGGCCGGGCCAGGGATTGTGGCTCGCGGGTCTTGTGTGCGAAAAGTGCCATGACGCAGATGGTTAGCACAAACGGCAGCGACGACAGCAGCTCGGAGTTCAGCGGATGACCGACCGCGGGCAGGCTCAACCGCGAGGGCGCTGGGCGCTGCCGAACAGCACTCTCAACGGTCACCGCAAGCCCCTGATGAACGGCCGGGCCAGGGATTGTGGCTCGCGGGTCTTGTGTGCGAAAAGTGCCATGACGCAGATGGTTAGCACAAACGGCAGCGACGACAGCAGCTCGGAGTTCAGCGGATGACCGACCGCGGGCAGGCTCAACCGGAACGAGTTGGCGCTGCCGAACAGCAGGCAGCCGAGCATGGCGCCCCGCAGCGTCCAGCCGCCGAATATCACCGCGGCGATGGCGATGAATCCCTGCCCGCCGACGATCGCGTCCTCGAACCAGCCCACCTGGCCCAGCAGCAGGTAGCCGCCGCCGAGCCCCGAGGTGACGCCGGCGAAGTAGATGGCCTGGCGGCGGCGGGCGTTCACGTTTATCGACGACACGTCGGCCGCCTGCGGGTTCTCCCCCACTGCCCGCACCTCGAGGCCCCAGCGGGTGCGGTAGACGAGCCACCAGGCCAGCGGCACCAGCGGGTACAGCAGGTACAGCGGCCAGGGTTGGCCGAACAATGCGGGCCCCAGCAGCGGGATCTCCACGAGTCCAGGCACCTCGAAGACGTGCGCGGTTGCGGTCTCGGGCTTGAGGCTGCTGTTGAGGAAACTGGCCAACCCCAGCACCAGGATGTTGAGCGTCAGGCCCACCACGAACTGGTTGGCCGTGAGATTGTGGCTGAAGTGGGCCTGCACGGCGCCCACCAGCAGGCCGGCCGCGGCACCGATCAGCAGACCGACCGAGACGGAGCCGGAGGCGTCGTAGCCCATGGCCGCAGCGAAAGCCCCGGCCAGCATGGAGCCCTCCACGGAAATGTTGATGGTGCCGGCGCGCTCGGCGATCCACTCCCCCACCGCCACGAACGCCAGCGCCACCGCCAGGCGCCAGCCGCTGCTGTAGGTGGTCTCGCTGGAGAGCACATCCCCGACGGCGGAGAGGAAGTCGCCGACCATGACCTAGACCCGGTCCGCGGCGGCGGCGAGAGCCCGGCGCCGGTCCCGGACGAACAGGATGGCGGGCGGTACCAGCAGGGCCAGCACCAGCAGCGCCTGCACGACCTTCGTGATGTCGCGGTCCACACCGGTGGCCGCCAGGAACCCGGACCCGGTGCGCAGCGCGGCGAAGAGGAAGGCGACCGGGACCACGACCAGCGGGTGATTCCGGCCCACGAGCGCCACGAGCAGTCCTTCCCAGCCGATGTTCACCGGGTAGCCGGGCGTGAGCCTGTAGTTCCCGAAGTCGCCGCCGGTCAGCATGAACGTCCCCGCCAGTCCGCAGAACGCCCCGGAGATCACCAGCGCCAAGCCGCCGTAGCGCGCCTCGCTGACACCGGCCCGGTGCGCTGTGCGCGGCCCGCGGCCCAGCATTTGCAGGCGGAAACCCACGATCGTCCAGCGCAGCACCAGTGTCACGAAGATCGCCAGCAACAGCGCCACGAAAGCGGTCGTGGGGAACTCGTTGCCGAACCAGTCGAGGCGGGGAATCCGCGTGTCCAGGCGCAACCGTTCACTTATCAGGTTCCGGTTGGCCTGGTCCGGCGTCGGATCCAGCAGGAGGTTCTTGTTCTTCAGGCCGTAGCCCACCGCCTGCGCCGCGACGAACACCAGCAGCAGCGTGGTCAGGACCTCGGGCATGCGCCGCCGATAGCGCAGGGTCGCGGCGATGCCCGCCCAGATCGCCCCGCCCACCACGCCGGCCAGCATGATGAGGAACAACACGCCCGGACCGCCCACGCCGATGTGGGTCGCGACATAGGTTCCGAGCGCCGCCCCGACGAACAGTTGCCCCTCCTGGCCAAGGTTCACCAGCCCGGCCCTGGCGTTGATGATCGTGCCGAGGGCCACCAGGAGCAGCGGAATTGCCACCCCGATCGTCGTACCCCAGCGCCCCGGGCCGCGCACGCTGCCGTCCAGCAGCGCCGACAGCACGCTCGTCCACGAACCCCCGGTGGCGAACAGCACCAACGCAGCCACCACGAGGGCCACGGCGATGCTGGCGAGATAGATGCCCAGCACCGTCGCGCCCTCGCGGGCACGGTGATAGCCCACGTCGCCCGCAGCGGAGGCCGCGCCGGTGGCAGTCACGAGGCCTCCTCCTGCGCCCCGCTCATCAGCAGGCCCAGCCGCTCCACATCGACGTCGGCGCGGTCCATCTCGCCGATGATCCGCCCTCGGAAGATCACCACGATCCGATCGGCCAGGTCGAGCACCTCCTCCAGTTCCGTGGAGATGAGCAGCACGCCCACGCCGTCTGCCGCCGCCTCCCGGAGCCGCTCGGAGACGTACTCGATGGCCCCGACGTCGAGACCCCTCGTCGGCTGGGCCGCCACCAGCACCGCGGGGTCGCCGCTGAGTTCGCGGGCCAGCACCACGCGCTGCTGGTTCCCGCCCGAGAGCGACCACATCGGGGCATCCGCACCGGGCGTCTGGATCCCGAACTGGCTGATGAGCCGTTCGGCGTGCGCCTGGCGACCGGCGCGGTCGAGGAAGGCGCGCCCGGCGCGGTCGAGGATGGCCCGCCTGGCGCGGGCTCGCGGCGGCGAGACCAGCGTCAGGTTCTCCGCCACGGTCATGTCCAGCACGCAGCCCGATTCGTGGCGGTCGGCGGGCACCACCGCTATCCCCACGTCGGCCATCGCCCCGGGGCGACCGGGTGCCGGCGTGGCGTCACCAACTCGCACGGTGCCGCTCTCGAGCGGCAACAGGCTGGACAGCAGATCGCTGAGCGCGGCCTGCCCGTTCCCCTCCACACCCGCGACCCCCACGACCTCGCCGGGGCGCACCTCGATCGACAGGCCGTCCAGTAGCGTCCGCCCGTCGCGGCCGCGGGCCACCGCGCCGCGGATCGACAGCACGGGCTGGGGCTCGGTGGCTTCGGCGGGGACCTCAACCGCCGGCTCCGTCAGCGCCTGGCCGTCCTCGAAGGCCTCGATATGGCCCAGGGCCGCACCCTCGGAGCGCAGCGACACCGGGCGTCCCACCATCGCCCGCGCCAGACCTGGAGCGTCGGCGTCGCCTGTGTCCCGGCGATCCACGACGGCTCCGGCGCGCATGATGGTGATCCGGTCGGTCGCCGCCAGCACCTCGTCCAGCTTGTGGCTGACGAGGGCCACCGCTTTGTTCTCCTGTTCCACGACACGGCGGAGGACGGCGAACAGTTGCTCGGACTCCCCCGGCGTGAGAACCGACGTGGGCTCGTCGAGGATGACGATCGCCGGATCGCGCCGCAGGCACTTGATGATCTCCACCCGCTGGCGCAGGCCGGCGCTCAGGTCGCTGACCCGCTCGTCCGGATCGATGGCGAGGCCGTAACGCTCGCTGATCTCGCCGACGCGCCGCTTCGCCGCCGTCGCATCGAGGCGGACGCGTTCCCCCAGGATGACGTTCTCCCAGACCGTGAGGGGTTCCACGAGGCTGAAGTGCTGGTGCACCATGCCGATGCCCAACTCGGCGGCTTCGGCGGGGTCGCTGATGCGATGGGGTTCGCCGTCGATGCGGATCGAGCCGGCGTCGGGCAGTACGAGGCCGATCAGCACCTTCATGAGCGTCGACTTGCCGGCGCCGTTCTCCCCGAGGATCCCGTGGATCTCGCCTCGCTGGAGCGACAGATCCACGCTGTCGCAGGCCACGACCGCGCCGAAGCGCTTGGTGATGCCCTGTAACTCAGCCGCTGGTGAGGTCATCGAGCGAGGAGTCTCCCGAGCCATGGATTCCGGCCTCCGCCGGAATGACGGGCACTCGCCGGCAACGTCATGGTGCGAGCAGCGTCCCGCGCGTGCGGCGGGCCCGCCTCCGGAGTCTCATCCCCGGGTGGCGGGCCTGCCGTCTCGTCGGTTCGACCGCTTCGGTGTCTAGAAGCCGTACGCCTCGGCCTTGACGCCGAAGAACGCCTCGGCGTAGGTGCCGGCGGCGATCCGGGCCAGCTCGGCCTCGAACTCCGCCTGTTGCTCGGGCGTGGGGTCACACATCTTGGCCCCCACGAACGGGAACGCCCCGACGCTGAAGAGGAAGCTCTCGCCCTCACCGAATGCGCCGTCGGCGATCAGTTCGAGCAGCGTGGCGATGTAGTCGCCCGCGTCGAACTGCACGGCGATGTCGTAGTGCAGATCATCACGCTCGCAGACGTCGGAGGCGCCGGCCGACATCGTGATGATGCCCGCTTCGTTGGCCAGCGCGACCACCGGCTCGTGCGCGCCGCCGAGATACGGGTAGACGGCCTCGGCGCCCTCCGCCGCGGAACTGGCGAACGCCTCGGTCGCCCCGGCGATGTTGTCGAAGTCGAACGGGTATCTGCCGGTCGGCACGTAGACCGCCGTGAAGCTCTCGTCCACCGCCTTCAAGCCCATCTCGAAGGTCAGGTAGGACTCCCGCTCGAAGGGCAGGTCGCAGCAGCCGATGAAGTGGGCGGTGTCGCCACCGCTGTCGCGTAACAGGATGCCCGTGGCGTAACCGGCGCTGTAGCCGATCTGCGCACCGTCGTCCTGGGACTGGGCGAGGCCCGGAAGCTCCTGGTAGCCCGCGCCGCAGTTGCAGTACCAGAAGATCTCCGGATACTCCTCGGTCAATGCCGCGAGAGGCTCCGCAATCTCGCCCGCGCCGACCGCCAGGACGTCCACGTTCTGTTCGGCCAGGTTGCGGAGTTCGGTGGCGGCGTCGGCCGGCTGGATGTTGTCGACGATGATCGGCGCCGAGAACCCGTTGACGGCGGAGAACTCCTCGACCGTCTCCACGAGGGCCTGGTAGTAGGCGCCGTCGTCGCGCGGCCCGGCGGTGGCCACGCCGAAGAGCACGTCGCCGTCGCCGTTCATGTCGAGCGCCGCGATCATGGCGTCCCGCATCAACATCTCGGTCTGAGCCTGCGCTTCGGCGGCTTCCGCCTGGGCGGCGGCGGCCTCGGCCTGCGCGGCCTCGGCTTCGGCCTGCGCAGCAGCGGCCTCGGCTTGGGCCGCCTCTGCCTCGGCCCGTGCCTCCGCGGCCTCGGCCTGCGCGGCGGCGGCCTCGGCCTGGGCGGATTCCGCCTCGGCCTGCGCAGCAGCGGCGTCCGCAGAGGCGGCGTCCGCGGCCGCTTGGGCAGCGGCAAGGGCCTCCTCGGCTGCCGCAACGGCGGCCTGGTTGCCTTCGGCCGTTGCCTGGGCCAGGTCGGCGGCTGCCTGCGATGCCTCCGCGGCTGCCAGAGCGGCCTGTGCGGCGGCGGTCGCCGCGGCTGCCTCGGCACCTGCCGCGGCAGCTTCGGCTCCCGCGGCGGTGGCGTCGGCGGCGGCCGCCGCGGCGTCCGCGGCCGTGGCTCCGAGCCCGGCAAGTGCCTCGCCGGCATCGCTGGCGGCCGCGTCGGCCACGCCCATCGCAGCGTCCGCAGCCTGCGAGGCCGCCGAGGCTGCCGCGGACGCGGCATCGGCAGTCTCGGTGTCGGCGCAGGAAGCAGCCAGGAGGCCGGCGACCGCAATTGATGCGACCAGGAGTGACATCCGAATGGACTTGTTCATGAGTCTTCCCCTCTTGTTGCGATTGGCTTGTCTCGATCGACGATCGAGACTCCGTGACCAGCCCTTCAGCCGGGCTGTGCGCCCGTATTTCTACCGAGCGTTTTGTATGGCTGCATCATGCCACACAGGGTCGGTGGTGGCGATTGCCGGGACCCGCTTCTCCGCGCCGCCGTCGAGGACGGCTCAGGTGCCGGCCGCGGCGCGGCCGGCAAGGAGGAACTTCCGAATCTTGCCGACCGATGTCCGTGGCAATTCGTCCAGCAGGAGCAGTTCCCGCGGCATTGCCGCCTTCCCGAGCCGCTCACTGCACCACTCCGTCAACTCGGCCGTGCTCGGGGGGTGGGCGGCGTCGCGGGCCACCACGAACCCCACCGGCACCTCGTCACGGATCGGATCGGGTCGTCCCACCACTGCCGCTTCCAACACGGCGGGATGCGCTGCCAGCACCGCCTCGACGGCAACGACCGAGACGTTCTCACCGGACACCTTCAGGACCTCGCTGTGACGCCCGTCGAAGTAGTGGCGGCCCGCGGCGTCGCGGCGAGCCCGGTCGCCGGTCAGAAACCAGCCGTCGCGGAACGACGCCTCCGTGATCTCCGGGTCATCGAGATAGCCCGCGAACAGCGTGATCCCGCGCTCACCTCCCACGACCAACTCGGCGACCTCGCCTTCGGGCATGGAGCGGCCGGTGGCGTCCTGGACGTCGACGAGGCAACCCGGCGTCTGCCGGCCCATCGAGGACGGAACGGGATCTTCGGATGGTTCGGTCAGCACGGCCGGCAGGGTCTCGGTCATGCCGTAGAGTTGGCGCGGCAGGCAGCCGAACAGTTCGCTGAGCTGGGCGTACTGCTCGTCGTTCACGTTCTGGGCATACCAGCAGTGGTCCAGGTTCAGCGCGGGCCCAGAGCCACCCCGCGCCAGGATCATCCGCATGGGTGCGGCGAAGAGGCTCGCCGCCGTGGCCTCTCCGGCCGCGGCCTGGGCGCAGAACCTGCTGGCCGAGAAAGCAGGCTGCAGAACGATGGCCGAGCCGGACCAGATCGCCGCCGCGAACGAGTAGTACTGGGCGTTCCCGTGGAACAGCGGCAGCACCACCAGCAGCCTGTGCTCCGGCCCGAACCCCGCCCGTTCGGCCATGACCTTGCCGCAGAAGGCGTAGTTGGCCTGTGTGATCTCCACGCCCTTGGGTTGGCCGGTGGTCCCGGAGGTGAACATGACCGCAGCGGTGTCGCGCAGGGCGATCTCGGGTCGGGCGGGAGCCGCGGCATGCACGCCGACTTCAACGATGAGGTCTTCGAGATGGGGAGCATGCTCGTCGACCGCAATGACCTCCATGCCGAACCCCGGGTCCGGCGATTTCGACTCGTCGACACCTCGGCGGTACTCGTCAGCGCGGTCGGCCGAGCAGATTCCCACCGCCGGATTCGTACGTGAGATGTGCCCGGCGAGTTCCGGTGCCCGGCCGAACGGATCGGACGGCACCATGACCGCTCCCAGCCGGACCGACGCCAACCAGAGTGCGACGAAGGCGGGGCCGTTGGCCAACGCCAGATGCACCACCTTCCCGGGGCGCACGCCGGCGGCGTGCAGGCGCGCGGCCACACGGTCGATGTTGCTGTCGAAGGCGCCGTAGCTCCACTCGCCGACGGTGCCGTCGGGGGCCGCGTAGCGCAGGAACAGCGCAGCGGGATCTCGCTCGACGGTCCGGCTCCAAACCTCGGCGAAGGTCACCGGCTCGGGCCACCGGCCCGGAGCGACGGCACCCGGCGGGGGCCGATCGCTCATCAGAAGGAGTTGTCCCCGTTTCCGGGCTCTGCCGGTGGGCCGTAGCCGCCTCCGCCGGGGAGGTCGAGCCGGACGACGTCGGCGGGTCCCAGATTCAGCCGGGCCTGCGTGACGACCGGCTCGCCGTTCACGGAGAAGCTGCCCGCGGCACCCGCTTCGCCGCCGTCGAGGCCCTGGGGTGCCGCTTTGAGGCGGCTCGTGACGGCGTTCAACTGCCACTCCCGCTCGGTGTCCACCAGGAACTCGATGGTCTGGCCATCACCGCCGGGTTGGCGGCCGGCCCCGCCGGAGCCCACCCGCAGTTCCTTGCGCAGAAAGCGGATCGGCGCCGAGGCCTCCACGACCTCGATCGGCACCGCCGCCACGCCGGTGGGATACGAGCAGGCCGACAATCCGGGTTTGCCGGCCCGGCCCCCCACCCCGCCGGCGTAAGTGAACATGGCGGTGATGAAGGGACTGCCGTCGGGATGGGAACCGCTGACCTGCATCGTCCAGACGGCGCCAGAGCCCTCCGCCATGGCCTGGGAGGGCTTGAGTGGCGCCAGCGCCTTCAGCAGGGCGTTGGGCAGGAACATGCCCACCACGTGGCGGGCTGTGCATGGTTGCGGCGACACCGCGTTCACGATCGACCCTTCCGGAGCCGCCAAGCGGATGGGCGCCAGGCTGCCGTGATTGTTGGGAATCTCCGGATTCAACATCGACCTGACGGTGAATGTGGTGTACGCGTGCGTGTAGTTGCGGACGACGTTGATCCCCCAGCGGCTCGCCTCCGACGACCCCTCGTAGGACACGAGGATCTCCCCCAGGTCCGGATCGACGGTCACCTTGCACTGGATCGTCACCACCGATCCGTCGGCGAGATCAAGCAGCGCCTCCGCCTCATGCGTGCCCGCCGGCAGGGCGCTGATGCTCTCGCGGGTGGCCGCCTCGGAACGCTCGATGATCTCATCAGCCAGATCGTCGATGTCGTCGAGGTCCCAGGCGTCGCACAGAGTCTGGAGGCGTTCCGCTCCCACCGCGGCCGACGCCATCTGAGCGTGGAGGTCACCCGCGACGTGGTCGGGGGTGCGGACGTTGGAGAGGATGAAGCTCCACACGTCGTTGTTCCGCCGACCGGCGTTCATGAGCTTGCAGATGGGGATCCAGAGACCCTCCTCGAACACGTCGCGACCGCCGGCGCCGATGCCGTAGCCGCCCACGTCGGAGTGGTGGATGGTGGAGCAGAAGAAGGCGATGAGCCGCCCGCCACGGAACACAGGCGTCATCACCGTGACATCGAGCAACTGGCCACACGTCTTGTAGGGGTCGTTCGTGATGAGCACGTCGCCGGGTCGCAGGGTCTCGGCGGGGTGCTCGGCGAGGACGGCCATGACGCCCATGGCCAGGGAGTTGATGTGTCCCGGCGTGCCGGTGACGGCCTGGGCCACCATGCGTCCCCGCGGGTCGAACAGCCCGTTGGCGAGGTCCCCGGCCTCCCGGACGATGGGGCTGAAGGCCGAGCGCTGCAGGGCTGTGGCCTGCTCGTTGACCGTGGAGATGATGCTCTGCCAGAGCACCTGCAGATCGACGCCGTCGAAGCGGCGCTTCGGTGGCGCGGTGTTCGCCGCGGCTGTACTCATGCCGCCTCCTCACGTTGGGCCAGCAGGCTCCCGTCGGCGTTGACCTCGAGCGTCCAGCCGGGGCGGATCACGACGGTCGTCTCCGCCTCGGAGATGATGACCGGGCCCTCCAGGCGCGTCCCGGCCGGCAACCGGGTCCGCTCGAAGATCGCCACCTCGTCGGGATCCCTCTCCCGACCGAAGCGCACCGTCCTGTGGGCGATCGGGGTTGCCTCGCCGCCGGCCGGAGCGGCCAGATCCGGCGCGACGCCGGTCACCGGGGCCCACGCCGACAGCCGCCACGTCACCACCTCGGCGGGCACGTCGTCGATCGTGAGCCCGTAGACCCGCTTGTACTCGGCCTCGAATGCGGCCAGGGTCTCGGCGTCGTCGGTCGGCCAGTCCAGACCCTCACCCAGCCAGACGGTGATCTCATTGCCCTGCCCGCGATAGCGGACATCGATGCCGTAGCGGAAACGGACCCGGTCGGCGGGGACACCGGCGCCGGCCAGCACGCGCCGTCCCTCGGTGCGCATCGACTCCAGCAACTCTTCGGTGTCGTCGCTGCGCAACTCGTCGAGCGGACGCAGCAGGCTGCGGGCCAGGTCGATGCGCACGGGCGTGACCAGTGTTCCGAATGCCGACAGGACGCTGGCGTGCACCGGGAACACTACGCGGGAGGACTCCACCAGCTCGGCCACGCGGCAGGCGTGCACGGGCCCGGCCCCACCGAAGGCCAGAAGCGTCACGCCCCGCAGGTCCACGCCGCGCTCGACGGCGTGCATGCGCGCCGAGGCGGCCATGTTCTGGTCGACGACCTCCACGATTCCCGATGCGAGGCTCTCCAGGTCCAGGTCGAGACGCTCCGCCAGCGGTGCGGCGGCCGTTCGCGCCGCGGCGACCTCCAGCGGCATCTCGCCACCCAGGAAGGCCTCGGCGCTGAGGTAGCCAACGAGCAGGTCGGCGTCGGTCACCGCCGGCTCCGTGCCGCCGCGCCCGTAGGACGCCGGGCCGGGATCGGCCCCCGCGGAGACGGGTCCGACCCGCAGCAGTCCCAGGTTGTCGACTCGCGCCAGACTGCCGCCACCGGCGCCGATCTCGACGAGATCCACCGACGGCACCAGCACGGGGTAGCCGGAACCCTTCTTGAAGCGCCACACCCTGGCGATCTCGAACGAGGAGGTCAGCGACGGCTCGAAGTCCTCGATGAGGCATGCCTTGGCCGTCGTGCCACCCATGTCGAAGCAGAGCAGGCGGTCCTCGTCGAGGCGCTGCGAGTACCACGTTCCGGCCAGTGCCCCCGCCGCAGGACCCGACTCAACCAGCCGGATCGGTACGCGGGCGGCCTCCTCGGCGGAGACGACACCCCCGTTCGACAGCATCATCAGCACCGCTCCCCCGAAACCCTCGGCGGCGAGCCAGCGCTCCAGGTCGTCGAGGTACGTTCCGAGTACGGGCATGGCCGCGGCGTTGCAGGCCGTCGTCATCATGCGCGGGTACTCGCGGATCTGGGGGGCGACCTCGGCCGACAGGCAGACGGGAACGCCGAGTGCCGCCGCCAGGTACTCCCCCGCGGCCCGCTCGTTCGCACCGTTCATGTAGGAGTTGACGAAGCAGATCCCGACGGCCTCCACCTCCTGAGCGACGAGTTCGGCCGCGATGCGGTCCAGCGCGCCGGTTGCGGGCACCGTCAGCACCTCGCCCCGTGCGTTCACGCGCTCATCGAGTTCGAGTACCCGCTCGCGGGGGATCGGCGGATCGGGAAACTCGATCTGCAGGTCGTACATGTCGTAGCGATGCTCGTCGCGGATGAGCAGGGTGTCGGCGAAGCCGGTCGTGACCACGAGAGCCGCGCGCCCGGCTCGGCGCTGTACGAGGGCGTTGGTGACGAGCGTCGTGGCGTGCACGATCGGGGCGGTCACCTCGGCCGCCGAGACGCCGGCGCGCCCCAGCACGCTGCCGATCGCCGCACGAACGGCCTGCAGCGGATTCGCCGGGGTCGTCAACTCCTTGTGGACCGCGACGCGACCACTGTCGGCGTCCAGCAGGACGGTGTCGGTGAAGGTGCCGCCGATGTCGACGGCGAGGCGCCAGTCAGCCATCGGCGCCCGCCCCTTCCCTGACGGCCTGCGTGGCGTCCGCCGCACCCTCCATCAGGTCGTCACGCGGGGGCGCGAAGACGTCGAGGATCCAGCACTCGTTGTACTCCGCGTCACCCACGAAGACGCTGTCGCCGTGCCAGACGCCCTTGTACGCCAGGTACGAGTCACCCGGACCCAGCACGGTCCGCTCCCCCTCGTCCGGCGGGCGCGACTCGTCGCCGATGCGGAAGTCGAGGGCGCCGCGCACGATGATCCCGAGTTGCTCGTGATCGGGGTGATGGTGGAGGTAGGAGCCCGGCGTGCCGCCGGCGATGCGCCAGAAGCACAGTTGCAGATCGTCACCTGTCATGACCCGGCGGCGGAACCCCGGTCGGGCCGTCTCGACGAACGCATCGTCGTCGAGGAAGAACACGGTCTGGCGGCTGAGGTCCATGTAACGGGTCCCTTCGGGTCGCGGTGGCCGCGTCAGCGCAGGCCGAGCGAGGCGAAGCGTTTCCGCTCGGCGGCAAGATTCAGCGGCTCGACGATGGCCTGATTCTCGGCATCGCCCCAGTGCTCGGGCGGTACCAGCCACATGACCTCGAACTCCAGACCGTCGGGGTCACGGGCGTACAGGCTCTTGTTGCAGCCGTGGTCGCTGGCTCCGATGAGCGCTCCTTCGGCCTGCAGGCGCTTGCGGGCGTCGTCGAGGGCCTCCAGGGTCGGGACCTCCCAGGCGATGTGATAGAGGCCGACGGTACGGCGTCCGGCCTGCGAGTCTCCTGCCTGCCCCCCAACGCTGAAGAAGGCGATGTCGTGGTGATTCTCCGACTCGGGGGCGCGCATGAAGGCGAACGCCCCGCCGGGACCGTCGATCACCGGCTCGAAGCCCAGGACGTCGGCGTAGAAGCGGGCGTGACGCCGGGCATCGCGCACGTAGAGGACGGCGTGGTTCATGCCGGTGATGCGCATGCTTCCTCCCTCGGGGTCGGCTTCGCGCGACGGCTCAGGATAACGGGTCCACCAGCGGGGACTGCCGGCCCGTCACGCCGCTCGGACCTCGCCGGGGCACGCATACCGGTCGCTTCGACCGGATCCCGGCCTTCGCCGGGATGACCGGTGGAGCCGGCACGGGCCGGTCGCCGGAACGACGAGCGCCGCCGGGTCAGGACGATTCGGTGCGTTCGTTGAAACCCAGCAGGACCACCGCAGGCGGGACCTGTGCCACGACCGAGACCGAGGCCTGGCGCAGGTACATGTGCAGGATCGTGGATGCCGAGCCGCCCAGCGCCCACGAGACGACGGCCTTGATGGGGTTGGCGTGCGAGCACACGAGCACGGTCTGGCCGACCGAGGAGACGAACAGATCCCGGGCGGCCGCCACCGATCGGTCGTAGAGGGAGGCGAGCGATTCTCCCCCGTCCGGGGCGTAGGCGGGGTCGGTCGACCAGGCGTCGATCAACTCACCGGATGCCAGCGGCACCGGCGTGCCCTCGAGAACGCCGTAGTTCATCTCGGCGAGTCGTTCGTCCACCAAGACCTCATCGTCGAACCCGGAGTGCTCCAGCGTCTCTCGGGCGCGCCGGCGCGGGCTGCAGACCACCTTGTCGATCTTCCAGTGACGCCGGATGTAGCCGCCTGCTTCGACGGCCTGCCGGCGGCCGAGATCGTCCAACGACAGATCGCTGGCCCCCTGGAGGAGATGTTGGCGGTTCAGATCCGTGCGCCCGTGGCGCAGCAACACCAGGTAGCTCTGCGGTGCCCGACCCGTGGCGCTCGGGGGCACCGGCAGGGCAGCAGGCTCAGATGCTCTTGGCGATGACGCGCCGTGCATTCTCGACGTCCTTCTTCAACTGCGCCGCCAGAGCGTCGATGCCACTGAAGCGCCGCTCGCTGCGCAGGAATCGCAGGAACTCGACCTGCACCTCGTGGCTGTAGAGGTCACCGTCGAAGTCGAGGAGGTGGGCCTCGAGAATCGAATGCTCGGCATGCTCGAAGAACGTGGGGCGCCGGCCGATGTTGATCGCGCATCCGTGGCGACTGCCGTCGCTGTCGGTGAACAACCCCGCATACACGCCGTCGGCAGGCCAGGCCCGGTCGGTTGCCACAGGGATGTTCGCGGTGGGGAAACCGATGGTCACGCCCCTGCGATCGCCCTCGATGACGATGCCGCGAATCGCGTAGGGGCGCCCGAGCATCTGCG
Source organism: Acidimicrobiales bacterium (assembly GCA_965221525.1). Classification (GTDB taxonomy): domain Bacteria; phylum Actinomycetota; class Acidimicrobiia; order Acidimicrobiales; family CATQHL01; genus VXNF01. The sequence continues at coordinate 355,281 of CBDCSG010000003.1, read as the reverse complement.
CCACGTCGGCCACGCGGCTGCCCGCCAGCGCCCGGCGGATGGCGGTCGACGACACGGGCTCGGGCGCGCCCGGGAAGTGGTACAGATCCACCGTCTCCACGTCGAAGCCGTAGCGGGCGCCAGCGATGCGCAGCGTTCCGGTCGTGCCGTCGCGGGCGCGGCCGAAGTGGAAGTCCGCACCGGCCACGACCGCTCTGGCGTTCAGCCCGCTGACCAGAACACCGGAGATGAAGTCCTCCGCCGAGGTCTCGGCCAGGGGCTCGCCGAACCGCAGAACCACGGCCCGCTCGAGGCCCAGCGAGGCGAACACCTCCAGCTTCTGGCGGAGGTCGGTGAGGAGCAGGGGCGCGTTCTGCGGCCGCAGTGTCAACGCCGGATGCGAGTCGAAGGTGACGACGGTGGCACACAGACCCTCGGCGCGGGCCAACTCGACGACGCGACCCAGAATCTGCTGGTGACCGATGTGGACACCGTCGAAGACACCGACGGCAACCGCCGAGGGCGGCGAGTCGGGCGGGAGCGATTCGAGAACCAGCATTCCAACCGCAGGCTACCGGCGGCTGCTCAGCCGAACCCCCCGAGGATCAACTGGACGATCCGCCAACCCACGTAGACGACCGTGGCGACGACGACCGCCCAGAAGTGCCATGGGGCGCGCACTTCCTCCTCGGCGGTCTCGCCGGCATCCGCAGCCTGCCGGGCGACATCACCCAACTCGACGGGGTCGCCGCAGGCCGGGCAGGTGCCGTCGGCTGTCAGCGCCGACGGGTTGAAGTACCGCTGGCAGGGTCCGCACCAGGGCACGGCCGACGCTCAGAGGATCTACTTGCGGCGCAGGGCCAGGATGGCCACGTCGTCACTCAGCGGCGTGTCGCTGAAGTCCCGGGCGGAATCCAGCAGGTGCTGGCACAACTCCCCGGGCTCCAGCAGCGGTTCCCGGCGCAGCAGCATCGCCACACCCTCCTCGCCGAAGAGATCGCCGCCCCGGCGCGCTTCGATCAGCCCGTCGGTATAGAGCACAGCCAGATCACCCCGCATCAGCGGGATCTCGCGGCTGAAATAGCCGCTTCGCTCCTCGAGCATCAGCAACGGGCCGGTGGCGGCCAGCGGCAGCACCTCTCGCTGGTGCCAGAGCCAAGCTGTGGGGTGGCCCGCCGACGCGTACCGCAAAGTGCCCGCGGACGTGTCGAACACCAGCACGATGAGCGAGATGAACTCCTCGGTGCGCTCGGCATTGAACATCTGCAGGTTCAGTTCCTCGACCGCCTGGGCGGGATCGCGGAACTGGCGCAGGAACACCCGCATCAGGTACTTGGCCTGGAAGGCCGTGATCGAAGACTCGATGCCCTTGCCGGCGACGTCTCCGATCACCGCCGCCAAACGGCCGGGAGACACCTCGAAGACATCGAAGAAGTCTCCTGCCATCAGCCCCGAGCCGGCGAGGTAGACCTGCCCCACGGCGAACCCCTCGAAGCTCGCCAGATCCTCGGGGGCCAGCCGGCCGGCCCAGGCACGTGGCGCCAACTCCTCCTGGGCCAGCGCCTCCTGGGCGCGACGTTCGATCTCGAAGCGTTCCTGAGCCATGCGGAACTCTGTGCCCGACTTGCGCCCCCACATCAGCGTCAACGCCGCCGGCACTCCCACGACCAGCATGACGACGGTCCAGAACTCGGTCTCGGTGGTGACCAGGAACAGGGCGATGATCGCCAGCAGCAGGTACAGCGAGGCGGCGTGCAGGTCGCGCAGGAAGCTGGACCTGGCCAGCCTCTCCGCGGCGTGAACCTCTTCGTGCTCGGCGTCGGCACCGGCGTCGTCGGGCGACCCCTCGGCGTCGCCGGCCTCCCCGACCTCGCTGCGGGCCTGAACCACCTCGTGCACCTGCTGGTAGAAGCGCCAGCGGTAGCGGGCGATCCGCCCCCAGCTCAAGCTGGCCACGAAGCAAAGGCCCGCGGTGATGCCGAGGGTGATCTCCTGCACGGACCTCGAATCTACTCCGCGCCCGGTTGCGGGCCGTTACCGGGCGCCGACCCGTTTGCCGGCCGCTCGCCTCAGCGGAAACGAACGTGGAACTTCACCGGGGCGGCACCGAGGTCGAACGTCTCGGAGATCCGGCGCTGGAGGTAGCGGAGGTAGGTCGCCGGGAGGCGCCGGTTGACGAACAGCGTGAATGTCGGCGGGTCGGACGCGCCCTGGGTGGCGTAGAGCACGCGGGCTCCGCCCGGGGCCGGATGCGCCGCCTGCGCCTCGCGGATCGCCCTGTTCACGGCACCGGTCGGGATGCGCCGCCGGTACTGGTCGATGGTGCCGCCGAGCGACGTGAGGATCCTGGCCACGCCGCGCCCGGTGTAGGCGGAGATGCCCAGCGACGGCGATCCGGTGAGGAATCCCAGCCGGTCGGTCACCTGCTCCCGGATGGCGATCCGCTGCTCGGTGTCGAGCAGGTCCCACTTGTTCAACAGCACGAGGATCGGGCAGCCCGCACCGTCGATCCGCTCGGCGAGCCGTTGATCCTGATGGGTGACGCCCCCGGTGGCGTCGATCACGAGGAGCACCACGTCGGCCCGGTCCACCGACCGGAGGGCACGCAGCATGGCGTAGTACTCGGTGTTCTCGTCGATCCGGCTGCGGCGGCGCAGCCCGGCCGTGTCCACCAGGCGCAGGGCGCCCGCCGGGGATTCCACGACGGTGTCGATCGAGTCCCGGGTGGTTCCCGGCATGTCGTGGACCACCGACCGCTCCTCGCCGACGATGCGGTTGAACAGCGTCGACTTGCCGACGTTCGGGCGGCCGACGATCGCCACCGACACCATGTTCGGGTCACCGGACTGATCGCCGAGTTCGTCGAGGCCGTCGCCGGCCTCGTCACCGGTCGGGAAGCTCTCCACGACGGCGTCGAGCAGGTCCGCGCAGCCCCGGCCGTGCAGGGCGCTGATCGGGTGGGGATCACCCAGGCCGAGCGTGAGGAACTCCCAGATGAGCGGCTCTCGCGCGTCGTCGTCCACCTTGTTGACCGCGACGAGAACCGGGCCGCCCCGCTTCCAGAGGATCTCCGCCGTGGCCATGTCGGGATCGGTCACCCCGGTCGTCACGTCAGTGACGAGAAGTGTCACCTCCGCCTCCAACATGGCCTTCTGGCTCTGTTCGGAGACCTTGCGGTCCAGGACGGCGGATTCGTCTTCGGCTCCGTCCATCTGCCAGCCGCCGGTGTCCACCACGACGAAGGGTCGGCCGAGCCACGACGCGACCCACTCCTTGCGGTCGCGGGTCACCCCCGGCCGCTCCTCGACGATGGCCTCGCGACTCCCGAGGATGCGGTTCACCAGTGTCGACTTGCCGACGTTCGGGCGACCGACCACGGCGACGGTCGGCAAACGGCCGGGAAGAAGCGGGTTCGCCGCCTCCTCATTCATCGCAGGCTCGACCATCAGCGGGCATCGAGCGCTTCCCGCAGGGCGATGCCGTCGGTCTTCAGGACCTTTACAGGGCGCGGGAGATCAGCCGTCGTGAGGCCGTCCAGAAAACGTCCACCCGAGAGGCAGACATCGGGAAGCAGGTAGCGCCCGTCGGGGGGCAGCTCAGCGAGGACCCGGGCCACGTCCTCGCCCACCATCAGGCCGGTCACCCCGATGTTGCCGCCGAAGAACCGGTTCTCCACCGTCACCACTCGCACGTCGCCGTAGCCGGCTTCCGAAAGCATCGGCTCCAGGACCGCCGCGCCGAGCTCGCCGGTCAGCAACGCCACCGATCCGCGGCGCCGCAGCGCCACTCGCGCCGCGCCGGGCGACGCCGCCCCACCGTTGGTGACAACTCGCGGCGCGCTCGACCCCGGAGTGGCCGGCTCGCCCGCGCCGCAGCCGGCGCGTGGCGCCCGGTAGCCCGATGCGGGGGCACCGTCGACCCAGGAGAAGAATCCGGGTTGGACGCCCGTGGGCTCCGCCGACCGCCCCATGAACTCCTCGATGAAGTTGCGAGCGATGCCGATGCCGTCCTCGTGCATGTCGAAGCCCTCGTAGCCCGCGGCCGGCGGCAGTTCACGACCTGCCAGCAGGTAGTACTCATCGGCCGCGAACACCATGCGCCGGCCGAGCACCCGCTCGAAGGTGCCCTGCCAGGCGTGCACCGCGTCGAGCACCGCGCCGGCCTCGGCACGCGTGTGCGGGCGGAGCCGCCCGGCCCGAGCGTGGCGACTGACCCCCAGCGGCACCACGCACAGGCCGCGCAGCCCGGCATAGGACTCCAGGACGCCACAGAAGGTGTCCTCGAGCCACCCGCCGTCGTTCACGCCTGGGCAAACGACGACCTGGCCGTAGACCGCCACATCCGCAGCGAGCAGCGCGCGCAGCCAGCGCAGGCTCGTGGCGCCGCGCCGGTTGCGCAGCATCTCGGCCCGCAGCGCCGGGTCGGTGGCGTGGATGCTGACGAACAGCGGCGAGAGCCCTTCGGTGATGACCCGCTCGAAATCGGCCTCGGTGAACCGCGTGAGTGTCGTGAAGTTCCCGTAGAGGAACGACAACCGGTAGTCGTCGTCCTTCAGGTAGAGACTCGAGCGCATCCCGGGCGGCAGCTGGTAGATGAAGCAGAACTCGCAGTGGTTGTCGCAGGTGCGCACCTGATCGAAGACGGCGGAATCGACTTCGATGCCGAGCGGCGCCCCGGCCACCTTGTCCACCTCGATGCTGAACTGCAGGCCTCCCCGGTCGACTTCGATCTCCACGAGCGGTTCATCGACGAGGCGCCGGTATTCCAGGACATCACGTGGCGCGACGCCGTTCAGGGAAACCAACTCGTCACCAACGGCGAGCCCCGCTCCTGCGGCGGGGCCCGAGGGCGCCACGGCGACGACGCGCGGGCGGGCCATTGGCAGGATTCTACTGGTCGGCTGCGCCGGGTAGCCTTGACCGATGGCTGTGGACAGGGTCCTGCTGGCTTCACCGCGCGGTTTCTGCGCCGGCGTGGAGATGGCCATCAAGGCGTTGGCGGTGATGGTCAGCGCATTCGAGCCGCCGGTCTACTGCTACCACGAGATCGTGCACAACAAGCTCGTCGTGAAGCAGTTCGAAGCACTCGGCGTCGTCTTCGTCGACGACATCGCCGATGTGCCTCCGGGCTCGCCGCTGATGCTGAGCGCCCACGGTTCGGCCCCGGAAGTCCAGGCCGCCGCCTACGAGCGGGGCGGCTACGTGGTCGATTCGGTGTGCCCCCTGGTCACGAAGGTGCATCACGAGGTGAGGGTGCGAGCCGGCAAGGGCTACCGCATCGTCTACGTCGGCCATGAGGGCCATGAGGAGGCCGTCGGCACCATGGCGGTGGCACCCCAGGCCATCCACCGGGTTGAATCGACCGGCGACGTGGCCGCCCTGCCGACCTTCGACGAGCCGGTCGCCCTGCTGGCGCAGACGACGCTGAGCCACCGGGACTGGGCCGAGGTTGCCGATGCCGCCCGCGAGCGATTCCCCGACATGTGGACGCCCGGACGAAGCGATCTCTGCTTCGCCACCACGAACCGCCAGGCGGCGCTGGCCGCCATTGCCGAGCGGTGTGACGCGTTCGTCATCGTGGGCTCGGCCAACTCGTCCAACACTCTTGCCCTCGAACGCCTCGCAAACGACATGGGCTGCCCTCGAGTCCTGCGCGTCAACCGTGCGGCCGAACTGCCGCACGATCTCAGCGGCACGATCGGGCTGACCGCGGGCGCCTCTGCTCCCGAGGAACTCGTCTCGGAGGTCCTCGAACGGCTCTCGCCGCGTGACGGCACCGAGGAGATCAGCGTCACCACCGAGGACGAGTACTTCCCGCCGCCGCGCCAACTCCGCGAGTTGCTCGGCGCCATCACCGGGTTCGCCGCGGTCACCCTCGGAGGAGATCCGCCGGTCGGTATCGGAGCCGACCGCCTGGTCGAAGCCAGCTCAGTCCTGGACTGAGTGCTCGTCCCCGAGGTGGGGCGGGTTGGGGGAACCGGCCCAGGCCTGGGCCTCGTCGAAGAGTTCCTGCAGGGTCTCGCGCAGTTCGGCGCTGGCTTCGGCTCGCTGGTTGCTGGTGACCGTACGCCTGCCCTCGGCCGGTTGTGGCGGGGGGATCAACTCGCCGAAGACGAACCGCACACGACGGAAGCGGGGAAGCACCACCCCCTTGGGCATGGCCCGCTCGGAGCCGCCGATGCCGATGGGCAGGATGGGGGCACCGGTCATGACCGACAGCCACACGGGCCCGTCGAACAGTGGCTGCACACGCGGACCCGACTTTCGCTCGCCCTCGGGGAACACCACGAGGGGTTCCCCGCGGCGCAGGACCTCGCGGGCGCAGCCCAGTGCCCGGCGGTCGATCCGATCGCGCTCGGTGGGAAACCCGCCCACCAACGTCAGGAACCTCGTCCAGAACGGGCTCTTGAACAGTGAACTCTTGGCCATGTAGTTGAGGCGGCGGGGGGACGCTGCTCCTATGAGCGGCGTGTCCAGGTTGGAGCGGTGGCCGGCGGGGGCCAGGATCACCGGCCCGGCGGGCATGCGGGCCACGTTGCGGCGCCGTAACCGCAGGTAGCTCCCGGCGACCACGATCAGCGCATACCTGCAGGTGTGGTAGATCACCTTTCCCCACCACGGCGATGGTGCACCGAATGCCACTCCCCCATGGCGCGGATCGTCGGAGGGGATCGGCTCGAAGCGCTTCTTCGACTGATCACTCATCGCAGCCGGCTCCCTGACGGTGCTGGAGGGCCGGACGGCGGTTCAGGTCCGGCTTCCGACGCTGGATTCCGGCCTCCGCCGGAATGGCGGTCGTGACCCTGCTCATTCCTCCTCCTCGATCATGGCCATGATCTCACTGACGACCTCGGCGACGGTGCGGTACGTCGTGTCGATGTCCCGGACACCCTCGGCGAGGCGCAGCGGTGCGTGGGCGCGGGTGCTGTCGTGGTGGTCCCTCTCGGACAGAGCCGCCCGGACGGTTGCCTCACTGGCGCCGGATTCCCCGGACCGTCTCTGCGCCCGCACCGCCGCGTCGGCATGGAGGTACACCCGCACGTCGGCATCGGGAAGCACCACAGTGGTGATGTCGCGTCCCTCCATCACACAACCCGACCGCTCCGCGGACCACTCCTGCTGGCGGGCCACCATGACCCGGCGCACCGCAGGATTGGCGGCCACCGTGCTGACCACCGTGGTGACAGCGGTGTCGCGGATCTCGGTGGTCACGTCGAGATCGTCGACGAACACGCCCCGATCGGCCACCTCGATGGTGTCCACCACCTCTGCTGCGACCCTCGCGACCGCCCCGGCGTCGGCGGGATCCACGCCGCGGTCCAGGACGGCCGCGGCGACCGCCCGGTACATGGCCCCGGTGTCGAGGCATTCGACGCCGAGCGCCTCGGCGACCGCACGCGCCACCGACGTCTTGCCCGCGCCCCCCGGGCCGTCGATGGCAACCCGCACCGGCCGGCTCATCGTTCCCGGCACCGCCGCAGGTCCCCGGCGAATCCCGGGTAGCTCGTGGCGACGGAGCGCCACCCCGAAATCAGCGTCTCGTCACCGATCGGCGCCGCCAGGGCGCCGACGCAGAACGCCATGGCGATGCGGTGGTCGTCGGCGGCGTCGATCTCGGCGCCGCGAAGGCGCGCCCCGCCGGCGACGACGAGCGTGTCGCCGTCCGCCTCGGCGTCCGCCCCGAGCGAGGAGAGGCCGGCCAGCACGCTGCGCAGCCGGTCGCTCTCCTTGTGGCGCAGTTCCCCGGCTCCTTCGAAACGTGTCGGTCCGGCCGCGGTCGCCGCCGCCACCGCGAGGATCGGGATCTCGTCGATGAGGTCGGGGATCTCCGCGGCGGCGACCGTCACGCCCCGCAGTTCCCCGTAGCGGCACGTCACCCGTGCCCGCCGATCACCGGTCTCGTCGATCGACAGGTCGGCCCCCATGCGTTCGAGCACCCGCAGGAAGCCGTCACGCCCCTGCCCGCGGTACACGTCGTCGACGGTTATCTCACTACCCGGAACCACGGCGGCACCCACGAGCCAGAACGCCGCTGAGGAGGGATCGCCCGGGACGCCGAAGCGGAACGGTTCCGGCCGCGAGGCCCGCACCGCGATCTCGGACCCCTCGACCCGCACATCCGCGCCGAACGCCGCGAGCATCTCCTCGGTGTGAGCCCGCGTGGGTACGGGCTCGCGCACCACCGTCTCGCCGTCGGCGAACAACCCGGCCAGCAGGACCGCGCTCTTCACCTGGGCGCTGGCCACGGGAGGCTGCCAGCGGATGCCCCGGAGCCCACCGCCGGTGATGTGCAGCGGCGCGCGCCGCCCACCGTCGACGCCGCTGATGCCGGCGCCCATGAGTCGTAGCGGCGCGACGACGCGATCCATGGGGCGCCGATTCACCGACGCGTCACCTCCGAGAGTCGTGGTGAAGGGGCAGCCGGCGGCGATGCCGGCGAGCAGGCGGATCGACGTTCCCGAGTTGCCCACGTCGATGGGGCCGGCCGGCTCCTCCAGCGTCCCGCCCTGCACGACCAGCGAATCGCCGGCCGGCTCGATGACCGCACCGAGGGCCTCGACGGCTCGGGCGGTGGCGCCCACGTCGGCGCCGTCGGACAGACCGGAGATCTCCGAGGCGCCACCGGCCAGCGCGGCCAGCATCAGCGCCCGATGCGAGATGGACTTGTCCCCCGGTACCCGCAGCTCGCCGCGCAACGGGCCACCGGCCACAACGGTGAAGTTGTCGCCGCCGTTACCCACCCTCATCGGGAGCACTCCCACGCACCGTCCCACACCCCGGACCGTTCGAGCGCATCGTTCAGACTCCCAGGATCCGCACGGATACGGCGTAGCCGTCTCCGGCCAGCGCCGACCGCAGCCGCTCCGCCAGATCGGCGGCGACGACCATGATCAGCACCCCCCGGTCACCTTCTGCCGAGTGTGCGATCTCCAGGTCGAAGATGTTGACGTCGACCTCGGTGGCGAGCGTGGCGATGCGGGCGACCTCGCCGGGCCGGTCCTTGACGGGCACCCGCAGCACGGCCAGCTCGATGTCGGCGGGAATGCCCGAAGGGAGGTTCACCCGGGCGACGCGCGCCTGCTCCAGGTGCGCGCGGAGGGCTTCCCGGTCGCCTCGCTCCACGACGTCGCGCACATCGCCCAACGCCCCGATCAGGCGGTCGAGCGACGCGCAGATGGCGAGCCGGTTGGCGTCGCAGATGTCGAGCCAGATGTCCGAGCTCCCGGCGGCCACGCGCGTCATGTCACGGAACCCGCCGGCGGCGAGGCGCTGGAGGACGGTTCGTTCGGCAGTGCGATCGTCGGCGAGACGCATCAGCGTGGCCGCCGTGAGATGCGGCACGTGGGAGATCACCGACACGAGGGTGTCGTGCAGGTCAGGCGGCATGGTGACCGTCTCGGCTCCCATCTCGGCGACCACCGCGCGCACCGCGGCGTAGGTCTCGTCGAGCGTGTCCGGCCCCGGCGTCAGCACCCAGACCGCTCCCCCGAACATGTCGGCCCGGGCGCCGGCGATACCCACCTGCTCACTGCCCGCCATGGGGTGGCCGCCAACGAACCGGGGGTGGGCGACGGTGGCACAGATCGGGGCCTTGACACTGCCCACGTCGGTCACGACACCGTCCCCGGCTGCGAGAGCCTCCCGAGCCAGGTCCGAGATCGCCGCGGCCGGCGTGGCCACGAACGTCACGTCGGCGCGGCCGTTCCGGCCGAGTTCGTTCACGGCTCCGAGCCGGACAGCCTGCCGTGCCCGCAACTCGTCGACGTCCCAGCCGGTCACCCACCAGCCGGCGGCGCGCAGGCTGAGCCCGATCGAACCGCCGATCAGCCCCAGGCCCTGGATCTGCACGCTGCCGGCGTCAGCGGCAGAGGCTCCCAACCCCATGCGCGCTCAGACGGACAGGTCGGGGCGCAGCGAGGTGGCCGTCCCCAGATAGACGTGCTCGATCTCATCGCGGTCACGGTCGGTGTAGAAGTGGACCAGCATCCGGACCACCCGCGGCAGGGCGCCGTCGATGTTCAGTTCCCTGGCGCACAGCAGGGGCACATCGCCGAGATCCAGGCGCTCGCGCGCGACCTGAGCGGGGAACGCCGAACGGATGTCATCGGTGGCCGTGAAGAAGATGCTCACGAGATCCTCGGTGACCACCTCGTTGCGGGCAAAGGACTCGCGCAGCAACGCCTCGACCTGCGAGGCCACCTCTTCGGGGGTGTCCTCGGGAACGGTGACAGCTCCTCGCAGAGCTCGCAGAAGTCGCGGCACAAGCGGGAATTCTACTGAACTCCACGGCAGCGACCCGTAGGCCGGGCCCGGATGCCTCGCTCAGCGGTCCGGAGGGTCGTCCCCCTGCTGCCGGGCCGGAACGAGGGAACTCTCGAGAGCCCGTAGCTCACTCTTCGTCAGCTCCCGCCAATCCCCGGGCCGCAGGCGCGTCTCGCGCAGCGGTCCGATGCGGGTGCGCACGAGGCGGGTGACGGTCAAGCCGACGGCGGCGCACATGCGGCGCACCTGCCGGTTGCGTCCCTCGGTCAGGACGATCCGCAACACTCCCCGCTGGGGGCTGGACACCCGGGTCGGGGCGGTCACGCCGTCGGGCAACTCCACACCGTCGCGCAGCGACCGCAGCGCGCCCGGGCTGATCCTTCCGTCGACCGCCACCAGGTACTCCTTCTCGCAGCCTCCCGACGGGTGCATGATCCTGTCGGCCAGCTCGCCGTCGTTCGTCAGCAGGATCAGTCCCTCGCTTTCCATGTCGAGGCGCCCCACCGGATACACGCGCACCTCGGCGGGCAGGCCGTCCAGCACCGTCGGGCGGCCCTGCGGGTCGGCGGCGGTGCTCACGACGCCCCGAGCCTTGTTGAGCAGGTAGTAGACGAGATCGCTGCGCAGGCTGATCGTCGTCCCATCCACCTCGACGGTGTCGGCATCGGGATTCACCCGCTGGCCGATGCGGGCGGGTCGGCCGTTCACGAGGATGCGGCCCTCGTGGACCATCTCCTCGATGTGGCGGCGGCTGGCGACCCCCGCCGCCGACAGGACCTTCTGCAGCCGCTCGCCGCTGTCGCCGGTCGGAGCCCGGCTCACGCCCGGCTGTCGGGCGCGGCCCTGCGGCGACGGCGCAGGCCCTTCGCCGGCGCGGCGACCACCTTGCCCTCATCTCCCGCAGCCGGTCCGTTCCCTGACCGGCCGGCGGCCTCCTGATCGAAGAGCGTCACCACCGGGACCGGTACAGGAGGCTCGCCGGAGCGGATCCCGCTGCGCAGGGACGCCTCCAGCGATTCGGTGACCTCGGCGTCGGGGACGAAGGAGCCGAGCGGCGGCAGATCCGCGAGCGCGTCGAGGCCGAGCCGCTCCAGGAACAGCGGGGTCGTACCGAACAGCACGGCGCTGCCCGGCCCGGGATCGCGGGCCACCGCCTCCACGAGGCCGCGGCGCTCCAGCGTCCGCACAACACCGTCGACGTTCACGCCGCGGATCGCCGCCATCTGCGCCCGTGACACGGGCTGCTTGTAGGCGATGATCCCGAGAGTCTCCAGCGCCGCGGCAGACAGCCGCACCGGTTCGCGGGCCAGGACGAACCGTTCCACGTAGGGGGCGCAGCCGGGATGGCTGGCGAACCGGTACCCCCCGGCGACCCGCTCCACGACGAAGCCGCGGTCGGCGCATGAGTCGGTCAACTCGGCAAGGGCGGCCTCCACGCCGGCCAGCGAGATCTCCAGCAACTGGGCCAGCAACTGCGGCGCCACCGGCTCGGTGGTCACCATGAGGATCGCCTCCAGCGCCCGCCGGCGCTCCGTGTCCATCAGCCGACCGGTTCGGGTACCGCGAGCACAGGCACCGGCACGTCCACCGGTCGCCGCCACTCCACGACGATCCGCCCCAGCGGGCCGGCCTGGTGGAGGTCCACCCTGTCCTGCTTGAAGAGCTCCAGCAGGGCCAGGAAATGGACCACCACCTCGCGGCGGCCCCCGAGCGACTGTGTCAGCTCGCCGAACGTGATCCGACCCTGGGTGGGAAGGCGGACCGCCAGATCGGCCACGACGTCGCCCACATGGATCGTGTCCGGAGCCATGTGCGAGACATCGACCTCGGGCGCTTCCAGCCTTCGCAGAGCCCGGACACAGGCCGCCCCGACGTCCTCGGGGCGCACCCCCTCCAGCAGGTCCGGGAGCAGGTTCAGGTAGCGCGCCCCGGGGCCGGCGGTGCGGGGATACGAGAGCGCCGCCGCTGTGGCGAACTCCTCCAGAGCGGAACCCGCCCGGCGGAACGTCTCACACTCCAGCAGGCGGGCCAGTAACCGGTCGCGCGTCTCGGGGAATTCCTCGTCCTCGTCGCCACCCACTGCGTCGGGCTCGGGCAGCAGCCGCCGGCTCTTCAGATCCACGAGGGTGGCCGCTCCGAGCAGGAACTCCGTGGCAGACTCCAACTCGAGTGCTTCCATGCCCTCGACCTCGTCGAGGTAGTCCCTCACGATCGCCGCCAGGGGGATCTCGCAGATATCAATCTCGTGACGCAGGATGAGATGCATCAACAACTCGAGCGGACCCGCGAACTGAGGCGTCACCACTTTCACACCCATGCTTCGAGCTTAGATGTCGGCCCCCGCCGAACCGGGGAACTCCGGCGGCACCGCCGGGCCTCGGGACTTCGTCGCGGGGTTAGCCTCTGGGCGTGCAACGCATCCTCTCGGGAATCCAGCCCAGCGGTGACGTCCACCTCGGTAACCTTCTCGGTGCATTGCAGAACTGGGTGGCGGATCAGCACACGCACGAGTCGTTCCACCCCATCGTGGATCTGCACGCGGTGACCGTGCCGCAGGATCCGGCGGAGCTGCGATCGGCGACGCTGCGCCTGGCCCAGATGCTGATGGCAGCGGGCCTCGACCCCGACATCTGCGTGCTGTTCGTGCAGAGCCACGTGCCCGAGCACACGCAACTCGCCTGGGTGCTGGAGTGCACGGCCGGTTTCGGCGAGCTGCGCCGCATGCACCAGTTCAAGGACAAGTCGGCCGACACCGATTTCGTCTCGGCGGGGCTGTTCACCTATCCGGTGCTGCAGGCGGCCGACATCGTGCTCTACGACGCCGATGCGGTTCCCGTCGGCGACGACCAGCGCCAACACATCGAACTGACCCGCGACATCGCCCAGCGGTTCAACGCCCGCTTCGGTGAGGTGCTGGTCGTGCCCGAACACCGGATCCCGCCCGCCGGGGCGCGGGTCATGGACCTGCAGGAGCCGACCCGCAAGATGTCGAAGTCCGCCGGCGAGGCCCCCGGCACCATCTGGCTGCTGGATGAGCCCGATGTGATCCGGCGCAAGATCCGAAGGGCCGTGACCGACAGCGACTCGGAGGTGCGGTTCGACCGGGACATGAAGCCGGGCGTGTCGAACCTCCTGGAGATCTTGGGTGCCGCCACCCAGCGATCCCCCGGCGACGTGGCCGATGACTACGACCGCTACGGCCCGCTCAAGAACGACTGCGCCGAGGCGGTGGTGGAGCTGCTGGCCCCCATCCGGCAGCGGTTCGCCGCGTTGAGCGCCGATCGCGGCGAGACCCAGCGAGCGCTGCGAGCCGGGGCCGGCGCCGCCGGCGAGGTGGCGGCCGCCACGATGGCCCGGGTTCGCGAGGCAATGGGGTTCCTGCCGCGAGGCTGACGCGCCGGGATCAACCAACTCCGGCGCGGGCGCGGGGGTGCGCCGCGGCGTAGACGCGGAACAGGCGCTCGCGTGAGACCGATGTGTAGATCTGCGTGGTCGTGACGCGGGCGTGGCCCAGCAGTTCCTGCACCACCCGGATGTCGGCACCGTTGTCGAGCAGGTGCGTCGCGAAGCTGTGACGCAGCACGTGCGGCGTGAGCGTCGAGGTGATCCCGGCCGCCTCGCCGTGGCGGCGCACGAGTTGGTAGACGCCCTGGCGGCTGAGCCTGGTGCCCCGCCGGTTCAGGAACACCGCTTCGCTGTCGGAGCGGGAAGCCCAGCGCTCCGGCTCCATCTCACCGCGGCCCGGCGCTGCCAGCCATTCCGCCAGTGCCTCCCGCGCCAGGCGTCCCAACGGCAGGACCCGCTCCTTCGACCCCTTGCCGAGAACACGCATCGACGCCGCCGGCAGATCGACGTCGCCGAGCGACAACCCGACGAGTTCCGAGACCCGCACGCCCGTGCCGTAGAGCGTCTCGAGGACGGCCCGATCGCGCCGGGCCAACGCTCCCCCGCCCGGCGGGGCCGCCATCAGCGCGGCCGCCTCGTCCTCGCTGAGCGCCTTCGGCAGCCCTCGCGGCACCCGCGGCAACTCGACGGTGAGCGTGGGGTCGTCGGGCCGCAGTTCCTCCAGCACCAGCCAGCGATGGAAGTTCCTCACCGTGGTCAGACCGCGTTTCACCGTTGCCGGCGCCCGCCCCGATTCCAGGCGCGCCCGCACCCAGGCCAGGACATCGGCCGCAGTGGCGTCGTCGGCGCTCCAGCCGGAGTCGGAGCCGAAAGCCAGGTATTCCCCCAGGTCGCGGCGGTAGGCGTCGATCGTGTTCGGGGACCGGCCCTTCGTCAGCACGAGCCAGTCGAGATACTCCTCGGCTTCGCCCGGCAGAGCCGGACGGCTCACACCACCTCCACCGCGACCGCAGCCTCGTGGCTGAACTGCAGGTGCGGGTTGCGACCCTCCACACGGTCGAGCGCGGCGTCCATGAAGCCGGCGAAGAGCGGGGCCGGCCTGTTGGGGCGGCTCTGGAACTCGGGGTGCGCCTGCGTGCCCACCCAGAACGGATGCCCCCGCAACTCCACGAACTCCACGAGCAGGCCGTCAGGAGACACGCCCGAGCAGCTCAGCCCGGCCCTCTCGATGGTGTCGCGATAGTCGGGATTGAACTCGTAGCGATGGCGGTGGCGCTCCGAGACCACCTCGCTGCCGTACATCTCGGCGACCCTGCTGCCGGGGCGCAGCTTGGCCACGTAGGAGCCGAGCCGCATGGTGCCGCCCTTGTGGGTGATCTTGCGCTGCTCCTCCATGAGGCAGATGACCGGATGCGGCGTGCGCGGGTCGAATTCGGTGGAGTGCGCCCCGGTGAGGCCCAACTCGTTGCGAGCGAACTCGACGGTCATCACCTGCATGCCCAGGCAGAGTCCGAGGCAGGGGATCCCCCGCTCGCGGGTGTAGCCCGCGGCGGCGATCTTGCCCTCGATGCCCCGCTCGCCGAACCCGCCGGGAATCACGATGCCCTCGAGATTCGCCAGACGCGCCGACGCCAGCAGGCCCTCCACCTCCTCTGCCGGGATCCAGTCGATCTCCACGCGGGCCCCGCGGGACAAGCCGGCATGGCGCAGCGCCTCGGCGACAGACAGGTAGGCGTCGATGAGGCGGACGTACTTGCCCACCAGGCCGATTCGCACCACATTCTCCGCTTGCCGCACCCGCTCGCTGAGGACCTGCCAGCTCCGGAGATCGGGCGCCCCGTCGAATTCCAGCAGTTCGCCGACGACCGAATCCAGGCTCTCGTCGTGCAGGATCAGCGGCAGTTCGTAGATGTTGTCGGCGTCGGCGGCGTTGACGACCGCCGGCATCGGCACGTCACAGAGGCTCGAGATCTTGCGCTTGAGATCATCGGTGATCGCCGTGTCACTGCGGCACACGATCACGTCGGGTTGGATGCCCCGGCTTCGCAACTCGGTCACCGAGTGCTGGGTGGGCTTGGTCTTGTGCTCGCCGGTGGGTCCGATGAGCGGAACCAGCGTGACGTGCACGTAGCACACGTTGCGCCGCCCGACGTCGAGGCGGACCTGCCGGATGGCCTCCAGGAAGGGCAGGATCTCGATGTCGCCGACGGTGCCGCCGATCTCGGTGATCGCCACGTCGACGTCGGG
This sequence comes from Acidimicrobiales bacterium, assembly GCA_965221525.1. Classification (GTDB taxonomy): domain Bacteria; phylum Actinomycetota; class Acidimicrobiia; order Acidimicrobiales; family CATQHL01; genus VXNF01. The sequence continues at coordinate 339,448 of CBDCSG010000003.1, read as the reverse complement.
GCGGGCCACCCCCAGGATCCGCCGTTTGATCTCGTCGGTGATGTGCGGGATGACCTGGACGGTGCCGCCGAGATAGTCGCCGCGCCGCTCGGCCTCGATCACCGCCGAGTAGATCGACCCCGTGGTGGCGTTGGAGTCCTGGGTGAGGTTCTCGTCGATGAATCTCTCGTAGTGGCCGAGGTCCAGATCGGTCTCGCCGCCGTCGGTGGTGACGAACACTTCGCCGTGCTCGTAGGGGTTCATCGTCCCCGGATCCACGTTGAGGTAGGGATCCAGTTTCTGCATCGTCACCCGCAGACCGCGGGCTTTCAGCAGTGCACCCAGGGAAGACGCCGTCAGACCCTTGCCCAACGAACTCGCCACACCACCCGTCACGAAAATGTGCTTCGTCACGGGATGCCAGCCTACTTCACCGGCGGCCCGCCCGGCACCACCGCTGCTCCTGCCCACGCGTCCTGGCGCACCACACGTCGATGGTCATGTCGTGGCCGGTGCGAGCCGCTCGACGGTGGCGTGATCCAGGAGCTCCGCCGCATGCTCGCGAGCCGATCCGCTATGGGGTGACCCGGACAGCATGCGAGCCAACTCGATCAGGCGCCCCGCCTCGTCGAGCGTCTCTGAATCCACCCGGGCGGCGGCGCCGTCGTCGAGCTTGCGGAGGCTGACGTGCGCGTCGGCATAGGCGGCGACCTGGGGAAGGTGGGTGACCACGAGTGTCTGCCGACCAGTGGCAAGGCGAGCCAGGGCGCGGCCGACCGCAAGGCCCGCTTCGCCACCGATGCCGGCATCGACCTCGTCGAGCAGCACAGTGGGCGGCGCCGCCATGAGCACCACGTGCAGAGCCAGCATGGCCCGCGAGAGTTCCCCGCCGGAGGCCACCTGTGCCAGCGGGGCCGGTACGACGCCCGAATTCACGGCAAGCAGGTAATCGACATCGTCACCGGGATCGTCGCCGACCCGCAGGCTCACCGAGGCATTGGGCATCGCCAGCTTGCGCACTTCGGCGGTCACGGCGTCGCCGAGGCGCGGGGCCGCAGCGCGCCGCTGTGACCCAAGACGCTCCGCCTCGGCCTGTTCCGCTGCACGGGCCGACGCCAGTTCGGCACTCAGCCGGGTCGCCATGCCTTCGGCGTCCTGGAGCTGCTCCAGCCGGCGCTGCGCCTCGGCGCGGTACTCCATGACGTCATGCAGCGTGGCCCCGTAGCGTCGGCGCAGCCCGGCGAGCAGCGCCCGGCGCTCCGCTATCTCCGCCAGCCGGGCCGGATCCTCCCGCACTTCCTCCGCCAGGCGACGCAGATCGGCTGCCAGGTCCGTGATCTCCTCCGTCAGGCTGCTCAGACGATCGCAGGCGTCGGCGAGCGGCTCTCGCTCCTCGAGTCGCCCCAACGCGTCTCCCAGAGCCTCCCCGCCGGGCCCGTCGGCACCGAGCAGGTAGGAGGCTCCGGCGGCCGCCTCGCGCACGGCCGTGGCGTCGGCCAGCAGGCGCTCCTCGGCCTCCAAATGCTCATCCTCGGCAGGGTCGTCCAGGTTCGCCGCCGCCAGAGTGGCCACCTGATGCCCCAGCACGTCCATCTCGCGGGCTCGCGCCCGCTCGTCGCCACCGAGTGCCGCCAGCCGCTCCTCGAGCTCGGCGCAGCGCCGGCGCGCCGCCGCGAGCGCCGAGGTGTCGACGCCGGCGAACCGGTCGAGGGCAGCGCGCCGGACCGCGGGGCGCAACAGCGCCTGGTGATTGTGCTGGCCGCAGATGTCCACCCGGCCCCCGACAGCTTCCTGCAGGGAGCGCACTCCCGCCAAGTGCCCGTCGAGGTAGGCGCGGGCCCGGCCCTCGGCCGGCACCACCCGCCGGACGACCAGTTCGGTGCCGTCACTGTCGACGAAACGCCCCTCGACCTCAGCCTCGGTGGCGCCGGCCCGGACCAGACCGGGATGGGCGCGGCCACCGGCCAGCAGGCCCACCGCCTGGGTGAGGAGCGTCTTGCCGGCACCGGTCTCGCCGGTCAGCACCGTCATGCCGGCGCCGAAACCGAGCTCCAACACGTCGATCAGCGCCATGTTCCGGACGACGAGGTCTGTCAGCATGGCCGGACCCCGGCGGCGGCTGCAGTTCGCTGCGTGTTGTGCACGTTCTCTCTCCGCGGTCTCCTGCGCCGCGGCAGGCGGTGCCGCAGCAGCGTTTCAGCGGTCCCCGAGGCCGAACTTGGCCTTCAGGATGTCATCGAAGTGGTGATCGCCGAACGTCACCAAGCGGGCCGGCAAGGGCGAGGCGGTGCACTCCACGACAGCGCCGGGTCGCAGCACCCGGCAAACGTCACCGTCGAGCGCCAGGGCGGCAGGCTGCTCGGACTGCACCTCGATGCGGATCGTGGTGGCCGGCGGCAGGACCAGCGAGCGGTCGAAGAGCGAATGCGGCGAGACGGGCGTCACGACGAGCGCCTGATGCGTGGGGGCCAGGATAGGGCCGCGCACGGTCAGCGAGTACGCCGTCGAGCCGGTCGGTGAGGCCACGATGAGGCCGTCGGCCCGGTAGGCGGTGAGGAAGCGCCCATCGACGCTGAGGCTGAGTTGCACGCTGCGTCCCCGGTCGAGCTTCTCGACGACCGCCTCGTTGAGCGCGCCGAGGGGCGATGACGGCTCGTTGTTGTCGGCGTTGGTGACCCGCACCGCCAGGCGCATGCGCTCGACGATGTCGAAGTCGCCGGCCAACCAGCGCTTGACCGCGGCCCGGGCGTCGCCCGGCTCTACCTCGGCCAGGTAGGCCAGTTGCCCGAAGTTCACACCGAGCACCGCCACACCGGCGTCGGCCGCCAGACGCACGGCGCGCAGGATGCTGCCGTCGCCGCCGAGACTGACGATCAGGTCGACAGCGGCCACATCCTCCTCAGCGCACGCCAGCGCCTCCAGGTCGGCGGAACAGGCGTCGGGGCCGGGTAGGCGAACCTCATGTCCCTCTTGCCGCAACCAAGCGGCCATCTCGCGGGCCAGCCGGTGCGCCGGTGGGCGGCGCGGGTGCACGACGAGGGCGAATGTGGCCACGGGCTCAGGTTACGGCAGCACGTTCGACCGCCGCCTCCACAGCGGCCTCGACAGCGCCGGTTAACGATGCGGTTGCCTCGTCCGTCGAGAACGCGGCGGGCATCGGTGATCGGCGGCAGTGGAGGAAGAACTCGGCGTTTCCCCCGGCGCCCGGTGGATCGGCGAGCACGACCCCCTGCGGCTCCAGCCCCTCCGCCGACGCCGCATCGGCCACGTCAGCGAGCACACGGCGCCACACCTCCGCTGAGCGGATCACGCCGCGGCCCCGCGACGCCTCGCGGCGCCCCGCCTCGAACTGTGGCTTCACGAGCGCCACCACCTCGCCTCCGGGCGCGGTGAGCGCCGCCAGGCGCTCCATCACCAACCCAAGGCTGATGAACGACAGGTCGGCCACCACGACATCCGCCGGCCCGCCGGCCGCCGCAGGCTCCAGGTGGCGCACGTTGACGCCCTCCAGACTCACAACCCGCGGCGACGCCTCCAGGCGCTCGTGCAGCTGCGCCCGGCCGACATCGACGGCAACCACGCTTCCGGCCCCCCGCTGCAGCAGGCAGTCGGTGAAGCCTCCCGTCGAGGCCCCCAGATCGATGCACCGCCGTCCCTCCACCTCGATGCCGAGAGCATCGAGGGCTCCGTCGAGCTTCTCCCCCCCGCGGCTCACGAAACGCGCCCGCCGCAGCACCTCGAGGGCGTCGCCGGGCAGGACCGCGTGAGCAGACCGCTCGGCGATCGCTCCGTTGACGGTCACAGACCGCGCCTCGATCAGGCGACGGGCCTCCTCTCGGCTGGACGCAAGGTCTCGCCGCACGAGTTCGACGTCGAGGCGGCGACGCCTGCTCGAAGCCACCGGGCGGCTCCTCGACCTAGAACAGGGTGTCGACCACGCCCGCCAGGTCGGCGGCAACGAGTGCGGGCTCCGGCGAGACCGGAAGGTCCTCGGTGGTGACGACGCCGCTGAGGACGAGCGCGAAGTGGAACCCCAGCGCCTCGGCGAGGAGCCCGTCGCTGTCGGGGCGGTCGCCGATCACGATGCCGGGCCCGTCACCCAGAGCGCCCCGAAGGCACGAGACGGTCGCCTCGTTGGGTTTACCGGCCATCACCGGGTCGGTCTCGGCCGCCGCCGCGACGGCCGCCAGGATGGCTCCCCCGCCGGCCTCGAGGCCGCCGGGCGTGGGATATGTCGGATCGTGATTCGTTCCGATGAGCCTCGCCCCGGCCCGCACGGCACGCATCGCCCGGCCGCAGGCGGCGTAGTCGAACGCCGGATCCATTCCCACGACCACCGCGTCCACAGCCCTGTCCCGCGAGCCGTCAGCGTCGTCGGTGACGCCGGTGGCGTAGCAAGCCACGACGGCGCCGACACTCTCGACGGCCTCGGCGATACCGGGACCGCCGCAGACCATCACCCGCTCCCCCGGCGACAGCAGCGAGGCCGCGGCAACCGCCGAGGTGACGATCCGCATCGGCGGCCGCACCTCGCAGCGCTCCAGGCGCTCCTGCTGGCGGGCCACCGTGAGTCGCGACATGTTGGTCACGAACACAACACGGCAGCCGGCATCCACGAGCCGGTTCACGCCATCGCCCGACCCGGGCACGGGCCGCTCCCCCACCCACATGACCCCGTCGAGGTCGACGACGACGTTGCGCACGGCCGTCACGGAGTCAGACTCCACGGACGGCCGGCCGCACCCGGCGGCGTGGATTCCGGCCTTCGCCGGAATGACGGGGAGGGGCCCGATGACGGCAGACGGGACGCGACCCCAATTGAAAGCCCAGGTGAGGCGTCAGGCGACTTCCCAGGTGGCGCGGGAGCGCAGCAGGTCGTGCAGGTCGCCGGGACCGCTGCGGTCCTGCGCGAACGCCAACTGCCGCGAGACCTGCGACGCGTACTCGGGCGCCTCGAGTGCCCGGAACACGCCGATCGGGGTCGGCATGAACGGTCCCGAGGACAGCCGCGACAGGGCGAACGCCAGCGACGGCGTCTCGGCACGCTCGTCGTGGACCAGGAGGTTCTCCTCGCCCACGTCGGCCACCTCGACGACCTGCAGCTCGCCGGACCGGTTCATGATGACCCCGCGCTCCATGTCGGGGCCGAAGCGGATCGGCTCACCGTGTTGCAGCCCGATCAGCATCGACGAGCGCTTGTCCTTCTTGGTGATCTCGGCGAACGCCCCGTCGTTGAACACGTTGCAGTTCTGGTAGACCTCCACGAAGGCGGCGCCGGTGTGCTCCCAGGCGCGCCGGAACATGTCCTGCATGTGGTTGCGGTCCATGTCGTGGGTGCGTGCCACGAAGGTGGCTTCGGCGCCCAGCGCCACGCTGAGCGGGTTGAGCGGCTCGTCGATCGAACCCAGCGGCGTGGACTTGGTGATCTTGCCGATCTCGCTGGTCGGCGAGTACTGGCCCTTGGTGAGGCCGTAGATCTGGTTGTTGAACAGCAGGATCTTGATGTTGATGTTGCGGCGCAGCGCGTGCAGCAGGTGGTTCCCGCCGATCGAGAGGATGTCGCCGTCACCGCCGACGACCCACACGTCCAGGTCGGGGCGGCAGGTGGCGAGGCCCGTGGCCAGCGCCGGGGCGCGCCCGTGGATGCCGTGCATCCCGTAGGTGTTCATGTAGTAGGGGAAGCGGGCGGCGCAGCCGATCCCCGACACGAAGACCGTGTTCTCGGGCTTCACGCCGAACTCCGGCATCAGCAACTGCATCGCCGACAGGATGGAATAGTCCCCGCACCCGGGGCACCAGCGGGGTTCCTGATCGCTGGTCCAGTCGGCGCGGGTCGTGGTCGGGGTGGGTGACATGTCAGTCGTCATCGACGGCTCCTGCGATGGCGGCGACGATCTCGCTCGCCGTGAACGGGACACCCTCCACCTTGTTGATCGACTCCACGTCGATGAGGTAGTGGGATCGGACAACGGAGGCCAACTGGCCCAGGTTCATCTCCGGGACCACCACCCTGCGGTAGCGGCCGAGCAGCTCGCCCAGATCGGCGGGCAGCGGGTTCAGGTGCGTGAGGTGCAGGTGGTCGACGCGCACGTCGTCGGCACGCACCCGCCTGATGGCGCTCGTCACCGCCCCCCAGACCGACCCCCACGACAGCACGGCAACGTCCGCCGGACCGTCGCTGTCGACCGTCGTCAGCGGCATGTCGTTGGCGATCCCGGCGACCTTCTTGGCGCGCAGTTGGGTCATGAGGCCGTGGTTGGCGGGGTTGTAGGAGATGTTGCCGGAGCCGTCCTCCTTCTCGATCCCGCCGACGCGGTGCATGAGTTGCGGCGTGCCGGGTACCGCCCACGGGCGGGCCAGAGTCTCCGGATCACGCAGGTACGGGCGGAAGACCGGATTGCCCTCGCCGTCGGTGTCGTTGTGCTGGGTCGCGAAGTCCACGCTGATGTCGGGCAGTTCGTCGAGGTCCGGCAGGAGCCAGGGCTCGGAGCCGTTGGCCAGGTAACCGTCGGAGAGCAGCACCACCGGCGTGCGGTATTTCAGGGCGAGCCGTACGGCCTCGATGGCGGCGAAGAAGCACTGCGACGGGCTGTAGGCCGCCACCACCGGCAGCGGGGCCTCGCCGTGGCGCCCGTACAGGGCGAGGTTCAGGTCCGATGCCTCGGTCTTGGTGGGCAGGCCCGTGGAAGGTCCGCCGCGCTGGATGTCGATGACGACGAGCGGCAACTCGATGCTGAGCGCCAGGCCGATGGTCTCGGCCTTGAGCGCGAGCCCCGGGCCGCTGGTGGTCGTCACGCCGATGTGGCCCCCGAAGGACGCGCCGACGGCGGCGCAGACCGCGGCGATCTCGTCCTCGGCCTGGAAGGTGCGAATCCCGAAGTTCTTGCGACCCGACAGCTCGTGCAGCACGTCGGACGCCGGCGTGATGGGATACGAGGCCAGGAACAGCGGCAGCTTGGCCTGCTGCGCGGCGGCGATCAGCCCCCACGACAGCGCGGTGTTGCCGTTGATGCTGGTGTAGGTGCCGGGCTCGAGTCGGGCCGGGCGGACCTTGTAGGTGGAGTGGAACATCTCGGCGGTCTCGCCGAAGGCGTGCCCCGCCTTGAAGGCGGCGGTGTTGGCGGCGGCCACCAGCTCCCGCTTGCCGAACTTCACACCGATCCACTCGAGGGTGGGCTCGACGGGCCGGCCGAAGAGCCAGCTGACGACGCCAAGAGCGAAGAAGTTCTTGCTGCGCTCGGCGTCGCGGGGCTTCACGCCCAACTCCTTGCACACCTGCTTGGTGAGGCTCGTCATGGGCACCAGGTAGGTGGTGTAGTGGTCGAGCGTGCCGTCGGTGAGCGGGTCGCCGGTGTAGCCCGCCTTGTCGAGGTTCCGCTCCTCGAAGGCGTCGGAGTTGATGATCACCGTGCCGCCGGGCTCGAGGCGCTCCAACTCGCTGCGCAGCGCCGCCGGGTTCATGGCCACGAGCACGGTGGGGGCGTCGCCGGGAGTCGTCACCGTCTCGCTGGCGACCTGCACCTGGAACGCCGAGACGCCGTGCAGGGTGCCCGCGGGCGCCCTGATCTCGGCGGGGAAGTCCGGCAGTGTGGCAAGGTCGTTGCCGAAGAGGGCACTGGCACTGGTGAAGCGGTCACCGGTGAGCTGCATGCCGTCGCCTGAGTCGCCGGCGAATCGGATGACCAGGCGTTCCAGATCCTCGACGGACCGGGGCGCGGCCGGTTGGGTGGCAGTGTCGGTCACGTGAGTTCCCTCAGATGTTCAATGGTCGCCGGCAGGGCGCGGCAGGCCGTACCCGACCGGACTTCGAATCTAGCGAAGCGGCCGAGGGGACGTGTGCCCGGATGCGCCCCGGAGCCCGTCCCGGGGCGCTGTCGACGGGAAGTGTGACGCTATTCACAGACCGAACGGCGGGAAGGCTGCACCACGGCCACAGTAGGACACACCGGCCGCCACATCCGACATACCGGTCGCCACATGCCTCATTCCGGCGCAGGCCGGAATCCATGGCCGGGCGGGAGCGGCTGCAGTAGCCGTCAACGGCCCGGCAGCTGCCTACGCCACGCCGACCGAGGCGTCGAGATACACGTCCTGGATGGCGGCGAGCAGCTCCACGCCGTCGGGCATAGGGCGCTGGAAGGCCTTGCGACCGCTGATGAGGCCGGTGCCGCCGGCGCGCTTGTTGATGACGGCGGTGCGCACCGCCTCGGCGAGGTCGTCGGCCCCCGAGCTGGCACCACCGGAGTTGATGAGGCCCACCCGGCCCATGTAGCAGTTGGCGACCTGCCAGCGGGTGAGGTCGATGGGATGGTCGGAGGTGAGGTCGCTGTACACCAGCGGGCTGGTGCGACCGAAACCCACCGCCTGGTACCCGCCGTTGTTCTCGGGCAGCTTCTGCTTGACGATGTCGGCCTGGATCGTGACGCCCAGGTGGTTGGCCTGGCCGGTGAGGTCGGCGGCGCCGTGGTAGTCGACGCCGTCCACCTTGAAGGCACCGCTTCGCAGGTAGCACCAGAGCACGCAGAACATGCCGAGGCGGTGCGCCTGCTCGAATGCCTCGCTGATCTCGACGATCTGGCGGCGAGACTCCGCCGACCCGAAATAGATGGTGGCGCCGACGCCGGCGGCGCCCAGTTCGTGCGCCCGCCGGACGCTGCCGAAGGCCACCTGGTCGTAGGTGTTGGGGTGGCTGAGCAACTCGTTGTGGTTCAGCTTCACGATGAAGGGGATGCGGTGCGCCCAGCGCCGCGACACCGCACCCAGCACCCCGAAGGTCGACGCCACCGCATTGCAGCCGCCCTCGACGGCGAGGCGCACGATGTTCTCCGGATCGAAGTAGGCGGGGTTGGGGGCGAAGGAGGCTGCTGCGGAATGCTCGATGCCCTGGTCGACCGGCAGGATCGACACGTAGCCCGTGCCGGCGAGGCGGCCGTGGTCGAACAGCGACTGCAGGTTGCGCAACACCTGCGGCGAGCGGTCGGTGGTGCTGGTGATGCGGTCCACGAAATCGGGCCCGGGCAGGTGGAGGTCTTCCGCGGGTATGGCCTTGGCGGCGTGGCCGAGCAGGTACTCGGCGTCGTCGCCCAAGAGGGCTGCGACGTCTCGCATCGAGCGGCTCCTGTGTCGTCGGATGGCGTACTCAAGCGGGGCCGGCCGCGATACGACCCCGTGTTGCGACCCTACCCCCACAGCCACCTGCCGCGGCGCCAATTCGCTGACCCCGGATCCGTCCTTCCGGGATGGTCGACCATCATTCCGGCAAACGCCGGAATCCAAGGGCACGGCGGCCCGGCGCAAGCGACCGTCGTTCGGGCAAATTGCCTGCCCGGACCGGGTCCGGGGCCGGAATCCACGGGGCCTCCACTCAGGACGTCAGGTCGGCCAGGCGGTCGGTGGTGTCGGCGAACCCGGGAGAGTGGCGCTCGATCCAGGCGAACAGCCGGCGCGCGGCGGGCAGGTCGCCGCCCCGGTCGTAGAGGTCGGCGAGGGCATAGGCCCGTCGCAGGTGAAACTCCTGCGGGTTTCGGGGCGTGCGCCAGCCGTCGGCGAGCAGGGCGACGGCCTCGGCGAGAAGACCTCGGTCGGCGAGCGCGCCGGCGGCCACGATGCGACCCTCGACGACCAGTGCGGCCGACGGGCTCTCGCGCCGCAACTCGTCCCAGACCTCGTCGACCCTGTCCCAGCGTTCCATCGCCCGGTAGCAGTCGGCCAGCACCGGCGCCTGCTCGCAGCTGCGGCTGAGGCTCGCGAAGGCCTCGAGCGCCCTGGCCGCGGCCCGCCAGCGGCCCAGCCGGTACAGAACCAGCCCGTGGAGTTCGCGCACCTCGGCCACATCGGCGGCCTCGGTCTCCATCACCGGCTTCAGCTGCGACAGCGCGTCCTGGTGGTACTCCCGGGCGAAGGCGTCAGCGGCCTTGTTGACGCGCCGCAGTGCCCACTTCCCCCGCTCGGCACCCAGCTTCCGGCTGAGTACCGCCGCAAGGTCGAAGTCGCTCCCACCACTCACCACCCCAGCCTATGAGCGGCGCCGGCGACAGGCGGTAGTGTCGAAAGCGACCGATCTCGGGGGCAGTGCGGATGTCATCAGAATCGAGCGACGGGCGCACGGTGGCGGTGGGTCACGCCCGGGCGTTTGTCGGTCGGGCGGCAACCTTCGCCGGCATGCCCGACGAGGACATCGTCCGCTTCGTCGATGGACTTGTCGAGGCCGATCTCCGCGGGCACTTGTCACATGGGGTGGTGCGCGTGCCGCCTTACGTGCGGGCACTCCTGACCGGCGTCGTCAATCCGAGACCTCACGTCGAGGCCGTTCGGCAGTTCGGCGCAACCGCTCTCCTTGACGGCGACAACGGCCACGGAGTGGTGGTCGGCCAGATCGCAGCGGATCGGGCTGTCGAACTCGCCCGCAGGCACGGTGTCGGCGTCGTCGCCGTCCGCAACAGCAACCACACTGGCATGCTGGCCACCCACGTGCTGGGAGCCGCGCGCCAACACATGATCGGGTACTTCACCAGCAACGGTCCCGCGATCATGGCACCGCACGGTGGCCGCGAGCCGCGTATGGGCAACGCACCCTTCGCATATGCCATTCCGAGGCAGACCGGTGACCCGATCGTCCTGGACATGGCGTCCTCCCAGGTCGCCCGTGGCAAGGTCCGCATGCACGCTGATCGCGGGGAGCCGATCCCAGAAGGATGGGCGATCGACGAGCGCGGTGTCCCGACCCGTGACGCCGCTGCGGCAATGCGCGGCTCCGTGGTGCCGATGGCCGGCTACAAGGGCTACGGCATCGCTCTCGTGACCGAGATCCTCGCCTCCGTGCTGCCGGGAGCGAACCTGTCGGTCGAGATGCCGAGAGCATTCCTCGAGGCAGGCTCCTCCATGCTCGACTCGTGGGGATCGGGCCATCTGGCGATGGCGATCAACCTCGCAGCGTTCGCCGACCCCGACGAGTTCAAGGCAGAAGCAGATCGGCTGGTGACCTACATGAAGGAGACACCGCTCGCGGAAGGCACCGACTCGATTCTCGTGCCCGGCGAACCCGAGTGGAACACTCGGCGCCACCGCATCCGCAACGGCATCCCGCTGGACGCAACGGTGGCGTCCCAACTCGACGCGTTCGCACAGGAGATCGGGATCGAGAGCATCTGAAGGGGTCATCCCCGCCACCGCGTAGACCGCGGCTCGGCCGCTTTCGGGGACCTCCCGAGCCTCGTCAGGCACAGACCCCCGATTGACCGCCGTTGACCTGCGCCATTATGCTCTGACGTGCGGAGACGGGGAGGACGTCTCGGCGTTCAGGCGTGCCGATCAGTGGCGACGCCACACCATCCAGGGGGGATTCTCATGAGGGCACGAAGCCTGCTCTTTTTGTTGCTCGCGATCGTTCTCGTGGCCGCATCGTGCGGCGGCGATGACGACGAAACGGCGGCCGCTCCGCCGCCGGCACCGGCTCCGACGGAGGCGCCACCGGAACCCCCACCCGAACCGCCACCGGAACCCCCACCCGCTCCTGCGGAGGCTCCGTCGGGCGTACCCACGCCCAACAACGGCGAGCAGTTCGTGGTCGCCTGGACGCCGTACACCGACCCGACCAACGACCTGAACGTGGCCTTCGACAATCAGGTGAAGAACACCGTCGAGGGCGCCGGCATGAAGCACGTCTACTGCAGTGGTAAGGCCACGGCGGTCGACCAGTCCAACTGCATCGATCAGTTCATCGCCCAAGACGTCGACATCATCTTGATCTACCCGGCGGACGTGGATGCGATGGCCGAGAAGATCAAGGACGCCAACGCGGCGGGAGTTCCCGTCGGGTCGTTCTTCGGCAACATTCCCGATGTCGGCCAGGAGCAGCTCTACACGCTGACCATTCCGGTGTACGACGCCGGCGTCCTCAACGGGCACAAGCTCGTGGAGTACCTCACCGAGAAGAACGGTGGGCCCCAGGGCACGGTGCTGGAGATCACCGGTCTCATGACCACCAGCCAGGCACAGGACCGCAACGCCGGATTCCACTCGGTCGTGGATGAGTACCCGGACATCGAGGTCACGGTCCGCAACGGCGACTATGACACAGCGAAGGCGGGGACCATCACCACCGACTGGTTCACGGCGAATCCCGACACGGACGCGATCTACATCCACTCCAACTGCGACTACACCCCATCGGTGCGGTCGGCTCTCGAGGCGCTCGACCTCTACGTCCCGAAGGACGAGCCCGGTCACATCGGGATCTTCGGTACCGACGGTTGCAACTCCTCGCTGCACGAGGTCCGCTGTGGCTTCCAGGACTACGGGACGACGTACCCGACCGACCTGGCGGCCGCCCAGATGGCCCAGATCGCCGTGCACTACCTTGAGACGGGCGAATCGCCACAGCCTGGAGAGACCGTCAGCATCCCCGGCCTGGAAGGCGGCAACGTCGCCATGGTCGAGGGAAGCGGCGGGCCGATCTACTTCATGGAGTTGATCGAGTACACGCAGGACACGGCGAACGAGCCGACCCTGTTCGGCAACAGCTTCATGAGCGAGCCCAACGGCCTGACCTCATGTGACGATCGCTAGCATCGGCACATAGAACAAGTCCTTGCGGGCGGCCCGACGGCCGCCCGCAAGCGCGTCAGCCGGTCACCGACGACGCAGACCGGACCGCTGAACGGTGGATCCCGGCCCCGGATCGAGCCCAGGGCAGGCTCTCCGCCGGGATGACGGTCGAGATGACCGGCTGTGGTTCGGGAGCTAGTTGCTCCCGGCGAGGCTGGCGCCCGTGATGAGGTCCACCAGATCGCGCGGCTCGACATCGGCGATGGCGACATCTCCGGTCACCTGCCCCTGGTAGAGAACGACGGCGCGGTGGCAGACCTCCATCACGTGCTGCATGTTGTGGCTGATGCAGACGACGGCCATGCCCTCCTCGCCCAACGTCCTGATGAGACTCAGGACCGACTGCGTCTGTGTCACGCCGAGCGCAGCGACCGGCTCGTCCATCAGGACCACGTGGCGTCCCCACGCCACCGCCCTGCTCACCGCCACCGACTGGCGTTGCCCGCCCGACATGTCCTCGACAGGCAACGCCAGTGACGGGATCCGGATGTGGAGACGTGAGACGATGCCCTCCGCCTCGCGCAGCATCTGCTTCGTGTTCATGATGCGCATCCACCGCAAACCGGGCGGCAGCTTGCGGTAGACCTCGCGGTTCAGGAAGAGATTCGCCGGAACGTCGAGCACGTCGACGAGCTGCAGATCCTGGTAGACGGTTTCGATGCCGAGTTCGCGCGCCGCCTGGGGATTCCGGATCTGGACCTCTCTCCCACCCATGCTGATGTGTCCCGAATCGGGCTGGAACGTGCCGGAGATGCACTTGATGAGGGTCGACTTCCCCGCTCCGTTGTCCCCCAGGAGCCCGACCACCTCGCCGGCGCGCAGCTCGAGGCTCACGTCTCGCAGCGCGCGCACCGGCCCGAACGACTTGCTGATCGAGACCGCCTCCAGTACCGGCGCATCGGTGCCCGGGGCAACTCCCCCGTCGGTGACCACAGAACCAGTCGGATCAGTCATTCGGTTCCCCCCGTGCTGCCGCTCTGGTCGACGACTGCGTCAGAGCCACACTGCCGAAACCCTACAACGTGAGGAGTCTCTGCGCCGTGCCGTCGTGAGCTCCTCCGGCACGCCCCGGGCTCAGCAGCCCTCCGGGGGTTGGACATATACTGGCGCCGATCCGGGGCAACCTCGGCAGGCGCGCGAGCGTCGAGGAACGCCACGGAGGCCCGGTTGCGATACCGGGTGCGATAGGGGGGACTATCGATGGCCATCGATCAGGGTCCGGCGCCGGGTGCCGCCGAACTCCACGACGAGAGCTACGTCGAACTCAACGCCTGGCGACGGCTTCTGAGTTTCCTGGACAACAACTCCGTGTGGGTCCTGCTGGCGATCGCGGTCCTCGCCGCGTCGCTGCTGACCCAGTTCGAAATCCTCCAGAACATCCTCAACCTCGGCGCCGCGGTTTCCTCCCTGGGCATGCTCGTCCTGGCTCAGACCGTGGTGCTGCTGACCCGGAACTTCGACTTGAGCACCGAGGCCAACATGGTCTTCGGTGCCGTCCTGGCGGGCGTCCTGATCTCCCCGGTAACCATCCTCGGCGAGGGCACACCCGATCAGTTGAACCTCGGCGGACGGGGATGGTCCACGGGTGCCGTCCTGCCGATCCTGCTCATCGTCTGCACCGCGGTGGGCCTCGCCAACGGCCTGCTCATCGTGAAGCTCCGGATGAACAACTTCATGGTGACGCTCGGCATGTCCATCCTCCTGTACGGGCTCACGCTCGTCGTGGGCGTCGGTCGGCAGCTCACCACGATCCCCGAGGCCTTTCGCTGGCTGGGCAAGACCCGGATCGACATCGGGGAGGATCTGAAGTTCCCGATCTCGGCGATCTTCCTCGTCCTCGTCTTCGTCGTCTTCCACTACGTGCTCACGCGCACTGTGTACGGACGGCGGATCTATGCCGTCGGCAGCAACCGCGACGCTGCCCGGGCGGCCGGCATCAACGACGGAAACGTCATCATCGGCGCGTACGTGGTGTCGGGCCTCCTGTGCGGGATCGCCGCGTGGCTGCTGGTCGGAAGGCTCGGCGCCGCCCAGGCCGGGATCTCCGCCGACGCACTGTTCACCTCCTTCGCCGCGGCCGTGATCGGCGGCGTCTCATTGGGCGGCGGCCGGGGCAAGATCTTCGGCGTGTTCGGCGGGTTGCTGCTGATGGGCACCATCACGAACGCCCTCAACATCTCCAACGTCGAGGGCAAGTGGATCCCGGTGGCCAACGGCCTCGTCATCCTGTTCGCGATCTTCATCGACGGCCTGCGGAACATTCGTGCAGCCCGGTTGACCGGCGCCTGATCCCGTGGCGGGAGCCGCCACCCGACCGGCACTCTGGCAGGATCCCGAGCGGGTGCTTCTGGGCGTCAACCTGTGGAGCATGCACACGACGTGGGGCGACCTGCTCGAGGCGGCGGTCCGCGCCGACGACCTGGGCTACGACACGCTCTCGACGTCGGACCACGTCCTGGCGTGCGTCGGTGAACAGGGCCCGGTCTTCGAGGGCTACCTGAGCCTCGCCGCCTGGGCGCAGGCGACATCCCGGGTCCGGCTCGGGCTGCTGGCCACGGCCAACACTTTCCGGGAGCCGACACTCCTCGCCAAGATGATCACCACGCTGGACCACATCAGCGCCGGACGAGCCTTCCTCGGCATCGGCGCCGGCTGGTTCGAGGAGGAGCACACCGGCTACGGCTTCGAGTTCGGGGCCGGCCCCGGTGAGCGACTCGGTTGGCTGGGCGAGGCCCTGCCGCTGCTGCGATCCATGCTCGCCGGCGAGCCGGCCGGAGCCACCGGCGGCCGCTACCGACCGACCGATGCACGCAACGACCCCCGGCCGGTTCAGGAGCGCATACCGATCATGGTGGCCGGCGACGGCGAGCGCGTGACGTTGAAGCTCGTCGCCACCTACGGTGACGCCTGCAACTTCGGATTCCATCAGGGGGCGGACGCCCTGGCGCGCAAGGATCGGATCCTGCGGGAGCACTGCGCGAACGTGGGTCGCGACGAGACCGAGATCGCCCGGACCACGGAGATAAGGGTCGTGATCATCCGCGACACCCGTCGCGAGGCCGACCGTGTCTACGCCGAGATGCGCAAACGCAACGGCGACGCCCCGGTCTGGCCGGAGCAGCCCGTGGGAACACCCGACGACGTGTTCGAGAAGCTCGAACCGATGGTGCGGTTGGGGTTCCGCCACATCATCTGCGGGTTCCCCTACCCGCACGACGCCGAATCGATGGTGCGCCTGCGGCGCGAGGTGCTGCCCCGGCTAGAGGACGGCGGTGCGCGGCGTCGGATCGAAGGCGAGCGGCAGTGACGTGAACCCGCGCGGGCCCACGCTGGGGAGGCGCACCGGCGTTCCGGCCAGGCGGACGTTCGGGAGCCGTTGCACCAACCGCTCGAAGGAGACCTGCAACTCGGACCTCGCCAGCACCTGACCGACGCAATAGTGCGTCCCGAATCCGAAGCCGAGATGGCGGGTGTGGCCGCGCCCGATGTCGATGCTGTCGGGGTTCTCGAACTGCTCGGGGTCGCGGTTGGCCGCACCGAGAATGAGGCGCACCACCTGCCCCTCGGGAATCACGGTGCCGTCGATCTCGACGTCGGTGGTCGTCAGCCGGAACACCATCTGGAACGGGCACTCGTACCGCACGAGTTCCTCAACGGCGTCCTTGATGAGGCCGGGATCGTCGCGCAACAACTCCAACTGGTCCGGATGCCGGAGCAGCGCCATCATGCCGTTGCCGAGCATGTTCGTGGTGGTGTCGTCCCCGCCCGTCACGAGATCGACGCACGTGGAGACCAGCTCGTCCGCGCTCATCACGTCGCCGGCCTCGTCGGCGGCGACGAGGCTGGACAGCACGTCCCCCGCCGGGTTGGCCCGGCGCTCCTCGAGAAGATCCAGCAGCCAGCCGCGCAGGGCCATCAAACCCGCCTGGCTCCTCCGCATGACGTCCACGTCGAGGCCGCCCGGCCCCAGGAACTCCATGTACTGGTTCGTCCACTCCCTGAATTGCACCCGCTCCTCGGGAGGCAACCCCACCAACTCACAAACGGCGATGGCGGGCAGCGGCACGGCGAAGTCCGGCGGCAGGTCGGTGCGCCCACTCTCGGTGACCTCGTCGAGCAGGGAGTCGGCCAATGCCTCGACGCGCCGCCGCATCGCAGCGAGGGCGTCGGGGGTGAGGGCCTTCGCCACAATTCGACGGATCCGGGTGTGGTCGGGCGGGTCCTGCTGGCTGAAGCCGCTGGTCGTCCAGTAGTCCGCGAACGACGACAGCTCCTGGCGATTCTCGGCGGGAATCATCTCCATCCACGTGGCATAGACGCGGTTCTGGAAGGAGGCCGGACTGCGGATGGCCGCATCCACGTGCGCGAAGCGGGTGAGCAGCCAGCAGTCCCACGCATCGCTCCAGTACACCGGCGCCTCCTCCTGCAGCCGCCGGTAGACCGGGTACGGATCCTCCATGAACGGTCTCGAGACGAGTTGCTCGTCGATCGTTTCCATGATCGGCTCCCTGGAGGCCGGCCGGTGCCTCAGCCGGGCGAGACGGTCAGCGTCTGGTTGGCGTCGACGTCGGTCATCACCGTCACCGACCCGTCGGGCCACTCGACGCGCAACTCGTCGACCTCGTCCGCATCGCCGAGTCCGAAGTGCGCCGACGGTTCGCTGCTGGTGAGGTAGTGCGCGCACGAGACGATCCAGCGGTGGATCTCCACGTCACCGGCCGACACCGTCACCCGGCTGCCCAGCCCGTGCGGCGCGATGCCGGGCGCGCCCGTGGTGTCGAGGAACACCCGCAGCCAGTTGGCCGCCTCACCGCTGAGGTCGTTGCGGTACAGGCGGAAGTCGCCGGCCGGTGAGGTCAGCGCCAGGTCCTGGTCGCCGTCCTCGTCGAAGTCGAAGTACAGGAGGCCGAGGCCCTGGATGTCGTAGGTCAACTCGGCGGGTGTGGCCACGTCGGTGAACGTGCCGTCCCCGAGGTTGATCCAGAGCTTGGCGCGTTCACCCTGGTACTCCTCGCGCATCCAGCCGTTGGTCTCGATGATGTCGACCATGCCGTCGTGGTTGAGGTCCACACCGGCCGTCCCCCATCCCCAGCCGCCGTCGTCGACGCCCGCCGGTGCCGCGGACTCCTCGAAGGTGCCGGCGCCACGGTTGATGTAGAGCTTGTTGCCGTCCCCGTAGCCCAGGCCGAACTCGTCGAAGATGGCGGTCACGTACCAGTCCAGGTGCCCGTCACCGTCGAAGTCGGCCACCGTGCCGCCCATGCCGGCCCACGTCTCGTCCACCCCCGATGCCGCGGTCCGGTCGCTGAAGGTGCCGTCACCGTTGTTGACGAAGTACCTGCTGGTGCCGAAGTCGGCGGCGATGAGAGCCTCCGGATAGCGGTCGCCGGTCATGTCGGCAAGGCAGGGCGCAAAGCCGCGGATGCCGTCGTCGGTGATGCCGGCGGCTTCGGTCGCGTCGCTGAACGTGCCGTCGCCGTTGTTGATGAACAGCCGGTTGCCGAGCGAGCCCTCCTGCCAGCCCGTGACCAGCAGGTCCAGGTCGCCGTCCAGGTCGATATCCCCGAACGCCGATCCGAAACCGTCCCCCATGGTCGCGCTGGTGGTCGCCACCCCGGCCCGACCGGCGACCTCCTCGAACGTGCCGTCGCCGCGATTGCGGTACAGCCGGTGGTGTCCCGGAGCCGCGGCGTCACCGGTACCGTGGCTGGTGACGTGCAGGTCGGTCCACCCGTCGCCGTCGAAGTCGGCCGCCGCCGCACCCGAGCCGAGATGCTCCAGAGCGACCCCCGCCTGCGCCCCCACTTCCGAGAACGTCCCGTCGCCGTTGTTCCGGTAGAGGCGGTCGGGGCCGGCGTCGGCGCCGACCACGAAGAGGTCCTGCCAACCGTCCCGGTCGAAGTCCAGCACAGCCGCTCCTCCTCGCATCGCCAGCGTCGCCTTGGCGTTGACCGCGGGATCCATGAGGTCCGGCATGCCCTGCGGTTCGGAGGGTGTCCCCTCGGCTCCTTCGGGCGGCGCCGGCGGGGGCGGTAGTTCGCGAACCAACTCGATGCCGGCGGTCGTGGCGACGTTGGAGAAGGCGAGCATGTTGCCTTCCGGATCCTCCCAGCCGCGTGCGGGCGCCACGCCGTCGTCGTCCGAGCAGGCCGCGGCGGCGAGCGACACCGTCAGTGCCAGAGCCAGGATCAGCCGGCGCAGAGTCATAGCGCTATGACCCTCCCCCCTTCGCCCCCCGGCATGACGATCTCGATGCCGCGAGCGCGCCAAACCCTACCCCTGTTGGCCTACCCGCCGCCAGCGCTCCGCAAGCGCGGCACACACCGGTTTCGACAAGCTGCGGAGGCCTCCGAACTGCCACAATGCGCACGGCTATCGTGGGTATGACGTCCATCGCCGGGGGTGAGACCACCCGAACGAGAGGCTCTCCGCATGGCCGATTTCACTGGGAAAGTCGCCCTCGTGACGGGAGCCGGGCTCGGGATCGGCCAGGCCAGCGCTCTCGCCTTTGCCGCCGCGGGAGCCCGCGTGGCCGTCGTGGACATCGATGGTCCCTCCGCCGCCCGCACCGTCGAGATGGTCGGGCAGCATGGCGCCGACGCACTGCCGATCGAGGCCGACGTGACGAACTCGGCCGACGTGGAGCGGATGGTCGCCAACACCGTCGAGAGGCTCGGCGGGCTGGACTTCGCGCACAACAACGTGGGCAATCTTGGTACCCGCGCGCCGATCCACGAGTATCCGGAGGACGTCTTCGAGAGCGTCACACGCGTGACGCAGGCCTCGATGTTCCTCTGCATGAAGTACGAGTTACGTCACATGGTGCGGCAGGGCGCCGGCGCGATCGTGAACACGTCGTCGGTGGCGGGCTTCATCGGGCTACCCGGCGAATCGGCGTACGTGGCGGCCAAACACGCGGTGATCGGGCTGACGAAGACGGCGGCCCTGGAGTACTCCGAGCACGGCATCCGGATCAACGCCGTCTGCCCCGGCGTCATCCGCACGCCGATGACCGAGTTCTTCCTCGACGGAGACCCCGGGGCCGAAAGAGCCGCGGTTTCCCGGCATCCCATGGGGCGGCTCGGTGAGCCGGCGGAGATCGCCGACGCCGTCGTCTGGCTCTGCTCCGACGAGGCGTCCTTCGTGACGGGGCACCCCTTGGTTGTCGACGGCGGCCACCTGCTGTAGGAGTCTGCTCAGTGATCGGTCCGCAGGTGGAAATCGGGACGCCGGACCGTGGATTCCGGCCTCCGCCGGAATGACGGAACGGAATTCACAGCGCTACTCCGCAGTCTCTCGTCGGGCACGCCGGCGCTCCGGCCGCTACCAGAAGAACGCTCCCCCATTCGCATCGAAGGCCTGGCCGACGGAATAGTCGGCATCGGCCGAGGCCAGGAATGCGACCATTTTCGCCACGTCGTCGGGCGTCTGGTACCGCCCGACGGGGATCAGGTCGAGCACTCGCCGGCGCACGTCCTCGTACGTCTCCCCGGTGTCGGCGGCGACGTCGCGGTGAATGGCGCGCAGCATGTCCGTGTCCACGATGCCGGGGAACACGGCGTTCATGAGAATGCCGTGCGGCGCGATCTCCTGGCCCATCTGCTTGATGAGCCCCATGGTGGCGTGCTTGCTGGCCACGTAGGCCGCGACGAAGGTGTCGCGGAACGACGGGAGAACGCCGGCAGTGGAGACGATGGTGATGATCCTGCCCCCGTGGCCCTGATCGATCATCCGGTGGGCGGCGGCCTGCGAGCAGAACAGGACGCCCTTGGTGTTGACCGCGAAGTGGCGATCCCAGTCGTCCTCGGCGATGTCGATGGCCGGGCACGTGCTCAGCACGCCCGAGTTGTTGACCATGATGTCCAGAGAGCCGAAGGCCGAGACCGTCCCTGCCACCATCCGATCCACCTGCGACCGGTCGGTGACGTCGGTCGGCACGGAGATCGCCCGGCCGCCGGCGCCCTCAATCTCGGCGGCCACCGCCTCGCCGGCGGCGGCATCGATGTCGGCGATCGCCACCGCGGCGCCCTCCGCTGCCAGCCGGTGCACGATCCCGCGGCCGATGTTGCGGCCGCCACCGGTCACGATGGCGCCCTTGCCGTGGAGTTCGTAGCTGGGCATGACCGGAGTGTTCCGGGCGGTCCGTCGTCGGTTCGGATCGGTCCGCTGGGCGGTGGGGTCCGACCCTCGCCGGAACGACGAGCGGGATCAGCCGAGGTGCCAGCCCGTCGTGCCGTCCACCTCGACCCAGTCCCCCACCTCTTCCTTGATGTCGGCCAGGTCGGTCGACCACTCGCCGGCGATCAGCCAGAAGATGTGCAGCATCTCGTCGCCCGTGTAGAAGGTGTGCTCGGTGCCCGCGGGACAATAGACCGTGTCCCCCGGCTCCACGTCGATGAGCTCTCCATCGGCGTAGTACTGGGCGCGTCCCGAGATGATGTAGAACGCCTCGTCCTGGTCGTGCACGTCCACATGGCCCTCGGTGTTGCCGGGTGCGAGCCACACCTGACCTGCGGAGATCTTGGTGCCCGGGCCGAACGTCTCGTCCGTGATCTGGAAGACGTCGCGGAACTTGCCGTTCGCCATCTCCAGCATCGGTACATCGGTCACCTTCATGACCAGACTCTGCTTCGACATCGTCGACCTCCGTCTTTCCCCCACCGGGAGCAACCTCGTGAGCCCGAAGACTCAAACCCCCCGCGTCTCTAGTTCTACCACGTCCCGAGGATCTCCTTCGCCGCGGCGACGATGTGCCCTGGCGTCAATCCGTGCTGCTCCAGCAGCGCCTCATTGGGCGCCGACTCGATGTTGACGTCGCGCACGCCGATCCGGCGCATCAGCGTGGGGTGGCGCTCCGCGAGGATCTCGGCCACCGCCCCGCCGAGGCCGCCGATGATCGAGTGGTCCTCACAGGTCACCACGGCACCGGTCGCCGCGGCCTCGATGACGGCCGTCTCGTCGAGGGGCTTGACGGTGTGCAGGTGGAGGTGATGCACGCTGACGCCCTCGGCCTCCAGGAGATCGGCGGCCGTGGCCGTGCGGGTCGTCTGCACGCCGGTGCTGATGAGGGCCACATCGGATCCCCGTCGCATCACGACGCCACGGCCGACGTGGAACTCGTGGTCGTCGCCGAACAGCACGGGGCTGGCGTCGCGGGTCAGCCTCATGTACACCGGGCCGGCCACACCCTCGGCGGCTGCGAAGGTCGCCTTGCGGGTCTCGGTTGCGTCGGCGGGGGCGAGCACCGTCATGTTGGGCATGGTCCTGAACACCGCCAGATCCTCGATGGCCTGGTGCGTCTTGCCCGCCCGGCCGATCTGGATCCCCGAGTAGCCGCCGACGATGACGGCATGCAACCGGGTCTGGCCGATCGTCATGCGGACCTGGTCGAGGTCACGATTGGTCGCGAACGCCGCGAACGTCGTCACGAACGGGATTAGTCCGGTCGACGCCAGTCCAGCCGCCACGCCGGCCATGTTCTGCTCGGCGATGCCCATCTGGAAGAACCGGTCGGGGAAGGCGTCGGCGAACATGTCGACCCGCGTGGAGTTGCCGAGATCCCCGTCCAGAACCACCACACGGTCGTTCGCCGCGCCGAGTTCGACGAGCGCCTCCCCGAAGGCGACGCGCAGCGGGATCTCGCTGCCCGCCGCGGCTCCGGTGGTCATCGCCGGCCGGCCGGTGCGGGGCGGATCATGCCGGCCTCATGATCCGAGCTCGGCGAGAGCGAGCTCGCATTCCTCATCGCTGATCGGCTTGGCGTGCCACAGGTAGTCGCCCTCCATGAACGACACGCCCTTGCCCTTGACGGTGTGCGCGATCAGCATCGTCGGTCGGCCGGTGACCGATCTCGCCTCCTCCAGGGCGGCGACGATCGCCCGGAGGTCGTGACCGTCCAACTCGATGACGTGCCAGCCGAAGGCGCGCCACTTCCCCGCCGGGTCCTCCAACGGATTCATGCGGTCCTCGGGCTGCCCGCCGGCCTCCCCCCAGCCGTACTGCTGCAGACCGTTCCAGTCCAGAATGGCGCAGAGATTGTCGACCGCATAGCGGGCTGCCACCATCGAGGCCTCCCAGATCTGTCCCTCCTGGGCCTCGCCGTCGCCGATCATGACGTAGGTCCGGTAGTCCTTGTCGGCGAGCCTGGCGGCGAGCGCCATCCCCAACCCCGGAGACAGGCCCTGGCCCAGCGAGCCGGTCGACATGTCGACGCCCGGGGTCACGAGCATGTCGGGATGACCTTGCAGGCGGGAGCCGGACTGGTCGAAGGTCAGCAGTTCCCCGGTGGGGAAATACCCCCGCTCGGCGAGCGTGGCGTACAGGGCGATCGACGAGTGGCCCTTGGAGAAGATGAACCGGTCCCGGTCCGGCCAGGACGGATCCGCCGGATCGATCCGGAGTTCGTGGAAGTACAACACGGAGAGCAGATCGGTGGCCGACAGCGGCCCGCCGACGTGGCCGGCACCGGCGTGGTGGACCGCACCGATCACCGCCCGCCGTACCGCGATCGCCACGCGGCGCAGCAGATCGAAGTCGGGGCGGGCCTTCGGGGTCACGGATAGAGCCGCGCACCGGTCGCGGCATCGGCAACCGAGATCGCCCGGACCGGGCAGTTGGCGGCCGCCTCCAGAACGAGCTCGGCGGCGTCCCCCTGCGGGTCGATCACCGTTGCCTTGTGGGCTTCATCGAGATCGAAGGTGTGCGGCGCGATCAGGCCGCACATGGCGTTGCCGTCGCACACCGATCGGTCAACGGTGACGCGAAGCTGCGGGACCACCGGGGACCGGTCCTCGCCGGCGCGATCCGCTCAGGAGCGGGACGGCGGTTGGATGAACTCGATTGTCGCCCCGTCGAGCGTGCGCATGTAGACGATCCTGGCACCCTTCGCGGGACCCGCCGGAACTTCGACCGGGGCGCCGCTGAGGGGACGGGCACCCAGCGCAACGGCGCGTGCCCAGATGGCGTCCATGTCATCGACCTCCATGCAGAAGTGCACGTTGCCCTCGTTGATGGTGTCGTCGTCGATGGGTGTGCCGTCGCGATTGAGATAGTGCACCAACTCCAGCACGGCATCGCTGCCCGGCACGTCGATCCAGGCGGCGTCGATGGCCACGCCCGGATGACCGACGATCGAGCCTATGTGAGGCTGGTCGAGCAGGCGCCGGGAGTTGGCGGTGACGCCGAACAACTGCTCCCAGAACCGCAGTGATTCCTCCAGGTCGGCGACGGTCAGACCGATGTGATGGAGCCGTTGGCCGGTGGCGGCGGTCGGCGCGGCAGCGGATTGCATGGTGGATGTCATGGGCCCCCCTCGCCCGGGTAGACGTGGTACCCGGGAATCCTCACCCTGGTCCTGTAGAGCATATGTCCCGCCGTCACGTAGAGCGTGCGCTTGTCGCTCCCGCCGAAGCAGCAGTTGGCGATCACGTCCTGGGGGATGGGGATCCGCTCGACGAGTTCGCCCGACGGTGTGATCACGTAGACGCCCGGGGGGTTCAGCGTGGTCTCACCCGGACCCCGCTGGGTCAGGATTCCGGCGCACACGTACAGGTTGCCGGCCACGTCGAGTTCCATGCCGTCACCCCCGCGGCCAGGGGCGAAGTCGTACACCGGCCACCGATCGACGGCGTTCCCGCCGGCGTCGAGGGCGAACGCCCACACCATGCGTCTGCCACCCACAGCATGGTTGGAGTCGATGACATAGAGAACCCGGTCGTCGGGCGTGATCGCCAGGCCATTCGGCTTCTCGACATCGGGTTGCCCGATGATCCGGGTGACGGTCCCGTCCGTGTCGATGCGGTACACGCCTTCGACGTCCAACTCGAGATCGGATCGATCCGCGTCGTACCGGGGATCGGTGAAGTAGAGCCGACCCTGCGTGTCGACCGTTACGTCGTTGGGACTGTTGAGGCGTCTCCCCTCGTACCGGTCCGCCAGCACCTCGACCTCACCGGTTGTGGGATCGGTTCGGGTGACCCGTCTCCGGCCTCCGGGGCCGTGTTCGGCTCCCTCACACGTCACGAGGCGACCCTGGTGATCGAAGACGTTGCCGTTCGCCCGTCCCGCGTCCTCGCGGAACACCCCGAGCACGCCGTCGGTGGTGAGCGTCATGATCCGATTCCCCCGGATGTCGGAGAAATACACCGTCCCGCGCGCGTCGGCAGCCGGACCCTCGAGGAACGACACGAAGGCCGCGCCCTCGACGGGTGCGCTGGTGAAAGGCTCCCGGGGGATATCCGAAGTCATCTGTCGGTCCTCCACCACCAGAGCGAGTTCACTCAGTCGAGAGGCTCGTAGATCCCTT
Organism: Acidimicrobiales bacterium; assembly: GCA_965221525.1. Classification (GTDB taxonomy): domain Bacteria; phylum Actinomycetota; class Acidimicrobiia; order Acidimicrobiales; family CATQHL01; genus VXNF01. Next base: position 314,559 of record CBDCSG010000003.1, on the reverse strand, counting down.
TTTGGGAATCCTGAAGCAGGTCCAGCGCGGCACCTCGGATCAATCGATCAAAATGCGGGGTCTGGAGGTGTGCGTCGAACGCCGCCTCGTCGTCGTATTCCTCGTAGAGAAAGAACCGGTCCGGGTCATCTTCAGACCGGCTGACGAAGAACTTCCTGCAACCGGGCTCCTGTCGAGCCAACGGAGCGAACTCCTTCTGGATCTCGGCAACCCGATCACCCCGACCTGCCTTGGCGGTCCATTCAACGGCAAGCACGTATCCCATCAGTCCTCCCCTCCCATCGGTCCTCCTCAAAGCTTCGGCTCACTTCGGGTGCGGCGCTGTCGAGATTACTGCCACACGGTTCAGTCATCCCCTCGGTCCGGTCGGGGGGCGATCGTGCCGGTGATGTAGCCAACCACCTCCGCCGCGGAGGTCTCCGCACCGACCAGTCGCGCGGCGACCTCGCCCTGGCGCAGGACAACGAGGTGGTCGGCGACCTTCAACACCTCGGAGATGTCGTGGCTCACCACGATGATCGGCACGTTCTCCTCCTTGGCGATCTTCATGATCAGGTGGCCCACCTCGGCGGTCGCCTCCACGCCGAGCGCCGCGGTGGGCTCGTCGAGGAGCAGCAGCTCGCGCTTCCAGAACGCCGCCCGGGCGATGGCCACGGCCTGGCGCTGGCCTCCGGACAGGCTGTTCACCTTCTGCGCCACCGAGCCGGGAATGGTGATGTGCAGCCTGGCGATGGCATCGCGGGCCTGGGACCGCATGGCGCGCTTGTTGAGGAACGCCAGCGGGCTGCGATGGTCTCGCAGGCGGAGCTCGCGGCCCAGGAAGAAGTTCCCCGCCACGTCCAGGTTCCCCACGAGCCCGAGGTCCTGGTAGACGGCCTCGATGCCCGCCTGCCGCTGCTGGGCGGGATTCCCGAACTCGAGGTGCTCACCATTCAGCTTCACCGAGCCCGAGGTTGGATCCAGGGCGCCGGAGATGATCTTCAGAAGGGTCGACTTCCCGGCGCCGTTGTCGCCCACCAGGCCCAGGATCTCGCCCCGGCCCAGCTCGAACGAGACACCCTTGAGCGCTTCGATGGCGCCGAACCGCTTGACGAGGTTCTCGACCTGCACGACGGGCACGGATACCGATCCGCCGGTCATGACCGCCGCTCGATCCTGCGCAGCATGCCATCGAACACCACCGCGACGATGAGCGCGATGCCCAGCGCGATCGTCTGGACCGAGGAAGGGAGCAGCAGCAGCGAGAAGCCGTTCTGCAGCACACCCAGGATCGCGACGGCCAGCAGCGTGCCGATGATCGTCCCCCGGCCCCCGGTCAGGCTGGCGCCCCCGAGAATGACCGCCGTGACGACCGACAGCAGGAACGTCTCCCCGACCCGCGGCGAGGCGGACTGCAGGATCCCCGTCAGCAGCACACCGCCGACCGACGCCGACAGCCCCGACGCGATGTAGAGCGAATACTGCACCCGCCGGATGGGCAGGCCCGCCAGGCGGGCCGCCTCGGCGTTGCCCCCGATGGCGTAGAACCATCGACCCAGCACGGTCGTGCGCTCCAGCACGATGCTGACGGCATACACGCCGATGAACATGAACACGAGCACCGACACGGGCCCCACCTGCGTCTTGGTGATCCAGCGCAGGAAGTCGTTTCGCACGACCTCGGTCTGTCCCGACGACAGCAAATGGGCGAGCCCGGTGAAGATCGACATCGTGCCGAGGGTCGCGATCAGGGGATTGACCCTTAACACCACAACGAGGGTTGCGTTCGCCGCGCCGACCGCCAGCCCGATGAACAGGACCACCACGATCGCGCCCGCCATGGGGACCCCCGCCGCCAGCAGGAGTCCGAGCGAGACGGTGCTGATCGCGATCGTCGCGCCCACCGAGACGTCGAACCCGCCGGAGACGATCAGGAACGTCTGCGGCGCAGCCATGATCGCCAGCACCGTCGAACTGGCCGCCACGTTGAGGAGATTCGAGGTGGCCCAGAAGAACGGACTCTCGAGGCTGAAGAACAGCATCAGCCCGGCCAGGATCAGCAGCAGCCCCTGGCTCTGCAGGAAACCGGGATCGGTCCAGCGGCGCGGCGCGGCCACGCCGGTTTCCCGCTCAGCGCCGGCGGCAGAGCGAGCGAACGAACGCGACCTCTCGGATTTGGACACGGTTTCCCTCAGGAGAAGCCGACCGGGGGCTCGATTACGCGGGCAACCAAGTCACCTGCCGGCAGCCGGCCATCAGCGCGATGGACGTGACGTCAAGGGTCCTCCGCCCTACTAGCACGCAGACTCCGGGTAGAAGTCGCCGAGGTTCTCGGCGGTCAGGACCTCCGTCGGCAACTCGATGAAGCCAGGCAGGTCGGCACCGTGGATGAGCCCGATCAGCGCAGGTATCGCATACTTGCCGTAGTTCTCCGGGAAGTACGCCACGCTGGCGTAGAGACTGCCCTCACAGACCGCCTCCAACTGGCTCGCACCCTGGCCGACGGACACGATGTCGTCGTCGCTGCGACCGGCCGTGCGGAGCGCCTCGAGCATCCCCAGCGTCAGCTCGTCGTTGACGGAGGCCACGAGGACCTTGGCGCCCTCGGGAATCCTGGCCACGACGGCTGCGGTGTTGGCGTTCGCCGTCGGCGGATCGGCCGCCGTGGCGATGGCGAGGACCTCGGCGTCGGGAACCGCAGCCGTGACTCCCTCAACGATCCCGTCGGTGAGGTCGATCGTCGTCTGCCCGGCCTCGTCGAAGGTCCCGACGATGAGGACGATCTCCTCGCCCGACCAGCGCTCGACGGCTTGGGCGCCGAGCGTCTGACCCGACTTCAAGCCGGCGTTGCCCAGGTCGACCTCGATCAGCGCGATGTCCGGCGCGGGCACGAAGATCGCCAGACCGGGGAGGTCGTTGCTCTGCAGGACGTCGACGATGCCCGGCTGCGCCGCCTCGATCACGTTGGCCACGATGACCCCGTCCTTGCCCTGCTCAGCGAAGATTCTCACGTTGTCGACCGCCGTGAGGGGGTCGGCGTTGTCGGACACGACGTCGATGGACACGCAGCCCATCTCCTCGGCCACGGCCTGGAAGCCCTCGACGGTCAAGAGCGCGAACGACTCGGTGTCGGAGAAGATGTCGAAGCCGAAGTCGTAGGTCTCACCTGCGCACTGATCCGGGCTCGGGCTGCCCAGGAACTGCTCGTAGTCAGGCGCCGCGGCCGGTTCGGGCGGCGGCGGCTCGGGCTCGGGCGGGGGTGGCGGTTCAGGCGCCGGCGCAGGTTCGGGAGCAGGCGGCGGAGGCGCCGCGTCGCCATCGTCATCGCCGGCGCAGGCGGACATGACCAGCGCGAGAGCGATGCCCAGCGCGATCAGTACGCGAAACGTGGACCTGGTGTTACCGGAGTTCATTTCCCCTCCCCCCACGCCTGACGGTGACGCCAGACGCTGATGATCTGCGAGAACCCTAGCGCATCGCCGTCGGGTGCTCAGAGGCGCGAGCACAGCGCCGGGAGTTGCCCGTTGGGGGGTTTCGCGGGCCGGGAAGGCCTACCCCGACCAGTCGAACTCCGACCGGTCGATCGACACTTCGGTGCCGGCCGCGGCCGATTCGTAGATGGCGTCGGTGATCACCTGCGTCACCAACGCCTGCTCACCGGTGACCGGAGCCTCGCCGCCATCCCGGATCGCTCCGACGGTCCCAGAGATGAGAGCCGCCACCGACGGTGGGAACGAGACGTCGCTGACCGTCCCGGGCGGGAGCAACTCGACAATCTCACCGTGGCGCTCGCCGCGGATCGAGGGAGGATCGAAGACGGCCTGGGCCCCCTCGCCGATCGCGTCCAGGCTGTAGTCCCACGACGGCGAGCCGTCCTCGTGGGAGGGAATGTTGTCGATCCAGCTCCCCTGCAGCGTCATCCAGAAGTCGTCCTCGAACCGGAGATGCGCGGCGAGCAGATCATCCACGTTGTAGCGGGCGGCATGAGCCGCGTCCGGAGGCGTCGTCCCACGCTTCGCCGGGAACACCTTGGCGGCGCTGGCCGAGGCGGTCAGCGGCCGCGGGAATCCCGCGAACCACAGGGCAAGGTCCAGGAAGTGCACCGCAGTGGCCGCCAGTGCGCCGCCGCCCGAGAGTTCCTTGCGGTAATGCTCACCCCACCAGGGGATCTGTGACGACTTCGCCCACGCGTGCGTGTACAGCGGCCGGCCCAGCGCACCCGCCTCGATGTGACGCTTGATGATCTGCGCGTTGGGCGTGAACCTCATGTTGAACCCGATGGCGAGCATCCGGTCGGCGGCGGCCGCGGCTCGCAGCATCTCCCGACCCTCGGCGGCGCTGAGCGCCAGCGGCTTCTCGCACAGCACGTGCGCGCCCGTGGCGAAAGCGTCCACCGTCATACCCATGTGATGGACCGGCATCGTGCACACCGTCACGAGATCGAGTTCGTGTCGCTCGAGCAGGTCGCGGTAGTCGGTATAGCGCCCATCGACTCCGTGAGCCGAACCCACCTCATCCAGTCGAGACGTGTCGGTGTCACAGACGGCGACGACGTCGACGTCGCTGACAGCCTGCAGGCACTCCACGTGGAGGCTGCCCTGGAACCCGCACCCGATCACTCCGACTTTCATGGACATCGCCCTCCTAGGAGCGTGCTGAGCAGTCCATCCGCAGGTGCGAATCGGACTGTTGAGCAATGGATTCCGGCCTCCGCCGGAATGACGGCACGGAGTTCCGCGGCACGGCTCGGCAGTCTCCTAGATCGTCTTCGCCGGATAGTGCCAGCTGTACGCCGTCCAACCGCCGTCCATGCGCAGGAACGTGCCCGTGACGTACGACGCCTGCCGTGAGCCGACGAAGCGCAGAACATCGCCGAGTTGTTCGAACGTTCCCGGCGCCTTCATCGGCGTGCGCTCAACGACCTGATCGGCAGGGCGCTGACCTGCCGGCTCATTGCCCTCCAGTCCGGCATAGGTGACGGCGAGGATTCGATCGCCGGCGTTGCTCCAACGGCCGATCTCCGTACGCATCAGCGACCCCATCGTCCCCGATGCCAGCGCGCAGCGCCTCTCGGCGGCGCCGGTGAACAGTCCGAGTTCGGGCAGGACCGCGATGAACGTTACGGGAACGCCCGTCCTGTCGCCGAGCGCGCGTGACGCTCCGACCGACCGTTCCAGCAACGCCGCCTCCTCGAGAGTCCCGGAATCGAGACTCTCAGAAGTGGGCGGCGCAAGACCCGGCACCAGGTGAATCCAGACGACCCCCGTCGAGGCGAGTCGCCCGTCCAGCGAGCCGTCGCTCGATTCGAGCTCAGCGGACGCGAGACGCAGCGTCGGCATGCCGAGAGCCGACTCGAGCTGCTCCACGAAAGAAGGCTCGCCCCCCGCAATCACCACGCACGGCAGGCCGGCGAGCCGTGCCGTCTCGCCCACTCCCCCGATCGATGCCGCTGCGGGCCCACTCATCGCGACGCCCCACTACCCGTCAGGAACCCATCGCTGGCCAACCACCCGCCGTCGACGGCCACGATCTGGCCGGTGATGTACGCGGCGCGCCGCGACGCAAGAAAGGCGACCACGTCCGCCTGCTCCTCGGTCTCCGCGATGCGGCCCATAGGAGTCCGATCCGTGTAGTCCTCGATGCGTAGTTCGCCCTCGGCACGATCCAGGATCTCCTGCACCATCGGCGTCCGGGTGACCGCCGGCGCGATCGCGTTGATGCGCACCCCGCGGGGGGCCCACTCGGTGGCCAGGACCTCGGTCAGGATCCGGATTCCGCCCTTCGCCGAGTTGTAGGCGGCCCGCTGCGGGTTGCCCCCGTACCCGCCGATCGAGCAGACGTTCACCATCGCGCCCGAGCCGCGTTCAAGCATCGGCGAGGCGGCCCGCCGTGACATCTTGAACGTGCCCGACAACATCACGTCGACGTGCAGGTCCCAGTCCTCGTCCGGAAGGTCCTCCGAGCGGTCCACCTTGCCGACACCCGCATTGTTCACCAGGACCTCAACCGATCCCCAGCCGTTCTCGAGTTGGGTGAAGGCCGCCCCGATCGCGGCCGTGTCCCGCACGTCGAGCGCCAGACTGGTCACCTCGAAGCCATCGGCGCGCAGGAGGTCGGCGGTTTCTGCGACCTTCGCCGCATTGACGTCGGTCAGGACGACCCGGCCGCTCAGTTCGGCGAGCCTCCTGGCGATCGCCTCTCCCATGCCCTGCGCGGCACCGGTGACGAGACACACGGTCCCCGCGAACTCGTCGGGAGCGAGGCCGGCGTCCCACCCGCCGGTCCGCCGGATCTCCGATTCACCACTCAAGCTCGGCCTCCCCCGCGATCGCCGAGTCAACGCACGATCGGGCGATGGTACCGCAGTGGGGATTCCGCTGGTTCGGACCGATCGAGCGGTGCCCGGCAGCCGCACGGGCCTGGCCGGCCCTCAGGCTCACGGCGGCACCTCGAGCGGGGCGATCGCCTGCTCGCACCCCGTGGTGGCCGACAGGTAGATCGCGTCGACGATCCGTTGCGAGACGAGCGCCTGCTCTCCGGTGACCGATGGATCCCGACCCGCCTGGGCGGCGGCGACGACCTCCGCCATCAACCGCTCCACGGAGGGTGGGAACGAGACATCCGACGTGGCGCCGGGTGGCAGCAGGTCGACCGTCGATCCGTCGGGTGCCTCACCCCGGATCGCCAGCGGGTCGAACCAGACCTGGGCATCCTCGCCGATTGCGGTGAGTTCGTAGATCCACGGCTCAGGACCGGGACGCGGCACCTGATTGCCGATCCACGAGCCCTCGATCGTGAGCCAGAAACCGTCTGCGAACCGCACGTGAGCGCTGAACAGGTCCTCGGCGTCATAGCGAGCGGCCGCCGCCGGATCCGGGGCGGTCGATCCTCTCTTCGTGGGGAACAGCGTCGCCATGCTGCCCGACGCGGCGACGGGCTCGGGAAAGTCCGCGAAGTAGAGCGCCAGGTCAAGAAGGTGGACCGCAGACGCGGCGAGAGCCCCGCCGCCGGAGACGTCCCGCCGGTAGTGCTCCCCCCACCACGGGATCTCATCGCTGGCGACCACGCGGGTGTAGACGGGTCGACCGAACCCTCCATCGCGTATGAACGATTGGATCGCCATGGAATTCGGCATGAACCTCATGTTGAGCCCGACCGCCAGGAACCTGCCGGCCCGTCGAGCAGCCTCGACCATCTCGACACCCTCGGCGGCGTTCATTGCCAGGGGTTTCTCGCAGAGAACGTGCGCGCCGCTGTCGAACGCGGCGATCGCCATTTCGGCGTGGTGCACAGGCATGGTGCAGATCGTGACGAGGTCGAGATCGTGCTTCTCGAGCAGATCGCGGTAGTCGGTGTATCCGCGGGTGACCCGGTGGGTCGATTTCACCTCCTCCAGGCGGGTGGTCTCGGTGTCGCAGACGGCGACGACCTCAACGTCCTCCAACGCCCGCAAACACTCGACATGCAGGCTGCCCTGAAACCCGCACCCGATCACTCCGACCTTCATCGACCTCGTGCTCCCCCTTGTCGCCCGAGATCGAGGCTATGCCAGGCCGAGGCGTTGAGCGAGACCGATTCTCTGGAGTTTGCCGGTGGCGCCCTTGGGGAGTTCGTCGCAGAACACGACCCGGCGGGGGACTTTGAAGGCGGCCAGCGAGCGCCCGACGTGCTCGCGCAGTTCGGCCTCGCCGGTGGTGGTGCCGTCGGCCAAGACCACCGCCGCGGCCACCTCCTCGCCGAGCTTGTCGTGCGGCATGGCGAACGTCACGGCCTGGGCGACGGCCTCGTGGCGCAGCAGCACCTCGTCGACCTCCAGCGGTGAGACCTTCTCGCCGCCGCGGTTGATCTGCTCCTTGAGGCGGCCGGTGAGGAACAGGTACCCGTCGCCGTCGAGGTAGCCCTCGTCGCCGGTGCGGAACCAGCCGTCCGTGAATGCCGCTTCGTCGGCGGCGGGATTGTTCTCGTAGCCGTCGATCACGGTTGAGCCCTTGATGGACACCTCGCCGCGGGTACCCGCAGGCAGCGGGGAGCCCGCCTCGTCGAGGATCGCCAGGTCGATGCCGGTGGGCATGCCCACCGAGCGGATCTTGGCCGCTCCGGGAGGCAGCGGGTTGGCGCACATCTGGTGGGTGGCCTCGGTCATGCCGTAGGCCTCGATCACCGGAACGCCGAACAGCTCCCGGAGATCGTCGAGCACCGGCGCCGGCAGCGACGCCGACGACGAGCGGACGAAGCGCAGGCCCGCCGAGCTGGCCTCGCCGGCATGGCGAGCAGAGCGTGCCAGCACCATCTGGTGCATCGTCGGCACCGCCGTGTAGTAGGTCGGGCGCAGCCGACGCAGTTGGCCGAAGAACCGGAAGGCGTCGAATCCTTCGGTCGCGACGACCGAGCCGCCGGCGGCCAGGGGCGCCAGCAGGCCCGCCAGCAGGCCGTGGATGTGGAACAGCGGCATGACGTTCAGCGAGCGGTCCGCGGCAGTGAGGTGCAGCGACCTGGCGATGCCGGCGGCGGAGCAGGCGAGGTTCCGCTGGCGCAGCGGCACGATCTTGGGTCGCGAGGTGGTGCCCGAGGTATGCAACACGAGAGCCACATCATCAGGTCCGGCATCGGCGATCGCCCCGGAGGCACCCGCTCCGTGTTTGCTGCCGAGCATTGGATTCCGGCCTTCACCGGAATGACGGTCATCGGGAACCAACTCGAAGCCGTCCAGGAATCCATGCAGCCGCAGGCTCAGAACATCCTCACCGGCCGCTTCCCGCGCCGCTTCACCAGCACACTCGCCAGTGATGAGCACACTCGCGCCGAGGTCCTCTAGATAGAACCGCAACTCCTCGCTGCGGTACCGCGGGTTCAGCGGCGCCGCGCAGCCGGTGACCGCCGCGGCCAGGAACGCCACCGCGGCGGCCGGACCGTTCGGCAGAACGATGGCGATCCGATCCTCCACCCCGACGCCGAGGGAACGCATCCGATCGCGGAGGCTCGCCAGCGTGGCGCGCAACTCGTCATGCGATACCACCGACCCGTCCTCCGTCAGCAGCGCGGGAGCACCGCCGACCCGGACGCCCAGCAAGTCCCAGACGGTGTCAGGCATTGGTCCTGATCACAGCAGACGAGGGTGGGGGACGCCGGGGGCGAAGTCCGGATCGATTACGGAGGCGAGAGCCGGACTCGCCACCGGCGGTCCCCGCCCGGGCCACCACAGCCAGACGAGGGTGGGGGACGCCGGGGGCGGGCTGCGACGACTTTCGCCCCGCGTGGAGGTGCAGAGCGCCACCGGCGGCCCCCACCCGGACAGGCAGAGGATCCCGATGCGAAGCGAGCCCGGCGGCCGGCACGTTCAGACGGACTGAGCCGCTTGGATGCGGCTGTTGAGGAGTCTGGTCAGGGCGTAGACCGAGGAGATGGTGGGTGTGGGGGTGCCGGTCAGCTCGCCGAGCTCGACGAAGACGCCCACCAGCGGGTCCACCTCCAGGGGGCGGCCGGCCTCGACGTCCTGCAACATGGAGGTCTTGTGCTCCCCCACCTTCTCGGCGCCGGCAATGCGCTGCTCGACCGTGATGCGGATGCGCACGCCGAGTCGCTCGGCGATCTCGGCGGCCTCGTTCATCATCTCCGCGGCAAGATTGCGGGTCGCCTCGGTGCGGCAGATCTGCGCCAACGTGGCGCCGGTGAGGGCGCTGATGGGGTTGAACGCCAGGTTGCCCCAGGCCTTGACCCACAGGTGCGAGCGAATGTCGGCGAGCACCCGGGAGGTGAACCCGGCTTCGGTGAACACCGCCGCGACCGCGCGGGCACGGTCGGACTTCGTGCCATCCAGCTCGCCCACCGGGAAGCGGTCACCCTCGACGTGGGCGATGACGCCCGGGGCGGCCTTGACCGCGGCCGGGTAGGCGATGCAGGCCACGATCTGCTCCGCCGGCACCGCGGTCGCCAGGACGCCGTCGGGATCGAGGGTCCGCAGCCGCCTCCCCTCGTGCTCACCGCCGTGGCGCTCGAAGTACCACCAGCCGATGCCGTTCTGCACCGGGACCACCGCCGTCTCCGGCCCGTAGAGGTGCCCCAGCCGATCCGCCACGGCGGCGATCTGGTGCGCCTTGAGCGCCAGGATCACCATCTCGTGCGCACCGAGTTCCGCGAAGTCGTCGGACGCGGCGATCCCCTCGCCGATCACCTCGGTGCCGTCCGCCTCGACGAGTCGCAGGCCGCCGCTCCGGATCGCGGCAAGATGCTCGCCACGCGCCACGACGCTGACGTCACAGCCGGCATCCGCCAGCCGGACCGCCATGAGGCCGCCAATCGCTCCGGCACCCACCACGCAGACCCGCATCCGAGCAGTCTGCCACCATCAGCGTTCGCACCGGACGAGGAAGAGTGACCGCGGTACCGCCCGAGGTGGGGTCGGGGGCGGCGCATCGCGACGCCTTGCGCCCGCGCCGAAGGAGCGATCGCCGCCCCCGACCCCACCGGAACCCCGGCAACGTCGGCCAAAACGGAAGAACCCGTCCGGCGCAGATGCGCGGGACGGGTTCGTGAGAAAATCCGGCGGCGACCTACTCTCCCAGGACGTCTCCATCCAAGTACCATCGGCGCAGGTGGGCTTAACTACCGTGTTCGGGATGGGAACGGGTGTGGCCCCACCGCTATGACCACCGGAGATCTGTCAACCGAGGCATCCCTCGAGAACTCCACAACGAGCACGAGCTGTATTCCGCAAAGAAGTTTGAAACCAAGCCCTCGGCCGATTAGTACCGGTCAGCTGAACGCGTTACCGCGCTTACACTTCCGGCCTATCAACGTGGTGGTCTGCCACGGGCCTTACCCGGTTTACCCGGTGGGAGATCTCATCTCGGAAGAGGCTTCCCGCTTAGATGCTTTCAGCGGTTATCCTTTCCGCAGGTCGCTAACCAGCCATGCCCTTGGCAGGACAACTGGCACACGAGAGCTGCGTCCGTCCCGGTCCTCTCGTACTAAGGACAGCTTTCCTCAAATCTCCTACGGTCACAGAGGATAGAGACCGAACTGTCTCACGACGTTCTAAACCCAGCTCGCGTACCGCTTTAATGGGCGAACAGCCCAACCCTTGGGACGTGCTACCGCCCCAGGATGCGATGAGCCGACATCGAGGTGCCAAACCTTGCCGTCGATATGGACTCTTGGGCAAGATTAGCCTGTTATCCCCGGGGTACCTTTTATCCGTTGAGCGACGGCGCTTCCACACGCAACCGCCGGATCACTATGCCCAGCTTTCGCTCCTGTTCGACTTGTAGGTCTCACAGTCAAGCTCCCTTGTGCCATTACACTCGCCGCCTGATTGCCAACCAGGCTGAGGGAACCTTTGGGCGCCTCCGTTACCTTTTAGGAGGCGACCGCCCCAGTCAAACTACCCACCTGCCACTGTCTCCGATCCGGAATCACGGACCTGGATTAGGTGCCCAGCATACAAAGAGTGGTATTTCAAGATTGACTCCACACGGGCTAGCGCCCATGCTTCCCAGTCTCCCACCTATCCTACACAAGGCATACCAAACACCAATATCAGGCTGCAGTAAAGGTCCACGGGGTCTTCTCGTCCTTCTGCAACTAACGAGCATCTTTACTCGTACTTCAATTTCGCTGGGCCTATGGTTGAGACAGTGGGAAAGTCGTTGCGCCATTCGTGCAGGTCGGAACTTACCCGACAAGGAATTTCGCTACCTTAGGACCGTTATAGTTACGGCCGCCGTTTACCGGGGCTTAGGTTCGAAGCTTCGCCCAGAAGGGCTAACCTCTCCCCGTAACCTTCCGGCACCGGGCAGGCGTCACAGCGTATACATTGTCTTACGACTTGGCACGCTGCTGTGCTTTTAGTAAACAGTCGCTCTCCCCTGGTTTGTGCCACCTTCACAAGCTCCGGACGCGAGGTCCATCACCCACGAAGGCCATCCTTCTCCCGAAGTTACGGATGCAATTTGCCGAGTTCCTTAACCATAGTTCACCCAATCGCCTTGGTATTCTCTACCTGCCCACCTGTGTCGGTTTGGGGTACGGGCACCATGAGAACTCGCTAGCGGATTTTCTCGACAGCATGGGATCAGTCACTTCACCTGTGGCGGTTCGGCATCACGTCTCAGGCTTATTGGGGAGCGGACTTACCTACGCCCCGCCCTACACGCTTACCCCGGGTCTACCATCGCCCGGGTTGACCTACCCTTCTGTGTCCCCGCTTCGCTGGCCTCCGTGATATGGGTCGGTTCGTCCGGGCCTCGAAAGGCCCGTCATCCCCTTAGCAATATCAGTTCAGCCTTGGCGCGCTCATGGTGGTACCGGAATATCAACCGGTTGTCCATCGACTACGCCTCTCGGCCTCGCCTTAGGTCCCGACTTACCCTGGGAGGATTAGCCTTCCCCAGGAACCCTTGGGCTTTCGGCGGAGGGGTTTCTCACCCCTCTCTCGCTACTTATACCAACATTCGCACTCGACCACGCTCCACGTCCGTTTACACGGCCGCTTCACTGCTGAGATCGACGCTCCGCTACCGCTCCCGCCTTGTGGCGGAAACCCGCGGCTTCGGCTCTGGACTTGAGCCCCGTTGAATTGTCCGCGCAGGATCACTCGACCAGTGAGCTGTTACGCACTCTTTCAAGGATGGCTGCTTCTAAGCCAACCTCTTGGCTGTCTGGGCGATCCCACCTCGTTTACCACTTAGTCCAGAATTAGGGGCCTTAGCCGGCGGTCTGGGCTGTTTCCCTTTCGACCCCGAAGCTCATCCCCCGGGGTCTCACTGCCGCGCTGTGGAGCCATGGCATTCGGAGTTTGGCTGGGTTCAGTAAGCTTGTGGGCCCCCTAGTCCATCCAGTGCTCTACCTCCATGGCTGAACACGCGACGCTGCACCTAAATGCATTTCGCGGAGAACCAGCTATCACCGGGTTTGATTGGCCTTTCACCCCTATCCACAGGTCATCCGCCCAGTTTTCATCCTAGGTCGGTTCGCGCCTCCACGGAGTCTTACCCCCGCTTCACACTGCCCATGGATAGATCACCCGGCTTCGGGTCTACGGCATGCGACTGTACGCCCTGTTCAGACTCGCTTTCGCTCCGGCTCCCCCTCTCGGGTTAACCTTGCCACATACCGTAACTCGTTGGCTCATTCTTCAAAAGGCACGCCATCGCGGCTCTGAGACGGATCTCAGAACGACGCTCTGACTGCTTGTAGACCAGCGGTTTCAGGTACTATTTCACTCCCCTCCCGGGGTACTTTTCACCTTTCCCTCACGGTACTAGTTCACTATCGGTCGCCTACGTATACTTAGCCTTACGAGGTGGTCCTCGCAGATTCACGCCGAATTTCTCGGGTACGGCGCTACTCGGGATACTCGAACGGAGGCTGATCAGCTTTCGCGTACAGGGCTCTTACCTTCTGTGGCGTGCCTTTCCAGTACACTTCCGCTAGCCGTCAGCTTTATAACTCCGTGCCGGCTCCGGTGAACCGACTATCAAGTCCCACAACCCCACACTGGCAACGCCACCGGGCTATCACACCAGTGCGGTTTAGGCTCTTCCCATTTCGCTCGCCGCTACTCAGGGAGTCGCTATTGCTTTCTTTTCCTCGGGTTACTGAGATGTTTCACTTCACCCGGTTCCCTCTACCGGCCCTATGTATTCGGACCGGAGTGACACCCGATTAAAGGTGCCAGGTTTCCCCATTCGGACATCCCCGGGTCGACACTTACTCGACAGCTCGCCGGGGCTTATCGCAGCCAGTCACGTCCTTCATCGGTAGTAGGCTCCAAGGCATCCACCGTTGGCCCTTAGTAGCTTGGGTTATCAGTACTTCTGCTAGTGACTTCTCGTGAGAAGCCACTGCGAAAAATGCTCGTGCTCGCAATGCAGTTCTCAAGGGACCGCCGGGGACACCGCGGGATGCGCGGTGTTGCCTCAGCTGGAGGGCCCATCGGGCACTCCCTCAAAACGGAAGAGAAGACGGGATACCAGTGCATCAACTGGGAGTCTCTCGATGCGGCCCCGGAGGGCCGGAAACAAGAGGGTTACTCCTTAGAAAGGAGGTGATCCAGCCGCACCTTCCGGTACGGCTACCTTGTTACGACTTCACCCCAGTCGCCAACCCCACCTTCGGCAGCTCCCTCCCTGACGGGTTGGGTCACTGACTTCGGGTGTTGCCAACTCCCGTGGTGTGACGGGCGGTGTGTACAAGGCCCGGGAACGTATTCACCCCGGCGTTGCTGATCCGGGATTACTAGCGACTCCGACTTCATGGAGTCGAGTTGCAGACTCCAATCCGAACTGAGACCGGCTTTCAGGGATTCGCTTCACCTCGCGGTGTCGCTGCCCGTTGTACCGGCCATTGTAGCATGTTTGCAGCCCTGGACATAAGGGGCATGATGACTTGACGTCGTCCCCACCTTCCTCCGAGTTGACCCCGGCAGTCTCCTACGAGTCCCCGGCATTACCCGCTGGCAACATAGGACAAGGGTTGCGCTCGTTGCGGGACTTAACCCAACATCTCACGACACGAGCTGACGACAGCCATGCACCACCTGTGTAGGACCCCGAAGGACACCATATCTCTATGGCTTTTCCCTACATGTCAAACCCAGGTAAGGTTCTTCGCGTTGCCTCGAATTAAGCAACATGCTCCGCCGCTTGTGCGGGCCCCCGTCAATTCCTTTGAGTTTTAGCCTTGCGGCCGTACTCCCCAGGCGGGGCACTTAATGCGTTAGCTACGGCACGGAACCCGTTGATTAGGCCCCACACCTAGTGCCCACCGTTTACGGCGTGGACTACCAGGGTATCTAATCCTGTTTGCTACCCACGCTTTCGCTCCTCAGCGTCAGTTTCGGCCCAGAGCGCCGCCTTCGCTGCTGGTGTTCCTCCCGATATCTGAGCATTTCACCGCTACACCGGAAATTCCACGCTCCTCTACCGAACTCTAGTCATGGCAGTATCAGATGGCTTCTCAGAGTTGAGCCCTGAGCTTTCACACCTGACTAACCAAACCGCCTACGAGCCCTTTACGCCCAATGAATCCGGACAACGCTCGCTCCCTACGTGTTACCGCGGCTGCTGGCACGTAGTTGGCCGGAGCTTCTTCTGCAGGTACCGTCATTTTCGTCCCTGCTGAAAGGGGTTTACAACCCGAGGGCCTTCGTCCCCCACGCGGCGTGGCTGCGTCAGGCTTTCGCCCATTGCGCAAGATTCCCCACTGCTGCCTCCCGCAGGAGTCTGGGCCGTGTCTCAGTCCCAGTGTGGCTGATCGTCCTCTCAGACCAGCTACCCGTCGATGCCTTGGTGAGCCGTTACCTCACCAACTAGCTGATAGGCCGCGAGACCCTCCCGAAGCACCGGAGCTTTTCCTCGTCGCGGCATGCGCCGCAACGGGGGTATCGGGTATTAGCCACAGTTTCCCGTGGTTATCCCCGTCTTCGGGGCAGGTTCCTCACGTGTTACTCACCCGTTCGCCACTAGATGCCCGAAGGCATCTCGTTCGACTTGCATGTGTTAGGCCCGCCGCCAGCGTTCGTCCTGAGCCAGGATCAAACTCTCCGTCAACATCTCAGGCCCGTGGCGGCAAGCCGCCCCGAACCGTCGATCATGTGCTGCGTCGGCTGTTTTCCCTTGCGCCGCCGCAGCTGGAGAGCCGGACGTGGGCGCCAACCCGCGTCCGACAATCCGGAATTGCTGGGTAGGCCGCGTCGGATAGGGATCCCGACGAGGCCACCCGCACTGGCATTCGTCTTCTCTTCCGTTTTCAAGGAGCGCACCGGTCGGTGCACCCGCAAGCGGGCGCGGCCGACGCAAATGAGGTTGCGTCCTCCCTCCGCCTCGCTGTCTCGCCGGCTCGGTCTGCGGCCGTTCGGCGCCGTCCGAGTGCGGAGGTGGGCGACCATGGTATCCCCCCGAGACCCGGGCGGCAACCACCTGCACGCACTCCGTCGGCCATATCTGCTCGCGCCCGCGGACATATTCTGCGGTGAGCCCTGGATTCCGGCCTGCGCCGGAATGACAGGAGTCGCGACCGGGCCGGTGCGTGCCGACACCTTGGCGCCGACGCGCCGGGGTCCTACCCCTCGACGATGATGAGCCGGCGCTCGCGACGACCGCGCTGGAGGAGCAGGAAACGCCCGTCTATCAGCCATTCCGGTGCCACATCGCCCTGCGCCACACGGGCGCGGTTCACCGAGATGGCCGATTGGCGGAGTTGGCGGCGGGCATCGCCGCGGGAGGTGCACAGCTTCGAGTCGACGAGCAGCCCCACCAGGGCCTCGTCGCCGGCGAGAGCACTCGATCCCACGCGAGTCTCGGGAACGATCCCCGCCAGTGCGTCCAGCATCTCACCGCTGAGCGGCTCACTGCCGTAGAGCCCCTCGGCAGCCAACCTGGCGCGCGACGTGGCCTCGTCGCCGTGCACGAACGCCGTGACCTCGTCCGCCAGCCGCTGCTGGGCCCCCCGGCGCTCGGGCGCCTGCGCGTGTGCCGCCAGCACCTCGCGCACCTCGCTCATCGGCAGCAGGGTGAGCTGCGCCAGCAGCCGTCCCACGTCGGCGTCATCGACGCGCAAGAGGTACTGGTGCAGGTCGAACGGCAGCGTGCGCCCGCCATCGAGCCAGACCGTGCCATCGGCGGTCTTGCCGAACTTCTGGCCGTCGGCGCGGGTCAGGAGCGGCCACGTGAGACCGTGCGCCACACCACCGGAGCGGCGCCTGATGAGGTCGGCGCCGGCCACGATGTTGCCCCACTGGTCCGAGCCGCCCACCTGCAGGCGGCAGTCGCGTTGTGTGTAGAGCCACCAGAAGTCGAACGCCTGCAGCAGCATGTAGCTGAACTCGGTGTAGGAGATTCCCTGATCGCTGTTGAGACGGCTGCGCACCGACTCCCGGGCGAGCATCTGGCTGACGGTGACGTGCTTGCCCACGTCCCGCAGGAAGTCGATGATGCCGACCGGTGCCGTCCAGTCGAAGTTGTTGACGACATCGAGTTCGGCAACGCCGGCGAACGTGGCGTACTGCCGGCGAATCGACTCGACGTTGGCCTCAAGGGTCTCGGTGTCGAGCAGGTTCCGCTCGTCGGACCGCCCGCTCGGGTCGCCGACCATTCCCGTGGCGCCGCCGACGAGCGCCAGCGGGCGGTGCCCGGCCTCGGCGAACCGGCGGAGCACCAGGACGCCGATGAGGTTCCCGAGGTGCAGGCTGGCGGCCGACGGGTCGATCCCCAGGTACAGCACCGCAGGAGGCTCGGCGAGCAGCCCCCGCAGTCCTGCCGGATCGGTGGTGTCGTGGACGAGGCCCCTGTCGGCGAGGTCGTCCAGCACCCCTGCGCCGTGCGTCGTTGCCTGCCTGCTCATCGGTCTCGCCGTCCCATCCTGTCCGTCGCTGCCCTGTGGTTGCCTCGATGGTGCCGTCCTCGAGGCACGCCATGGCGGCACCGCCGAGGATCCTGTCCCTGATTCTGCCGCCAACTTCGCGGGGTCGGGCGTTGCCGTGGCGCACCCCGCGTGCTCTCGTAGGCTCTGAACGTCGCCGTGTCCCCCATTTTCGCACGCCGCTGCACCGCCCTGCGCCTGGGTTCGGTTGCCCTCGCCGTCGCTCTCGCCGCGGCAGCGTGCACCTACGAGACGCGTGACCTGCAGGTGTCACTGCCGGCCACGGCGCAGTCGTCGTTCATCTACGACGCCGATGGTCGTCTCATCACCACGTTCCGGGGCGAGCAGCACCGCCGGAGCCTGGACTCGCTCGATGACGTGCCGCGGATCCTTCAGGACGCGGTCGTGGCGATCGAGGACGAGCGGTTCTGGCAGCACCAGGGCGTCGACGTGCGGGCGCTGCTGCGAGCGGCGCGCTCAAACATCTCCGTCGACGGTGTGTTCCAGGGTGGCTCGACCATCACGCAGCAGTACGTGGGCCGGACCTTCCTGGATCGCACCGAGATCACCGCCAGCCGCAAGATCTCCGAGATCGCCCTCGCCCTGCAACTCGAGCGCGCCTACACGAAGGAGTTCATCCTCCTGCAATATCTCAACACCGTGAACTTCGGTGAAGGGGCCTACGGGGTGTTGACCGCCGCCAGGGAATACTTCGACAAGGACCTCGACGAGTTGACGATCGCCGAGGCCGCGTTGCTGGCGGGCCTGATCCAGGCGCCGTCGGCCCGGAATCCCTACGAGAACCGAGAATCAGCCATCAGGCGCCGTGAGTCGGTGCTGCAGCGGATGCTCGCCAACGACTGGATCACCGGCAGGGAGTTCGAGCAGGCCCGCACCGAGCCGCTGCGCCTGGCGCCGCGTGTCGCCACCCTCGACGAGGAATACGAGTACGGGTACTTCGTCGAGGAGGTGAAGCAGTGGATCCTCGGTGATCCCCGCTTCGGCGCCACGCCCGATGAGCGGGTTCGGCTGCTCTTCGAGGGCGGGGTGCACGTCTACACGACCCTCGAGCCCGAGGTGCAACGCAGTGCCGAGGCGGCACTCGAGACGATCCTGCCCTGGGAGGGCGGGCCGTCGGCGGCGATCGTGGTGATCCGCAACGACACCGGACACGTGCAGGCCATGGTGGGTGGACGCGACTTCTTCGGGCCGGCCGCCTCGGCCCGGTTCAACCTGGCCACCCAGGGCGGGCGCCAGGCGGGCTCGGGATTCAAGCCGTTCGTGCTGGCCGCGGCGCTCGAGCAGGGCATCCAGATGAGCGCCCTCTACCCGGCGCCCAGCAAGATCGAGTTGCCCATTCCCGGCCTCGAGGAGCCCTGGGAGGTCAACAACTTCTCCAGTGTGGGCGGCGGGGGGCTGATGACCCTGCGCGAGGCGCTGGTGCGCTCCATCAACACCGTCTTCGCCCAACTGATGGGTGATGTGACACCCGAGGTCGGCGTCGCCATGGCCGAGCGGCTCGGCGTGGAATCGTCGCTGCAACCGGTGCTGGCCGCCGTCCTGGGCAGCGAGGACGTGACGGTGCTGGACATGGCTGCGGCCTACTCCACGCTCGCCCGCCGTGGCATCTACATCCGGCCCACCATGGTCACGAGGGTGACCCGCCTCGACGGAACGGTCCTCTACGAGCACGAGCCGCACTCCACGCGGGTACTGGACAGCCGGATCGCCGACGAGTTGACCGACGTCATGGTCGAGGTGGTCGAGGTGGGCACGGGGCGGCGGGCTCAACTGGAGGGTCGCTCGGTGGCCGGCAAGACGGGGACCGCTGAGAACTTCGTGGACGCCGGGTTCACCGGCTACACGCCCCAGTTCACGACGGCTGTGTGGGTGGGCTTCCCGGACGCGCAGATCCCGATGGAGCCGCCGACGACCGAGCGCGACGTGTCGGGTGGCTCGTACCCGGCCGAGATCTTCCAGTTGGTCATGGCCGACATCCACGCCGCTCTGAGCCCCCAGTCCTTCGCCGCCAGCATGCCGACGACCACGACCACGCAGTACCCGCCGGTCGTGGAGGTGCCATCGGTGATCGATCTCACCCGGGAAGAGGCCGAGAACCTCATCGAGGAGTCCTACCTCGACATCCGGATCTCCGAGGTGGTGCGCCGGGGCGTCGAGCCCGGCACGGTCGTGAACCAGATCCCGGGGGCCACCGAGTTGGCATCCGGCGGCAGCGCGGTGATCATCGAGGTTGCCATCGAGGCTCCCGAACCGGAGCCCGATGGGCAATCCGACGGCGGGGCAACCGGTGGTGACCAGGTGGGTGGCGAGCAGGGGGACGCAGGGCCGGATACACAAGGGGGCCAAGACCCCCGGCCAGGTCCGGACAGCGGTGTCGACGGCGGCGAGCGGGGCACGGACCCCGATGGCGGCGGGCAGCCGCCCGCCGGGGAGAGCACCGTGGAGAACGAGTCGGAGACGGGACAATGAACAGCACGGATGGGCCGCCCGGCCGAGGGGGCCGGCGAGGCGACAGATGGGGGCTGGGGGGCTCGAACGAGCGACTCGAGGTGCAGCACTGGCTCGACTCGATGCGCGGCGCCGACGATCCCGACGCCGAGCGGCCAGGTGGCAACCCACGGTGGCTCCCGAAGAACCGCGCCGGCGCCTCGGTTGCGGTGGTGGCGCTGCTGGTGATGGCGGGGTTCTGGATCTGGGCGTTCTCGCCGCTGGCACCCAGCGGCCATCCGGACACCCTCTACAACGTCGTCTACACGCAGGACGCCGAGGACATCTGCTTCGAAGCGCGCGCAGCCGCCGACCGGCTTCCCGGAGCGGCCGAGGCGACAGGGCCGGAGGATCGGGCGCTCCAGATCAGAACATCCACCCTGCTGTTCGAGGACATGGTCGCCGAGTTGCGGGCCGAGACCGACGACGTCATCGCAGCGGACGCCGAGTTGGTGGAGGCCTGGCTGGCCGACTGGGAGACCTACCTGGGCGACCGCCGTGCCTACGCCGACACGCTCGCCGGAGGCAGCGATCCGCCGTTCACCGTGACCGCCCGCGACGGCGAGGGGGTCACGAGCTACATCGACATCTTCGCGGAGGTCAATGGCATGCCGAGCTGCGCCACCCCGGGCGACGTCTGAGGAGTGTTCGGCTAGGTCTCGACCTGTCCGGAGAGGTAGAGGCGGTCGAGGTCGAGGCCGAGTTCCTCGGCACGGGCGACGCGGGCGGCGAGCTTGCTCTTGATGGCCGCGCTGAGGGCGTCGATCTGCAGCAGTTGCCTGGCACCGTCGAGGTCGTTGCGATCCACGTTCAGGACGCGACCGGCCCCGGCGACACTCCAGTTGTGCGAGGTGTCCCGCTCCACGAGGCGCATCTCGTCGCCGGCGGCCACGTCGCCGGGCTGCAGGACCCGCATGAGGTAGCCGGTGAAACCGGTGTCCTGGACCACGATGGAAATGTCCTTGCGCCCGTAGCGGGCGGCGATCTTGTAGCAGGGCGAGCGCGGTTCGCTGACCTGCACGGTGCAGGAGCCGACTTCGAAGGTGTCGCCGATGTGCACTTCAGCCTCGGTCAATCCGTCCACGGTGAGGTTCTCGGCGAACGCCCCGACGTCCGGGATGTCGACGCCGAGGTCGCGCCAGAACGGGTAGTGGTCACGGGAATAGACGAGCACAGCCGCATCGGTGCCGCCGTGGCCCTCGTAGACGTGCTCGTCACCCTCAACCCCGAGGCTGTGGACCCGGGCGCGCCCCTCGACGGGCTGCTTCACGAAGGCGCTGGCGATCGTCCGACCTCTGGAGTCCAACTCACCGACCTGGCCGACGCAGACCGCCGTCACCGTGCCTCGAAGATGCGTGCTCACTCCCCCACCCTACCGACGGCGTTCGGTGCCGCTGCCCGGTTCCCGGAGCAAGACCCCGCTCAGCGCGGTGGGCGCGAGACGTTCGGATCCCCGGGCACGTACCAGCGCCACAGCACGTCGGTGGCGGCGGTGATGCCGATCCGGCCGCTGTTGGCGTGTCGGGGCGGAGCCGCGTCGCGCGGCAGCAGCGTCACCGGGCCGGCCGGATCGGTGAGATCGGTGCCATTGTGGTCACCGTCGATGCCGAGGGCGGCCGTCAACTTGGCCGGGCCGCTGCAGAGGTCGCGCTCCCGGCGCGCCGCGGGACGGTCGGCCCACATCGCATCCACGCCGCGTCGCGGGGCCAGGGCCCGGACGAGCACGGCACCGCATGTCCCGTCGGGTTCGCAGACCACGTTGGCGCACCAGTGCATCCCGTAGGTGAAGTAGACGTAGAGATGCCCGGGCGGGCCGAACATGACGTCGTTGCGGGGCGTGCGACCTCGATGGCCGTGGCTCGCCGGGTCGTCGGCGCCGCCGTAGGCCTCCACTTCCACGATCCGGCCGGCCCGATCGCCGCAGACCAGCACCATGCCGAGCAACTCGGGAGCGACGGTGGTGACCGGTCGCACGAAGAAGGCCCGGTCCACGACGCCGCTCACGTCGTTGCCGGCACCGGTCACACGTCGAGGGCGGCCAGGCGGGCGCTGTCGGCGGCGAGGCGCTCGGCGAACCGCCTGCGCTGGGTGGCCACGGCCTCGGGGCCACCGCCCCCGGGGCTGGTGCGTCGCGCGAGGGTTCCACCTGGTTCGAGGATCTCGGCGGCTTCGGGGCCGACCTCGGCCGTCGCCAGATCGGCGAAGCTCCCCTCTCCCGCCAGCGCGGCACGCACCACGCCGGCGATGCGCTCGTGCGCCCGGCGGAACGGCACGCCGCGGCCCACGAGGACCTCGGCGAGGTCGGTGGCGGCCAGGAAGGGATCGTCCGCGGCCTGCTGCATCCGCGTCTCGTCGAAGGTCGCTGTGCGCAGCAGTCCAGCGAGAGCCGCGAGGGCCGACCGAACCTGGCCGAGGGAGTCGAAAAGCGGCTCCTTGTCCTCCTGCAGGTCGCGGTTGTAGGCCAGCGGCAGGCCCTTGAGGGTCGCGAGCAGCCCCGTGAGGTTGCCGATCAGCCGCCCGGCACGGGCCCGGGCCAGTTCAGCCACGTCGGGGTTCTTCTTCTGGGGCATCATCGAACTGCCGGTGGCCCAGGCGTCGTCGAGGAGCGCGAAGCCGACCTCCTCGCTGGTCCACCAGACGATCTCCTCACCGATGCGTGAGAGATGCACCCCCAGCAGCGCCAGCGCGAAGAGGCTCTCGGCCACGAAGTCGCGATCGCTCACCGCGTCGAGCGAGTTCTCGAAGCGGGCCGAGAACCCCAGATCGGCGGCGGTGGCGTCGGGGTCGATGGGCAGCGAGGTGCCCGCGGAGGCGCCGGCGCCCAGCGGCGACACGTCGGCGCGCCGGTGCGCATCCAGCAACCGATCGACGTCGCGGGCCAGCGCCCAGCCGTGCGCCAGCAGGTGGTGCGCCAGCAGCACCGGCTGCGCCCGTTGCAGGTGCGTGTAGGCGGGCAGGCGCGCCTCGCCGGCCGCCCCGGCGCGCTCGGACAGGACCTGCTGCAGGGTCAGGACGCCGCCTGCGACCGCCGCCAGCTCGCGCTTGACGAACAGCCGCAGGTCGCAGGACACCTGGTCGTTGCGGCTGCGGGCGGTGTGCAGCCTGGCGCCGGCGTCGCCGGCCAGTTCGGTGACGCGGCGCTCGACGGCGGTGTGGATGTCCTCGTCGCCGGGCGCGAAGACGAACTCGCCGGTCGCCAGCTCGGCGGCGGTGACGTCCAGCGCGGTGGCGACCGCCACGCCTTCGGCCTCACTCAGCAGACCGGCGCGCACCAGACCCCGCACGTGGGCGTGCGACGCGGCGACGTCGTCGGCCGCCAGCAGCCGGTCGTAGGGCAGGCTGACCGTGAAGGCCATCAACTCGTCGGCCGGTTCGGCATCCAGACGCCCGGCCCAGAGCGTGCTGCCGCCGGTGGCCGCGCGGGACTCGTCGGGGTGGGCGTCAGATGCCATCGCGACCACCTCCGGATTCCCGGGCCGCGGCGGTGCGCAGCCGCAGGGCGTGCAGCTTGATGAAGCCGTCGGCGTCGCCCTGGTGGTAGGCGCCCTCGTCCTCCTCGAACGTGGCGATGGCAGGGTCGAACAGGGTGTCGGCCGAGCGCCGCCCCACGACCGTGACACTGCCCTTGTAGAGCTGCAGGCGCACCACGCCGTTGACCCGCTCCTGGCTACCGTCGATGGCGGTCTGCAGCATCTTGCGCTCCGGGCTCCACCAGTAGCCGTTGTAGACCAGCGAGGCGTACCGCGGCATCAAGTCGTCCTTCAGGTGCGCCACCTCCCGATCGAGCGTGAGTGACTCAATCGCCCGGTGGGCGCGCAGAAGGATCGTGCCGCCCGGTGTCTCGTAGGCGCCCCGCGACTTCATGCCCACGTAGCGGTTCTCCACGAGGTCCAGGCGACCCACACCGTGGGCGGATCCGAGCGCGTTCAACTCGGCCAGCAGCACTCCGGGCGCCATGGCGCGGCCGTCGATGGCGACAGGGTCGCCCCGCTCGAACCTCAACTCCAGGTAGGCCGGCTCGTCCGGCGCGTCGAGAGGCGAGACCGTCCAGCGCCACATGGACTCCTCGGGCTCCAACCAGGGGTCCTCGAGGCGCCCGCCCTCGTAGGAGATGTGCAGCAGGTTGGCATCCTCGGAGTACGGCGAACCCCCGCCGGCGGAGGCGGCGATGGGGATGCCGTGGGTGGCCGCGTAGGCCAGTAGCCGCTCGCGCGAGGTGAGGTCCCAGATGCGCCAAGGGGCGACAACCCGGATCCCCGGCGCCAGCGCGTAGGCCCCCAACTCGAAGCGCACCTGGTCGTTGCCCTTGCCTGTGGCACCGTGGGAGATGGCGTCGGCACCCACCTCGGCGGCGATCTCGACGAGTCGCTTGGCGATGAGAGGCCGGGCGATCGAGGTGCCCAGCAGGTATTCGCCCTCGTAGATGGCGTTGGCGCGGAACATGGGGAACACGAAGTCGCGCGCGAACTCCTCACGCAGGTCCTCGATGCGGATCTCGCTGACGCCGAGGGCGGCGGCCTTGGCCCGGGCCGGTTCGAGTTCCTCGCCCTGACCCAGGTCGGCGGTGAAGGTCACGACCTCGCAGCCGTAGGTGACCTGCAGCCAGCGCAGGATCACCGAGGTGTCCAGGCCCCCGGAGTAGGCCAGGACCACCTTCTTGACGGCTTCGGGCGGTGGCGATTCTTGCGTCATCGTTCAGATCTCCTCCTGGAGGGTCGGTCCGGGATCGGGCGGGACTTCGGGGGGCAGGCCGGCATGGCTGCGCAGACGCTCGGCAAGCGCGCCGGAGTCGGCGCCCTCGCGCGCGATCACCAGCAGAGTGTCGTCGCCGGCGACGGTCGCCAGCACGCCGTCGAGTCCTGCACGGTCGAGGGCCGAGCCCACGACGTGAGCCGAGCCCGGGGGCGTGCGAAGGCACACGATGTTGGCGGAGCGTCCGACTTCGATCACCCAGTCGCTCAGCACCCGGCGCAGGTGGTCGTCGCTCATGGCGCGCTCCTCTGCGGGCACGGGCACGGCGTACACGCCCGCCCCGCCGCCGACGCGCACCTTGACGGCTCCGAGGTCGTCGAGGTCGCGGGAAACCGTGGCCTGCGTGGCACTCACACCGCGCGCCGCCAGCAGCTCGACGAGCTGCTCCTGGCTGCTGACGGCCTCGTCACCCAGCAGCCGCTCGATGATGTGCTGGCGCTGCCGCTTGCCGACGTTGCCCGACGTCACGTGCGTGCTCCTCTCGCGATCATCGCCGTCAAACCGTCGCCCGGTCGCTCAGCCACCAGAACAGACCCTTGGCGGCCCACAGGCGGTTGGCGGCCTGCTGCCAGACCCGGGAGCGTGGGCCATCGATGACCTCGGCGGCCACCTCCTCGCCCCGATTGGCCGGCAGGCAGTGCAGGAAGACGGCGTGGTCCGCCGCGGCGTCCATCAACCCGGAGGTCACCGTGAAGCCGGCGAAGTCGCGCCGCCGCTGCGCCGCTTCGGACTCCTGGCCCATCGAGGTCCAGACGTCGGTGTACACGGCGTCGGCGCCCCGGACCGCCTCGCCGGGATCGTCCAGGCACGCGACATCGGCTCCGGCCGCTTCGAAGCGAGCCAGATCCTCGGCGCCGAACCCGTAACCGTCGGGAGAGGCGACGCGGAGAGCCACGCCGCACAGGCCCGCAGCGAGGGCCAGCGAACTCGCCACGTTGTTGGCGTCGCCCACATAGGCCACGGTGCGCCCGGCGAGCCCGTCGAAGACCTGCTGGACGGTCAGCAGATCGGCAAGGGCCTGCAGGGGATGCGCACGGTCGGAGAGCAGGTTCACGATCGGCACCGGCGAGACCGCCGCCATGCGTTCCAGGATGCCGTGGTCGAAGACCCGCACCCCGATGATGGCGTGATAGGAGCCCAGGGTGCGCGCCAGATCCTCGGCACTCTCGCGGCTGTCGATGCCCACCTCCTGATCGCTCACCGTGATCGGATGACCCGATAGGTGCACCACGGCCATCTCGGTGGAATGACGGGTGCGCGCCGACGGCTTCTGGAAGTAGAGCGCCACGCCGCGCCCGTCCAGGGCGTCGAGGCGCTCCTCGTGACCGGCGCGCCGCAGCACGTCGGCCATCTCGGCTGCGGACAGGTCGTCGACGTCGAGCACGTGGCGGATGGGGCTCATGATCCCGCCTCGGTCGTTGCCCGCTCGAGCACACCGGCGAACCGCGCCAGCGCCTCGTCGATCTCGCCATCGGTGACCACCAGGGGCGGCGCGAAGCGCACCGCGCTCGTGGTGACGCCGTTGACGACCAGGCCGGCCGCCAGGCAGCCGGCGGCGACCTCCGCGGCAGTGCGACCCAGGGCCGGATCTACTTCGGCGGCGATCAGCAGACCCAGGCCCCGCACACCGGCGACGCCGGGAATCGACTCGAGCCCGCGGCGCAGCCGCTCACCGGCAGCGGTGGCACAGGCCGGGGCGTCGATCTCGACCATGGTGTCCAGGACGGCCCGGGCCGCCGCGGTCGCCAGTGGCTGTCCACCGAAGGTGGTGGCGTGGTCGCCGGGCCTGAAGGCGCCGGCCACGTCGGCCCGCGCCCAGCAGGCACCGATGGGCACGCCGTTGCCGAGCGCCTTGGCCATCGTCACGACGTCGGGTGACACACCGGTGTGCTGGTGGGCGAACCAGCGACCGGTGCGGGCCAGGCCGGTCTGCACCTCGTCGAACATCAGCAGCAGGCCCCGCTCGTCACAGAGCGCCCGCAACGCCGGCAGGTAGCCGGCCGGAGGCACGTTCACGCCGCCCTCACCCTGGATCGGTTCGACGAGCACCGCGGCGGTGGTCTCGTCGACGGCCGCGGCGACGGCGTCGGGATCCGCGAAGGGGACGTGGCGGAACCCCTCGGGCAACGGCTGGAACACCTCGTGCTTCTCCGGCTGGCCGGTGGCGTGCAGCGTGGCGAGCGTCCGGCCGTGGAACGACCGGAGCGTCGAGATCACGGTGTGGCGGCCCCAACCCGCCCAGCGGCGCGCCAGCTTGATGGCGGCCTCGTTGGCCTCGGCGCCGGAATTGCAGAAGAACACCTGCCCGCCGCCGCCCACCAGCCCGTCGAGGGTCTGCGCCACGGCCCCGTTGTGCTCGGTGGCGAAGAGGTTCGAGACGTGCAGCAGGCGCGTCGCCTGCGCCGCCAGGGCGGCGGCCACACGCGGGTGGCTGTGGCCGAGGCTGGTGACGGCGAGGCCGGAGAGGAAGTCGAGGTATTCCCGGCCCTCGCGGTCCCACAGGCGCGTCCCGGAGCCCCGCACGAACATCACCTGCGGCGGCCCGTAGCTGGGCATGATCGGGCAGCGCTCGAGTCCATCGGGTGCGCCGACCGCGGTGACGTGCGGGGTCGGCTCAGCAGGTGCCGCGCCGGCAGGGCTCTCAGGCTGGGCGTTCATGGCGTCTCCTGGGGGTCGGGGCGGATCATGGTGCCCACGCCGGCGTCGGTGAACAGCTCCAGCAGCAGCACGTGGGGCCGCGTGCCGTCGAGCAGGTGTGCCGAGCCGCAGCCGTTGCGAACGGCCTGCAAGCAGGCCTCGACCTTGGGGATCATGCCGCCCTCCAAGCCACCGTCGGCGAGGATCGCCGCCAGCTCACCGGCGGTGACCTCCGAGATCACGCTCGCCGGGTCGTCCACGTCGGCCAGCAGGCCCGCCACGTCGGTGAGCACGACCAGCCGTTCCGCCTCCAGGGCCGCCGCCAGGGCGCCCGCCACGGTGTCGGAATTGATGTTGTAGGCCTGCGCCGCGGCGTCGGCTCCGATGGTCGACACGACCGGGATGTAGCCGAGCTCCTGCAGGTTCCGCACGATGCCGGGGTCGACCGCGTCGACGTCGCCGACGAAGCCGAGATCCGGATCACGCGGCACGGCCCGGATCAGCCCGGCATCCTCGCCGGACACGCCGACCGCCAGCGGGGCGCGCTCGTTGATGGACGACACGATGTCCCGGTTCACCTTGCCGACGAGCACCATGCGCACGATGTCGAGGGTCTCGGCGTCGGTGACCCTGCGGCCTTCCACAAAGGCCCGTTCCTTGCCGAGGCGCCCCATGAGGTCGTCGATCTGCGGGCCGCCGCCGTGGACGATCACCGGGCGGATGCCGACGGAGTGCATCAGCACGATGTCACTCGCTATGGCGCGCGCCACGGCGGGATCGCTGACCGGCACGCCGCCGAACTTGATCACGACCGTCCGGCCGGCGAAGCGCTGGATGTACGGCAGGGCCTGCGCAAGCACCTCGGCCGTCATCTGGGGCGCGGGCGCGCCGGTCTGGGAAGCAGGTTCGGGGCCCATCAGCTCGTCCTCGAGTTCTCGTCGATGTAGGCGTACGACAGGTCGACGGTGATGATCTCCGCCCGCCCGTCGCCCAGGCCGAGGTCCACGTTCAGGTGCAGCCTGCGGCGCCGCATGTACTCCCCGATGGCCTCTGCGTCGGGGCTCTGGGGGCGACCGTCGGCATACACCACGTGGTCGCCGTAGGCGATGCGCAGCAACTCGGGATCGAATGCGATACCGGCGGCGCCGAACTCG
This sequence comes from Acidimicrobiales bacterium, assembly GCA_965221525.1. Classification (GTDB taxonomy): domain Bacteria; phylum Actinomycetota; class Acidimicrobiia; order Acidimicrobiales; family CATQHL01; genus VXNF01. The sequence continues at coordinate 286,171 of CBDCSG010000003.1, read as the reverse complement.
CTGGCAATACGCCCCCAGTAGGGGTCCTCGCCGAACCACGAGCACTTCACGAGCTGGCAGTTGGCGCAGTCCCTGGCGGCCTTGGCGGCCTCGGTGTCGCTGGCGGCACCCGTCACCCGCAACAGCACGGTCTTGGTGGACCCCTCGGCGTCGTCGGCCATCTGCAGCGCAAGGCTGCGGCAGGCCTCGCCGACGGCGCCGGCGAGCGATTCGCTCGGTACCGGGCCGGCGCGACCGTTGGCCAGCAGCAGCACGGTGTCATTCGTGGACTCCGCGCCGTCGACGGTCAGCCGGTTGAAGCTCCCCGCGACGGCCTCGCGCAGGAATCGCTGCAACTCACCGGGTTCGGCGGCGGCGTCGGTGGTGAGGACCGCGAGCATTGTGGCCATGTTCGGCTCGAGCATGGCGGCACCCTTGGCGATGCCCCCCACGGTGAAGCCGTCGCCGGAGACGACGACCTCCTTGGGCACGGTGTCGGTCGTCATCATCGCCCGCGCCGCCTCGCTGCCGCCACCGGCGTGGCGGGCGGCCACCACCTGCGGGATGCCCGCGGTGATGACATCCATCGGCAATTCGAAACCGATCAGACCCGTCGAGCAGACCAGCACCTGCTCGCCGGGGCAGCCGAGCGCGGCCGCGGTTAGATCGCACATCAGCGCGGCGTCGGCGAGCCCCTGCGCTCCGGTGGCGGCATTGGCGTTGCCGCTGTTGAGGATCACGGCGGCTGCGTAGCCCTCGGACCGCTCGAGATGCTCTCGTGTCACCAGGACGGGCGCGGCGGTCATCTTGTTGGAGGTGAACACGCCGGCGGCCGAGACGGGCGCGGCGTCAGCGGTCGCCACGACGGACATGTCGGGCGTGCCGGACGGCTTGATGCCGGCGGTGAAGCCGGCGGCGACGAATCCCTCGACGGCGGTGACGCTCATGGGTACACCCCCACGGTGCTGAGGCCGGTCGTCTCGGCGAGGCCGCAGAGCCGGTTGGCGCACTGCACCGCCTGCCCCGCGGCGCCCTTGCCCAGGTTGTCGATGGCGCACAGCGCCACGACCCAGCCGGTGCGCGGGTCGTGACGCACGGTGAGGTGGGCGCTGTTGGAACCGAGCGTGGCCTTCGTGGAGGGCGAGGCCTCGCTCACGGTCACGAAGGGCTCGCCGGCGTAGGCGTCGGTGAACAGCGCCAGCAGGTCGTCGGTGCCGGCGTCACCGGTGGGGCGCGCGTAGCAGGTGGCGAGGATGCCCCTGTTCATGGGCGCCAGGTGGGGTGTGAACAGCACGCCGGCGCCGCTGGCCTGCTCGATCTCGGGCGTGTGGCGGTGGTCGAGCAGGCCGTAGGCCGTGAAATCCTCGTCCACGGCGCAGAAGCTGGTGTGGGGCTTCGCCGGCCGGCCGGCGCCGGACACCCCGCTGGCGGCGTCCACGATCACCCCGCCGGTCTCGATGGCGCCGGCGCGCACCAGCGGCGCCAGCGCCAGAGCGGCAGCCGTCGGGTAGCAACCGGGTGCGGCGATGGCCGCCGCTCCGTCGAACGTGTCCCGGTACAGCTCGGGCAGGCCGTAGGCGAAGTGTGCCAGGTGCTCCGGAGCCCGGTGCGGCTCGCCGTACCACTGCTCGTAGGCGGCCGGATCGCGCAGCCTGAAATCGGCGGCGAGATCCACGATGTGCGCGCCGGTGCCCGCTTCGAGCAACTCGGGGATGATCCGCTGCGACGCGCCATGGGGCAGACCGAAGAACACCACGTCGGCGCCGGCCACGTCATCGATGCTGTACGGGCTGAATACCAGGTCGGGGTAGGCGGGGCCGAGATGCGGGTAGAGATCACCGGCCGCCACTCCCGCCTGGGTGTCACCCGTCGCCACGACCACGGACATGGCCGGGTGCGAGGCAAGGATGCGCAGCAACTCCGCCCCGGTGTAACCCGACGCCCCGACGATCGCCACAGAAAGCATCAGAATATTATACGGCGTTCTGAATCAATATGCGACACCGGTGCCGCGCGCTGCCCGACGGCGGCCGCCCGCTAGTCCCGCAGATTGGCTCCACTGGCGGTGGCCGCTTCGATGCAGGCGGCGCGGATGTCGCCGACCTCGGCGTCGGTGAGAGTGCGGTCGGCGGCCTGGAGACGGAGGCGCCAGGCGATGCTTCGCCGGCCCTCTCCGAGGCGCTCGTCGTCACGGAAGACGTCGAAGAGATGCAGGGTGACGAGGGTGTCGCCGGCTGCACGCCGCAGTGCCGACTCCACGGCGGCGGCGGGTGTGGCGTCGTCGATGACGAACGCCAGGTCGATGTCGCTGGACGGGAAGCGGCTGGGCTGGCGGTAGCCAGGCCTGTCGACGTGGGATTCCAGGAGCCGGCCCACATCGCACTCCAGCCAGGCCACGCGCTCGCCGATCCCGAACGACTCGGCCACCGCGGGGTCGATCTCGCCGAGGACCCCGACCGTCTCGCCGCCGGCGACCAGCACCGCCGAACGCGTGGGGTGCAGCCCGGCCGTGGCCTCGTTGCGGACCTCGGTCGGCACGAAGGGCATGGCACGGCGCAGGCGCTCCCAGAGCGCGGCGGCCGCCGGCGCCTCCTGGCCCGCCAGCGCCACGGCCAGGTGGTCGTCCTCGTCGGGGAGCTCGCCCTCGCCGGGTGAGTGCACGTGGCCGACCTCGAACAACGCCACATCGGGTTGGCGCCGGGCGGCGTTGTATGCGACGGCGTTCAGCATCCCCGGTCTCAGTGACGTGCGCATCACCGATTCCTCAGCCACGAGCGGGTTCGTGACGGTGATGCCGTCGGCCCCCAGCCCGCACCGTTCCAGGTCCCCGGGGGCCAGGAACGGCAGCGGCATGGCCTCCATGACGCCGAATCCGACGAGCAGGTCCTGCACCCTGCGGCGCGCCTGCTGGCGTTCCGTGAGGCCCCCCGGATGGGGTGACCTCGGGACCGTGCGGGCAATGCGGCTGTAACTCCAGAGCCTGCCGACCTCCTCGATCACGTCGATCTCGGTCGCGGTGTCGGGGCGCCACGACGGCACCGTCACGTTCCAGACCTCGCCAGGGTAGGTGCGGGCGGCAGGTGCCGCCGCGTGGGTTCCGGCCGCCGCCGGACCGACGGTCGAGGAGTCCGTCTGGCCGGGGGTGGCTGTGGGGGAGACGCCGAATCCGATCGGTGTCAGGCAGGCGCGCATCTCGTCGTGCGTCAGGGCGGTGCCCAAGATGGCGTTGACGCGCCCGGTGCGCACCCTGACCGGGCGGCTCTGCGGCAGGTCACCCTCCGCCTGCACCAGGTCGGGGGCAAGGGTCACTCCCCCGCCGACCGCCAGCTCGGCGAATCGTTCGAGCGCCAGGGGCGCGATCTCGGGATCGACACCGGCTTCGAAGCGTGCCGACGCCTCGCTGCGCAGACCCAGGCGCCGCGACGTGCGGGCGATGTCCGGCGGGTTCCACCAGGCGGCCTCGAGCAGCACCGTGCTTGTGCCCGCAGAAATCTCCGTGGAGGCGCCGCCCATGACACCGGCGATGCCGATGGCGGCGTCGGAGGCGTCCGCGATCACGCCGTCGCCCTCGCTGAGCGTGCGCACCAGGCCGTCGAGGGTCTCCACCTGCTCGCCCTCGACCGCTCGCCGCACCCGCAGCAGCCCATCGGGCACCAGGTCGGCGTCGAAGGCGTGCGAGGGCTGGCCGGTCTCCAGCATCACGTAGTTGGAGAGGTCGACGATGAAGTTGATCGGCCGCATGCCGAGCGCCAGCAGCCGCCGTGCCAGCCACTGCGGCGTCCGGGCGCCCGCAGTGTCACGCAGCAGGCGCACGCTGAAGCGCCCACACAGGTCGGGCGCCAGGATCTCCACCGCGGCCGCAGCCGACGCCGGCGAACCCGAGGTCGCCACCGATGGTTCCGGTATTGCGAACGGCACGCCCCGGCGAGCCGCCAGGTCGCGGGCCACGCCGATGACCGACAGGGCGTCGGGGCGGTTGGGATTGACCTCCAGATCGAACAGCACGTCACCGGCCACGCCGAGCGCCCCCGTGAGGTCCTGACCCGGTTCGAGGTCGGCCGGCAGGATCATGATGCCCTCGGCGTCGCTGCCCATCTCCAACTCGGCCGCCGAGCACAGCATCCCCTGCGAGTCCTGCCCGCGCATCCGCCGCCGGCGGATCTCCAGACCGTTCGGCATCGTCGTCCCCACGGTCGCGAACGGCACGAGATCGTCGACGGCCATGTTGAAGGCGCCGCAACAGACCTGCACCGTCTCGCCGTCGCCGGCGTCGACGTCCACCAGCTGGATGCGGTCGGCGTCGGGATGCGGACGCAGCCCGGCGACGCGTGCCACGACGATGCCGTCGGGCGCGGCCGCGAACGTGACCATGCCCTCGACCGCGAGGCCGAGATCGGAGAGGTCCTCGGCGATCACCCCGGGAGGCCCGTCGATCGGAGCGAATTCACGCAGCCACGACAGCAACACCTTCATCAGAACTGCTCCCCGAACCGGATGTCGTTGGTCCAGAGATCGCGCAGGTCGTCGATGCCGCAGCGGATCATGGCGAGGCGGTCGATGCCGAAACCGAAGGCGAACCCGCTCCAGCGCTCGGGGTCGACGCCGCAGACCTCCAGCACCGACGGGTGCACCATGCCGCAGCCACCCAGCTCCAGCCACGTGCCGTCAGGTCGCTGCACGTCGAACTCGGCCGACGGCTCGGTGAAGGGGAAGTACGAGGGGCGCAGCCGCGACGTGAAGCCGGGCCCGAAGTAGGCGGTGGTGAACGTCTCGATGGCGCCGGCAAGGTCGCCCAGGGTGATGTCCTCGTCGATCACCAGGCCCTCGATCTGGTGGAAGACCGGCATGTGGGTGGCGTCGGCGGTGTCCTGGCGGTAGCAACGGCCGGGGGCCACGACGAACAGGGGCGGCGACTGCGATTGCATGACCCTCACCTGCACCGGCGAGGTGTGCGTGCGCAGCAGCGTGCTGGCCGGCGCTCCGTAGTCGACGTACAGGGTGTCGTACATGTCTCGCGCCGGGTGGCCGGGCGGGAAGTTGAGGGCGCCGAAGTTGTGCCACTCCGACTCGATCTCGGGACCCTCTGCCACGGTGTAGCCCATGGCGCAGAACACGTCCTCGAGTCGCCGCTGGGTCTGGGTGATGACGTGCAGCCGCCCAACGGGCGCGGGTTCCGCCAGTTCGGTGAGGTCCAATCGTTCGGCCTCGAGTTGTTCAAGCCGCTCGGCGGCCCGCAGTTCGTCGAGGCGGGCGCCGTAGTGGGCCTCGACCTCCGACAAGGCCTCGCTGAGTGCTCGCCCGGCCACCGGTCGGTCCTCCGGTGGCAGCGAGCCGAGCCGGCGGCGGAGACGTGCCAATGGCGAACCCTTGCCCAGCAGATCTGGACGGGCGGCGGTGAGCTCCGCGACCCCGGCCGCTTCTCGAAGAGTGGCCTGCGCGGCGGCCGCCAGTGAGCGGGCCTCGCCGGCCAGAGAACCTGCAGCGTCGTCGCCGCTCATGATGTCTCGCCGGGGTCCGCCGGCTGCAGGTCACGGGGATCGACAGTGGATCCCGGCCGACGCCGGGATGACCGGGCGCGCCTGGTGGGCGACTGCGATCGTGGCGGCATCACCATTCGGGGACTCACTGGCCGGCCGATTCGTGCCGGCGGCGGCGCTGCACCTCGAAGCAGAGGATTGCGGCGGCCGCACCCACGTTGAGTGACTCCGCCAGCCCCGCGAGCGGCACGTGCACCCAGGCGTCGATGTGGTCGGAGAGTGAGGCCGGCAAACCGTGTGACTCGCTGCCGACCACCACTGCCAGCGGTTCCGAGAGGTCGGCGCGGTCGTACGGCAGGCCCCGACCGGCCGCGGCGCCGAGCGTGCGCAGCCCGCGCTCCCGGAGACGCTCCAGTACCTCGGCGGGTTCGCCCGACACCACTGGCGGCAACCGGAAGACCGACCCCGCCGAGGCCCGCACGGCCTTCGGGCCATACGGGTCGACCGTCGTGCCCGCGAAGGTCACACCATCGGCACCGGCGGCTTCGGCACAGCGCAGCAGCGTGCCCGCGTTGCCGGGGTCGTTGATCGAGACGGCGACGAGGACGAACGACTCGCCGCCGGGCGAAGTCGCCGGTTCGGGCCGCTCGGCGACGATCAGCAGCGGCTGCGGGGTGGCCGACGCTCCGACGCGGGCGAGAGCCCCCGCCTCCAGTTCCACGAGGGAGGCACCGGTGCCGGCCAGTTCCCCCGCCAGGCTGCGGGCCTGGTCGTCAGCGCGTGCCGTCTCGACGTAGATCTCCCGGATCTGCAGTCCCGCGGCTGCTGCTTCCGCGCACAGGGTGGCCCCCTCCACGAGGAACACCCCTGCGTCGCGGCGCGCCGCGGCAGAACGCACCAGCCGGCGCAATTCCACGAGGCGCGGCCGCGGCATCGTCACCGGCACCACGCCCCGACCTCCGGACGCAGCGGCGCAGGTCTAGGAGCCGACGGGCAGATCGCTGGTTCGAGCCTCGTCCGCCAGGCGTACCAGGGCGGCGAACGACTCCGGATCGTTCACAGCCATGTCGGCGAGGGCCTTGCGGTCGACCTCCACCTCGGCGACCCGCAGTCCTGCCATGAACGTGCTGTAGGTGGAGCCGTGCTGGCGGCATCCGGCATTGATCCGCTGGATCCAGAGCCGTCGCATCTCTCCCTTGCGCGCCCGACGATCGCGGAACGCGTATTGCGAGGAGTGCAGCAGCTGCTCGTTCGCGCCGCGCCAGGTGCGGCTCTTGTTGCCGTAGTACCCCTTGGCTCTTGCCAGGGTGGCCCGGCGCCGCTTGCGGGCCTGGACCGATCGTTTGACTCTGGCCATCTGTTCTGACCTCCGGTTCCGGGGATCCCGTCAGATCCCGAGCTGGCGACGCACTGAGGGTGCGTCGGCACTGCTCACTGACCCGTCGCGGCGCAGTTGGCGCTTGCGCTTCGGGGCCTTCTTCTCGAGGATGTGGTTCTTGTAGGCGTGGCGCCGGACGATCTTGCCGGACCCCGTCACCTTGAATCGCTTGGCGGCACCCCGCCGGGTCTTCATCTTGGGCATCGTCTTGTACTCCGATTTCGATTCGCGGCGCTGACTCTGAGGCTCTCTCAAGGCTCGGGGCAGCAGGGGCCGATCACAACCCCGCGGGGTTGTTGAGTGCCACCGATGTGGCCAATTCGCCGGATCGGCCGGCCGCGGGGCGCCGGATCGCGCTAGGAGCGGCCTTTCGTGCGTCGCTCGGGGGCCAGGACCATCACCATGTTGCGATCGTCCTGTCGAGGAGGCGCTTCGATCCGGGCCAGGTCACCGGTGACCTCCGAAACCTCGTCGAGAATGCGCTGGCCCAGTTCAGGGTGCAGCGTCTCTCGCCCGCGGAACATGACCGTGATCTTCACCCGGTTGCCCGCGGTCAGGAAGTCCCGCACCTTGCGGGTCTTCGTCTCGAAGTCGCCGCGCCCGATCTTGGGGCGGTACTTCATCTCCTTGACAACGACCTGCGTGCTCTTCTTGCGTGACTCCCGTGCCCGCTGAGCGGCGTCGTACTTGTACTTGCCGTAGTCCATGATGCGGCAGACGGGCGGTTCGGCCTTGTCGGCGACCTCGACCAGATCCAACCCGTGCCCCTGCGCTATCGACAGCGCCTCGGCGAGCGGGCGGATCCCGATCTGGTCCCCATCGGGACCGACCAGGCGGACCAGCGGCGCCTGAATGTTCTCGTTGACGAGCGGCTCGGAACCTGCCGACGCAGCTATAGCCAATCACTCAGCAATCGTGACTTCCCCTCTCTCGGTCGCCGGTGTCACCGACACGACACGTTGTCTCGGCGTGCCCGCAAGCACATGCCCGCAGCACCTCGCCCGCGTGTCGGAGGACTCGGGCTGCACGGAGGCCGGGACGGAGCAGGTCCGACTCAGCCTCTCTGGGCGGGCCATAGAGTACCAGCTAGCGCCGGGCAACCGAAGAAGACGACCTCTAGGAGCCTTCGATGACACTCTGGACACCGGGTGGCGAGCACCAGGTACCCCGATCCCCGCAACCCGATGATTCCCCGCCGGAGACTCAGGCCGGTGTCGATCCGGGTATTGATGAGGACCAGTTCGATCTCGACGATCTGAGCCCGGAGGACCGGGAGAAGGCCGAGGCGATGCTGGCCGAGTTGGCCGCCGCTCGCGAGCGGCTCGCGACCGCCCCGCCTGAGGTCGTCGTCGCCAACCACGCCATGGGCCTGTACGAACTCGGCGCCATCCACCTCACCACCGATCCGCCCAGCCCGGCCTCGGCCCGCCTGGCAATCGACGCCATGGGAGCGCTCGTCGAGGGGCTGGCCGGCCGCCTCGGCGAGTCGGAGCCCACGCTGCGCGAGGCCCTGCAGAGCCTCCGCATGGTGTTCGTGCAGCAATCCTCGGGCACCGCCGACAGCGACTGAGCCGGGCGGTGGCGCCGGTAGCGTGAATGTGATGTTGCGCCTGGTGCTGCCGAAGGGCTCGCTGGAGCAGGCCACGCTCGACCTGTTCGCCGACGCCGACCTGAACGTTCGGCGGATGTCGCGCGTCGACTACCGGGCGACGATCGACGACCCGCGCATCGACGACGTGCGCATCCTGCGCCCCCAGGAGATCCCGCGCTATCTCAGCGAGGGCATCTTCGACCTGGGAATCAGCGGCAGGGACTGGGTCAGTGAGAGCGGGGCCGACGTCGAATCGCTGTGCCAACTCTCCTACTCGAAGGCCACGAACCGCCCGGTGCGCATCGTGGTGGCGGTGGCGGACGACTCGCCCTACCAGAGCGCGGGCGACCTGCCGAACGGCGTGCGGGTCTCCACCGAATACCCCCGCCTGACGGAGCGGTTCTTCGCGGACCGGGGCATTGAGGCGGACGTTCAACTCTCCTACGGCGCCACCGAGGCCAAGGTGCCCGAGATCGTGGACTGCGTGGTGGAGCTGACCGAGACCGGCGGCGCCCTGCGGGCAGCGGGGCTGCGGATCATCGACACGGTGCTGGTGTCCTACACCGAGTTGCTGGCCAACCCGGCGGCGTACGCCGATCCCGAGCGCCGCCACGCCATGGGCCAGATCGCCACGCTGCTGACCGGTGTCCTCGAGGCCCGGGGCCGCGTGCTGGTGAAGATGAACGTGCCCCCGGGCGCGCTCACCGCCGTCATCGATCTGCTGCCGTCGATGAAGGCGCCGACCGTGAACGAGCTGTACCGCGGCCAAGGGTTCGCCGTGGAGACGGTGGTCCCCAAGGCGGACATCAACACCCTCATCCCCGAACTCTCCGACGCCGGCGCCACCGACATCATCGAACTCCCCCTCGCCAAGATCGTCCACTGAACGTGCCGGGGGCGCGCCGGACGACCGCCGCCATCGGGCGCCGTGATGGGTCAGTGGGGGGTGGGCTCGTCGCTCAGTAGGCGGAGGGCGTGGGGGACCACGTCGAGCACGGCTTCGGTGCACTCGACGGCGCCGCGTGGTGAGCCCGGGGTGTTCAGGATCAGGGCGCGGCCTCGGGTTCCCGCGACGGCTCGGGAGAGCCGCCCGAGCGGGTTGACCAGGCGCATGGCCTCGGAGAGCCCCGGAGCGAGGCGTTCGACGACCTCCCGGGTGCCCTCCGGGGTGAGATCACGTGGGCCGAAACCCGTTCCCCCGGTCGTGACGACCAGCCCGTCGAAGCCCTCGGTCATCTCACGGAGCGCCCCGGCCACGGATTCGGTGCCGTCCGCGACCACTCTGCGCTCGACCACGTTGTAGCCGGCGCCGGTCAGCAACTCCTCGAGCGCCTCGCCCGAGCGGTCCTGGCGCGTCCCGGCGATCACGCCGTCGGATGCGGTGAGAACCTTGGCGGCGAGGCCGGCGGCACGCAGGTCGGTCATGTGGCGACCCTACCGGAGCCGCGAAGGCTGCGGGCATGGCAAGCCTGTGATTCCGGCCTCCGCCGGAATCACAGGCGGGGGTCGGAATGAGGGGCGGGGGTGGCGCGTACCCCGGGGGTCAATCAGGTGCCGAAGCGGGTGGTTGCGGGGAGTCGGGCGCCCTTTTGCCACTCCCCCGCCGGCAACGCTCGCCGGCCGGCCGCCTGGACTTCCTCGAGCAGCAGGCCACCTGACCCGGTGCCGACGACGAGCCCCTCGAGGACGCCGGGTGCTCCCGTGTGGCCGGGAACGACGGTGGCCCCGCGGACTCGGAAGCGCTCGCCTTCCAGCGTGGTCCAGGCCCGGGCGAGGCGGACCTGGCGGTGCAACTCGGCGGCCGGACGATCCCAGTCGAGGCGCAGGTCCTCGTCGGTGATCTTGTCGGCCCACGTGACCTCCCCCTCCTGCGGGACAGGATCGCTCGGCCCGTTCCGGAGCAGGTCGACCAGCAGCGGGCAGCTCAACGCCACCAGGCGGTCCCGCAGTTCGGCGAGCGTCTCGCCGGCCCCGATGGGCGTGGAGGCAGTGGAGTACAGCGGCCCGGTGTCGAGTGTCCGCTCCAGCGCCATCACGCTCACGCCGGTTGTCACGTCGCCCGCCAGGATGGCTCGCTCCATCGGGGCGGCCCCTCGCCAGCGCGGCAGCAGCGAGAAGTGCACGTTCACCGCCGGCAGGACATCGAGCACGTCCGGGCCGATGAGGCGCCCATAGGCCACCACGACCGCGCCGTCGGCACCGGTCGACGCCGCGCCGCCAGGATCGTGTACCACCTTGACGCCCAAATCTGCGGCGGCTCGGCTCACCGGACTGGGCTCGGGTGCGCCACGGCGGCGGCGGCGGCGATCGGGTCCCGTGACGGCGAGGGCGATCTCGAACCCGGCGGCGTGCAGGGCGACCAGCGGTGGTACCGCGAGTTGGGGCGTACCGAAGTACACGAGCCGGCGAACCGTCGCCGGCCAAGGGATCACGCCGTCACTCGTCAGCGCCGAGGGAGGGGAACAGTCCCGCCCCGGCGGCGCCCAGGCCGCGCCGGCGCAACTCGATGAGGGCGGCACGGCGCTGATCGGGATCCAGCCGCTCGGTGAGGAGCACGCCGTCGAGATGGTCGATCTCGTGCTGGATGAGCCGCGCGAACAGGTCATCGGCCTCCACGGTCACCTCGTTGCCGTCGAGGTCGACCCCCGACAGGGCGATCGTGCGAGGCCGCTCGATCTCCCAGGAATAGCCCGGCACCGAGAGGCAGCCCTCCTCGAAGACCCAGGTGCCGTCGCTCCCGGTGATCACGGGGTTGAGGATCACCCCTCGACCGCAACGCTCCGGCTCGTCATAGACGAACAACCGCTTGCGCACACCCACCTGCGGGGCGGCGAGGCCGATGCCGCGCGCCGCGTACATGGTGGTGAACATGCTGTCGCAGAGCCGGGCCACCGAGCCGTCGATCTCTGTGAGTTCTGACGCCTTCGAGCGCAGCACCGGGTCGCCGAACAGTCGAATCTCCACGGCATCGAGGCTAGCGATCCGGGCGGTGACCGGGGCTACCGGCCGGACGGGTATCGTCGGCACGATGAGTGCGCCGGAGCACTATTTCTCGCCGGATCCCGGGTCGCGACGGCGCACGCGGACCGTGACACTCGACCTGGCGGACATCACGGCCGATCTGCGCACCGACCGTGGGGTCTTCTCGGCACAGCGTGTCGACCCCGGGACGCGCCTGCTGCTGAAGCACGCTCCGCTGCCCGGTGGCACCGGCGAGAGTCCTCCGGCGAACGGCACCGCTCCCGCCGGCGGCGTGGGCTCCGGCCCGACGCTGGCCGACGTCGGCTGCGGCTACGGCCCCATCGCCGTAGCGCTGGCACTGCGTGCCCCCCGCGCCGCCTTGTGGGCGGTTGACGTCAACCAGCGGGCACGGGAATTGACCGCGGCCAACCTCACGGCCGCGGGCGTCCCGGTCACCGGGCCCGTTGACCGGACCGCCGGCCGGGCGATCGTCTGCTCGCCGGGGGAAGTACCCGAATCTCTGCAGTTCGACGGCTTCTACTGCAATCCCCCTGTGCGGATCGGCAACAAGGCCCTGGACGACCTGCTGTTGACATGGCTGCAGCGCCTGCATCCGCACGGCTTCGCGGTCGTTGTCATGCACAAGAACCTCGGTGCCGACTCCTTCGTGCGGCGCCTGGCGGAGCGCAGCTGGACCAGCCGGCGCCTGGCCACCGGCGGTGGGTACCGGGTCCTGCAGATCACCGCCGCAGAGGGTTGAGTCGTGGGCCGGCAGGAACGACCCCGCGTCACGGTTGCCGGCACCGCCGTGTCCGTCGATCACTACATCGGCGGCCGGCGGTTCTCCTCGCCGGCGACGTTCGAGGTGCGTTCCCCCTTGGACTGGTCGATGAAGCTCGCCGACGTCTCCGCCGGGGACTCGGTGACGGCCGCCGACGCTGTCGCCGCCGCCTGCGAGGCGGCCGGCGAGTGGGCCGCGTTGGGTCCGCGGGGACGCGGTACCCACCTGCGCCGCCTGGCGGGCGCCATCGACGCTTCGGTCGCACCGCTCGCCGAGATCGAGTGCCTGGACATGGCCATGCTGCTGGAGAGCCTGCAACTCCGGGTCATCGCCCGCGGCGCACGGAACTTCCGGGCCTACGCCGACCTGGCCGAGAGCTACCGCGAGCGGCAGTGGTCGTCGAACGACACCGCCAACCTGGTGGAGCGGATGCCGGCCGGGCCTGCGGTGATCATCACCCCCTGGAACGCCCCGTTCATGCTGGCCACCTGGAAGGTCGCCCCGGCCCTTGCCGCGGGCAACCCGGTGATCCTGAAGCCGGCGGAGTGGTCGCCGCTGTCGGCCAGCGTGCTCGCAGACCTGGCCGACGACGTGGGACTCCCGGCGGGCGTGCTGAACGTCGTGCAGGGCCTCGGCGCCGAGGTCGGCGCCGCCCTGGTTGCCGACGAGCGGGTTCGGCGCATCTCGTTCACCGGTTCGCCCGAGACGGCTCGGGCGATCGGCGCGGCCGCCGCCGCCAACATCGTTCCGTTCACCGCCGAGTTGGGCGGCAAGGGACCGCTCATGGTGTTCGACGACGCGGACATCGAGGCGGCCGCCCGCACCGCGGCCGGGCAGTTCGACGACTCGGGCCAGGTCTGCCTGGCCGGCACGCGCCTGCTCGTGGCCGAGAGTGTGCTCGAGGAGTTCCTGGGGCACTTCGGTGCCCACACCGACGCCCACGTCGTCGGCGACAGCCGCGACCCGGCGACGACGATCTCCCCCCTCGTCCATCCCGACCATCTCGCCCGGGTGGAGGGCTTCGTCGAGCGGGCAAGAGACCGAGGCGACATCGTGCTGCGCGGCGGGCGCCGCAGCCGCCCCGATGGATTGTGGTACGAGCCCACTCTGATCCGTCCGGCGGGCAACGACAGCGAGATCACCCAGCGGGAGGTCTTCGGCCCGGTGCTCACGCTGCAGACCTTCGCCGACGAGGCGGAAGCCGTCCGCCTCGCCAACAGCACGCGCTACGGGCTCTCCGGCGTCGTGTTCACCGGCTCGGCGGAACGGGCCGAGCGCGTCGGTCGGGCGGTGCGAGCGGGGACGGTCTGGGTGAACTGCTTCCTGGTGCGCGACCTGACCGCGCCGTTCGGAGGCTGCGGCATCAGCGGCCTCGGCCGCGAGGGCGGCGACTACGCCCTGGACTTCCACAGCGACCTGAAGACCCTGCAGATCCGCGACGGCACCACCGCGTAGCCTGTCCGCTCCCATGACCTCGACCGCCTCCCCCACGTCGCCCGACCGCCAGCGGGAACTCGTCGGACTTGCACGCGATCTCGGACCGGTCATCGCCGAGCGGGCGCCGCAGTACGACCGCGATGCCCGGTTCCCGCACGAGAACTACGCCGATCTGCGCGCCGCCGGGCTGCTCGGCCTCTGCATCCCCCGCGATCACGGCGGACTCGGCGCCGACTTCGCGACGTACGGACTCGTCTCGGAGGAACTCGGGCGCTACTGCGGTTCGACGGCGCTCACATTCAACATGCACACCGCGACCATGCTGCTGTGCGGCCAGATCGCGGACGACCTGGACATGTCGCCCGGCGATCGCGCCACGCACGCGCGGCGCCGTGAGGCCACGTACGCCGGTGTCATCGAGGACGGGCACATCCACGCGCAGCCGTTCAGCGAGGGCAACGCGCCCGGCGCGACCGCCGGAGTCATGACGACGGCCGTTCCCGTCGAGGGCGGCTGGAGCCTGAGCGGCCGCAAGATCTTCGCCTCGCTGTCCCACGCCGCCGACCGCCACAACGTGATCTGCGTGACACCCGACGACCCGGCCATCCGGTTCATCAGCGTGCCGACCCGCAGCGAGGGGCTCCGCTTCACCGGCGACTGGGATCCCCTGGGGATGCGCGGCACGGTCTCGCTGACTCTCCTGATGGACGACGTCTTCGTCCCGTCCGACAACGAACTCCTGCCCCCCGGAGTCTTCGATCAGGTCGCGGCGCGCTGGCCTCACTTCTACCTGACGTTGTCGTTCACGTACCTGGGGATCATGCGGGCCGTGATGGACTTCACCGATGACTACCTGGCAGGGCGGATCGGCCCGGGTGGGCGGCGCCGCGACAACCCCCAGAAGCAGGCCGGGTGGGCGGATATGCAGGTGGCCTACGAGCGGAGCCACGCCCTGACGCGGCAGGTGCTGCGGGAGGCCGGGGTGGACCCGACCCACGAGCAGGTGCGCCGGGCGTGGGCCTCGATGGTGTCGACTATGGAGACCGCCCCCGAGTTGGCCTCGCTGGCCGTGCGGGTCTGCGGCGGCCGGTCGCTGCTGCGTCCCCAGCCGCTGGAGCGCCTCTACCGCGACGCCCGCTGCGGCGCCACGATGCTGCCCTGGAGCGTGGAGGCCTGCCTGGACCGCCTCGGGCGAGCCGGACTGCGCGGCGACGAGGGCGACGGGCCGTACGCCTGAGCCGGCGATTCGCTCGTGCCGTCCCGCGGCCCGACCCGGCGGATCGGCGCTGAACACGCATGGATTCCGGCCTTCGCCGGAATGACGGGGAGGGAGGCGGGCAGGGTCAGGCGCGGCGGACCCGGGCGGGGAGGTCAGGCGCGGCGGACCCGGATGGGGAGGTCAGGCGCGGCGGACCCGGATGGGGAGGTCAGGCGCGGCGGACCCGGATGGGGAGGTGTTTCACGCCGCTGATGAAGTTGGAGCGCAGCCGTTCGGGGTGGCCCGCCAACTCGATGGAGGACACCCGCGGCAGCAATTCCTCCAGCGTCAGGCGCACCTCCATGCGGGCCAACCATGCGCCGAGGCACAGGTGCGGGCCGTTGCGGCCGAAGGCGACGTGGTCGTTGGGGGTGCGACCGATGTCGAACCGGTAGGGATCGGGGAACGCGCGCTCGTCGTAGTCGGCGCCGACCCACCAGAGCACCACCTTGTCGCCCTCGCGGATCCGCCGCTCGCCGACGGTGATGTCCCTTGTGGCGGTGCGGCGGAAGTGCATCGTGACCGTCGTCCAGCGCAGGATCTCCTCGACCGCGACCGGGATCAGCGACGGATCCCGCCGCAACGCCTGGAGCTGGTCCGGATGATCCAGCAGCGCCATCAGCCCACCGGTGACGGTGTAGCGCGTGGTGTCGTTGCCGGCGGCGACGAGCAGGGCGAAGAAGTTGTTGAACTCCAGATCGCTGAGCGGGGTGCCGTCGCTCGTGGGTGCCAGCAGGCGGCTGATGACATCGTCGGTGGGGTCGGTGCGGCGCAGCGCCGCCGCTTCCTGGGCGTAACGGAACACCTCCAGACCGGCGGGACTGCGGAAAGGGATCAGCCGGAACTCCTCGGTGTCGGTGAGGTCCACGACGTGATCGGTGTACTCCGGGTCGGTGTTCGACAGCAGTTGATCGCCCCACACCACCAACTGCTCGGCATCGGCGTCGGGCACACCCAGCAGGCGGCCCAGCATGCGCATCGGGAGTTGCCGGGCGATCTCGGTGACGAAGTCGAACTCGTCGTGCTCCAGTGCCTCGGCGATGACCTCGCGTGCCAGGTCGCGGATGGCGGCCTCGTAGCGGTCGACGGTGTTGCGGGTGAAACCCCGGTTGACCAGCCGCCGCATGCGGGTGTGGGCGGGCGGGTCGAGTTCCATCATGGTGCGCCGCGCCTCGGTCTCCTCGGCGTCCATCTCCTCGAGGCGGATCCCCTGCGTGGACGTGAAGGTGTCCCAGGCATGGTTGGCCTTGATCACGTCGTGGTACCGCGTCAGCGACCAGAAGCCCGATCCCTCGTCCTCGCCCCACCACGACACCGGGTCCTCGTCGCGCAGGCGACCGAACGTTGCGTAGGGCACGCCGGCAGTGAAGGTGTCGTGGCTGGTGAGGTCGGCGTAGCCGTCGTCGCCGTCGGGGGTCCAGGGGTGGCGGGGGATCATCGCCCGGTCCATCTAGGAGCGTGCCGGGGAGTCGATCGGCAGGTGGCACGCAGGCCGCGGGACGATGGAGTCCGGCCTGCGCCGGAATGACGGAAGGCGGTCACGCGGCATTGCTCGGCAGCCCCTCTGACGGTCTCAGCGGGGCGTGTCGACCAGAGTCGTGCCGCCGTTCCAGGAGGTCCCCACGCTGCGCCAGTAGCCCCCGATCATCTCGACGGGCGCCAGGCGGGTGAGTTCCTCGGTCGGCGAGTCGAACACTTCCAGGGTCGCCTCGCCGGCGAAGGCGGGACCCAATTCGGTGTCGTAGCCCCGCATGGTCACGATCTCAGCCATCGAGTCGGTTCCGTCGGCCTCGATCGCCGGGAAGTAGCGGTGGTGCAGCATCGGCAAGGCATTGACGAAGCCGGCGTTCTCACTGGCACCGCTGATCTGGAAGGTGGCATCGATGAGGCGGCGCCCGCCTGCGGCACAGGTGGCGCCGAATCGGCCGCCGGGCGCCAGCCGGGGTCCTGCACGGCCCACCGTCACGGGGCGTGTCAGCCAGATGTCGCCCAGCTTCTTGGGATAGCCCTGCACATGGCCGCGCACCATGGCGAAGTCCTTGTCGACCCAGATGTACACGCAGCGGCTGTACGTCTGGTCGCGGTAGCGGCACCGCACGACGACGAAACACTCCTTGTACTGCGCTCGGGTGGGGTCGAGGAGTTCCTCGAAGCCGTCGGAGCAGGATTGCCAGTCGGCCCAGACGACGGCCACCGCACCGGGGTCCTCGGCCGCCGGCGACAGCGGCGGGGGCAGCAACTCGGCCACCGCGCCGGGGTCGGTGCGGTACTCCACGGTGAGCATGTCGCCGGAGTAGTGCCAGGGCGGGGGCGGCACCAACCCGGAGGTGCCGGTCGCGGAGCGCGGGAACGTGAAACCCCGGAGTTCAGAGCCGGACACGGCAGCGAGTATATGCTTTGGTCCCTAATGATTTCTGGCGAAGCCCTCCAACCGGCGCCGGGGATGCCCTCGAGAGTCCGGGGCGGGCGGCGTGCGAGGCCTGCAGGCACGTCGTGGGGGCGGTGAAAGGAGGCCCGATGAGCGAGCGACGCAGGATCCTGCTCGAAGGAGCCGCGACCACCGTCACCGCCGACGGCGACCGGCTTGTCGCTCCCGACGGCCGCTCGGTCGCCGAGTCCGAGGCGATCCATCTGCCGCCGTCGGTGCCGACCAAGATCATCTGCGTGCACCTGAACCACACCAGCCGGGTGCGGGAGTTCATGGTCACGCTCCCGCCGGCGCCGACGTATTTCGGTAAGCCCACCTCCTCGCTGCTGGGCCACCGGGGCCACGTGGTGCGCCCCGAGCGCTGCAAGTACCTCAACTACGAGGGCGAGGTCGTCATCGTCATCGGCCGTCCATGCCGCAACGTCAGCCCCGCCGAGGCCGCCGACCACATAGCCGGCTACACCATCGGCAACGACTTCGGGCTGCACGACTTCCGCGACACCGACGCCGGCTCGATGCTGCGGGTGAAGGGCTCCGACACCATGTGCCCGGTGGGCCCGGGGCTCGTCGACGATTGGGACTTCCGGGACAAGACGCTGCGCACCCTGGTCAACGGCGAGGTGCGCCAGGAAGGCAACACGTCGGAGATGACGTGGGACATGCACTACCTGGTCGCCGACCTCGCCCGGACCATCACCCTGCAGCCCGGCGACATGGTGTTCAGCGGCACGCCCGCGGGCTCGCGGCCGGTGCAGCCGGGCGACATGGTCACCGTGGAGGTGGAGGGCCTCGGCGCCCTGACCAACACCGTGGTGGCCGGACCGGTTCCGGTGCGGGACGACTGCGGCGCCCAGCCCAGCGAGTCCGAGGAGGTCATCTCGACGGCGTTCGGGGGCGACTGGGAGTTCCGCGGCATCCGCCCGCCGCGGCGCGGCTGACGACATCGCCGAACGGGGAATAACCCTCCCCCACCTCGATCCGGAATCCGAACCCACCGGCGGGGTTCGCCGGGCGCGACAGGCGCTGCGGATCGTCAGTAATCGTTTGTATCCAAACGAAATATGTGGCAGTGTTTGGGGTGTGCCCGCACCATGGACGCGTGCGGGGGCGGGGCAAGGAAGGGAAGACCGACATGCGGCGTGCATCTACTTGGCGCAGATTCCTGATACCGGTCGCGGCGACCACGCTCCTGCTGGCGGCCTGCGGCTCCGACGACGAGGAGGCAGCACCCGCTCCTCCCCCACCTCCGGCAACCGAGGCGCCGGCTCCCGAGCCCGAACCACCTCCACCCCCGCCGGAGCCCGAGCCACCGGCACCGGCTCCCGCGAGCTTCGACATCGACGCCGTCCTGGCGGCCGACCTGAACGACTGCGCCGCGGCGCCCACGGGCGACCCGCTGAAGATCGGCTTCGCCGCCGACCTCTCCGACTTGGGCGGCTTCGCCGATGCGCCCGCCAGCCAGGCCGCGGACTACTTCATCGACCTCATCAACTGCACCGGCGGCGTGGGTGGCACCCCGGTGGAGTTGACGATCCAGAACATCGAGGGCGACCCCGACGTCACCCAGCGTGCCGCCCAGGACCTGCTGGATGCGGGCGTGTCGGCCATCCTCGGGCCGCCGTTCCCCGACTTCGGCTTCCCGCTGCTGCAGGTCACCGCCGGGCAGGTGCCGGTGCTGTTCGTGGCGTCGACCGAGCCGACGCTGTCGGACCCCGGGCAGCTGGCGTTCCTCGTGGCCTTCGACGACACCGCCCAGGCCACCGCCGCGGCGGAGTTCGCGCTCGACCAGGGCTGGACGACGGCCGCCACCTTCTCCTCGCCGGGTCCCTACTTCGGCTACAACCCCGAGATCTTCACCGAGGTCTTCGAGGCCGGCGGCGGCACCGTGATCGCCGACTACAACTACGTGCCCATCGAGGACGTGGACTTCTCGTCGCAGGCCAACGAGATGGCCAACCTGGACGCCCCGCCCGACGTGGTCTACAGCGCCATGCTGGCCTTCCAGGCCGCCATCCTGCGCGGCCAGCTGGACGGCGTCGGCGTCGACACCCGCTTCATCATCACCGACGCCTTCGAGGCCACCGGCGGCTACGCCGAGGGTGAGGCCGTGGAGGGCTTCTACCACACCACCCACTCCTTCCCCGCACCCGGCAGCCGTGTCGTGATCCTCGACGAGGGATTCGAGGCCGCCACCGGCGCCTCGCTCGAGAACCCCTCCTTCGGCGGTCTCGCCGCGGACGCCGTCGCCATGGTGATCGACGCCTTCCTGCGCACCGGGTCGCACGATCCGGCGGTGATCGGCGCCGCCATCGCCGAGGCGCGGGGCGTGGAGGGCGTGACCGGCGTGCTGTCGTACCCCAGCGGCAGCGGCTCTCCCGAGAAGCCGGTCTACGTGCACCAGGTGGTCGACGGGCAGCCCTCGCTGGCCGCAACCATCGGCTGACGGCCGACCAGGATCCTCCGGGGCGCCCGGCGGCTCTTCACCGCCGGGCGCCGGCCGTTCGGGGCAACCCGTCCGGCGATCGCGTGTAGACAGTCGGGTACATGCCCGAGATCGAGTCGCCCGCCGCCGGCCACGGCTCGATCCCCGCGCGGCCCGGTGCCCGACGCCCCGACCCGGCGCGACCGTGACCGAACTCCTGCAGCAACTCGTCGACGGGGTCGGGCGGGGCAGCATCTACGCCCTGCTGGCGCTCGGCATCGCCGTGATCTTCGGCGTCATGCACCTCGTCAACTTCGCCCACGGCGAGCTCATCACCGTCAGCGCCTACGTGAGCTACGCGCTCTTCACCCTGGGGCTCCACTGGTGGGCGCTGGTTCCGGCGATCCTGGCGTCCTCGATGCTGACGGCGCTGGGGATCGAGTTCGCCGCGTTCCGCTGGGTGCGCAACTCCTCGGACTTCACGATGGTGCTGACCTCCTTCGGCGTGCACTTCGTGGTGCAGGCGGTCTTCATCATGGGCGTGTCGGCCAACCGGCGCACCTTCGCCCGGCCGAGTTGGCTGTTCGAGACCGTCAACGCGGGCGGGGTGAACCTGGAGATCTACGACCTGGTGGTCATCGGCGTCACGCTCATCACGCTCGCCGGGACCGTCTGGCTCGTGCGCCGCACGATGTTCGGCATGACGCTGCGCGCCGCGGCGGAGGACTTCGAAGCCGCCCGGCTCATGGGCGTGCGCAGCAACCGGGTGATCCGCGGGGCGTTCGTGCTGTCGGGGATCCTGGCCGGGGTGGCCTCGGTCTTCTGGCTGATGCGCACCGGGCAGGCCGACCCCACGGCCGGACTCACCCCCATGCTGAAGGGCGTGCTGGCGGCCCTCATCGGGGGGTTGGGCAGCCTTGGCGGCGCCGTCCTGGGCGGTCTGGCGCTGGGTCTGGTGGAGGTCCTGCTGATCTCACGCCTGCCCGACGGCCTGGTTGGCCTCACCGACGGGCTGGTGTTCCTGTGCATCGCCCTGCTGTTCGTCTTCCGCCCGCAGGGGATGGTCACCATCCGCCGGGCCGAGCGGGTGTGAGGGCCGTGCCGACCGCCGCCGGCAAGGGCTGTGGGATGCGCAGCGACCCCGTCCGGCACCTGGTCGGGCCGATCCTGGGGTCGGTCGTCCTGTTCGGGCTGCTGGTCGGCGGCGCCCTGGCCTACACCTCCACCGGCGGGGCGGCCCGCGACGACCTCGTCACGCAGATGCTCATCAACGCCATCGTGGTCACCGGCATCGGGGTCTACGTGGGCAACACCGGCGTGATGTCGTTCGGCCACGTCGGATTCGGTGCCATCGCCGGCTACACGTTCGCCGTCCTCGCCATCTCGCCCGAGCGCAAGGCCCAGATCATTCCCGACGCCCCGCTCGGGCTGGCGGACGTGAGCGTGCCGCCGGCGGTGGCAACACTGGCGGCGATCGGCGTCGCCCTGGTCGTCGCGGCGATCATCGGGCTGGGCCTCACCCGCTCGGGTGCCCGCACAGGCGCCATATCGGCCGCGGTCATCACCCTGGCACTGCTCTTCGTGGTCCACGAGGTGGCCCGCAACTGGACGGACCTCACCGGCGGGGGCCGCTCGGGCATCTCCTTCAGCGTCGGGAACAAGCTGGAGGACCGCACGTGGATCTACGTGATGCTCTTCGTGTCGATCCTGGTGGCCCGGCTCTTCCGCCAGACCCGCGTCGGCCGGCTGGCCCGGGCGGCACGGGAGGACGACCTGGCGGCCCGGGCCGCGGGCATCAACCCGGCCACGCAGCAGATGGTCGCCCTGCTGCTGTCGGTCATGATCGTGGCGGTGGGGTCCGCGCTCCGCGTCTACGCGCTGGGTGTCATCACGCCGCGCTTCTTCTTCTTCGAGTACACGCTCATCACGCTGGCGATGCTCATCGTCGGCGGGCGCAACAGCGTCACCGGCGCACTCCTGGGGGTCGTGGTCATGACGATCGGCCTCGAGGGGATGCGCTACGTGGCGGGCCCCAATGTGAACGTGGCGGCGCTGGACTGGCTGCTGCGCGACGGGCTCACGGGCATCTTCCTGGGCGGGGCGATGCTGGGGTTCATGATCTTCCGCTCCTCGGGCCTGCTGGACGACTGGGAACTCGACAGGCGGCTGCTGAGCCGCCGCCGGAGGCGCCCGCCGGTCGCGCCCGAAGAGGCACCCGTTGCGGGCGAGCCCCCACCGGCGCAGGCGGGTTCGCTCACCATCTCCGACGTGACGGTGGACTTCGGCGGCTTCCGCGCCCTCGAGGGCGCCCACGTCGAGGTGCACGGGGGCGAGGTCGTCGGGCTCATCGGCCCCAACGGGGCGGGCAA
This sequence comes from Acidimicrobiales bacterium, assembly GCA_965221525.1. Taxonomy (GTDB): domain Bacteria; phylum Actinomycetota; class Acidimicrobiia; order Acidimicrobiales; family CATQHL01; genus VXNF01. Next base: position 264,090 of record CBDCSG010000003.1, on the reverse strand, counting down.
GACCACGCTGCTGAACGTGATGGGCGGCATCGTCAGCCCCACGTCGGGCAGTTGCGTCGCCGCGGGCCGGGACCTGACCGGTGCCTCCGCCCATGCAGTCGCCCGCGGGGGCCTGGTGCGGACCTTCCAGAACCTGCGGCTCTTCGGCGCGCTGACCACCCAGGAGAACGTCGAGGCCGCAGCCCTGATGGCCGAACGGCATCGCAGCGAGAGACCGGGACCCGATGTCGAGACCCTGCTGCGCGGCGTCGGCCTCTGGGAGCACCGCCACCGCCGCGCCCGTGAACTGGACTACGGCAACGCCAGGCGCCTCGAGCTGGCGAGGGCCGCCGCGGCCCGACCCGACTTCCTGCTGCTCGACGAGCCCACCAGCGGGATGAGCGACGCCGAGTCTCTGGAGATGATCCACCGGGTACACACAACGGCGGCCTCGGCGGGCGCCGGCGTCCTGGTCATCGACCACGACCTGAACTTCATCATCGGGATCTGCGACCGGGTCTACGCACTCGACCAGGGGCGGGTGATCGCCGTGGGCACTCCCTCGGAGATCCAGGCCAATCCCCTCGTCCAGGCCGCCTACCTCGGCTCGGAGACCGGCACGGAACGGGGACGGCCATGACCGACACCCGAACCGGGAGGAGACGGCGATGATCCGGTATGACGTCGACCCGCGGGGCGGTCGCCGCCGCCGACCCGGCACCGGGGGCGAGACCTGATGCGGGCGATGATCCTCACCGAATTCGGCACCCCGGTGCGCCTCGTCGAGGACCATCCCGAGCCCGCGGCGAACGGCGGGGAGGTGATCGACGTGATCGCCTGCGGTGTGTGCCATTCCGACCTGCACATCTCCGAGGGCCTCTTCCCGATCGCCCTGCCGCGGGTGCTCGGACACGAGGTGACCGGCATGCATCACCGGCTGGGACCGGTGATGGTGTATGCCCCCTGGGGGTGCGGCCGCTGCGCCGACTGCGAGGCCAACCTGGAGATGATCTGCACCGACGCGGCCGAGGCCGGCATCTTCTCCGAGGGCGGCTACGCCGAGCGGATGCACGTCCCGGAGGCCCGTTACCTTGCGCCGCTCGGCGACCTGGACCCAGTCGCCGCCGCCCCGCTGGCGTGCGGCGGGCTGACCGCCTACCGCGCCGTCGGGCACACGCTGGACCTGCTGCGGCGCCGCGGCCCAGGTGCCCGGGCCACGGTGATCGGCGCCGGCGGACTGGGACAGTTCGCCCTGCGCTACCTGCGGCTGCTCAGCGACGCCACCGTCGTGGCGGCGGACATCTCCGCCGCCAAGCGCGCGACCGCCTGCGAGATCGGTGCGCACGAGGCGGTGGACCCCGCCGAGGGCATACCGCGGACCGACGTCGTCCTGGACTTCATCGGCACCGAGACGACCCTCTCCCAGGCGGCCACCGCGGTGCGCAAGCGCGGCATGGTGATCGTCGTCGGGCTGTTCGGCGGGAGGATCCCCTGGGGCTTCGGCGCCTACCCCCACGAGGTGGCGTTCATGAACAGCGTGTGGGGCAGCCGGGCACAACTCGACGAGTTGCTGGCGCTGGCGGGCCGCGAGCCCTCGATCATCCAGCCCGTGGAGACCCTGCCGTTCGAGCGGGCCGCCGAGGCGCACGAGAGGGTGCGCGCCGGGGACCTGCGGGGCCGGCTCGTCCTCACGGTCCGGGGCGGCTGAGGGGCGAGCGAGCGATGCACCCGGCGAGTCCGGCGACCGCCGCAGGGGAAACGCTCGACGTGACGTCCCCGAGCCTGTACCTGGACGGCATCCCCCACGACCGCTTCGCGGCGCTGCGCGCCACTCCAGGGCTGGTCTGGCACCCCTACGAGAGCGCGGGATTCTGGGCCGTCACCCGTTACGAGGACGTCCGCAATGTGTCGCACAACCCGGAGGTCTTCTCCTCGGGAATCGGCCACACCAACCTGTGGGACCTGGAGGCCGACGCCCTGTCAGCGCGCCGCTCGATCATCGACACCGATGCGCCGGAGCACACCCGACTGCGGAGACTCGTGAGCCGCCAGTTCACCCCGCGGACCGTCAGGGGCCTCACCGAGGCCACCAAGGGCATCGCCGTGGAGTTGCTGGACCGGTTCGTGGCCGCCGGCGGCGGGGACTGGGTACACGATGTGGCGGCTCCCCTGCCGATCCGGGTCATCATGCTGATCCTGGGGGTGCCCGACGCCGACGCGGAGTACCTCGTCGAGCTCTCGAACTACCTGGTCGAAGGGACCGGCGACCGCCCCACCCTCCCGGCGGACGCGTTCGGAAACACCACACCGCTGCGGCTGTTGCCGTTCGGGAGCCCCGCAAGCCATGCCCTCTACGTCTACGGCGAAGATCTCGGCGAGCGCCGGCGGGCAGCCCCGGCCGCAGACCTGGTGACCGAGCTGGTCCGGGCCGCGGACTCCGGGCGGCTGTCGCCACAGGAGTACCGCAACTTCTTCCATCTCCTGGTGTTCGCCGGCAACGAGACGACGCGCACCGCCCTCGTGCACGGCGCTCTCGCCTTCGCCGAGCGACCCGATCAGTTGCGGCGCCTGCACGATCAGCCCGAACTCCTCGACGCCGCCGTCGAGGAGGTGCTCCGCTGGGCGACACCGGTGATGCACATGCGCCGCACCGCTCGCCGAAACACCACGCTGGCGGGCACCGACGTCGCCGCCGGCGACAAGGTCGTCATGTGGTACGCCTCGGCGAATCGTGATCCGGAGGTCTTCGACGATCCGTTCGACTTCGACGTCGCCCGCTCGCCGAACGAGCACGTCGCCTTCGGCGGCGGGGGGCACCACTTCTGCCTCGGCGCCTCGCTGGCGCGGATGGAGATCAGGGTGCTGATCGAAGAGTTGGTCAGGCGGCGTCTCGCGCTTCGCCGGGTCGGCGAGCCCGTACGGATAGGGTCGAACTTCGTGCACGGTGTCGCCTCGGTAGCCATGGAACCGGTAAGGATGGACCCGTGACGGCCCCCCTCGACGGGATCCTCGTGGTGACGGTGGAGAACGCCGTCTCGGCGCCGTTCACGACCCGCCACCTCGCCGACCTGGGAGCCCGGGTGCTGAAGGTGGAACGCCCGCCGGACGGCGACTTCGCCCGCCACTACGACAGCAGGCTGGACGGCGAGTCCACCTACTTCGTGTGGGGCAACCGGGGCAAGGACAGCATCGCCCTGGACCTGCGCGACCCGGCGCAGCGGGAGCACTTCGACGAGCTGGTGGCCGGCGCCGACGTCTTCGTCCAGAACCTCTCGCCCGGTGCGGCCCGCCGGGCCGGGCTGCTGGCCGAGCAGCTCACCGAGCGTCACCCCCACCTCATCGCCTGTGACATCTCCGGCTACGGCATCGACGGGCCGCGCGCCGACGACAAGGCCTACGACCTCATCGTGCAGGCCGAGTCCGGTGCCGTCGCGCTGACCGGCGACCCCGATCGGATGAGCAAGGTGGGCTTCTCGGTCGCCGACATCTGCGCCGGGATGTACGGCCTCAGCGCCATCCTGGCGGCACTGCACCGGCGCGCCGTCACCGGCGAGGGGGCGGCGATCTCGCTGTCGATGCTGGAGTGCCTCGCCGAGTGGACCGCCCCGCAGACCTACGCCTCGGTCGCCGACGGCGCCCCGCCGAACCGCTCCGCCCGGCGCCACTCGCTCATCGCCCCCTACGGGCTGTTCGAACTGGCCGACGGGTCGGTGATCATGCTGGCGGTGCAGGCCAACCCGGAATGGGTCGCGCTGGCCACCGAGGTCATGGGCCGGCCGGAGCTTGCGACCGACCCCCGCTTCGCTACGAACGCCGCGCGGGTCACCAACGTGGACGAACTCGAGGAGGCCATCTCGGCGTACTTCAGAGCGTCGCCGGCTACGCAGGTGCTGTCGAGGCTGCGAGCGGCGCGGATCGCCTTCGGCCGGGTGAACGGGCCGTTGGAGGTCGCCGCCCACGAGCAACTGCACGCACGCGACCGCTTCGCCGACGTGGACCTGCCGTCGGGCCGAACGACGATGCTCCGTCCCCCGTTCAACATCAGCGACGGGGGCGAGCCACGAAGCCGGGTTCCCGCACTCGACGAGCACGAGCCCGAACTCGTGACCGAACTGATCGAGCGCACCCGTCGCCGGGCGCGAACCGACGGCGGCGGCTAGGCGGCCGGGGCGATGCTGGAGATCGAGTCGCTCACCACCCGCTACGGCTCGATCGCCGCGCTGCGGTCAGCCACGCTGCGCGTCGGGAAGAGTGAGATCGTCGGCGTCATCGGCCCCAACGGCGCCGGCAAGACCACGCTACTGAACTCCGTCGCGGGGCTCCTGAGCCCCGCCGCCGGCCGCGTCCTGCTCGAGGACCGTGACGTCACCGGCGCACCGCCCGACAGGATGCTGCGCGCCGGGGTCGCCCTCGTCCCCGAACACCGCCGCCTCTTCGCCGACCTGACCGTGCGCGAGAACCTCCTCGTCGCCGGCATCACCGCCACCGCGCGCCAGCGCGCCGAACGCCTCGAGGAGATGGCGGAACTGTTCCCCGTCCTCGGCGACCGCCGCGAGACGCCCGCCGGCTACCTCTCCGGCGGCGAGGCCCAGCAACTCGCCATCGCCCGCGCCCTCATGAGCGCCCCCAGGATCCTGTTGATGGACGAACCCTCCCTCGGCCTCGCCCCCACCCTCGTGGACCTCGTCTTCGACCTCATCGGCCGTCTCGCCGCCGCCGGGCACACGCTGCTGGTCGTCGAGCAGAACGCCCACCGCATGCTCGGCGCCTGCGACAGGGCCTACATCATGCGCACCGGCGAGATCGCCACCGAGGGCACCGGCCGGGAACTCCTCCAGCGAACCGACCTCTTCGACACATACCTCGGCCCCTCCAACTGAGGGATCACGCCGGAACATCCGGCTGACCGGACACCACAACCGGCGAACTCGCACAAGCGTCGCTGGTCGCCACCCGCGGCGCGGCGACCGGAGCGGTGCGGTCAGCCGGCGGCCGCCTCCGCCGCGGAGGTCCCGACCACCGGCTCATCGTGAGCCGCCAGTGGGGGCGGCGCGATAACGCCCGAAGCCCCGAGAGCGCCCTCGATCCGGGCGGTCCGCTCCCCGTACTGTCTCAGCACCGTGTCGACCTTGTCGAACCGCTCGTCCATCCTGTCGAAGCGCTCGTCGATCCTGTCGAACCGCTCGTCCATCCTGTCAAAGCGCCCGTCGATATTGTCGAACCGCTCGTCCACCTTCTCGAAGCGGGCCTCCATCGCGGTGCGCGAGTCCTTGACAGCCGACCCCACCCAGAAGACCAAGGCACTCAGAACCACGCCGACCACCCCGATCAGCGATGCGATGATCGTTTCCATTGCTCCTCATCCTATTCCCGCCCTGCGAACCGGTCATGCGAAACCGGATGCCTCAGGCCCGACCACGGCGCTGGAACCGGGCTGCACCCGAGGCGTCGGAGGTTCGGGCGACCCGAACAGCGAGCGCGACACCAAGAACTCGGCCTGCAATGGCGACACGGCCCGACAGTGGCCAAGAAGGCGATCGCGGCACACTCCAGAGGGCCACGACGCGCCGCCACCCAACCTACCGGGAACACGGAAAGACGTGGGAGGCCCGCTCAGAGGTAGGGCAGGTACGTGTCGAGTTCCCAGTCGGTGACGTAGGCGGTGAACTGGTCCCACTCGGTGCGCTTGACGGCGCAGAACTGCGCCACCGCCTCGGCGCCGAAGGCCTCGACGAAGGTCTCGTCGGCCTCCAGTTCGTCGAGGACCTCGGCCAAGCTCCCGGGCACGTGCACGTCGCAACCCACGTTCTCGAGACCGTCGAGAGTCGGCGGCGGCGGACACACCCCGCGCGTCGTCGAGCAGAACGCCCACCGCATGCTCAACGCCTGCGACCGGGAATACATCATGCGCTCAGGGAAATCGCAACCGAATGCGCGGGGCGCGGGCTGCTCCAGCACACAGACCTGTTCGACACCGTTCTCGGACCCTCCGGCCGAGACAGGTCGCGGCGGTCGAGCGTGCGCAGCAGCCTGTCGATGGATCGGTCGGTGAGCCGTCGGGCTCAGCCCGGTACCGCCTCCGCGGGGGCAGAGCCGACCGTGGGATGCCCCGGCGCTGGTGTCGTCAGTGCCACGGGAACCCCCGACGCGACCAGGGCGCCCTCCATCCGGGCGATCCGTTCCCCGTGCTCCCCCAACGTGATGTCCACCTTGTCGAAACGCTCGTCCATCGCCGCTCGAACGCCTCGAATCTCGGCGCGCACCTCCCCGAATCCGGCACGAATCCACGCTGCCCCGATAGCCAGAAACACGCCGACAAGCCCGACCATGGCCGCGATGACCGTCTCCACTGATCTCCATCCTAACCCCGCCGCGGTCGTTGATTCTCGAGGGCGGACGCGACAGACCCAACCACAGCGGGACACTCGGGCAGGCATCCGAACAGGTTCGCGGCTCCACAGAACCCTCACGTCGAACGCACCCGACAACAACACCGCCCGGAGATGCCCCTCCCCGGTCCGGGGCCGGTCTGCCGGTACGGCTCTACCGACACCCAACCCTACCTGCGGGGAGGGGCGATGCCGACCGCGGTCGGACCCGGCAGAGGCGCTCCGGCTCAGCGGCTTTCCAGCCGTATCCTTCTCTGGCCGTCGGACGAAAACGAATTGGAGCCGGCGCGGAGCCCAGTGATAGGCCTCTGCCCGGGGCAGGATTCCGGCGTGGCGTCTCTAGTCGTGCGAGTCACGTGATGGGACGACCTACTCGCTGAAATCTGCCCGTGGGACGGTCGGGCCGCAGGAACCGACACCTAGCTCGACCGCTCGGCCTGAGGTCGAGAGGGCCTCCCTGGCGCTAGAGATGCATATCCAAGTCGGGTTGCCGAGGAGTCTCTGGCTCCAAATCGCCCAGCGTCGGCCCGGGCGGGTGCTCGGTCGTGGCCTCCGGAATTGGATCGCCGAATTCGAGAGCGGTATCGATCCAGAGAGCCGCCGCCTGCCGGGCGTTCGCAATCGCGTCCGCACGTGTACGGCCGTGCGCCATACACCCGGGAAGTGCCGGAACGTCGGCCACGAACACTCCATCGTCGGCGCTCCACTCGACGATCACGTCGTATCCCCGCCTCAGTCTCTCGTAGCGATCCATATGAAGTTTCCATATTATCGACTGATCTTGTATAAGTATAGGTCTCAGAGGTAGGGCAGGTACGTGTCGAGTTCCCAGTCGGTGACGTGGGCGCTGAACTGGTCCCACTCGGTGCGCTTGACTGCGGTGAACTGAGCGACCGCCTCGGCGCCGAAGGCCTCGACGAAGGTCTCGTCGGCCTCCAACTCGTCGAGGGCCTCGGCCAGGCTCCCGGGGGCGTGCACCTCGCAGCTGACGTTCTCGAGGCCGTCGAGGGTCTCCGGCGGCGGGCACTCCAGTTCACCGGCGACCCCGAGGCGGCTGGCCACCAGGACCGCGGCGGCGGCGATGTGCGGGCTGGCCGCGGGGTCGGCGAGGCGGTTCTCCAGCCGGGTGGAGGAGCCACGCTCGGGGTTCACCCGCACGGTGGTGCAGCGGTGGTCGTGCCCCCAGTTCTGCCAGTAGCCGCAGAGCTGCGCCGGCGCCAGGCGCTTGTAGGAGTTGACCGTTGGGCAGCACAGCGCCGTCATCGGCCGCAGGTAGGCCAGTTGCCCGGCGATGCACTGCTTCGCCAGCGTTGAGAGGCCATCGGTCGCGGCGTGGTCCACGAGGGCGAAATCCCCCGAGCCGTCGACGAAGCTGAGGTTCACGTGCAGTCCGTTGCCGCCCCGGTCGGCGATGGGCTTGGGCAGGAAGGTGAGCAGGTAACCACGCTCGGCGGCAACCTCCCGCGCCATGGTCCTGAACAGGAAGGCCTCGTCGGCGGCGGCCATGACGTCGTCGTAGACCAGCGTGAACTCGAACTGGCTCTCGTCGTACTCGGCGTTCACCGACTCCAGGGGGAACCCGCACGCCGTCGCCTGCGCCACGATGTCGCGGCAGACGCCCGAGGGATCGCTGAAGTGCCCGGTGCCGTAGACGAAGGATCCCGGCGCGCCGTAGGGCTTCCAGCCGCCGTCGCCGTCGGGCTGCATGAGGTAGGCCTCGAACTCGAAGCCCACCTTGGGGGTGTAACCCATGTCCTCCCAGGCGGACGTGGCCCGCCTCAGCACCTCCCGGGGCGCGAAGGGAATGGGGGCGCCCTCGAAGCTGAGGTCGCCGACGACGACACCGACGCCATCCTCCCAGCCGGGGCGCACGCCGTCGAGGCTCACGCCGCAAGTCAGGTCTGGCATGCCCTCCAGGAACCCTGTCCCGGGAACGGGCCCCATGTAGCGGTCGTAGTTCAGGGCGAAGGAGGTGATGCAGTGCCGCGCCCCGCCGGCGGCCACCGCGGCGGGCAGGTACTTGCCCCGCGCCAGGTTGAGATGGTCGGGCCAGAGCACGCGGATCTGCTGGTACTCGCCACTCACTCGACACCTCCTGGATGACTCACAATCCGTGGGGAGCTTCCGGCGTCGTACCACAGGCCACCGCGCCCGTCGAATCTGCCGGCGCGCCCGCGCCGGAAACACCCGCCGGCCTGCCGGAGCGGACCCGCGCCGGATCCCCACCGCTGGCGGGCAGCCAGGATGCCGTCGCCGGGTGCCGGCTGGCGTATCGTTGGCGGCGTGCCGCGAGCTTTTGCCGCCGGAGACGACGAACTCGTCGAGGCGGAGCACCTCATCCGCGCCCAACTCGGCGCGCTCGACCTGGACATGGTGGCCCTCGCCGCCGTGTCCAACATCTTCCGCGCCGCCACGGCCGTGCGGAACCACATGGAGCGCGGCGTGCTCCGCCAGCACCGGCTCTCGTGGAGCGCTTTCGTGGTGCTCTTCGTGCTGCGCATCTGGGGCGAGCAGGAGTCCGGGCACCTCGCGGCCGAGGCCGGCATCACCGGCGGGACCCTCACGGGCGTGCTCAACACCCTGGAGCGGAAGGGATACACGGAGCGCTCACCCCACCCCACCGACGGGCGGCGCATGATCGTGCGGGCGACCCCGCCGGGGCACCAAGTGGTCGACGAGATCATGCCGGCCTTCAACAAGCAGGAGGCGCTGGTCACCCGCGACCTGACCGACGCCGAGGCAACCGATCTGGCCGCCTACCTGCGGACATTGCTGCGCACGGTGGCGGATCTGGACACATCCTGAGTCCCCGTCTCGACGGTTCCCGAAAAACTTGTTAGGGTCCAAACGACTTTAGCCGAGCGTGCCGCGGCATGCGGGCACGCCGACCCGAGGGAACGAGGCCACAGGATGGGAGACATCGTCGGCGCCGGGCTCGTGTCGCACGTCCCGCCCATCGTGATGCCCGAAGCGGAACGGCGGCTGCTCAACGACGGCGAGGACTTCAGCCTCTGCGGCGGTCTCGACCGGCTGCGGGCCGAGCGTCTCGACGGGCTGCGCCCCGACGTGATCGTGGTGTTCGACACGCACTGGTTCACGACCTTCGAGCACGTCTGCACGGCCCACGAGCGCCGCAGCGGCCTCTTCACCTCCGACGAGCTGCCCCGGGGCATGAGGCAGATGCCCTACGACATCCCCGGCGACCCCGAACTGGCCTTCGCCCTGGCGGCGCTCGCCAACGAGCGCGACGACACCTGGGTGCTGGCCTGCGACGACCCCTTCCTCCCGATCCACTACCCCACCGTCAACCTCCTGGGCTACCTGCAGGGCGACGAGGCCTGGGTCTCGGTGGGCATCTGCCAGACGGCGGTGGCGGAGGACTTCCTGCTGCTGGGCGAGCTGCTGGCGGCGGCGGTGGCGGCGCTGGACCGGCGGGCCGTGCTGCTCGCTTCGGGAGGCCTCAGCCACCGGTTCTGGCCGCTGCGGGAACTCCGACAGCACGAATCCGCCGACCTCGCCAACATCACCAGCGCCGAGGCGCGGGCCGCCGACGAGCGGCTCATCGCACAGCTCTGCGGCGGCGATCACGCCGCGGTACTGGCCGGAATGGACGGGTTCCGCCGGCACGCCCCCGAGGGCTTCTTCGGCCACTACCTGATGATGGTGGGGGCGCTGGGCGGTGCGGGCTGCCGGGCGCCGGGCGAGATGTTCTCCGCCTACGAATCGGCGGCCGGAACCGGCCAGGCACACATCTGGTTCGACCGGCCCGCCGGCGGCTGGACCGACTGAGCGGCGCGGCGGCGCATGCCGAAGGATCCGAGGCCCCGCAAGACCGCATCGGCCCGCGGATCGCGGGCTTGGCTCCTACCCTGACGGCGAGCAGCCGTCCGCCTGAACCGGCGGGAGACACGACCCGAGGAGGCCTCCATGAGATTCGCCAACGTGTCCGGGCGGGCCTGCCTGGTGCTGGAGGGCCGGGCCGTGGACATCGCCGAGGCCTCCGGCGGCGCCCTGAGTTCGGACCCCATGGTGACGGCGGACCTTGCGAATCATGCGTCCCTGCGAGCACTGGCCGCCGATGTCGATCCGTCCGGGTGGCCGGAGTTGGACGAGACCGCGCTGGGACCGCCGGTGCCGCGGCCCGGCAAGATCATCGCCATGGCACTGAACTACCGGAGCCACGCCGAGGAGGCCGGCAAGGCAATCCCCTCCGAGCCGCACGTCATGGCCAAGTTCCCCACCTGCATCTGCGGCCCCTACGACGACGTGCCGATCGCCGACCTGGAGATGGTGGACTACGAGGTGGAGTTGGTGATCGCCGTCGGGCGCCGCTGCAAGGGCGTGGCCGCCGCCGACCGGTGGCGGTACATCTCGGGGCTCACCTGCGGCAACGACATCAGCGACCGCAACGAGCAGTTCCGCCCGCCCGTGAAGCAGTTCTCCCTGGCCAAGAGCTACGACGCCTTCGGGCCCATCGGACCCACGATGATCACCCCCGACGAGGTGGCCGACCCCGACGACCTGGCGCTGAGCTGCCGGGTGGAGGGCGAGATGCGCCAGGCGGCCCGCACCAGCGACTTCATCTTCGACGTGGGCTACCTCATGGCCTGGCTGTCGCGCTACGTCACCCTCGACGTGGGCGACCTCATCTTCACCGGCACGCCCGGCGGCGTCGGCGACTCGATGGACCCGCCGACCTACCTGCGCGACGGCGAGGTCGTCGAGACCACCGTCGAGGGCATCGGCACGCTCCGCAACCGCATCGTGGCCGACGCGGCGGCCAGGGCGGGCTGAGCCGTGCAGGTCGTGACCGGCGGCGATCGGAGTTCCACCTACGGGGGCCTGTTCACCGGCCGCGTGGAGCTGGAGATGCTGCACGCCACCCCGACCGACGACGAGCCCGACACCGCTCACGTGCACTTCGGCGACGGAGCGGTCACCAACTGGCACAGCCACCCCGGCGGGCAGCTGATCTACGTGGCGTCGGGCCGCGGCAGGGTCGGCACCGACGCCGACGGCGCCGTGACACTGGAGCCCGGAACGCTGGTGGTGGCCCCGCCGGACGAGCGCCACTGGCACGGCGCCGCGCCCGGCGAGGACTGCACCCTGCTGTGCGTGACCTGGGGCACCACCTGCTGGACCGACGAGGCGCCCGACCTCGGTGACTGACGGCTCCCCCGAGGTGGCCGTCATCGGCTACGGGCCGGTGGGGGCGACGCTGGCGAACCTGCTGGGCCAGGCCGGCATCGAGACCTGCGTGTACGAGCGCTCCACCGATCCGTACCCGCTGCCGAGGGCGTGCCACCTGGACGCCGAGATCATGCGGATCTTCCAGAACATCGGCCTGGGCGACGAGATGGCGGGCCTCGTCGAGCCCAGCCGGGGGATGCTCTTCACCGACGCCGCCGGTGAGCCGCTGTTCGACTACGAGGACTTCACCCGCGACCCGATCCTGGGGTGGGAGGAGGACTACGTCTTCATCCAGCCCGAGTTGGACGCCGCGCTGCGCGCCGGCGTCGAGCGATTCGACTGCGTGGACGTCCGGCTCGGCGCCGACGTGGACGACTGGCGCGACCTGCCCGGCCGCTGGGTGGTGGCCTGCGACGGCGCCGCGAGCACCTCCCGGCAGCTGGCCGGCATCGACTTCGTGGACCTCGGTTACGACCAGCGCTGGCTGGTCGTGGACGTGATGCTCGCCCGACCCGTGGCTCTGCCCGACATCATCCACCAAGTCTGCGACCCGCGGCGGCCCGCCACGTTCGTGCCCTCGGCGCGCAACCATCGGCGCTGGGAGTTCCGCCTGCTCGACGCCGAGGCCGACGAGGAGGTCAGCACGCCGGCGAACGTGTGGCGCCTGCTGGCCCCCTGGCTGCGGCCTGACGACGGCGAACTCGTGCGGGCGGCGGTGTACGGCTTCCACGCCACTGTGGCGGCAACCTGGCGGCAGGGCCGGTTGCTGCTGGCCGGGGACGCCGCCCACCAGATGCCGCCGTTCATGGGCCAGGGCATGTGCTCGGGCATCCGCGACGCCGCCAACCTGGCCTGGAAGCTGGAGGCCGTGCTCCGCCAAGGCGCCCCCGACGCCCTGCTGGACAGCTACGAGGCCGAGCGACGCCCGCACGTCGAGCGGTGCATCGAGCTATCCATCGAGGCTGGGCGCCTGCTCGACGAGCCGTCCTTTCCCGAGCCCGACAGCGACGACGGGGAGCGCTGGTCGCGCCTGCCCCCGCTGAGTGGGCTCCTCCAGGAGACCGGCGATCCTGCGCCGTTCCCCGTCGGCCACCAGGCTCGCCAGCCGACCGTGGAGATCGACGGTCGGAGGATGCTCCTGGACGACCTCCCCGGGCCCGGCTGGTACCTCGTCAGCGACGGACCGGCCGACGGGGCCGGGCTGGCGAGGGTGCTGGACGCCCGGCGACTCGGCGACCCCGACGGCTGGTTGGCGAGGCTTCTCGGACGAGAGGCCGCCGTGCTGATCCGCCCCGACCGCTACGTCTACGGCACGGCCGCCACGAGAGACGACGTGGCCCCGCTACTCGACGACGCCCGCCATCGCATCGGGCTGCGGGCCGCCCCGGCATGTGCCGAATAGTCAGCCACAGACGCCGAGAGGCCCGCCCGAACCTGGATTCCGGCCTTCGCCGGACTGACGAGGACGAGACCCCGGCGCACTGCTCAGCAGTCCCGGGGACCGGTCGCCGATTTGACGGACCGCCTCCGCCTGTGTGACCTCAGCTCGAGGTGATGCGCAGCGGCAGGCGTTTCAGACCGTTGATGAAGTTGGAGCGCACCCGGGTGACCTCGCCGCAGACCGCCAGCCGCGCGCCGCGGCGCAGCAACTCCTCCAGGAACACGCGCACCTCCAGGCGGGCCAGCCACGACCCCAGGCAGAAGTGCGGGCCTCCCCCGCCGAAGGTGACGTGGCGGTTGGGGTCGCGCCCCAAGTCCAACGTGTGGGGGTCGGCGAACTCCGCCTCGTCGTAGTTGGCCGACAGGTACCAAGTCACGACCTTGTCCCCCGCCGCCACGGGCACCCCGGCGATCTCGGTGTCGATCAGCGCCGTGCGGCGGAAGTGGAGCTGCGGGGAGGCGTAGCGCAGGACCTCCTCGACGGCACTGGTCAGCAGGTCGGGCTCGGCGCGCAGGCGGGCCAGTTCATCGGGGCGTTCGGCGAGCGCCAGGGCGCCGTGGTTGAGGGCATGGCGGGTGGTCTCGTTGCCGGCGATGACCAGCAGCAGGAACAGGGTGTTGAAGTTCTGCGGGGACAACTCGTCGGCGGCGACGAGCAGCGACACGACGTCATCGGCGGGATGGCGGCGCTTGGTGTCGGCGAGCTCGCGGGCGTAGGCGAACACCCTCGTCGAGGTCGGGCTGCGGAACGGCAGCAGCCGGTAGGGATCGGTGTCCTCCTTGTCGAAGACCACCTCGGAGTAGTCGGGGTCGGCGTGGTAGATGATCCTGTCGGCCCACTCGAAGAGGCTGCCGGTGTCGTCATCGGGCACCCCGAGGATGCGGCTGATCATGAGGATCGGCAGCGGGCGGGCCACGGTGCTGACAAAGTCCACCTCGGCTCCGGCGCCATTGCCCCCTGCCGTTTCCAGCGCCTCGTCGAGGATCTGCCCCATCAGCTCCCGGGCGTCGTCGGCCCACCGCTCGATGCTGCGACGGGTGAAGTTGCGCGACACCATCCGCCGAAGGCGGGTGTGGGCGGGCGGATCGGTCTCCAACATGGTCCGCCGGGCCTCGCGAGCCTCCGGATCGCGCTCCAACTCCTCCAGTTCGGTGCCGCCGACCTGCGAGGAGAACGTCTCGTGGTCGCGGTGCACCGCAACCAGGTCCGCCCAGCGGGTCACGGCCCAGAAGCCTGCGTTGGGTTCGGGCTCGGGGTGCCAGGCCACCGGCATCTCCTGCCGCAGTCGGGCGAACGCCTCGTGCGGGATGCCCTGCTCGTAGACGTCGTGGCTGAGAATGTCGACCGGGGAGAGCGGCCGGCGGCTCACAGTTCCGCGACGTCGCTCAGGAACCAGTCCACCAGACCTTGCGTCCGGCCGACGGCCTCGGGCTCGATGCGGGCGGTCTCGGCGGCCAGTTCGTCGGTGTCGATGCCGTGGGCCCGGAGCTCGCCGGCGCCGAACCCGATCCACTCATCCAGCAATGGGGCGTCCACCTCCGGGTGGAACTGCAGTCCGAGGCTCCGGCCCTTGCGGAAGGCCTGCGAGCCGTTGGAGTTGCGAGCGATCTCGGTGGCACCCTCGGGGACCGTGAAGCGGTCGTAGTGCCACTGGAACCAGGGGCCGGGCGAGAGGCCGTCGGGGTCATCGGTGTCGATGCTCAACCAGCCGAACTCGGGAGCCGGCGCTCGCGAGACGGTGCCGCCCAGGGCCGTCGACAGCACCTGGCCACCGAAACAGATCCCCAGCACGGGCTTGCCGGCGGCCTCCGCACGCGCCACGAAGTCCACCTCGCGATGGATCCAGGTACCGATCTTGGCATCGTCGTACACCGACCAGATCGCACCGAGGACGACCACCAGGTCATAGCCGTCATGGTCGGGGAACTCGCGGTCGCTGACCGGGTTCGCGACGTCGTCCAGCACACGGAACGGCTCCACGTCCACACCCCGCCGCTGCAGGGCCTTTCCGACGAGCGCCGCGTGCCCGGTTGGATCGTGCTCGACCGTCAACGCTCTCACCAGCGCATCATACCGATCCCCGCCAGGAGGTCTCCGCGCCGGTTCAGCGCTACAGCCGTAGCGGGTCGATGGCCAGGCGGAGACGGCCCGGTGGACGCTCGACGGCGTTGAGGGCGTCGAGCACGAGCGCCCGGTCGGACGCCCGGACGACCCAGCGGCTCTCCCCGGTTGCGGCGATCTCGAGTCCGGCCGGGTGGCCGAGACGGTCGATGAAGGCCGGTGCGGCCGCGCCGGCGATCTCTGCGAGTGCGCCGAAGGGAGGGAATCCGAGCCGGCGGCGCTGTTCCCGGTCGTGACCGCTCAGCAGATCCGGGTCGGCGCCACGGGCCGCCTGGATGACGGGATGATCGACCTGGCGGGTCTGCACCAGGATCCGCCCGCCGGCGCTGCGCCGCCCCACGAGTCGGGCGGCGCGGGCCAGCAGTGCCATCGCCTGCTCGTTGGCCCGGTAACGCACCGCCGAGAGTTCCTGATCGAAATCCAGGAACGCCACGAGATCAGCCGCACCGGCGCGATGCAGTGCGGCCTCGGTGCCGATGACGACGCGGGCTCCGGGCTCGCCGGACTCTCCCGGCCGGGCAGGTCCGCTCACCTCGACGACCGGCTCGCCGAGCAGCACCTCGAGCTCCTCCCGGAGCTTGGCGACGCCGGGGCGCAGGGTCTTCAGGCGCATTGCGCCGCAGCCGGAGCAGACCGGCGGTCGTTGCTCGCCACAGCGCAGGCAGTCGAGCCCTCCGGCAGCGCGCTCGGCGGTCGCCGCCCCGCAGGCGTCGCAGACCACCAGGTCGCCGCAGCCGGCGCAGGCAGCCAGCCGCGCCCGGCCCTTGCGGTTCAGCACGCAGACCGCTCGACCGCAGGAGCGGAGGCGGGCCGCCAGGGTCTCGGTCAGCAGGCCGTGGCGACCGACCTCGGGGTCACGCTGGTCCACGACCTCGACGTGGGGCCAGCCCTCCCGCTCGACCTGGCGAGGCGGGGTGATCGGTTCTCCCTGCGCCAGTTCCTGCGCCTCGAGGGTGGGGATCGGTGAGACCAGCACGCACGGTGCACCGGCCCTGCGTGCCCGCTCGACGGCGATCTCGCGTGCGCTCCAGGTGGGTGAGTCCTCCGATGCCAGGGCCTCGTCGTGCTCGTCGAGGACGACGACGGCACCGAGGTGCTGCATCGGGCCGAACACCGCGGCGCGTGTTCCCACAACCACCCCGCCGGTGGCCGCCCGCTCCCAGTCCTCGGGCAGCAGAGCGGCGGTGAGGCCTCGCCGGCGCACCCAACCGGCCAGGCGGGCCGCGTCGGCAACCTGGGGCACGACCAGGAGCACATCGCCGCGCCGCAACGCCGCCGCCAGCAGCGGGCCGCGATCGCCGGCGGGCGGGATGCGCACAACCGACACCGCCTGGCTGAAGGCCGCCTCCCAGGTTTCGTCCGGAGCAGTCGCCGACGCCGCCACGGGTACCGCCGGTGCAGCCGGATGGCCCTCACGAGCGGCATGCGCCTCGACGACACGCGGTGGCGACGCTGTCCGGTAGAAGGCCGCCCTCCTGCCCGCCCACCGATGTGCCGCCCAGGCGGCAAGGTCCAGCACGTCCGCCGGTGGGCCTGCACCGACCAGCTTGGCGAGTGGCTGCAACTGCCGCGGCTCCCCCTCGGGATCGCAGGCGGTCACCCATCCGCCGACGCGGCGATTCTGCAGCGTCACCCTGACCATCGTGCCCACACTCAGCCGGCCGGCCCGGCCGTCCCGATGCCACGCCGCGGGCACTTCGTAGTCGAACTCCCGATCGACGGCCACCACATCGGTGAGGACGCGCACGACCCGCGGGCCGCGCACGGGTGGCTGACTGGGATCGGTTTGCGGCGACGGCCGTGTGGGCGTCCGGCTCAGAGGCCGAGTTCCGATCGAAGCTCGTGCACCCGGTCGGTGCGCTCCCAGGTGAACTCGTCGCGCTCCCGGCCGAAGTGGCCGTAGGCGGCTGTGGCCCCGTAGACGGGCCGCAGCAGGTCGAGCTCGCGGATGATGACCGCCGGGCGGAGGTCGAAAACCTCCTCGACCGCGGGGCCGATCCGGGCGGGGTCCACGTGGTGGGTGCCGAAGGTCTCCACCATGACCGAGACCGGCTCGGCGATGGCGATGGAGTAGGCGACCTGGATCTCGCAGCGATCCGCAGCCCCCGCGGCCACCAGGTTCTTGGCGGCCCAGCGCGCCGCGTACGAGGCCGAGCGATCCACCTTGGTGGGATCCTTCCCGCTGAAGGCCCCGCCGCCGTGGCGGGCCATGCCGCCGTAGGTGTCCACGATTATCTTGCGCCCCGTGAGGCCGGCGTCGGCGACGGGTCCTCCCATCACGAAGCTCCCCGTGGGATTGACGAGGATCCGGGGGTCGGCGTCGGGGAACAGGGGGCGCAATACGGGACTGATGACGTGCTCGACGATGTCGGGCTCGATCGTGCGCCGGAGGTCGATCCCGGCCGCGTGCTGAGCGGAGACCAGCACCGTCTCCACACCCACCGGAACGTCGCCCTCGTAACGCACGCTCACCTGTGTCTTGCCGTCGGGTCGCAGGTAGGGCACGGATCCGGCCCTGCGCACCTCGGCGAGACGCTCGGCCATGCGGTGCGCCAGGTGGATCGGCATCGGCATGAGGGTCTCGGTGTCCCGGCAGGCGTAACCGAAGACCAGACCCTGATCGCCCGCCCCCATCACGTCGGGATCCTCGGGGGGCGCGTTGTCGACGCCCAGGGCAACCTCGGGTGCCTGCTCGCCGATGGCCGACATCACGCCGCAGACGTTGCCGTCGAAGCCGATGTCGCCCCGGTCGTAGCCGATGCCGCAGATGGTCTCGCGCACGATCCCGGGGATGTCGACCCACGCGTCGGTGCGGATCTCGCCGCTGACGAGGCACAGACCCGTGGTCAGGAAGGTCTCGCAGGCCACCCTGCTCTCCGGGTCCTTGGCGATCAGCGCATCGAGGATGGCGTCGGAGATCTGGTCGGCCATCTTGTCGGGGTGACCCTCGGTCACAGATTCCGAAGTGAAGATGTGTGTGGAGCTCACAGTGCCTCGATCATCGTTCCAGTGGCCCCGGGTGCACCTCCGACCGTCCTTGTCGGATCACGAGCACCCCCGGCCGGGCGGAATTATACCGGCTCGCCCTCCCCGGTCTCCGGGCCGCCGCTGCGGCCGGCCTCACCATCGGTCATGATGACCGGCGGTGGCAACGGGAATCACACTTCGACCAGGCCACTGGAACATCGCCGAGCAGACGGGGCCGCCGGTGTGATCGACCGCGAACACCACCCCGTCGCCTGGCGGGAAGCGGGGCGCGGGTCGCCGGTGATCTTCCTGCACGGGCTCGGCGGCACACGCACAGCCTGGGGCCCGCAGTTGCGTGGCCTCGCCGATCGATTCCGCTGCATCGCCTGGGACATGCCCGGCTACGGGGCGTCCGCTCCCCTTGCGAAGCTCACATTCCCCGCGATCACGGGCAGCCTCATCGGCCTGCTCGACACCCTCGAGGTGGAGACAGCGGACCTCGTGGGGCTCTCCTTCGGCGGCATGCACGCCCTGCACACCGCCATCGACCACCCCGGCCGCGTCCGCCGCTTGGTGCTGGCCGACACCAGCCCGGCGTTCGGACTCGACGGCACCCGCCCCGAGGCCTGGATGGACACCCGCCTCGCGCCGCTCGACGCCGGACTGACCCCGGCCGAATTCGCCGGGAGCGTCCTCGATTCCATCTGCGCGACGGAACTCGATCCGGTGATCCGCGACGAGCTCGTGGCCTCCTTCGGTCGGATCTCCCCGGCGGGGTTCCGAGCGGCCGTGGAGTGCCTGCCGGCGCACGACGTGCGCGACCGTCTCGGCGACATCGAATGCCCCACCCTGGTCATCGTCGGTGAGGCCGACCGGGAGACCCCGGTGGCGTACGCCGAGTTGCTCGCCGACGGGTTGCCCCGCAGCACCCTCGAGGTGATCGGAGGTGCCGGCCACCTCTCCCCCGCCGAGGCCCCGGAGAGGTTCAACGAACTCGTCGGCGACTTCCTCGCCCGAGACACCTCGCGGTCGGCCACAATGGAACCGTGATCTCACCATGAGTCCGCCCGTCACGGAGTGGCGCTGGGTGCAGCGCTACGCCGAGCAGTTCGCGGCCTGCAATCTGCAGCCCGGCGAGGTGACCGTGCTGCTCTCCGAAGCCGCCAGCAAGCCGCTGATCGTCGAGACGGCGCGCCTGGCGCTGGAGTCCATGGGAGCGGCCGTGGCGGATGTGCGCATGCCGACGCCTGCGAACCCCGGACCGGTCCCCGTCCGCTCGACGGGCGCCTCGGTGGCCCTCGCGGGGCACCGCGGCGCCGTCGCCGCCCTGGCGGCCGCCGACTTCGTGGTGGACTGCACCGCCGAGGGGTTGCTGCACGCTCCCGAGCTGGGCGAGATCCTCGCCGGCGGCTGCCGCGTGCTGATGATCTCCGCCGAGCATCCCGAGAACGCCGAGCGCTGGCCTCACGACCCGTCGCTGGCCGACCGGGTGGCGCACGGCGTGGCGCTGCTGCGCGCCGCCGAGCTGATGGAGTTCACCAGCGCCGCCGGCACCGACCTGCGCGTGCACCTCGACGGTGCCGTGAAGGCCGGCTCGCACGGCTGGTGCACCGGGGCCGGCACCATCGCCCACTGGCCCGGCGGCCTGGTTCTGGCGTTCCCGGCCGCGCGCACCGTCAACGGCACGCTGGTGCTGGCACCCGGCGACATCAACCTCACCTTCAAGGAGTACATCCGCGAGCCGATCCGGCTCCGCATCGTCGACGACTACATCGTCTCGATCGACGGTGACGGCCACGACGCCGCGCTGATGGGGTCCTACCTGGCGTCCTTCGAGGAGGCGGACGCCTACGCGGTCAGCCACGTCGGCTGGGGCATGAACCCCGGCGCCCGCTGGGAGGCGCTGGCCATGTGGGACAAGGGCGACCTCAACGGCACCGAACTTCGGGCCTTCGCCGGCAACGTGGTCTACTCCACCGGCGCCAACGAGACCGCCGGCCGCTTCTGCCGCGGCCACTTCGACCTGCCCATGCGCAACTGCACCGTCAGCCTCGACGGCAAGGCGGTCGTCAGCGAGGGCCGGCTGCGCGAGGACCTGCGCTAGCGCATCCGCTCCCGGGCGCGGCCGCACCAGTGGACCCCGACCGCGCCGGAATGACGGGGCGAACGAGATCCTGGCGGGTTAGTGACGGCCGGTGCGCAGGGCTGCGACGCGGTCGAGGATCGCCCGGGCCACATCCTGCTTGGAGGCGAGCGGGACCGCGGTCCGGCCGCCGGTGGCGTCAATGATCGTGACTTCGTTGGTGTCGTGGTCGAAACCGACCTGTGGCGCCGCGACGTCGTTGACGACGATCAGATCGGCTCCCTTGCTGTGCAGCTTGGACTCGGCGTTGGCCAGCACGTCGCTGGTCTCGGCGGCGAAGCCGACCAGCGTTCCGACCTCGCCGCTGCCGCCCAGTTCGGCGAGGATGTCGGCGGTCGGCTCGAGGGTGACCGTGCGCACCTCGCCGCTCTTCTTGATCTTGCCGGCGGCCGGCGCGACGGGTCGGTAGTCGGCCACCGCCGCGGCCATGACCACCACATCTGCGGGGAGCCGGTCGACGACGGCGGCACGCATCTCCTCGGCCGTCTCCACCAGGACCAGGTCCACACTCTCAGGCAGCGGACGCTGCACCGTGGCGACGAGAGTGACCTTGGCGCCTCGCTCCGCCGCCTCGGTCGCCACCGCGTACCCCTGCTTGCCCGAGGAGCGGTTGCCGACGAACCGCACCGGATCGATCGGTTCGCGGGTACCACCGGCGGTCACAAGGACGCGCAGACCGACCATGTCCCGACCCGAGGCGTGTGCGCCTGCCGCCAGAGCCTCCGCCGCAGCGGCGAGTATCGACTCGGGATCGGCCAACCGGCCCGCACCCACGTCCCCGCCGGCGAGGCGCCCCTCCTCCGGCGGCACAACCGCGACGCCGCGCTCTGTCAGAACGCGGAGATTGTCCTGGACCGCGGGGTGCTCCCACATCTCGGTGTGCATCGCCGGGCACACCACGACCGGCGCCCGGGTGGCGATCAGCGTGGCACTCAACAGGTCGTCGGAGAGCCCGGCCGCGTACGAGCCGATCACCCGTGCGGTGGCGGGGCAGACCAGGATGAGGTCGGCCTGCTGCCCCAGGGTGACGTGCGGGATCGGGTCCGCGTCGTCGAACAGCGACAGGCGGGCCCGCTCCGAAGCGAGCGCTGAGAACGTCACGTCCCCGACGAATCGCTGCGCGGCCGCGGTCAGCACGGGGACCACGTGGGCGCCGGCATCCACGAGACGCCGGCAGATCTCGACGGCTTTGTAGGCCGCGATCCCGCCACTGACGGCGAGGACGATGCGACGGCCGGCGAACGGGCTCATCGGCCGCTCAGCGATGGCGAGCCACGGGACGGGCGGCGTCAGCCCGCCTGGTCGGGTGGCTCGGAATCCGGAGCAGGCTCCTCCAGGGCCTCCAGCTCTTCGGGTGGAGGATCCTGGACGGTCACCGCGACGATCTTGCCCTGCTCGATCTCCTGCAGCGCGATCGACAGCGGCTTGCGAGCCGTCGAGGAGACCTGCGGGGGGATCATCCGCCCGAGGCCCTCACCGAGTTGCCCGTAGTACGAGTTGATCTGCCGGGCGCGCTTGGCACCGAGGGAGACCAGCCGGAACTTGGATTCGTCAGCCTTCCCGAGCAGGTCTTCCACGGGCGGGTTGATCATGCTGTTGGTGTCGTCACCGATTTCGATTTCCCGCATCATCGCTCCCGGGAGTGCTCGTCGGATGGTTCGTCGGTCGAGTGATCCGTCCGGTGCGGCCCGTGCTCCGGTTACCGACCCGGTGAAGCGACTTCACGCGAGGGGTTCCACAGCCGCCGACGCGCCGCCCAGCCTACCGGTCGGTGCCGGATCCCCCGCCCTCAGGCGGCGCGGCGACGGCGCCGCGACGGCGCTCGTCGATGATCCGGGCCATCTCGTTCACGGTCGCCGTCAACTCGGCGTTGACGACGACGACCGCCCCGAGGGAGCGGGCGGTCTCACGCTCGCTCGGACCGTAGGACAGCCGGGCCCGCACGTGGTCCTCGCTGTCGCCGCGCCCGCGCAGGCGGTGTTCCAGGTCGCCCTCCGACGGCGCCTCGAGGAACAGCAGCAGGGCTTCGGGGTGGCGCCGGCGCACCTGACGCGCTCCCTGTACGTCGATCTCGAGGAGAACGTCGCAATCCGGCGGAGGGTCGGGATTCGGAGTGCCGTAGCGGTACTCGCCGAAGTTGGCCCACTCCAGGAAGTCGCCCGCCTCGATCGCCGCGTCGAAGGTGGCGCGGTCCACGAAGTGGTACGCGTCGTCGGGTTCCCCCGGGCGCTGCGGCCGCGTCGTCCACGAGCAACTGAGCCAGAGTCGCTCGTCCTTGGTGACGAGCAGGCGCGCCAATGTGCTCTTGCCGGACCCGCCCGGTCCGGACAGGACGATCAGTAGAGGTGTTGTTGCCAGTCCCGGTGCCCTCGAAGGCCGACGTCAGCCCTCGGAGGGATCTATGACAGCCTGGCTAGGAGCGCATCGCGTTGCTTGACGCCGAGGCCTCGCAGCCGCCGCGTCTCGCTGATGTCGAGCTCCTCCATGAGCCTTCTGGCGGTCACCTTCCCAACGCGGGGCAACGACTCCAGAATCGCCAGGACCTTCGTCCCACCGACGATCTCGTCGCTGGCAGCCATGTCCAAGACTTCGGAGAGCGTCAGGGCGCCGATCTTCAGGCGATCCTTCAACTCTGCCCGCTCGCGGCGAACCACGGCGGCCTTGGCCAGAGCTTCCTTACGTTGTGCATCACTGAGTTGTGGGGGTAGTGGCATGGCGGCGACTGTAACCGTGCCGGAGCGCCGATCGGCGTATTTCGAGGTGACCTCCGGCACGTTCACCGTGGCGAGCCTTGATGGATCCGCCGATGACTCAACTCGACAGCAGGGCCGCGGCGGCACCCTCCGGGTCGGGGGCGGCGGTCACGGGTCGTCCGATGACCAGGATGTCCGCGCCCGCAGCGGTGGCGGCCGCGGGCGTCGCCACCCGTGCCTGATCGTCGGCGGCGGCGCCGGAAGGTCGGATGCCGGGTACGACGCGCAGCAGCCCGGGGGCGGCGGCGCCGATGGTCGCCAGATCCGGCGCGGCGCAGACCACGCCGCCACAGCCCGCGCCCGACGCGCGGCGGGCGCGCTCCGCCAACACCCCCGCCGTGGCAGTGACATCGCTGGTCAGGACGGTGATCGCCAGAGCCACCGGCGGGGGACCGCCGGCCGGCCGCGGCGCCGAGGCGAGACCCTCGACCCCGGCGCGAAGCATGGCGGCGCCCCCGGCGGCATGCATCGTGACATAGCTCGCCCCGAGCGTGCCCAGGGCGCGCGCGGCCCGACCCACCGTGTTGGGGATGTCGTGCAACTTGAGATCCACGAAGACGTCGAAACCCATCTCGCTGAGCGTGCGCACAGCGGGCGGCCCGGCGGCACCGAACAACTCGAGACCGACCTTGGCGATGCCGAACCACCGGTGGAGGTCCCCGGCAAGCCCGACCGCCACGTCGAGGTCGGGGGTGTCCAGAGCCAGTGCGCACCGGGCGCGGTCGATGCGCACGCCGGCGGATGAGGATCCGGACACCGCCGGCACCTTCGCCCTTCCCTTCACCCGGTCCCGGCGGGCGCCGGGTGAGCGGCGCCGGTCAGGGCGGTGATCGCTGTCACGCCGTTGCGACGGCACCACGCGGCCAATTCGGCGCACACCCGCGGCGCGGCCCGCGGGGAGGCGAACGTGGCCGTTCCCACTTGAACCGCGGTCGCGCCGGCCATGAGCATCTGGACCGCATCGTTCCCACGTGCCACCCCACCGACGGCCAGGATCGGCAGGTCGGGCAGAGCCGCATGGCAATCCCACACGGCCCGCACGGCAAGGGGGCGGATCGCCGGACCCGAGACGCCCCCTGCGCCGGCGCCCAACGCGGGCCGGCGCCGGTCGATGTCGATGACCATGCCGGGCACCGTGTTGATGAGCGTCACCGCGGCCGCGCCGGCGTCGCGGGCGGCCCGGGCCACCGGCACGATGTCCGGGGCGACGAGGCTGAGTTTCGCCCAGAGCGGCACGCCGGCAGCGGCGGACGCCTCGACGGCCGCTGCCGTCGAGGACGGCGCGCGGGCGAAGAGGTGCTCACCGTCATCGAGATTGGGGCAGGAGACGTTCACCTCGACCGCCAGGATGTCGGCGCGGTGCGGCGCCAGGAGTTCCGCGGCGCGGCGGTACTCCTCGACGGTGCGGCCCCAGATGCTGGCCACGACGCGCACACCGGCGGAGCGGAGCGCCGGCAACTGCTCGGCGGCCCAGGCCGCCACCCCCGGCCCCTGGAGCCCCACGCTGTTGATCATGCCGCCGGGAGTGGCGTCGAGGCGCGGCGCCGGATTTCCGGCCCACGCCTCCGCCGAGAGCGACTTGACGACGATCGCGCCGGGGGCGGTCAGGTCCATCACCGCGGCGAACTCGGTGCCGTAGCCCACCGTGCCCGAGGCGCACAGCACGGGGTTGGGCAACTCGACGCCCCCCACCGAGACCCGCAGATCCACCGCAGCCCTCGAGCGCCGCGCCCTCATGCGCGCTCCTTGATCTCCTGGTGGTACTCCTGCAGCGTGCGCACCTCCATCGGGTGGCTGCGCTGGTCGGCGATGCCGTCAGTCGCCGCCAGGGCGGCCGCCACCGTGGTGAGCAGCGGCACCCCGCGCTGCGCCGCGGCGCGGCGGATGTCGGCACCGTCGGCCCGGGGCCCGCGCCCCTGCGGCGTGTTGATGACCAGGTCGATCCGGCCGGCATCCAGCAGCGCCACGGCATGGGGGCCCTGCGGATCGCCCAGCTTCGCCACCACCTCGGAGACCGGCACGCCGGCGTTGGCAAGCCCGGCCGCCGTTCCCTCCGTGGCAAGGATCGTGAACCCCATGTCCGCCAGGCGCCGGCCGACGATGACGCCCGTCCGCTTGTCCCGGTCGGCGAGCGACAGGAACACCGACCCCGACGTCGGCAGCGCCGCCCCCGCCGCGATCTGGCTCTTGGCGAAGGCCAGGCCGGGGCGGCGGTCGATGCCCATGACCTCGCCCGTGCAGCGCATCTCCGGACCGAGGACGGCGTCGACGCCGGGGAACCTGTTGAACGGCAGGACCGCCTCCTTCACCGAGATGTGCTCGGGAGCCGGCCAGCGGTCCTCGGACCCCGCGGTGGGCACCGGGCCCGTCCACCCGTCCACAGACCCGGACTCGGCGATCTCGGCAAGCGTCCGGCCCATCATCACCAGCGTCGCCAGCTTCACCAGGGGCACGCCGGTGGCCTTGGCCACGAACGGCACGGTGCGCGAGGCCCGGGGGTTGGCCTCCAGCACGTAGACGGCGGGCGTCGCGCTGTCGCCGTTGGCGCCGGGGGTGCCGTCGATGCCGCGGGGCACCGCGTACTGCACGTTCAGCAGGCCGGCAACCTGCAGTTCGTCGGCGATGGCACGGGTATGGCGCTCGAGGACGTCGGTCACCTCGGTGGGGAGGTTCACCGGCGGCAGCAGGCAGGCGCTGTCACCGGAGTGCACGCCCGCCTCCTCCACATGCTCCATGATCCCCCCGATGAGCACCGCGCCGGAGCGGTCCCGCAGGGCGTCCACGTCCACCTCCATGGCGTCTTCCAGGAAGCGGTCCACCAGCACCGGTCGCTCCGCCGACAGGCCGCCCTCGCGCCCGAGGGAGCCCTCACGGCCGATCTCGACCATCGCGTCGGCCAATTCCTCGTCGTCGTGCACGATGACCATCGCCCGCCCGCCCAGAACGTACGACGGGCGCACCAGCACGGGATAGCCGATCCGGTGAGCCACGTCGCGGGCCTCGGCCGCGGAGGTGGCGACCGCTCCCGGGGGCTGCGGGATACCCAGGCGCCGGCACAGCGCCCCCCACTGCTCGCGGTCCTCGGCGGCGTCGATGGAGGCCGGCGACGTGCCCGCCACGAGGCCGTCGGGCAGCTCGGCGGCCAGCTTCAGCGGGGTCTGGCCACCGAGGCCCACGATCACCCCGGCCACCCCGGGCCCCGAACCCTCCCGGGCCGACTGCTCCTCGGCGTCGAGCACCGCGAGGACGTCCTCGGCGGTGAGCGGCTCGAAGTACAGCCGATCGCTGGTGTCGTAGTCGGTGGAAACCGTTTCCGGATTGCAGTTGACCATGACCGTCTCGAAACCGGCGCCCGACAGCACCTGCGCGGCGTGCACGCAGCAGTAGTCGAACTCGATGCCCTGGCCGATCCGGTTCGGCCCGGACCCCAGGATCACGACCTTCGGCCGGGCCGAGGGAGCCACCTCGTCGGTGTCCTCGAACGTCGAGTAGTGATACGGCGTCTCCGCGGCGAACTCCGCCCCGCAGGTGTCCACGGTCTTGAACGTGGGCACGACGCCTGCCGCGTCCCGGGCCCGGCGAGCGTCTTCGATCGTGCATCCCCACAGGTACGCCAGCTGCGCGTCGCTGAAGCCCAGGCGCTTCACGCGCCGCCAATCCAGGCGGGCCAGATCCGCCGGTTCGACCGCGGCCAGCGCCTCCCGTTCGGCGCAGATGAGCAGCATCTGCTCCAGGAACCATGGGTCCACGCCGCTGGCGGCGTGCAACTCCGCCACGCCGATCCCGCGCCGCAATGCGGCCTCCAGCTGGAACACCCTCTCCGGGGTCGCCACCGCGCACGCCGCCAGCAGGGCGGCATCGTCGAGGCGGTCGTACGCAGCCTCCGCGGGATCGCAGTTGAGCCCCGCCCTCCCCAGCTCCAGCGAGCGCACCGCCTTCTGCAGCGACTCGCAGAACGTCCGGCCGATGGCCATGACCTCCCCCACCGACTGCATGGAGGTCCCCAACTCGGGACGCGCCCCGGGGAACTTCTCGAAGGCCCAGCGCGGCACCTTCGTCACGACGTAGTCGATGGTGGGTTCGAACGCGGCCGGGGTCCGGCGGGTGATGTCGTTGGGTATCTCGTCGAGCGTGTAGCCGACGGCGAGGCGGGCGGCGATCTTGGCGATGGGGAACCCCGTGGCCTTCGAAGCGAGCGCCGATGACCGGCTGACGCGGGGGTTCATCTCGATGACGACCTGCGTGCCGTCGACGGGGTTCAGGGCGAACTGGATGTTGGAGCCGCCGGTCTCGACGCCGATGCGCCGGATGCACGTGAAAGCGGCGTCGCGCATCGTCTGGTATTCCACGTCCGAGAGGGTCTGGGCCGGTGCCACGGTGATGCTGTCGCCGGTGTGCACCCCCATGGCGTCGAAGTTCTCGATGGAGCAGATCACGACACAGTTGTCGGCCTTGTCGCGCATGACCTCCAGCTCGAATTCCTTCCAGCCGGCGATGGACCGCTCGATGAGGATCTCACTGATGGGGCTGGCGGCGAGCCCCTCTGCGGCGATGGCGGCCAACTCGTCGACGGTGGCCGCCATGCCGGTGCCCCGTCCCCCGAGGATGTAGGCGGGACGCACGATCACCGGCAGTCCCACGATCTCCGGGGCGCGCATGGCCTCGTCCATCGAGCGCGCCACCATGGACGGGGGCACGGCCAGGCCGACCTCCACCATGGCGGCCTTGAAGCGCTCGCGGTCCTCCGCGCAGGCGATCGCCTCGGAGGAGGCGCCGATCATCTCGCAGCCGTGTGCCGTCAGCACTCCGGCTTCGGCGAGCTCCATCGCCAGGTTCAGAGCGGTCTGACCCCCCAGCGTGGGCAGCAGCGCGTCGGGGCGCTCCCGCTCCACGATCCGGGCCAGCACATCCGCCGAGAGCGGTTCCACGTAGGTGGCGTCGGCGAAGTCCGGATCGGTCATGATCGTGGCCGGATTGGAGTTGGCGAGGACCACCCTGTAACCCTCGGCGCGCAGCACCCGGCAGGCCTGCGTGCCCGAGTAGTCGAACTCGCAGGCCTGACCGATGACGATCGGACCCGAACCGATGATCAGGATCGATTCGATGTCGGTCCGGCGCGGCATCAGGCGTCGGCCGGGCGCAGGGCGCCGGCGTCGAGGTCCTCGTCACCGGCGAAGTCGGAACCGTCGGGTTCGCCACCGTGCAACCCGTCCAGCCAGGTGTCGAACTCGGCGAAGAGGTAGTCGCTGTCGTGCGGGCCCGGCCCGGCTTCGGGGTGATGCTGCACGCCGAATGCGGGAACCTCGCGGCTCGCCAGGCCCTCCACGGTGCCGTCGTTGAGATTCCGGTGCGTGACCTCGACGGCGGCCTCACCGGTCTCGGCGACGCTGAAGTTGTGGTTCTGGCTGGTGATCTCGACGACGCCGCTGGTGAGGTGGCGGACCGGATGGTTCCCACCGTGATGCCCGAAGGGAAGCTTGAACGTCTCACCGCCCAGCGTGGCGGCCAGAAGCTGGTGGCCCAGGCAGATGCCGAACACCGGCACCTCGCCGAGCAGCCCGCCGATGACCTCGGTTGCTCCGGTCACCGCGGCCGGGTCACCGGGGCCGTTGGAGAGCAGGACGCCGTGCGGGCGCCGTGCCAGGATCCGCTCGGCGCCGAAGCCCGCCGGCACGACCTCGACATGGGCGAAGTCCGCCAGGCGGCGCAGGATCGACGTCTTGACCCCGAAGTCCACGACCGTGACGCGCCATGGCCGCCGGCCGTCGGTGCGCCGCGTCGCCCGGCGGTAGGGCCGCTCGCAGGTCACGGTGGCGACGAGGTCGACACCGTCGGTGCCGGGCTCGGCCGCCGCCGCGGCGTGAAGGTCGGACTCCGCCGCCGTGCCGAAGGCACCGACCATCGCCCCCGCCGAACGGATGTGACGGGTGAGTCGCCGCGTGTCCACGCCGGTCAGGCACGACAGGCCGTGGCGGACCAGGAAGGCGTCCAGGGTGTCGCCGGCACGCCAGTTGCTCGGCGTCATCACGAGGTCTCGCACGACGAGGCCCCGGCAGAACGGGCGGCGACTCTCGAAGTCGGCCGCCGCGACGCCGTAGTTTCCGATGTGGGGGTAGGTGAAGGCGATAATCTGGCCCGCATAGGAGGGGTCGGTGAGAACCTCCTGGTAACCGCACATCACCGTGTTGAAGACGACCTCGCCGGCGGTGACGCCGCCGGGTGGCTCGGCTCCGGCCACCTCTCCCTCGAAGACCTCGCCGTCGGCAAGCACGAGGGCGC
The DNA here is from genome assembly GCA_965221525.1 of Acidimicrobiales bacterium. GTDB lineage: Bacteria > Actinomycetota > Acidimicrobiia > Acidimicrobiales > CATQHL01 > VXNF01. The sequence continues at coordinate 234,828 of CBDCSG010000003.1, read as the reverse complement.
CGGGACGGCGCGAACAACTCATCGCTGCGCCTCACCGTCGATGACCACCGGCTCGCCGGCCACGATGGTGTGTCGCACCCGGCCCCGCACGCTCCGGCCGGCGTATGGCGTGTTGCGGCTGCGGCTGGCGCCGCCGCTGCCGTCGACGGTCCAGGTGGCCGTCGGGTCGAAGACGCAGATGTTGGCCGGACGCCCCGGCGCCACCGGACCGCCGTGGACAGTGTCGATACCGGCGATCTGCGCCGGCCGCCAGGACAGCAGGCCAAGGACATCGCCGAGGGGAACGTCGAGTTCGGTGAGAGCGAGGGGCAGGGCCGTCTCGAGGCCGAGCATCCCGGGGGGAGCCTCCTCGAAGGGGCGGTCCTTGGCGTCGGCGGTGTGCGGGGCATGGTCGGTGGCGATGGCGTCAAGGGTGCCGCGGGCGACGGCCGCGCGCACCGCGGCGACATCGTCGGGGGTGCGCAGCGGCGGGTTGACCTTGAAGGCGGCGTCGTAGGACGCACAGGACTCGTCGGTGAGGGTGAAATGATGCGGCGCCACCTCGGCCGTGATGGCCACCCCGCTGCGGCGGGCAGCCTCCACGATCGCCACCGATCCCGCCGTGGAGAGATGCTGGAAGTGCACCGGCGCGCCGGTGAGGCGGCTGAGTGCCACATCGCGCATCACCATGACCTCTTCGGCTTCGGCGCAGATGCCGGGAATCCCCAACCGCGACGACCACTCCCCCTCGTTCATGTGCCCCCCGGCCGCCAGGGAGTCCACCTCGCAGTGTTGGGCAAGCCGCACCTCGAGGTCCGAGGCGTACTCCAGCGCGCGGCGCATGATCCCGGCGTCCTGCACGCCGTTGCCGTCGTCGGTGAACAGCCGCACACCCAAAGCCGCCATCTCGCCCATGGGCGCCAGGCGTTCCCCGGACCGCCCCAACGTGATGGCTCCGGCCACCTCGACGTCGCACAGCGCGGCACGCCCCAGCTCCTGCACCTCTCGGACCACCGCCGCCGAGTCGATGGGGGGGCTGGTGTTCGGCATCGCCACGACCGCGCTGAAACCGCCCAGGACGGCCGCCCGGCTGCCGGTCTCGACCGTCTCGGCCTGCTCGCCGCCCGGCTGGCGGAGGTGCGAGTGAAGATCCACGAGCCCGGGGGCGACGACGCAGCCGCGGGCGTCCAGCGTGCGATCGCCCGGACCGGCCTCGCCAGCGATGTTCTCGCCGACCGCGGCGATGCGGCCGTCGGCGCCGATGACCACGTCTCCCGGGCGTTCCCCACCGGCATCGATGATCGTCCCGCCGGCGATCACGAGACGGGAGCTGTCAGCCACGTCCGCCACTCCCGGCCGCCGACGACTCACGGGACGGGATCGCCTCGGTGCTCGCTGCCGCCGGCGAGAATCCCGCCATTGCCTCCGGGGTCGCCCCCAGCAACCAGAACAGCACCGCCATCCGCACGGCGACACCGTTCGCCACCTGCTCGGCAACGGTGGCGCAGGCCAACTCCGGCACCTCCGCGCCGATCTCGACGCCGCGGTTCATGGGCCCGGGATGCATCACGATGGCGTGGTCGGCCAGCAGCGGGACACGCTCGGCGCCGAGCCCGAACCGCTCGTGGAACTCGCGCATGCTCGGCAGCAGCGCCTGATCCTGGCGCTCACGCTGCAGGCGCAGGAGGTACACGACATCGGCACGGGGCAGCACGTCGTCGATCCGGCTCACCACGGCGGCACCCCAGGTGTCCACCGCCGGAGGCAGCAGCGTGGCCGGCGCGACCAGTGTGACCTGGGCATCCAGTGCCTGCAGTGCGGCAACGAGCGACCGTGCGACACGGGAGTTGGCGATGTCGCCCACGATCGCAACGTGCCGCCCGTCGATGCCCCCCAAGCGCCGCCGGATCGTGTAGCAGTCCAGCAAGGCCTGCGTCGGGTGCTCATGGCGGCCGTCGCCCGCGTTGATCACCGCGCAGTCCAGCCACCTGGCGAGCTGCACGGCCACGCCCGCGGAGCGGTGCCGCACGACCGCACAGTCGATTCCCATGGCGGCGACGGTCTCGGCCGTGTCACGCAACGACTCGCCCTTGCTCAGCGAGGAGCTCCCGGCGCTGAAGGTCATCGTGTCGGCGGAGAGCCGTTTCGCCGCCGTCTCGAACGACAGGCGCGTGCGCGTGGAATCCTCGAAGAACAGCGAGGCCACCGTCTTGCCTCGCAGCGCGGGAACCTTCGGGATGGCCCGCGTGTTCACCTCGGCGAAACTGTCGCCGAGACGGAGGATCTCCCGGATCCCGCCGGCGCCCAGATCGCCGATCGACAGCAGGTGGCGCCGCGCCGCGGATGCCGGCTCGAAGCTCATGAGACCGCCCCGCTCACACCGTGACGCCCAGCACGACGCCGTCGGCACTGACGTCCACCATCTCATCGGAGCGTGTGGGCAGGTTCTTGCCGACATAGTCGGCCCGGATGGGCAGTTCCCGGTGGCCGCGGTCGACCATGACCGCCAGCTGCACCGCACGGGGCCGCCCGAAGTCGCACACGGCATCGAGGGCGGCGCGCACGGTGCGGCCCGTGTAGAGCACGTCGTCGACCAGCACCACGGTGCGGCCGGTCAGATCCTCGGTGATCACCGTCGGGGCCTGCACCATGACCGGTCGCAGACCGATGTCGTCGCGGTGCATGGCGACGTCCAGCGAGCCGCACGAGACCGGGCGTCCGTCGATCTCGCCCAGCAACTCGGCGAGACGCTCGGCCAGGAACACCCCGCCGATCTGCAGACCGATGAGCACCAATGCGGTGGTGCCGTCATTGCGCTCGATGATCTCGTGGGCCATGCGCCGCAGCGCCCGGTCCAAGGCCGAGGCGTCCATGACCTCGGTCCGGGGAACGAAGTCACCCGCGGCGCCGCCGTGACGAACCGATGCCGGATGCCCGGGACCGGGGGGAATCGCTGAGTCGTCGCCCTCGGCGGCGACGGATGATGCGGCCGCGACTCGTGCCCTGCGCTCGCGGTCAGACAGCGTGGAACCTCCGGTCCGTGCAGGCCTCACCGGACCCGCTTAACGGTCGGCTGACGGTACCACGGCGGCCGGCGGGAACCACGCACCCCAGCGGCCACGGCGGCGGCGACGGCTATGTGCGGATGCGGCGGGTGATGGTGGCCAGGACGCCGTTGACGAAGCGACCCGAGGAGGCCGTGGAATAGAGGTTGGCCAACTCGACCGCCTCGTTGAGGATGACGGCCTCCGGTACGTGCGGCCGGTGCGCCAGCTCGTAGATCGCGAGCCGCAGGATGGCCCGGTCGACCGGCGCCATCCGGGCGACGGACCAGTCGACCGCCGTCTCCTCGAGCAGGTCGTCGATGTCGGACCGGTGACCCGCGACGCCCTCGATCAGCTCGACGGCGAGCGGTGGCGGCGGCAGGTCCTGCCCGGCAAGCAGGTCCAGAATGCCGATCTCGCGGGCGTCGGCCTCGTAGAGGAGCCCCAGGGCCCGCTCGCGTGCCCTGCGGGCGTCGCTGTGGGCGCCCGGCGTGGTATCGGGGTCGGTCCCTCGACTCACGCCCGGGCGATGTACTGGCCGGTGCGCGTGTCGACCTTGATCCGCTCACCGGGCTCGATGAACAGCGGTACCGACACGACCAGCCCCGTCTCGCAGACGGCGGGTTTCGTGGCGCCCGAAACCCTGTCGCCCTGCATGCCCGGCTCGGTCTCGGTGATCGCCAGCGCGACCGCGGCGGGCAGATCAGTCCCCACGATCTCGCTGCCGTACATCTGCAGGATCACCGAGTCGCCCTCGATGACGAAGCTGCCCGCTTCGCCGAGGGTGGTCTCGGGCACGTCGAGCTGCTCGTACGTCTCGCTGTCCATGAACACCCGGTTCTCGCCGTCGCGGTACAGGTACTGCATGGCGCGCTTGTCGATGATTGCTCGCTCGACCTTCTCCCCCGCCCGGAACGTGCGCTCCAGGACGGCACCCGTGCGTGCATTCTTCAGGGTGGTGCGCACGAAGGCCGGTCCCTTCCCGGGCTTCACGTGCTGGAACTCCACAACCGAGAACAGGCCCTCTCCCAGTTCGAGGGTCATCCCCGTCTTCAGGTCGTTCGTTGTGATGGCAACCACAGCTACCTCTCTTCTGCAGGCGTTCAGCCCACGACCAGCGTCTTCGGCGCGCGCGTCAGCCGGACGCACCCGCCGTCGGTCACGACGACGGTGTCCTCGATGCGCACTCCGCCGTCGCCGGCCAGGTAGACGCCGGGCTCGACGGTCACAACCTCACCGGCGCCAAGCACCTCGTCGGACCGGCCGCTGACGCTCGGTGCCTCGTGGATGTCGAGACCGACCCCGTGGCCGGTGCCGTGCATGAATGCCTCACGCCAACCTGCGTCGCTGATGATCTCCCGGCAGACCGCATCCACGTCCTTGCAGGCCACCCCCGCCGCGACCGCCTCGACACCCGCCTGCTGGGCCTCGCGCACGACCTCGTAGATGCGCCCGCCGGGCGGCCGCGGCTCACCGACGCACACCGTGCGGGTCATATCGGAGCGATAGCCGTCCACGATGGCTCCGAAGTCGATGACCACGAGATCGCCGGGCTCGATGCGCCTCGATCCCGGGCGGGCGTGCGGGAGGGCGCTGTTGGGTCCCGCGGCCACGATCGTCTCGAAGGCCGAGCCGGAGGCTCCCCGGAGCCGCATCCGGTGGTCGAGCTCCGCGGCGATCTCGCCCTCGGTGGGACGCTCGGCGAGTCGCGGGAGCACCTCGGCCAGGGCGCCGTCGGCGGCGGCAGCGGCGGCGGTCATCCGGGCGATCTCCTCGGAGGACTTGGGGCGCCGGAGACGCTCGATCACACCCGTCGACGGCACAAGTTCGGCGTCGGCGAACCATTCGCCGGCGAACGTGCGATGACGTGACCAGCTGACGTGATCGGCTTCCAGGGCGATGCGGCTCGACCCGGCAACGGCCGCTGCCGCCGCCTCCTGCTGGTCGGCGCCGCGATTGGCGATCACCACGCGCCCATCGACTCCTGCCGCCTCCAACTCGGCGGGCGCCTGGGTGGCGTACCGCCCGTCGGTGATGACCAGCAGGTCCTCGGCAGTCAGCACCACGATCATGGCCGACCCGCTGAAGCCGGTGAGCCAGCGTCCGTTGGCCAGATTCGTGATCACGAGAGCATCGCAGGGCTGCGAGGCGGCGCTGTTCCCGACGCCGTCCGATGCGCCGCCGGATGCCGTGCCCGCGGCCGGCGGCACCTCGACGCCACCCTCCAGGACGGCGCGCACACTCGCCGCCCGATGGGCCAGGAGCAGTGGCGGCAGATCCGCCGGAGCGGCGGGGTCGGGAGCGTCGGTGACGCTGCTCGCCGCCATCTCAGCCGGCGGCGAGCCCGGCGGCGGCCTCGACGGCCAGCCGGTAGCCGAGCCCGCCGAAGCCGCAGATGAGGCCGTCGGCGACCGGGGCGACGACCGAACTCTGGCGCCAGGCGTCCCGGGTGTACGGGTTCGAGAGGTGCAATTCCACGACGGGTCCGTCGAACGCCGCCAGGGCATCCTGCAGAGCACGCGAGTAGTGCGAGAGGGCCCCGGCGTTGATGACGATGGCGGCGGCGCGGCCGACCGCGCCGCCCACGGCATCCACCAGGTCTCCCTCGTGGTTGGACTGGGTGTGCTCCAGCGCGAAACCGGCCTCGACGGCCGCCGCGGTCGCGGTCCGGACGTGATCGTCGAGGGTGGCGGTGCCGTAGATCTCGGGCTCGCGGCGTCCCAGCAACTGCAGGTTGGGGCCCGACAGCAGGAGGATCACCCCCGACCGGGTTGGACTCTGGTTCATCTGATCGCCTCCAGGGCTTCGGCGAGGGTTGCCCGCTCCACACCGCGCACCGGTTCGGGACCGCGCGGGCCATCGAGAACGAGAGTGAGCCCGCCGACGGCCTTCTTGTCCCGACCGAACAGGTCGATGAGTTCCCCGGTGTCCACACCCGCCGGCAGCGAATCAGCCAGACCGTAGGCACTCACCACCTGCCGGTGCTCGGCCACCCTACCGTCGTCGATGCGTCCCAGCCTCCGGGCGACTTCCGCCGCGTAGACGAGCCCCACCGCTACCGCCTCGCCGTGACGCAGATCGAACCCGCCGGCGATCTCCAGTGCGTGCGCCAGGGTATGGCCGTAGTTCAGGAGCATGCGTTGCCCCGACTCGCGCTCGTCCGTCGAAACGATCTGGGCCTTGAGCCGGACGCAGCGGGCTATGCGCTCGGCCAGCGGCAGACCGGCCATGGCGGCGGCGTCGAGCGGATCGCACCCGGGGGCGCTCAGGAAGTGGTACTTCGCCATCTCGCCGAGGCCGGAGCGGTACTCCGCGGCCGGCAGGGAGTCCAGCACGTCGGTGTCGCACAGCACCAGCGACGGCTGCCAGAAGGCCCCCACGAGGTTCTTGCCCTCGGGAAGGTTCACCCCCGTCTTGCCCCCGATGGCGGCGTCGATCTGACCCAGCAGGGTCGTGGACACGAAGACCACCGGGACGCCGCGGTGGTAGACGGCGGCCGCGAATCCGGCAACGTCGGTCACCATGCCGCCGCCGACGGCGACCACGGCATCGCCCCGAGTCAGCCCGAAGCGGGCGAAGCCCCGGCACAACTCCTCGACGCTGGCGAGCGTCTTGGACCGCTCGCCCGACGAAATGACGAACGTCTCGGTCTCGGCGACCTCCCCGCCGACGGCGATCCCGACGTCGATCCCCTCGCCGGTCACGACGGCGACCCGGTTCGGCGCAGCCGGCAGCGCGCCGGCCAGGGATCCTGCCAGCAGGTGCCTGACGCCCGGCCCCACCAGAACGTCATAGGACCGGTCTCCGAGCCCGACCGGGATGCGGATGGGCGCCCTCACGCCGTCTCTCCGGAGTCAGCGCCCCCGACCATCCATCCGTCGATGGTGCCCAAGCGCGCGGCGAGGGCCATCGCCGTCTGGTCCACGGAGAGATCGTCGGCGTCGAGTACGACGTCGGCCACCTCGCGATACCAGCCGTCGCGCTCGTCGACCAGCCGGCGCAGCCGCTCGAGCACGCTGTCGCCTCCCCCGGACTGCGCCAGCATGGGTCGGCCCGACCCGTCGGAGACCCGGGCGGCCAGCACCTCGGGTTGCACACGCAGCCAGCAGACGACGGACCCGGCCAGCAGGGCACGGTTCGACGCAACGGTCACCGCTCCACCCCCGGTGGCCACGACGAGGGGCTCGGCGCCGGCCAGCACCTCGGCCAGGGTCTCGCTCTCGCGGCGGCGGAAGCCGGCCTCCCCCTCGGCCTCGAAGATCTCCGGTATCGACCGACCGGCCGCGCCGGCGATCAACTTGTCGCAGTCCCGGAAGCGGCGCCCCAGCACGAGCGCCAGCTTCCTCCCCGCCTCCGACTTCCCGGAGCCCATCATCCCGACGAGCGCGATGTGACGCACGGATCCGAGGCTACCGGTCACCCCGGACCGCCCCGGGGACATTCAGGTGCCGCGAGCGCCGGGGACCGGAGGACCGCGCCGTCCATTGCGGCGGTGGTCGGGCGCGGTACCGTCGGGTTCGTGCGAGCGCTCGGTGTGGACCTCGGGACACGACGGGTGGGGCTGGCGCTGAGTGACTCCGGCGGGCTCGTCGCCACCCCCCTCGAAGTGCTGGAGCGCTCGGGTTCGGAGGCGCAGGACCACGCAGCCATCGCCGCGGTGGCCGCCGATCGGGACGTCGAGATCGTGGTCGTGGGTCTGCCGCTGTCACTGGACGGATCGATGGGACCGGCAGCGCGGGCGGCTCGCGCCGAGGTCGGCCGGCTGGCGATCGTCGTCGACGTGCCCATCGAGACGCACGATGAGCGGCTGACCACCGTGTCCGCTGAGCGGCACCTGCAGGCCGGCGAGGTGAGCGGCACCCGCCGCCGCGACCTTGTGGACATGGTCGCTGCCGCAGTCCTGCTGCAGTCGTGGCTCGACACGCAACGCCAAACCGACCGGACGCCGTGAACGAGAACCCGCGTGACTCCGGCGAGGGGACCGGGCAGGGACCCCCGCCTCGCAGCCGGGGCCGGGAGTTCGCCCGGATCATCGGGATCGACCCCATGTTCCGCCAACCCCGGCCAGGGGTCGATCCCGCGGCCTCGCCTCCCGGAGCGCACGAGGGCGCGCCGGCCGGCGGCGATCCCGGCCCAACCGGGCAGGCGAAGGCGCCGGAGACCGATCGCCGCCCGCCACGCCGGGGACCGGCACCCGGCGACATGCTGCTGGACCCCGAGGCGATCGCCGAGGACGAGGCCCTCTACTTCGGCGACGACGCCTGGATCCGCTTCCGCCGCCCGTGGGGCTTCTGGCGCCGCTTCCTGATACTCGCGGGGGGGTTGGCGCTGGTACTCGGCGGCGCCTTCTGGTGGGGCTACTCGTGGCTGCAACGCCAGCTGGACCCGCCCGGCGAGCCACACGGCCGCTTCATCGTGGAGATCCCCAACGCAGCGGGCGTCAACGACATCGCCCGGATCCTCGCCGGCGAGGGCGTCGTCGCCAATGCCACGATCACCCGTCTCTGGTGGCGCGATGCCGAGAACCTGCAGGCCGGCCGCTATCACCTCTCCAAGAACATGTCCACCGACGAGGCGCTCGCCGTCCTCGATGCCGGGCCGATCCCGCCGGTCTTCGAGAGCATCACGATCCCCGAGGGATTGTGGCTGAGCGAGATCGCCGACCGGCTGGAGGACTCCCTGCCGGAGTTCGACCCGGTCGAATTACAGATGGCGCTGACCGACGGCCGGATCCGATCGAGATACATGCCCCCGGAGGTCACGAGCCTCGAGGGGGTCCTGTTCCCCGACACGTACCAGGTGGACGAGACCGGGGTGAGCGACGAGCGCGATCTCCTGAGCCGCATGGTGGAGCAGTTCGACACCGTCGCCGGCCAGATCGGCTACGACGACGCACTCGAACGGATCGGCCTCACGCCCTACCAGTTGCTCGTCACCGCCTCCATCGTGGAGGCGGAGGCGTCCCGGGCCGAGGACCGCCCGAAGGTGGCGCGCGTCATCTACAACCGCCTCAACGCGGGGATGAAGCTGGAGATGGACGCCACCGTGCTGTACGCGATCGGCCAGCGCAAGAGTTCGCTCACGCTCACGGACCTCGACGTGGACTCCCCCTACAACACGCGGAAGTTCCCGGGACTGCCTCCCACCCCCATCGCGGCCCCGGGTCGGGAGTCGTTGCGGGCGGCCATGAACCCCGAGCCGGGAACGTGGCTGTTCTTCGTGCTCGTCGAACGCGACGGCACCCTCTTCTTCACCGACGACTTCGACGAGTTCCTGCTCCGGGCGGCCGACGCCCGTGCCCGGGGAGTATTTTGACGGACACGCCGCGTGAGCCGATGACCGGAAAGGGACGGCCGTGACCGAACTCGGAAACCCAGCCGGTCCGGCGAACCCACCTGCGACCCTCAGCGGGCACACCCGCTTGGCGGTCGTCATCGGCGACCCCGTCCGGCACTCGCTGTCGCCGGTCATCCACAACGCCGCGTTCGCCGCCTGCGGGCTCGACTGGGTGTTCCTGGCCTGCGAGGTGCCGGAGGGGCGGGTGCCGGAGGCACTCGCCGGCGCGGTGTCGCTGGGCATCGAGGGACTCTCGGTGACGATGCCCCACAAGGCCGCCGTCGCCGCCGCCGTCGACGAGCTCACCCCGACGGCCCGCCTGCTGGGAGCGGTCAACTGTGTGGTGCGCGACGGCGAGCGACTCGTGGGACACAGCACCGACGGCGGCGGGTTCATCGACGCGCTCGGCGATGAGGCCGGCTGGTCCCCGCGGGGCGCCCGCTGCGCCGTCGTCGGCGCGGGCGGCGCGGCGCGGGCGGTGGTCCTGGCCCTGGCAGGCGCCGGGGCGGCCGAGGTGGCGGTCGTGAACCGGACCCCGCGGCACGCCGTGGACGCCGCCGCCCTGGCGGGAGATCGGGGCCGCGTCGCCGGGGCGGGCGAGATCGGCGACTTCGACCTGGTCGTCAACGCCACACCGCTGGGAATGAGCGGCCACAGCGGCCCACGGACACCCCTCGACCCGGCCCTGCTGCGTCCCGATCAGCTGCTCGTGGACCTCATCTACGAGCCGGCCGAGACGGCCCTGCTGGCAGCGGCCCGGGAGCGAGGCCTGCAGGCCTTCAACGGCATGCGCATGCTGGTCCACCAGGCGGCACGCGCCTTCGAACTGTGGACCGGCACCGAGGCGCCCATCGAGCAGATGGCGGCCGCCACCACGAAGGCCCTGACCCGGCGCTGATCCAACGGCCACCGCCGCCCCCGACCGGACCGCGGAATACCGAGGGAGGGGGCGCCGGGGGCCGGCTTGCGCCGCCTTGCGCCCGCGCGAAGGAGCAAACGGCCACCGCCGCCCCCGACCGGGCCGCGGACGAGCCTGCTACAGCCCCCCGGGGCGCTGATTTGCGGCTGCCTGGCGGACCAACTCCAGGGCCTCGTCGAGGCGGCCGGCATCCTTGCCACCGGCGGTCGCGAAGTCGGGGTTGCGGCCCCCTCCCCCGCCGACGAGCCGGAGCGCGTCGGCGAGCAGGTCCGAGGCATGCCAGCCGGCGCCCGGCACGACCGCCGAGACGAACGCCACACCGCCGCGTTCGGGTGCCGTCGCCAGGACGACCGCGGTGACCCCCTCGCGGTCACGGATCGCAACCGCCAGGTCACGCAACTCGTTGCGATCGATGCCGTCCACGCGGGCGACCACGAGGCCATCGTCGGCGGTTGCGGCAAGCTCGGAAGCCTGATCGCCTGCGGCCTTCCGGCGCAGCTCCTTCAATTCGTCCCGCAGCGCCTTGATTTCACCCGCCCAGCGGCCAGCCCCCTCCACGAGGTCCTCGGGCGGGACGCCCAGCACGTCCGCGGCGTCGGCGAGCCGCGACTCGCTGCGGCGCAGCCGCTCGATGGGGCCGTGACCGCACACCGCCTCGAGGCGGCGGATGTTCGACCCGATGGACCCCTCGGAGATGATCTTCATCGGCCCGATGTCCCCGAGCGCCCGGACGTGCGTGCCGCCGCAGAGCTCGATCGAGTTCGACCCGGCCTCCAGCACCCGCACGACATCGCCGTACTTGTCGCCGAAGAACGAGATCGCGCCCAGCGCCTTGGCCTCGTCCATCGTCGTCTCGTAGTGCCGGCACGCCGGGTTGCCGAGGATCTCGGAATTGGAGAGATCCTCGATGGCCGCGATCTCCTCGTCGCTGAGCCCGCTGTAGTGGCTGAAGTCGAAGCGCAGCCGGTCGGGGGCGACCAGCGATCCCTGCTGCTTGACGTGTGGCCCGAGCACCTCGCGCAGCGCCCAATGGAGGATGTGGGTACCCGTGTGGTGGCGGCGGATGGCGGCCCGCCGCTCACCGTCGATGACCGCACGCACGCTCTGGCCGGTCCGGAGCCGGCCGACGGCTCCGGTGACATGATGCAGGTGCACGCCGGCAACCGCGTAGGTGGTGTCCGTCACCTCGAGCGCTTCGTCGGTACCGTCGATGATCAGTTGCCCGGTGTCGCCGATCTGCCCGCCGGCCTCGGCGTAGAACGGCGTGCGATCCAGCACGACGCCCTTGTCGGTGACAGCCAGCACGTGGGCCTCGGACTCGTCGCGGTCGCGACCCACGAACTCCGTCTCGCCGAAGGACTCCAAGACCTCCAGGTAGACCGTCAGGTCGCCCGCGTCCACCGACCGGGCGGCGAAGTCCTCCCGCGCCCGGCGACGCTGGGCGTCCAGTTCGGCCTCGAAGCCGTCCCGGTCGAGGGCGACGCCCCGCTCACGGGCGATCTCCTCGGTGACCTCGAACGGGAATCCGTACGTGTCATGCAGCAGGAACGTGACCGAGCCCCCGAGCGCTCCGCCGGGGGCGAGGTCGGCGAGCGCATCGTCGAGGAGCACCGAACCCCGCCCGAGCGTCTCCCTGAAGCGGACCTCCTCCCGCTCGACGACATCGCGCACGAACGCGTGGTTCTCGGAGAGTTCGGGGTAGTCGTGCCCCATGATCTCGGTCACCTCGTCCACCAGCAGGGGCGTCACGACCGAATTGACACCGAGCAGGTAGGCGTGGCGAATGGCGCGGCGCATGATGCGCCGCAGCACGTGGCCCCGTTCGGAGTTGGAGGGGAACACGCCGTCACCGATGAGGAACGTCATGGTGCGGGCGTGCTCGGCGAGGATGCGCAGCGACACATCGGACGCATCGGAGTCGCCGAGGCGTACACCGGACAGCTCCGAGGCCTTCCCGACCAGGCGGGCCATCTCGTCGATCTCGAAGACCGAGTCGACCCCCTGCAGCAGGGTCAGCACCCGCTCGAGGCCGGCGCCCGTGTCGATGCTGGGTTTGGGCAGCGGCACCATCGAGCCGTCGGCCTGCTGCTCGAACTGCATGAACACCAGGTTCCAGAACTCCACGTAGCGCTCGTCGCCGCCGTGGGCCGGGCCGCCGGCAGGACCGTACGCCTCGCCCTTGTCGTAGAAGATCTCCGAGCACGGACCGCAGGGCCCGGTGTCACCCATACGCCAGAAGTTGTCCTCGTCGAGGCGCTGGATCCGCTCAGCCGGCACGCCCACGGCGTCACGCCAGATCTCCGCCGCCTCGTCGTCGCTGACGTGGACCGTGATCCAGAGGCGTTCAGGGTCGAAGCCGAGGCGCTCGGTGGAGAGTTCCCACGCCCAGGCGATGGCGTCGTCCTTGAAGTAGTCGCCGAAGCTGAAATTGCCCAGCATCTCGAAGAAGCTGAGATGTCTCCTGGTGCGGCCGATCTCATCGAGATCGTTCTGCTTGCCGCCCGCACGGACACACTTCTGCACCGTGGTGGCCCGCTTGTAGGGCGACGGCTCGGCGCCCACGAAGTAGGCCTTGAACGGCACCATCCCGGCCACGGTGAACAGCAGCGTGGGGTCATACGGGATGAGGCTCGCCGACGGGACGATCGTGTGGTCGCGCTCGGCGAAGAAACCGGTGAAGATGCTGCGCAGCTCGCGGGCTGTGGTTCCGGGCATGTGTGTCGCGGGGGATTTTCCTGCTGGAACGGACGAAGTCTCGGGTCGAGGGTATTGCCCGAACGGTGCCGGGTGCTACTTCGGCCGGTCCTCGCTCTCCCAGCCGGGCCGCAGAACCTGGCGACCCTCCTCCATGGCCTCGGAGATCTCGCGGGTGACCTCCCGGATCGATTCGAGCAACTGCCCGCTGAGCGTGAGGCCTTCGCGGGGAGCCGTCGCTCGACCCGTGCCGGAGCCGGCGGCACCGGGAGTCGCACCGCCGGTGCTGCCGTCCGGGCGACGGCCTGGCCGGGTGGCCGTGTTGGCGCCGCGCTGCGCCTGCGCGGCGGCCATCCGGGCGGCGACGCGTGCGGAGGCCGACCGGGCTCCCGAACGCAGCAGGTACAGCGTCGCACGCCGCGCCCAAGGGGTGCGACGCGGAGGCGCCGGTGCGGTCGCGCCGCCTCCCCGGCCCGGCGCCGCCGGCTCGGCCTGCACGTTGTCGACCGGTCGGGACGAGGCGCCCCGGCGGAACAGCGAGGCCACGGCGTTGAGCGGCTCCACCAAGGCCCTGTACGTCACCTGAGAGAGGCTCTCCGCTCGCTCCGACACCCGCTCGGCGACGTCGAGCAGCCCCCCCACTCGCTCCACCTCGCCGGTCACCTGCCCGGAGGCCTCCTCGATGCGCTGGACGGCGGGCACCAGGTCCCGGCGAATCTCGGTCAGCAGGCGGCGGAGATCGCGCAGCGCCCGGCTGAGGGTCACCCCGATGGCGCCCAGGACGGCCACAGCGACCACGACGGCCACGCTGGCAAGCACCACGGCAAGCTCGCCACCACTCACGGTTTGTCTCCTCGCCTCTCCCCGCCCCGGAGGGTCACGGATCGTCGGTCAAGCCGGCTCCGGCCACGCCGGAGTCCTATGTCAAACCCGCACCCGACCGCGAGGATAATCGTGCCCTCCCGCCCTCGCCCAGTGCGGCGAAGGGCACCGCTGATCAAGCGGTCCCGGCCAACCGCTACCCGTCCGATTCCGGCCCGGGATCCTCGCACGACTCGTCCGGCGTCGATTGCCGGGTGCGGAGCCAGCGGTCGAAGATCTCCTGCTCGACGCCGTGGGGGGACGGCTCGTAGTACACGGTGGGGAGTGTGTCGGCGGGTCGGTACTGCTGGGCTCGCCAACCCCGGGGATCGTCGTGGGGGTACTCGTAGCCCTGGCCGTGTCCCAGGCCCTTCGCTCCGGTGTAGTGGGCGTCACGGAGGTGTGCAGGTACCTCGCTGCGACGGGAACGCACGTCGTGTTGGGCGCGGCTCAGTGCGACGGTCACCCGGTTGGACTTGGGGGCCGTCGCCAGGTACACGACCGCGTGCGCGAGGTTCAGCGCTGCTTCGGGCAGTCCCACGTACTCCACGGCGCGGGCCGCGGCGTCGGCCACAAGCACACCCTGGGGATCGGCCATCCCGACGTCCTCGGATGCGAGGATCACCAGCCAGCGGGCCACGAAGCGAGGATCCTCACCGGCCTCCAGCATGCGGGCCAGCCAGTAGAGGCCGGCGTCGGGGTCCGAGCCCCTGATGCTCTTGATGAAGGCGCTGGCCACGTCGTAGTGGTCGTCGATTCCGTATCCCATGGCCGCGGCGTCGACCGCTGCCTCGGCGTCGGACAGGCGCACCTCCGGGGGTTCACCGCGCTCGGTGGCGAGGGCCACCGCCACCTCCAGGGCACCGAGGACCGCTCGACCGTCGCCGCCGGCCCGCGCCACAAGGTGCGCCAGTGCGTCCCGCTCGGCCGCGGCTCCGGTGGCTTCCAGGCCCCGCTGCAGCAGCACCCCCAGCGCCTCATCGTCGAGGGGGTGCAGCCGGAACAGGGTCGAGCGTGAGAGCAACGGCGGGTTGACCTCGAAGTAGGGGTTCTCCGTGGTCGCACCGATGAGCACGATCAGGCCCGACTCCACCGCCGGCAGCAGGGCATCCTGCTGCGCCTTGTTGAAGCGGTGCACCTCGTCGAGGAACAGGATGGTGCCCTGCCCGTGCTCGCCCAGCCGCTGGGTGGCGGCCGCCAGTTCGGCGCGCACGTCCTTGACGGTGGCGGACACCGCGCTGCGGGCGACGAACACCTTGGCGGTGGTGGCGGCGATGACCTCGGCGATCGTGGTCTTCCCGGTGCCGGCCGGTCCCCACAACACGAGCGAAGAGACGCTGTCGGCCTCGATGAGCACCCGCAACGGAGCGTCCGGGCCCAGCAGATGGTCTTGGCCCACGATGTCGTCGAGTGTCCGCGGGCGCAGCCGCGCGGCCAGCGGTTGGCGCTGCGCCAGGTCGTGACGGGCGCGGTCGGCAAAAAGACTGTCGGCCATCACCTAGGAGTCTGCTGAATAGTCACCGGCAGGCTGAGACCCTATTGGAACGAGACGAAGAGCGGCGTCGGAGTGAGGTTCAGCACCTGCTCCGGCGTGGCGGTGGGAGAGTCCTCGTCGTAGAAGTTCTTCCAACCCCAGTAGAACCCGTCGGCGTCGGGCGCCGTGGTCAGGACATCCCAGGTGTGCTGCTTGGTTCCCGGATTGCCGTGACCGTCCATGTGAATCAGCACCGCAAGCTCCGGAGGAGTCTCGATCCGATGCCGGTTCGTGATCATGGAGACATGGAACTGGTGAACGATGAGCAGCTTCTGGGGAAGAGCCTCCTCCCGCACAAGACCGGCCAGCCACTCCGAAACCTGGTTGATTTCCGCCGCGTCCACCGTGCCGACCTGGACCATGTGGACCTGGTTCGGCTTGAGCCTCCACTCCGGATCCAGGGCGAGCCCGACATGGGGAAGGCGAAGGAACTCCTCGTAGATCTTCGCCTGGGTCAGGAAGTCGGTTCGTCCCGGTTGCAGATCCAGGACCACGTACAGATCGTTGGCGGCTGCAATCTCGACCCAGGGCTCGATCACATCGAGAGCGGTCACACTCGAGTAGTCACCGTCCGGACCGGGGGCCGCGGACGCAACGGTGGCGATGATCTCGAATGTGGGCAGGACCCCGAAACCGTCCGCGCCGTAGCCGGCCACGATGGAACCGAGGCGTTCCACACCCTCAACAGGGCCCTGCTCTCCCAGCACTCCGAGGCCGACTGACACCGGATGGCCGTACATGGCCACGAGGCGGCGATCAGGGTCGGATCCGAACATGACCAGCCCACCGCCGGGTATTTCATCGCCCCGGCGGACGACTTCCAACTGCCAGGCCGCATCCTCGCCGAAGTCCGAGAGCAATTCCACCTCCGAAGCGGCGGAGATCGCCTCCCTCGTCTCCCGGGAGGCCGCCCGGAAATCACCGGCCAGAGCGACCACCCCGACACCGATCTGGCGGCCGAGGGCCGCCAACGGCGCGACCAGCTCGGCGTCATCGACGATCCACACGCGGTCATAGGGCACCCGTTCCGGCGAGAGCGTTGCCTGCTGATCGACAGGTATCGCTTCGAAGACGACGTCGGCGAGGGTGCCACGAAGTGACCGCTCGTCGAACCCGGCGGCCACGATGCGCTCCGGGGCGAGACGCCTGATCTCCTCGATCAGACGGATGTCGAACGAGGAACCGGCGAGGAGCAGCGGACCCCGAATCTCGCGGGACACGAGGGTGGAGATCGCAGCCGGATTCGTGGCGAATGCCAGACCGACCTCGTCGGCGCAGTCGTACATCGCCTGCGAGAGCTCGATACCGGCCACGACAGGAGAGGTGCCGGTCAGACGAAGATCCTCCGGAATCAGCGGTGAACAATCGCGCTCCGGCCCGGTGGTCGAGGTGGTGCGCCGATCCTCCGTCAGGACCTCCTGCGTCGATGCCCCCTCTCCAGTGACTCCGGCCGGCGGCGGGCTCGCTGCGGAGGGCGAGGGGGCCTCCGGCGTATCGGTCGCGGGGGCCTCCGGCGTATCGGTCGTGGGCGCATCCGCCGAGACCCCGGCACCGGCCAAATCGGCCGCCACCACTGCCGCGAGAGCCGCCAGGACAACGACGAGCGCCGGTAAGCGGCGGAGAATCCGGTCTCGCATCGAGTACCGGGAGTCCGGGCCGTAGTCGGAGCCGAAGCGCATCAGATCGGAGCGATCTCTCAACAAGCGCCCCTGCAATGCTCAGTCCGGCCCTGGTGCAGTTTGACGGCTCGCCTGCTTTGGTGATTCTTCGTGTGCTGTGACACCGTGGAAGGGTTCGGTTGCCCAGTAACTACAGTGTGTCATGCGCGACCGCGGTCGTCGCGGAGGTCATGCTGCCACTGCGCTGGGGCGAACAGGTGGACCGCATGACTCACCGGTGACCGCCGGTGTCGTGCTCAACGGGGCGGCAGGTCACCGATGCCACCGGTCGGCGGCGGGCGGCCGTCAGGAGGGGCGCAGGCGCAGGCCCAGTTCGGTGAGGTGGCCGGGATCGACGGGGCCGGGCGCGCCGGTCAGCGGGTCGGCGCCCGACTGGGTCTTGGGGAAGGCGATGACCTCGCGGATGTTCTCCTCGCCGGCCAGCAGGGCGGCCAGGCGGTCGATGCCAAAGGCGAAACCCGCATGCGGCGGGGCGCCGTAACCGAATGCCTCCAGCAGGAAACCGAAGCGTCGCTCGGCCTCGTCGTCGTCGATGCCAAGGGTGGCGAAGACCTGCCGCTGGATGGCGGCGTCGTGAATCCGGACGCTGCCCGAACCGAGTTCCCAACCGTTGATCACAAGGTCGTAGGCCTGCGAGCGCACCCGCAGCAGCGATTCGCCACCGCCACGCACCAGATAGTCCAGGTCGTCAGGATGCGGCATCGTGAACGGGTGATGGGCCGCTTGAGGGTTGCCGGCCTCGTCGATGTCCTCGAACAGTGGAAACTCCACGACCCACAGCGGCGCCAGACCGCCCTCGTTGACCGGTGGTCGCCCCAACTCGAGTCGCAGCAGACCCAGCACCCGGTTGGCCACCCGGCGCTCGTCCGCGATGAGCATGACCATGTCGCCGGGCGCCGCGCCGAGGCGCTGCGGCAGGGCAGCCCGTTCGCCCGATGCCATGAATTTCGTGAGCGCCCCTTCGAGGCTCGGCGCCGCCTCCTCACCTCCGGAACCGGACTCGCCCTCGGAGTCGGGCTCGCCGACGCGGAACCAGGCCAGACCCTTTGCCCCCCAGCGCTTGCAGGTCGCCGTCAGCTCGTCGATCCGGTTGCGGCCCATCGCGGCGCCGCCGGTCACGGTGATGCCCTTCACGCACGGAACCTGGAACACGCGGGCCCCGGTGCCCTCGAACAGGTCGGTGCAATCGATCAACTCCATGCCGAAACGCGTGTCGGGCTTGTCGCTGCCGTAGCGCTCCATCGCCTCGTTCCATGTGATAACCGGAACCTCACCGAGCGGCGAGCCGGTCACGACCTCGACGGTGTGGCTGACCGCGGTGCCGATGAAGTCGATCACCTCGTCGGCCCCCACGAAGGCGGCCTCCGCGTCGAGTTGCATGAACTCGAACTGCCGGTCGGCACGCAGGTCCTCGTCGCGCAGGCACCGGGCGATCTGGTAGTAGCGGTCCAGCCCGCCAACCATGCAGAGCTGCTTGAAGAGCTGCGGACTCTGGGGCAGGGCATAGAAGTTGCCGGGATGCAACCGCGAGGGCACGACGAAGTCGCGGGCACCCTCGGGGGTGGAGGCAACCAGCATCGGGGTCTCGACCTCGACGAACCCCTGCGCGTCCATCGACTCCCTGATGGCGGCGTTGACCCGGGCGCGGATCCGCAGGTTGCGCTGCATCTGCTCCCGCCGCAGGTCCAGGTAGCGGTACCGCAGCCGCAGATTCTCGTCGACGTCTCCGTGCAGCGGCACCGGCAGCGGCTCGGCCCGCTTGAGGACGTCCACCTCGCAGTCGCCGATCTCCACCTCGCCGGTGGCCAGTGCGGGATTGGTCGTGCCCTCGGGGCGGATCCTGACCACACCCGTGATGCGCACCACGAATTCCGTGCGGGCATCGATCCGCTCGTCGATCACACACTGGATCACGCCGGTGTGGTCGCGTACGTCCAGGAAGGCGAGGTGCTCGCCGTGGGTGCGCCGGCGGTCGACCCAGCCGCAGACGACCACGTCGCGACCGGCGTCGGCGGCACGAAGCTCACCGCAATAGCGGGTCCGCATACCTCGCGGCTCGCTCATCGTGGACTCCCCTCTGCGGCGTCGCCGCCCGCCAATCGGATCACCTCGGCGACGACGGTGCGGCGCGCGATCTGCCGCTGGGCCGGAGCTCCCTCACCACCGGCACCGTGCCCGCGCATGTCTCGCAGCGTCACGACCCCGCCGGTCAGTTCGTCTTCACCGACCAGCAGCGCCCAACGCGCACCGGACCGGTCGGCGGCCTTCATCTGCGCCTTCATCGATCGACCCCCGAAGCTCCGCTCGGCGCGAACCCCGGCCCGGCGCAACTCGTCGGCCAGGAGGGTTGCCTCGGCACCACCGGTGACGTCGACGACGTACACGTCGGCAGCCTCCGGCGGCGCCGGGAACACCCCCTCCGCGTCGCACGCAAGCAGTAACCGGTCCACACCCAGAGCGAAGCCGACGCCGGGCGTGTCCGGCCCACCCATGTCGGCCACCAGGCCGTCGTAGCGGCCGCCGCCGCCGACGGCGTCCTGGGCGCCGTCGAGGGCGTCGGAGGCCAACTCGAACGCCGTCCGGCGGTAGTAGTCCAAGCCCCGCACGAGCCGCGGGTTGCGCTCTGCGGGGATGTCGAGAGCCTCGAGCCCCTCCAGCACCGCGGCGAAGTGCTCTGCGGCTGCGGGGCTCCAGTAGTCGTCGATGAGCGGTGCACCGGCGACGACGGCCCGGTCATCGGGACGCTTGGAGTCCAGCAGGCGCAGCGGATTGCGAGCCAGCGTTGCCCGGCCCTGCGCGGAGAGTTCATCGGACCGCTCGCCGAAGCAGACCTCCAACGCAGCGAGGTACGCCTCACGGTCGCCCCGGTCCCCGAGCGAGTTCACCTCCAACCGCAGATTCTCGATGCCCAGCGCCGTGCAGAACCGCCACGCCAGGGCGATCACCTCGACGTCGGCCTGGGGATCGTGCGGACCGAACAATTCCGCGCCGACCTGGTGGAACTGCCGGAATCGCCCCGCCTGGGGCTTCTCGTAGCGGAACTGCGGGCCCTCGTACCAGGCCTTCCAGGGAATCGGCGGGCGGTGCTGGACGAACGCCCTGGCCAGCGATGCCGTCAACTCCGGACGAAGCGCCAGGTGCCGGTCGCCGGGGTCGCGGAATTGGTACATCTCCTTGGAGACGATGTCGGTGGCCTCACCGACGCGGCGGAACACCTCGATCTGCTCGAACATCGGCGACACGACCTGCCCGTAGCCGGACACTTCGGCCTCCCTTGCGAAGGCCTGCGTCAGGGCGCGCAATCTCGCCGAGTCGGGCGCCAGGATGTCGCGAGTGCCTCGTGGCGCCTGCAGCGACACGTGACTCACAACTCCAGATCAGGGAAGAACAGTGCGATCTCCCGCGCCGCGGAGTCCTCGCCGTCGCTGCCGTGCACGAGGTTCTCGGTGACCTCGAGCCCGAAGTCGCCGCGAATCGTCCCCGGAGGGGCCGCGGCAGGGTTGGTCGGCCCCATGAGCGCGCGCACGATTGCGTAGGTGTCGTCGGGACCCTCCAGCACGAGCGCAAGCGCGGGCGAACGTCCGATGAAGTCGCGCAGTTCCGGGTAGAAGGGCCGCTCGACGTGCTCGGCGTAGTGGCGTGCCGCAAGGTCGGCGTCGATGCGCAACAACCGGGCCGCTGCGATCCGCAGACCCTTGCGCTCGAAGCGCGTCAGGATCTCGCCGACCAGGCCGCGCTCGACGGCATCCGGCTTGCACAGAACCAACGTTGCACCCATCGTCGCCGCTCCGATTCGCTCCAGGTCATCCCGCCCGCGGGCGGATTCAGGCTACCGGCCCCACCTGTGGTGTCGGGCCTCCGGGGACTACGGGGCCGGTGAGGGTGCCGGTTCGCTCGAACTGCCGGCTCGGGCCGCTCCGGCCACGTACAGCGAGCCCGAGACGAGGACCAGATCGCTCTCGCCGGCCACCTCCGTGGCACGCCGGACGGCCGCGGCGGGATCGTCGACGGCCTCGGCACGGATACCCGCGGCGACGGCGACCTGCGCCAGGTCCGCCGCCGGGATGCCCCGCGGCGACGGCGCCGTGGTGGTGACAAGCAACTCGCAGCCCCCCGCGCCGATCTCGTCGAGCATCCGCCGGGGATCACGCTCACGCATCATGCCGATCACCATGAAAGCCCGCTGCGCTCCGGCGAAATCCTCAGCAAGGGCGCGCCGCGCAGCGGAGGCGCCGTCCGGATTGTGCGCACCGTCGATGACCACCAGTGGGGACCGTCCGATTATCTCCAGGCGACCCGGCAGCGAGGCTTCGGCGAACGCCTCAGCGACCACATCGGCCGACAGCGGGCCTCCGAAGAAGGCCTCGGCGGCCGCCAGCGCCAGCGCGGCGTTGTCACCCTGATGCCCGCCGTGCAGCCCGAGGAACACGTCGTCGTAGCGACCGGCCGCCACGATGTCCAGCACCCTGCCCCCGACGGCCAGGTCGTTGCGGACACAGTCGAAGTCCTCGCCCCGGAGAAGAGTCCGGGCAGGCCCAACCTCGCAGAACACGTCGCGCAGGTCGGGGTCTGTCTCGCCCAGGACCAGGTGTGCCCCCGGCTTCACAATCCCGGCCTTCTCCCACGCCACCGCGGCGCGCCAGCCGGGTCCGCCGTCGGTGTGGTCCTCCCCGACGTTCGTGACGACCGCCACGTCGCCGTCGATCACGTTGGTGGCGTCGTAGCGTCCCAGCTTGCCCACCTCCACGACGGCCACGTCCACCGCCGCGTCGGCGAAGCAGCGCAGTGCCGCCGCAGTCATGATCTCGAACCAGGAGGGCACGATCCCGGAGGCTTCGGACACCCGCCGCACGTCGCCCAGGAGCTCCGCCAGCAGGTCGTCGTCGATGGGTACACCCGCCAGTTGGATGCGTTCGTTGAGGCTGCTGACATGCGGGCTGGTGTAGGTGCCGACGTACAGTCCGCGGGCACCGAACAGCCTGCTCAAGAGGTGCGCCGTGGATCCCTTGCCGTTGGTGCCGGTGATGTGGACCGAAGGGAAGTCCTGCTGGGGATCGCCCAGTACCCCGGCGAGCGCTCGCATCCGATCGAGGGACAGCCCGCGTACGACACCCGCGGTGGCCTCGAGGTTGACGTGCCCGTCGAGCCACTCGACGGCATCACGGAGGGTCATCGGTGGCCACCCGGGGACACCACGGCGCTGTGGGGCATCTCGGTTACGTCGGCGATGGAGCGGGACTCTACAGACCGCCGGCTCAGGAAGCGGCGCGGCGAGGGGCTTCCGCTGGGCGCAATCGCGGCACAAGCGTCGGGTTGGCGTTCGACCGCACGGTCTCCTCGTCGATGACGCAGCGCTCCACGTCGGAGCGCCCGGGCAGCTCGAACATGAGGTCCAGGAGGACCTCCTCCATGACGGCTCGCAGACCGCGGGCACCGGTCCCGCGGGCCATGGCCACATCGGCGATGGCTTCGAGCGCCTCGGGGGTGAACTCCAGCTCGACGTTCTCGTACTCGAACTTCTTGCAGTACTGCTTCGTCAGCGAGTTCTTGGGCTCCACGAGAATGCGTACCAGGGCGTCCTGCTCCAGGTTCGACACCGCCCCCACGACCGGTAGCCGCCCGACCAGTTCGGGGATCATGCCGAACCGCAGGAGATCCTCGGGCTGGACCTTGCTGTACAGCTCGCCGAGGTTCTTCTCCTCCAGCGGCCGCACGTCCGCACCGAAACCCACGCCCTTGCGGCCGATCCGGTTCTCCACGACCGTGTCGAGCCCGGCGAAGGCTCCGCCGCAGATGAACAGGATGTTGGTGGTGTCGATCTGGATCAATTCCTGGTGCGGGTGCTTGCGGCCGCCTTGCGGCGGGACCGAGGCGGTGGTGCCCTCCAGGATCTTCAGCAGCGCCTGCTGCACGCCCTCGCCGGACACGTCACGCGTGATGGACGGGTTCTCGCTCTTGCGGGCGATCTTGTCAATCTCGTCGATGTAGATGATGCCGGTCTCGGCCCGCTTGACCTCGTAGTCGGCGGCCTGGATGAGCTTCAGCAGGATGTTCTCGACGTCCTCGCCCACGTAGCCGGCCTCGGTGAGCACTGTGGCGTCGGCGATGGCGAACGGCACGTTCAGGATCTTGGCCAGGGTCTGCGCCATGAGCGTCTTGCCGCACCCAGTCGGCCCGATGAGCAGGACGTTGGACTTCGCCAACTCCACATCCTCGCCGGCGCTCGAACCCAGCTGGAGACGCTTGTAGTGGTTGTAGACCGCCACCGAGAGGATCTTCTTCGCCCGCTCCTGGCCAACGATGTAGTCGTTCAGGAACTCGAAGATCTCTCCCGGCTTCGGCAGATCCCCCAGCGGGACCTCGGGCGGGTCGAGCTCCTCCCGGATGATCTCGTTGCAGAGATCGATGCACTCATCGCAGATGTAGACGCCGGGCCCGGCGATGAGCTTCTTGACCTGTTTCTGGGTCTTCCCGCAGAACGAGCACTTGAGGAGTTCGCCCTCACCCAGTTTGGCCAACAGTCCTTCTCCTGCGGTTCGTGGCGGTGTGCCCTGTGCCGACTATGAGTCCGCTTAGGGAACGGCGCTGATCTTGGGCGACCCGTCCGCGTCGGCGGTGAGCCCCCGGGATTCAATGATCTCGTCGATTATCCCATACTCCAGAGCCTCCGTCGCGGTCATGACGTAGTCCCGGTCGGTGTCGGTCTGGATCTTCTCGAGGCTCTGGCCGGTGTGGCGGGCAAGCACCTCCTCGAGTTGCGTCTTGAGACGCTGGATCTCCCGGCTGGCGATCTCGATGTCGGAGACCTGGCCGTGCGCGCCGGCGTAGGGCTGGTGGATCAGGATTCGTGAGTGCGGCAGCGCCAGACGCTTGCCCGGCGTTCCGGCGGCCAGCAGCACCGCCGCCGCCGAGGCCGCCTGACCGAAACAGATGGTGGTCACGTCGGGGCGTATGTACTGCAACGTGTCGTAGATGGCGAACAGCGCGTTGATGTCGCCGCCCGGCGAGTTGATATAGAGACTGATGTCCTTGTCGGGATTCTCGGACTCGAGGTGCAGCAGCTGCGCGCACGTGAGGTTGGCGATCGTGTCGTCGATCGGCGTGCCGAGGAACACGATGTGCTCCTTCAGCAACCGGGAGAAGAGATCGAAGGCCCGTTCACCACGCGACGTCTGCTCTATGACCGTGGGTACCAGGTAGTTGCGGGGCTCGATCACGTGCAGGGAACTCCTCGTCGCTATGGCGCCTCTGAACCGGCGGCGGCGTCGGTTTCCGAGGATACGGTCTCGGCCTCTCCCTGCGGTACATCACCGAGGTCGGTCTCCGGTACGGCGAGCAGCGCTCGGTCGATGGGCACCCCGTCAGGATCGGCCAGCGCGACATTGTCCATGAGCCAGTCGAGGGCCATGGCCTTGCGACGCTCGGCGCGCAGGGTCGACCAGCCGCCGCTGCGATCGAGTCGGCCACGAACCTCGGCGGGGTCGAGCTCCATGCGCTCGGCGGTGCGATCCGCGTCGGCCTGCAGGTCGGCGTCGTCGACCTCCAGCGACTCGGCGTCGGCGACGGCGCGTAGGCCGAGGTCGAGGCGCGCGCTCTGCTCGGCGGGTTCGCGCAGTTGCTCCCTCAACTCCTCGATGGACTGACCGGTGGCGGCCAGGTAGCCCTCGAGGTCGCCGTTCTGGCCGGCAAGCATCTGCTGGAAGTCACCGATCCGGCGATCCGTCTCGGTCTCCACGAGCGCCTCGGGCACCTCGGCCACGACCAGGTTGGCGACCGCGTCGGAAACCCGCTCGCGGAGCATCATCGTCACCTGTGCCCGCTTCATCTCGGTCAGACGCTCGATGACGTCGCCACGGAACTCGGCGACCGTCTCGAACTCGCTGGCCGCCCGCACGAGATCGTCGTCGAGATCCGGCAGGATCCGGGCCTGCACCTCCTTGACGAGGATCCGGAAACGCAGCAGGCCTTCGGTCTCGGGGTCCGGGTGGTCGGCGTTGAACTCCAGGATGTCGCCGGCCTTGGCGCCACGCAGGTTGTCGTCGATCTCGGGAACCACCGCCCCCGAACCCACCTCGTAGGCGTAGTCCGACACGGTGAGACCGTCCACCTCCTCGCCGTCGTGGCTGCCGACGACGTCGATCGTCACGTGGTCGGTGTCGATGGCGGGACGGCTGACGGTCTCCAACTCGCTGAACTGGGCGCGCAGCGCGTCGATCCGCCCCCCGATCTCCTCATCGGTGGGCAGAGGGCTCGGGATCTCCACGGACAATTCGTCGTACCCGTCGGCGCTGACCGACGGGCGAATCTCGACGACGGCATCGAAGGAGACGGGACCGTCGTCCTGGCCCGCTGTGATGTCGATCTCGGGTGGGGCGATCACATCGACGTCATGACGCACAATGGCCTGCTGGTAGTACTCGGGCAGGGCGTCCTGCATGGCCTCGGCGCGGATGTACCCGGTCCCCAGCCGGGCCTCCAGGATCTTGCGAGGCGCCTTCCCCGGCCGGAAGCCGGGGAGGCGGACCTGCCGGGCGATCCGCCGGTAGGCGGCGTCCTCGGCCTGTGCCATCTCGTCGGAGTCGAGCCGGACCGAGATCTTCACCTTGCCGTCGTCGGCGGATGCGAGCGTGCTCTCCACGTCGAAAACCCTACCGGCGCGTCCGGACGCGCCGGTTCTGAGCGCCCACGGCGCCATGCCCGACCGCGCGACGACCTCGCCGGGGACTCCCGCAGCGAAGTCGCGCCGAAACCGTCGGGATTCTCGGACGAGACCGGGCTGGTCCCGCCGGGGAGTACCCGCCGGCTCGCTAGCCTGATCGACACTGCGGGCGTAGTTCAACGGCAGAACCTCAGCCTTCCAAGCTGATGACGGGGGTTCGATTCCCCTCGCCCGCTCACGAAACCGCCCGAGCGTCGCAGGAACAGATCAGCGAGGTTTCAAGTCGACGCGATCCAAGGGGACTGCCCCGCACCGCAACCGCAAGTCCCCCCCGGACGAGGACGCCGGCGCGGGGGGCGTGAAGGCCGCCGGACGCCGGGAGGCGTTGTTGCCGGTAGAGATCCGACACGGGGTACTCGCCTCGTCCGCGGCGTGGTGGCGAACACTCCTCGCCGCCACCGGCCGGTGCTTCTCGTCGCTCCGTATCCTCCGCGGTCATGCGCCGCCGGCCCGATCGCTTGTTCCTCCTCACGGGCGGGGCGCAGGGGTTCGCCTGGTCGGCGGGTCTGCCGGCGGTCGTGTGGTGGGTTGTCGAGTTGCGGCTCTCGCCGCTGCAACTGACGCTCCTGGGGACTGCTCTCGTGCTGACCATCCTGCTGGCGGAAGCGCCCACGGGCGTGCTGGCGGACCTGTACGGACGCAAGCCCTCCGTGGTGGCCTCCTTCGCCGTGATGGGCGCGGCGATAGGGCTCATGGCCGCATCGCCGGCATTCGGCGCCCTGATCCTCTGGCAAGCGGTCTGGGCCGTGGGTTGGACCATGCAGAGCGGCGCGGCGACAGCCTGGGTCACCGACGAACTGCTGGCGGGATCGGGACCGCCGCCGGCGGACGAAGAGACAGACAGCGCATCCACCGACGTCGGCAGTGAGCCATCGCCCCACGAGGCGCGCCATCACGGTCCTCGCGCCGCCCTGCTGGATCAACTGATCGTGCGCCACGCCACGTGGCGCGCCGTCGGCGTCATGGTCGGCGTGGCGGTGATGGTGGGAGCGGGTTCTTGGTCACTGCGCGGCGCGCTGGTCATAGCCGGCGCCCTGACGCTGGGGTTCGCCGCCTATCTCGCCGGCGCCATGGCCGAGACCTCCTTCCGCCGGGACACGTCCGACCGCCGGATCACCGGGGGTGCGTGGCGAGAGGCTCGGGCGATCTGGCGTCGCGGCGCCGCCCTCACGCTGCGGCGCCGGATGCTGCTAGGCGTCGTCTCCTCGGCCGTCATCACCGGCTTCGCCGGCGAGGCCATCGAGCGGCTCGACACGCTGCGGCTGGTGACCCTGGGGCTGCCCGACTACGACGGCGGCGAGGCCGTGGTGTTCTTCGGCGTCGTCTGGTTCGTCATGGCGGCGCTGTCGATTCCCGTGATGGTGTGGCTGCGCCGGCGCCTGGCGACACCCGACACGCCCCGAGACGCCCGGCTGCTGGTCCGGCTCCTGGTAGTGGCCGCCGTCGGCGCGCTGGCCCTGGCGATCAGCCCGATCTTCGCCCTGGCGCTCGCCGGATGGACGGTCCTCGACGTGGCCGGCGAGACGACCTACCCGCTCGCCGAGGCCATGGCGAACCGCGAGGCGCCGTCGACCGCCCGGGCCACCGTCATCTCGTTCCTCGGCCAGGCCGAGGCGCTGGGGCAGGTGCTCGGCGGCATCACGCTCGGGCTGGTGGCCCAATTCGCGTCCCTCCCGGTCGCCCTGGCCATCGCGGCCGGGCTGCTCGGCGTGGCCGCGCTGCCTGTGGCCGTCGCCGCCCGGGCGAGCCACCCCACTCCCCCGCCGCCCCGGCACCTCGGCAAGCCGTAGGATCGGCGCCGATGAGTTCGCAGATCACCCGGCTCGACGAGGCTCTACTCGCCTACATGGACGCCCACTCGAGCATCCCCGACGCCGTGCAGCAGGACCTCATCGCCGTCACAGAGACCTTCGGTGATCTCGGGCGGATGCAGATCGGCGCCGTGCAGGGATCGTTCATGACGATGCTGGTCCGCCTGCTACGGCCGCAGTTGGCGGTGGAGGTCGGCACGTTCACCGGCTACTCGGCACTGGCGATCGCCAAGGGCCTGCCGACGAGCGGGCGGCTGCTGTGCTGCGATGTCTCCGAGGAGTGGACCGCCATCGCCCGCTCGTACTGGGAGCGCGCCGGCGTGGCCGACCGCATCGACCTGCGCATCGCCCCGGCGTTGGAGACGCTGCGCTCTCTGCCGGCCGGCCCGACGGTGGGGTTCGCCTTCATCGACGCCGACAAGGCCAACTACATCGGCTACTACGAGGAACTGCTACCTCGGCTGTCGCCTCAGGGGATCATCCTGGTGGACAACGTCCTCTGGGGAGGTGGCGTGGCCAACCCCGATCAGGACGACGACACCACCGAAGCCCTGCGCGCCTTCAATGCCCACGTGGCCGACGACTCGCGCTCGCAGGTGGCGATGCTGCCCGTCGGGGACGGGCTGACGGTCATCACGCTGAGCTGATCCGTCCCCGTAGCATCGGCGGCGCATGATCCGCCTCGACTGGTCCCGGTTCCGGCCGCTCCTGCGGCAGGTTCTGGATCTCATCGAGGAGTTCCGCCGCCACTGGCTGCGTGTGCGCCTGCCCGGACTCTCCGCCGAGATCGCCTTCTACGCCCTGCTGGGGTTGTTCCCGGCGGTCATCGTGTTCGCCGGAACCCTCGGCTCGCTCGACGCCGTCATCGGTGCGGGTGCCGCCGCCGACATCGAGGGCTGGCTGCTGGACCGGGTCGTCGACAGCTTCGGCGCCGACAGCACGCTGCGCACCACGGTCAGCGATCTGTTCACCCGCTCGAACGCCGGCGTGATCACGCTCGGCGCCGTCCTCACGCTGTACGCCTCCTCCCGCGGCTTCATCGCCGTGGTCCGCGCCCTGGACGTCACGTACGGCCACGAGCACCGGCGGCGCTGGCTGGCGACCCGGGTGGCCGGCTTCACGATCACAATCGTCACGGTCGTCGTGGCTGCGCTGGTGGCGGTGATGGTGGTCGTGGGGCCGCTGCTGGGCAGCGGGCAGGAGGTCGCCGAGCGTCTCGGGCAAGGTCCGGGGTTCGCCACTCTCTGGGTGTGGTTCCGCTGGCCGGTGGTGGCCGCCGTCGTGGTGCTGTGGGCCGCCTCCGTCTACCACTTCGCCCCCCGGCGGCAGTCACGCTGGCGGCGCGAACTGCCCGGCGCCGCGGTCGCCACCGCCTGGTGGCTGGTCGTCTCCACGGGCTTCCGCCTCTACCTCGGCTTGGCCTCCAGCGGCATGAACACCGTGTTCGGTTTGCTCGGCGGGGTACTGAGCCTGCTGTTCTGGCTCTACCTGCTGTCGATGGGCCTACTGGTCGGCGCCGTCGTCAACAGCCTCATCGCCCGCCGCAGCGAGGAGGCACGGCAAGATCCCGCCCCGGCATAGCCCGCGCCAACCGGATCTCGCCTCCGCTACCCGGCGAACACCGCCTCGGTGGTGAAGGACACCCCCCGCTCGAGTGTCTTGTGCACGGGGCAGCGGCGGGCGATGTCGGTGAGGCGGGCGCGTTGGGTGTCGTCGAAGTCGCCCTCGATGAAGATCTGGCTGCGGACCCGGTCGATGTAGCCGGAGGCGTCGGACTCGCAGTCGTCGCAGTCGGTGGCGTGCACCCGGTCGTGCGTGTACCGGGCCGAGACGGAGTGGAGCTCCCAGCCCTTGCGCCGGCAGAACATCGACACGGTGATGCACGTGCAGGCCGCGATCGAGGAGAGCAGCAGTTCGTACGGGTTGGGGCCCGTGTCCGAGCCGCCGAGGTCGGCGGGCTCGTCGGCTCCCCAGAGATGGTCCCCGGCCCGCAGCTCCACGCGATACTCGGCGCCGGGCTCGACCTTCAGATCAGCGGTGATGGTGCTCATGACCCGAGACTACGGGCTCGACCGTCCGACCCCTCGTGGCGGATCGTTCCGGGCGCTAGTGACGCCGGTCCACGGTCATCTCGACGATGTCCACTCCGTGATACTTCTGATGGCGCACAGCGGAGGCGTAATGCCGGAGCAGCCGGAACGACACCTCGCGCTCATCGGGAGCGGGAGGCAGTTCGCTCAGATAGGCGAGATGGTCTTCCAGATTCGCTCCCTCCAGGAGGGTCACGAACTCCACGACCGCCGATGCACCCTCGATGCGAGCGGTCGCGGCGAGGCGCCGCCGGCGATCATCGGAACGATCGCCGTCCTCCTGGGTGAGGACGGCGAGGGCCTCTTCGCCTGCCGAGGTCA
Source organism: Acidimicrobiales bacterium (assembly GCA_965221525.1). Lineage (GTDB taxonomy): Bacteria > Actinomycetota > Acidimicrobiia > Acidimicrobiales > CATQHL01 > VXNF01. Next base: position 204,841 of record CBDCSG010000003.1, on the reverse strand, counting down.
GTCTCTCGGCTGCACCCTCGCTCCACCGGGCTCTCGAGGCGAACGCGCCGAGGAACTCTCGCACGCGCGGCAGGGCCGCGGCGTCCAACGGAACCCGCAGACGCCGGCGACGCGACCCCGTCAGGTCCATGAAGGCAACCATCGCGACCGCCGAGATCGTGCCCGCGGTCATGCCGTTCCCGAGCAATACGCCGACGAAACCGTCTCCGATCACGTCTGGGAAGATCCACTGGTTCTGGAAGCCGACGCCCAGCCAGAACGACAGTCCGACGAGAGCCGCCTTCCGATGATTGAGACCGTCTTGGAGGACGAGCCGCATGCCCTGGACGAAGAGCATTCCGATTAGGACGATCAAGTATCCCGCCGCCACAGGTCCGGGGATGGCGATGAGCAAGGCGGAGATCTTCGGGAAGAACGCCACGCCGACGAAAACGCCGCCGATCACCACCCCGACACGCCGCGCCGCCACCCCCGTGACCTCCGCAAGCGCCAGGCTGGAGGAATACGTGGTGTTCGGCAGCGTGCCCGCGATGCCCGAGAGCAGGTTGCCCACGCCGTCGGCGTTGAGAGCCCCCTGCACGACCCGGAAGTCGGTGGCCCGCGAGGTGCGCCTCGAGACCTGCTGGATCGCGATGCCGTCGCCGATGGTCTCGACCGCGCCCACGACGGTGACCACGACGAACGGCACCAGGAGCGCCCAGAAGTCGGCGTCGAAGGACAGGTCGAATCCCGGCCAAGAGGCAACCGGGAAACCGATCCAGGGCGCCGCAACGACCGCATCCGTGTCGTAGATCCCGAAGGGTGCGGCTGCAGCGCAGCCCACGGCGATACCGACGACCGGCGACCACAGCCGCACGGACGGGGAGCCACGAAGGACCAGGGCGGCAACCGCCACCACCGTGACGAGTGCAGCGACCGGAGCAGCAGCGCGCGCCGTGCCGTCGGGCACGTCTCCCATCGTGTCGAAAAGGACCGGGACCACGGTGACCGCGATGAGCATGACAACGGTGCCGGCGACAACCGGCGTGAACACCCGGCGCAGCATCGACAGCCGCGCGGCCAGGAGGAATTGGACCAGCGACGAGACGACGATGAGCGAGGCCATCAGGGACGGGCCGCCCGCTTCCAGCGCGGCGACGCAAACCGCGATGAACGCGCCGGAGGTCCCCATCGCCAGCACGTGTCCCGACCCGATCCGCCCGAGCCGCACCGCCTGCAGGATGGTTGCGACCCCGCTGACCAGCAGTGCCGCGGCGACTCCCCACGAAATGTACGAGTCCGGTTGCCCGGCGATCCGCGCCACGATGACCACGGTCAGAGCCACCGGCGCGATGATCGTCATCGCCGCCTGCAGCCCCACGCCCGCGGCCACGAGCGCGGGTGGCCGGTCCTCCGGCTCGTACCGCACAGTTCCGTCCTCTCGCCCAGCGACCACGGCCACCTCTCCCGTCAAACGCTCGACGCAGCGCGTTCCGCCCGCATCATGCGCTTCGGGGTTCTACCCCGAACCCCCCGACACCTTGATCTCACCGCTGCGGAACCAGATTCCCTCGGGGAGGTCCGCCGGCAGGTAGCGGATGTCGGGATGGACCTCGGCGCCACCGGCGACGAAGCCCATCTCGATTCGGCCGTCGGACAGGCGCCGGGCTCGGATCCGTCCCAGCACATCGTCGCCCAGTTCCACATCGCTGCTCTCCCGCCAGGCCCCCGCCGGGGCATCAGCCCGCAGGTAGCGGACATCGGGAAGGATCTGGAAGCCGCCGACGAGTTCGGCACCGACCTCGATGCGCCCGTCGTCAACCAGGCGGGCGATGACACGCAGCCGGTAGGTGGGCGGCTCCGGCTCGGGTGCCGGCTCCTCGGAAATCAGCAGCTCGCGCAGTTCCTGGCTCTCCTCGAGCGCCAGGCGCTCCAGGAACCGGGCAGTCGCCGCGTCGGCGGCCGCGGCGCCGCATAGCGCGCTGTCGACCGTGGGCCCCCAGACCGGCAGCGCGGCGCGCATCTCGACGTCCAGAGCCACCAGTTCGGTGACGTTGGCCTGCCCGGCCGCCGCGAGGGCGCCGGCCAGATCGGCTTCGCCACCGCAGGAACCCAACTCGGCGATCATGGCGCGAACGCCCGGATCATCCCAGCCCGTCTGGGCCTCGCGGGCCGCTGTGACGATCCTTCCCGACGTCGCCACCGGCGCGAGCACCGCCTCGGCGTAGGTGAGTTCTGCTTGCACGGCGACCGCCTGGGCGAAGGTGAGGACGTTGTGCAGCGTCGCGACTTCCTGTCGCTCGCGCCAGTGGGACGCCAGCGAGGTGAACCGTCCCGATGCCCGCGCCGCGACCGCGAGCACGAGGTCCTCCGCTGCGACGGGGTTGATCGCCTCGCCTGCAGCCACCGAACCGGCCGGCGCGGAGGAGCCGATCAACGCCGCGTAGGCCATGCCGAACGTCTTCAGAAGGCTGCCGGAGGACGGATCCTCCGGCAGAGCCACGACCGGGTTCGCCTGGGGCTCGGCCGCGGTGGACATACCGGCAAGGGCGGGCCGCTCGAAGATGCCGTCCAGAAGCTGCGTTCGCACCCCTGCGGTGTAGATCGCCTTCGCCCGGGTGACCGCGTCGACGGTGGCCTCCGGATCGGCGACCGGCGTCACCGACGTCGTCACCGTTCCCTCGTCGTCCGCCTCGGCCGAGACCTGGTAGGCCGTGCCGTCCACCTCTACCTCAACAGGGTCGAAGGTCGGGCCGCTGAGCACCATGAGGTTGTGCCAGGAGCCGTGGAAGCCGAGCTCGTTCTCCTCCGCGTCCTCGGTGACGGCGCCGACGAACAGCCACGCCGGGCCCGCTGTGCCGAAGGTGACCTCCAGCGGCATCAAGCCGGGGTTCGGGACACTGGTCGCGCTCGCCAGGTCGGCATCGGAGTGGTAGGACACCCCGCCCGGCCAGCGTCGGAGGACCGGGGCGTTGACGTCGATGACGCGGCGCCCGTCACCGTCCCGCCCCACCACGTAGACGAACGTGGCGTTCCCGCCGGGCAGGTCGCCGCCTCCGGCGTTGCCGACGCGGTAGTTCACCGTCAGCGGATCGCCTGCGACCACCTCGCCGGGGATGTGGGCCTTCTCGACCTTGATCCGGAAGTCCTGCTGCTGCCGTGCCACCTCGTCCACGAGATGCACGGTGAGCGTGAAGTCGGCATCGAGGGGCTGAAGGTCGCGCGTCAGGTAGGTGGTGGCCTCGAGGAAGTAGACGCCGGCGGGCAGGTACTGCTCGATGCGGGAGTTGCGCGCTTCGCCGCCGTCGTCGTTGGCGCCGATCACGCCATCGAGCGACGCCAGCGAGAGAACGGGGTCGCCGCTCTCGGAGACGAGGTCGAACCGCACACGCCCGTCGACCGGCAGGACGAATGAGTAGTTGTACGCAGGGTGGCTCGTCACGATCCGCGAACCGCATGTGTCCAGCGACCAGGAACCGGAGGCGGTCAGGTCGGCGTCCGGCTCGAGGGTTCCGAGATGCACGATGTCACAGCCGGCGACCCGGCCCACGGTCAGCGTGAAGTCTGCGGCGCCGCGGCCGCGGCCCCCGACCGTGGTGGCCTCGACCAGGTAGACGCCCGGAGCCAGGTCTCGTTCGACGCGGGCGGCGAGACCCGCACCGCCGTCGTCGTTGTCGGCGAGGCGGGTGCCGTCCTCCGCCAGCAGGTACAGGTAGGGGTCCGCCTCCGCCGAGGTCAACTCGATCCGGACCCGGCCCGGGCTGCGGATCTCGAACCGGTATGTGTGGGCGTCGCTGCCGGGACGGAAGCGCGACTCGCAGTCCTCCGTGCTCCAGTGACCCTGCACCTGCAGGGAGCTGCTGGTGGGGGCGCCGAGCGTCCCCATACTCGTGACCGGGCAGTCCTCCCCCTCCTGGCCCGCGGCCACGCCGGCGCCGGCAACCGCCAGCACGCTGCCGATCAGCGCAACTGCCAAACCGGCAAGCACCGACCGGCGCAGCCGTGACTCTCGATCCATGACTCGCATCACAACGAACCTCCCTCTTCGCGCGCCCGCGCACCATATTGCGCGGCATACCACCTGACGAGGCAATAGCTGCTCCTATGCGGGCGTCGGCGGCGCCTAGCTGCGGATGATGCCCGTCGCAGCTCTTGGCGTGAACCGGACCACAAGCCTCCGCTCGTCGACCATCGCCCGCCGGTACTCCTCCCAGTCCGGGTGTGGCTTGCCGGCGACCCGCTCGTAGTATCTCACGAGTGCGTCGCAGGTGGCGTCGTCGGCGCTCGTCGCCGTCGGCAACAGCTCGACGTCGCCGTCGAAGGCCGCGTACGACCACGACGCCGCGTCGGAGACGTGCAGCACGGCACGCGGGTCTCGCCGCAGGTTGGCGGTCTTGGCCCGAACCTCGGTGACCGAGATGCAGAACGTCCCCTCGTCGAGGTCGTACACGATGTCGGACGACTGCGGCCGCCCGTCGGCGCGGATGGTGATGAGCGCGGCGAGACTCCGCCCCGCCGCCCACTCGATTGCTTCGGTGAGGTTCATGCTCATCTCCTCGATCGCCCGGCACGCGAGTACATGTCAGCCCTGCTGCCGGCGTTTCTGGATGTTGGCCCACTCGTCGCGCAGGCCGACGGTGCGGTGGAACAGCGGCGGGGCGTCTGCGTCGGTGTCCTCGCTCGAGTTCCCGTCACGCGCGAAGTATCCCAACCGCTCGAACTGCACCACCGCCCCGGGCGGGGTCTCGAGCAAGGCCGGCTCGACCTTGGCGCCGGTGATCAGTTCCCGGGAGTCGGGGTTGTGCGACTCGAGGGGATCCCGCCCGTCCGCGCCCGGCACCGCTTCGCTGAAGAGCCGCTCGTAGAGGGCGACGGTGGCGTCGGCGGCGTGGTCGGCCGAGAGCCAGTGGATGGTGGCCCGCACCTTGCGCCCGTCAGGTGCTTGGCCACCGCCGGTTTCGGGGTCGTAGGTGCAGTGGAGCCTCGTGACCTCCCCGTCGGAGCCCGTCTCCACGTCATCGCAGCGCAGGAAGTACCCGGCACGCAATCGCACCTCACGTCCGGGGCCGAGCCGGTAGAACTTGCGGGGCGGGTCAAGCATGAAGTCGTCGCGTTCGATCCACAGGCGACCCGAGAACGGCACCTCCCGCGTTCCGGCCGCGGGGTCCTCCGGATTGTTCACCGCCGCCCGCTGCTCCACCCGACCGGCGGGCCAGTTGCCGATCACGACTTCCAGCGGCCGCAGCACGGCCATGCGTCGCAGCGCGAACCGGTTTTGGTGGGTCCGCACGAACGACTCCAGCAGCTCGATCTCGTGCACCCCGTTGACTCGCGCCACGCCGATGTGCTCGCAGAACGCCCGGATGGCCTCTGGCGGGTAGCCCCGGCGGCGAAGACCCCGCAAGGTGGGCAACCGCGGATCGTCCCAACCGTCCACGAGCCCGGCCTCGATCAACGTGGCCAGCGACCGCTTCGACATGACCGTGTGGGTGAGGTTCAGCCGGGCGAACTCGGTCTGGCGGGGCCGGTCGCCCGGTAGCGGCAGCTTGTCCAGGTACCAGTCGTAGAGCTGGCGGTTCCCTTCGAACTCCAGCGTGCACAGCGAGTGCGTGACGCCCTCGACGGCATCGCTCTGGCCATGCGCCCAGTCGTAGGTGGGATAGATGCACCAGCCGTCGCCCGTGCGGAAGTGGGACTGGTGGCGGATCCGGTACATGACCGGGTCACGCATCAACATGTTGGGATGGGTCATGTCGATGCGGGCCCGGAGAACCTTCGCGCCGTCGCCGAAACGGCCCGCCCGCATGTCCCGCAGCAGGCTCAGGTTCTCGGCGGGGGCGCGATCTCGCCACGGGCTGTCGACGCCGGGGGTCGTGAAATCGCCCCGGTTGGCCGAGATCGTCTCCGCGTCCTGGTCATCGACATAGGCAAGTCCCTGGCGCACGAGGTGCTCGGCCCACTCGTAGAGCTGCTCGAAGTAGTCCGACGCATGCACGGGGGGCCCGGGCTCGAACCCCAGCCAGGCGATGTCCTCGGCGATGCCGCCGGCGTACGCCGCGTCCTCGCCCTCGGGGTTGGTGTCGTCGAAGCGCAACCGGCACACGCCGCCGTACTCGCCGGCCACGCCGAAGTTCAGGCACACCGACTTGGCGTGACCGATGTGGAGGTAGCCGTTGGGCTCGGGCGGGAACCGGGTCTGCACGCGCCCGCCGAAAGTGCCTGCGGTGCCGTCGGCGACGACCTGCTTGCGGATGAAGTCCAGCGGGCGCCGGTTCTCCGCTGCTCCATTCCCCCCATCGCCCGACGGTTCAGCCCCACCGGTGCCGGCGGCGCCGTTGGCCGGCCGTGCGGTGTCGTCGGAGGGTTCGGCCACGGACCTAGATCTAGCAGGCTCGACGCGAGGCACCAACGATCGTGCAACCCGTACCTGCCTCCGAGCGACGGCAGGCACGCCCGGGATCGCGCACCGAGGCGCTGCCGGCCGCCGAATCGTCCCGTGAGATGACACGCCATAGCATTGATGACGTGGGAGGCTTCGATGTCGAGCGGTTCCTTGCGCGCGTGGACGAGTTCGACGACCGCGTCGATACCCTCTTCGACAAGCTGAGGGGGCGGCCCTGGGCGGACCGGCTCTTCTACACCGCTTCGCAACTCGGCGACTACGGGCTGATCTGGCTGCTGTTAGCCGCGCTCGCCGCGCTCGGCGGGTCGTGGCGAGCCGAGCGGAACCTCCTGCGCCTCGCCGGCGTTCTGGGGCTGGACTCGATGTTCGTGAACGGGCTCCTGAAGTCGGTCATCGGACGCTCCCGACCCGTCAGCGACGACATCGAGCGGCCCCTCTACCTGCGCCAACCCATCACCACCGCGTTCCCCAGTGGCCACGCCTCCAGCGCCGTGGTCGCCGCCACCCTGCTGGGCGAGTTGGGCGGTCGCCGCTGGCGCGGCCTGCTGTGGCTGCTGGCGGGAACCGTTGCGCTCAGCCGCATCCACGTGCGCATCCACCATGCGTCCGACGTGGCCGGCGGCTGGCTCACAGGCGTGGTTCTGGGGCGTCTGGCACGCCGCATCTGGCCCCTGCGCTGAGCGACCGCGATCGGCCGCCGGCGCCTCAGTGCGGGTGCAGGTCGGTGATGCCGGAGGCCACCTGGTCGAAGGTCACGATCGATCCGGTCATCGGCGCCGACTCGCCGGTGGCAAGGAAGCGGACGGCGCGAGCCACCTCCTCCGAGCGCATCAGGCGCCCCAGCGGTCTGCGACCGGCGTACACCGTCTCCCAACCGTCGGAGGCGCCGTGGGTGGCGCGCATCACCGAATCCTCGCCGGGCGTGAGCGTCCAGCCCATGGCCAGCCCGTTGACCCTGATCCCGTCGTCCTGCAGGGCGTAGGCGGCGTTGCGGGTGTGGATCCCGAGCGCCGCCTTGGTCATGGAGTAGATGCTGATGTCCGGGGCTCCACCGTGCATGGCGTTGCTGAGGATGTCCACGACGGTGCCCGGAGCGCCGGCCTGAAGCAGGCGTTTCGCGAACCGTCCGCACAGCAGCACCGGCGAGCGAACGTTCACGGCGAAGAGGTCGTCGTAGTCGGCCAGGTCGATGTCCAGGATCTCGGTACGCGTGGTCAGCCCGGCGGCGTTGATGAGGCTGTCCGCCAGCAGTCCCCGCGCGTCGACCTCGGCGAAGACGGCGTCGGCCGCGCCGGCCTCGGACAGGTCGGCCAGGATGGCCTCTGCCGAGGCTCCCATGTCTCCGACGCGGGCACACACCTCGTCGGCCCGCTGGGCGTTGCGGCCCACCACGATGATGGTGCCCACGCCGGCCTCGACCAGAGCCAGCGCGGCGGCCTCGCCGATGCCGCTGGTCGCACCCGTCACGAGCGCGCAAGTTGGAATCCAGGTCATTGTTCGCTCCCGTGCGTCGGGGGTGAGCCCCTCAACAGAACTGGGCGACGCTCATCGGTCCTTCTCGGGGCCACCGGCGGTGGTGTCTCAGACGCCTTCGGTCCCGGGGACCAACGGGGCGTCGCGGTAGTTGAGTTCGAGGCGGATGCCGTTGGGGTCGTGCAGGAAGATCTGCCGAAGCGGGATCTTGGGTCTGCTGTCGTTCACGTCGAAGGGCAGCCCCCGCCCGGTCAGCCGCTCCTGCATCGCCTCATAGTCCCCGGATTCGTTGGCCGTCTCGAACGCCACGTGGTTGATGGGACCGGTGGGTCCGGTCATGTCGTCGTCGACCACGTTGATGTGCACGATCGGGCGCCCGCCCGCGTAGAGCCATGCGCCGGTCCCGCGCACGCCCGGCCGGTAACCGTTCGAGAATCCGAGAACATCGGTATAGAACGCCACGGTCTCGTCGAGTCGCGACGTCTGGATGTTGTAGTGGTCGAGTGAGTTGATCGTCATTCCGCACCTCGCCCGATGGACTATCGCACCCTAAGCCCGCGCCACCGGGTGGTCAATCCAACATCACGCCTGGAGTGCCCGAGCATCGTCGCCCCGACAACGCCGCCGATCGATCATTCCACGAGGTCGCCGACCGCCTCCAGGTAACCCGCCGCCCTCTCGGCACGCGGGTAGCGGGCGACGAGTCGGTGGAAGGCCGGCGGGTGGCCGCGCACGACCAGGTGGGCGAGCTCGTGCACGATCACGTAGTCGAGCACCCAGCGTGGCACCTCCGCCAGGCGGTGCGAGATGAGGATCTCCCCCGAGGACTGGTTGCACGATCCCCAGCGCATGCGCTGCCGGTTGGACCAGCGGATCGAGCGAGGCTCGGGCAGGTCGTGGGCGCCGGCCAGGTCGCGAGCCCGGGCGGCCAGGTCGATCTCCCAGCAGCGGCGCCGCTTCTCGAATCGCTCCACGTAGTCCGCCACGACCTGCTGCTCGTCGTCGAGAGACAGCCAGGAGGGAATGCGGACCTCCAGCACGTTTCCGAACAGGCGGGCGGATGTCGTCTTCCGCCGGTTGGCGCTGCGAACCACGCGTACCTCGTAGGGCGCCGGCCGCTCCGGAGCCGGCTCGGCGTCGTCGGTCTCATGGGTCTGAACGAGTGCTGCGCAGCAGCATGCCCGTGCTTCGAACAGGCCGTCCGGTACGACGACCGCTGTGGCGCCCGCAGCGTGATCGTCGGTGGTCTCAACGGTTGCGATGTTCATCGGTCTCCCTTGTTGCGCGCGAGCCGGTGACGGTCTCGAAGGACCCGCAGCCCGCCCGTCATTGATCATGATCGTTCCGAGCCATCGTCGGCGGCATCCCGTCCGGGCGGTGGCTCGGCGGCCGGAGCGGCCCATTCGCGCCATTGCGCCAGCGGCTCCGACCGGCGCCTGAAGGGCACTCCGAGGTCCGAGCGAGACGGCGACGTCACCAGCGAGAACGGATGACGTCGGTGATCCGGAGGGTAGCGACCACCTGTGACAGAGCGGCGGTGCCTGCTCCCGGAGTCGCGTCAGTCGGCGTCGATGCTCTCGTAGATGGCGATGAGCGCGGCGTTGACGATGTCACCGGCGGAGATGCCGGCGATCGCGTGCAGATCGGCGATCGTTCCGGACTCGCCGAAGCGGTCCACGCCGAGGGGGATGTGCCGCGAGCCCACCGCAGCGCCCAACCAGGCCAGGGCATGACTGGAGGCGTCGTGCACGCTGACGACGGGGCGGTGACGCTCCTCGGGGGGAATGAGTTGGTGCATCCGGCTGGGGCGGCGCACGACGGTGGCGCTGGCGGCCGCGGCCCGGTAGGTGCCCTGCCAGCTGCGGTACACCAGGTCGGGGCTGGTGAGGTGCACGACGGCGGCGTCGACGCCCTCATCCGCCAACGCATCGGCGGCGACCAGCGCTTCGGGTGCCATCGCACCGGTCGTGACGATCGTGACGCCGGGACGATCGCCCACCGGCGCCGGGCGAAGCTGGTAGCCGCCGGTGAGCACCTGGCGGCGCAGCTCGTCGGTGCCGAGCCGCTCGGCGGCGGCAGCGAACGGCGCCTGATCCAGCGGGCGGGTGCTCAACCTGAAGTACGCGCTCTCACCGTCGGGGCGGCCGAGCTTGTCGAGGGCGTCGCACAGCAGCCAGTCGACCTCGGTGGCGTACGCCGGCTCGACGTAGGTGATCCCGGGAAGCTCGGCGCCGACGCCGGCGGTGACGGTCGACTGGTGCGCGCCCCCTTCGGGCGCCAGCGTGATCCCCGACGGCGTGCCGGTCACGATGAAGCGGGCGTCGTTGTAGACCGAGTAGATAAACGCGTCGAGGCCCCGGAGCACGAACGGGTCGTACACCGTGCCGACCGGGAGCAGGTGGCGGCCGTGGTGGTCGTGCGCGAGCCCCAGCTGGCCCAGCAGCATGAACATGTTCATCTCCGAGAGTCCAAGCTCGATGTGCTGGCCCTCCGGCGAGGGCGCCCACTTCAACAGCCGGTCGGCGCCGCCGTGGTCGTCGCGGTGCTCGTGGGAATAGACCCCCACCTTGTTGACCCACCCACCGAGGTTGGTGGAGATCGACACGTCGGGCGCGGTCGTCACGAGTCGCTTGCCCACGTCGGCCACCTCGGCGAGGCGGGTGAGTGTCCGCCCGAAGGCCTCCTGGGTGGACACCTTGCCCCGCACGGTCGGCGGGCCCGCGGCCGCCGGGATGTCGAGCCGCGGCCTCGGCACCGGCGGCGGGTTGTTGATGTCGCCGCCGACGGCCGCGCACACCAGCCCCTCGGGACTGTCGGGGTCGAAGCGGTCGAACTCGGTTTCGGGCGTCAGCCCGACGCTGCGGCGGAGCGCGTCGATCTGGTCGGGGTTCAGCAGCACCGCGTGATTCAGGGGGTCTCCCGCCATCGGCAGGCCCCAGCCCTTGATCGTGTAGGCGAACACCACGCTCGGGCGGTCGGCCTCGATGTCGCAGGCCTTGAAGCAGTCGATGAGCTGGCCGAGGTCGTGGCCGCCGAGGTCCGTGACGTGCGCGAACAGCTCGTCGTCGTCGAAGTCGTCGGTGAGCCGCCGCACCGCCGCATCGGCGCCGTCCAGGAATTTCTTGCGCCGCTCGGAGCCCTGGTAGGTGAACAGCGCCTGGTAGGCCTCGTTGGGCATGGCGTCGATGTGGGCGCGCACGGCGTCACCGCCGGGCTCGGAGAACAGCCGCCGCAGTCGGGCCCCGTACTTGGCCTCTGCCACGTGCCAGCCGGCGTGGCTGAAGAAGCTCTTGAGGCGGGTGGCGGCGATGTCGGGGATCACGCGGTCCAGGCTCTGGCGGTTGAGGTCCACGACCATGGTGAAATTGCCGAGGCCGTGCGTGGCCGGGTCGGCGATGGCCTCCCAGACGTTGCCCTCGTCGAGTTCGGCGTCGCCGACGGTGGCGATGAACCGCGCCGGCGGCGAGGGAGTGAAGTGGGCGTCGGTGTAGCGCCGCACCAGCGCCGAGAACAGTGGCGCCACCGCCCCCAGACCCACCGACCCGGTGGAGAAGTCGGCGACATCGGGGTCCTTGGTGCGCGAGGGATAGGCCTGCAGCCCGCCACGCTGGCGCAGCGTCGTGAGGTAGGAGCGATCCAACTCGCCGGTCAGGTACTTGATGGCGTGATACACCGGCGAGGCGTGCGGCTTGACGGCCACCTTGTCGTTGCCGTCGATGTGGGCGAACCACAGCGCCGTCATGAGCGACACCATCGACGCGGAGGAGGCCTGGTGGCCCCCGACCTTGATCTCGAGACCCTCCCGGCGGTTCGCCACGTCCACGATCCGGGTCGCCAGCCACAGCAACCGCCGCTGGATGTTCTCGAGGACTTCCAGATCGGGGACCGGCCGGGCATCGTCCGGGCCGGTCTGAGCCTCTGCTCTGGTGGTGTCGGTGCGTTGACTCATCAGCGCCCCCGGCAGGATTCGAACCTGCGGCCTTGGGATTAGAAGTCCCCTGCTCTGTCCCCTGAGCTACGGGGGCGGGGAGACCAGTCTAGGAAACGGTGGAGCCAGGAGCCGATTCGACCCGCCGCCGGCACCGCCGGGACCGCCTCAGACCCCGGTAGGGCGGGGATGCCGGGGGCCAGCTCACGCAACCAACCGAGGGCGGGGGTGCCGGGGGCCAGCGCAGGCGGACCTTCTAGGCCGCCGGAGCGCCACCGGCAGCGCCGCCCGGACTGCCGGGCTAGTTCTTCTCGGACCAGCGGGAGAGCAACTGCCGGGCGATGACGAGTTTCTGGATCTCGTTGGTGCCCTCGCCGATGATCATCAGCGGCACGTCCCGGTAGTAGCGCTCGACGGGGTACTCGGTGGTGTAGCCGTAGCCGCCGTGGACTCGCATCGCATCGGTGACGATCTCGTGCGCGGCCTCGGAGGCGAACAGCTTGGCCATGCCGGCCTCCAGATCGATGCGATCCCCCTCGTCGTAGCGGCGCGCCGCGTCGTGGGTGAGCAACCGGGCCGCGTGGAGCTTGGTGGCCATCTGGGCGAGCATGAACCGCACCGCCTGGTGCTCGTAGATGGGTCGGCCGAACGTCTGGCGCTCCTGGGCATAGGCCATGGCCGCGTCGAAGGCCGCCTGCGCCACTCCCACGGCACGCGCCGCGATGTTCACCCTCCCCAACTCCAGGGCGGTGAGGGCGTAACGCAAACCCTGCCCCAGCCCCTCGGAGCCGCCGAGCATGTTGGCGTCGGGCACCCGGTGGTCGACATAGGACATCTCGACCGTCTCGACGCCCTTGTAACCGAGCTTGTCGATCTTGCGGCTGATGGTGAGGCCCCCGTCGGCCGGACCCGGGGTCTTCTCCACGACGAAGCACGTGATGCGGTCGTCGGGCGTGCGGGCAAGGAGCATCACGAGGCCGGCACGCATCCCGTTCGTGACCCACATCTTGGTGCCGTTGACGATCCACTCGTCGCCGTCGGCGACGGCTCGGCAGCGGATGTTCTGCGTGTCGCTCCCGGCGTCGGGCTCCGACAGCGAGAACGCCGCCCGCAGTGAACCGTCGGTCATTCGGGGCAGGAACCGTTCCCGCTGCTCGTCGCTGCCGAAGCGGCTGATCATGGCCACGGCCAGCATGTGCGTGTTCAGGATCCCGGCGAGGGACATCCACCCCCGCGACAACTCCTCGACGATGCGCGCGTAGGTCAGCGCGTCGATGCCCAACCCGCCGTAGTCCGGATGGATCGTGGCGCCGAACAGGCCGAAGTCGCACATCTGGGCGAACATCGCCTCGGGAAATTCGTCGGCGTGCTCGAATTCGCTCGCCACGGGAATGACGTCGCGGTCCACCCAGGCTGCAATGGCGGCGACCAGTTCGTCGGCAAGATCGGTGTCGATACCCACGCGGCGGGATGCTACCGCTCCACCGTCGGCGCGTTGGCACGTCGTCACAATCTCTGCAACGACGTGCACCGGACCGGCCACGCCGCGTGGCACTCCGCGCGGGACACATCAGTGCCCCCGCGGTAGCCTGCATGCATCGAGGAATCACAAGAACCTCTGGCCGCCCACCTCGCGGGTGCCGACCGTTCGGACTACCGCCTCGACGACCGGTACCTGCGCGACGAGGGGCTCGTCTTCGCTGCCGGCGTGCAGATCCTCGCCCGGCTGCCTCTCGAGCAGATGCGCAGGGATCGGGCAGCGGGCCACAACACGGCGGCGTTCGTCTGCGGCTATCCGGGCTCGCCCCTCGCCCTGTTCGACACGGAGATGACGCGCGTCGCCGGGCTCGCCGACGCAGCCGGGCTGCAGGTGGTCCACCAGCCCGGCCTGAACGAGGAGCTCGCCACCGCCGCGGTGATGGGAAGCCAACTGGTCAGCGGATTCAGCGACCGGCTGCGCGATGGGGTTCTCGGGATGTGGTACGGGAAGGCCCCGGGCCTGGACCGTGCCTGCGACGCCATGCGCCATGCCGTGCTCACGGGCACGTCGCCCCTGGGCGGCGCCCTGGTGCTCGTGGGAGACGACCCCTACGCCAAGTCCTCCACGGTCGCGAGTTCCTCCGACGGCACACTCGTGGCTCTGCGCATGCCCTTCCTGGTTCCCGGTGATCCTCAGGAGACACTGGATCTGGGACGCCACGCCATCGCGCTCTCGCGTTCGTGCGGCGTGGTCACCGCGCTGCGCATCGTGGCAGCGGTGGCCGACGGCACCGGATCTGTGAATCTGGGAGGCGGCAACGGTTGGGGGGAGCGGGGAGGCAACGGCACCGGGCATGCCGGATTGCCCTACAGGCTGCCGGTCCTGCCCGGCCACGACGGTCCCCCGGCGCCCTACCTGCACCGTCCCGACGGCAACCTGATGCCGCCGTACACCAATGACATCGAGCGGGACCTGGTCGAGGTGCGGCTGGAGCTCGCCCGCAGCTACGGCGCCCGCAACGGGCTGAACCACCTCACGACGCCGGACGGTCCGGCCCGCGTCGGCATCGCCGCCTCGGGGAACTGCTACCGCGAGATGCTCGAGGCGCTGCGCCTGCTGGGTCTGACGACCCTCGAGGACATCGCCGGGGCCGGGATTCGCCTGGCGAAGATCTCCCTCCCCTATCCCCTCGACCCGGCGTTCGTCCGCCGCTTCGCCGACGGCCTCGCTGAGATCGTCGTTCTGGAGGAGAAGGACCCCTACCTGGAGCTGTTCTTCAAGGACGCCCTGTACCCACTCGCCGCTCGACCTGCGGTGGTGGGCAAGCGCGACGACCGGGGCCAGCCGCTGCTGGGACGTCACGAAGGCCTGGAAGCCGACTCGCTGGTGCGCCCGCTGCACTCCCGACTCTCACCGCACGTGAGCGGCGATCGGCTGGGCCAACCCCCGCCGGCGCCCCGCCGGCGCCGGTCGATGACGATCACCGCTCGCCGGACCCCCTACTTCTGCTCGGGCTGCCCTCATAACACCAGCACCCGCGTCCCGGACGACACGCTCGTCGGCGTCGGCATCGGCTGCCACGGGATGGTCTCACTGATGGAGCCCGAACGGGTCGGCCAGTGGAGCTCGGTCTGCTCGATGGGCGCCGAGGGAGCCACGTGGGTCGGCATGTCACCGTTCACCGAACGTGAGCACTCGGTCCAGAACCTGGGCGACGGCACCTATGCCCATTCGGGTCAGCTGGGGATCCAGTTCGCCGTGGCGGCCGGCGTCAACATCACCTACAAGCTCCTCTACAACGGTGCCGTGGCGATGACCGGCGGCCAGGACCCGACCGGCATCGTGAGCGTTCCCGACATGGCCCGGATCCTGCTCGCCCAGGGTGTGCGGGAGGTCCTCATCACCACCGAGGATGTCGGCCGGTACAAGGGCGTCACGCTCCCGACGGGTGTCGAGGTCTGGGATCGTCAGCGCATCATCGAAGCCCAGGAGCGCCTGAGAGCGGTCGAGGGTGTGACCGTCCTGATTCACGACCAGTTCTGCGCCGCCGAGTTGCGTCGAGCGCGCCGCCGGGGCCAACGGCCGACCCCCAAGACCCGG
Source organism: Acidimicrobiales bacterium (assembly GCA_965221525.1). Classification (GTDB taxonomy): domain Bacteria; phylum Actinomycetota; class Acidimicrobiia; order Acidimicrobiales; family CATQHL01; genus VXNF01. The sequence continues at coordinate 189,478 of CBDCSG010000003.1, read as the reverse complement.
GTGCTCATCAACGAGCGTGTCTGCGAGGGTTGCGGCGACTGCGGCGACGTGAGCAACTGCCTCTCGGTGCAGCCGGTCAATACGCCGTACGGCCGCAAGACGAAGATCGACCAGACCTCCTGCAACTTCGACTACTCGTGCATCGACGGCGACTGCCCTTCGTTCGCCACCGTCCGGCCCGCCCGAGCCGCCAAGCAGCGGCGTATCGCCCGCAAGCAGGCCGCGGCGTCCCGCTCCGGGACCGCCAAGGTGCGACCGCAGCCTCCCGACGACATTCCCGAGCCACCGAGAGCCCCTCCCGCCGAGGTGACCGTGCGGATGGCGGGAATCGGCGGCACCGGCGTCGTGACCGCCTCGCAACTGCTGGGGACGGCCGCGCTGCTGAGCGGCAACCACGTGCAGGGGCTCGATCAGACAGGGCTCTCGCAGAAGGCCGGCCCGGTCGTCAGCGACGTCAGAATCAGCACCGCCGGTCCGATTGCCTCCAACAAGGCCACGGCGGGAATGGTGGATCTCTACCTCGCCTTCGATCTCCTGACGGCGGCGGCACCCGGCCCGCTCGCCGGGGCATCCCCGGCACGCACCGTCGTGGTGGCATCGGTCACGCCGACCAGCACCGGCCAGATGGTTGTGCATCCGGAGCAGGGCTACCCCACCACACCCAACCTGCGCGCACACATCGACTCCTACTCAAGAGCCGGGGAGAACCGCTGGGTCGACGCCGGGTCGATCACGCGGCGCCTCTTCGGCAACACCACATCCGCCAACGTGTTCCTGATCGGCGTCGCCTACCAGTGCGGCACCCTGCCGCTCACCGCCGCCTCCTTCGAGGCCGCCATCGACCTGAACGGCGTCGCCACCGAGCGCAACCGCGAGGCGTTCCGCTGGGGCCGGCAGTGGGTCCTGGACCCCGATGGCGTCGAGTTGGCCGCTGTGAACGCAGCGGAACCCGGCCGTGTGCAACCTCCCGACGACGCCGCTGACGAGGTCGAGGAGGACACCGCCGACGTCCTCCGGCGGAATGTGCGCCGGCTGCTCGACCCTCTCTCCGAGCGGACCGGGCTCGGCGATCTGCTGGAGATGCTCGCCGCCGATCTGACCGCGTACCAGTCGGCTTCCTACGCCGGGGAGTTCCTGCGCTTCGTCGCCACGGTGGCTGATGCCGAGGAAGACCTCGCCGGCTGGCACCTCACCGAGGCGGTCGCCCGCAACCTGCACAAGCTGATGGCCTACAAGGACGAGTACGAGGTGGCACGGCTGCTGCTGGACCCGTCCGCCGACACCGGAGCCGAGGCCGTCGCCGGACCCGGGGCCCGAGTGGTCTGGCACCTGCATCCCCCGTTCCTGCGGGCATTCGGCATGTCGCGCAAGTTGAAGCTGGGGTCGTGGGCCCGCCCGCTGCTGCTGGCGCTCCGCGGCGCCAAGCGGCTGCGCGGAGGCCCGCTCGACCCCTTCGGTTACGCGGCGGTGCGCCGCTGCGAACGCCGGCTGCCCGGCGAGTACCGGGATGCCGTCCGGGATCTGCTCGGAGTGCTCAACGACATCAACCGCGACGAGGCCGTCGCGATCGCCGAGTTGGTGGATCGGGTCCGCGGCTACGAGGACCTGAAGATGCGGCGGGTCACGGCATACCGGCAGGAATTGGGTGCCCGGGTGGAAGCGTTCTGCGCCGCAGTGCCGGCGGGAAGTAGCGCCTGAGGAGAACCCCCGCCCGCCGGGCTGTCAGCCCGCGGTGTCCTCCAGCGATTCGACACCGAGATACCGGCGCTGGGCGTCGGCGTCGTCGAGCAGTTCCTGCGAACTGATCTCGGTCTCGATGTGCCCCGACACCATCACCACCTGACGGTCGGACACGGCGGTCGCCACGCTGAGGTTCTGCTCCACGAGCAGGACGGCGATGCCTTCGTCGACGAGCCGCCTCGAGGTGTCCACGAGTTGCTCCACGATCGTTGGGGCAAGGCCCTCGGACGGTTCGTCCATCAGCATCAGATCGGCGTTGAGCAGCAGTGCCCGGCCGATCGCGAGCATCTGCTGCTCGCCGCCGGAGAGGCTCGTGGCGCTGAGCTTCTTGCGCTCCGCCAGCCGGGGGAAGAGCTCGTAGACCTCCGCCGGCGTCCAGCGCTTGCCGCGGGCGTCGCGCGCCAGCATGGCCAGATGCTCGTCCACGGTGAGCGATGTGAACAGCCGCCGGCCCTGTGGCACGTAGGCGATCCCGGAGGCTGCGACCTTGTAGGGCGGCAGGCCGACCAACTCGGCGCCCCTGAACCGTATGGAACCGGCCATCGTCGGGATCAGGCCCATGATGGCGTTGCAGAGCGTGGTCTTGCCCATGCCGTTGCGGCCGATGACCGACACGGCCTCCTGACCCATCGCCAGGTCGACCCCATGCAGCACCTGCGCCTGCCCGTAGCCGACATCGAGGCTCGAGATCTCCAGCAGTGCCTCAGCCATGCTCGATCCCCCGCCCGAGATAGATGTCGTGCACCTGCGGGTTGGCGCGGATCTCGTCGGGCGTCCCCTCGGTGATCTTGACGCCGTCGTGCATCACGACGACGCGCTCGGCCACCCGGAGCGCCACGTCCATGTCGTGGTCGATGAGCAGCAGCGTCACCTCTCGGTCCAGCGACAGGAGCAGCTCGGTGAGCCGCTCCCGCTCCCCGCGTGACAGCCCGGAGGCCGGCTCGTCGAGCATCAGCACGCGTGGTTCGGTGACCGTGGCGAGACCCAACTCCAGCTGGCGCTGCTCGCCGTGTGAGAGGTCGGAGGTGAGTGTGTCGAGGCGCCCGTCCAGCCAGACGTTGGCCGCGGCCCGCTTGGCGCGATCGCGGTAGGCGGCGTCGCGGCGTCCCATCCGGAGGCGGAAGCGGCGCCCCTCCTTGCCCAGGACGGCAAGATAGAGGTTCTCCTCCACCGTGAGCCCGGCGAAAAGGCGCGAGCGCTGGTACGTGCGCGACATGCCGAGTTGCGGGCGCCGCCGTGCCGGCATCTCCTCCACGTTGAGGCCGTCGATCTCGACGGTGCCCGCCGTGGGCCGCAGGTCACCGGCGACGACGTTGAACAGTGTGGTCTTGCCGGCCCCGTTGGGCCCGAGGATGACGAGGCGTTCGCCCTGAGCGACATCGATGTCGATGCCGCTCAGGGCGTGGACGCCACCGAAGGACATGCTGACGTCCCGCAACCGCAGCACGGGTACGGAGTTCGTCGTCACGGTCATGATCGGTGGCGTCCCTCTACCTCGTGGTCAGTACCGGTCGGCTAGTTCTGCAGAACGCCGTTGACGACCGGGGTGGCGTTGCCGATCCACGGGAGGTCGCGCTCCTCGCAGGGCGGGTAGTCCCTGCTCGGTGACGGATCACCCGAGAACGTTCCACCGAAGGTCTGATCGACCTGCGGCACGAATGCCACCGTGCTGGAAGCCATGTTGCCGTCGTCATCAAGGTAGATGCGGCCGACGTACTGGTCCTGGATGGCCGTACGGTTGGAGTCGAGGCTGATCTCACCGAACGCGGCGTCGAGCGTCACGTTGCTGATCGCGTCCCACAACGGCTCGTGGCCACCGGACAGGTCGGCCCCGATCGCCTTCAGGCCCTCGATCAGACCCCAGGTGTTGTTGTAGTAGTTCATGAAGAACGCGTCGAAGTACGCGGCATCCGCCGGAGCGGGTGCACCACCGAACGGGATCTCGTCGAAGTGACTGTTGATGATCGCGCGGAACTCCGCGGCCTTGTCGGTCTGCAGATCGGGAGCGTTGCCGAACCCACCGGAGTAGGAGCCAACGACCCGGGGACCGATCGCGGTGAACACATCGGGGATACCCCAGAAGAGGTTGCCCATGTGCTGCTCGCCCACGACGTCGCCCTTGGCGTCCTCGAAGGCGTTCAGGGCCGGAACCAGACCGGCGCCACCAACGGCCCAGAAGTAGCCGTCGACCTCGTCCGGTCCGGGGAGTTGCTCCACGAAGCCGGAGTAGTCGGTGGTGTTCAGCGGCGGGTACACCCGGCTGATCACGTCGCCACCGGCGGCGCAGAACTCGGCAATGAAGCCCGCCGTGGAGGTCCAGGCGAAGCTGTAGTCGTCACCGATGACCGCGGCGGTCTCCCACCCTAGGACGTTGTGGGCGATGTCGCCGAGACCGGCGTTCCACTGCGCACCGTCGCCGTTGAAGCGGAAGAAGTTGGGAGCACGGACCGCCATGGTGGAGTCCTGCGCACCCGACGTGCCGTTCACGAACGTCTGACCCGGGTGGTCCTTGGCGTAGTTCGCCACGGCGATGCTCTCGTCACCGGACAGCGGGCCAATCATGATGTCGGCACCGATGTCCTCCATGAGACGGCGCGTCTCACGCAGTGCCGCCTCGGCGGTGTCGTCGGCGCAGCCGATGCCCACGAGCTCGATGGCCACGCCGTTGATGGAGGCGTTGCTCCAGCCGGCCTGCGGGTCGTTGCGGTCGTTGACCGTGGCGCCCGCGTGCTCGGCCATGGCAGTCACCACGCCCGCGATGTCGCGGTCGTGGAAGGCCCCGAAGGCACCCTCGCAGTCCGACAGGATCGCGACGTTGACGACCGTCGTGGCCATGTCGTCCATGTCATCGTCGGCCGCGGCAGGCGGCGGCGCAGGCGCCGCGGCGGCCGTTGCCTCGGCCTCAGCGGCGGCCGCCCGAGCCTCTGCAGCCTCATCCTGTGCCGCCGCGGCCTGATCGCGCGCCTCGTCCGCAGCCGCCTGGGCGTCTGCGAGCTGAGCCTCGGCGGCGGCCACTGCGGCCTCGTTGCCGTCGGCGGTGGCCTGAGCCAGCTCCGCTGCGGCCTGGGCCGCCTCGGCCGCCTTCAGCGCGGCGTCGGCCGCTGCCGATGCGGCGGCGGCGTCGGCGAGCGCGGCACCTGCCTCGGTCCGGGCGCCCTGCGCCGCGGACAGCGCGGCATCGGCGTCCTCGGACCCGCTGTCGCTCGCACATGCGGCGGCAACGAGCGCGAGCGCCAGCGACGCAACCGCAAGCCTCAGCCAGGTTGATTTCTTTCGTATGTTCTGCACTATTTCCTCCTTGTTCGTGGTCTCAGTGCGGTGTTCGGTGGTATCTCGATCCGTGATCGCTTCCGATCAGGTTCGATTGTCGTCACAGGTCGGTCGTCCCGCCCTGGATTCGTCTTCCCTCAGTTTGCGGTGCGTGACTGTCCTCCCTCTGTCCCGGTCTCCTAGTACGTCAGTTCCCGACGGGCATCTCGCTCGCCCGCCGCGTGGACAGCAGCCTCGACCAGAAACCTCGAGCGGTATCTCTGTGCCCCGCCAGCCAACTCACCAGTCCGGCCGCGCCGATGCCTGCCACGGCGCCCACGATGACGCCGGCGATGGCACCGCGGTCGCCCTCCTGCAGGCCCCCGACAACGCCCCAGACCGCGGCGCCGATCAGCGCCAGCGGCACCGCACCGCGCACCTTGCGCAACCCCACGACGCCGTCCGGACACGCCAGCACCAGCACAAGCACGATTGCCCCGATGAGCGTGCGGAAGCGGGACTCCTCGATGAAGTTGTTGAGGAAGACCACGTTGCGCACGTAGTTCTCGAGCGCAACGAAGATGAACGCCCCCAGCCAGGCGCCCTCCAGGACCAGCACGCCACCGATGATGGCCATCACCAGCAGGTTGAGGATGCCGCCCAGATTGATGGCCGTGGGGGCAATGGCTCGCTGCTCCCAGACGTAGAGAACGCCCCCCAGGGAGGCCACGAAGGCGGCCAGTGTGAAGGCCCAGGTGCGGTGCATCGCGACGTTGTAGCCGAGGGAGTTCATGCGCACGGGATCGTCACGCACACCTTGCAGAGCCAGCCCGAACGGGGTGCGCGACACGTAGCGCAACAGCAGGTAGACCGCCACCGCCACGACGAGGCACGTGTAGAACAGGCGCTCCGGGTTGGTGACGGTGGTGGGCTCGCCGATGTAATCGGGGGCGCCCACCTGGTTGACGCCGCCGAAGCCCGAGAGCACCGTGACCTGTACGAAGAAGTAGTAGCCGATCACGCCGTAGGCGAGCGTGATCATGAGGTAGTAGAGCCCGCTGGAGCGGCTGGCCAGGAGCCCCATGAGGAACCCCAGCGCCGTCGTCACACCGATGCCGAGCACAACGCCCACCCACGGGTTCCAACCCAGGTTGAGCCCCTTGCTGCCGCCGGTCGTGACGGCGTTGCCGATCGTGAAGGCGCACACGCCGTACATCAGCGTCTGTGCCAGGGAGATCATCCCTCCGAAGGCGGAGAGGAAGACGATGCTGGCCGCGGCGACACCGAAGATGAGCGACCGCGTCAGCACCACATCGACGAAATAGTGCCGGAACGGGTCGGGTGTGGTCGCCTGGAAGACGCCCACCAGCACGAGTGCCACCAGCATGATCAACGCCAGCCGGCGGGTGTTGCGGGAATAGGCGCTCGAACCCATGCCGCCGCCGGTGCCGGCGCCGCCGGAACGGTCTCGCAAGCCGGAGAGAATCATGCCGGCCTCCCGAACAGCCCGTAGGGCCGCATGGCCAGGACCAGAGCCAGGATCACGAAGGTGGCGATGATCGAGTAGTAGGCGTAGTCGGTCGGTAGGTAGGAGGGTGCGAGGGCGGTGGCGAGGCCGTAGAGGAGCGAGCCGGCCGCGGCACCGCCCAGCGACCCCATCCCGCCGATGATGACGACCACCAGCGAATGCAGCAGCCACTGCCCGTCAACGCCGGGAGCGAGGGTGGTGACCGAGGAGCCGGCGATCACCCCTCCCAGGCCGGCCAGCGCCGAGCCCAGCACGAAGGCCACGGCGAAGACCTTCTGCACGTTGATGCCCAGGGCCTGCACCATGGGCGTGTCGTCCACGCCCGCGCGGATCACCATGCCGGTGCGGGTCTTCTTCAGCAGCAGCCAGAGACCGCCGCCAACGCCGAGGGCCATGCCGATCACGAACAACTGGTGGATGCCGTAGCGGATCCCGGCGAAGTTCACGTAACCGTGGATCTCGTGCGTCAAGGTGATGGGTTCGGCGACGCCGCCGAAGTGCTGGATCATCTGGTCGCCCAGGACGATCGAGATGGCGATCGTGATCAGCGCCTGGCGCAGATCCTGCCCCTGGTTCCAGCGCAGGAAGACCTGCTGGATGAACAACCCGAGACCACTGACGATGACCACCGCTATCACCAGGGGCAACCACCAGTCGCCCCAGCCCACGATGCCACGGTCCGGCGTCCCGGTCACGCCCAGGAAGTCGAGTTGGTACTCGAGGGCGAAGTAGCCGGCCAGCAGGAACAGCGACCCGTGCGCCATCTGCACCGTGCGCATCAGCCCGAAGACGAGCGTGAAACCGGAGGCCACGATGAAGTAGATGCCGCTGATCGTCAGCGCGTTGAGGATGCTCTTCAGGAACTCGCTGGGAGCGCTCACGGCGGAGCCGGCAGAGGTGTTGCTGGCAAGGAAGACGACCCACACCACGACGAAGGCGATCATCGCGGCGATCACCAGGCGCGACGCGCTGCGCTGCCAGGGCACATGCCTGCCGCGGCGCCCCAAGAGGGCGTTCACCGCGTCGACTACGACAGTCGTCACTGGCGCTCGGTCCCCATCAGGTCGTCAGCTTCCCCCATGCTTGCGTGGCCCGGTCATCCCCCCAGGGCGGCGATGACCGAATCCACGTCGGTCACTGTTGAAACGTTCTGCAGAGCGTAGTTGATGGAGGCGTTGTGCCAGTCGGCGCTCATCGTGGAGCAGCCATCCTCGGGCACGACCATGTAGTAGCCCTTATCAGCACCGGTGCGTGACGTGTGCTCGATGGACATGTTCGTCCACGCGCCGGTGACGATGACGGAGTCGCGCCCGGTTCCGGCGAGGAGGCTCTCGAGCTTGGTGCCCTCCCAGGCACTCATGCGCATCTTCTCCACGATGAAGTCACCGTCCTGGGCCTCCAGCCCATCGGCCGGGGCCGCCCCCCAGGATCCGCGGACCAGCCCGTTGGTGTCCTTGACCCCCTGGAAGAGCGGGGCGTTGAGCTTGAGACCCGGCGCCCCCTCCTCGACGATGTACCAGACGTGTATGACCGGAACGCCGGCGCCGCGGCAGACCTCTGCCAGGCGGGCCACGTTGGCGACCACATTCTGCTCGATGGCGTGCTGCGGCGAGCCGGACTCGCCGAACGCCCCACCGGTGGTGATGACGTCGTTCTGGAGGTCCTGGATGATGAGAGCGCAGCGGCTCGCATCCAACGACAGGTCACTCATCGGGTTCCCCTCTCCCTCGGGTCTTGGGACTGCTTCGGTTGTTGCTGCTTCGGTTCGTTGCGGGGTTCCGGAGTCCGCGCTCGGCGCCGCTCAGCCCATGTACGGCTCGCGCCGCGGGCCGACCCGGGTCGCCAGCGCGTACAACGACGTGCACGACGGCATGTAGAGCGTCCGCCAATCGGCCCCGCCCCAGGAGAGGTTGCCGACGTTCTCCGGGACCGGCACGACGCCCAGTCGCTCGCCACCCGAACTGATGATCCAGACCCCGCCGGGACCGGTGACCCAGATGTTGCCCATCTCATCGCACTTCATCCCGTCGGGAATGCCGTCCTCGATCACACCCGTGCCGATGCCGTCGAAGAACAGGCGCCCGCCGCTGAGGCTCCCGTCGGGATTCACGTCGTAGACGTCGATGAGTCCGCCCATCGTGTCGTTGATGTACATGAGCGACTCGTCAGGCGAGAAGCAGAGCCCGTTGGGCTGGTCGTACTTGTCGCGATCGGTGGCCAGCTCGATGCCGCCACCGGGTGGGACCCGGAAGACGCCCTGCCAACCCAGATCCCGCTCGCGCTCGAGGCCGAACACGGGCATCCGGCCGAACCACGGGTCCGAGAAATAGATGGAACCGTCGGAGCCGACCACGACGTCGTTCGGGCTGTTCAGCTCCTTGCCCTCGAAGTGAGACGCCAGGACCTCCCGCGTGCCGTCGGTGTTCTCGCGGATGAGGCTCGACGTGACGTGCTCGCACACGACGAGGTTCAAGTCGGCGTCATAGGTCATGCCGTTGCACTTGTTCGACGGCCGCATGACCTCGACGACGGTGCCGTCAGGGGTGTACTTGCGGCGCACGTCCCCGGGCATGTCACTGAAGAGGAGGTGATGCTCCGTCGGGTGCCAGATAGGACCCTCGGTGAAGGTGAATCCGGTCGCCACCTGCTCTACATCGGCGTCCCGATCGACCAGTTCCCAAACAGCCTCGGAGTCGGCCTGTACGTTTGCCACCGGGTCCCCCTTGTCGTGTTTCGTCGGACTCGGGACGCGCCATCCGTGCGGCCGCCCCGCGGCGGAATTGGGCGACAAAGTAGCGGAATCTATCCGGTGCGGCCAAACGCCCACGCTGCAGCCGGGGGGCAACGGCAGGCTGCGAGGACTTCGATGCCCAGGACGCTCACTGCTATAGTCCGGCAACCTCGGAAACCAGCGAAGGGAGCACGTGATGGGGTCCACCACGGAGGTGATCCAACCCGGTTCGCCCTCCGAGGCCGCAGCGGCCTTCGGCGACGGCGCCGGCGTCTCCGTTCTGGCCGGCGGCACGCTCGTCGTGCCCGACCTGCACCTCGGCCGGGCACGGGCGGAGCGGGTGATCATGCTGAGTGCGGCCGGCCTCAACTACGTCGAACGATCGGGTGACAGCGTGACCGTCGGCGCCACGACGCCGATCGCGGCCCTCACCGGTGAATCCTCCCCGCTCGGGCCATGCGCCTCGTCGGTCGGCGACAACGAGATCCGGGCCCAGGCCACCGTCGGCGGCAACCTCTGCGCTCCGGCCGGATTCGGCGATCTGCAGGGACCGCTCCTGGCGCTGGGGGCGACCGCTCGCAGTGCCGGCGCCGGCGGCGAGCGGCTCGAATCGCTGGAGGACTTCCTGTCCTCCCGCGAGGGGCGCCTCCTGCTCGACGTCACCTACACCGAGCCCGCCGCGGGGGCCTTCGCCGGCCTGGGTCGGCCCCACGCCCACCACTACACGGTGATGGCCGTCTCCGGCGTGCGCGCCGGCGACGGCGGTGTCGCACTCGCGGCAGTGGGCGCCGCCTCGATCGGTGTGCGCCTCCGCAGCGCCGAGGCACTGGCCGGCGATCCGGCCGCCGCAGGGCAGGCGGCCGTGGGGGATGTGGACCCGTCCGACGATCCCCTGGCCTCGGGCTGGTACCGATCGCGGACACTGCCCACCCTGGTTGCACAGGTACTGACGGACTTGGAGGAGAGCGCGTGAACATCGTCGTCAACGGTACGAACCGCACGGTGGAGAGTTCGCCGATCACTCCCCTGCTCCACGTCCTGCGCGAGGAGCTGGACGTTCTCAGCCCCAAAGCCGGGTGCGAGAACGGCGGATGCGGCGCCTGCACCGTCCTCATCGACGGGGCCGCCCGGCGCTCCTGCCTGACCGCGGTGGGGTCTATTCCCGACGCCGAGATCACCACGGTGGAGGGGCTCGGCACACCCGAGGACATGTCGGCCGTGCAGCAGGCGTTCGTCCACTACTGCGCCGCGCAGTGCGGTTTCTGCACGCCCGGCATGATCATCGCCGCCACCGCCTACCTCAACGGGGGCGGCAGCGACGATCGGGACGAGATCACCGAGGCCCTGGCCGGCCACATCTGCCGCTGCACCGGCTACATGAAGATCGTCGATGCCGTGGCTGGGGCGCGTGACGGCGACTTCGACCTCTCCGTCACGGCGGAGAGCCCGCACACCACAGTTCTCACCTAGCGAGTGCACACATCCACATAGTCGAGACCAAATCCCGCTGATCGAAGCGAGGGGGATCAAATGAAGGCAGTCGGAGCACGTCTACCCCGCTACGACGGGGTCGGCCACGCCACCGGGCGCACCGTGTACGTGGACGACGTGCGAGTGAACGGGATGCTTCACGTGAAGGCCCTGCGCTCGCCGCACCACCACGCCGCCATCACCCATCTGGACACGTCCCGCGCAGAACGGATGCCCGGCGTGGCGGCCGTCGTCACCCACGCGGACGTGCCGCTGCTGGTGTACGGACACCTCTCGGCACTCGGCATTCCAGCCGACGAGCCGCTGCTGGCGTCCGAGGACGTCCGCTACAAGGGCCAGCCGATCGCCGTGGTGGCCGCCGAGGATGTCGACGCCGCCCAGGCTGCGGTGGACGCCATCGACATCGAGTTCGAGGAGTTGCCGGCGCTGTTCGACATGCGCAAGGCGTTCGACGCCGACGCCCCGCAGATCCACCACTGGGGAACCATCTACCCGCACTTCGAGGGCGAGATGAACGTCCGGCAGATCCGCAAGGGCAACATCGACGAGGCCTTCGAGCAGGCCGACCGGATCATCCAGGGCGTCTACCGGCCCGCCGCCATCGAACAGATGCCCCTCGAGACCCAGGTCGGCCTCGCGGTGCCCGAGCCTGACGGCCGGATCACGATCTACTCATGCACCCAGGCGCTGTACTTCTCCATGGGGGTCGTCGCCGCGCACCTGGAACTGCCGCTGAACAAGCTCAAGTTCGTGGGCGGCACCGTGGGCGGGGGCTTCGGCGGCAAGGTGGACACCGCCACCGAGACCCTGTGCACGCTGCTGGCCCAGAAGTCCGGCCGGCCCGTCAAGTGGCGCTGGACCCGCGAGGAGGAGTTCCTGTGCTCCAGCACGCGGGCGCCGTGGCACATGGAGATCATCGACGCGGTGAGTTCAGACGGCTGGATCCTGGGCCGCAAGATGCTGACCCTGCACGACGCCGGGGCCTATGCCCGCTTCTCGCCCTATGGCGTCACCAAGCACAGCTTCCACCACACGGGCGCCTACACCATCCCCAACCTGCACTTCGACGGCTATGTCTGCTTCACCAACCGGGTGCCCACCTCGGCGATGCGAGGTTACGGGGTCACCTCGGTGTCCTTCGCGGTGGAGACCCACATGAGCCGCATCGCGGAGGAGTTGGGCGTCGATCCGTTCGAGTTGCGCTTCAAGAACGCCAACCGCATCGGCGACACCTCGCCGAACGGCATCACCTACACGGACCCGTCGACGGTGGACGTGCTGCACGCCCTCGCCGGCGCCACCGACACCGAAGTGGCGGCGCCGTACAGCGACACCACCCGCGAGATGCGCGAGGGCGAATGGCTGCCCCGGCACCTCGTCGGCCAACTCGGAGACCCGGAGGACCACTGATGGCCATCCATTCCGGACGCGGCATCGCGTCCATCGAATACCCCACCGGCATGAACCAGAACGGCGACCCGTCGCAGGCCTGGATCAAGGTGAAGCCCGACGGCCGCATCGACGTGTTCAGCGGTACGTCGGACATCGGCAACGGCTCGAAGACCATCCAGACGCAGATCGTGGCCGACACCATCGGCGTGCCGTACGACTGGGTCACCTATGACAACTCCAACACCGACTCCTCGCCGGTGTGCACCGGCACCTTCGCTTCGCGTGCCACGTTCGTGGCCGGCAAGGCGGTGTTGAAGGCCGCTCAGCGTGTCCGGGAGCGGATCCTGGAGGTGGCCGGCCAGGAGATGGAGATCAGTCCCGAGGATCTGGAGATCGACGACGGTGAGGTCCTCGCCAAGGGAGCTCCCACGAAGAAGCTGAGCGTGGGCGACGTGGCGGCAGCCGCCACGTGGGGCCACGGCGAGTTGATCACCGGCACCGGCGCCCAGCTGAATCCTTACGCCGCCATCTCCGACCCGACCACCGGCGAGGTGGACGGCGTGCCGCACGCGGCCATCTCCTACGCCGCCTGTGCCGCCGAGGTGGAGGTGAACGACGAGACCGGCGAGGTCCGGGTCCTCAAGCTGACGCAGGCCTACGACGTCGGCAAGGCCATCAACCCGGCGCTCGTCGAGGGGCAGATCGAGGGCGGCGCCATCATGGGCCTCGGACTCGGCGTGCTGGAGGACAGCTACCCGTACTACCCCTCCGCGGAGCACCGCGGCGGCGACTTCGGCAGCTACTACAGCCCGTCCTCCGCCGACCTGCCGGAGTTGCACAACCTCATCATCGAGAACCCGTCCGCCGACGGGCCCTACGGCGCCAAGGGCATCGGCGAGATGTCCAACAACGCCCAGCCGGCCGCCATCGCCACCGCCGTCTACGACGCCGTGGGCGTGTGGGTAACGGAATTGCCCATCACCCCCGAGCGGGTGCTGAAGGCCCTCGACGCCCGCAACGCCGGTGGCGGGCCGCGGCGCGAGGGCAAGCAGGTGATCTTCGACGAGGAGATCTCGATCAACACCGTCGGCACCGGCAAGACCTGGACGGCCGACATCTGAGCGACCACGCGACGGCGGCGCCTGGGGATCTCGAGAACCGATGAGCAGCGACGACACCGCAGGCTCGCCTTTCCGCACCTGGAACGGCGTCGACGCCCTTGAGTTCTTCCCCGGTGTGCACCTGCACGCCATCGGCGGCGAGCAGGTGCTCCTCTGCCGGGTGACCTACGAGCCCGGCACCACCGTCGAGCGCCACCACCATGACCACACCGAGCAGATCGTCGTGCTGACCGAGGGCGAGATGACCCTCACTATCGGCGACGAGCAGCGCCATCTGGTCGCCGGCGATGTGGCCGTCATGAACCGTCGGGTCCCCCACGAGCTGTATTCCGAGACGGGGTGCACCTTCATCGAGGGCCTGGCGCCCGTGCCCCGCGACCACGTGCCGGACTTCGACCGGGACCTGGTGCTCGGCGAGTTGGGTTCCTCACGGCACGTCGAACGCTGAGACAACCCCGGCGAGGGGCCGGGTGAGTTCGAGCCGCGGCAGGACTGGATTCCGGCCTCCGCCGGAATGACGGGAAGTCCACCGCGAAGATTGCGCCGAGGGGCTCAGGCGCCGCGGAGGATTCTGGAACCGGATTCCGGCCTTCGCCGGAATGACGGCTGAAGGACCCCGGGGCTCCGGCTCAGGCGCCGCGCAGGATTCTTGAGAGGCGGTAGGCGGCTCGGGCCTCGCGGTCGGTCCGGAACTCGCGGTCATCGGCAGCGCACAGGATGCGGCGGCTGGAGCGGACACCCAGCCAGCGCAGCGGTTCGGGCTCCCACGTGCGGGCGATCGTGCCGACCCACGGGAGCGTGGTGCGCTCGGTCTCCGATTGCAGGATCAGCTCCGCCATCGTCCTGCCCGCCAGATTGGCGCAGGCCACCCCGGTGCCGACGTAGCCACCGAAGACACCGATCCCTGCAGTGCGGTTGAGGGTGAGGCCCGGCAGCCAGTTGCGGGGAATCGCCAGCACACCGCCCCAGCGGTGCGTGACCCGGGCGCCGGCAAGCGGGGGCAGCAGCTCGACGAGCGTGTCGTGGATGAGTTGGTGTGACGGCTCGTTCAGCTCGGTCCTGGGATCGATGCGCGAGCCGTACAGGTAGGGCACGCCGCGGCCGCCGAAGGCGATGCGGTCGTCCGCGGTGCGCTGGCCGTAGATCACCATGTGCCGGTCGTCGGAGAAGGTCGGGCGACCCGCCAGGCCGATCTCGGAGATCACCTCCGCGGGCAGCGGCTCGGTGGCGATCATCAGGGAGTACACCGGCAGCAGCGCCCGGCGCTGGCCGGCGAGGTCGCGTGTGTATGCCTCCGTCGCCCGCACGACCACGTCCGCGCTGACGGCGCCCCCCTCGGTGTGGACGCGCCTAGGGGCGATCCCGGTGACGGTCGTCCCCTCGTAGACCGCCACGCCGGCGGCTTCGACGGTGGCGGCCAGACCCGTCACGAGCTTGGCCGGGTCCAGCGCCGCCGACGGTCCGAGCAGGATTCCCGAACGCACGCCGGTGGCGTTGAGCTGGCGGCGCGCCTCGCCGGCATCGAGCAGGCGGATCTCCTCGCTCGTGAATCCCTGGGCGCGCAGTTCGTCGATCTCTTGGCGTTGGCGCTTGTGCTGAGGCTCGTTGCGCGCCAGGCGGATCGTGCCGGCCTTGGCGTAGTCGCACTCGATCCCCTCCGCCGCCGAGACCCTCCCGATCTCGTCGACGGCGTCGAAGACCGCCCTGATGAGGCGCATGGCCTCTGTGTGGCTGGAGCGGCGGGCGTAGCGGGCGACGGTCCCCCCGGTAGACCCGCCCAGCTCGCCACACGCCCAGCCGCCGTTGCGCCCCGACGCCCCGAACCCGCAGTGATGGCGCTCCAGGACGGCGATCCGCAGCGACGGGTCGGCCCGGATCAGGTAGTAGGCCGTCCACAGCCCACTGAACCCGCCGCCGACGATGGCGACGTCGACCTGCCGCTCTCCATCGAGAGGCGGGCGGGGCCCGGTCGGCGGGTCAAGCCTGTCCAGCCACAACGCCCGCGGGGTGGCATCGGCGACTGTTGACATCGGTCGTCACGGTAGATCGCCACTGCCCAGATAGCAAGCCAATCGTCGATCTGAATTCGGAATCCATCGTGACTATGCACAAGTGCCTCGGTTTTGGTAGTGTCCCGATCGCGTGGATCGGCACCCGGGAACCCGCACCCGAAGCGAGGCAGCGTCGGCTCGATGAGACTCGCCAACGATGTCGTCGGCCCGAACGGCCGGGCACACTCCCGGCGGCGAGCCGCGCCCGAGGCAGCGGCGTGAAGCGACCTGCGCTGCGTGTCCTGGATGTCGCCGGATCCCCCACCCAGATCGGTACGGCGCACGGACAGGCCTACGCAGAGGAGATCCAGGCCTACGTCGCGGACCGCGTCGACATCGTGGCGTCGGGGATATGGACCGGCGCGCCGCTGTCGCGAGCCGACGTGCTGGACATCGCCCACTCGATGATCCCGGCGCACGAGTCCTTCGACGGTGACCTCCACGCCGAGATGGTCGCCATGGCCGGCGCCGCGGGGATCTCGTTGCCCGAGGCCATCGTCGTCGGCGGCTTCACGGACTTCGTCGACACCGTCCGCGCCGTTGCCGGAGAGATGGGAGCGTCAACGGTCGCCGAGGACGACTGCACGGCAGTGATCGTGCCCGACGAGCGTGCCGATGGCGCCGGCTTCCTGGCGCAGACCTGGGACATGCACGCCACCGCCACAGACCACGTCCTGCTGCTGCGGGCGCAGCCGGACGGCGCGCCGGCAGCACGGGTGTTCACCACGACCGGATGCCTCGGCCAGATCGGCATGAACAGCGAGGGCGTCAGCGTGGGCGTCAACAACCTCACCGGGACCGACGGACGTCCCGGCGTCACGTGGCCGTCGGTCGTGCGGGCGATGCTGCGCTGCGCCACCGCAGCGGAGGCCCTGGAGGTCCTCTTGGGCGCCGACCTGGCCGGCGCCCATAACTACCTCATCCTGGACCGCTTCGGCGAGGGCTTCAACGTGGAGGCCATGCCGTCGGTCCGCCCGGTCACGCCGCTGGAGCACGATCCCCTCATCCACACCAACCACACGCTCGACGCACGAGCCGAGGCGGCCCAGGCCGAGCGCGACCCCCGCCTGATGGACAGCTCCCGAACCCGCCTCGCCACCGCCGCCGAGTTGCTCGCCGACGGGCCGATCGACGCCGAACGGCTCTTCGCCCTGACACGGGAGCCCGCGGCGATCTGCGTGAGCGCCCGGCCACCGTTCGGTGTCGAGTCGAGCGGCGCAGCGGTGATGCGGCCCCGCACCGGCGACTTCTGGGCCTGCTGGGGCCGGCCGGCGGAGAACGACTACGAGTCTGTCGAGGCGCCGGATGCCTGACCTGGAAGTCGTCATGGTGGGCGAGCGTTCCGGGCTGACCTACGCCCACATCCGCACCGAGTGGGCCGGGGATCTGGCGGCCCTCGAACTCGCCTCCTACCCCACCGCCGACCCCGCCGACCTCTACGACGAGGCGAGCCTCCTGCTACTGGCCCAGGACTTCGCCGAGGGTTGCTTCGCGGTCTTCGACGGCGACCTGCTGGTGGCAATGGGGCTCGGAATCCGGACTCCGTTCGACCTCGACGATCCCCAACACACCATCGGCGACATCGTGCCCCACGACAACAGCAGCAGCGGTCACGTGCCCGACGGCGGCTGGTACTACGGCACGGGCATCTCCACGCGCCCCGAGTACCGCCGGCGCGGCATCGGCTCGGAGCTCTACGTGCTCCGCAAGCAGGTGTGCCGCGACCTGAACCTGCGCGGCATCGTGGCCGGCGGCGTGATCCCCGGCTACGCCGACCACAAGGACCGGATGTCCGCGGACACCTACATAGGCGAGGTGCGGGCCGGCCGGCTGTACGACCCGACGCTCAGCTTCCAGCTGCGCAACGGCTTCGAGGCCCCGTGCGCGCTCGCCGGCTACATCGAGGACCCGGCGGTGGACAACTTCGCCGCCCTGATCGTCTGGCACAACCCCGACCACAGCACAGTCCAAAGCGGGAGGGTCGCATGATCGACGAGAAAGACCGCGAGATCATCAAGTACCTGCAGACCGACGGTCGCATGGCGTACTCCGCGCTCGGCCGGCTGATCGGCCTCTCCGACGCAGCCACCCGCCAGCGTGTCAACCGCCTCACCGCCCGCGGCGTGATCGACATCGTGGCCGTCACCGACCCGGTGAAGATCGGACTCGGCTACCAGGCGCTGCTGGGCATCACGGTCACCGACGACGCCCGCAAGCTGGCCACCGAGATCGGCGCCATGGACGACGCCGTCTACATCGTGCTGACCGCGGGTCGCTACGACCTGATCGTGGAGTTGGTGTGCACCGACGGCGACACCTTCGTCACCCACGTCAACACCATCCGCACCATGGACGGCGTGATGAGCGTCGAGACCCTGCCCTACCTCGGCATCACCAAGCAGACCTACGACTGGGGCGTGGGATGAGCCCCGAGCGCCTCGAAGGCGACCAGGCATTCCGGCGCAGCGACCTCACCGGGCGCGACCCGGAGATGACCTTCGGCGGCGCCAACTCGTTCCTGCGCCGTACCTACACCCGCGACATCGCCGGCGCCGACATCGTCGTGTCGGGGATCCCCTTCGACATGGCGACGTCCAACAGGCCCGGTGCCCGGCTCGGACCCCGGGCCATCCGCGCCGCCTCGGTGGGCCTCGCCGAGCTGGAGGCGTACCCGTTCGGGTTCGACCCCTTCGACCATCTGGCGGTGGCCGACTACGGGGATTGCTACATGGATTTCGGGCACCCCGAAGCGGCCGTGGAGCGCATCGAGGCCCACGCCGCCGAGATCCTGGCGCATGACACCACGATGGTCACCCTGGGCGGCGACCACTTCATCACCTACCCGCTCCTGCGGGCGCACGCCGAGCGGTTCGGCCCGCTGTCGCTCGTCCACTTCGACGCCCACTGCGACACCTGGCCCGACGACGGCACCCGCCTGGACCACGGCTCGATGTTCCTGCGGGCGGCCCGCGAGGGCATCGTGGATCCGGCCACGTCGGTCCAGATCGGCATCCGCACCCACAACGACGACACGCACGGCTTCACGATCCTCGGCGCGCCGTGGGTGCACCGCGAGGGCATTCCGGCCACCGTCGAGGTGATCCGGCAGGTCGTCGGCGACACCAGGGC
The DNA here is from genome assembly GCA_965221525.1 of Acidimicrobiales bacterium. Taxonomy (GTDB): domain Bacteria; phylum Actinomycetota; class Acidimicrobiia; order Acidimicrobiales; family CATQHL01; genus VXNF01. The sequence goes on along the minus strand of CBDCSG010000003.1, from coordinate 171,046 downwards.
CTACCTGACCTTCGACATCGACTGCCTGGACCCCGCGTTCGCGCCGGGCACCGGCACCCCGGTGTCGGGCGGGCTCACGACCGCGCAGGCACTGGAGGCGATCCGGTCGCTCGGCGACGTGGACCTCGTCGGCATGGACGTGGTGGAGGTGTCGCCGCCCTACGACGTGGCCGAGATCACCGCCCTGGCGGCCGCCACACTCGCCCATGACTTCATCTGCCTGCAGGCCGTGCGGGCCGGCGCCCCAGGCGCCGTCTACGGGCGAACCTGAGGGGACACCCGCCGTGACCGACCCCACCCCGGCCGTCAGCATCGCAGGCATCACGAAGCGCTTCGGCGACGTCACCGCCGTCGACGACATCGACCTGGAGATCGGCGACGGCGAGTTCTTCGCCCTGCTCGGACCGTCGGGCTGCGGCAAGACCACCACACTCCGGATGATCGCCGGGCTGGACTTCCCGACGATGGGCAGCCTCAAGATCTTCGGGGACGAGGTCGGGACGCTGCCGCCCAACAAGCGGCCCGTCAACACGGTCTTCCAGGCCTACGCCCTGTTCCCGCACATGAGCGTCGCCGACAACATCGCCTTCGGCCTGAAGATGCAGAAGGTCGACAGACTCGAGCGTGACCGGCGCGTGTCCGAAGCGGTGGGCCTCGTCCAGCTCGGAGGCATGGAGAACCGCCGGCCCAATCAGCTGTCGGGCGGGCAGCAGCAGCGGGTGGCGCTGGCGCGCGCCCTCGTCAACAGGCCCAAGGTGCTGCTGCTCGACGAACCCCTCGGCGCACTGGACTTGAAGCTGCGCCAGGAGATGCAACTCGAACTCAAGGCGCTGCAGCGCGAGGTGGGGATCACGTTCGTGTTCGTCACCCACGATCAGGAGGAGGCGCTCACCATGAGCGACCGGATCGCGGTGATGCACGAGGGTCGGCTGCTGCAGGTGGGCACGCCCGAGGACATCTACCAGCGCCCCGCCAACCGGTTCGTGGCCGACTTCATCGGGCGGACCAACCTGCTGGAGGGCACCGTGGCGTCGGCCACCGAGGTGGTGTTGAGCAACGGCATGCGTGTGCAGGCCGCCTCGGATCACGCATTCGGCACGAAGGTGGCGGTCAGCCTGCGACCCGAGCAGGCCTTCCTGCACCGGCGCGGCGACTCCCCGGCGGGATGGCCGAGCATCGACGGCGTCCTGCGAGAGGTGACCTACGTCGGCAATGCCCTGGTCCACTCGGTGACCGTGGACTGGATCAACATCGAGGTCCGCACCCCGTACCGCTCCACCGAGACGCCGCTGCAGGTCGGCGACGAGGTGAGCGTGAGTTGGGAGCCCGGCGGGGTCACGGTGGTGGCCGACTGATGGCCGTCGCCGAGGTGCCGCCCACCGAGACCGCAGCCGGCACGGCCACGCCGGAGTTCGAGCGGGCCGCGGCCAAGGCGGAGTCGCGGCGGGGCTTCCTGATCGCCGGGCCGGCGTACCTCTACCTGGTCATCTTCTTCGCGGTCCCCCTGGGCATCGTCTTCGCCTACTCCTTCGCCAACCGGAACCGTTTCGGCGAGGCCGTGTTCACGGACGCCGGGTTCGACGCCTACCGCCGCCTCGCCGAACCGATCGTGCGCGACATCCTGTTCCGGTCGCTCCTGCTCGCCCTGATCACGACGGCCATCTGCCTCGTCATCGGGTACCCGTTCTCGTACTACCTCACGACCCGCAGCGCCAAGGTGCGCAACGTGCTGCTGGTCTTCGTGATGATCCCCTTCTGGTCCAACTTCCTGGTCCGCAACTACGCCTGGCGGGTGATCCTGGGCAAGGACGGCATCATCAGCCGCATCACCGACTTCTTGGGGCTCGGCGAGGTGGAGATCCTCTTCACCCCGAGCGCGGTCGTCCTGGGCCTGGTCTACGGGTTCCTGCCGTTCATGATCCTGCCGCTCTACGCCTCCATCGAGCGCATCGAGATGTCCCTCATCGAGGCCGGGCGCGACCTGTACGCCTCGGGATGGCAGAACTTCCGGCGGATCCTGTTCCCGCTCTCGCGGCCGGGCGTGATCGCCGGCTCGATCCTGGTCTTCGTCCCCAGCCTGGGGGCCTACGTCACCCCGGAGATCCTCGGCGGCGCCAAGACCACGCTGCTCGGCAGCTACATCGTGACGCAGTTCCTGACCGCTCGGAACTGGCCCGTCGGCGCCTCGCTGTCCTTCGTGCTGATGGCGGTGATGCTCGTCGCCACAATCGTGTACTTCCGGTCCGGGGGGCGGAACCTGTGAGCGCCATCACCGGCCGGCTGCTGGGCGACGAGGCGGCCCGGCGCGTGAGTGAGTTCACCGGCCGGTGGAGCATCACCCGCGCCACGCTGACCGCAAACGCCTGGTTCGTGTATCTCTTCTTCTACGCACCCATCGCCCTGCTGGTTGTGTTCTCCTTCAGCGCCGACCGCAACGTGGGACGTTGGGGTGGTTTCACCCTGGGGTGGTACGACGACTTCATCGGCAACACGAGCATCCAGAACGCCATCTGGGTGTCCCTGCGGGTGGCGCTGCTCTCCACCGTGATCTCCGTGGTGCTGGGCACACTCGCCGCGTTCGCCATCGAGCGCTTCCGTTTCCGTGGCCGGCAGGCGTTCGACGCCCTGCTGTACCTGCCGATCATCATCCCTGACGTCACCATGGCGGTGATGATGCTGCTGTTCTTCTCGGAGTTCTTCGACCTGATCAACCTGCTGTTCGGCACCGACCTCCGCAAGGGGTTCGCCAGCATCACCGTCAGCCACATCGCCTTCAACATCAGCTTCGTGTCGGTGGTCGTGCGGGCCCGCCTGGCCGGCATGGACCGGCGGCTGGAGGAGGCCGCCATGGACCTCTACGCCAGCCGCTGGAAGGCGTTCCGCTTCGTCACCCTGCCGCAGATCGGGCCCGGCGTCGCCGGCGGCGCCCTGCTGGCCCTCACCCTGTCACTCGACGACGTCGTCGTTACCCAGTTCGCCTCCGGCCCCGGCGCCACGACGCTGCCCGTCTACGTCTTCGGGTTGATCCGCCGGGGCGTGACCCCGCTGATCAATTCCGTCTCGGTGGTGATGCTGGTCGCCTCGATCGGCCTCGTGATCCTGTCGCTGCTCGTACAGCGATCGCGGGGCGGTGCGGCGGCCGGTCCGCCGGGCGCCACCGCAGGCGCCGGCCGCTCCCGCCGGAGTTCCTGACCACCGGACAGAACCACGCAACAACCCAATAGAACAAGGAGACACCACCATGTCGACCAAATCCCTCTTCCGGCTGCTGGCCGGGATCCTCACCGTCGTGCTCGTCGCCGCGGCCTGCGGGGGTGACGACGAGGGCGGCAGCGCCGCCGACTGCGAGGTCGGCGAGACCGATGGCGACCTCGCCATCTACAACTGGGCGGAGTACATCGACGAAGAGCAGTTGGCCGCGTTCGCCGATGAGTTCGGCGTGAGCGTCACGATGGACGTCTACGACTCCAACGAGGCCATGCAGCCGATCATCGCGGCGGGCAACTCGGGGTACTCGCTGATCGTGCCGTCGGACTACATGGTGGCGATCCTCATCGCCGGTGAGGACATCCAGCCGCTCAACAAGGACGCCATCCCGAACCTGTCGAACATCTCGGCCGACTTCCGGGGCCTGGTCTACGACCCCGAGGGCGACTACACGGCGCCGTACCAGTGGGGAACCACCGGCATCGCCGTGGACACCGCGGTGGTGGGCGCCGACTTCCCGCGCACCTGGGGGCTGATCTTCGATCCCGCCATCGCGGACAAGTACTCCGGGCGGATCTCGCTGCTGAACGATCCCCGCGAGACCATCGGCGCGGCGCTGAAGTACCTCGGCTACTCGCTGAACACCACCAGCCAGGACGAACTGGACGAGGCGACGGCCCTGGTCGCCGCCAGCCGCGACCGCCTGGCCGCTTTCAACACCGACTCCTCCGACGAGTTGCTGACGACCGGCGAGACGGCCGTCGCCCACGGCTACTCCGGCGACATGTTCACGCAGTTCCTGGAGACCGAGGACCCGTCGCAGTACGTGTACTTCGTGCCCGACGAGGGCGGCACCCGCTGGATCGACAACATGGGCATCCCCTTCGACGCCCCGTCGCCGTGCACGGCGCACACCTTCATCAACTGGCTGCTGGAGGGCGAGAACGGCGCCTGGCTGTCGAACTGGAACTACTACGGCACGCCCAACACGGCCGCCTACGACCTGCTGGATGAGGAGCTGTTCGACTTCATCTCCGACCCGGCGGTGGCACCGGTGGCGATCCTCGAGGAGATCGTCGACACCGGCGACTTCGAGGTGAACTACTCCGACGCCTTCACCGAGGCCAAGGGCTAGCCCCGAGGCGCTCCCGGATCTGCGGCCGGGGCCAACACGGCGTGGTCCCGGCCGCCTGGGTCCCGGGATTCAGTAGACGCCCGGGATGATCCGGTACGGGACGCTCTCGCGGTAGCGATCCCAGAGCTCGCCGTACTTGGCGGCGCAGCGACGCTCGTCGGCGCGTTCTCGGATCAGCATGAACGGGATCATGAAGATCGCGTAGAGCCAGGGCCAGACGCTCCCCAGATGCCCCGGCGCCAGGGCGAGGCCGATGCTGATGAGTATCTCGCCGAGATAGTTCACGTGGCGGGAGACTCCCCAGAAGCCGCTGGCGAGCAGGCGTGACCGCTCATCGGAGACGGCACGGGGCTCTATCCCCAGGAATGAGCGATCCGGGAAGCGCTTGAACCGGTACTTCTGCAAGTTGGCGCCGCGAGCCAGCACCCAACCCGTACCGAAGACCGCCGCGGAGAGCGCCAGCCACCACCCGCCGGCGCTCTCGACCAGGGACGACTCCGGCAGGCGGGCGGTGCCCCAGAGGCCCACGGCGTAGAAATAGGGGTAGAACGCCAGGCAGCCCCAGATGATCTTGGCGCCGAGGCGCTCGGCGAAGATGTCGTAGGTGTAGAGGTGGACGCGCTCGAAGACCAGGTAGTCCACCAGGAACCAGCCCAGGAGCACGGCGTGCAGGTACACGCCGGGGTTGGCCTCGGGGCCGTACCGATCGACGTGGTAGGCGGCGAAGGAGCAGATGTTCAGAGCCAGAAGCACCGCGCCGAAGACGTACAGATACATCTTCACATCGGTTCGCCCACCGAAGGCGAAGTTGCCGACGCGGCCCAGATAGAAGTCCCGGATCCATCCCCGGAGACCCGCTGAAGGGGGCTCCACCACCGCTCGGCGAGGTGGTGCGAACACGAACCAGGCCGTCGCCACCGCACCGAGTGCCGTGGCACCCGCAGCGCCCCACCAGAAGTGCCGGTGCAGCCAGCCCCAATCCAGCCAGCCGGTGCCACCCGCAGCAAGGCCGCCGCCGATCGCCGCGGCGAGCACCAGCAGACCGTTGAGGCGATAGGCGTACGGACCTCCGGTCGCGGGATCGGTGACGTAGCCGGTGACGCGACGGGCGGGAAGCCGGACGTGCAGGACGAGCAGGGCCCCGCAGATGACGATGGGGGCGACGAAGCCGCTCACCGGTAGCCCCCTGTGTGCCTAGTAGGTGGCGCGGCCCCCGGAGATGTCGTAGACCGCCGCAGTCGAGAAACTGCAGGAGTCCGAGGACAGCCAGGACACCAGCTCCGCCACCTCGTCGACGAGGCCGAGTCGCCTCATGGGGATCTTGGAGAGCATGTACTCCATCACATCGGGCTCGGTGTCGGCGTTCATGGGCGTGGAGATGACCGCTGGTGCAATGGCGTTGACGAGCACCCCATCGGTGCAGGCCTCCTTGCCGACCGACTTCGTGAGTCCGATGACGGCGGCCTTGCTGGCCGAATAGGCCACCATGTTCGGGTTGCCCTCCTTGCCGGCGATGCTGGCGATGTTCACGATCCGGCCCCAGCCCCGCTGGCGCATGCCGGCCATCGTGGCCTTGATGGTGTTGAAGGTCCCCGTGAGGTTCACCGCCACGGTCCGGTCCCAGGCATCCTGCGGGACCTCCCAGATGGGGAGTTGGGGACCGATGATCCCGGCGCTGTTGACGACCACGTCGACGCTACCGATGTCCGCCACGGCAGCCGCCACAGCGTCGTAGTCGGTGACGTCGAGCGCATGGACGGTCGCCACGTCATCGGCGATCTCGGCAAGCAGGTCCCCTTCCAGATCGACCGCGGCCACCGACAGTCCCTCGCCGGCCAGCCGCATGGCGCAGGCCCGGCCGATCCCGCTGGCAGCGCCCGTGACGAGGGCGGTTCGTTCCACCAGGTGCATGGCCATCTGTCTCTCCCTTGGTCCGTCGACAAGCTGCGTCACTCTTCAGAGGACGCCGAATTCCTTGAATGCCTCGCCGGGTCGCATGCCCTCGCGTACCGCTTGGCGGAAGCGACTCTCGTCGCGGGTCTTCTCCACGGCGGCGCCCACGACATCGTCGATGAGCGCTTCGGGCACGATCACCACCCCATCGTCGTCGCCCACGACGAGGTCGCCGGGGCTGATGGCGACGCCGTCCACCTCGACCGCCACGTTGTGGGCAACCACCTCTCCCCTGCCGTTGATGTCACGGGGATCGGCCCCGCGACACAGCACCGGGAACCCGAGGCCGCGGATGACATCGCGATCGCGGACATAGCCGTCGACCACCGCACCCATCGCACCCGCCGACATGCAGGCCGTCGACAGCAACTCGCCCCAGAGCGCCGCGTCCCGGAATCCGCCGGTTGCACCGACCCAGACCTCACCCGACCCGATGGCGTCGAGGGCGGCCAGCAGCCCCACATAGGGCACCTCCGGGATCTCGTCGGTGGCCTCAAGCCGCGTGGGGAAGGCATAGCCGATGAGCACCTGGTCGGCGATGAGCGGCGCGTACGCCGGTGCCAGTGACTGGTGCCGGAGCCCCACCCCGTCGAGCGCGTCCGATACGAGGGACGAACCGATTTGAGCGCTGAGTTCGGTGAGCCGTGCGGGGGCGAATCTCTCGTGTGCAGGAGCCATGTCTCTCCGGAGTCCTCGGACCGGCCCGTGCGCTGCGTAGCCTCACCCCAGGGGTTCGTCCGATCACCGCGCCGGCGTGCACGGAATGCTACCGAGCGCCGGGTCGCGACGTGGCGGGGCACCGTCGCCGCGCGGCGCAGATCGGAGAGCCGGCAAGCTCGGTCTAGCCTCCGGCCATGACTCCCCGGAAGATCATCATCGACACCGACCCCGGCCAGGACGACGCCCTCGCCATCCTGCTGGCGCTCGGGTCACCCGAACTGGACGTCCTCGGGATCACCTGCGTGGCTGGCAACGTGCCGCTGCCACTGACGATCCGCAACGCCCGTCTGGTCTGCGAGTTGGCGGGGCGGCGCGACATGAAGATCTTCGCGGGCTGCGAGCGCCCGATGGTGCGTGACCTGGTGACCGCCGAGGCCGTGCACGGCGAGACCGGACTCGACGGACCCGACTGGGACGAACCCACGATGCCCGTGGAGGAGTCCCACGCCGTGGACTGGCTGGTGGAGACGCTCATGGCCGCCGACGACGGCGAGATCACTCTCTGCCCGGTCGGTCCGATCACCAACGTCGCCATGGCGATGATCCGCGAGCCGCGCATCATTCCGAAGATCGCCGAGATCGTGACCATGGGGGGCGGCTACTTCGTGGGCGGCAACACGACGCCGGTCGCGGAGTTCAACGTGTACGTGGACCCGCACGCGGCCGCCGTCATGTACCGCAGCGGCGTCCCCATCGTGACGATGCCCCTCGACGTGACCCACAAGGCGCTCATGAGCCCCGAGTGGATCTCGGCGGTCAGGGCGATCGGCGGCGACGTCGGCACGAAAACGGCCGCCATGGTGTCGTTCTACGAGCGCTACGACCTCGACCGGTACGGCACGCGCGGCGGCCCGCTGCACGACCCCGCCACGATCGCCTACCTGCTGAGACCGGAACTGTACGGCGGCAAGGACGTCTTCGTGGAGGTGGAGACGCAGTCCGAGTTGACGATGGGCATGACCGTCGTCGACTACTGGAATCGCTGGCAGCGGCCGTCGAACTGCCGCTGGATCAGCGAGGTCGACAGCGACGGGTTCTTCGAACTCATCCGCGAACGGCTGATGAACCTGCCGGCGGGGTGACGGAATCTTGGGGGCGACATGTTCTTGGGGCGATTACCTGTGGTATACCCCAGAACCGGGCCAAGATTGCGTGCTGCCCGGCGAGCGCGGCGGGGCCGGGTTCGGCGGGCCGGACCGAGACCAGCGAGGAGAGCGATGATCGTCGAGCAGCGCGACTACCACATCTACACCGGGAAGCTGAAGGAGGTGCTCCGGCTGTACGAGACCGAGGGGATCATCATCCAGAAGGAAGTCCTCGGGAATCTCGTCGGCTGGTTCACCACCGAGATCGGCGCCCTCTCTTCGATCTGTGCCATGTGGGGATACGAGAACTTCGCCGACCGCGAGCAGCGGCGGGCGGCGCTGGCCGCCGACGAGCGCTGGCAGGCCTTCCTGCCGAAGCTGCACCCGCTGGTGCACACCCAGCACAACCGGATCCTGGTACCCACCGCCTTCTCCCCGATCCAATGAGCACCTCGGAGGGCAGCGACATGTCCGAACTCGTGACACCGAGCAACGAGGACTTCTCCCTCGCCGGCCAGACCGCCATCGTGACCGGCGGCGCCCAGGGAATCGGCCGCGCCATCGCCGACGGCCTGGCCCGCGCCGGGGCGCGCCTCGTGATCGCCGACGTGTCCGGCGCACAAGAGGCCGCCGCCAGATACCCCGACGGCATCGGGGTCACCGCGGACGTGTCGGACTCCGGCCACGTCGACGCCATGGTGGACACCGCCGTCGAGGCGACCGGGCGCGTCGACATCCTCGTCAACAACGCCGGGATGTTCACCTCCATCCCGATGCGGCCGTTCCACGAGATCCCCGTCGAGGAGTGGCGGGCCGTGAACGAGGTCAACGTGATCGGCACATTCCTCGGCTGCCGCGCCGTGGCGCCGCACATGCGCCGCCAGGGCGGCGGGCGCATCCTGAACATCACCTCCGGGACGATCTTCCGGGGCGTGCCGCTCCTGCTGCACTACGTGGCCAGCAAGGGCGCTGTGCTGGCTCTGACCCGGGCACTGGCCCGTGAGCTCGGCGACGACAACATTCTCGTGAACTCGGTGGCCCCCGGCTTCACGATCTCCGACGGCGTGAAGGAGAACCCCGCCGGTGTGGACTTCGAGCACGTCAGCGCCATCTCGATCGCCGCCCGGACGCTCAAGCGCGACCTGTTCCCCGAGGACCTGGTGGCCGCCGCGGTGTTCCTGTGCGGCCCCGGCGCGGCCTTCGTCACAGGCCAGACGATCGTGATCGACGGCGGCCAGTACTTCCACTAGCCGATTCCCACGGAGCATGCTGCGAACCATCTGCTCATCATTCCGGCGGCGGCCGGAATCCAAGCCGGTTCGCGCCGCCGACGATGCGCTCGGCAGACCGCCGGCCGCAGTCCTGATCTGATCGTGGACGCGCTGCTGTTCCTCTCCGAGCACCGGGCGGGCGTCCCGGTGGGTCCGGGGAACCGGGTGGTCTACGACCTCGACGCAGACGTCGCCCACTTCGGGGCCGCCGAGGTGGCCGGACCGGCCTTGGTGTGGGAGTTGACCGAATCGCGCCCCGACATCGATGCCGTTGTGGGCGCCGGCGACGCCGAGTCTGAGGGTGTGGCGCTTGCGGCCGCCGTGGACCTCAACAACTCCGACGAGTGGCTGATGCGCTGTGACCGGGTGGACTTCCCGCCCGGTGCCGTGGCGTACCGGCACACCCACCCCGGACCGGGCATCCGCCGGCTGCTGTACGGCGAACTGACGATCACGACCGGCGGCGCCATCACCACGTACCGGGCGGGCGATCCCTGGTTCGAGAGCGGACCCGAGCCGGTGTACGCCGAGTCGTCGGCCACCGAGGAGACCGCGTTCGTGCGGGTGATGCTGCTGCCGGCGGAATGGGCGGGACGGCGCACCATCCGCTACACCGACCCCGCCGACGCCGACCGGCCCGCCCGCCAGCGCGCCACGGTGTTCGGCGAGGAACCGCTGACGTGAACAACGTGATCGGCCCGCACGACCACTCCGGTTCGAGGCTGTTCGGCGAGGAACCGATGACGTGGACGCCGTGATCCTCTCGCAAGACCACGCCGGAACATGGCGCCGGAGTCCGTCGACATGACCGGACCGGAACTGCCCCTGCGCCACGGGGGGCGGGTGCTGGTCGACCAGCTCCGCCGCCACGGCGTGGACACCGTCTTCACGGTTCCGGGCGAGAGCTTCCTGGCCGTGCTCGACGCCCTCTGTGACGAGCCGGCAATCCGCACCGTGGTGTGCCGCCACGAGTCGGGCGCCGGGATCATGGCCGAGGCGCAGGCCCGCCTGCGCGGCAACCTGGGCGTGGCCTTCGTGACCCGGGGACCGGGGGCGACACACGCCTCGGTGGCGGTGCACAACGCCTCTATGAGCGGCACCGCGCTGTTGCTGTTCATCGGCCAGGTACCCACCGCGCACCGGGGGCGTCGCGCCTTCCAGGAGGTGGACTTCGAGGCGTTCTTCGCCCCGCTGGCGAAGTGGTCGGTGGAGGTGGATGACCCGGAGCAGCTGAGTTCGATCGCAGCGGAGGCCGCCCGGGTCGCCCGGGAGGGCCGGCCGGGGCCCGTGGTGGTGTCGCTGCCCGAGGACGTGCTGGCCGCGGAGGTGACGGTGGCCGACGCCCCGGTGGCTCCCCCGCCGCAGCGCCCCGCCCCGTCGCCCGAAGAGTTGGCGGAGCTGGGGGCGTTGCTGGGCGCCGCCACGCGGCCGCTGGTGATCATCGGCGGCGGCACTTGGAGCGCAGCCACCGGGGACGCCCTCGCCGCCTGGGCCGAGCGCAACCACCTGCCGGTGGCCGTGACCTTCCGCCGCCAGGACTACATCGACAACGACTCGCCCGGCTACGTGGGCTACGCCGGGGTCGGCACACCACCTACCCTGGCACAGCGCATGCGGGACGCCGACCTGATCCTGGCGATCGGGACGCGCCTGGGCGACACCGCAACCCAGGGCTACACACTGCTGGAGCCGCCGGTGCCCCGCCAGACGCTCGTACACATCCACCCCGACCCGGCCGAGTTGGGCAGCGTCTACGAGCCGCGCCTGGCGATCCATTCGGGCGCCCCGGAGACGGTGGCCGCTCTGGCTGCGCTGCCGCCGCTGGAGGATCAGCCGTGGCGGGACTGGACGGCGGCCGCCCGCTCGGACTACAAGGCGTCGCTGGGGCGCCGGCCTGCGCCCGGTGCGGTGGACTTCGGCGAGGTGGTCGCCTGGCTGGACGGTCGGCTGCCCGCCAAGGCGATCCTCACCAACGGCGCCGGCAACTTCTCGCTGTGGCCCCAGCGCTTCTACCGCTTCAAGCGGTACGGGACGCAGCTGGGATCCCAGAGCGGGGCCATGGGCTACGCCATCCCCGCCGCGGTGGCCGCCAAGCTGCACTCCCCGCAGGCGCCGGTCGTGGCCTTCTGCGGCGACGGCGACTTCCTCATGACCGCCCAGGAACTGGCCACCGCCGTCCAGTACGGGGCCCCGATCATCGTCGTGGTGGTCAACAACGGCATGCTCGCCACGATCCGCATGCACCAGGAACGCACCTACCCCGACCGGCCCAGCGGCTCGGACCTCCTCAACCCCGACTTCGCCGCCTACGCCCGGGCCTTCGGCGGCTTCGGCGCCACCGTTGAGCGCACCGGGGACTTCCCCCCGGCGTTCGAGCAGGCACTGGCAGCCGGCGTCCCCGCCGTACTGGAACTACGCGTCGACCCCGAAGCCATCCTCCCCGGCACCACCCTCAGCGAGATCCGCCGGGCGGCCCAGGCGACCTAGCGCTGCCGGTGACGCTCCCGCCGGTCCGATCGGGGCCGCGGTTACTCTCGTTGCCGCTATGAGTTCTGCCCGCGACCGCGGCGCGCACTACGAGCGGTGGCTGACCCGGTATGCGCAGCGCGTGTCGCAGCCGCCGGTGCCGGCGGCGACGGCGGTGTTGCTGCGCGACTCTCCGAACGGTGTCGAGACGCTGCTGTTGCGGCGGAACCCCGACGTGCCGGTGATGGGTGGTGTGTGGGTCTTCCCCGGCGGGCGGGTGGATGCGGTGGACCGTGCCGCCGCTGCGCATCCCGATGACCGCTACTCCGCAGCACGGTTCGCCGCGGTCCGGGAGGCCGAGGAGGAGGCCGGGCTGCAGGTTGATCCCGACTCGCTCGTGCGGTTCTCGCACTGGACTCCCCCTCAGGACTTCGATCACCAGCTCACCACCTGGTTCTTCCTGGCGCAGGCCCCGCCGGGGGACGTGCAGGTGGACGGCAGCGAGATCACCGAGCACATCTGGTTGACGCCTGCCGAGGCCCATCGCCGCCACGAGGACTCCGGTGGCACGTGGTTCCTGCCACCGACCTGGGTGACCCTTCACGACCTTCTGGAGTTCGCGACCGTCGCCGATGCCCTGGCGGCGGCCGAACGCGCCGAGTCCCGCTTCTTCGAGACGCGGCTGGCGGTCACCGCGGACGGCGAGGAGGTGGCGCTCTGGGAGGGTGACGCCGGCTTCGAGACCGCCGACCCGGACACTCCCGGTGCCCGGCATCGGTTGTGGGCAGCCCCGGACCATCCGTGGCGGCTGGAACGCAGCACCGGCGGCGCCAACACCTAACATCCGGGGCCGTGAGCGCCGAGACCGCCGACCTGGCCGGCTTGACCGCCGACGAGGTGGCCCAGCGCGTCGCCGACGGGCGGGTGAACGACGTCCCCGACGCCCCGGTCCGCACGCTCGGCGAGATCATCCGGGCGAACGTCTTCACCCCTGTCAACGCCATCCTGCTGACACTGCTGGTGCTGATTCTCGTGGCGGACGCACCCGGCGACGCCCTGTTCGTGGGCGTCGTGGTGTCCAACAGCATCATCGGCATCATCCAGGAGCTGCGCGCCAGGCGGGAACTCCACCGGCTGGCGGTGCTGTCGGAGCCGCGGGCCCGGGTCCGGCGCGATGGCGAGAGCAGCGAGATCGACGTGGGCGGCGTGGTGGCCGATGACCTGCTCGAACTCGCCTCCGGCGATCAGGTGGTGGTGGATGGCGAGGTGCTGGCGGCCGTGGGGATGGAGGTCGACGAGTCGCTGCTGACCGGTGAGTCCGACGCCATCGCCAAGTCGCCCGGGGACCGCGTCATGTCCGGCAGTTTCGTGGCCGCCGGCAGCGGGGTCTACCGCGCGGACGGCATCGGCGCCGCCTCGTACGCGGCCGCACTGAGCGAGGAGGCCCGCCGCTTCACGCTCGTCGACTCCGAGTTGCGGCGCGGCGTGAACCGCATCCTGCGCGTGCTGGTGTGGCTTATCCCTCCGGCGAGCGCGCTGCTGTTCTGGCGCCTCCTCGGCGCCGAGGACCGCTGGCACGAAGCCCTGCGGGGCACTGTGGGAGCCGCGGTGGCGATGGTGCCCGACGGCCTGGTGCTGCTCACCTCGCTCGCATTCGTGGCGGGCGTGATCGCCCTGGCCCGGCGCCGCGCGCTGGCCAAGGAGTTGGCGGCCGTGGAGTTGCTGGCCCGGGTCGACACCCTCTGCCTGGACAAGACCGGAACGATCACCACCGGCGAGATCTCCTTCGAGTCGGTGCAACCGATGGGCGACTGGAACGACGTCTCGGCGATGGAGGCCCTTGGCGCCATGGCGGCCTCGGACCCGAGCCCCAACGCCACCACCGCCGCGGTGGCCTCGGTCTGCCCGCCCCCCGAGGGCTGGCACCTTCTGGCCACCGAGCCGTTCTCCTCGGCCCGAAAATGGGCGTCCGCCGAGTTCGAGGACCACGGGCACTTCTACTTCGGTGCGCCCGACATCCTCCTGACCTCCGATGACGTCGAGGCCCGCGACCGGGTGGAACACTGGTCCAACGCGGGGCGCCGGGTCCTCCTGCTCACCCGGGCGGACGCGGCGGCCGACGGCCGCCTGGCGCCGGAGCGCAGCGCGGTTGCCGTCGTGGTCCTGGGCGACACCATCCGCCACGACGCACCGGAGATCCTGGCCTACTTCCGCGACCAGGGCGTGGACCTCAAGGTGATCTCCGGCGACAACGCCGCCACCGTCTCCGCGGTCGCCCAGCGAGCCGGCGTACCGGGCGCGGAGGCCTACGTGGACGCCCGGGAACTGCCGACCGACGCGGCCGACCTGGGGGCCGCCATGGAACGCAACGCCGTGTTCGGCCGCGTCACCCCGCACCAGAAGCGCGCCATGGTGGGCGCCCTGCAGGCCGGCGGGCGCACCGTTGCGATGACCGGCGACGGCGTCAACGACGTGCTGGCGCTGAAGGACTCCGACATGGGCATCGCCATGGGCTCCGGTAGCGCCGCCAGCCGGGCAGTGGCCGAGCTGGTGGTCCTGGACGACTCCTTCGCCACGTTGCCCCGGGTCGTGGACGAGGGCCGCAAGGTCATCAACAACGTGGAGCGCGTCTCGAACCTGTTCATCGCCAAGGCCGCCTACGCCCTGCTGATCACCGCCGCCATCGGGATCATGGGCGTGTCGTTCCCGTTCCTGCCCCGCCACCTCACCCTGATCGGCACGTTCAGCATCGGCGTCCCGGGCATCTTCCTGGCGCTGGCGCCGAGCACCGAACTGGTGAAGCCGGGCTTCCTGCGCCGGGTGCTGCGCTTCTCGATTCCCGCGGGGGCGGTGGCGGCGGCGTGCACCATGGTCGTCTACGAGGTCGCCCGCCGCGCCTCGGAGGTCACCCTGATCGAGGCGCGGACCGTGGCCACCATCACGCTGCTGGGCCTGGGCCTGGTCATCCTCGTGGTCACGAGTCGTCCCCTGCGGCCCTGGAAGCTCGTCCTGGCGGCGGTGATGGGGCTGCTCTACGTGGTGGTGATGCTGGCCGGCGGGCTGCGCGACTACTTCGAGCTGGACCTGCCGCCGGCCTGGCTGTGGGGTCCCGTTTGCGCTGCGGTTGCCGTCGGCGGCGCAGCCATCGTGGCGCTACCCCGGTTCGTGCACGGTGCGAGTTGGTTCGCGTTCCGGCGATCACGCGGCACCGGCCTCGACGCCGGGCAGGTGGACAACACGACGGCACCCTCCACGGCCGCGCCGCGAAGCTGCGAGAGCGGCTGAACCTGGAGGTCACCGTGCAAGACCCCGTTCCCAGCGCGATCGGCGCCGCCGGCATGGTCTGCTCGATCGACCGGCGTGCCTCCGAGGCCGGCGCCCGCATGCTCGCCAGCGGAGGCAACGCCGTGGACGCGGCGGTTGCCACGGCTGCGACCCTCGCCGTGGTGGCGCCGAACACCTGCGGGATGGGCGGTGACATGTTCGCCCTCGTCGGCACCGGCGACGGGGCGCCGCTGTGCCTGAATGCCTCGGGCCGGGCACCCTCGGGAGCCTCGGCCGAGCGGCTGCGCGCCGAAGGTCACCGGCAGATGCCCCGCCTGCGCCACCCCGCCGCGGTCACCGTCCCGGGCTGCGTGGACGGCTGGCTGGCACTGCACGCCCGGTTCGGCGTGATGAACCTGCCCGAGGTGCTCGGCGCGGCGCACGCCCATGCGGCCGACGGGTTCGCCGCCTCGGGCGAACTGGCCGCCGCCGCGGGCGACGTGGCCGGCTCCGACGGCAACACCGACATCCCGGGTGACCTGCGAGCCGGCGACACGGTGCGCAGACCGGGCTCGGCGCGGGCACTGGAGGCCATCGCCGGCGGGGGCCGCGACGCCTTCTACCGGGGCGAGTTCGGCGACGGCCTGCTGGCGCTGGCCGACGGGCTGTTCAGCCCCGAGGACCTGGCCGCCTCGCAGGCGGATTGGGTGGAGCCGGCCGGCGTGGAGGCCTGGGATCACCGTCTCTGGACCGTCCCTCCGAACTCGCAGGGCTACCTGATCCTCGCTGCGGCCGCTCTCGCGCAGGGGCTCGAGCTGCCCACCGATCCCGGCGACGCGAACTGGGCACACTGGCTGATCGAGGCCGCCCGCGCGGTGGGGTCGTTCCGTCCCGCCGAACTGTCCGACGCCGCCGATGCCGCCGAACTATTGGATCCGGCGCGGATCGACGGTCTGCGCGGCCGTGTCCTGGCCGGCGACACCCCGGTCACCCCGCCGGGCGGAAGCGGCGACACGACCTACCTGTGCACCGCCGATGACCGGCTCACCGTGTCGCTCATCCAGTCCAACGCCATGGGCTTCGGGTCGCTGCTGGTCTCGGACAGCACCGGCATCTTCCTGCACAACCGGGGGCTGGGCTTCAGCCTCGACCCGGCGCACCCTGCGTGCCTCGCGCCCGGCCGCCGGCCGCCGCACACGCTCAGCCCGGCCCTGGTCACCACCCTGGACGGCCGGAACCGGGCGGTGCTGGGAACCATGGGCGGTGACGCCCAGCCGCAGGTGGTGCTTCAGATGCTGGCCCGGCTGCTGCACTGCGGACAGTCGCCGGCCGAGATCCTGGGCACCGGGCGCTGGATCCTCCTCGGCCCCGACGCCTTCGCCACCTGGACGCCCGGCTGGCGCCCGCCGGTCGCACTGGAGTCCCACGCGCCGGAGTCCTGGGGCGCGGGACTGGCGGCGCGCGGGCACCCCGTCACCGGACTCGACGAGAACCCGAAGCTGTCCGGCCACGCCCACCTCATCGACGTCGGGCACGACGGCACGCTGTCGGGTGCCGCCGAGCCTCGCACAGCACTCGCCGCCGCCATCGGGATCTGAACGCCGGTTCCGACCAGGTGCGTGATGAGCGATCTCCCGGATTCACGCGCCTGACCGCCGAGGTATGGATTCCGGCCCCGGATCGAGTCCGGGGCAGGCTCTTCGCCGGAACGGCGGCAACACCGGCCTCACTGCTCTCGTCGGCCTCCTCGTAGCATCGGCTGATGCGGCGAATCGACGTCACGAGGGTTCCCCCCGAGCCGCTGTTCATTCTCGGCTCGACGTCGCAGTTCGTCGGGCAGGCCGTGGCGGTGGACCTCTTCGACGACCTGACGCCGGGAGGTGTGGCGCTGCTGCGCGTCCTCGGGGCGGCGCTCATGATCGTGGCACTGCGGCGCTCGTGGCAGAGGCGCTGGACGGCGGTCGAACTGGGCTGGGCCTCGGTGTTCGGCATCGTGCTGGCCGCCATGAACCTGTCGATCTACTACTCCGTGGAGCTGGTACCCCTCGGCAACGCCGTCTCCATCGAGTTCCTGGGCCCGGTGGCCGTCGCCGCGTTCGGCACGCGCACGCTGCGCTCGGCGGCCGCGGTGCTGCTGGCCATCGCAGGGGTCGTGGTCCTGGCGGGGGTGGAGACCGGCGGCACGCTGCGGGGGGTCTGGTTCGCCCTGCTGGCGGGATCGTTCTGGGCGGGCTACATCATCCTCGGCCACCGGGTGGCCCGGGGAGCGGCCTGGGTGGACGGCCTCGGCGTCGGGATGTTCGTCGGCGCGCTGGTGATCAGCCCGTTCGGCATCCCGCACGTGCCGACCGCGTTCCGCCAACCCTCGCTCCTGGGTCTCGGCCTGCTCGTGGCATTGCTCTCGAACGTGGTCCCCTACGGCTTGGACCAGTGGGTGATGCGGCGGATCGACCAGCACCGCTTCGCGCTCTTGCAGGCTTTGGCTCCGGTGACCGCGGCGGTCGTGGGGTTCATCATGCTGTCCCAGGAGCCGAGCGTCCGCGAGATGATCGGCATCGGATTGGTGATCGTCGCCATCGTGCTCAGCCGCTCAGGCAGGCGCACGCACACCACCGCTGCCGCCTGAACTGACGGTCGCCGCGTTCGGGGAGATCGGCTCGCGGTCGCGGCGCGAGAGCCGCCGCTAAGTCAGACCCTGATGACGACGGTGCCCGCCGCCTTGTCGTGCCACCCCTGGCGGGTCTTGTCCCAGAGCAAAGAGACGTAGACCAGCAACGACAGGATCCAGCCGGCGTAGGGGATCAGGGTGAGCGCGCCGGGAATGATCCATCGACCGATCGACTTGCCCCAACCCGGCACCGAGCCGCTGTCGGCCCGCACGACCTTGATGCCTGTGGCCATCTTGCCCAGAGTCCGTCCCTTGACGGCGATCAGAGTGACCTCGTAGAGCAGGGTGAGCACGAAGGCGATCAACGCCGAAATGACGAATGCCACGATGAATGCGCCAGCGTTCTCGTCGGTCGCCGCCGGGTCTCCCGACGTGATGCCGAACGCCACTCCGAGGCCGACGAACAACAGGATGATCACGACCACGGCGATGATCACGGTGTCGATCAACCTGGCTCCGAACCGGCGGCCCGGGCTGGCGAGTTCCACTCGCTCGCCGGTGCCGAGAGTGGCCCAACCGACCATGGCCGTCGGAGCCATGTCGCTCGGAGCCGGTGCCGGCGGATCCCATTCGTCATCCTGGCGCCAGTCAGACGGGGGCATGGGGGACATATTCCGCTCCAACAGTCATTCGCGTGGTCAGACGGCGACAGTAGCCGACGCGGAGCGGGACGCTCCCGGGGCAGTGCTCAGCGCGGCGGGAGCCGCCTCGATTCCCTAGGCCTGCTCGAGGGCCGCCCAGAGGTCGCTGGGAAGCGTGCGGTGGACGTGCGCCCAGTTCTCGATCGCCTCCCAGGCGCTGGCGGCGCCGATGAGCGTGGTGCCCACCGCGTCGTGGCGCGCCGCGAATTGGGCTGCAGCGGCCGGCAGGGGCACACCGAACCCGTCGCAGACCGCCCGGAGACGCTCGGTCCTCTGCCGGATCGCCGCCGTCGCGGGCACGTAATTGAACGTCTCGCGGCCGGTGGTGCCCGTGAGCACGCCCGAGTTGTAGACGCCACCCACCACCAGGTGCACCCCGCGGGCGGCCGCCGCGCCGAACAACTCCTCCTCCGCCTCGCGGTCCAGCAGCGTGTAGCGCCCGGCGATCAGCACCGCGTCGATGTCGGTCTCGGTGACGAACCTGGTCGGTAGCGCCGGCCGGTTCATGCCGACGCCTATGGCGCCGACGGCACCCTCGGCGCGGAGCCCCTCGACCGCCGGGTACGCCTCGGTGAGGGCCTGGTGCGCGTGATCGTCGGGGTCGTGGATGAACACCACGTCGACGTCGGTCCGACCCAAGCGCTCGAGGCTCTCCTCCAGCGAACGCCGGACGCCGTCGGCTGAGTAGTCGAACGTGGCGTCACCGCGGTCGCCGGCGAACAGGTCTCCCGGCGGGCGCGGCGCGTCGGGGTCGATGAGGCGGCCCACCTTGGTCGAGACCCTCACGTCGCCGCCGCGACCCGCCAGGGCCCGGCCCAGCCGCCGCTCCGCCAGGCCGTAGCCGTAGAGCGGGGCGGTGTCGAAGTAGCGGTAGCCGGTCTCGAGGGCCGCCTCGATGGCGGCGGCGGCTTCCTCCTCGGTGACCGGCGACCGGAATCCAGCGAGCGGCGCCGTCCCCAACCCGATGGCCGGCAGCAGGCCCGTCCCGTCCACGCCGGCCGATCCTACGGGACGGCCGGACCGCCCCAGCGCTCGCAGTGAATACCATCGCCCCCGGGCCCCGCAGCGGTGGGACCCTCCGGGCGAATCCAGCGAAGGGCACATCATGACCACCGTCACCGACGCCACCGTCACCGACCTGCGGTTCCCGACCAGCCGGAACCTCGACGGTTCCGACGCCATGAACCCCGACCCGGACTACTCGGCGGCAGCTCTCCGGCTGGGCACGTCGGACGGCGATTTGGCCGGCCACGGATTCGTCTTCACCATCGGGCGCGGCAACGACATCCAGGCCGAGGCCGTCAGCGCCGTGGCCGGCCGTCTCGTCGGGCGCTCGGTGGACGCGCTGGTGGAGGATCCCGCAGGGGTGAACCGGGAGCTGACCTGGGACAGCCAGCTGCGGTGGCTGGGACCCGACAAGGGCGTGATGCACATGGCCATCGGTGCGGTGATGAGCGCTGTGTGGGACCTGCGGGCACGGCGCGAGGGGCGGCCCCTGTGGTCGGCACTGGCGAGCCTGGAGCCCGCCGAGATCACCGAACTCGTCGACTGGACGTACATCGCCGACTTCCTGGACCCGGGGCGGGCCCGGGAGATCCTCGAGGAGCGGCGGCCCCAGCGGGACGCCCGGACAGCCGCCTTCGCCACCGACGGTCTGGCCGCCTACGCCACCACGCCGGGCTGGCTGGGATACAGCGACGAGAAGCTCGTGCGGCTGTGCCACGAAGCCGTCGCGGACGGGTTCACGACGATCAAGTTGAAGGTGGGCGCCGACACCGGTGACGATCGGCGCCGCCTGAGGTTGGCCCGCCAGGCGGTCGGCCCCGACGTGGCGATCGCCGTCGACGCCAACCAGCGCTGGAACGTGCCCGAGGCCATCGCCGCGATCGGCGAGTTGCAGGAGTTCGACCTGCGCTGGGTGGAGGAGCCCACGCACCCCGACGACGTCGTCGGTCACGCCACCATCGCCGAAGCGGTGCGCCCGGTGCCGATCGCCACCGGCGAGATGCTCTCCAGCCCCACCCTCGCCAAGCAGTTGCTGCAGTTGGGCGGCGTGCAGGTCCTGCAGGTCGACGCCACCCGCATGGGCGGGCCGCACGACCTGCTGGCCGCCGTGCTGATGGCGGCGCACGCGGGCGTGGAGGTCATCCCTCACGCCGGCGGCGTGGGCCTCTGCGAGGCGGTCCAGCACATCGCCTTCTTCAACGCGATCTGCGTGGCGGCCGACACCGATCGGCTGGCGCTCGAGTACGTCGACCATCTGCACGAGCACCTGACCGACCCCGTGGAGGTCGTCGACGGGCGCTACCGCCTGCCAAGCCGACCCGGCGCCAGCACCGAGTTCCAGCCCGGAACCGGAGAGGTCTTCGCCTACCCCACCGGCAGCGAGTGGGCGGGGTGAGCCGAGCGCCCGGCGCTGTCACACCCCACTCCTAGGCTCCCTGCCGGGAGGTACCCATGGAAATCGCACTCATCGTCGTCGCGCTGGTCACGCTCGCAGCCGTGGCCATGCTGTTCCGGGTCATCCGCCAGCGTGACGAGGTCGCTCGGGAGCGAGACGAAGCCAACAGCCAACTCAACGCCCTCGAAGCGGAGCACCGGGGCCGGATGGAGCAGATCGACAAGGCCCGCGAGGATCTGGACTCGCACTTCAAGGGCATGGCCGCCCAAGTGTTCCAGGCCAACAGCCGGGCGTTCCTCGAGCAGGCCAAGGAGCAGTTCTCCAGCCAGGCTGCGTTGAGCAAGTCCGACCTCGACAAGCGCCAGCAGGCCATCGACGCTCTGGTCAAGCCGGTCCGCGAGAACCTCGCGAGGTTCGAGACGCGGGTCAACGAGATTGAGAAAGAGCGGAAAGGCGCCTATGAGGGTCTGCGGACTGAAGTAGACCTTCTACGGGACGTGACCGGCAACCTTGGCGAGGCTCTGCGGTCCTCGCAGATGCGCGGCCAATGGGGGGAGCAGCAACTGCGCAACGTCCTGGAGCTGTCGGGCATGCGCGAGCACATCGACTTCTTCGAGCAGCTCACCGTCACCAGCGGCGACAACCGAGGCCGGCCCGACGCCGTGGTGCGGGTACCCGGCGGGGCGCAGGTCGTCATCGACGCCAAGACGCCACTGGACTCCTACCTCGAAGCCCACAACACCAGCGACGATCAGCAGCGACAACACGAGTTGCTGGAATCCCATGCCGGTTCGCTCATGGGTCACGCCAAGGCTCTCAGCGGCCGGAACTACGACGAGGCCGTCGCCGGCTCCCCCGACTTCGTCGTCATGTTCGTGCCGGCCGACCCGATCCTCGACTCGGCAATGGACGTCCGGCCCACGCTCTGGGAGGACGCCTGGAGAACGCACGGGGTCCTCATTGCGACGCCGGGGCTGCTGCTTGCCTTCCTCAAGACGGTGGCGCTGGCTTGGAAGGAACAGTCGCTGCAGGAGAACGCCCAGCAGATCGCCGATCTGGGCAAGGACCTCTACGACAGCCTGCGCACCTACGCCGGCCATGTCGACAGCGTCGGCAAGGGACTCGAACGGGCGGTCAAGGCCTACAACGACGGCATCGGCTCACTCGAAGGCAGGGTGTTGCCCCGCGCCCGCAAGTTCGAGGACCTTGGACCGGCCGCCGGGAAGCAGATCGACATCCCGACCCGCATTGAACCGGTCGTGCGGCCCGTCGTGGCGGCCGAACTGACCGAGGCGACTGAAGTCGAGTCGGGATCCGTGGACTAGATCAGGCTGTCGCCGCGGCGGAGATCTGAGACTTTGAGAACTCTGAGGCGTTCTTAGGCTCCCGCGACACCCGCAGCAGCCGGGCTGAGCAGTCGGTAGCCCTCGTGGGCGTCGAGGCCGGCGAAGGGCAGCACGTGCAGCACCGGCGTGGTGACACCGTTGGCGACGTAGCGGGCGATGTGGGCCCGGCACTCGGCGGGCGTGCCGTTGATGATGATGTCGTCCACCAACTCGTCGGGGATCTGCTTCAGGGCACCCGCCCTGTCCCTGCTGTCCCAGCGCTCCCAGAACGGGGTGAGCATCGCCTCGCGCCCCAGCCAGACATGGAACGCCCGGTAGACCGCCACGGAGACGTATCCGGCGAGCATGCGCTTCGCAGCGGGCAGCACCGCGGCGCGATCGGCGCTCGGGCAGACGAAGAGCCGGGCCACGATCTCCGCCTCCGGCGACACGTCGCGCACGACCCCGGCAACCCTGACGGTGTCGGTCGCCGAGAGCCAGTTGATGATCGTGCCGTCGGCCTCCCTCGCCGCCAGGCGCAGCATCTGCGGGCGGAGAGCGGCCAGCAGCAGCGGGATCGGCGGATCGGGCGGCGCGCCGACGGCGAGACGGAACCCCTTCACCTCGAACGTGTCGTAGCCGGCGGTGACCTTCTCGCCGGTCAGGGCCTCTCGCAGGAAGCGCAAGGTGTCCCGGGCCCGGCGGTACGGGTCGGTGAACGGGATGCCGTTCCAGCGCTGCACGATCACATCCGAGGAGGTCCCGACGCCCAGCGTGAACCGGCCGGGGGCGGCCTCGGCCATGGCTGCGGCCGACTGCGCCAGCGTGGCGGGACCCCGCGTGAAGATCGGGATGATGGCCGTGCCGAGGCGCACGCCGGGCGCCCAGGCCGACGCCAGGGCAAGCGGCGTGAACCCGTCGACGCTCGACGACTCGGCCGACCACAGGTCGGTATAGCCCCACGAGACGAGCTCGCGAATCCGGTCACGCTGGGTCGCCAAGGGCCCGCCCAGCGGCACCGACACCCCCAACGGTCCGCTGCCGTGGCTCACCGGCGCCTCACAGCCACTTGAAGGACAGGCCGTCGCGGCGCTGCGCCCACTCCTCGGCGGTGATGGCGAAACGCTCGTGGTCCTCCCAGCAGCCGTTGATCTCCAGGAAACGCAGGGCCACGCCCTCCGAGCGCAGGGCCAGCTTCTCCACGACCCGCCGGCTCCGCTCGTTGCGAGGCACGATGGCGATCTCCACCCGGTGCATCGCCAGTTCCTCGAAGGCGAAACGCAGCCCGGCCACCACCGCCTCAGGGATGTAGCCGTTGCCCGCGTGGCGCTGGTCGATCCAGTAACCGATGCTGCACGACTGGAACGGGCCCCTGGTGACACCGGCAATGTTCATCTCGCCGACCAGCGTTGCGTCCACGAACACGCCGAACCCGTACCCGGTGCCGAGTTGGCGCTCCCGATCACGCGCCCCGCACCGCGCCGCGAAGGCGGCCCGGCTCACATCGGGGTCCGGCTGGCTCGTGGGCTTGGCCGGCTCCCAGGCGGTCAGCCAGGCGCCGTTGTGGCCCCGCACCTCCCGCCACTGTGAGAAGTCGCTGGTCACCAGCGGGCGGAGCCGCACACGGCGGCCGGCCAGCACGGGCGGCGAGTCGGTCGAAGCGAGAGCCCTGCGCATTCGTTCGGGGACCCTAGCCAGCATCGGTGTTCCCCCGCAGTTCGGGCTTCCCGGGCGATTCCTCCGCCCCCACTCCCAGGAGGCTGCGGGCCAGCCCGTCGAGCAGGTCGGTCTCCGACACCAGGCAGCTGCCGAAGGAGAAGAAGCGCATGATCTTCACCAGCACGCACATCCCGGCGACGATCACGTCGGCGCGGTCGGCGCGCAGTCCGGGATTGGCGATGCGTTGCGCCCGATTCTCGGTGGCCAGCGTCCGGAACACGTCCTCGGCGGCGGCGCGGGTGAGTTCGAAGTGGTGAATCTGATCCGGGTCGTAGGGTTCGAGCCCCAACTCGACGGCGGCGGCACTGGTGACCGTGCCCGCCACACCGACGAAGCACGCCGTGTCGCGCACCTCGGGGATGGCGACGAGCACGTCCTCGAGGTTTGCCTCGACCACCGACAGGCAGGCGTGCAACTCCTCCGGGCGCGGCGGATCGTGATGGATGAACTGCTCGGTGAGACGCACGCAGCCGATGTCGGCCGATAGCACCCCCTCGCAATGGTCGGTGCCGAAACCGAACTCGGTGGAGCCGCCCCCGATGTCGACCACGAGGAACGGGCCCCGCTCGGGAGCCAGGCCGGCAGTGGCCCCGTCGAAGCCCAGGCGGGCCTCGGTCTCGCCGTCGAGCAACTCGGGACGGGCGCCCAGCGCGGCCTCGGCGGCGTCGAAGAAATGCCCGGCGTTGCGTGCGTCGCGTGCCGCCGAGGTGGCTGTCACGCGCACGGCCTCGACATCGAATCGATCCATGATCCGGCGATAGTCCTCGAGCACGGCGATCGTGCGCCCGATGGCCTCGTCGGCGAGTTGCCCCGAAGCGTCGACACCCTGGCCGAGACACGTGACGATGGACTGCCGTTCGAGGGTCTCGGCACCCCCGCGGCTCACGAGTAGGCGCGTCGAGTTCGTGCCGCAGTCCACGGCGGCCACGACAGGCCCGCTGTGGACGACCGGCCCGCTCACGAGTCCGGCTGCGTCGTGGGGTTCTCCCCTGCGCCAAGCGCCTCGGCCACCCAGGCGCCGACGGGATCGGCGCCGCCGGCGAGATGCCAGGCATAGTGGGCGTGCAGGCACTTGACGCCCCGGCGTGTGCCGCCCACGCCGCCGGTGGGTCGAGGACCGGTGTGATCCGGGGGCAGGACCGCATCCCGCTCGGCCGCGTAGCCGGCATGGGCACGCTCCAGGGCCGAGGCGTCGACGGCGGACTCCGCCTGCCGGACACCTCCGCGGGACTCCAGGCGGCTCACGGCCAGGCAATCCTCGGCCGACACGAGCCAGTAGCGCGTCGGCATGGGTGTCCCGTCGGCCAGCAGCGGCTCGTTGCGGATCACACGCGGGCTGCCGTCGGGATGGCGTACCGACACCCGGAAGGCGCCCTGCGGCGCACGCCCCAGCAGGGCCGCCACTTCCACCCAGTCGCGCAACGAGATCCCGTCGCCACCCGCCGCCCACGGTTCGGTGCCCAGCCTCAGCTCGGGTGTCGCCGGCTCTGGCCGGCGGGGCTGCCGATCGGCGCCCGCGAGCATCTCCTCGGTCGGCGCGGGGCCGCTGAGGCGGACCCAGTCCCGCAGGGACGTTCCGCGAGCACCGCCGGGCGCGGTCACGGCAGCCTCAGAGGTCGCAAGATGCGTCGTCGGCGCGGCTGGGGCGCGAAGGTCGGTGCAACCGGGCGCTAGCCGGTGCCACCCTTGCCGGCGAGCCGCTTGAGCCCGCCGAGGACGCCACCCACGAGTCGCTGCAACAGGAGCCCGAGCGCCAGCACCGGCGCGATGATCGGCGAAAGGAAGCGGAACTTCGACGGTACGACCGCCAGCAGGTCCACAGCCTCCGGCTCGGCAGGTGCGTGCTCCGGCTCGGCCACTGCACCCTCGGCCACCGAGGCGCCGCCATCGTCGCCGGACTCGCCGGACTCGGCGGACTCGGCGGATTCGCCGGATTCGGCGGCCTCGTCGCCGGCGGACTCCTGCAGCATCTCCTCGAGGTTGTCGACGAACTTGCCCATCAGCTTGGCGCTCACGTCGCCGAGCACGCCCCGCCCGAACTGCGCCACCTTGCCGCTGATCTTCAGGTCGGTGGTGACCTCCACCCTGGTGGTGCTCTCCGATGCCGCTTCCATCAGCGCCGTGATGTCGGCCGCCGCGTTGCCCGCGCCGCGCGTGTCGCGGCCTTCGGCCCGGATCACGATCCGCAGCTCCTCGCGGTTCATCTCCATCATGGTGGCCTTGCCGCGGTACTCCGACGAGATGGGCCCCACCTTCACCTTCACCGCCCCGCGGAACTCGTCGCCTTCAACCTCATCGAGCCGGGCACCCGGCAGGCACGGTGCGATCAACTCGGGATTGGTCAGGACCTCCCAGGCCCGGTCGACGCCGACGCTGACTTCGAAGTCGCTCTTGAGTTCCATGGGCATGCCTCCTGTGACGTCTACGTGCGTCCGTCTCGCGTGGTCGGCGGGCTCGATCAGCACGCGTCTCGACCATCCAGATCGTCCCGCAACGTTACCGCCCCTGCCGATTTCGGCGCAGGCCGCGCCGCGAGCCGTGTGGTCCGGGTGACCGCGACCGATTTCCACCCGGCTGCCGCGGGCCTCTCGTAGCGTGGCCCGCATGGAAGTGTCTCAGATCGTCTCCGCGCCGGCGATAGTGGATCTGTCGCGTGGCGATAGCTGGGTGCTGCACGGCGACAACGCCGACCTGCTCCCGCTGCTGCCCGACGCCTCCTTCCGGCTCATCTACATCGACCCCCCGTTCAACAGCGGCAAGATCCGGCGGCGGGAGGAACTGGCGACGGTCCGCTCAGACGACGGAGACCGCGTCGGTTTCGGCGGCCGGCGATATCGCACAGTCTCCCTGGGTGCCACGTCGTACGCCGACATCTTCGACGATTACCTGGAGTTCATCGGTCCTCGGCTCGAGCACGCTCACCGGCTACTCACCGACGACGGCACGCTCTACTTCCACATCGACTACCGGGAGGCGCACTACTGCAAGGTGCTTCTGGATCAGATCTTCGGGCGCGAATGCTTCATCAACGAGATCATCTGGGCCTACGACTACGGCGGGCGCCCGCGGCGACGTTGGCCGGCCAAGCACGACACGATCCTGATGTACGCCAAGGATCCGGACGGGTACTTCTTCGACCAGGACGCCATCGAGCGGATCGCCTACATGGCCCCCGGGCTGGTGTCGAACGAGAAGGCGGCACGAGGCAAGCTCCCGACCGACGTCTGGTGGCACACGATCGTGCCCACGAACAGCAGCGAGAAGACCGGCTATGCCACCCAGAAACCCGAGGGAATCCTGCGGCGGATCCTGAGTGCCTCCTCGCAGGAGGGCGACTGGGTCCTGGATTTCTTCGCCGGCTCGGGTACTACCGGCGCCGTCGCGCAGCAGATGAACCGGCGCTTCGTCATGGTCGACAACAACGACGAGGCAATCTCGGTGATGACCCGCCGCCTCGGCACCGGCGGCGTCCGCTATCTGGATGAGGCCTTACAGCCCCTCAACACGGAGCGATTGGTCTGATCGACTGCGACCGTGGCGCTGTTCAGGACAGCGGAGCGCGAGAACAGCATCATCGGGGTGGGAGATCGGAGTCGGCGGGGCGGCTGCATCGGGATCGCGCCGCTGGGACAGAAGGATTGCCCGCTGGGTGATGTGACGTCGGTCACACATGGTAAGGCGGTTTGACAGCCGGCAATCCAACCGACACAGCTAGCCCGTTGACCTGGGGTTTTGGTGGTTGCGGCCGGCTGATCCCCCGGCAGGCTCACGCTGGCTCTCGACTCTCCACAGACGATAGACATACAACTGTTGCTACACTGTCTCATAGCGTCTATACTGTATGGAGACAGGAGAACGAAGGGGGCGGCTCGTAGGGGTCGGATCGAAGGGACCGGCTCGGGGAGCTTCGGAGAGGGGGTGACGGGCAGATGGGCGGCGATGCGAACGGGCGAGAACCGGCCGGCGGCGGTCTGAACGGACACGAATCGGCCGGCGGGGATCTCAAGCGCCGCGATCCGGCCCGCCGCGATCTCAAGCGCCATGATCCGGCCCGCCGCGACCCCAAGGGCCATGATCCGGCCGGCGCCGATGTGAACGGGCGCGAGTCGGCGGGCGGCGATCCCGAGGGGCGCGAGTCGGCCGGCGTTGTTCGGCAGGCCGAGTGGGCGGCGTTGGGTGAGTGGCTGGCCGTGCCGCCGCCGCGGTTGCACGAGGTGGACCTGGCTGTGTTGCGGGAGCGTGTGGGGTTCATCGGCCGGGCGCGGTCCACGCTGGCTGCTGTGGAGGCGCAGTTCGTGGGTGAGATCGCCCGCCGGGAGGGCGACGCCGCGGCGGAGGAAATGCTGCGGCGTGATCAGAAGCGCTCCCGGAGAGGTGCCCGCAAGGCCGTGCAGACCGCCGCGCAGTTGGAGTGGGCGCCGTCTGTGGCCGAGAAGCTCGCCGAGGGCGCGATCACGCCGGAGGCGGCGGGGTTGATCCTCGATGCCGGCGGGGAGGTGTCGGTGGACCAGCGCGCAATGCTGGCGGCCGCCGAGGAGGAGCCCGAGGACCAGTTCCGCCGCACGCTCAAGGATCACGTCAACCAGCGCACCAGCGAGGAGGAACTGGAG
Organism: Acidimicrobiales bacterium; assembly: GCA_965221525.1. Classification (GTDB taxonomy): domain Bacteria; phylum Actinomycetota; class Acidimicrobiia; order Acidimicrobiales; family CATQHL01; genus VXNF01. Next base: position 142,581 of record CBDCSG010000003.1, on the reverse strand, counting down.
AGGCGCCGGGAGCGGCAGCGCCGCCGGCGCCGCGCTTCGATCAGCGAACACGGCGACGGCATGTTCCACCTCTTCGCCCAACTCGACCCGCTCACGGGCGCCCGCGTCAAGAACGCGCTCCTCACCAAGTCCGACCAGTTGTTCCGCGGCGAGGACCCCAAGAACCGCCCCACCGCGCCGCAGCGCTTCGCCGACGCGCTCACCGAACTGATCTGCACCAACAACAGCGCAGGCAGCGGCGCCGGCAGCAGTGGCACCAACAGTGGCGCCGGCGGTGGCACCGGCAGTGGCAGAGGCGACGGCGCTGGCAGTGGCGCCGGCAGTGGCACCGGCAGTGGCACCAGCGGTGGCGCCGGCAGAGGCGACGGCGCCGGCAGTGGCGCCGGCAGAGGCGCGCCCCCTGGCGTCGAACTGTTGGTGCTCGCGGACTACGACCAGGTCCACGACGCCATCACCAACGCCCGCCTGACCGACGGCACCCGGCTCACCGAAGCCGAAACCCTCGCCCTCGCGTGTGACGCCAAAATCCTGCCGGGCATCTTCAACAAGCACACCGGCAACCCCCTCCTGGGCCGCAGCCGGCGCAAAGTCTCCGCCCGGCACCGCAAGCGCCTCGTCGCCCGCGACGGCGGCTGCATCGGCTGCGGCGCCTCGGAGAAAATCTGCGAAGTCCACCACGACCACCACTGGGCCCACGGCGGCGAAACCACCCTCGACAACACCTGCCTCCTCTGCTGGCGCTGCCACCACATCCGCATCCACCTCAACGGCGAACAGATCACCCGCCACCCCAACGGACGCCGCACCCTCGCACCCCCCAACAAACCCCCCGGCGGCCACAAAGCCACCCACGGCGGCCACCAGGCGTCGCGACCGCCGCCCCACCAACACCATCGACCACATCCATCCCAGACCCAGCACCCCGACCAGACCCAGCACCCCGACCCGACCCGACCCTCATTCCGGACAGCCCGCCGCGCCGGTCCAGCAACTTCCCCTCCCGACGCCGGTCCCCAGCCGGTGCTGACACTCATCCCCGACCGGAACAACCCCGACCGACCGCTCGGCGCCCTCCCCCGACCCGAGAACTCCGGCGAACCCCTTCAACACCAAGAACAGGGCAAGGCTCCCGCCGACGCAGGATCGCCCCCGGCCGACGCAGGATCGCCCCTGGCCGACGCAGGATCGCCCCCGGCCGACGCCGCACCGCCCTCGCGGCCTCCACTCCAGGGCGTCGCCGCCGACTACGACGCCGACGGCGACGGCCTCATCAGCAGCGACGAATACCGAACCGGCGCCACCGACTACGGCAAGACCGAACTCACCGTCGAGGAGACACTCCAGCTCCGCCCGGCATACATCGACAGCCAGAACAGCCCGAAATAGCCGCGACCGCACAGCCGGCGAAAGCGGTACGCGCGGCGGCCGGAGCAAGGACCCGGCACGGCGACGGCGCGGTGGGCCGGCGCGGTGGGGCAGGGCTCCGGGTCAGCGGTCGCGGCGGCGGAGGTCGTCGAGAGTGTCGATGTCGGTGGGGTCGCCGGGGCAGGCCACCTCCCGGATCATCTCCGGATGGCGGCGCATGAGATGGCGGGCACCCTCGTCGCCGTCGAGGGGCAGCAGCGGCCACACGGAGGCGTCGAGCTTCACCGGTGGGCGCCGACGGGCGCCGTAGACGGCGGTGACGATCGATCCCGGCGCCTCGGTGACCCGTCGCCACGCCTCCGCTCCGGCGAGGGGCTGATCGGCAACGCCGACGACAACTGCCGAATGGCCGTCGATCTCGGCGGTGCGCACCCCGGCCTGCAGCGACCACGCCTGACCCCGCTGCCAGTCGTGGTTCATCACGATCGTCACGTCGGGAGGGAGCAGGTCGCTGAGATCCTCCGCCCCCAGCACCACATACACCGCCGCCAGCGGGGCTTCCAGCGCGGCGTCCACCGTCCAGCGCACGAGCGGCCGGCCGCGGAACTCCGTGCGGAGCTTGTGGGCCGGGCCGGCGAAGCGCGACCCCTCGCCCGCGGCGAGGACCACGCCCGCTGTCCCGCGAGCGACCTCAGCCACGGGAATCAGCGGTGGATGGGGCCGTCGCTGTCGCGAAGAGAGGGCGCCGCGCGCCCGGCGCGCACGGCGATGATCTCCGCAACGATCGAGACCGCCGTCTCCTCCGGGGTGCGCCCACCGATGTCGAGGCCGATGGGTGCCATCAGCCGGGCCAGACCGTCGTCGTCGACGCCCACCTCGCGGAGACGCTCGACACGCTTGGCGTGGGTGCGCCGGCTCCCCATCACGCCGATGTACCCCACGTCGGTCTCCAGCGCGCGCACCACCGCCGGCACGTCGAACTTGGTGTCGTGCGTGAGGATGCATACCGCGTCGACGAGCCGGAGCCTCTCCCCGTAGGAATCGAACACGCTGTCGGGCCATTCGACCCGGATCTCGTCGGCCATCGGGAACCGCTTGGGGGTTGCGAACACCTTCCGGGCATCGCACACGACGACCTTGTAGCCCAGCACCTTCGCCACACGCGCGAGGGAGGCCGTGAAGTCCACCGCCCCGAAGATCAACATCCTCGGCTGGGGCGCGAACGACTCCACGAACAGGGTGACGTCCTCCATCCGCTGCTCGCCGCCGGCGCCGTAGTGGCGCACACACGTCTGGCCGAGCTCCAACTCGCCGAGCACGTCGCGGGCGGCCACCTCGTCGAGTTCGGGGGAACCGAGGCCGCCCAGCACCTCATGACCCGGACGGACCAGCAGGCGCGACCCCTTGCCGACGCCGTCGATGACCGTGGCGAGCGCCACCGGCTCGTCGGCGCGCAACGACGCGGCCAGCGCCTCGTAGAGAGGTGCTCGGTCTGCGGGCATGACCGGTTCTACCAGTCCAGCGGCTCGACGAACAGGTGGATCGTCCCGCCGCAGGTCAAACCCACGGCGAACGCCTCGTCGTCGCTGTAGCCGAAGCTCACCATGCGGCGGTCACCGGTCTCGAGCACCTCGAGGGCCTCCGCCACGACCGCACCCTCGACACAACCGCCCGACACAGAGCCGGACACCTCTCCAGCCTCGTTGACCGCCATGGCTGCGCCGGGATCGCGAGGGCCGGATCCGTCGAGGTCGGTGACACGTGCCACGGCAACCCGATGACCCGCCGTCCGCCAGCGGTCGATGTCGTCAAGCAATTCCTGCATGGCTCCCTCCTCGACTCCTCTTGGTCATGCAGCGTAGGCCGTGCCCGGAGCGTCGCCCTACGCCGCGACCCGGGTGGCCAACTCCTCGAGGGACGCAAGCGAATGGCCCTCCACGAACTCGTCGACGAATGGCAGCGCCGCCGCCATTCCCTGTGCCAGGGGCGCATAGCCGGGCGTGGCCTTGAGGGGGTTCACCCAGATCACCTTGTGCGCCACACGGCCGAGGCGGGCCATCGCCTCTGCCATCTCCGACGGTTCGCCGCGGTCCCAGCCGTCGGAGAGGATCACGACCACCGCGCCCCGCGCCATCCCCCGCACCCCCCAGAGGTCGCAGAAGACGCCGATCGAGTTACCGAGGCGCGTCCCACCCGACCAGTCCGCCACGGCTCCCGCTGCCCGGTCGAAGGCGGCGTCGGGATCGCGGGTCGAGAGTTCCCGGGTGAGACGTGTCAGCCGGGTCCCGAGAGCGAACGCCTCCACGCGGCGGCGAGCCACGACGGCGGCGTGGACGAAGCGGAGCAGCGCCCGGGCATAGGACTCCATCGAGCCGCTCACGTCGAGCAGCAGGACCAGCCGCCGGGGCTGCTCGCCCGGTTGGCGGTACGCGCGCGTGATCGGCTCACCGCCGGCCTGCAAGGCCCGGCGAACGGTGCGTCGCAGGTCCGGACGCCCCCGCGGAACGCCCACCGGGCGGAGCCTCCGGGAGCGCCGCATCACGCCTCCAAGGCGGAGTTGGTTCATCAACTCGGCCAACTCGGCGAGTTCGTCGGCGCTGCAGTCGGCGAAGTCCTTCTCACGCAGCAACTCGTACGGGCTGTAGCGCACGGCGATCATGTCCGAGTCGTCGCCGCTGTCGCCGTCGTTGCCGTCCCCGTCGAGGTCGTCGAAGGCGAGCGTGATCGTCTCGACGGGTGGCGGCGGTAACAGGGAGCGCGGATCGATGCCCTCCCAGAAGTGGGTGAACACCATGTCGTAGGTGTCGATGTCCTCGGGCCGGTGCACCAGCGTGGCCCGGCCCGACCAGTAGACCTTGGCGCGGGTGTCGACCCCCACACAGCCCAGCGCCGCCATGAAGGTGATCATGGATCCCACCGGCACCACGAGCCCGGCCTCGCGGAGCGCCTCGCCGAACCGTGCCGCCAGCGCGCAGACGTTGCCGGCGTCGGCTGCGGCCACGATCGGTTCGTCAGGCGCCACAGGCACGCCTCGACCGCCCTGCTACCGGCTCGTTGCCTCGGCGATGATCCGGTCGAGGCCGTAGTCCAGCACCCGACCCTGATCCTCCCGGTACTTCAGCACAGCCCCCAAGGTCACCTCGGCGGTGTCCGCCCCCAGCGCGTCGGCACCCAGGCGGACGAGCGCCATCGACCAGTCGATGCTCTCTGCAACCCCCGGCGGCTTGTACAGGCCGATGTCGCGGAACCTGCCGACTGCTGCCGCCACCTGGCGCGCCAGGGCGGGAGCCACACCATCGGTGCGCAGGGAGATGATCGCCACCTCGCGTTCGAAGCCCGGGTGCTCCACCCAGTGGTACAGGCAGCGGCGCTTCAGGGCATCGTGGACGTCGCGGGTGCGGTTGGAGGTGACGACGACCACCGGCGGTACCGCGGCCTCGAACGTCCCCAGTTCGGGGACGGTGATCGACCAGTCCGAAAGCACCTCCAGCAGGAACGCCTCGAACTCGTCGTCGGCCCGGTCCACCTCGTCGATGAGTAGGACCGGCGGCGCCTCGTCACCGTGAGAGATGGCGTCGAGGAGCGGACGCTTGACCAGGAAGCGCTCGGAATACAGCGAGTCCTCGAGTGCGCCGGCATCGGTCTCCGACGCCATTCCGGTGGCCTCCGCGGTCCGCAGGTGCAGCAGCTGGCGCGAGTAATCCCACTCGTAGACGGCCTGGGAGGCATCGATGCCCTCGTAGCACTGGAGGCGGATGAGACGGCCTCCGAGCCAGGCCGCCAGCGTCTTGGCGACCTCGGTCTTGCCGACGCCGGCCTCCCCCTCCAGCAGCAGGGGGCGCCGCAGCGAGAGTGCCAGGTAGACCGCCGTGGCGAGTCCCTCCGATGGCAGGTAACTGTGGGCGCGGAGCCCGTCGGTGACCTCCGTCACCGACCCGGGGGCGACTCCCACGGGTCGCTACAGTCCGGCGGTCTCGAGTGCCCGGCGCGTCAGGACCCGGGCCAGGTGCCGGCGGTACTCGACGCCGGCATTGAGGTCCTCGGTGGGCTCGCAGCCGTCGGCCGCCGACTCGGCCGCCTCCGCGGCGGAGGCGCCACCGTTGGCTGCAGCCTCGACGGCGGCGGCCCGTACGGGCGTGGAGTGCATGTTGACCAGGCCCACGCCGACCTCACCGCCGGCTCGCACGAGCGCGGAGACCCCCACGATGGCCCAGTCCTGCGCGCGCCGGTTGAACTTCTCGAATCCCCAGCGAGCACCGTCGGCCGCCGGGATGCGAACCTCGGTGAGCATCTCGTCGTCGGCCAGGGCGGTCTCCAGGAAGCCCGTGAAGAAGTCGTCAACGGAGATCTCCCGGGATCCCTGCGGACCGGCGGCGACCAGCGTGGCGCCGAGCGCGATCAGCGCCGAGGGGATGTCCGAGGCCGGATCGCCGTGGGCGACCGCCCCGCCGATGGTGCCCCGATGGCGCACCTGCGGATCTCCCACGTGGGCGGTCACCTCGCCGAGCAAGCCGGCCCGGGCCGCCACCAGGTCGCTGGTCTCGACGTCGCGGTGGCGCGTCAGGGCGCCGATCGCCACGTGATCACCGTCGTCACGGATGTAACTGAGGTCGTCGAGCCGGCCGATGTCCACGATGACGGCGGGCCGCGCCAGCCGGAATCGCATGAGCGGGATGAGGGAGTGCCCCCCGGCGAGGAGCTTGGCCTCGTCGCCGTGGGTGGCGAGAGCCCCGATCGCCTCGTCGGCCGAACCGGCCCGGACGTAGTCGAACGCTGCAGGAATCATTGCTCGCCTCCGCTCGCGCAGTGCAGGACCGCCTTGACGATGTTGTGGTAGCCGGTGCAGCGGCAGAGGTTGCCCTCGAGACCGAGCCGGACCTCCCGCTCGGTCGGTCCGGGGTTCTCCTCCAGGAACGACACCGCCGCCATCACCATGCCGGGAGTGCAGTAACCGCACTGCAGGGCATGGCACTGGCGGAAAGACTCCTGCATGGGGTGGAGGGTGTCGCCGTCGGCCAGTCCCTCGATCGTGAGCAGGTCCTCGCCGTCCGCCTGCACCGCGAACACGGTGCACGACTTCACCGATTCGCCGTTCATGTGAATCGTGCAGGCACCGCAGGACGACGTGTCGCAGCCGATATTGGTGCCGGTGAGTCCCACGACGTCACGGATGTAGTGCACCAGCAGCGTGCGGGGCTCCACATCGTGCGTGTGGGTCGTCCCGTTGATCGTGACAGAGATCTCCACGTGCGCCTCCCTGTGCCCGGACCCTCACCGGGCCCGGACTATCGAATGATCGGCTGGCCGACCGGCGGGCGACCACAGTATCGCACGCGGTCGCGACGTCACACCGGGCGGAATCAGCCTCCGGATCCGGCGACGGGCTGGGGCAGGATGGCGTAGGCCTCCTCCCCGGGATACACCAGCCCGAAGTCCCGCCGGGCGATCCGTTCGATCTCGGCGTCGGTCTGGAGCAATTGGATCTCCGCCTCGAGAGACGCATTGGATGCCCGCATCTCGCCCAGCTCGGCTTCCAGGCGGGCGATCTCGTCACGCTGGTCGACCCAGTTCTGCACCGGCAGCAGACCCCATTGCCACGCGGCGACGACGACGACGGCGATGAATCCGCCGATGACAACCAGGGTCAGGACCCGCTTGGCGTTGGGTGACTTCATGACGCCGCCCTCGACAGGTCCACTTGCTCGCCGGATCCGGCGAAGCGGGCCGCCGGACCGAGTTCCGCCTCGATTCGCAGGAGACGGTTGTATTTGGCAGTGCGGTCGCTGCGCGCCGGCGCGCCCGCCTTGATGCGACCCGTCCCGGCACCGACCGCCAGGTCGGCGATGAAGGTGTCCTCGGTCTCCCCCGAGCGGTGCGAGACCACGGCGCCGTATCCCGCCGCCCGTGCCACGCCGATGGCGTCGAGCGTCTCGCTGAGCGTGCCGACCTGGTTCACCTTGACGAGGATCGAGTTGGCCACGCCCGACTCGATGCCCCGCTCGAGAAGGTCGACCCGGGTCACGAACAGGTCATCACCCACGAGGGCCAGGCGATCACCCAGCGCCTCGGTCAGCATCCGCCAGCCGTCCCAATCGTCCTCGGCCATGCCGTCCTCGATGGAGCAGATGGGGTAGTTGTCGGCGAGGTGCCCCAGGTAGCCGACCATCTCCTCGCGATCCAGGGTCCGCCCCTCGCCCTCCAGGCGGTAGTCACCGTCGACGGCGAACTCGGTCGCCGCCACATCGAGGGCCAGGGCGGCGTCGACCCCCGGTCGCAGCCCCGCCGCCTCGACGGCCTCCAGCAGGTATTCGAGCGCCGCCTCGTTGCTCGGCACGGTGGGAGCGAAGCCTCCCTCGTCACCGACCGCCGTGGACAGCCCTGCCGCCGCCAGCCGGGCGCGCAGGACGTGATAGATCTCCGTCCCCCAGCGCAGCGCCTCGGAGAACGACCCGGCGCCGAGCGGCACCACCATGAACTCCTGGAGGTCGATGTTGTTGTCGGCGTGAGCTCCGCCGTTGAGCAGGTTCATGAGCGGCACCGGCAGCGTGGCCGCGTCGTCGCCTCCGATCCGGCGGAACACGGAGACTCCACGCGAGGCCGCATCGGCGACAGCCGTCGCCAGGGAGGCACCGAGTACGGCGTTCGCCCCCAGGCGGGACTTCCCGGGCGTCCCGTCCGTGTCGATCAGGACCCGGTCGACGGTCCGCTGATCGCCGGAGTCGAGCCCGCGCACGGCCTCGGCGATCTCGCCGTTCACGGCGGCCACAGCGCCCTGCACCCCCTTGCCGGCGTATCTCGGCCCGCCGTCGCGGCGTTCGAGCGCCTCGAGGCTGCCCGTGGAGGCCCCGGACGGAACCGCGGCCCGACCCTGCGCCCCGCAAGCCAGGAACACGTCGACCTCGACGGTGGGATTCCCCCGGGAATCCAGAATCTCGCGGCCGACGACCTCGGATATTGCACTCATGCGGGTGCGCCTTGGTGACTCGAAATGCTCCCGAACGTGTTGTTCCTGTTGGACATGGGGAGCAGGATGAAAAAGTTACACGTGTTGGAAGCGCTTGAAAAGGGTTCTGACCCGGTTCTTTGGAATACCCAGGGGCAAACTCAGCTTCGCTCGGCGCGGCGGTACTCCTCGCGGGCGGCCTGCGAGGCCATTCGAAGCGCCGATTCGGGATCCAGGGAGCCGTGGCGGGCGAGCTCGACGGCGTCGAAAAGCAACGACCCCAGCCATCGCTCGTCACGACGGCCCGGGGCGACCTCCAGGGCCTCCCGGAGGCGTGCGGTCACGTCGATCTCGGTGCCTCGGTCGAGGCCGACCGACTCCGCCCGCTTCTGCACCTTGAGGGCGCCGAGCAGCGCCGGGAGAGCCTCGGGAATCCCGTCCATCGCCGAGGTCCGCCCCTTCTCGGATCGCTTGATCTCCTCCCAGTCTGCGGCGAGCGACTCCTCGTCGGTCGCCGTGTCCGGGGCGGGGCCGAACACGTGGGGATGGCGATGGCGCAGCTTGGCGTCCACGTGACGCACCACGTCGCTGATCGTGAACTGCCCGTGCTCGGCAGCCAGCGTGGCATGGAAGAACACGTGGAAGAGCAGGTCGCCGAGTTCCTCCTCCAGGTCCTCGTAGCCCTGCCCGGCCACCATGCCACCGTCGGCGGCCGCAGGGTCCTCCGGCAGGGCGTCGATGGCCTCGAGGACCTCGTAGGTCTCCTCGAGCAGGTGGCGGCGGAGGCTCCGGTGCGTCTGGCGGCGATCCCAGGGGCACTCGGCGCGCAGCGTGGCCACCAACTCGCCGAACCGGACCAACTCGGTGGCGGGAGCCTCGTCCATCTCCGGGACGTAGAGGGACGTGAGATGATCGACCGGTCCCCAGCGGGGGAGATCGGCGGCGGTGACCGCCTCGACACGCTCGCTCGGCAGCCCGAGATGATGCAACACCCATACCGGCGTCTCCGGGGACGGCAGGGTCAGGGCAACCCCCGCGAGGACGTCAGCCGTGTCACATTGCGCGATGAGCAGGGGACCTCGCTCACCGGCGGCTTCGGTCCCGAAGCGCTGCCCGTCGCAGATGCGGGCGCCGGAGGCGAGGGGATCGACGCCGAGTCGGGCCCACGCAAGGTCGGCGAAGGAGAGCGCCGGATGGATCTCGACCTCGACGCGCTCGTCGGCATCGAGGAGCCGGACCGACCGCTCGGCGACCGCCGGGGAGCCGGGAACGGCGTACAGCACCGATCCGGCGCTGATCGCGGCCTCGGCCAGGCGCTCGACGATGGCGACGTAGACCTCCTCGATGCGCTGCGCCGCCCCGTAGAGGTCATCGCAATCGTTCGCCGGCGCCACCGCGCCGGCGGAGGGGTGGCGCCGGGTGCGCAGGTAGCGGCGCCGGGGAGGCGTGGCCTCGATGAGCGCCCGCGTTCCCTCGGTGATCAATTCGGGTCCCGCCGGCCCGAGGCCGACGGCGACGACCCGCGGCATGGTGCTCACGCCGCCGGCGACGCCGCCACAGGGGCGCCGGGCCGCCCGGCGAGATGCTCGAGAACCTCCGTGACCGCCTCGACGGCCCCGGTCCTGCGGCGCAGCGGCAGGCGGAGTCGCTCGGTCGAGGACTCGTAGACCGCCGCCGGCCAGAGCCGTTCCAGCCGGACCCGCCTGCTCTCCCGGAGGGCCAGAGGCGAGATGCGCACCTCGATGCCGCCGCCGGGCACCGAGCGCACCGAGACATCGGTGACACCGGCGTCGATGCACCGCACCCGCAGCCGCGCCACGGCCAGCAGCGCCTCCGCCGCGCCCGGCAAGGGACCGAAGCGGTCCAGCCACTCGGCCCGCACGTCGTCGATCTGCTCGATCGTCGTGACCTCCGCGATGCGCCGGTATGCGGCGAATCGCAGTGACTCCGACGGTATGTACCCGGAGGGAAGGTGCGCGTCCACGGGTAGGTCGAGGTTCAACTCCACAGGTTCCGGCGGCGTCTCACCCGCCAACTCCTTGACCGCCTCGGTGACCATCTCGCAGTACAGGTCGTAGCCGACCGCGGCGATGTGGCCCGACTGGCCGACACCGAGGAGGTTCCCCGCTCCCCTGATCTCCAGGTCGCGCATCGCGATGCGGATCCCCGAGCCCAGTTCGGTGGACTCGGCGACGACCTTGAGCCGCTCGTACGCCTCGGTGGTGAGCGAGCGCTCCGGAGGCGTGAACAGGTACGCATAGGCGCGCATCTGCGCCCGGCCGACGCGCCCGCGTATCTGGTGCAGCTGGGCGAGGCCCATCAGGTCGGCCCGGTCGACGATCAGCGTGTTGACCGTCGGCATGTCGATTCCCGACTCGATGATGGTGGTGCACACCATCACGTCGTAGCGGTGATCCCAGAAGTCCAGCACCACCTGCTCCAGAGCGGCCTCGTCCATCTGGCCGTGCGCCACCGCGACCCGGACGTCGGGAACCAGATCGCGCAGCTGGGCCGCCACCTGCTCGATGTCGGCGACCCGGTTGTGCACGAAGAACACCTGGCCGTCGCGGAGCATCTCCCGGCGGACGGCCTCGACGACCGCCCGCTCGTCGTAGGGACCGACGTAGGTGCCGATGGGTTTGCGGTCCGCCGGCGGCGTCTGCAGGACGGTCATGTCGCGGATCCCGGTCAGGCTCATCTCCAGCGTGCGCGGGATGGGCGTGGCGGTGAGCGTGAGGACGTCCACGTCATGTCGGAGCGTCTTGATGGCCTCCTTGTGCGTCACGCCGAATCGTTGCTCCTCATCGACGACGAGAAGCCCCAGCCGGGCGAAGGACACGTCGGCCGACAGCAGGCGATGCGTGCCCACGACGACGTCGACATCGCCGGTTCGCAGGCCGTCGAGCACGCCGCGGACCGCCGCGGGCGACAGGAACCTGCTGAGCATCTCCACCCGGACCGGGAAGCCCGCGTAGCGCTCGGAGAAGGTCTGGTGATGCTGGTGGGCGAGCAGCGTGGTGGGGACCAGGACCGCCACCTGACGGCCGTCGGCGACGGCCTTGAAGGCCGCCCGCACCGCCACCTCCGTCTTGCCGAAGCCGACGTCGCCGCAGACCAGCCGATCCATCGGCACCGGACTCTCCATGTCCTCCTTGATCTGCGCCACGGCGCTGATCTGATCGGGCGTCTCGGGATAGCCGAAGGCACTCTCCATCTGCGACTGCCAGGGAGTGTCGGAACCGAAGGTGTGACCGGTCGTGGTGTGGCGCTTGCGGTACAGCTCGACGAGTTCGGCGGCAACCTCGGAGACGGCCGCACGCACCTTGCTCTTCGTGCGCTGCCAGTCGGCTCCCCCCATCCGGCTGAGGGTCGGGACGTCGCCCCCGGTGTACTGCCGGACGGTGTCCAACTGGTCGGCCGGCACGTAGAGCCGGGCCCCGCCCCGGTATTCCAGCAGCAGATAGTCCCGCTCGACGCCGTCCATCGCACGGGTGACCATGCCCCGGTAGCAGGCGACCCCGTGCGTGCGGTGCACGACGAACCCGCCGACGCGCAGGTCCTCAATGTCGGTGCCGGCGACACTCGGCGCCGCAGCTCGACGGGCTCGACGATGCACCCGGCGGCGTCCTGTCAGGTCGCTCTCGGCCAGCACCGCGACACGAACGTCGGGAAGGATGCAACCCTGGCGCAGCGGGCTCACGAGGATCGAGCACCCCGGCGATGCCGCCGTCCCAGCTCCCGGCGACTCGGTCACGACCCCCTCGGACCGCAGCCGATCCCGCAGCCGCTCGGCCGATCCCTCACCGTCCGCGGTTACGACGACCCGGTAACCCTCGGTGAGCAGCGATGACACCTGCCGGACGGGGCCGTCGCCCACGCCGACCGGGGATTCCCAGCCCAGCGCCTCGAGATGTGGCTCGTCGGGGGCCCGCCGGCTGCTGTTGAGCGCCCACACCGGCGCGTCGCAGCCGGCCAGGAGATCGGCGGTGGCCACGTGCGCGCTCGGCACCGGGGCGTCGGGGGCCACGCCCCAGGCCGCGGCGAGGTGGCGGGCCAATTCGGCCTCCTCCTCCAGCAGATCCCTCGCCCGGGCCCAGAGCCTCTCCCGGTCCACGAGCACGACGAGACCACCGGGATCGATGAGATCGGCGAAGGACCTCGACTCATCGCTGAGCCATCCCAGCCAAGCCTCCATGCCGTCGAAGAACGCGCCCTCGGCCAGCAGTTCCCACTGCCTGGCGCCCCACGGCGCCTCCGTGATCAGTTCGGTGGCCCGGCGACGCACCGCGGCCGTGGGCCGCAACTCCCGGCACCCGAAGATCTCCGTGACCTCCAACGCGGCGCTCGACCGCTGCCCGCTCACGGAGAACTCGCAGAGCCGGTCGATCTCGTCACCCCACAGGTCGATGCGCACCGGGCTCTCCGCGGTGGCACCGAACACGTCGACGATGGAACCCCGCACCGCGACGTCGCCGCGCTGTTCGACCTGAACGCCGCGCCGGTAGCCGGCGCTCACGAGGCGCTCGATCAACTCGTCCCGGTCGCAGCGCCCACCGGCGACCAGGCGGACGGGCTCGAAGTCCTCGGATCCGGGAGCGAGCCGCTGCATGAGCGCTCGCACCGAGGCGACGACCACCGCAGGCGTGGTCTCGGGCGTGCGCATCCGCCAGATCGTCCGCAGCCGGGCACCCATCGACGCAGTCGTCGGGCTGATCCTCTCGAACGGGAGCGTCTCCCAGGCGGGCAGCGAGGCCACCGCCCCGTGACCGAGCCAGCTCCGGAGATCGGCCGCGAGATTCTCCGCGGCGGTGTCGCTGACCGCGCACACCACGACCGGCCGGCGCCCCGAGGACCGTGCCAGCGCGGCCAGCGCGGCCGGCTGGGCCCGCTCGGGGACCGCGAGGGTCGCGTCCTGCCGGCCGAGGACGGCCATGATCGCCGGCGCGGCCGAAATGTCGGTCGCAACGGCGCCCAGCGGCGACCGGCCCGCCCGAGCCCCCTCAGCGGGCATTGAAGGTGTTCATGGCGGACGAGACGCCGCCTGTGGCGATGGCGTCGGCGGCGTCCGCGGCGCGGCTCGCAGCCGCCGCCAGGGCCTCCCGGTCGCGCGCCGGCGGGCGGCTCAGCACGTAGTCGGCACCGGCTTCGGCGCTGGGCGGGCGCCCGATGCCGATCCTCACCCGGACGAAGGCGGTGGCACGCAGGTGGTCGCGAATGGATCGCAGGCCGTTGTGGCCGGCAAGACCGCCGCCCACCCGGATCTGCACCCGCCCGGTCGGCAGATCCAGCTCATCGTGGATCACCACCAGTTTCGACAGGTCGTCGATCCCGTAGCGCGCCAGCAGCTTCCGCACCGCCTCGCCCGACCCGTTCATGTAGGTCTGGGGGAACGCCAGCGCCACGCGCTGGGCGGAGATGCGCACCTCGTCGGTCAGGGCCGGCATGCGGGGCCGGCGCCGCAGGCGGCCACCGTGGCGTTCGGCGAGGATCTCCACCGCGGCGGCTCCGGCATTGTGCCGGGTCGTCGCGTATTTCGGCCCGGGATTCCCCAATCCCACGACCAGCAGATCCGCCGGGGTTCCCGTTCGCTGCGTCCCAGCCGATCGGCGCCGGCGCAGGGACATCGGCGGCCTCAGTCGCCGTCGCCGTCGCCGTCGCCGTCCTCGTCCCCCTCGGCGTCCTCACCCTCGGCGTCCTCGTCGCCCTCTTCGTCGGCGTCCTCGGTTGCATCCGCAAGGGCGTGACGCGTGATGATTCCCGACACCACCGACATCGACTCATCGACGAGGGAGGTCACGCCGTCGGGCAGTTCGAGGTCCCCCACGGTCAGCGACGCCCCGACGGTCAAGTCGGTCACGTCCAGCGTGAGATCGTTCGGGATCGAGTGGGGCTTGGCGAGAACACGCAGCGTGCTGAGCGTCTGATCGACGATGCCGTTCATCTCCATGACCGCCTCCGCCTCGCCCGTGAGGCGGATCGGCACATCCACGGCGACGTCGGCGTCAGGGTCGACCCGCAGGAAGTCGACGTGGGTGACGTCGCCGCGCACCGGGTGGCGCTGCAGTTCCCTGACGAGGGCCAGTTGCCGCTCCTCGCCGAACTCGAGGTGCAGCACGACGTTCAGCCCGGCCTCGGTGGACAGGACGCCGCGAAGCTCGCGGTAGGCAACCGAGACGTTGACGGCCTCGTGGCCCAGGCCGTAGACCGTGGCGGGGACCTTGCCCTGCGCCCGGAGACGGCGGGACGGCGCGCTGCCGATGGCGCGCCCTAATTCGAGTGGGAGAACGACTTCCTGCATGGCCTCTACCGGGGAGATTCGGCGAACGAACCGGCCAGAGCCTACCGGGCCCGGACCCTGACCCGGCTCCTAGGACAGGTTGTTGCCTCCGAAGATCTCGCTGACCGACGTGTCCTCGAACACGGCCCTGATGGCACGGGCGATCGTCGGCGCGACAGAGACGACTTCCAGCTTGTCGATGACCTTGTCCGGTGGCAACGGCAACGTGTCGGTCACGATCACCTTCTGGATGACGGAGTTCTTCAGCCTGTCGATTGCCGGACCGGAGAAGAGACCGTGCGTGGTGGCTGCGGACACCGAGTCCGCGCCCCGCGCCATCAACTGCTCGGCCGCGGCCACGATCGTGCCGCCCGTGTCGATCATGTCGTCGATCAGGACGCACGCTCGCCCGGCCACCTCGCCGACGACCTCCCGCGCCTCGACCGCGCTCTTGGCGCCGCGGATGCGACGCTTGTGGACGATGGCGAGGTCGGCGCCCAGGGCGATGGAGTAGCGCTCGGCGACCTTCACCCTCCCGGCGTCGGGCGAGACCACGACGAGGTCGTCGCCCAGTCCGGCGATCCGGTCGCACAGCACCGGCATGGCGGTCAGGTGGTCCCAGGGGCCGTCGAAGAAGCCCTGGATCTGCCCCGAATGCAGATCCACGCTCACGAGCCGGCCGGCGCCCGCCGAGGCGAGCATGTTGGCCATCAACTTGGCCGAGATCGGCTCGCGGCCCTCGGCCTTGCGGTCCTGGCGGGCATAGGGGAAGAAGGGGCAGATGGCGGTGACGCGCTTCGCCGAGGCGCGCCACGCCGCGTCCACCATCACGAGCTGCTCGATGACGGCGTCGTTCACCGAGCGACCGTCGGCCGCCGCATGCGATTGGATGATGAACACGTCGGCGCCGCGGATGGACTGCCCGAACCGGCAGTGGATCTCCCCGTTCGCGAACTCCGAGAGGTTGGTCTCACACAGTTCCTCACCGAGATGCTCGGCGACCACCTGCGCAAGTTCCAGGTTGGCTCGACCCGACAGGAGCTGAAGGCGCTTCGTCGTCACGAGTTCCACAGTTGTCTCCCTCCTTGCAGTGCGACTATTGCTGGGGCGCCGCCGAGCCGAGCACGGCGAACGGCCCCACGCGGGTCCCCGGGGTGATCTCGGCATCGACGCCGTGACTCATCTCGACGGTCGCGCCCGCCCCGACGGCGCAGTCCACGAGACGGGTGTGCGGGCCGATGACGGCTCGCTCACCGACGACGGTGTGGCCCTCCAGCACCGTGCCGGGCAGCAGCACGACGCCCGGCGCCAGGCGCACCGTGATGTCGACGTAGGTGTTCTCCGGGTCGACGATCGCCACGCCGGCCTCCAGCCAGCCGGCGACCACGCGCCGCCTGATCTCGGCGCGTGCCGCGGCGAGCTGCTCCTGGTCGTTGACGCCCTGGGCCTCGGTCGCATCGCTGAGGGTGAACGCCTCGACGCGGTGACCCATCTGCGCCAGGACCTTGACGATGTCGGTCAGGTAGAACTCGCCCGCCGCGTTGTCGGGGCGGATGCGGCGCAACGCCGGGCCCAGAAAGCTGCGGCGGACCACGTAGACCGACGTGCCGATCTCGTCGATGGCGGCCTCGTCGGCGGAGGCGTCGGCCTGCTCGACGATGCGACGGACCGTGCCGTCACGGCCCCTGACGATTCGCCCGTAGCCGAATGGGTCCCGGACGCGCGCTGTCGCCAATGTGCACGCGGCGCCGCTGCGCAGGTGGCTCTCCAGGAGCGAGCGGATCGTGCCGGGGCGCAGCAGCGGTGCATCCCCCGGAACGATGATCAGCTCTCCCGCCTCGGGGTCGCCCTCGGGATCGGGCAGGGCGGCGAGCCCGCAGGCCGCGGCGTCGCCGGTGCCGCGGGGCGTCGGCTGCTCCGCGAACTCGAGGGGAAGGTGCCCGGTTCGGAGTTGCATCTCCTTGGCGACGATCTCGTCGTCGGGCCCCAACACGACGACGATGCGATCCGGCCGGCCGGCGCCCAGCGCATCGACCACGTGAGCCAGCATCGGTGCGCCCCCCAGCAGGTGCAGGGGCTTGCGCAGCCCCGAGCGCATCCGCGTTCCGCGTCCCGCTGCCAGGATGATCGCCGAGAGGTCGACGGTGCCGAACGCGCTCATGTCGACGCGCGGGAGATTGCAGGGGTCATGCTGGCCGGGCAGGGCTCGAACCTGCAACCTCCTGATCCAAAGTCAGGCGTTCTTCCATTGAACTACCGGCCACTACTGCCACGCTAGCGGCCTCCCCGGAAACGGTGGTGACCAACCGGCGGCGGCGGGCACCCCGGTGCTTACCGGCTCCGAGCCGCTAGGCTCTGCCGCCCATGGGTTCGCTCATCAAGAAGCGCCGCAAGCGCATGCGGAAGAAGAAGTATCGCAAGATGCGCCGGCGTACTCGTTTCCAGCGTCGCAGGGGCCGCTGAGCGGCGAACCGGGCTACTCCGGAGTCGTCCGCACCACCCGCCGTCCTGGCGCCGGGTGGGCTCCTTCCACGAACCAGGTCGAGCCGCTGCCGGCGAGGCGCGGCTGCTGCCCGGTGGATCCCGCCAGTTCGTCACGCACCTGTGCAAGGCGCGGCTCGACGTCGAGCGCCGCCGCCTCGAGGTCGTTGCCGGCCGGCCCGCTCGGCCCGCCGAGGCGGTCCCAGGCGCGATACACCGCGGCGGTCGAACAGCCGTAGGGCGGTGTGAGGAGCGTGAACGTCCGTGGTTCGAAGGTGAGCGGCTCGATGATCTCCCCGATCCCCCGCACCCGGGCGCGCCCGCCCCGAAGGCAGAAGGCCACATCCGCGCCCAACCGAGCCGCGCGGCGCTCGTCGCCGAAGCCGGCCCAGCGCAGGATCGCCGCCGCGTCCGCCGAGCCGCCGCCGAGCCCGGCACCGGCCGGGATCGCCTTGTGCAGCGTCACCCGGGCGCGTCGCCCGACCAGCTCCAGCGCCTGCATGACCAGATTGTCCGACCCTGCCGGCACCTCTTGCGGGCCCCCGGGCGCGCCACCCGGGTCAAGGTGCCCGGCGCCGTCGGCGGCGTCGACGACGGTCAGCCCGTCGCCGGGTTCAACGATGAGGCGGTCCGCCAGGTCGAGCGTCACCATCTCCGCATCGACGAGGTGATAGCCGTCGGCTCGACGACCGGTGATCCGCAGCGAGAGAGTGAGCTTCGCGGGCGCTTTCAGGACGACGGCCGTCACCGTCGGGCCCCCCGACGCTCCCCGGCGACGGCGGACCGGCTGCCCATTACCGCTCCCGCCGCGGCCAGGCGTGACCAGTCCCCGACGCTCAACTCGGCGGGCCGGGCGGCGGGGTCGACTCCCGCAGCCTCGAACACCGCCGGCTCGACGACGCCCCGCAGCGAGGCCCGCAACATCTTGCGGCGCTGCGCGAACGCCTTCTGAGCGAGCGCGTACAGCGAGCCGATGTTCTCGGCGGCGGGTTCGGGCAGGCGCCGGATCGCCAGCAGGGCCGACTCGACCCTCGGTCGCGGCCAGAAAACGGTCGGCGGCACCCGCCCGAGCACCTCGGCGGTCGCCCAGCAGGCGACCTTCAGGGACGGCAGACCGTAGGAGGCATGTCCGGGCGGCGCCGCCAGCCGCTCGGCGACCTCCCGCTGGACCATCACGGTGAGTTCGATGATCTGCGGCACCTCGTCGAGCACATCCAGCACCAGGGGCGTCGCGACGTTGTAGGGCAGGTTGGCGACGAGCTTCCAGTGACCGCCCGTCGCCGCCTCGCCGCCGGCGGGACCCAGCCGGGGAACCCACGCGGCAAGATCGGTGGCGTCGGCGGCCAGCACGGTCACCGACCGGTCGGCGCTGACCTCGTTCAGAGCGCCGACGAGACGCCTGTCGACCTCGATGGCCAGCACATCGGCTCCGGTGTCGGCCAGGGCGACGGTCAGCGCGCCGCAACCGGCCCCGATCTCGACGATCCGCTCACCGCGCCCGACGCTCGCGAGGCGCACCACCCGCTCGACGGTGTTGGGATCGACGACGAAGTGCTGGCCCAGTGAGCGGCGGGGCCTCACCTCGTGGCGACGGAGCAGGTCGGTGACGGCTGCGGCCCCGAGGGTCACCCGCCCGATCCCCCGGTGCCGCTGCGCAGGTGACGCCCGCAGACCGGCCACGGCTGGTCGCCCCGCTCCTCCCAGAGCCTGTAGGCCATCCGCGTCTGGTCCTCGGGCGTCGCGTCGGACGGCAGGATCCCGACCAGGCGGGGGTAGTTCCGGCTGGCGACGAAGTCCCACGTGTCGGGCCAGAACTGGTAGGCGCCGAAGAAGCGGCCGTTCCTGCTCACGGCCCGGTAGTTGCCACTGGCCTCGCAGAAGCGCAGCGCCTCCCACTGCTCCTCGGTGGGGAAGCCCGGCACGTCGGGGGGAACGGCGGGTTGGATGCTGGGATCGATCTCCAGTTGCGGAAGATCCCCCGGTGAGGTGGTCGTGGGCCCGGCGGGCTCGGCGTCGCCCTGCGGGGGCGGCGCAGCCGAGCCATCGTCACCGGAACCCGCCGTCCCCCCGGCCGTGCCGTCCGGGTCCCCTGCGGGAGGCGGGGAGACCCCGTCGCCGGCCGTTCCGCCGGGCGGAGGATCCCCGGTGAACACGTGGCTGCAGGCAGGCCAGCGAGCGTGCCCCGACTCGATCCACAGGTAGTAGGCCATGCGGTCCTGATCGGCGGGAGCAGCCTCGGACGGCAGGACACCGAGCAGTTCGGTGTAGCGCTGGTTCGCCAGGCGGTCCCACGTGGCGACCGTGAACTGGTACGCCCCGAAGTACTGGCCCGACGGATGCACATAGGTGTAGTCGCCCTGCGACTGGCACTGGCGCAACGCCTCCCAGACGGCATTGGACGGGAACTCACGGACACCCGAGGCATCGCCCTGCGGGCGCGGCGGATCCGCTGCGGATGCCGCGGGCTGCGGTGAGGGGGAAGGTGCCGGCTGCGCCGGGAGCGGTGGCACCTCCGTCGTGGATGCGGGGGCATCAAGGGACGTGGGTGTCGCAGGCGGGGGTGCGCCCGACCCTGCTGCGTCGTCGGTCGGGGCGACGGTTCCGGGAGCGGTGGGCCCCGGATCGGATGCCGGCTCAGAAGTCTCCGGCGCCTCCGAACCGCAGGCAGCGACCGTGGCGACCATGGTGACGGCTGCGAGAACCACGACCACCCGCAATGTGGCCGGCCGGCGGCGCGTCGCGGTCTCCGGGACGGTCGTCAGCATTCGCACCGTCGAGAACCGAGCCGTGGGGACGCTCCGAACAGGAAGAAAACGCTGCGTTCGATCCTCCTATCGTACGAATTACCGCCGCTCGGCGAGCGAGTCACCTCAGCGGGCGCCCGCTCCCTCCAGGGCGAATACCCGGCGGGCGTTGGTGGTCGTGACCTCAGCCACCGTCTCGAGGGGCACGCTGCGGACCTCGGCGATTGCCGCTCCGACCAGCGGCACGTTCGCGGGACTGTTGCGCCGGCCGCGCACGGGAACCGGCGCCAGGAACGGGGAGTCGGTCTCGACCAGCAGGCGGTCGGCCGGACAGCGGGCCGCCGCCTCGCGCACTTCCGGCGCCTTCGGGAACGAGACGATGCCGCTGAAGGAGAGATGGGCGCCGATCGCGATCGCGCGCTCGGCGTCGGCGACCCCGCCGGTGAAGCAGTGGAAGACCGTGCGCTCCGGCACCCCCTCCGAGGCGAGGATGGCGAACGTGTCATCCCACGCCGAGCGGCTGTGGATGACGAGCGGGAGACCGGAGCCGTGGGCGAGCGCGATCTGAGCGGCGAAGACCCGCCGCTGGTCGGGGCGGGGGGAATGGTCGTAGTGATAGTCCAGCCCGCACTCCCCCACCGCCACGACCTCGTCGAGTGCCAGCAGGTCGACGAGCCCGTCGATGCCGCCGGAGGCCTCGTGGGGATGGACGCCGGCGGCGGCGCTGACGTCATGGTGGCGGCAGGCCAGGGCGATCGCCTGGCGCGAGTCGGCCACGTCGACTCCGATGGTGATCACCGCGGCGACGCCGGCCTCCCGCGCCGCGGCCAGGTCGGCATCACACGACTCGATCTCCAGGTGGCAGTGGGAGTCGATCCACGCCGGTCCGGCGGCATCGACGCCTGCAGCCTCAGCCATTGCCGTGCCTCCGGTCACCGCCCCGGCGCGCCGGCCTCACGTGGCGCCGGCCGGTTGCGCGCGACGCGCCCACGGCCTCTCGCTCAGTCGGCCGCGAGGCGGGGGAACAGCGGGGCGCCGACGTCGATCGTCAGACCGGCGGGGTATTGCCCCCAGCGCGCCGCTTCGGGCAGCCGGGCCTCTGCGGGGTCGCCGTCGAGGCCGATGCGTCGCCAGATCTCGGCGCACGAACGGGGCATCGCCGGATGCGCCAGCACGGCGACGATCCGGAGCGCCTCCAGCGCGTCACCCAGGATGGCGTCGAGCTCCGGGGAGGGGTCCAGCTTCCACGGCTGGCGGGCCTGCAGGTACTCGTTGGTCTCCCGGACGATGCCCCAGGTGGCCTCCAGGGCCACCGACGGCTGCACCCGGTCCCAGGCCGTCGCGGTGTCCTCGTAGCACTGCTCCACGACGGCGCCGAGGGGACTGCCGGCGGCCGGTGCGCTGCCGACCGAGCCGTTCGAGCGGCTCACGATGGTCGTCACCCGCTGCAGCAGGTTCCCCAGCCCGTTGGCCAGGTCACTGTTGCAGCGCTGCACGAGCGCCTCGTAGCTGAAGTCGCTGTCGGGACCGAACGGGTTGTCTCGCAGCACCGAGTAGCGCAGACCGTCGACGCCGATGCTGGACGCCAGGTCCGCCGGGGCGATCTGCATCACGCTGGTCTTGGCCATCTTGGCGCCACTCACGAGCAGCCAGCCGTGCACGTGGAACCGGGGCAGCGGTTCCACACCGGCCGCCATGAGCATCGCCGGCCAGTACACGCAGTGGAAGCGGATGATGTCCTTGCCGAGCAGGTGGCGACATGCCGGCCACCACTTCGCGAAGCGCTCGTCGTCGGTGCCGTAGCCAGCCGCGGTGGCGTAGTTGGTGAGCGCGTCGTACCACACGTAGAAGACGTGCTTGCGGTCCCAGGGAACCGGGATCCCCCACTGCAGCGAGGTGCGCGTGATCGACAGGTCCTCGAGGCCGCCACGCACCAGGGCGCGCGCCTCGTTGCGGTAGCGCTCGGGGGTGATGTTGTCGGGAACGGCGTCGAACCACTCCAGCAGCCGGTCGCGGAACGCCGACAGGCGGAAGAAGTAGTTGTCCTCGGTCATCTGCTCGACCGGGCGCTCATGGATGGGGCAGTTGCCGTCGATGAGATCGGCCTCGGCGTAGTAGGCCTCGCAGGACACGCAGTAGACGCCCTCGTAGGTGTCCTTGTAGACGTAGCCGTTCTCGTAGCAGCGCTCCAGGAGGGTCTGCACCGCGGTGTGGTGGCGCGGCTCGGTGGTGCGGATGAAGTCGTCGTAGGCGATGTCGATCAGGTCCCACGCCTCGCGGAAGCGCTTGCTGGTGCGGTCCGCCTGCTCCTGGGGGGTGAGGCCGTTCTGCTCGGCGGCCCGCTGCACCTTGAGGCCGTGCTCGTCGGTGCCGGTCAGGTAGAAGACCTCGTCGCCGTGCAGGCGCCGCCAGCGACACAGGGCGTCGCCGTTGAGGGTCGTGTAGGCGTGGCCCATGTGCGGCACGTCGTTGACGTAGTAGATGGGGGTTGTTGCGAAGTAGCGGCCCACCCCGTCACGATACCGGCGCCCGCATCCGGGGCTGTGGAGCATCCGGGTCCGGGCGGCTTGTCCGGGTCCGGGCGGCTTGTCCGGGTCCGGGCGGCTTGTCCGGGTCCGGGTGGCGCCGCCGGTGGCGCTACGGCGGCCTAGAATGGCCGCCTTCGCTGGCCCCCGGCACCACCACCCTCGCGGCTCAGATTCCAGAGCCCGCTCAGGGGGTAGCGACGAACCGTCAGTCCGGCGAGCCGCGGTCCAGGTTCCGGGCCTGGTCGTAGACGCGGCGGCGAGACACGCCCAGGCGCTTCGCCACCGCTGTTGTGAGGTCACGGGTCGAAGCAGAGGGATCGGCGGTCCGCGCGGCGCGCAGCGCCTCCGCGATATCGGCGTCGGTTGGCGGGGTGGGTGGCGGTGCGCCCTCTATGACCAGGACGAGTTCGCCCCGGAGGCCCTCGGCAGCCCAGGCGGCCATGTCGCCGAGCGTGCCCCGCCAGATCTCCTCATGCAACTTGGTGAGCTCGCGCACCGCCACGGCCCGGCGCTGCGAACCGAACGCCTCGGCTAGGTCGACGGCCGTGCGCTCGCAGCGCTGCGGGGCCTCGAGCAACACCACCGCCCGATCAGAGGTGGCCAACTCGGCCAGGCGCGCGGTGCGGGCGGCGCCGCGGCGGGGCAGGAACCCCTCGTAGACGAACCTCCCTGATGTCAGGCCGCTGACCGCGACCGCCGCCAGGGGCGCCGAGGGTCCGGGCACGACGGTCACCGTGCATCCGGCCTCGGCCGCGGCCTGTACCAGGCGCTCGCCGGGGTCGGCGATGCCCGGTGTTCCGGCGTCGGTCACGCAGGCGATGCGCTCGCCGGACCGGATGCGGGCCACGATCGCCGGCGCGGCCTTCGCCTCGGTGTGCTCGTTGACGACCAGCAGGTCCTTGCCGGCGATCCCGGCGTGGGCCAGGAGGCGGCCCGTGCGCCTGGTGTCTTCGCAGGCGACGGCGTCGGCGCGGGCCAACTCCTCGACCGCCCTCGGTGAGAGGTCACCCAGATTGCCGATCGGTGTCGCCACCAGTACCAGAGCGGGGTCACCGGCCACGGCGATCACTCCCGGACCTCGAGGACGGCGCAAACGGTGGCCCCCCGGCACACCTGGGGCCCGCCGCGCCCTCTACGACGCCGCGCGCGAGCGCACCGGGCACGGCACCTACTCTCTGATCTCGAGAACGGCGCAAACGGTGGCCCCCCGGCACACCTGGGGCCCGCCGCGCCCTCTACGACGCCGGGCGCGAGCGCACCGGGCACGGCACCTACTCCCTGATCTCGAGAACCGTGCCGACGGCGACGCCCCAGCGCCCCAGGCTGCCGGCCTCCGCCTCCACGACGCTGCGAGCACGCAGGCGGGGCCGCCCCAGGCGCCACGGTCTCATCGCGACGATCTCCAGTACGCGGCCGTCCGCGTCGCAGTAGGCCACGTCGATGGCGAAACGCATGCCGATCGTGTGAACCGCCCGTGTCCGCGGGAACCACACGGCCCCCTCGACCGTCCGGCGCCCCAGCAGCCCGCGGGCGCGCTGCCGAGCGGTCTGCGCCACCTCCAGGCTCGAGTAGACCCGGTCCCCCGCGACGAGCCACGGCATGTTTCCAGTCTGCCGCGCCCCGACCCGAGCGCGGTTGCGCGTCGACAGACCGCATCAACGAGAGATCGTCGCTCCCGTCGATCCGCAGCGCTCCGGCCCGAGCGCCGTTGCGCCGAGATCCGTCGCACTGCTTCCCCAGGGTGCTCTCGATGATCGTCGATGCTCTGCTCCTTCCGGCGCTCTTTCATACGTTCCTCTGTACGGGGTCCGCGCTGTCGGGCTCGACATGCTGTCGACCAGGGACCGCCTGGACGCCTCGGGCCCTCCAAGAGGGGTCCACGGCACCGCCGGGTCCGACCCGGCCGGAAACCACCGGGTGCGGCGGACCCGTTGGCGTGTGTCGATCCCGTGTCACAGCCAGGTGGTAGAACTACACGCATGGAATCCACGGATGCCGACACCGGCACGACCGCCGCTGCCCCCCCAACCGTCCCCGCAGCGTTGCCGACCGGTGGCGACGCATTCGGCGACGGCGAGACCGGCACCCTGGTGCAAATCCCGGCACGCCCCAAGCACCTGTCCCCCAGCAGCGCATCCATGTTCCGGCAATGCGCGCAGCGCTGGAAGTTCCGCTACGTCGACAGGCTGCCCGACCCGCCCGGTGAGGCGGCCCTCGCGGGAACCTTCGCCCACCGTGTGCTCGAGGACCTGCTGGGTCTTGAGCCGCAGGAACGGACGATGGACCGCGCCCGGGAGCTCGCGAAGGAAATCTGGTCGGAAACGGCGGGCGACCAGGACTTCGAGGCACTCGACCTGGACTCCGACGGCATCTTCAACTTCAAGTGGATGGCCTGGCGGGCCATCGAGGGGCTGTGGGATCTCGAGGATCCCAAGACGGTGGAACTCGTCAGCACCGAGGAGCGGGTGTCCGTCGAGATCGGCGGCGTGCCGTTCGTCGGGTACATCGACCGCGTCGAGGCCACTTCTGACGGGCTCGTCGTCAGCGACTACAAGTCGGGGCGGGCGCCCGGCCGGAGGTTCTACAAGGACCGTCTCGAGCAGGTGCTCCTCTACGCCGCCGCCCTCGGGGAGTTGCACGGCGCGCTTCCGGTGCGGGCCCGACTCATGTACCTCGGCCAGAGGATCGACGAGACCGAGGTCACCGCCGAGAACGTCGCCGAGGTCACCCAACGTCTCGCCGACACGTGGGAGGAGTTACTCCGGGCGACCGAGACGGGCGAGTTCCCGCCCGAGCCCGGTCCGCTGTGCGGCTGGTGCGCCTTCGTCCGCCACTGCCCCGAGGGCCTCGCCGAGGTCGAGCGCCGCCACCAAGCCGGCTCCCTCCGCCCCGACGCCCCCGCGCTCGCCGAGGCCGTCTGAGAATCGAGCGAACTCCCGAGACGCCGCCTCCCCGCGGCAAAGTCGGCAGCTTCCAGAAGGGCTCGGGTGTAATCCACCACGCCCTGCCATGGGACATCGTCGGCTGCAGGGCGCACGACGTTGGTCTCCCAGTGGCCGCGGTACTTCTCCGTCCAGCGCAACGCCAGTGCCGTCGTCATGTGAGTACTCCTTTCTCGATCTTTCTCGATCTCTGGCCGCCCCGGATCCGCATCAGCACCGGAGGGGACCTGGGATCGCCGAGACAGAGACGAAGAGGTCGCGTACTGGCCACCCCGGCTCCGGATCAGCGCCGGAGGGGATGGCTGACTCCGCTGGCCGTCGCGCCGCCGGTCGTGTTGGTGGGACATACCGGCGGTGCGGGTTGCCGGGCGCGGCGCGGTTGGAGGGCGTGGCTGCCGTCGGGTTCTCGGATGATCGGGGCGCCGTGTTCGTGGACTTCGATGTGGTGGCAGTGGTTGCAGAGCAGGCAGAGGTTGTCGATGTCGGTGGGGCCGCCGTTGCGCCAGTGCCGGTCGTGGTGGGGTTGGCAGAAGCTGTTGGGTGCGCCGCAGCCGACGCAGCCGCGGTCGCGGGCGGCGAGGGCGATGCGTTGGGCGTCGTTGGCGTCGCGGTACTCGCGTCCCAGCCACAGCGGTTGGCTCCCGGTGTCGAACAGGGCGGGCAGGATCTTGGCCTCCAGCGCCAGTCGCAGGAGTTCATCGGCGCCGAGCGGCGTCCCGTCGACGAGTTGCGCGTCGGCGAGTTGGCCGGCGACGACGTCGTAGTTCGCGATCACCAGCAACGTCGTGGTCTGCTTGGTCCCCTTCGCGGAGCGGGTCACGAGCATCTCCAAGGCGTCCGCGAAGCGTTGCGGCACCGTGGCGCGATTGTTGGGATCCTCAGCCCGCCGAAGCTTGCGGGCCCCAGCCGCGAGGGCGGTCTCGACGCGGGCGCCGGCGACGGGGTCGAACAGGCCGAAGAGCTTGTACATACCATCGGGTTGGCGGGTGATGGACACCTCGCGCCGGGCGCGCTGGCGCCGCCGACGCTCGGCGAGGTCCTCCCCGGCAGTCTTGTCGTTGACGTGCTTGCGCACGGTGTGTCCGAAGACGTCGGTCGGCTCCGACGCCGCCGCGCCCAACAGCGCCGACTCGTCGACAGCGGCCTGGTCGGCGGCGTCGGCGATCATCCGGGCGTGCTGGGGCGTGATCGCGCCGTCGGCGAGCGCGCCGGCGGTCCCGGGCAACTCGGCGAGTTGACCGGCGAGCCTCACGTCGCGCTTGGCGGCGCCGCGGGAATTCCGCGTCCGATCGCGCACCGCCTCGGCTGCTCGGGCCTCACCCACCCGGCGCGCCAATTCGGCGACCGTCTCGGACTTCACCGCCGCCAGACGGGCCTCGCAACGCCCCACCAGCCCGAGACGTTCCTCAAGCCACTCGCCGCCCAACGATCGCAACGCCGCCACCAGCGCATCCAACAACTCCACCGCGTGCGCCGCCGTCTCCCCCGGCATCGCCGTCCCGCGGGCCGCCGACCCGGAACCATCCACCGCAGTCGCCGGCCTGCCGACCACCGGGCCGCATCCATCCGCCGCCGGCTCCCGTTCGTCGCAGCCGTCGGAGCCAGTCGCCACAGCCGACCCGCCTCCCAGGCGGGCGCCGTTACGCTGGTGGCGAGTCCCACTCCCGCTGACCGGATGACGACTCGCTGGGACCACCCCTTGTGCAGCGTCGATACGAGCACCGACTCCAGCAGCGATCACCGCAGAGTCGGTTGTCTCAGCTCCGCTGGTGAACAGGGTCAGATCGGTCATCAGTCACTCCCCGAGGGCGTACGTCGTCATGAACTGCGCGCCGGCCGGAGCCGGCAAGCCGGTCGGGGAAGCTCAACCCCGCTGCGGCGTGGGTCGATGACCGGTACGCCGTACTCTATCAACCCCCTGTGACAGTATCAACACCTGTTCGCAGTCAACTGGAAGAATAATTGCAAGGAATCGAATACAACGCTCTGCGTAAGTCGAGCCGAGCGCTACTGTCCTATGCAATCCTTCCCGTCTGGCCGGCTCCCCCGGGCATGGCGGGGTTACCTACATTTGTGCCACTAATCCCCCATAGCCGAGGCGCCGTGTTCGTCGTCGACCAGAACGCATACCACCGGGCCCGCGAGATGTTCGGCCCGCGTGGAGGCCCGCCAACGGTGGGGCACGTTTATTCAGACATCCTCAGCAACCTGCTTCTGAGGCTTGGGGAGTAGGTCTCAAGCCGGCGGGAACCGTCAGCCGCCGCGATCGGCAGCAAGGAGTCGACGCCCTGAGTCGCTCGCCGTGTCACAGGGTGGCGGTACGGTTCGTGGTGTGACCGATCCGGGCGGCGGCGATCTGTTCATCGTCGACAACAGCATCTCGGGGTGGACAGCGCTGGAGTACCTGCGCCAGTGGACCGACGTGGCGCGCTCGTTCGACATCGCCACAGGGTTCTTCGAAATCGGGGCGCTGCTCGCGTTGGACGGGAAGTGGCAGCAGCTCGAGAAGGTGCGGATCCTGATGGGCGACGAGGTGTCGCTGCGCACCAAGGACGCGTTCACCGAGGCGCTGCGGCGCCGGGTCGGCCGCCTGGACGACAGCCTGGAGGACGAGAAGGACCCGAACCCGTTGTTGGAGGGTGTCGAGGCGGTCATCGAGGCGATAGCCGAGAAGCGGATCGAGTGCCGGGTCTTTCGGCGGGGCAAGTTCCACGCCAAGGGGTACATCACCCATTCCAAGTTCGACGTGATCGGCGCGCAGGCCCTGGTCGGTTCGAGCAACCTGACCCTGCCCGGGTTGACCCGCAACGTGGAGTTGAACATCCAGATCCAGAGCGGCCGGGAGGTGGCGCAACTCCAGGATTGGTTCGACGCGCACTGGGCTGAGGCCACCGATGTCAGCGACGACGTGTTGCGCACGATCACCCGCCACACCGCCGAGTACTCGCCGTTCGACGTGTACGCCAAGGCGCTGCACGAGTACTTCCGGGGCCGGGAACTCACCGCGGGCGAGTGGGACGAGTCGCGGTCGCGGATGTTCGGTCATCTGGACCGGTACCAGAAGGAGGCGTACTGGTCGCTGATGAAGATCGCCCGCCAGCACGGTGGGGCGTTCCTGTGCGACGGGGTGGGGCTCGGCAAGACGTTCGTGGGGCTGATGCTGATCGAGCGGTTGGTGTTGCACGAGAACAAGCGGGTGGTGCTGTTCGCTCCGAAGGCGGCGCGGGAGGGGGTCTGGGAGCCGCACCTGCGGGACTGGTTGCCCCACATCGGTGGTGTGGGCGGTAGCGCCGACTTCTCGAGTCTTACCGTCCTCAGTCACACCGACCTGCACCGTGGCGGGGACTTCCCCGAGCGGTTCCGGCGGATCGCCGAGTTGGCCGACGCGGTGATCGTCGACGAGGCCCATCACTTCCGCAACCGCGGCAGCGCCGGCAAGTCCGAGGACGAGGGGGACAAGCGTTCTCGCTACTGGCGCCTGTTCGACCTGCTGGGCCACGAGGCCCGCTCCAAGCTGGTGTTCCTGCTCACGGCGACGCCGGTGAACAACCGCCTGGCGGACTTCCGGCACATGGCCGAGTTGTTCACCCGCGGCGACGACGCCTACTTCGCCCGCCGCTTGGGTGTGAACAACCTGACGGCGCACTTCGGAGTCATGGAACGCCATCTGCACGAGTCGCTGAACGAGGGGCTCACCCCCGAGGCCCAGGAGGCGCTCGCCAACGACGAGGTGTTCTCGTCGCTGGTGGTGCAGCGCAGCCGCGCCTACGCCCGCGACAGCCAGATCGCCGAGGGCGGCGAGGGCACGGCGTTCCCCGACAGGAAGCCTCCGCAGGTGGCCGGGTACTCCATCCGGTCCTCCTACGGGGAACTTCTGGACATGTTCACCGAGGCCTTCGAGAAGAAGAACCCGCTGTTCTCCCTGGCCATGTACTACCCGCTGGCCTACTACACCGGACCCGACGACAGCATCAACCCGCTCGAGGAGAACCGCCAGAAGCAAGTGGTGGGCCTGATCCGGATTCTGTTCCTGAAGCGGTTCGAGAGTTCGGCCTTCGCCTTCGAGAAGTCCCTCGATCTGCTGTTGCGCAAGCTGCTGGCGTTCGCGGAGGTCCACAGCGAGACCGACGCCGAGCGGGACCATTACCAATCATGGAAGCGCCAACACGCCGAGGTGATCGGCTATTGGCCCGAGCGCCAGTTGGCTCTCGATCTCGATGGCCACGCCGACGGCGACGGGACCGGCGAGGAGGATGCGGAAGAGGACGTGGTCCCGCCGGAGCTGCTCGAAGCGGTCAGCGAACTCTCCCGCGACGAGTACGACGTCCCCAAGATTCTCGACGCGACGTTCGCCGACCTCGACGAGATCGTGCGATTCATCGACGTGGTCCGCCGGTTCAAGCCCGCACAGGACGACAAGCTTAAGAAGCTGGTCCGCCTGCTGCGCACCAAGGATCTGGCGGCCCGCAAGGTGCTGGTGTTCACCGAGTTCGCCGACACGGCCCGCTACGTCGAGTCACACCTGCGCGACGCCGGAATCGACGGGTTGGCCCGCATCGACGGCGGCTCCACAGTGAACCGGGCCGAGCTGATCCGGCGGTTCTCGCCCTACTACAACGGGAGCAGTTCGACCGAGTTGGCTGACCAGGGCGACGCCGAGATCCGGGTGCTGATCTCGACCGACGTGCTCTCGGAGGGTCTCAACCTGCAGGACGCCACCCGGCTCGTGAACTACGACCTGCACTGGAACCCGGTCCGGTTGATGCAGCGCATCGGCCGCGTCGACCGGCGCCTCAACGCCGTCATCGAGCAGCGCCTCGTCGCCGATCATCCCGAGGTGGCTGGAGACCGCGGCACCGTCCGCTACTGGAACTTCCTCCCCCCCGACGACCTGGAGGACATCCTGAAGCTCTACGAGCGCGTCGCCGGCAAGACACTGCTCATCTCCCGCACGCTGGGCATCGAGGGCCGCAAGTTGCTCCGCCCCGACGACGACTACGACCCGCTGCGGGAGTTCAACGCCACCTACGAGGGCACGAAGACCTCCATCGAGGAGATGCACTTGGAGTACCAGGCGCTCCTGAAGGCCCACCCGGACCTCGCTGCGCGCCTCGACGGCCTGCCGGGGTCGGTGTTCTCCGGGCGCCGCCGCCTCGCCGCCGGAAGCCGCGGCGTGTTCTTCTGCTACTCCCTCCCCGCCCTCGACGCCGACCGCGGCGCGTTCACCCTTGAAGCCGGCCCGACCCGCTGGTACCTCTACGACTTCGACGCCGACACCGTCCGGGAGTCGCCCGGCGACGCCGCCCTCATCGCCGGCAGCATCCGCTCCCGACCCAACACCCCTCGACGCTGCATCACCGGCGCAGCGACCCTCAAGGAGACACGCGACAAGGTCCTCGGGCACATCCGCAACACCTACCTCAAGATGGTCAACGCACCGATGGACGCGCCCGGGCCCAAGCTGCTCTGCTGGATGGAGTTGAACCGGTGAGCACCCAGCACGAGGGGAACGTCGAGAAGCTTCGCCGGATTCGCACGTTCAACCAGGTGTTCAAGTATTTGGTCGACGAGCGTGGATGGCCTCTGGACGCGGACACCCTGGACCTCGACGACCTCGACGCGCTCACCTACGACTGGAACCCGCAAGAGTTGGGCATCCCGGTCGACGCTCTTGGCTCCCTTGAGCGCCTGCGTCAGATGCGCCCTGTCACCGCGAACCAGCCGTGGGGCGTCTTCTTCCTGGAGTTCTCCGGCTCGAGGCTGCCGATCACGCAGGTGCGCAAGATCCTGCGAGCGCTAGTCAAGAAGAAGCGGTCGACCGCCGGCGCGGGCCGCCCTTCGTGGGATCTCAACGACCTGTTGTTCATTGTCAGCACGGGCGCTTCGGAAACGGTCGAGTTACACCTCATCGCCTTCGGAGGCGACAACCCCGCCACAGCCCAGTTCCGGCCACTGTCGTGGAGTGAGGACACATCGGAGGGTCACCTCCGGCGGCTCGCCGCAGAGTTGCTGCCGTACCTCGACTGGCCCGAAGACCCCACCGACCTCCAATCGTGGCGAGAGTCTTGGCTTAAGGCCTTCAAGTTGCCGATGGGCGAAGCGATCCGCGACGCCGCCCGGCTCGCCGAGCGAATGGCCAAAACCGCCCGAGACCTGCGAGAACAGATAACCCGAGCCCTCCGCGTCGAGGCAGGGTCCGGGCCGTTCTCGACACTCCTCAAGGAGGTCCGCACCCAGCTCGTCAGCGACGTCAGCAAGGACACGTTCGCCGACATGTGCGCGCAGACGCTCACCTACGGCGCGCTCAGCAGCCGCGTGACCGACCCGGAGGGCTTCGGTTCGTCGCCGATCCTCTCCACGGTCCCGCTGGCGAACCCGTTCCTGCAGGCGTTCTTCGAGCAGGTCCACGCCGAGGCCGTCGCTATCGACCTACCGGAGGGCGACGTGGTGGCAGACGCCGCGTGGGGACCACACTGGCGCCGCGAGCAATCCGAGTTGATCGACCTGCGGGGAAGCGGCCTCGACAAACTCGTCGCCGATCTCCGGGAGACGAACGTCGAGGCCATCCTCGACCAGTTCGGCTCCACAGCCCAGGGCGGCGACCCCGTCATCCACTTCTACGAGGAGTTCCTCAAGCAGTACGACCGCAAGATGCGTGCCGACGCCGGCGCCTTCTACACACCCCAGCCGGTCGTCAAGTTCATGGCGCGCATGGTCGACGAGGTCCTGCGCACCCGTTTCGGCCTGCCGCTGGGCATCGCCGACGGCGCGACATGGTCTGAGGTCGCGGACCGCAACGGTTTCGACGTGCCCGAAGGTGTAGACCCCAACAAGCCCTTCGTCTCGATGATCGACCCCGCGACCGGCACCGGCACGTTCCTAGTCGAATGGCTGCGCCGCGCCCGCGAGTCCTTCATCGCCGAACACCCGGCAGACGACTGGCCCGCGCACGCCCGCGAGCACGTCCTGCCGGCGATGCACGCCTTCGAGAACATGCTGGCCCCCTACACCATCGCCCACCTCAAGGGCGCCCTCGAACTCCACGACACCGATGTCGGCGACTCATCGATACAGGTCCTGCTCACCGACACGCTCGACCACCGACCCGTCGAGCAGAAACTCACGACCATGCAGGACGCCATCGCCGCCGAAGGTCATAGGGCCGCTGAATTGAAGGAGTCTGAACGGTTCACGATCGTCATTGGCAACCCTCCGTACGACCGAGAGAAGCGCGAAGTCGGCGATTCGGGCAAGCGCAAGGGCGGCGTCGTCCGTTACGGGGCTCCCGGCGTCGCTCCCCGTGGCCTCGGCAGCGATCCCGCCGGCGACGCGAGCCGTGCGCGACGTAAAGGACCGCCTCCGCTGCTCGACGACGTCACCGAGCCCATGCGCAAGGCCGGACTCGGCCTCCACATCAAGAACCTCTACAACGACTACGTCTACTTCTGGCGCTGGGCCACCTGGCAGGCAACCGAACTGCCGCCCGGCCCCGGCGTCGTCGCCTTCATCACCGCCTCCTCCTACCTCGACGGCATCTCGATGGCCGGCGTGCGCGGGCTGCTCCGAGAGGCCTTCGACGAACTGTGGATCATCGATCTCGGCGGCGAGGGCCGCGGCGCACTTGTCGAGGAGAACGTCTTCGACATCCGCACACCCGTGGCAATTGCTATCGGATTTAACATGGGCGATAAGCCCGATGACGAGTGCGCCGAAAGGCAGACTGCGGGCGAGCGCGCCGACGAGACACAGCCAGGCGAGTGCTCGGTCCGCTACCTGCGGATCACTGGCACCCGTGAAGACAAACTCACCATGCTGGGAGCGATCGGACTCAGCGACGTGTTCGAGCAGGTCGCTGGCAAGAGTCTCGACGGATTCACGCCAAAGAGCGACAGCAAGTACTACCGCTGGCCTGCGATTACCGATCTGTTCCCGTGGATTCGTACAGGCTGCATGCTCGGGCGAACGTGGCCGATTGCGGAGAATCGATCTGTACTCATAACGAGGTGGGAACGTCTGCTGAACGCAGTGCCACGCAGACGGACTGAACTCTTTGTTGAGACCAGTTTTGGCAAGAAAACGTACAACGAGCCGAAACCGCTATTGTCTTCTGACGACAAACTCCGATCAATCCAGCGGCTTGACATAGGAGACTCTCCGGAGGGATTTGACCAATATGGATGGCGCAGTTTCGATCGCCAGTGGATAATTGCTGATCATCGTCTAGCGGATCGCCCGGGTCCAAACCTCTGGAGAATCCGCGGACAACGCCAAGTGTTCCTTACTACTTTGACATCAACGAAGATTGGACGCGGTCCGGCACTCACCGTGACACCTCATATGCCTGATCGAGACCACTTCTCAGGCCGCGGAGCCAAGAATGTCATGCCTCTCTACAGCGACCCTCGCGGCCGGACACCCAACGTGGCAGGTGGACTTCTCTCCTCGCTTGGTGACCGTCTGGGGATCGAGGTCTCCCCCGAGGATCTGCTCGCCTATGTCCACGCCCTAGCCGGGACTGCTGCCTTCACCGAACGGTTCGAGGACGAGTTGGCCGAAGCGGCCGGACCCATCCACATCCCGATCACCACCGATCCCGCCCTCTTCCAGCGGGCCGTGGAGTTGGGCCACGATCTGCTCTGGTGGCACACCTGGGGCGAACGCTTCGCACCCACCAGCCAGACCAATCTCCCACAGGGCCAAGCCCAGCAGATCACCCCCGTCGAAGGTATGCCCGAGAAGTACGGCTACGACGCCGAAACCCAGTGCCTCACGGTCGGCACCGGCAAGTTCGGCCCCGTCAGCCCCGAGATATGGAACTTCGAGGTCTCCGGCCTGAAGGTCCTCAACTCCTGGCTCGGCTACCGCATGAAGAAGCGCAAGGGCCGCAAGTCCAGCCCCCTGGACGACATCCGCCCCACCCGCTGGACCCAGACCGAAGA
The DNA here is from genome assembly GCA_965221525.1 of Acidimicrobiales bacterium. GTDB lineage: Bacteria > Actinomycetota > Acidimicrobiia > Acidimicrobiales > CATQHL01 > VXNF01. Next base: position 108,362 of record CBDCSG010000003.1, on the reverse strand, counting down.
ACTCCTCCGCCTCCTCGCCATCCTCGAACACACCATCAAGGTCACCCCCATCGCCGCCGCCCTACTCGACGAAATCCTCGACAACCCCCTGATCCCCGCCACCGACCTACCAGCCCCAACCTCCGACCAACGCAAACCCCTCAAGGCACCGTGATCCTCGCCCAGTCCGACCCCTTCACGACAGCGGATGCCATCACGCTTGGAATTGCATCCATTGGCGCGTTCACAGGCATTGCATCGCTGGCAATCACGATCTCCCAGTTCTGGCTGTCGGGCCCAAGAATCCGAGTTAAGACCTCGGCTGCATTTCTGGGCGCAGGCGAAGTTCTTCACGGAGGAGACAGTTGGAACCTTCCTGATCCGGCTGCACGGGAAAGGTTCCCAATCCCAGCAGTCTCAGTTCAAGTAATCAACCGCGGTCGTATGTCAGCAACGATCGATTCGTGGGGAGTCGACGTTGGGGCGGGCCTCGTCTATCAACAACCCGTTTCACCGCATAATCCCCTTTTGCCAGCGCAAGTTGAAGCGGGGACGAGCGTCACATTCTTTGCGCATCTTGCCGATATCCTTGCAGGGAATAGTGCGGCCACTACAGTTCTTGGTGGACGAAGCAATACAGTTCGTGGTGAAGTTGCCCGAGGAGACGGTCGGAAGACTCGGTCACGACGCCGGCTCCGACTTCCGACAGACCCGTGAACTGGTCGTTGATCGGACCGTACCAGATGCTCTCTCGGTTGTGATCGGACATGCTTCTTGCAGATTGCTGACATTCGAACACCTCTACCGCCAAAAGATCTCCGGCGGGCTCGATCTCGCCCGCCGGGGCGCGATCGCGTTGTCGAACGAGGCTTCCGCCGCCCCCAGGATGCTCTCCGTCGGTGGCGAATGGGCCACGATCCGCTGGGCTAGGCGTTGCGTTCCTTCGAGCGGGCTATACTTGTCGTAGCCGTCGCGCCCCGCGCGACACCAGATGCAATACAAGAACATTCCCTTGTTCGTCGGTCAGCGACTCACCGAAGATTCTGAGGTGGCGCTGATTTCTCGCCTTCAGCGGGACCTTGAGTCCCGCGGGGTGCGCGCGTCGTTGTACGCGAACTTTTTCCCAGAGTCACGCCATAGGCGCCAGGTCGACCTGTTCGTGCGAACAGGAGACCGGACTGCGCACGTCGAGATCAAGGGCCTCCGGCCGGATTGGCCGGTGCGAGGCGGGCTGAACGGGTCGTGGGTGCAAATTCGGCCCGATGGCACCGAACGGCCGCTCAGCACGAACTGCGGCCGCCAAGCGCTCGACGGCACCTTCGCCATCAGCGACGCCATGCGAGATCTAGCTCGGCGTGGAGTGGTGAGAGGACGCGACGTCGACTTCAAGCAGCACATCGACACCATCGTCGGGATGTGGGAGATCATCCCTCCCGGGTCGGACTTCCGCACACCGCGATACGTCGCAGTGTGCGGATACGCCGACCTCCTCCAGCGCCTTACGACCCCCGGGCGGCTGGTGCCGTGGACCGACGACGATTGGGCTGCGTTCGCACGCCATCACAGCCTCTCACAGCTTGCCCCGGAGTCCGAGTCCGAACGACGCCGCAGCAGCAGCCTCGAGAGCATCGCGGACTACCGCCTCGAGGCTCGACACAGCCTCTCCGAAGGTCTAGGCACGTTCGTGGATGTCGGCGCAACCGACAACCAGGAGGCCCAACTGTCGGCAACCGACATCAGCGACTACCTGACCGGCGGACGCGCGATCACGGTCGTCGGGCCAGCCGGTTGCGGGAAGTCGCTCCTTGCGAAGCGGCTGGCGGTCAACCGCTGCGACGATGGCGATCTGGTCGTGTTGATGCGGGCCGGCGACTACAGCGCTGGCCGCTTCGGAGACCTCCTCGCGCAACCGATGTCCCGGTGCAGCACAGAAGCGTGGAGCGATCTGGTCGACGCCGCCAAGGAGTTCGGCGTCGCTCTCACCGTCGTCCTCGACGGCCTGAACGAGTGCCCGCACGAAGAACGCACAGAGTTGTTGGAGGAACTGAGGGCGTTCACACTGCGATACCCGGCGACTGTATTGACCACCAGCACGGCCAGCGCCGATGTGCCCGAGAGATTCGGTGCGAAGACTGTCCGGATTCGCGAGCCCGATTCTCGCGCCCGCCAAGAGATTCTTGTCGCCCATGGCGCCAAACAGCCTGAGCGTATAGGCGAACAGTTCCGGACTCCGTACGAACTCTCTATCGCAGCCCAGTGCGAGAGCGAACTCGACGAGCGAGCTTCGGTCACCGAACTCCACGCGGCCTACATTCGGCACTTCGCAGACAGTGAGCAGCTTCGGACAGGATTACGAACTCTGGCGACACACTTGCACTCGACGCTTCGAACAAGTTTGTCGTTGCTCGAGGCGACCTCGCTTCTCAATCATCCAGATCGCGGCCTGACGCCGAGCCTGGTTGACAAGGTGCTCGGCTGTCACCTTCTCATCATCGAACACCACCGCGCCCGATTCCGTCACGAACTCGTTGGCCAGTTCCTCGCCGCCGAGGATCTCGTCCGTTCAGCCTCCTCAGATCAGTCTCTCGGCCGGTTACTCACCGCACCCGCCAACACGGTTCTCACCGAGACAGCACTGACAATCGAAGTCGACCACCACCGAAGGTGGGAGGCTCTGAGAGGACTCGCCAACCCTAATCTCATCTTCTCCGCCCTTACTGGTGCCTATGGTGTCGAAGTCGCCGAGATGGCCTCCCAAGCAGTCCGGGACATCCTGCACAGCGCTACGGCTACCGTGGGGCTGGAGACAGTCACGCTCGAGACCGCGGACGGATTCTGCGGACGATGGCTCACCGAACGTCGGTGGACCGAATGGGAGGGAGCGCTGTTGGCCGCAGCGGGACAGGGCCTCACAAGGGGCCTATTCGTTGACGAGGTCTGCGAACTGATCGACCGCACCGACGAAGTCTGCCTGGCCCAAGCTCGGAGACTGAAGGGCGACGGAGAGCACGCTCCCGTCTCGCAGGTCGTCGGGGCGACCTACACGCCGATGGTAGCCCGCCTCGCCGGTGACGGGCTCGCAACTTCGTATGTCGTGAGAGCGTTCGAGACGGCTCCGAGGACGGAACGGCTCGCCTCCGGCTCGCGGTCCGAGGGCCTAGCGAGTCGAATCGCCGCGGGCGCCACTGTCCGATCGTGGGGCCGCTTCTACCTCGCTCTGCTCTCCGTCGACTCAGACGACGTCTCCGATCGGGCGCTCTTCGCATCACTCCTCCAAAGCGCGTGGAATGCCGGCGGATACCACTTGCGGCTTCAAGCGCTCTCTGCCGCCGAGTTCTTCGGCGAGAGCGCCGAACCGCACCGCACGGAGATCCTCGATGTCGTACGGGTGCTTGATCCCAAACATCCGTTTCTACAGGACTCCTACGTCGAAGTGCTAACGCGGTTCGGCGAGATCGAGGATTCGACAGAGATCGAAGAACTTCGGGCGCAGATCCGCGAGAGGATCACACAGCCCGACGACATTGATTGCTGCCAGATGGCCAGCAGTGCTGTCTCCATGCAGTTTGAGGACCCAACCATCTTCGGGCCCTACTTCGAGGCAATCGACGGCCTAACCAGGCAAGAAAAGGTCCGGCTGTTCACGATGGCTTGCCGTGCCTCTGATCCCTCCAACTCAATGTGGCTTTGCTGGACTCTCGACCAGCTAGCTGTGACAACCGGGGAGGTTGTCCCTGGGTGAACGGGGTTGGGTGGTCCCCGTTGGGGTGAGCCCTCCGGGCGATGCTGTGGGTCTGTAAAAGTCCGCGGCTCGCAGGGAGGGCTCATGGCACAGGTTAGACAGCATGCGAACGCGCGGCTCACGGTGCGTCAGCGTCGGGCGATGGTCGATGTGTTGTTGGTGGAGAGATGGCCGGTGGCGGCGGCCGCCGAGCGGTTCCAGGTCAGCGCCAAGACGGCGCGCAAGTGGCGGGATCGCTACCTCGCCGAGGGCGCCGCCGGTCTTCAGGATCGGTCCAGTCGGCCCCGCACCTCCCCGGCGCGCGCACCGGAGGCGACCCGGCGGCGGGTCATCGAGCTGCGCGCCCGGCGGCGGGGCGCCGCCTGGATCGCCGCGCGGGTCGGCCTCGCCCCGTCGACGGTGCAGAACATCCTCAACGAGGCCGGCCTGGGGCGCCTCGATGTCGGCGACCGCGCCGCCGCCAAGGCGCAGCGCTATGTGCGCGAACGCCCTGGTGAGCTGATCCACGTGGACATCAAGAAACTGTCGGGCATCCCCCCAGGCGGCGGCTGGAGACACCACGGCAGAGGCCAGGCGCCCCACCCCGGCGCCAAGGCTGGCTACCGCTACCTCCACACCGCCATCGACGACCGCAGCCGCCTCGCCTACAGCGAGATCCTCAACGACGAACGCGGCCAGACCGCCGCCGGGTTCTGGGGACGCGCCGAGCGCTGGTTCAACACGTGGGGCATCACCTGCGAACGCGTCCTCACCGACAACGGCGGCTGCTACCGGTCCAAGGCCTGGCACCGCGCCTGCAAACGCACCGCCACCAAGGTCAAGAAGACCCGCCCCTACCGGCCCCAGACCAACGGCAAGGTCGAACGCTTCCACCGCACCCTGCTCGAGGAATGGGCCTACATCCGACCCTGGACCAGCGAACACGAACGCCACCACGCCTACGCCGGATTCCTCCACTACTACAATTGCCACCGAACCCACGGAGCGCTCGGCTGGAAAACACCCGCCTCCACCATCAGGAACAACCTCCCCGGAATACACACCTAGCGGATCTCGTCCCCACCGGTGACGCCAGTCTCGATACCGCAGCCCAGTCCGCGTTTGCTGCACTCCTCAACGGCCCATCCGAAGACGCCTTGGCGCCAGGGCGCGCAGCCGGCGCCTGTCTCGCCGCGATCCGCGGCTGGGCCAAGTTCGAGCGTGACGTCCCGCCCGAGCCCGCGGAATTGACGCCCGAGCAAAGAAATTGGCGTCTCGTCGCCGGACTCCTGCTCCGCTACGAGCGCGATGGCATCGCTGTAGAGGTGGAGGATTCCTGGCGCGCTCTCCTCTCCCACCCACAGGAGACGATCCTGACCCTGGCATTCCTCGAAGGCGCAACACGGTCGTCACGGGACCCGCGACCTGGCGCACTCAGTCGCTTAGTCGAGGACTACCCGGACCAGCTTCACAGCCTCTTCGAGTGGGCACTCGCGAAACCGGCGGAGGTACCCACGGACCGTCTCCAGCGCAGAACTTTCTCAGCCAACTTCGTCATCCGGATGCTCGGAGCCGTCGGCGACGAGTCGACAGCAGCACGCCTGAACGAGGACATCCTCGATCCGGAAGCAGGCAGGGATGCAGTCGACGCCATCCGGCAGATCAACCGGCGCATCGCCCCGTAGCTGAGACTCCACGTTGGCGCCAATAACCCGGCGCCGCCCGATCCGATATCACGGGCGCAGGCGCAGCAAAAGCGTCCGAGGCGACGCCGCGAGTGCTCAACCGCCGTGCGCGAGATCGGCTTGGCTGGCGCCGTTCCGACCGGGTCCGCGACGCCGATCGCCCCGAGGCGGGCAAACCGAGCCTCAGCGGGGTGGAGGTACGATGACATGCATGCTGAGGCGGATCTACGTGCACAACTACAAGTGCCTCCAGAACTTCGAGTTGGAACTCCAGGAGACGGTTCTGCTTCTCGGCGCGAACGGGTCCGGCAAGACAGCCGTGCTCGATGTCGTCTACGGACTCCGCAAGCTGCTCTCGGCCGAGGCCAAGATCACTGACCAGATCGCATTTCACCCATCGACGCTGACACGATGGCAGACGAATCCCAAGCAGGTGTTCGAGATCGACGTCGAAGTCGGCGAGGAGTCGTTCCGGTACCGGCTGGAGATCGAGCACGCCGACGACGGGCGGCGGTCCCGTGTCACCTGGGAGAGTCTCGGCGCAGGTCGCACGATGCTGTTCAAGTGCGAGATGGGCGACGTAACGCTCTACCGCGACGACGGATCGGAAGGTCCGACCTTTAAGACAGACTGGACCGAGTCCGCGCTCGCACGCGTCGTCGCACAGCCGATCAACACCCGACTGACGGCGTTCAAGAACGCCATGGGGGCGACGGTGGTGTGCGATATCCGCCCGGCGCTGCTCCGCGCCGAGTCCACCCAGGAGGATCGACTCCTGGCTCGCCACGCCGAGAACTTCGTCGACTGGTATCGACATGCCGTGCAGGAGAACCCCGCTTCGTCCGTGGCCCACGTCGAGGCGCTGCGAGCGTTGATCAACGGATTCAACAACGTTCACCTCCAGCAGTCCGGCCTGGACAGCCGAGCACTGATGCTTGACTTCTCAGGTGACGGTGTTTCCGGCGGGCCCAACTACAAGCTGCGCTTCGACGAGTTGTCCGACGGCCAGCGGGCACTCGTGGTGCTATACGCACTGCTCTATCTCCGCCAGGCGGGCGCCGGAGTGGTCCTGTTCCTCGACGAGCCCGACAATTTCCTGACACTCGCCGAAATCCAACCGTGGCTGCTCGAACTCGTGGACCTCTGCGACAGGACGCCGTCTCAAGCGGTCGTCTGCTCGCACCATCCCGAACTCATCGACTACCTCGGACCGGACCGGGGCGTGCTCTTCGTCCGTGAGTCCTCCACCGCCGTTAGCGCACGTCCGCTCAAGGCGCTCGCGGCCAGCGAGGGGCTGAAGCTCTCGGAACAACTGGCTCGCGGCTGGCTCGCGTGAGCCGGAACGTCCGGATCGTTCTGCTCTGCGAAGACGCGCAGCACGAGGCCTTCGCGAAGAAACTCCTCACCGCACTCGGCTGGCAACTGCGCGATTTTCGCGTTGTAAAGTCGCCGTCGGGAAAGGGATCAGCCGAGCAGTACGTCCGCGAGCAGTTCCCCAACGAGCTTCGGGGTGTGCGGTCGAAGCGCGGCGAGAAGGCATATCTCGTCGTGATGATCGATGGCGACGACAAAGGCGTTGCCGGTCGCCGAGCGTCGCTCGACACCGCCTGCGCTGAGCGGCAGATCACCCCAGCCAGCGACGCCGACCAGGTTGTGATCTGCGTGCCGACCTGGAATATCGAGACCTGGTTGGCGTACCTCGACGGCCAGTTGGTCGAGGAGAGCAAGGGTGACTACCCGCGCCTTGACCGCCCCCGAGACTGTGTTCCCCACGTGCGGACGCTGGCGGACATGTGCCGCAAGAACACGTTGCGACTGCCGTGCCCTCCGTCACTGGAAGACACCTGCACCCAGTACCGACACGTCTTCGGGTAGAGCCGGAGGAGGCCAGGTCATGTACACCGATGAGGCGGACATCGTCTCCGGGGAGTCAATCGAAGTCGTCGAACGCCGCGGCGCGCGGTCAGCCCAGGGGTTGGCGAATTCTGGACCACGCGCTCGCTAGCCGAACTGGCCGAGGAACAGGGCATCGGGGTCGTCATCGACATCGAGACACTCCAAGACGAGTCCATTAGCGACGAGGAAGCTGAGGCGTTCATCACGGCGCTCGGCCTGTGAATGGTGTCCGCTGAAGGAATGCTCGTCGATACTGGGCTGCGGTATCGAGGATCGGAGCACCTCACGACGAGGATCGAGCGTATCCTCGGCGCTAATTCCCCGGTGTCGCCAATGCCCTCGTGGCATTGACTTTGTCTGGTTGACCTGTGGCCGGCACGCGACGAAGCGGTGGGTTCCGCCATGCCTGAACTTCCCGAGGTCGAGACGATCCGCCGCGAGGCCGAACCGCGGCTGGTTGGCCGGACGGTCGTCGAGGCCGGCAGCCACCCCAGCGAGAAGTTCCTGCCGGCACGGGGTGCGACGGGGGCGACGGTCGGCGGTGTCTCGCGACGCGGCAAGTACCTGCTCATCGAACTCAGCGGCGAGCGTGAACTGGTCGTGCATCTCGGCATGACGGGACGGCTGCAGTTCACCGCTGACACACCCCCCAGCGACACCTACGTGCGGGCCTGGTGGGGCCTCGACGACGGGACCGTCCTGGAACTCCACGACGTGCGACGCTTCGGGCGGGTGCGGCTGGTCCCGGCCGGCTGCTACGAGACGATTCCCACACTCGCCCGCCTGGGCCCCGAGCCACTCGGCGATGAATTCACCCCGGTGGGGCTCTGGGAGGCGCTGCGGCAGAGCCGGCGGCGGGTCAAGACGCAACTCCTGAGTCAGCGACCCGTGGCGGGACTCGGCAACATCTACGCCGATGAGGCTCTGTGGCGAGCGTGCATCAACCCCGCCAAACGCCGCATCACCAAATCGGAGGCGGCCGCCCTCCACGCGGCCATCGGCGAGGTGCTGCGCCAGGCCGTCGCCCATCGGGGCACCACGTTCCGCGACTACCGCACTCTCCTGGGCTCCGGAGGCGACAACTTCGCCCACCTCGACTGCTACGGCCGCGGCGGCGAGCCCTGCCACCGCTGCGGAACCGAGTTGCGCACCCGCATCCTCGACGCCCGCACCACCAGCTATTGCCCCACCTGCCAGCGCTGATCGCCGCCGGCGCCCCCGGCTTGTCGCCGATGGGAGAACGGGCGGCGGAGCGGGCACGACGGGCGATACGGCCGCGCCGGGCGACGAGAACTAGCTTTGGCGGGCACCGGCGCATTCCGCCGCGACCAGCCACGAGACAATCCCCATGACGCACCGCCTGACGCAGTACAGCCACGGCGCGGGTTGAGCCGGCAAGCTCGGTCCCGACGACCTGACGCAGGTCCTGCGCTCACTCCAACAGCAGACCCATCCCGATCTGGTGATCGGCACCGGCGATGACGCCGCCGTCTGGCGCCGGCCGGACGGCCGCGCCCTCGTGTCGACTGTCGACTTCTTCCCGCCGGTCACCGACGACGCGCACACGTGGGGCCGCATCGCCGCTGCCAACGCGGCCAGCGATGTGTACGCCATGGGTGGGCGCCCCCTGTTCGCCCTCAACCTGGTGGTCTGGCCCCGGGAGCGGCTACCGCTGGAGCTTCTCGCCGAGGTGCTGCGCGGCGGTGCCGAGACCGCGTCCGAGGGGGGCTGGGCCATCGCCGGGGGCCACACGACCGAGGGTCCCGAGCCGGTCTACGGCCAGGCTGTCACCGGCGAGGTGGATCCCGATCGGCTCCTGCGCTCCGACGGGGCCCGGACCGGCCAGTTACTCGTGCTGACCAAGCCCCTGGGTACGGGCGTCATCACGACCGCTCACAAGCGCCTCCCACCCGGCGACCCGGCCCTACCGGCGAGCACCCTCGACGCGGCGGTGCACGAGATGTGCCGGCTGAACGCCGCGGCGTCCGCCACCGCGATCGAGGCGGGGGTGACGGGCTCCACCGACGTCACCGGGTTCGGGCTCCTCGGGCACCTACGAGAATTGTGCGCTGCCAGCCGGGTCGGGGCGCTGGTGGACGCGACGGCGGTGCCCCTCCTGCCGGATGTCGAGACTCTCGCCGCCGCGGGCCACGTTCCCGGCGGCACCGGCCGCAATATCGCCGCCGTGCGGCCCCACCTGCGGCTCGGAGCATCCGATTCCGACGCCGGCGCCGAGATTCTGAACGTCCTTGCCGACCCGCAGACCTCCGGCGGGCTGCTGCTGGCATGCCCCCGCGAGTCCGCCGACGACCTCATCGGCGCCCTGGCCGCCACCGGGCACACGGGCGCGATCATCGGCGAGACCACCGGCTCGATCCCGCCCGGTGAGATCGAGTTGGTCACCGGAACGTGAGCCGCGACTCGCCGCGAGTCCGCACAGAGCCACGGGGGACTCCAATCCTGCGCCGGCGCACCGGCGCCCTTCGACTCCTGGTGGCGGCGTCCGCGCTGGCTGTGCTGCTGTCGGCCGCATCGCTGCTGGTGACAGAGGACTATCTCGTGGCACCCGCGGCGCGGATCGTGATCGTCTCCTTCGTCCTCGGGGCGATCCCCTTCTCCAACCTGATGGCGCAGTCCGTGGCAGGCACGGACCTGCGTACGGTCGGTGCCGGGACGGTCTCGGGAACCGCGCTGTACCGCGTCGCCGGCTTCGCCCCCCTGGCCATCGGGGGGATCATGGACGTCGCCAAGGCGGCGCCGGGGGTGCTGGCGGCGGGCTCGGCGCCGGTCGTCGGGGCGCTCGCCGCCGGAGCGGCCGTCGCCGGGCACAACTGGTCGCCGTTCCTGCGGGGCGCCGGGGGGCGCGGCGTGTCACCGGCCATGGGGGCCCTGGCCGTGTTGTTCTGGCCGGGCACCGCGCTCCTGCTGGCGGGACTCGCCGTTGGGCGCCTGGTGCGCCACACCGGCCTGGTGTCGTTCCTCTCGATGCCGGCGGTGCCGCTGCTGGCCGTGTCGCTGGGCGATGGGGATGCGGCGCTGGCAGGATCGCTGGTCGTCGCTCCCATGCTCCTCAAGCGCCTGACCGGCAACAACTCCCTGCCGCCGGCGGGACGGAGGGCGCAGGTCCTGCTGCGGCGCCTGCTCTTCGACAACGACGGCACACCATGAGTTCCCTGCGGCGCGTCCTGGCGGGCAACGACTTCCGCCGCCTCCTCATCGGGCAGGGCATCTCGGGGCTGGGCGACTGGATGGCGACGTTCGCGCTCATGGCCCTGGCGTGGGAGGTGACCTCCTCGACCAGCGCAGTGGGTGGGATCCTGACGCTGCGCCTGCTGCCTGCGGCGCTGGGCGGGACGGTCGCCGCTCGGGTCTCGCTGCGCTGGGACCGGCGCCGGACGATGCTGGCGACGGACCTTCTGCGCCTGGGGATCGTGGCGATCATCCCCCTCATCGCGCAGCTGTGGTGGATCTACCTGTGGGCGTTCGTCCTGGAGGCGGCCAGCGTCATCTTCCTCTCGGCGCGCGACGCCTCGGTCCCGGCCCTCGCCGACTCCGAGGATCTCCCGACCGCCAACAGCCTGATGCTGGGCTCCTCGTTCGGCAGCATCCCGATCGGCGCCGGCGCGTTCGCCGTCCTGACCCTCCTGCCGTTCGCCGACCAGGGCTGGCTGGCGTCGCGCCCGCACGCCGTCGTGTTCTGGATCGACGCCCTGACCTACCTGGTCTCGGCGATGCTCATCGCCCGGATGGCGCCCCTCGGGCGACCGACCGGCGTCTCTGTGGAAAGCACCAACGTGGGGCGTCTGCGCGACGCGACGCGCATCCCCCTGGTCCGCTCGGTCATGCCGGCGGCGGCGGCCGTCGCTCTCGGGTTGGGGGCGCTGTTCTCGCTGGGGCTCAGCCTCGTCCGGGAAGAGTTGGAAGCCACCAACCTGGAGTTCGGGGTGCTGATCGCGATATTCGGTGTGGGAGCCGGCGCCGGACTGATCCTCGTGACCCGCCTTCGGGGTCCGCTGATGGAGGTGACCCGCTTCGGGACGCTGGCCATGGGTGCGCTCGTGGCGACGATGAGCCTCAGCCCGGACCTCTGGCTGACGTACCTGGGGGCGTTCGGCTTCGGGCTGGCGGCGACGGTTGCGCTGACGTCGGGCATGACGGCCCTGCAGGCGGGTACCGGCGACGACGAGCGGGGGGTCGCCTTCGCCGCCTTCCACATGGTCATCCGGATGGCCCTCGGGCTCGCCGCCGCCGTCGCCGGCGCGATCGGCGACGCCCTCGACGAGGTGAGGATCTTCGACGCCTGGACCCTCAGCGGGACCAGGCTGGTTCTCCTCGCGTCGGGGATACTCGTCGTCGGGAGCGCCTGGGCGGTCCGAGCCGACTCGCGCGTCGAGCCCGCCGACGGCCCGGATCGATGACCGCGGCGCACCGGGGACCATCGGGGGCACTGCGGGCGCGGACCGTCCCTGCAGGACCGTGACCGTCGCCGTCGTCACCGACAGCGCCGCGGCGCTGCCCCAGGGGCTGCAGCGCGAGCTCGATGTCGGCGTCGTTCCCATCCTGCTCACCGTCGACGGCGAGGAGATGGCCGACGACGCCCTGACTCCGACCGACCTCCTCGCGGCGGGGGCGTTGAGCACCGCAGCTCCGGGCCCCGGCGCATTCGCCCGCGCCGTGAGCGAACGCCAGGGCCCCGACGGTGTCCTCGTGCTGACGCTGTCGGGAAAGCTGTCGAGTTGCCATCAGTCAGCCGTGCTCGGGGCGCGTGAGGCCGGTGGACGCACCGTCGTGGTGGACACCGCGAATGCCGCCGGCGGGCAGGCACTCGCCGTCCATGCCGCGGTCACCGCGGCCCGCCGCGGGGCCGACCTCACCGAGGTCGCCGACGTGGCCCGGCGAGTGGCGTCCCGGGCGCATCTGATGGGCGTCCTGGGCGGGCTCGACCAACTCGTGCGCAGCGGGCGGATCCCCGCCATGGCGGGGCGGGCAGGCGACCGCCTGGGCGTCAGGCCGCTGTTCGACGTCCACGACGGGCGGATCCGCCGGCTGCTTCCCAGCCGCAGCACGGCAGGCGCCCACCGGCGGATCCTGGATCAGTGGCACCAGAGCCGCCCGCCGGAGGTCCACGCACTGCACGTGGCGGCGGTGCATGCCGGCGCGCCGGACGACGCCCGGTCGCTGCTGGAGGCCGTCACCGCGGAGACCCAGCCGGCCACCAGTTTCATCGGCGGGTTCGGTGGGGCTCTCGTTGCAACCGCCGGCGTCGGCGTCTCGGGACTCGCCTGGTGGTGGGAGACCCCGGAGGGTGTTTCCTAGCCGGTGCCCGTGCGGGTCGGCGTTGTCCGGCTGCGCCCGCCGGAGACGCCGCCTCTCAGCCGGCGCGGGCTCCCGGGGCCGACGCCACCGACCCCTCATGGGCGCAGTGGCCGTCGGCGGTCACGGTCAGGATCTCGACACCGTCGGCTGTCACCAGGAGCGTGTGTTCGAACTGCGCCGACCGGGACCGATCAGCGGTCACCGCCGTCCAGCCGTCGTCCCACAACTCCACCTGCGGGCTGCCCAGCGTCAACATGGGCTCGATCGTGAACGTCATTCCCTCGGCCAGCGGCAGGGAGTTACGCGGGTCGTGATAGTGCGGAATCTGCAGGTTCCCGTGGAAGTCCGTCCCGACCCCGTGGCCCACGAACTCGCGCACCACCCCGAGGCGCCCCGGGCGTGCCACCGACTCGATCGCCCTGCCGATGGCACTCACCGGCACGCCGGGGGCGACCACGGCGATGGCGGCGTCGAGAGACCGACGGGTCTCGCGCACCAGCCGGAGGCTCTCGGCATCGGCATCTCCCACGCAGAACATGGACGACGTGTCGCCGTGCACCCCGTCGAGATAGACGGTCACGTCGATGTTCACGACGTCGCCGGCGGCGAGCGGGCGGCTGTCGGGGATCCCGTGGCAGATGACCTCGTTGACCGACGTGCACACCGACTTCGGGAACGTCCGGTAGCCGAGAGGGCTGGGATAGGCGCCCCTGTCGAGCACCTCGGCGTGGACGATCGCATCGATGGCGTCGGTCTTGACTCCCGGGACTGCGTGCGCGCCGGCGATCATGAGAACCTCGGCCGCCGCGGCGCCCGCTCGCCGCATCGCCTCGATCTCGGCCGCCGACCGCACGGCGGCCATGCGCGCCGGCCCGGGTTCGCCGCCGGGCTTGCCGATGTAGGGCGGGCGTTGGATCTGCCGGGGCACCGGCCGGGGCGGCCCCACGATGCCCGGCTTCACCGAGGCCGACCGCACCAGCGGCCGCCGCTTGCGCTTTGCCACGCTCTAGACCGCCAACCGGGCCGGCTGCACCACCACCGCCATCGCTAGCCCGCCGCGGGGGCGGGGATCGTCGCCGGGTCGTCATCGGGCCGGTCGCCCGCCGGCCAGACCGGTGACCGCTTCTCGAGGAATGCCCCGATGCCCTCCTGAGCGTCGCCCATTGCGGCATTCGCGGCCATGACGCTCTGGGTGTACCGGTACGCCTCGGGCTCGCTGCGGTCGAGTTGGTCGTAGAAGGCGCGCTTGCCGATCGCCACGACCCCGGAACTGAAACGGCTGATCCGGCTCGCCAGGTCGGCCACGGCGTCCTGCAACTCGCCGGCCGGCACCACCTTGTTGACGAGGCCCCAATCGGCGGCGGTGGCGGCATCGATGAAGTCGCCCGTCAGCAGCATCTCCATGGCCCGCTTGCGGCCGATCGCCCGGGAGAGGGGCACCATCGGCACCGAGCAGAACAACCCGATGCGGACGCCCGGCGTGGCGAACCGGCTTCCCTCGGTTGCAACGACCAGGTCGCAAGCCGCCACCAGCTGGCAGCCGGCCGCGGTGGCGATGCCGTCGACGGCGGCGATGACCGGCTGGGGCACGTCGCGGATCTGCGCCATCAGCTCGCAGCAGGCGTCGAACAGCTCGTCGTAGAACTCGCCGGTGCGGTCGGTCATCTCGGCGAGGTCGTGGCCGGCGCTGAATGCCGGCGGGGTCCCTGCGATGACGATGACGCTGACGTCGCGGTCGGCGCCGAGTTCGCCGACGGCGGCGATGAGATCGCGCAGGACCGCCAGGCCCAGCGGATTGCGGCGGGCCGGATTGTCCAGCAGAACCTCACCGACATCGCCGTTCCGGGTCAGCCGCACGTGGCCTGTGGCCTGCGATCCGTTGCTGTCGGCCATGAGATCAGCCTAACGGCGCGCCCCATGTCACGCCGCAGCGGGGATCGTTGTGCTAGCGATGGTGTCGTGTCTCACACCGCTGGGCTCGCCCGGATGACCGATGGCCGCTGAAGTCGGCACCAAGTCGGTCGTCGCCGCGTTGCTGGCCAACTCGGGCATCGCCGCGGCCAAGTTCGTGGGGTTCACCTTCACGCGCTCCTCCTCCATGCTGGCCGAGGCGATCCACTCCGTCGCCGACGCCGGCAATCAGGCCCTGCTGCTTCTCGGCGTGCGGCGCGCCACGAAGAAGCCGTCGGACGAGCACCCCTTCGGTTACGGACGGGAGCGCTATTTCTGGTCGTTCATCGTGGCGCTCGTGATCTTCACGCTCGGTGCCGGCTTCGCGATCTATGAGGGGATCGACAAGGTGCGCCACCCTCACGAGATCAAGGGACTCTGGTGGGCAGTGGTCATCCTGGGCGTCGGCATCGTGCTCGAGAGCCTCTCGTTCCGGACCGCGATTCGCGAGGCGCGCCCGCTGCGAGGCAACCAGGGCTGGTGGCGCTTCATCCGCCGCAGCCGGACCCCCGAGTTGCCCGTGGTGCTGCTGGAAGATCTCGGCGCCCTGGTCGGCCTCGTGATCGCTCTCGTGGCCGTCGTACTGGCACACGTCACGGGCAACGCCGTATGGGACGGCGTCGGCACGCTGTGCATCGGGGTGCTGCTGGGAACGATCGCCATCCTTCTGGCAGTCGAGATGAAGAGCCTGCTGATCGGCGAGGGCGCCCTGCCGGAGCACCGGGAGGAACTCCTGGCGGCCGCCACGGACGCGCCCGAGGTCCGCCGGATCATCCATCTCCGCACGCAGCACCTCGGCCCGGATCAGCTCCTGGTCGCCCTGAAGGCCGTCTTCGATCCCGGGCTGGACATGGCCGCGCTGGCGAGCGCCATCGACGCCACCGAGGCCCGCCTCCGGGCCGCCGTCCCCGTCACGCAGATCATCTACGTCGAACCTGATCTGCTCCGCGTGGAGGAATAGACATAAGTTTCCTGTGATTTGATGATTTTCTAGTCTCTCGATGTAGTCTCCACTCAGTGAGATTGCATAAAAGTCATCCTGTCGCCCTCATCAGCGCCGTACGTGGCGTCACGTTCCACCTGCTGATTCCCGCCCTCCTGGCGACCGCCTGCGCGCAGACCACCGAACAGGGTCCGATTCCCGTCGGCGGCGGCTCAAGATCCCCGACCCCGAGCGTCACACCGACCGGCGATCGACCGCCCGAGTTGGCCCCGTCGTCGAGCCAGGTCCCTGAGCACACTGCGGGGTCGCGCCCACTGACCGCCGGCGCCAACGGGGGCACCGTCGCCCAGCCGCACGCGCCGCCACCGGCGACGAGGGAAGCGACGGGACCGGCGGAGCCGGGACCCGCCGCGGCACGCCCCCGCGGCACGCCCGGGGCACCGGCGGGCGATCCCGGGGGCGGCAACCCCATCGGAACCACCGTCGGGCCGGCCGACTCCGACGATCCGCCGGCACCCCTCCCCCTGGTGTCCTCCCCCGGCGGCGCAGGGCCTCCGCCCGAACTGGCCGCGGCGATCCTGAACGCCTACACGTCCTTCTGGGACAGCTACTGGGATGCCGCGAGCCACCCGGTCAACCCCGAGCATCCGGGCATCGCGCGATACAGCACCGAACCGCTGCGCAGCAGAGCAGCCGGGGTCCTGCTCGGGCGCGCCACCGAGGGCATCGCGCTGCGCCTTCCCCCCGACCACGGTGCCGGGCGCATCGTCCACATCGAGGGCTGGGACGGCGACGGCGCCGAACTCCTCGACTGTTTCGTGGACACCGCCGTTCTGTACGAGGTGTCGACCGGCCGGGTCCGCAACGACGAGCAGGCCACCGTCGTGCATCTGGCACTCATGCGCCGCGAGGGCGACTCCTGGCGGGTCGCGGAGATCTTCGAGCAAGCCATTCACACAGGAAGGACAGACGGATGCATCATGCAACTGAACACGCGAGCGACACCCGGTCCGACCGGAACGGCACCCGCGCCACGGCCCGGCGCCGTTGGCGGCGGCACAGCGCACGGGCAGGAGTCGCCCTGGTGACGACGGCCGGCGCTCTCGCCGCGGCCACCAGCGGGATCGCCGCGGCCGACACGACCGAGGTGGAGAACTGCAGCGACGGGCAGACCCTCTGCACGACGCTGACGGTGGAGCGCCCGACGACGCCGGACCCGGAACCGGTCGACACAGGAGGGGGCCTCAACTACTGCGGTCCCTTCTGGCTCCAGCCCGACGGCACCTACAACGTCGATGTCTGCGACCACAAGGGGAACTACATCCAGACGCTCAACCTGGCCCCGAGCAAACCTCGACCTCAGCCCACCCAATCCACGATCATCTCCTCCGCGATGGGTGCCCTCAACCCGCCCGCGCCGACCATCAACACGTCGCCGAGCCACCACCGGGGGTTGCTCGTGCAGACCCCGACGTGGCTCTGGCTGCCCCCGTCGTACTGGCGCACCTACAGCACCACGATCGTGGTCTGGGGCTACGTGGTCACGATCTTCGCCACGCCGACGGTGGTGCGCTGGAACATGGGCAACGGCGACTCGGTCACCTGCGTCGGGCCGGGGACACCGTGGATTCCCGGCTTCGGCGACGCGCTCAGCACGTGCAAGTACACGTACCGCCACTCCTCCGACGGCGCCCCGGGCGACCGCCGCAGGATCACCGCGACCGTCACGTTCGCCGGCAGCTTCACGACGGTCGGCCTCGGCGGGATGCGGGGACCCCTGGGGGCGGTCACCCGCAGCTCGTCGGTCTACGCCCCCGTGGCGGAGATCCAGGGACTCGTGATCTGATACCGGGGCGGCGGCTCGGGCGGTGCGCCCGCCGGCCGCGCCATAGGCTCGGGGACCGACCCGACGACGCCGGCCCGGAGGCCCCCATGTTCACCGCCCTGCTGCTCTCTCAGACCGACGACGGATTCCGCCGCGACATCACCCAACTCGCCGACGACCGGCTCCCCGACCGCGAGGTGACCGTCGCCGTGGACTACTCCACGGTCAACTACAAGGACGGTCTGGCGATCTGCAACGGCGCTCCCGTGGTGCGGAGCTGGCCGCTCGTGCCCGGCATCGACCTTGCCGGCACCGTCGAGTCCAGCGATCATCCCGACTGGCGACCCGGCGACCGGGTCACCGTGAACGGCTGGGACATGGGCGAGAAGCACTGGGGCGGCATGGCGCAGAAGGCGAGCGTGGACGCCGCCTGGCTGACCCGGCTCCCCGAGGCGATCGACAACCGGGCCGCGGCCGCCATCGGCACCGCCGGCTACACCGCGATGCTGTGCGTGATGGCACTCGAGGACCACGGCGTCGGCGCCGGCGACGGCCCGGTCATCGTCACGGGCGCAGCCGGCGGTGTCGGCAGCGTGGCCGTCGCGGTGCTGGCGAGGCTCGGCTACGAGGTCGTGGCCTCCACCGGGCGGGCCGCCACTGAGGGCGACTACCTCCGGTCGCTCGGCGCGGCGGAGATCCTCGATCGCAGCGAGCTGAGCGAACCGGGCGGGCGGCCGATGGCGCGACCCCGCTGGGTCGCCGGGGTCGACACGGTCGGCAGCCACACGCTCGTGAACCTCATCGCCGCGCTCGAGCCGGGCGGTTGCGTGGCGGCCTGCGGCCTGGCCGGCGGCTCCGATCTCACCGGGACCGTGTTCCCGTTCATCCTCCGGGGCGTCAGCCTGCTCGGCGTGAATTGCGTCTACCAGCCGGCTGCCCGCCGCGATGAGGCATGGGCCCGCCTGGCCGCCGATCTCGACGCCGGGATCCTGGATTCCATCACCAGCGAGGTGCCCCTCGGCGAGGTTCCGCAGGTGGCCGCCGACATCCTGGCGGGCAAGGTCCGCGGCCGGGTTGTCGTCGACGTGACCGCCTGACCGCCGGGGTACCGAGCGGTTACGCTGCGGGAAGGCGGCTGCCCGGCGAGCGGCCTGGATTGCGGTCCTGGTGGGCAGCGGTGAAGCAGTAGCGACGGCGAGGAGAGACCTGATGGGGTATTTCGGACGATCCTGGGAACTCGGCAAGACGTCCTGGCGCGTGCTGCGCAAGGACAAGGAGTTGATGTGGCTGCCGGTCCTGGGCGGGGTGGCGTCGCTGATCATCGCCGGGATCGTCTTCGGTCTCATCGTGCTCATCAACTACGACCCGTCCGACGGGCTGAGCGATCTCCAGATCGGCGGCGGGTCGACGCTGCTGATCATCCTGGGGGTCATCGTGGCCGCCATCGCCGTGTACTTCTTCCAGGGCGCCCTCGTCCACGGCGCCCGCGAGCGTCTCACCGGCGGCGATCCCACCGTTGCCAGCGCCGTCCGCGGGGCATGGAAGCGCATCGGCGCCATCGCTCCCTGGGCGATCGTGGCCCTCGTGGTGGGGATCATCATCAACGTCATCCAGAACGCGGCACGAGACCGCGCCGGAATCGTCGGCGCCCTGTTCGGCAGCCTCCTCGACCTGGCGTGGCGCGTCATGACCTTCCTGGTCATGCCGATCATCATCGCCGAGGGGACCGGACCGTTCGGCGCCCTCGGACGCTCCAAGAACCTCCTGCGCAGGACGTGGGGCGAGAACCTCATCGCCCAGGCGGGGCTGTCAATCGTCGGCTTCGTCCTCATGCTGCCGGGCCTGCTCATCGCCATCTTCCTGGGCTCGGGGCCCCTCGGCGTCTTCGGCGTCATCGTCGGCGGGCTGCTGATGATCTTCGGCGCCGTCGTGGCGTCTGCGCTGAGCGCGGTCTACCAGACGGCGCTCTACGAGTACGCCACGACGGGGGAATCCCCCGCCGAGTTCGCCGAGGTCGACCTGGGCCGGTCCTTCGGCCACCGCGACCGCCGCAGCAACTGGGGACAACCCGGCCGCTACCGCACCTGAGCAGCCGCCGCCTCGCCTCGACGGCGGGCGGCGCTAGACGTCGAGCCAGTCGGGCCGGTCCGACACTCCCTGGATCGTCCAGCCACCGTCCACGACGATGCACTGGCCGGTGATGTAGGCCGCGCCCTCCCCCGCCAGGAACACCGCCGGGCGGGCGATCTCGCCGGCGCTGGCCAGCCGGTCCAGGGGAACTTCCAGCAGCATCCAGTCCTCGGTGAGGGAGCCGTCGTCGAGCGCCTGCTGGACGAGAGGCGTGCGCGTGAATCCGGGGGCGATGGCGTTGACCCGGATGCCATGCGGCGCCACCTCCACGGCGAGCGACCGGGTCAGCCCCATGATGCCGGCCTTGGCCGCCGAGTACGGGGCGCGGCCGGGGATGCCCACGATGCCCGCCGCACTCGCGGTGGACACGATCGCCCCGCCGCCGGCCTTGCGCATCTCGGGGATCGCCGCGGCGCTACACAGGAACATCCCGCCCAGGTGGATCCCCACCACCAGGTTCCAGACCTCGGGATCCATCATGTGCGTCGGCGCGGCCCGCTGGATGCCGGCGTTGTTGAACAGCACGTCGATGCGACCGCACTGAGCCACGACCTCCGCTGTTGCGGTTCGCACGGACTCGGCGTCGGAGACGTCGACGGCCAGATCCAGGACGCCCTCGCGGGGTTCGTCGGGCTCGATGAGGTCGAACGACGCCACCGTGGCCCCCCGGGCGACCATCTCATCGGCGATCGCACCGCCGATGCCGCGCGCCCCGCCCGTGACGATCGCCACCTTGCCCTCGAATTCGCCGGACATCATCCACTCCCTCCGTCGGGGAACTCGGGGCCCTCCTCGTAGCCGGCCCGCAGGGCGGCGGTGGCGGTGGCGTCGAGGACGAAGTCGTCGGCATCGGCGTCGTGGGTCGCCACCACGCCGTAGTCGCGGCGGGCACCCTCAATGCTGATGTAGCCGTCGCGGAGGTCGTCGAGGACGTGGCTGATGCGGCGCGTCAGCGGGTGCCCGTAGCCGCCGCCCCCCGGCTGGAAGCAGTCCAGGATCTCCCCCCGGCGGATCGGCAGGTTGGTGCAGAACATCCCCACGTTGACCTCGTCATCGGTGCCGGGGGCGTACATGAACTTGTTGGGCCGGGCATCGCGGCCGTCTGCGAATCCCCACGGCCCGAACTTCTCGCCATCGCCGAGGTCGGACAGCACACCGTCGCCGTGGGTGAGGTACCAGCGGCGGGTGACGCCCAATCCGCCCCGCGACCAGCCGGCCCCGGCGCTGTCGGTCTCCATGCGGTAGCAGTCGAACAGCACGGGGAAGAGCCGTTCCTGCAACTCGACCGGCTGGTTCATGGCGGTGGTGGCGAAGGTGGTCATGGCGGTGGCGTTGTCCTTGACAGCGGCCCGGCCGCCCCAGCCACCCTCGAGCCACAGGTACATGACGAATTCCCGCTCGTAGCCGGGGCGCGGGTCGTAACCCGCCGTGATGGTGTTGATGAGCCCCGTCGGGCCGGCCATGGACCGCTCCGGCGCGAGGTGCATGAACGCCTTCAGCACCAGGTCGCACACCGCGGGATACACGCCCGCCGCGCAACCCGACACCGGGGCGGGGAACTCCACGCTCAAGAGCAACCCCGGCGGCAGCACGAAGTCGATGGCCCGGAACACGCCCTGGTTCATGGGGATGTGCGGGAAGATCATCTTCATCGTCACGACCGCCGCGGACAGCGTCACCGACCGTGTCGAGTTCACCGCCCCCGTCGCCGGAGGGCTGGAGCCCGAGAAGTCCATCGTGGCCCGGTCGCCGTGCACGGTCAGCACCATGTGCGCCGACAGCGGCTCGTCGGAATCGGCGGCCGGGTCGCAATCCAGCAGTGACTCCACCTCCACCGGCCCGTCGGGCAATTTGGCGAACTCGGCGCGCAGCAGGTCCTCGGAGTACTCGATGAACTCGTCCATGGCGGCCAGGATCATCTCCGTGCCGTAGCGCCGGGCCAGCGCCTGCAGCCGCTGCTCGCCGAGGCGGACCGCGCCGATGGAGGTCAGCAGGTCGCCGCGGGCCGTGTCGGCCATGCGCACGTTGCGCAGGATGAGGTTCGACACCTCCGGCTGGAAGACCCCCTCGCGCACGACGTGGATCGGCGGCACCGCCAGGCCCTCGCCGTAGGAACTGCGGGAGTTGGAGTCGAAGGTGCCCGGCACGTGCCCGCCGATGTCGGTCCAGTGCATGGAGTTCTGCACGAACCCGGCCAGCGAGCCGTCGAAGTAGAAGGGCATGACGGCCCGCATGTCGTTGTGGTGCGTGCCCCCGATGTACGGGTCGTTGATCAGCACGACGTCGCCGGGGCGGAAGTACTCCTCGGGGTCGGTGCCGATCCAGTCCAGCATCCCCTTGATGGTGAACGGGTGGGTCCCCAGGTGCGCCGCCAGGTCGCGCACGCCCGAGGCGATGAGGTCGCCGTGGCGGTTGCTGATGGTGCCGGAGTAGTCGCCGCCCTCGCTGACCACCAGCGAGAAGGCGGCCCGCATCGTGAGCGCGCTCATCTCGTCCACGATGCTGCTGAAGGCGCTGTTGAGGACCTGGAAGAGGATCGGATCTCGCTGGCGGAGACCCATCGACTCGCTGGATGCGGTTTCCACGACTCGCAGGCTCATGGGGCTCCCTCCCTCATGCAGGTATCTCTCATTCAGGCCCCTCCCTCGTTCAGGTCTCTCTCACTCGGACCGGGCCATCTGCAGGTTGCCGAGCTTGTCGGCCTCCACCTCCCAGTGCGGCGGCACCCACGTGGTGGAGTCCTCCTGCGTCAGGATGAGCGGCCCGGAGAGTCGGCTGCCGACGTGGAGGCGGCCGCGTTCGGCGACGCGGGCGGTGACCTCGCCGTCGCGCGTCAGCACCGGACGTTCGACGGTGCGCAGTGGCGCCGTCGAACCGCTGAACGGGATGTGCGGCCGCTCGGACCGGCGCACGCCGCGCACCCGCAGCGCCGAGATCTCGGTGGGGATGTCCACCGCCACCGAATGGAACTGCCGCTCGTACTCCTCGAAGAACATCTCGCGGTACTCCTCGGCGAAACGATCCGGAACCGTGCCGGTCTCCAACTCCACCGTCAGGGCCCGCACCTGGCCCAGATAGCGCAGGTCGATGGAGTACTCGAGGCGCTGGCGGTCGGCGGCGACACCGTCATCGGTGAGTCGTTGCCGCATCGTCCCCGCCAGACGGTCGAAGACCTCCTGCAGGCGGGCTTGGTCGGCATCGGTCAACTCGCAGATCAGCGCCTCACCGATGTCGTGCGTGATGTCGACGTAGAGACATCCCAGGCCCGAGGTCACACCCGGCGCCAGCGGCACGACGATCTTCCTGATGCCCAGCACGTCGGCCAGTTCGGCGGCCAGCAGCGGCCCGGCGCCGCCGAAGGGGACCAGGGTGAAGTTGCGCGGGTCGAGCCCCCGCTCGACGGTCACGACGCGGATCGAGCGCGCCATGTTGTTGTTGCAGATGTCGATGATCCCCAGGGCGGCGTCGGTCACGCTGAGCCCCAGTTCCTCGGCGAAGGCGCCGACGGCCCGGTGCGCCGCCTCGGTGTCGAGGGTGATGCCGCCGGCCAGCCCGACGTCGGCGACGAGGCGCCCGGCCACGACGTTGGCGTCGGTGACGGTTGCCTGCGTGCCGCCGAGGAGGTAGGCGGCCGGCCCCGGGTCGGCCCCGGCGCTCTGGGGTCCGACGTGCGGCAGGCGCCCGGCATCGACCCAGGCGAGCGATCCCCCGCCGGCTCCGATGGTGATGAGGTCGATGGCCGGGAAGCGTGCGGGCTGGCCGAACCGTGGCGAGAATTCGTGCACGATGTCCGCCCGACCGCCCTGCACGACGGCGATGTCGGCGCTGGTGCCGCCGATGTCCAGCGAGATGACCTCCTCCAGGCCCTCCGAGGAGGCGAGCACGCCGGCCGCCACGACGCCGCCGGCGGTGCCCGTGGAGGCGGCAACGCCCTCGGCGGCCTTCGCCCCGGCGGCGGGACCCGAGGTCAGCAGGCGGGCCGGGAACCGCGAGGCGCTCTCGACGGTCAGCAGCCCGCCGCCGGAGTGCATGACGTAGAGCCGGCCACCGAAACCGGCGGCGCGCAGCCGGCTCTCCAGGGCGGTGAGGTAGTCGCTGACGACCGGCGCGAGGTAGGCGTTCAGCACCGTCGTGGACGTGCGCTCGAACTCCGGCGGCTCCCGCAGCAGCGCACCGGAGGTGCTGACGAACGCACCCGGTACCTCGGCCGCAACGATCTCGGCAGCCTGGGCCTCGTGGACCGGGTTCACGTAGGAGTGCAGGAACGCGATGGCGAAGGTGGTGATGCCCCGGCGCGACGCCAGTCGGGCCGCGGCCTGGACCTGCTCGGTGTCGAGGGGGGTCACGACGTCACCCGCGTAGTCCAGCCGCTCGTCGATCTCGAAGCGGTTGCGGCGCGCCACCAGCGGCGGCGGCGGATCCCACTGGATGTCGTAGGGATCGCCCCGGTTGTGGCGGCGCAACTCCAGCACGTCCCGGAAACCCCTGGTGGTCAGCAGTGCCGTGGGGGCGCCCCGCTGGGTGATCACGGCGTTCGTGGCGACCGTGGTGCCGTGGGCGATCATCTCGATCTCGGGAACCTCGATGCCGGCCGCGACGATCGAATCGAGGACCCCCTGATCGAACGCCGAGGGGGTGGAGGGAACCTTGGCGATGCGCTGCTCATCCCCCCGCACCGCCACCAGGTCGGTGAAGGTCCCGCCCGTGTCGATCCCGACCTGCCAGCCGCCTTGCATCCTTCGTGCCTCCCTATGGTGCACCGCACCGCCCCCGGGCGTCAGCGCGAAACTACAGCACGGCCGCGACCTGGCCGAAGTCCGGGCTCAGGAGCCGGGGCCGATTCCTCCGAGCGCTGTGCGTGGATTCCGGCCTTCGCCGGAATGGCGGCGACGGTAGCGATCCTCGAAGCACCCGGAACTAGGACCCGGGGGGCGATTCCTCCAGGCGGCGCAGCCGGTGGTAGAGGCGCTCGCAGGTCTCGTCGCAACAGCGCTGCGTCCGGTCACCGTCGGCTTCGGTGAAGCTCCAGTAGCGGGCGATGAGCAGGTTGCCGCACACGTCGCAGTAGTCGACCGTCGTGTCGTGCCAGTTCTTGTTCAGCTCATGCCACGCCATCGCCCATGCTCCCTCGCAACGCGGCGGTGGCGGCCTCGTCGACGGCCACGCCGCCCCCCGCCGTGCTGTCGATCACCACGCCGTAGGTCGCCTCCGCGGACTCGCGGCTCACGAATCCCAGCTCGACGTCGGCGAGGACCTTGGCGGGGACCCGTTCGAGCGGCTCGCCGTAGCCACCGCCCGAGGGGGACGTGATCCGCACCCGGTCGCCCCGGCGCAGGCGGATGTTCGTGAACTTCGACGGCGAGATCAACCCGAAGGCGTCCTGGAAGGTCTCGTAGTCGTCGCTGCCCGCGGGCGCCACCTCCAACGCCGTGCGGCTGCCCTCGCGACCGCCGAACAGGCCCCACGGCGAGCGCTTCATGCGCTCGGACAGGGCGCTCACGGTGATCACCTCACCCGCCACCTCCATGACGCGCCGCACGCCTAGTCCGCCGCGATGACGGCCCGCGCCGGCGGTGTCGTCGTTGAGGCAGTACTCCTCGTGCACCCACGGCCACTTGGTCTCGAAGATCTCCACGGGCGTGTTCCGGCAGTTGGCATGCGGCACGATCTGGGCGCTGTTGCCGTCGCTTTCGGCCCGGCCGCCCCAGCCCATGCCCTCGAAGTGATAGTGCGCGTAGTACTCGCCGTTGCGGGGGTCGACGCCCCCGAACAGGAAGTTGAGCGAGGTGTTGCCGCTGGCGGCGGCGGCCCGCTCGGGGAGGATCTGGCTGAGGATCTGGCCCAGCACCAGTTCCATGATGCGCGGCTGGAACTCGGTCTGGCCGCCCACGCACGGCCCGGGCAGGCGCACGCACGTGATGGTCCCCGCCGGGGCAACCACCTTGATGGGGCGCACGATGCCGGCGTTGACCGGCACGTCGCGGGCCAGGACGTACAGCAGGCCGTTCAGCGAGGCCGACAGCGTCACGACATAGGGGGCGTTGATGGGCCCGATGGCCTGCTCATCGGACTTGGAGTAGTCGAAGATCAGCTCGTCGCCCTCCACGATGATCCGAGAGCGGATCCAGTAGGAGCGGTCCGAGATGCCGTCGTCCTCCATGCAGTCCTCGCCGGTGTAGATGCCGTCGGGGAGGCCAGCGATCTCCGAGCGCATGTACGCCTCGGCATAGTCCAAGACCTGCTCGAAGGCCTCGTTCAGCCCGTCGACACCCCGCTCGGCGATGAGGCCGCCGACCCGCCGCTCCCCCACCCGCAGCGAACCCACCATGGCGTGCAGGTCGCCCCAGGAGTTGTCCGGTGTGCGGTGGTTGGCGAGCATGATCCGCCAGATGTCCTGCACCGGCTCGCCGCGGTCGAAGAGCTTGGTGGGGGGGATGCGCAGGCCCTCCTGGAAGATGTCGGTGGCCGTCGCCGCGAAGGAGCCCGGTGCCATGCCGCCGATCTCGGCGAGGTGGGCGATGTTGCCGACGAATGCGGCCAGCTCGCCGTCGCGGTAGACGGGGGCGACCATCATGTGCTCGGGCAGGTGCGAGCCGCCCCGGTAGGGGTCGTTGTGCACGTAGATGTCGCCGTCGGCGAAGTTCTCCGGGCCCACCTCGCGGATGATCCAGGTGGCGGCGTACAGGGAGGCGCCCAGCATCGCCGGATTGATCCCGGCCGTGGCGATCAGCCGGCCCCGGCGGTCCAGCACCAGCGTCGAGAAGTCGAGCCCCTCGGAGAAGATCGGCGAGTAGGCGGTGCGCATCATGGCGAAGGCCATCTCGTCGCAGATGTTCCGCACCCGCTTGTAGAGCAGGGTCAGGCCCACCCGGTCGATGCCGTCGAAGGACGGCGGCGAGGTGCCGGTCACGGCCCGGCCTCGGCGTCGTGGCGGGCGATGGTCAGGCACTGGCTCTCGTGCACCGTGGCCCGGAACCCCGGCGGGACCCAGGTCGTGGAGTCCGCCTCCTCGATGACCGCCGGGCCATCGATCGTCTCGCCCACCTCCAGGGTGTCGCGATTGACGATGAGCGCATCGGTCCACTTCCCGGCCGCCGCCAGGACGCGCCGGGTCGCGCGCGCCGTGCCGTCGCCGCCGCCGGCGTAGGGCCGGATCGCAACGTCGGGCGCCGGCGACAGTGCCGTGGCCCCCAGGTAGACCGACTGGATGGGCTGGTCGCGCATCTCGTAGCCGTAGGTGGCCATGTGGGTGGTGTGGTAGCCGCCGGCGAGGCGCGCCACGAAATCGGCCGCCTCGGGACCGATCGGGACGGCGAGTTCGAAGCTGCGGTCGACGTGGCCGAACTCGGTGCGGATCTCCTGCTCGTAGTTCTGACCCAGGTAGCGGCAGGCCACATAGGTGGTGACCTCGACGGGCGCGCCCGCCCGCCGCAGTTGCGACCGCAACTCCGCCACGGTCTCATCGGCGAGGCGGCCCAGGGCGCCCGGCAGGTCCTCGGACTCGGCGTGGTCCAACCGGCGCACGAGCGTGATGCGCCGGTCCACGCGCTGGTCGGCGATCACCGTGCCGTAGGCGGAGACGAGCCCGGGATTCGGCGGCACGATGACGCGGTTCATCCCCATCCGCCGGGTGATCTCGGCGGCGTGCAGCGGCCCTGCGCCGCCGTAGGCCACGAGGTCGAACTCCCGGTAGTCGAGCCCGCGGTCCACGGTGACGAGCCGCATGGCGCCGTCCATGTTCTCGATGGAGACCGACACGACGGCCTCCGCGGTGTCCGCCGCGCTCAGCCCGAGCCGTTCGGCCACGGGGTCGATCGCACGACGGGCCCGGTCCGCGTCGAGGTTCATGCGCCCACCGAGGAAATAGCCGGGGTTGAGGCGTCCCATCACGACGTTGGCGTCGGTCACCGTCGGCACCTCGCCGCCGAGGCCGTAGCACGCCGGGCCGGGTTCGGCTCCGGCGCTCTCGGGCCCGACCTTCAGCAGACCGCCGGAGTCGATGGAGGCGATGGACCCTCCGCCGGCTCCGATGGTCGTGACGTCGAGGATCGGCAGCGCCAGCGGCAGCCCGAACTCCACCTCGAACAATCCGGAGAACTGCAACTCGCCGTCCACGATCACGCCCACGTCGGCGCTGGTGCCGCCCATGTCCAGCGTGACCGCCTTGGCGGTGTCCACGGCGCGGGCGAAGTGGGCGCCGGCGATCATCCCTGCGGCGAGACCCGAGAGCACGATCTCCACGGGTTTGGCGGGGGCGTCGGGGATCGCCACGTGACCACCGTTGGACCGCAGCAGGCCGTGCCACCCGCCCATCCCGACCACGTCCAACTCCCTCACGAGGTCGCCGGCGAAATCGCTCACGATCGGCTTGACGTAGGCGTCCATGGCGGTGGTGTTGGACCGCTCGTACTCGCGCCATATGGGAGCGACCTCGCTGGAGATCGACACCGGCACCCCACCCAGCGCTCCGGTCAGGGCAGCGGCCAGGGCCTGCTCGTGGGCGGGATTCACGTACGAGAAGAGCAGGGACACCGCCACCGAAGCGTCGGGCTCGCCCGCCGTGATCCGGCGCACCTCGTCGATGACGCGGTCCAACTCCCCGCCGGTGAGCGCCGTGCGCACGGACCCGTCGGCGAGGATCCGCTCGTTGACGCCGACGACCCGGTTGCGAGGGACGTACGGCTCGGCCTTCACCCACTGCAGGTCGTACAGCCCCTGCCGGTCGATCCGCTGGATGTAGAGGACGTCCTCGAACCCCGCGGTCGTGATGAGCACCGTCGACGCGCCGCGCCGCTGGATGAGGGCGTTCGTGGCGATGGTCGTCCCCATGATGAAGGAATCCACCTCGCCCCGGGGATCCACCTGGGACCGCTTCAGGGCATCGAAGGTGGCCCGTGCCGGCTCGGTCGGTGTGGATGCCACCTTCTGCAGGCGCACCTCGCCGTCCGGTCCGACGGCCACCAGGTCGGTGAACGTCCCGCCGGTGTCGACGCCGATTCGCCAAGCGCCGTCGCCAGCCCCGCTCATCCCGTCCGTCGCTCCCGTTGCCCCGCCGCAGCCCTGGCCGGACCGGGGCTCAGACGTCGGGCTGGGGCGGGATCGCAGCGACACACGCCAACCCGCCGTCCACCGACAGGATCGTGCCGCTGACGAACGAGGCATCGTCCGAGCACAGGAACGACACCGTGGCCGCCACCTCGGTGGGGGTTCCCACGCGACGCAGGGGGTGCGCCTCTCCCAATTGCTGCTGGCGGGCCGGGGCGTGGGAGGTCTCGAACATGTCGGTCCTGATGAATCCCGGCGCGATGGCGTTCACCCGTATCCCCGCCGGGCCCAACTCGACGGCGAGCCCCCGGGTCATGTGGTTGAGCGCCCCCTTCGAGGCGAGATAGCTGACGATGCTGGGCGTGGCGAGCAGGCTCATCACCGAAGAGACGTTGACCACAGAGGCCACATCGGGCGCGGCGGCCGCCAATGCGGGTTCCAGGGCACGGACCAATTCGAAGCAGGCCCGGACGTTGATCTCCATGACGTCGTCCCAGTCGGGCCCGTCGAAGTCGGCGACGTTGCCGATGCGCACGATCCCCGCATTGTTGACGAGGGCGTGGATGGCGGGATGGTCCTCGATCAACCGCTCGCAGACGTCCGCCAGCTGGGCCCGGTCGGTCAGGTCGCAGACGACGACCTCGGCCTGGCCGCCCGCGGCGCGGATCTCGCCGCTCAGTTCCCCGAGCAGGTCTTCCCTTGTCGCCAGCAGCGACACCCCGAACCCGTCTGCGGCGAGACGCCGCGCCACCGCAGCGCCGATCCCGCGGCTCGCACCCGTCACGACAGCCCAGCGTTGCCCGTTCTGCACCGTTCCCCTCCCCTGTTGATGCCATTGGCTGGCGGAATCGTACTCGCCCGGCTCCGGTGTCTCGCCATCGACCCGCCGGCTGCCCGGCTGCGTCCAGCAGCGACTGATAATTCTGCAAACTGTTTCCTCGCAAAGACGGACACCCTGATTCCAGAGCGAAAGATCAGTAGAATTTTGCCGTGACTGAGGCCATCGACCCGCTGGTGTTCGGACGCCGGCTCCGGCATGAGCGACGCCGGCGAGGCTTGACACTGGCCGAGTTGGGCGAACTGGTGGGCAGACCCGCTCCCTACCTGTCGCAGTTGGAGAACGGCAGGATCGAGCCGAGATTGTCGCTGCTGGGCGAACTGGCGGGCGCCCTGGGCACAACGGTCGCCAACCTGGTCAGCGTCGAGGCGCCGACGCGGCGGGCGCAGCTGGAGGTGCGCCTCGCCCGGATACAGCAGACCGAGGCGTACCGCGAGTTCCGGCTCCCCGAACTGAAGGCCACGGCCCGGCTACCGGACGCGGCTCTGGAGCATCTCGTGGCGCTGTACGACGCCTGGCAGGCCAGCGTCACCGAGGTGGCCGCGGCAGCCGGCGCCGGCTCGGTCGCCGACCCGGTGCGCAGGGCCAACACGGCGCTCCGGGCCCAGATGCGCGCCCGCGGCAACTACTACGGCGAGATCGAGGAGATCGCGGCCGACGCGCTCGCCGCCGTCGGTTACGCCGGCGGGGGACCCATATCCGAGCGCACGCTGCTCGACCTCGCCGCCCACTTCGGCTACAGCATCGACCGGGTCCGCGACATCCCCCGGTCGACGCGCTCGGTCACCGACCTGCACCGTCGCGTCATCTTCATCCCCCAGCGCGACGAGATGCCCACCCGCTCCGCCCGGTCGGTCGTGCTGTCGACGCTGGGGCACTTCGCCCTCGACCATTCCGAGCCCGAGACCATCGAGGACTACCTGCGCCAGCGAGTCGAGTCCAACTACTTCGCGGGCGCGGTGCTCGCCCCCGAGCGCCCCGCGGTCGCGCTGCTGCGCGACGCGGCTGCCGCCGGCGACATCGCCGTGGAGGACCTGAAGGACGTCTTCTACGTGTCCTACGAGATGGCCGCCCACCGGCTGACCAACCTCGCCACCCGGCACCTCGACATTCCCATGCACTTCATGCGGGCCGATGAGGAGGGACTCATCTCCAAGGCGTACGAGAACGACAACGTGCCCTTCCCCACCGCCGCGGACGGCAGCCTCGAGGGGGTGCGGGTGCCGTCTTCGTGGGCACCGCGCCAGGTGTTCCACTCCGAGGACGCCTACGACACGTACGCCCAGTACACCGAGACGGCCAACGGGGGCTTCTTCTGCATCACCCAGGTGGACACGACCCGGGACCTGGGCCACACCGTGACCGTCGGGACGACCGTGGCACACGCCGACTCGTTCCGGTTCAGCGACACCGGCCGGCGATTCAGCGCGCCGTCGCCGGCCGGAGACGAGCCATCCGCCGCCGGCGGCACGCCCCAGGCCGCCCACGTCTGGGCCTC
Source organism: Acidimicrobiales bacterium (assembly GCA_965221525.1). Classification (GTDB taxonomy): domain Bacteria; phylum Actinomycetota; class Acidimicrobiia; order Acidimicrobiales; family CATQHL01; genus VXNF01. Next base: position 77,536 of record CBDCSG010000003.1, on the reverse strand, counting down.
GGCACGTGACCGGGACTTCGTACTGGGGCCGCTGGGAACGTCCGACGGAGCGCTGGCGCCGTCGCCGGGCGTCTCGATGAGCGAGGTCGGTGCCTTCCTCGACCGCCACAGCGACAAGATCGAGGGTACGGCGACCCCCTGACGGGGGCGCCGTACCGGTCGACGATCCTCCGGAGACCTCCTAGAGGTCGAACTCCTCGTTCAGCGGTGAGTCGACGATCATCACGTCGCGCAGGAAGTTGGGGGGCAGCGTGGGATCGAACACCTTGATGCGCACGGCGCTCGTGGGGCGGCGATCCTCGGGCAGGCCGTAGACGTAGTTCTCCGCGGCGAGCCCGTCGAGATCCACCTCGCCGAGTTGCGCCATGGCGTGGCGGATGCCCTCGCGGCTGAAGTCACCCAGCGATGCGGCCTTGTCCAGCAGGGCGTGGACCGAGATCTGCTGGAAGTAGCCCGACAGGACGAACGTGGAGATCGACCCGCTGCCGTAGCGCTCGAACCGCTCGTGGAATCTGGCGATGCCGGGCGCCGAGGTGTCGCTGAGTTCGGGAGAGTCCAGAGCGATATAGAACTTCGCGTACAGGTCGGGATTCCCCGCCGCGAAGAGGTTCAGGTACGCGGGCAGCAGGCCCAGCCAGACCGGGTCGAGCCCCTGGCTGCTGGCCTCGGCCAGCATGGCGTGCTGCTCGGTGGGGACGGTGATGGCGAAGATCACCGTGCAGCCGGCGTCGGTGAACGCCGTGACCTGGGCGGTGAACGCCCGGTCACCCCGGTTGATGGTCTGCAGCTCGACAAGGGTGAATCCCAGGCGGTCGGCCGCGAACTCGAGGCCCCGGAGGGAGTCCTTGCCGTACTTGTCGTTCACGTAGACCGCGCAGTACACGTCCGATGGGCTGGCGAGGCCCGAGAGATTGACGTACCACTCCGCCAGGTTGATGGCCTCGTACTCGTAGGCGGCGGCGTTGGGCAGCAGGAGCGGCTCACGCGCCCAGGCCCCCGCCAGGGATCCCGGCACGGCCACGATGCCGTCCTCGTTCAAGAACTCCAGCAGGGCCTGCGTCGGCGGCGTGGACAGCACCTCGGCGAACATCACCACGTCGGACTTGAGGCGCTGATACTCCTGGACGGTCTGGCCCTCGGAGTCCTTCGTGTCGCCGGGCACGAGTTCCACCCGGTACTTGCCGGCGACGCCACCCAGTTCGTCGTTGACCCAGTCCCAGTAGAGCTGCGATCCAGCCAGCAGGGGGATGCCGACGATGGCCAGCGGGCCGGACTGGTCGGTGAGATACCCAAGCTTCAGCGTTTCGCCGTCGAAGCCGGTCGTCGGCTGCGGCTCGGGGGAGGCGCCGGGGGCGCTTCGGGGGGCGCCGGCGGCGGATCGGCCGGCGGCGGGGACGCCGGCTCGTCGGTGGCGGGCGCCGGCGGCGGATCGGCCGGCGGCGCATCATCACCCGACGGCGCCGGCGGCGGATCAGGCGGAGGCGGCGCATCATCACCCGACGGCGCCGGCGGCGGATCAGGCGGAGGCGGCGCATCATCACCCGACGGCGCCGGCGGCGGATCAGGCGGAGGCGGCGCATCGCCATCCGACGGCGCCGGCGGCGGATCTGGCGGCGCCACCGCGGTGGAACCGCCGTCGTCACCACCGCAGGCCGCCGCGAGGAGTACCACAGCGGCTATCAGGGCGATCCAGCGAGCAGGCCGGCTCTTCGAAGCGCTTCTGCGGGTAGTCCGGGCCGATTCCATGGCCACCTCCTGACAGCGGCGCGCCCGGTCGTCCCTCGTCTCGGGGACACTCACGCGGGCAGCACCGTTCGGTTTCAGCGGGTCCGGCGCCGCCGCGCCCAACCCCCAGGGGCGGTACCAGCACCGCCGACCGAAGGTCATCCTATACAGCACGGGGTGAGTGGTCTGTGCGGCTCCCGGGGGGCATCGGGAGTCTCGCGGCGCGACGGTTCCCCGGTGGCCTACCCCGGATTCAGGCCTTCCCGCGCGGCGCGGCGTTCGTGGCGGAACGTCCGGTGAACCAGGCGCGGACCCCGCGGACGAACCCGGCGATTCCCTGGGGTTGGAACAGCAGTGCCAGGACCAGCAGCAGCCCGAATATCACCTCGCTCAGCGCCGAGGTGCTGAAGAGCGGCTCGGCGGCCACGGTGTCCGAGACCAGGGGCCGATTCAACCCGGGGATGGTGACGTCGAGGACGCCGACGAACTCCTTGACCAGTTCCGGCAGCGGCCCCAGCAGCAGAGCCCCCACGATGGCCCCGTACACCGTCCCCATGCCGCCGACGATGATGATGGCCACGAAGCGGATCGAGAGGAACAACTCGGCCAGCGGCTCGTTCGGCGTGATGAACCGGAGGCCCACCGCGTACACCGCGCCGGCAACCGACGCCATGGCGCTGGAGATGGCGAACGCGGCGATCTTGTAGCGGGCATTGCTGACGCCGATGACCTCGGCAGCCAGATCGCGGTCCCTGATGGCCTGCATCGCCCGGCCGGGACGGGTCCGCACGAGGTTCCGCACGACGATGGCGGTGAGGCCGACGAGGATCCAGGAGAGGTAGAAGAGGCCCTCCTCGCGGCTCAGCCGCTGCCCGAATGCACTCATGTCGGCGAAGTCCAGCCCGCCGATGGCCAGCGGGGTCTTGTTCGTGGAGATCCCGTCGAAGCCGCCCGTGAAGCTCTCCCAGTTGCGGGTGACGTGGGTGATGACGAATATCAACGCCAGGGTCACGACCACCAGGTAGTTGCCCTTGAAACGCAGGGCGAACGGGCCGACGAGCGCCCCGATGGCCGCTCCGGTGGCCGCGGCCAGGGCAAGCCAGGCCGGCAGCGGCCAACCCCAACCCGCACCGAAGTACGCCACCAGATAGCCACCGACGGTCAGGAACGCGGCGTGCCCCAGTGATACCTGTCCCGTGAAGCCGGTCAGCAGGCTGAGCCCCAGCGCCGCAACGGCAAAGGTGCCGGCATTGCCGAGGACCGTGATCCAGAACGGATCATCCAGCATCAGGGGGCAGAGCACGACGCCCGCCACCGTTGCCGCGGCGACCGCTCTGGATCCCCACGAGGGCAGCAGCCGGTTCACCGACGCCGGGGCGCGCCGGGCCGGTTTCCCTCCGTCGGGCGACGGCAGCGTTCGCCGGATGAACCCGTCGGTCATACGCGCTCCACCCGCCGCGTGCCCAGCAGCCCTTCGGGACGCCACAGCAGCACCAGAACCATGAGCACGTAGGGCACCACCACTTCCACGTTGGACCCCAGCCACGACACGTCCACATATCCCTGGGTCATGATCTCCGCCAGGCCGATCACCACCCCGCCGAGCACGGCCCCGCCAACGGAGTCCAGCCCGCCGAGGATCATCGCCGGGAAGGCCGCCAGGGCAACGAATCCGATGGCCGGCGACAGCGCTCCGCCCCCGCGACTGACGAGCATGACACCCGCCACCACGGCGACCGCGGCCGCCACGGCCCACGAGACCGCGAACGAGCGCCCCACCGAGACACCCTGCGCCGCGGCGGCCTCCTGGTCGATCGCCGTGGCCCGCATCCCGAGGCCGGTGCGGGAGTAGCGGAAGAAGAGGAAGAACCCTCCGAGCAGCACCGCGGCGGAGACCATGGTCCACAGGTCGGCGTGGCGCAGCGTCACGTCCCCGAACTGGCTGCGCCCGTTGCCCCACGGCGCGGTGAGGACCAACCCGGGCTGGGTCCAGACGGCTCTGACCACCTGCTCGATGATGAGGAGGAGGCCCAGGGTGATGAGAACGATCGTGAAGGTGGGCTTGCCGATCATGGGCCGTATCACGACCCGCTCCAGGAACATGCCCACGAGGGCCATGGCGACCATGACCAGCACGAGGGCGAGCCCGAACGGCAGGCCCCAGTCGGTGCCGAACTGGTACACCAGGTAGGCGCCCAGGGTGACGAACGCCCCCTGGGCGAAGTTGAACGCCCCGCTGGCCTTGTAGATGATGACGAATCCGAGCGCCACCAGCGCGTAGATGCCGCCGAGCGCCACCCCCGAGATCAGCAGCTGCAGGAACTTGTCCATCAGTGCGGCTCGGTCGGCTCGGTCGGATCTATCTCGGTGGCGGCACCGAGATAGGCTTCGACGACGTCGGGATGGTTCGCCACGTCCTGTGGAGCGCCCTCGGCGATGACCGCGCCGAAGTTCATGGCCACGATCCGGTCGGCAACCTCCATCACCAGGTGCATGTGATGCTCGACGAGCAGCATCGTCAACCCGAGTTGCACCCGCACCTCGCTCAGCAGCTCACCCATCTCCTCGCGCTCGCCGCGCGCCATGCCCGCGACGGGTTCATCGAGCATCAGGAGGCGCGGCTCCGCGGCGAGGGCACGCCCCAACTCGACGCGCTTCTGCACCCCGTAGGGCAGGAGCCCCACCGGCCGGCCGAGGTAGCCCCCGAGATCCAGGAACTCCACGATCTCGGCGCACTGGCGCCGATGATGGATCTCCTCGCGGCGAGCTCGGCCGAACCAGGTGGCGCCGGCGAGCAGTCCTGTCCGCATCAACGTGTGCCGGCCCAGCATGAGGTTGTCGACGACGTCGAGATTCTCGAACAGCGCCAGGTTCTGGAACGTGCGCGCCACGCCCGACGCGGCGATGGTCGAGGGGCGCTGACCGATCAGGCTGGTGCCCTCGAAGAGCAGGTCGCCGCGGTCGGGGCGGTACACGCCGCTGATGCAGTTGAAGAGCGAGGTCTTGCCGGCGCCGTTGGGGCCGATCACCGCGACCAGCTCGCCCGGTACCACGTCGAAGGTCACCCCCACCAGGGCCTTGACCCCGCCGAAGGACAGCGTGAGGTCGTCGACCGCCAGCGCCGGCGCCGGCCCCGGCGACCGGAGGTCGCTCGGCGAGTCCGAGGTCGCGGCCGGCATGACGTTCAGGCGTTCCCCAGGTAGAGTTGCTGCACGTCGGTGTCGTCGCGCAGCACCTCCGCCGGTCCCCGCATCGCCACCTGCCCGGCCTGCAGGACGTACGCGTAGTCGGCGATCGCCAGCGCCATGGCGGCGTTCTGCTCCACGAGGAGCACCGTCGTGCCGGTCCGGTTGAGGGCGCCGATGGTGCCGGCGATCTGGGCGACGATCCGTGGCGCCAGTCCCAGCGAGGGCTCGTCGAGCAGCAGCAGGCGCGGCGAACTCATCAGCGCCCGCCCGATGGCCAGCATCTGCTGTTCACCGCCGGACAGGTAGCCGGCCTGGCTGCCGCGACGGTCGGCGAGACGGGGGAACCCCTGGAATACCTCGTCAGCCGCCTCGGCCACCCGGCGGCGGTCACGGACCGTGATGGCGCCGGTGCGCAGATTCTCCTCGACGGTCAGCTCGGGAAAGATCCGGCGACCCTCCATGACCTGCGCCATGCCCCGCCGCACCAGCGCGGTCGCCGAGGCACGCCCGACCGGGTCGCCCTCGAACAGCACCTCGCCGGCGGTGACGCGACCACCGTGGAACGGCAACAGTCCGGTCAGGGCGCGCAGAAGGGTCGTCTTGCCGGCCCCGTTGGCGCCCAGCAGGGCCACCACGGTCCCGCTCTCCACCTTCATGTCGATGCCGTGCAGGACCGACAGGGCAGGCCCGTAGCGCACGCTGAGGCCGCGAACCTCCAGGATCGGCGCTGCCACCGCATCCCCCGCCATCGGGCCGAACCGTACCAGTGCCCGGCGCGCTGCCCCGGTACTCCCCCGTCGACGACCGGCAGGCCTATCGTTCGGCCGGGAGGTGCGCCCGCTGCGCTAGCCTCATACGAACAACCGTTCTCGACAATCTGCCCCGTCGGCCGGACCGGAGGAGGGTCGATCCCGGAATGACCGCAACCGACATCACCGCGGACCGGCTCGCGGCCGGCGCCGCCGACCCGCCGGCCGGCTTCCACCCGGTCGTGCGCGAGTGGTTCACCCGGCGCTTCCCGGCGGGGCCGACCCCCGCGCAGGCCGGTGCCTGGCCGGCGATCCGCGCCGGCGCCGACACGCTGGTGAGCGCCCCCACCGGGTCGGGCAAGACCCTCTCGGCGTTCCTGGTGGCCATCGATGCGCTCTGGAGTGCCCACGAGCGGGGTGAACCGGTTGCCGATCGTGCCCAGGTGGTCTACGTCTCGCCGCTGAAGGCCCTGGCAACCGACATCGCCGAGAACCTGACGCGGCCCCTCGAGGAGATCAACCAGGTCGCCCGGGACATGGGTTACGAGCCACCCTCTCTGCGGGTGGCCGTGCGCTCCGGCGACACCACGCCGTCCGCCCGCGCCGCAATGCTGCGCAACCCTCCCAGCTTCGTCGTCACGACCCCGGAGTCGCTGTACCTGCTGCTGACCGCCGAGCGCAGCCGGGAGATGCTGCGCACCGCGCGCTGGGTGATCGTCGACGAGATCCACGCCGTGGCCCGTGACAAGCGCGGCTCCCACCTGGCGCTCAGCCTCGAACGCCTCGAGCACGTGTGCGAGCAGCGGCCGCTGCGGATCGGCCTGTCGGCCACGCAGCGGCCCATCAGCGTCATCCAGCGGCTGCTCCTCGGCGCCGGCAACGGCGCTGGGCGCTCGCCCTCCTCGAACGGCGCGGATGGGACGGGCATCGCCGCGGAGGGCTCGGCCATCGGGGGCACCGGTGCCAGTGTTCACGCACAGGACGTGCCCCCGCCGGTGGTCGTCGACGTGGGACACACCAGGGAGTTGGACCTGGCCCTGGAGATGCCACCCAGCGAGTTGGAGGCCGTCGCCCCTGCCGAGCAGACCGCCGAGACCCTCGACCGGATCGCGGAACTGATCACCGAGCACCGCACCACGCTGGTGTTCGTCAACACGCGCCGCGAGGCCGAGCGCATCGCACACCTGCTCGCCGAGCGGCTCGGCGACACCGAGGTGGCCTCCCACCACGGGTCGCTGTCCAAGGAGCGCCGGCTGCGCGTCGAGACCCGGCTCCGCGCCGGCGATCTGCGAGCCCTCGTGGCAACCGCCTCGCTGGAGTTGGGCATCGACATCGGCCCCGTGGACCTGGCGTGCCAGATCGGCAGCCCGCGCAGCATGGCGACGTTCCTGCAGCGGGTGGGCCGCTCGGGCCACTCGGTCGGCGCGATACCCAAGGGTCGCCTCTTCCCCACCACCCGCGATCAACTCGTGGAGTGCGCGGCACTGCTGGCGGGCGTGCGGGCCGGACGGCTCGACGCCGTGACGCCGCCTGTGGCGCCCCTCGACATCCTGGCGCAGCAGATCACCGCGGAGTGCGCCGCCGAGCGCTGGAAGATCGACGACCTGTTCGAGATGGTGCGCCGGGCGGCCCCCTACGCCGACCTGTCGCGGGAGGACTTCGACGAGACGCTGCAGTTCACCAACAGCGGCGTGGTGACCGGGCGGGGGCGGCGCGGCGACTACCTGCACGTCGACTCGGTGGCGGGCGAGGCGGCGGGGCGGCGCGGCGCACGCCTGGCGGCCCTGACCTCCGGCGGGGCAATCCCCGACGTGGCCGACTACCGGGTCCTGCTGGACCCCGACGACACCTTCGTCGGGACGGTCAACGAGGACTGGGCCATCGAGTCGATGGCCGGCGACGTGTTCCTGCTGGGCTCGCACAGTTGGCGGATCCGGCGCATCGAGTCGGGGGTGGTCCGCGTCGTCGATGCGGAGGGCGCGCCACCCACGGTGCCGTTCTGGCTGGGCGAGGCTCCGTCCCGGACCACCGAGCTGAGCACCGAGGTCAGCGAGCTGCGCACCCTCGTAGAGGGGTTCCTGGACGACGGCGACCCCGACGGCGCCCGCGCCGCCGTCGGCGTGCGATGCGGCATCGACGATGTCGCCGCCGAGGCCATCGTGTCCTACCTCGCCGCGGCGCGGGCCGCCCTCGGCGCACTGCCGACGCAGGACCGCCTGGTCATCGAACGGTTCTTCGACGAGACCGGCGGCATGCAGCTCGTCATCCACAGCCCCTACGGCGGGCGCCTCAACCGGGGCCTGGGCCTGGCGCTGCGCAAGCGCTTCTGCCGCACCTTCGACTTCGAATTGCAGGCCGCCGCCAACGACGACGCTGTCGTCCTGTCGCTGGGGCCCCAGCACAGCTTCCCCCTCAGCGATGTGCCGAGAATGCTCGACCCGGCCACCGTGACCGACGTGTTGACCCAGGCGATCATCGTCTCGCCGCTGTTCGGGGTGCGCTGGCGCTGGAATCTGAACCGGGCGCTGACGGTGCTGCGCTTCAAGGGCGGCCGGCGGAACCCGCCGCCCATCCAGCGCATGGAGGCCGACGACGTCATGGCGGCCACCTTCCCCGGCCTGGCCGCCTGTCAGGACAACAACCCCGGACCGGTGCCCATCCCCGACCACCTGCTGGTGCGCCAGACGCTGCACGACGCCCTGCACGAGGCGACCGACATCGACGGGCTCGTGGCGTTGCTCGGCGCGATGCGCTCGGACGAGGTCTCAGTGGAGTTCCGCGACACCCCCGAGCCGTCCCCCCTGTCGCACGAGATCCTCAACGGGCGGCCCTTCACGTTCCTCGACGAGGCCCCGCTGGAGGAACGCCGGACCAGGGCCGTGCGCCTGCCGCGCGGCCTGCCCGTGGACCTCAGCGAGATCGGCGCCCTGCATCCCGACGCCATCGCCCGGACGTGCGCCGAGGTGGCGCCCGACGTGCGCGATCCCGACGAGCTGCACGATCTGCTGTCGCAACTGGTTCTCTACCGGCCGCGGGCCGACTGGGCGGAGCTCTACGCGCAACTGGCGGGCGCCGGTCGCGCCGCCACCGCCGGCGGCTACTGGTGCACCACCGGGTTGCGACCGGCCGTCGGCGCCCTGCTGGGAGTGGACGTGCCGGGCGACGAGGCGACCGACATCGGGGACCCCGCCGACGTCGCCATCGAGGCGATCCGCGGGCATCTCGAGGTCATGGGCCCGGTCACCGTCGCCGAGCTCGCATCGGCCACCTCGCTGAGCGCCGGGACCGTCCGGATCGCCCTCGCGGCGCTGCAGGGGGAGGGCTTCGCCCTCTCGGGCCGGTTCCGCTCCCACGAGGCGACCCCTGCGGACGGCGACGAGCTCGAGTGGTGCAGCCGCCGCCTGCTGGCACGGATTCACGTCTACTCCCAGCGCCGACGCCGCCAGGACATCCAGCCGGTCACCGCGCAGGACTACATGCGCTTCCTGTTCCGCTGGCAGCACGTCGCACCGGGCACGAAGGTCCGGGGCCGCGCCGGGCTGGGTGCGGTGATCGAGCAGCTGCAGGGCTTCGAGGCGGCGGCCGGCACGTGGGAGAAGCAGATCCTCGCCCGGAGAATCGACGGCTACGTGCCCGTCTGGCTGGATGACCTGTGCCTGTCGGGCGAGCTCGCCTGGGGTCGCCTGGGGCTGCGGCGGGGCGATGACGGACGCCCCGGGAGCGCCACGTCCCGCGCCACCCCGGTCACGCTGGGATTGCGCGGCGACTTCGACTGGCTGACCGTGGCCGCCCGCGGTGCCGAGGTCCCCGCCGTCCCGTCCGCCGGTGCGGCGGCGGAGATCGCCGAGTCGCTCGCGCGCCACGGCGCCCGTTTCGCCAACGAGTTGGCCGCCGACTGCGGGCGGCTGGCCACCGACATCGAGTCGGGCCTCACCGACGGGGTCGCCCGCGGCCTGCTGACCGCCGACAGCTTCGGCGCGCTGCGCTCGCTCCTCGGCGGGCCGCGCCGCAGCCACAGCGGTCGCCGCCAGCCGCGGCGCGGCCTGCGGCGAGGGGCGCAGGGGCTGAGTGGACCGGTGGGTCGATGGTCCCTCCTGGTGACTCCCGACGGCGAGTTCGATCCCGACGAGCTGGCCGAGGCGGTCGCCGAGCAGTTCCTGGCACGCTGGGGGGTGGTGTTCCGCGACCTGCGGGCGATGGAGACCCTGGCCCTGCCGTGGCGCGAGGTGCTGTGGGCGCTGCGACGCCTCGAGGCCCGCGGCGTCGTGCGCGGCGGGCGCTTCGTCACCGGGTTCACAGGCGAGCAGTTCGCCCTGCCGGCAGCCGTCGACGAACTCCGCCGGGTGCGCCGCAGCGAGCGCAGCGGCGAGCGGGTGGAGATCTCCGCGACCGACCCGCTCAACCTCACCGGCGTCGTCACGCCCGGCCCACGGGTCCCCGCCGTCGCAACCCGCACCGTCACCTACGTCGACGGTCTGCCCCTCCCCTCACCGGCCGATCCGGGCCCGCCTGCGCCCGAGGGCGAGCGCGCCGCTGCACCCGTGGGGGCGTCACTGCCGTGAGCAGCGGCGGCGGGCAGCCCTGCACGATCGGTATCGACATCGGGACAACCGCCACCAAGGCCGTGGCCGTCGACGAGGACGGGACGATCCTGGCCCGGACCCGGCGGCCTCACGAGTTGCGGGTCCCCGCAGCGGGAATGCTCGAACACGACGCAGCCGCTGCGTGGCACCGCGGGCCGCTGCAGGCGTGGGAGGACGTCCGGAGAGCGGTCGAACCGCAGGCCACCTGCGTGGGTGCCATGGTGCCGTCACTCACGGCCGTGGACGACCGCGGTGTGCCCTTCGGGCCGGGCCTGCTCTACGGCGACGCCCGCGGCGAGGCCATCGCGGCGCTCCCTCCCGTGGGCAACGAGGAGTGGGTGGGGTTCCTGCGCCACCTGGCCGAGCGGCATCCCACCGCCGCCGGCTACTGGCCGGCGCAGACCGTCGCCAACCACGCCCTCGCCGGCGTGGCCGCGCTCGACACGGCCACGGCGATGGCCGCGCTGCCGCTCCTCGGCGGCGAGGGCTGGGACGAGGGGCTGTGCGGCGAACTCGGCGTCCGGGCGGGGCAACTCCCGAGGCTCGTGGCGGGCTGGGAACCGGCGGGCGACATCGACGGCGTCCCGCTGGGGGCCGGGATCGTGGACGGCCTCGCCGAGCTGGCGGTCGCCGGCGCACCGGACGTGGGCGACGTGATCGTCACCGTTGGCAGCACACTGCTCTGCTGGGTCGTCGCCGACGGCTGGCGGGAGACCGAAGGACTCTGGACGATCCCGCACGTGGTGGCGGATCGGTGCCTGGTCGGTGGCCCGAGCAACTCCGGAGGGCTCCTCTGGGACCGTGTCCGGGCGATGCTGGGCAACCCGCCCGGCGGGGAGGACCTGGACCGGCTGCTCAGCGACCTCGATCCCGGTGACCTGCCCCTGTGGATCCCGTCGATCCATCCCGAGCGCACCCCTGTCGCCGGCACCGCCCCGACGGCCTCGCTGCTGGGCCTGGAGGCCACGCATCGCCGGGCCCACCTCTTGCGGGCCGCCCTGGAGACTGCCGGGTTCGTCGTGCGCCGTCACATCGACGTCGCCGGCATCGAACCCCGGCGCATCGTCGCGACCGGCGGCGGCACCGCCGTGGCGCCGTGGATGCAGGCACTGGCGGACTGCACCGGCCTTCCGGTTCATGCCGGCGCCGTCCCCGAGAGCGCGGCTCTGGGCGCGGCGTTCGCCGCCCGGCTGGTCGCCGGCCTCGAGACCGACCTCGCCGACGGAGCCCGCTGGGCCACCACCGCCCGCACCGTCGAGCCGGACGAGCGCTGGACGGGTCCCGCCGAGGCCCGCTACCACCGCTTCGAGACGCTCGTCGCAGACACACCCACCGCCACATCCGACCGTGCCGCATACGAGCGCTCACCCGAGCAGCTCGACGACTTCTGGGACGACGCCGAAACCTGGGGGTCGCCGTAACCCGTGCCCGGCCCGATCAGGCGCCGGGCGCCAACACCGTCGACACCGCGCCCATGTTCTTCACCGCGACCTGAACCTCGTCACCCGGCGCGAGTGGGACCATGGGGCCCAGCGAGCCGGTCATGACGCACTGCCCCGCCACCAGCGGCGTGCCGCGCTCGCACATCGAGTCGGCCAGCCACGCCAGGGCGTGCAGCGGGTTGCCGAGGCGGTCCGCTCCCTTGCCGGTGGACGCCACCTTGCCGTTGACCCGCATCTCCATGGCCCCCTCGCGGATGTCGACGTCGGCGAGCGACGTCGGGCGACTACCCACCACGTAGTAGCCGCTGCAGGCGTTGTCGGCGACCATGTCGACAACGGTGAGATCCCAATCGGCGGTCCGGCAGTCGACGATCTCGATCGCCGGCAGCAGGTAGGCGATCGCTCCGATGACGTCGACGGCGGAGTGCTCGCCCTTGTCGAGGTCGTCGCCGAGAACCACGGCGATCTCGCCCTCGGCCCTCGGCTGCATGAGGGTGCCGGCCGGGATGTCGATGCCGTCGGTGACGCAGCGGTCGGCGAAGAGGGTCCCGCTCACAGGCTGATCGATGCCGAGTGCCTGCTGGATCACCGCCGACGTGAGGCCGATCTTGCGGCCACTGATCCGGCGACCGGCGGCGACGGACAGGTCGGTGTTGAGCTGCTGAACGGCGTACGCGGCACGCACATCGGAATCGCTGCCGAGCAGGTGGCGCACGGGCTCGCACTGCCGCCGGGATGCAGCGGCATCACGCAGCCGCCGGGCGGCCTCGGCGATCGACGACTGGTTCATGTGCGCTCCCTCTCCGTCGGTCGAACCCGCCACAAGGTAGTTGCGCGAACTCCCCGGAGGATCAGTCCCCGGCTCCGAGCGACTCCCGCAGTTCCTAGGCGGATGTGTGCAGGTAGTTCCGGCCCGTCGTGGTCAGCATGTGTGCGGCAAGTTCATCGAGGGCGTCGGCCTTGAGCGCCATCACCTGGGCGGAACGGAAGTCCAGCGCCAGCAACAGGTCGCACAGCTCGGCGGCCCACTGCGCCTCGCCACCCGCCAGCGCCTCGGCGGCGGTGCGGAGCAACACCTCAGCACCGCCGGCGAGATCGGCGATCCGCCGGGCACGGTCGGCGGGGTGGAGGGGATTCAGGTTCGTGGGGTTGCCGTCGAACCAGCCCAGCAGCCCGCTGAAGATGGCCCGCACCGACCAGGCGATGTTGCCGTAGTACTCGCGCAGCAGCGGGTGGGCGGCGAGGTCGTCCGGGAGGCGCACCTCGGCGACCAGTTCGTCGGGGGTCTTGCCGGCGTTGATCCCCTCGATGGTGGCGTTGTAGACGTGCCAGAGCCCCCGGCTGTAGATCTCGAGCGCCTCAGCGGTCTCGGCAGCACCGCTGATGGGCAGCGAGTGCCCCATAACGAGATGCTCGGGCTCCAGGGCTCGGATCCGATCCACGGACTCGCACCAGGCGCGCACGTCGCGGTACTGCGTGCCACGGATCGCGTACAGGTTGGGCCACGAGCGGTACATGTTGTCCCCGGCGAACGCCACCCTCTCCTGCTCGAACCAGACGAGGATCTGGTCGTCGGTCTCACCGGGGTTGCGCGACACCTCCAGGGTGACGCCCCCGAGCCGGATGGTGGCGCTCGTCTCGAACCTCTTCTGTGGGCGGATGCGGGGCTCGGGGACGACATCCACCGGGGTGTTCCCCGCCACCACGGACGGTGCGACACCGGTGTTGATCTTCTTCTCGGGCGGCAGCAGGTTGCCGAATTGCCGAAACGAACGCTGAACGGCGATGCTGCAGCGGTTACGGGCAAGGGCGCGAGCCTCGGTGCCGAAGGGCTTGACCGCCCAGATCTCGATCTCGGGATTCTCCTCGGTGAACGCCGTCGCGCCGTGGGTGTGGTCCAGGTGGCCGTGCGTGTAGACGACCCCGAGAAGCGGCAGGTCGCTGTGGCGACGCAGTTCGGCGATCGCCTCGGCCGACGGGCCGGGAGTGCTGCCGGCGTCGACGGCCACGATGCCGCTGTCGCCGACCACGAACGAGAACGTCGAAACGCCGTAGCCGCAGGCCACGAAGACCCGGTCGGTCAGCTCGACGAAGCAGCGCCCGAGTGACGGGTCGAGGGCTCGCAACTCCCTGCCGGCGGCGGTCTCGCTTTCCCCCACGAACCGAACCGTAGTCCCGCACCTGTCGGCGGGCCGTTGCGCGCGCTTCTAGTGTCTGGGCCGATGTCGACCGATGTGATGATCACCGGCAGCGGGATCCCGCTGCCGTCGCCGGGTCGCGCCGGGGCGGGCGCGCTGGTGCGCCACGACACCACGATGATCCAGGTGGACGCCGGCCCGGCGACGCTGTTCCGGCTCACCGAGGCCCGCGTCGACATCACCGAGTTGGCCGGCCTGGTCATCACCCACCATCACAGCGACCACCTCATGGGAATCCCGGATCTGGTGTTGACCCGCTGGATCCGCAATGGCGAGCGGCCGTGCCCCCCACTGCCGATCCATTGCCCTGCCGGGCACGCCGTCGACTACCTCGAGTCGCTGTTCAACAACCTGCAACCCGACATCGAGGCTCGCATCGGCCTGGCCGGCTTCCCCGATCGGCCCGACCCCGCCGTCCACGCCTTCGAGCCGCACGAGACGCCGACGGTGGTCGCCACGTTCGGCGAGGTTCTGGTCGAGTCGGTCCTCGTCGAGCACGGCGGCGTGCGCCCGGCCGTGGCCTACCGCTTCACCACGCCCGACGGGGTCGTCGTGGTGTCCGGCGACACCCGTGCCTGCGATGCGGTCGAGAACCTGGCGGCCGGCGCCGACATCCTGGTGCATGAGGTGCTGAGCAGCGCCAAGCTCCTCGAACTGGGACTTCCCGCACAGCGCGTCGAGCGGCTCGGCCGCCTCCACGCCGAGGCACCCTCGCTGGGGGCGCTGGCGGCCCGGGCCGGCATCGCCCAGTTGGTGCTCACCCATCTCATGCCCGCTCCCGACGGACCTGACGACGAGGCGGCACTCGTCGAAGCCGTCCGCTCCGGCGGCTACACCGGAAGCGTCACCGTCGCGTCGGACCTCTACACCGCCACGATCTGACAGCGGGCCTCGTGCCGCTGGCTCCCCGGGGAATGTTGTCGCGGGAGGTCGCCGAGGTCCTCGAGATCCTCACGGACATCCGGCTACGGGGTGGCCGAGAGCGCCGAGCGGCGGGCGTCGCTCGGCGTGGTGCCGTAGGCCTCGACGAAGCAGCGCGAGAAGTGAGCGGAGGTCTTGAATCCGCGACTGAGGGCGATGTCGGTGATGGTCTTGGTGCGGTGCTGACCCGACACGAGGTCGTCACGGCAGCGAGCCAGGCGTCGGCGCATGAGGTACGTGGTGACGGTGGTGTGGTGATCCCGGAACAGCTGGTGCAGGTAGCGCACCGACACACCAATGGACGAGGCAATGCGCGCCGGGTCGAGATCGGGATCGTCGGCGTAGGCGTTGATGAAGGTGCAGGCCCGCAAGAAGTGCTTGGTTCGACTGGATCCCGGGGAGATGGAGTCGCCGAAGTGGTCCGCCAGAGCCACCCCCACAAGGTCGAGGGCGCTGGTGGCCAGCTGGCGTGAGACGGCATTCTCCTCGCGGAACGCGAAGGGCTCGAGCGAGCGCAGGAACGATGACACCGGGGCGGTCACCTTGCCGTTGCTGCGCATGCGCACCGCAGTCAGCGGTTCGGGCAACGGGCAACGCTCCAGCAGGAACTGCCGATCGAACTGCAGCACGAGCATGTCGAACTCGTTGGGCATGACGAGGTCGTAGGGCCGGGTGGCGTCGTAGAGGGCGAAGTCGCCCGCCTCGAGAACGGCCTGGCGGTCGTCCTGTATCACCACCCCGACGCCGCTGAGCTGCAGGGAGACGAGCACCTCGTCACGCGGCTCGGTGCGGATCAGTCCTGGTGAGCGATGCACCGTGTGAGGCTGGGCGTGAACCCGGCTGAGCGCCAGCACACCGAGGTCACTACTGGCGATCTCCGCCTGGAACGGCTGCTCGGACGGCAGCGTCTCGGCTTCGAGGCGCACGAATGCCGAGCAGATGACCTCGTGCCAGAAGTCGAACCGTTCGTCGCCGGTGACAGTGTCGGTGTTCGCCGTGGTGACCATTCGCTGATTCCGGTTGCCTCGACCCTCTGGACTTGCTGGAACGGACAACCCTCCCAGCGCAGACGTGAGTGCACTCTGGGACAAGAGATTACACGCTCCGGGGAATGCGGCTGACGCGGGTCCCTCCATAGCTTCGTCGACATGGTGGAGGAATCTGCGATCCGTGCCGGGAACGCACAACCCGCCGCGAGCCCGCTTCAACCGGGGGAATCGCGGCAGGAAGAGACGCCTCCATCGCTCGATCCGCCTTCCTGAAGGAGTCGCGATGTCACCAGCCGCCGCCCCGTTCGTCGCCGCCGCCGTGCAGGCGGAGCCGTGCTGGCTCGACGTGGACGCCGGAGTCGACAAGGCCGCCGGGCTGATCGCCGAGGCGGCGGCCAACGGTGCCCGGCTCGTCGCGTTCCCCGAGACCTGGATTCCGGGCTACCCGCACTTCCTCTGGCTGGGCCCGCAGGCCTGGGGCATGCAGTTCGTGCAGCGCTACCACGAGAACTCCATCACCGTGGGCGACGACGCCTTCCAGCGACTGGCCGGCGCAGCGGCCGACAACGACATCGCCGTGGTGTTCGGGGCGAGCGAGAAGGACCGGGGATCGCTCTACATGGCGCAGTTCGCCTTCGATGCCGACGGCGAGGTGCTGTTCACTCGCCGGAAGCTGAAGCCCACCCATGTGGAGCGCGCCCTGTTCGGCGAGGGCGACGGCAGCCACCTGCGCGTGCAGGAGGTCGCCGGGATCGGCCGGCTTGGAGCGCTGAACTGCTGGGAGCACCTCCAGCCACTCACGAAGTTCGCCATGTACAGCCAGGGCGAGCAGGTGCACGTGGCGAGTTGGCCCTCGTTCTGCCTCTACCGGGGGATCGCCAACGCCCTGGACATCGACGTCAACATGAACGCCACGCAGGTCTACGCGGTGGAGGGCTCTTGCTTCACGATCGCCGCGACCACCGTGACCGGCGAGGCCGGGCTGGAACTGTTCGGCCAGACCGACGAGCAGCGCGCCCTCCTGGGCGGTGCCGGTGGCGGCGGTTGCAGCCGCATCTACGCACCCGACGGCCGGATCATCTCGAACCTGCTGGACGAGCACGCAGAAGGACTCGTCTACGCCGAGATCGACCTGTCGCTGCTCCCGCTGTCCACGGTGGCGCAGGATCCCAGCGGCCACTACTCGCGCCCCGACGTGACCCGCCTGGTCTTCGACCGGCGCCCGCGACCCGCCGTGGAGTTCGTCGACGCCGAACCCGCGGCGCCGGACGACGCCAATGGCACACCCGAGGAACTCTCACAGCCCGCAACGGCCTGAGCGGCCGGTTCTCAGACGCGAAAGCGAGGACACCATGAAGCAACACACACGCAGGCGGACCCTGCTCTTCCCGGCGGTGTGCACCGCCTTCGTTCTGCTGGTGGCCGCTTGCGCCACCGACGATGACGGAGCCGCCGAGCCCCCGGCCCCGGCCCCGGCCCCGGCCACCCAGGCCGAGGCCGGCCCGGAGCCCCCGCCACCGACTCCCGCAGAGCCGGCCGCTGCGCCGGAGCCGGATCCGCCGCCCGCTCCCGCAGAGGAACCCGCCCCGGAACCCCCGCCTCCACCTCCCCCGGAACCGGCCGCTCCGGCCGAGGCCACCGGCGAGCCGATCCGTGTCGGCAACATCAGCTCGCTGACCGGCGGCGCCCTGTTCCCCGAGGCCTCCGCGGCGGCCGCGGCTGTCTTCGAGCGCGTCAACGCCGCTGGCGGCATCGGCGGGCGGCCCATCGAGTTGATTATCGAGGACGACGGCGGGACGCCCGAGGGAGCCGCAACCGCTGCCCGCAAGCTGGTGGAGCAGGACGACGTGGTGGCCATGGTCGGCTCGGCCAGCACCCTGGAGTGCGTCGTCAACGCCGGCCTGTACGCCGAGGCCAGCGTGTACTCCATCCAAGGCACGGGTGTGGACCCGCTGTGCTTCCTGTCGCCGAACATCTCCCCGGTCAACACCGGCCCGTATGCCGGGATCACCGTGTCGCTGTACTACGCCTCCGAGACGCTCGGCTTGACAGTGTCTGCAACGTGAACCTGTTCGTGGTGCCCGACCTGGCACCGGCGTTCGATGCTGCCGTGGCCCGCTGGGAGGAACTGACCGGCAAGTCGCTCGCTTTCCGCATCGCCGCCGCCACCCTGGCGGACGACCCGACCCCACTCATGCTGCAGGCACGGGACGCCGGCTGCCAGGCGGTTGTGATCGACGGGGTCGAACCGCACGCCCTGGCCGTGGGTCGGGCCATCGAGGCGCAGGGGCTCCAGGACATCACCTGGATCGGGCTCACCTCCTACTACACCGACTCCATCGCCGAACAGCTCGGCAGCGCCGGCAACGGTCTGCAGGCCAACTCGGAGTTCGAGCCCTATGGATCCACATCGCCGGCGCTGGACGACTGGCGGCAGCTGATGATCGACAGCGGCGTGGCGCTCACGTCGTTCGCCCAGGGCGGATACCTGGCGGCGACGATCTTCGTCGAGGCGCTCGGCGGCATCGACGGGGAGATCACCCGGGAGTCGGTCGCGGCGGCGCTGCTCGCCCTGGACCGCTACGACACGCCCCTGCTGGGCACCCCATACTCATTCGGTGATGCGCCGATCCACGCGCCGAACCAGGCCAGCAAGTTCGTGGTGCTGCAGGACGGCACCTGGGTGACCGCTCTCGACGAATGGGTCGTGCTACCGGACTGACCCGCCGCTGCGGACGGCGACGCGACAGCGGGTGGGACCGCTAACGCTTGCTTACCCTGACCGTCGCCGCCACCGCAGCTGCCGGTGCGTACGCCATGCTGGGCGTCAGCATCGTCGTGCTGTACCGGATGGCGGGGGTCGTCAACTTCAGCGTCGCCGTGGTCGGGGCGTTCGGTGCCTACACCACCGCGGTGGCCTCCGACAGTGGATGGCCCGTCGGTGCCGCCATGGTGGCGGGCATCGCCCTGGCCGGCGCGCTGGCGACGCTCACCGGTTTGATCTTCGCCCGGTTCTTCGCCGAGGCCGGCGGCGCGGCCCGGACCGCGGCGATGATCGCCGCCACCGTTGGGTTCTTCGCCGCGGGGTTCCGCATCTTCGGCGACACGCCGCGCAGCGTGCCGGTGCTGTTTCCGGGCGTGTCCTGGTCGGCCGGAAACGTGGTCGTGACACTCAGCAGCCTCATCGTGATCGGCGCGGCGATCGGAACGGTGCTGATCATGCACTGGCTGCTTGCCGCCACGCGCCTGGGGGCGCAGGTGCGGGCCATGTCGGAGCGGCCGGTCACCGCGGAGTTGCTGGGCGTGCCGGTCTACGCCCGCACGGCGCTGGTGTGGGGCTTCACCGGCGTTGTCTCGGCGTTCGGGATGATCGTGGTGGCGTCGAACCTGCCGGGAGGATTCTCGAGCCTCGGGTTCCTGATCTTCCCGGCCATGGCGGCAGCGCTGATCGGTGCCTTCCGCAGCCTTCCTCTGGCCTTCGCCGGCGGCATCGTCGTAGCCGTCATCGAGTCGCTGTCCTCCTACCGGACATCCTGGGCGGAGTATCGCGGCGCGGTGCCGTTCCTCATCGCCCTGGTGGTCCTGCTGTGGACCCAGCGCAAGCAGGTCTGGGATGCGGCGCGCTGAAGTCGCCGGCGCCGCCGCCTACGTCGCCGGGGTGCTGCTGATCGCCCGCTTCGCGGACGAGTTCTGGCTGTTCCTGCTGACGAGCGCGCTGATCACGGCCCTGGTTGCCGTCAGCGTCGGCGTCATCTACGACAACGCCGGCCTGCTGTCGCTGTGCCAGATGACCTTCGCCGGAATCGGCGCCTGGACCGTGGGCTGGCTCAGCCACCGCACCGACCTGCCGTTCCTGGCCCAACTGCCGCTCGCCGCACTGGTCGCCCTGGGCATCGGCGTCCTGGTGGGCATCCCTGCACTGCGCCTGCGGGGTCTGAACCTGGCGGTGTTCACGCTGGTGTTCAGCGCCGCGGTCTCCCGGGTGATCTTCGCCGACGGCTTTCCCGGCCTCCTGGAGGGCAACCGCGTGCGGCCACCCGGGTTCGCCGACGGCGACGCCGGGTTCTTCCTGCTTGTGGCGGTGGTGCTGGGGCTGGTGGCGGTGGCCGTGGCGTGGCTACGGCACGTGCGGCTGGGGCGGTGGTGGTTCTCGGTGCGGCGCAGCGAGCGGGCCGTCGCCGCGCTGGGCCGCAGCGTCGTGCGGACCAAGCTCTCGGCGTTTGCCACCAGCGCAGCTATCGCCGGGTTGGCCGGCGGGCTGCTGGTGGCACTCAACGGCGTCGTGAGCGGTGCGAGCTTCGAACCTCTCGAGTCCATGACGATCCTCACGGCGGCGCTGATGTTCGGTGCCGGCCACTTCGAGGGCGCCCTGCTGGCCGGGCTGTTCGGGCGGCTGATCCCCAACTTCCTGAGCGACCTGGGACTCCCCCAGGACATCGCTCCGATGATCTTCGCCGCCGGCGGCCTCGTCGCCCTCAGCGGGGGCGAGGGCGGACTCTCCGCGGCGCTGCGGGCGGGGCTGCGACGCCTCCGCTCCCCCGCCGCCGCGCCCGAGCCGGCCGCCGCGGTCACAGGAGCGCAGGTACGCGAGGCCGGCACCAAGGAGATCGACGAGAACGAGAACCGACCCGGACCAGGCGCGGGACCTCCCGCCGATCTTGCCGCCGGCCCCGGAGAGGGCTCGCCCGTGCTGGCACTCGAGGGCATCTCGGTCTCCTACGGGGCGGTGAGGGCGCTCGATGACGTGTCCCTGGAGGTGGCACCCGGGGAGATCCTGGGACTCATCGGCCCCAACGGCGCCGGCAAGTCCACCCTGGTGGACACAGTCACCGGGTTCGTGAGCACTCGCGGCGGCACGATGGCGCTCGCCGGGGAGGACATCGACCGTCTCGCCCCGCGCCTGCGGGCCCGTCACGGGGTACGGCGCTCGTTCCAGCAGAGCCACGTCCCGCTCGACCTCACCGTGGGCGGCTATCTGGACCTGGCGGCGAGTGACTCGGACATGCCACTCGGCGAGGCGCTGGCCCACTTCGGGTTGCCGCCGGCGACCACGCCGGTGCGGTCGCTGGACGTGGGCACGAGGCGCATCCTCGAGGTCTGCGGGACAGTCGTGTCGCAACCGCGCGTGGTGCTCCTCGACGAGCCGGCCGCCGGCCTCTCCGGGCACGTGCGGGAGCGGTTCGTGGCCGCGCTGGCCGCTATCCCCGCGGCGTTCGGCTCCTCTGTGCTGCTCATCGAGCACGACCTCGATGTCGTGGCGTCGACGTGCGATCGCGTCGTCGTCCTGAACTTCGGGCGTTCCATCGCCGACGGCCCGCCCGGAAAGGTCCTGCCGCATCCCGCGGTCGTGGCCGCCTACCTCGGCGCCTCCAACGGCGGAGCGGAGCCGTCATGACCGGCCTGCGCATCGAAGGTGTCTGCGTGGACCGCGTCGGGTCTCCTGTGGTGCACGACGTGGACCTCGAGGTCACCGCCGGCGAGGTGACGGTCCTGCTGGGCGCCAACGGTGTCGGCAAGTCCACCCTGCTGGACGGCGTCGCTGGCGTGACGGCGGTGCGGTCGGGCCGGATGCACCTCGACGGTGCCGACATCGGCCGCCGATCGCGCCGGGGACGGGTGCGCGCCGGGCTGGCCTACGTGCAGCAGGGCCGCGAGGTGTTCGGCGACCTGACCGTCGAGGAGAACCTCGTCGTCGCGGCACCCCGCCGGAGAATCGGTGCGGCGTTCGAGATGTTCCCCGAACTGCAGCCTCGTACCGCTGTGGCGGCCTCGCTGCTCTCTGGCGGCGAGCAGCAGATGCTGGTGCTCGCCCGGGCACTGCTCGGCAAGCCGAAGGTGCTGATGATCGACGAACTGTCCCTCGGTCTGGCACCGGTCATCGTGGACCGCGTCCTGGCCACGGTCGCCGAACTGGCCGCCGGTGGCATGGGAATCCTCCTCGTGGAGCAGTTCGCCGATCGGGCGTTGGCGTTCGGGCACCGGGCCGTTGTCATGGCACGCGGCCGCATCGTGCTGCGCGGACCCGCAGCCGAGATCCGCAGCCGCCCTGACGAGCTCCAGGCCGCCTACCTGGGCGGTGATCCCGACCGCCCGGACCCAGCCGGCGGCGGCTCCGGCCCGTGACCCAGACAGAGCGCGCCGACGCGACATGATCGGTGCAGAGGAGGAACCATGACCGCCAACCGCCCCGAGGGCCACGTCCCCCAGGTTCCCGCCTGGACCGCCGTCGACCTGCCAGAGCGGACGGTGTTCTCGATGCTGTTCGCGCGCGGCCCTGCCGGCAGCGCGGTCGAGGCCCTTCTGGAGGTCGTGAGCGCCGGCGAGGACACCCCCGATCACACCGAGAGGGCGCGCGTGGTGAACACCGCCGAACCCAACACGGTGCTGCTGTGCTACTGGACCGACCCTCACCGTCACGAACGGTGGCGGGCGCGCCCCGACGTGGCCGCCGCGTTGGCCGCTCCGGGAGTGCTCACCGAGACCGCCACCATCCCCGCCGACCGCTGGGAGACCCTGCACTCCACCGACCACGTCACCCCCGGCGTGCGGAACCTGCTCCCCGCCGCGCTGACCGACGTCCACGAGTACTGGGGAGCGGCCCGGGACCGCATCGCCGCCTCCGCCACGTCCGAGCTCAGCGCCGAGCCCGGTGAGCCGGCGCCGGGGAACCTCTGCCTGATCCGCTCAGGCCAGATCTGGGAGCACTGCGGCCCCCGCGAGCGTGAGATCTACTTCGGTGAGGTCGAACCCAACCTCACTGCGGGCATCGACTACCTCGACACCCACCGGGAGACGGGCTGCCTCTCCGCCCGCTTCCTCCGCGAGCAGACCCTCGACGGCACCGACCTGGAGTCGACCAGCTTCGTGGGCTGGTTCGACGAACTCCGTTCCCTGGAGGACTGGGCCAAGTCGCACCCCACCCACCTCGCCATCTTCGACTCGTTCCTGGCGATGGTCCACGAGCTGGAGGGCCGCATCGGCCTACGCCTCTGGCACGAGGTCGCCGCCATCCCCGCGGGCGGCGTCACCACCTCCGGCAGCGACCCCTGTCCCCTGCGAGCCGGCTGAGGCTCCTCGATCACCCCCCTACTTCGCCGGGCTGCGTGATTCTTCCTCGCGCCGGGGGTATGCTGGCATACATGCAACGGACAACGGTCAAGCTTCCCGACGACTTGGACCTGCGGCTGCGCCGTGAGGCGGCACGGCGCAACATGACCATTTCCGAACTCACCCGCGAGGCCATCGAGCAGCACATTTGCCCGTCGCCACGCCGGCTGCGGGCCGCGGCGGCGGGCCGCAGTGGCCGGGATGACATATCCGAGCGGATCGAGGAGATTCTGGCCGCCGAGGTGTCGCCATAGCGCTCCTCGTCGATGCCGGTCCCCTGTATGCCTACGTCGACGCCGACGACCGCCATCACGAGCCCGCCCTGGAAATCCTGCAAGGCCATCCTGAACCACTCGTGGTTCCGACGCTGGTCGTCACGGAGGTGGCCTACCTGATCGGCACGAGGCTCGGGACCGGCGCCGAGGTCCGCTTCCTGGGTGATCTGGCGGCCGGTGACCTCATCGTCGAGCCGGTGGCGGACGGGGACTGGCTACGGATCGCGGAATTGGTCGCCCGCTACAGCGATCTCCCTCTCGGGACCGTCGACGGATCCGTCGTAGCCGCCGCGGAACGCCTTGGGGTGACGCAGGTGGCGACGTTCGATCATCGCCACTTCTCGGTCGTGCGGCCCGCGCACATCTCCGCTCTGGAGATCCTGCCCTAGCCGGCGGAGCCACGTCAGCTGCGAAGCCGCGCGCTCGCGCGGACGCTCGAAGGGGTTTCGCCGTAGGCCTCGCCGAATTTCCGAGCGAAGTGCGCGGAACTCTTGAAGCCGCGCGCGTGGGCGATGTCCGTGATCGACATGTGCACCTTGCTCGCATCCACGAGATCGTCGTGACACCGGGTGAGGCGTCGGCGGAACACGTACTTCGTGACCGATGTGCCGTTTTCCCGAAACAACATGTGGAGATACCGGATGGAGACACCGATCGCCGACGCGATTCGCGACGGATCCAGGTCCGGGTCGTCGACCTGCATGTTGATGTGGCTGCAGGCACGAAGGAAGTACTGCTTGCGCCGAGCGTCCGGCGCCGGCTCGGTTCCGAGTTGTTCGGCAAGGGTCACGGCCAGGATGTCCAGAATGCTGGATCCGACCTGCCGCGCAACTGTGGTGCCCTCGCCGAGAGCAGGCGGTTGAATCGAGCGCAGAAAGGACGACAGCGGTGTCACTGCCGGCGCATCGCCGCGTAGCCGGGATGCCGTCAGCTGTGCGGCGAGGGGACAGCGCTGCAACAGCGTGTCTCGGGCGAACTGCAGCACGATCATGTCGAACCGATCCGGGAGCGCAAGTGTGAACGGCCGCGATCCGTCGTACAGCGCCGCATCACCCTCACCGAGTGCCACCTGCCGCCTCTCTTGGGCAAGGATTCCGGCCCCGCGGAGCATCAAGGACAGCATGAAGGTGTCATGCGGTCGACTCTCGATCAGGGCATTCGAGCGGCGGACATGATGAGGCTCGGCCAGGACCCGGCTGAAGGTCACCGGTCCGGCGTCCGCGGCCACCAACTCGGCGCGGAAGGTCCGGTCCGATGGCAGCGTCTCGGCGTCGATGTGCACGTACGTCCGGCAGATCACGTCGTGCCAGTAGTCGAACCGCTCGTGCTCCCGGACAGTCTCGGTCGTCTCAGCTAGCGCCATGGCCGCCTCCCCGGCGCGGTGGTCGCACCACTTCGCCGTCGGACAAGGACGAATACGCCCAGCGGGAAGCCGCGCCGGTGAACGAATCCTACGTTCAGGATCGAAGCGGCGCGGCCGCGGACGGCGAGGGCCACGGCGGCTCTTCTCTTCTTCCAGCGGGGAGGATTCGGGCAATGAGGACTGCGTTCACCGAGGAATACGATCTCGAAATACCGGTGGCCAGTGCAGGGATGGCCTTCGTGGCACGCGCCGGACTGGTCGCGGCGGTGTCGGCCGCGGGCGGGATCGGGGTCCTTGGCGGAACCGCCATGCCGACGACACTTCTGGAACACGAGATCGCTGCAGTTCGGGCAAGGACCGACCGCAGGTTCGGCGTCAACTTCATCCCGCGATTCGTGGAGCCGGAGCATGTCGCCCTCTGCGCCAAGCTCCGGATCCCGGTCGTGTCGTTCTTCTGGGATGCCCCGGAGCGCGCCTGGATGGACCAACTGCACGCCGCCGGCACGAGAGTCTGGATCCAGGTCGGCTCCGTCGACGAAGCCGAGCGGGCGGTCGAGACGGGCGCGGATCTCGTCATCGTGCAGGGGATCGAAGCGGGCGGGCACAATCGCTCCACGGCGGGGAGTTTCACCCTCGTGCCTGCCGTGGCCGACGCGGTCGCACCGGTTCCGGTCCTGGCCGCGGGCGGTGTCGCCGACGGCCGTGGTGTGGTTGCAGCCATCGCGCTCGGGGCCGAAGGCGCCTGGGTCGGCACTCGCTTCCTCGCCAGCGCCGAGGCGGACGCCCACAGTGACTACAAGGCGAGAGTCGTGGACGCCGGCGTGGACGCTACGATCCGACACTGGGTGTTCGGCCTGGACTTCCCGAACGCGCCGGTCCGGGGACTTCGTAACCGGATCGTCACCGAACACGAGAGGGCTGACCAGCCCCCGCCGTATGAGGGACTCGACCCTGCCTCGCTGCCCGTGATCGGCAAGGCCGACGTGTTCGGCCAGACCGTTTCCCTGGTGAAGTACACCGGGTTGCCACCGACCTCCGGGGCGACCGGGGACCTGGAGCAGATGAGTCTCCTCGCCGGCGAGTCCGCCGGTCTCATCGATAACGCCCCCCCTGCGGGCGACGTCGTTCGTCAGCTCGCTCGGGAGATCGACGCCACACTGCGGGACCGCATCGGGGATCCGATCGGCTAGGGCTGCGCCGTGCAGATGACCGGTCGCACGGGTGGGGTGCCCGAGGCATTGGATTCCGGCCTCCGCCGGAATGACGGGAGAGTCTGTCCCCGAGGCCGCTCGATGAGCTACCGGTCCCACTCCACGTGCAGGGAGGTGGGGCCGCGGAAGGTGATGTTGGGGAAGTAGTCGAGGTGCTGGTCGGGGACGAGGCGCAGCGTGCGGATGCGTTCGGCGAGAATCTCGACGACGAGGCGGGTCTCGAAGCGGGCCAGGCGGGCGCCGAGGCAGAAGTGCACGCCCTTGCCGAAGGAGATGTGGCGGTTGGCGTTGGGGCGGCGGATGTCGAATCTGTCGGGCTCTTCCCAGATGTCGGCCTGGCGGTTGGCTGAGGCGAAGTTCAAGAAGATGGGCGTGCCGGCAGGCACGTCGTAGCCACCGACGGTGGCGTCGGTTGTGGTGATGCGGCGCCAGGAGATCTGGCTGGACTCGTGGCGCAGCACCTCCTCGACGGCGTTGGGTATCAGCGACGGATCGGCGCAGACGGAGTCCCACTGGTCGCGGTGGGCGAACAGGCACAGCAGGGTGTTGCAGATGAGCGCGGTGACGGCCTCGTGGCCGGCGAAGGACAGGCCGTAGATCACCGACTCCACCTCTTGATAGGTCATGTCGGCGGGGTGGGCCTCATGGGCGTCGATGAGTTCGGATGCCAGGTCGCCGCCGCGGTTGTCGCGCTTGGAGGCGGTGAATTCGCGGCAGTACCGCCAGTAGTTGAGCATGTGCTGGGCGATTTCCGCCTGCTCGGCAGGGCTCGGCGCGCCCCAGGAGAACGCCTTGCGGTCGCCGCACCACCCCTTGAGCATCTCGTCGTCGCTCTCGGGGAAGCCGATGAACCGGAAGATGGTCTCGCCCGGCAGAGGGAAGGCGAAGGACTCCACGAACTCCGCCGGCGGACCGGCCCCCAGCATGGCGTCGATCAACTCGTGACTGCGGCGCCGGATGTACGGTTCGAGGTCGCCCATCCGCTTGTTGGAGAACCCCTGGCGGGTGTGGACCCGGATGCGGCCGTGGTCGGGTTCGGGCCGGTTGGACATGACCGCCACCGGGTCGAAGTCCGGTGCGCTCAAGATGTCGTGTGCCGCCGGCGCCAGCGGGAAGACGGGGTCCTGTACGTTGACCGAGGCGAACGTCTCGTGGTCGGTGAAGATGCGCTCGATCTCGGCCATCTCGCAGACGACCAGGTAACCCAGCCTCTCGGCGTAGAACACCGGGGTGGCGTCGAGCAGCCCTGCGGCGATGGCGTACGGCTCGGCGAGATAGTCGTCGTTGAGGGGGCTCCAGTCGGGGTGCACGGGACAACCCGCCGGCGGCGAAGGCGGTGTGGGCCGCTCGGAGTGGTACTTGCGGGTCGTCACCCGAACTCCACCGAGAACGCCCCGAGCGGTCCGTAGTCGAAGCGGAAGGTGTCGCCGGCGTGCACCGGCATCGGGCGGGTGAACGAGCCGGCCAGGATGGTCTGGCCTGCCTGGAGGGTTCGCCCCTGGGCGGCGTAGCGGCGGGCCAGCCAGACGATGCCGCGGGCCGGGTGGTCGAGCACGCCCGCCGCCACGCCGGTCTCGGTGATGGCGCCATTGCGGTAGGCGAGGGCGCCGACCCAGCGGAGGTCGACCTCCCGTGGCCCCACACGCCGGCCGCCGCAGATGATGCCGGCGTCGGCGGCGTTGTCGGCGATGGTGTCGGTGACGGTGCGGGTGCGCCCGGTCGCCGGGTCGGTGCGGAAGGTGCGGGCGGCGATGAGCTCCACCGCGGGTGTGACGTACTCGGTGGCGTCCAGCACGTCGTCGGCCTCCAGGTCCTCGCCGGCCAGGTCGCTGCCGAGCACGAACGCCAACTCCACCTCGATCCGGGGATCGCAGAAGTCGCCCGCCGGTGGCCCCTCCCCCGGCGCGAACACCATCGCGTCGGTCAGGAACCCCGAGTCGGGGGTGGTGATGTTCATGGCCTGCTGCATGGCGTGGGAGGTGAGGCCGATCTTGTGGCCGACCAGTTGCTCGCCCCGATCGAGGCGCAGCGCCAGCCAGGCGGCCTGGACCCGGTAGGCCTCCTCGATGGTCATCTGGGGATGGACCGACGTGGTCTGGCGGACCTGGGTGCGGTTGCGCTCGGCCTCGTCGAGCAGGCGGGCCTCGGCGGTGATCTGGGCGTCGCTGAGGCTCACGACGCCTCCGCGGCCTCGGTCGCCGACAGGGCGGCAAGGTCGGCCAACTCCTCGAGCAGCCGGGCGAGCCGTTCGGCGCCGAACTCTTCCTCGATGCGGTTGTAGGCGGCTTCGGAGTGCGGGGCGATGAGGCGCACCAGCTCCCGCCCCGAGCTGCTGAGGCCCAGGCTCGCCCGGCGTTGATCACCCGCGGCGCTCCCGCGTTCCAGCAGGCCGCGCCCCTCGAGGTTGGCGACGATGCGCGAGGCGCTCGGCACCTGCAGGGTGGTGCGCTCGGCCAGCCCGGTGAGGTCGAGGTGCCCATCGGCGGCGGTGAGGGCACGCAGCACCCGCCATTGCTGCTCGGTGAGGTCGTGGGCCGCCAGGAGCGGGCGGAATCGGCGCATGGCTGCCTCCCGTGCCCGCAGCAGCGACATCGGGAGCGACTGGCTGAAGGGCCGCATGCCGATGGCGTCGCCGGCCAGAACGTCGAGGCGCCCCGACTCCTGCGGCAGCGGCTCGTCGGCGATGGTGTTGCGCAGGGTGCCGATCTCCGGAACCGACACCTCGACGACGTCGCCGGGTCGCAGCCAGACCGGCGGATCCAGGCGGGCACCCGCACCGGTGGGCGTCCCGGTGCAGATGACGTCGCCGGGCCGCAGGGTGATGAAGGTGGACAGGTAGTTGACGAGGTACTCGATGCCGAAGCGCATGGCCGCGGTGGTGGCGTCCTGGCGCACCTCGCCGTTGACCCGGGTCACCAGATGCAGCGAGTCGAGGTCGTCGAACTCGTCGATGGTGACGAGCCACGGGCCGATGGCGCCGCTGGCCTCCCAGTTCTTGCCCTGGGTGACGTTGAACCTGCCGTGGCGGACCCAGTCGCGGATCGTGCCCTCGTTGGCGAGCGACAGGCCGGCGATGTGGTGCCGGGCCGACTCGACGGGGATGCGACGCCCGGCGGTGCCGATCACCACCACGATCTCGCCCTCGTAGTCGAACTCCTCGCTCTCGCGGGGGCGCAACAGCTCCTGGCCGTGGCCGACGAACGAGTCCGGGAACCGCACGAACACCGACGGGTAGGAGGTCTCGCTGCCGTCGGCGTACTCCCCTGCCCGGCCGCCGTAGTTCACGCCGATGCAGATGATCTTCTGCGGCTGCGGGATGAGACGCTCGACAGTGATCTGCTCCAAGTCACAGTCGGGCGGATCGGCGGCGAAGCCGCGGGCGTCGGCCAAGCGGCCCTGGCTCAGCAGGTCGCCGAGGTCCTCCACGCCCCCCAGCCGGCGACCGAGGTCCACGACGCCCGATCCGTCGGCGCTCAGCAGCCCGAACCGTGCCTCGCCGTGGATCGAGTAGGACAGGAGCCGCATGTCGATGGTGCCTCCGTGCCTGGTAGCCGGGCTTTCGCCGCGATACTATACATGACAAGCAGTTGCTGAATCTATAAAGCATTTGGGTGGCGGCTCGCACGAGGCGCCGCTGTGGAGGCGGCAGAGGGAGCGAGGGCTGTGGCCCACATCACCATCGAGCACTCGGCCAACCTGGCCGACCACCACGACATCGAAGCTCTGGTGGAGGCGGTGCATGAGGCCGCCGCTGGGCACGGCCTGGCGCCGCTGGACGGGCTGCGCACCCGCGCCGTCGCGCGCACCCACTACCGCATCGCCGACGGCGACCCGGACAACGCCTTCGTGGCGATCGCGGTGCGCGTCGGCCCCGGGCGCGACCCGTCCGCCCGGCGCAGCTTCCTGGAAGCCGTCCTCGACGCCGCCGAGGAGCACATCGCCGCCACACCGAGCCCGCTGGCGGTGGCGTGGTCCGCCGAACTCACCGAGATGGATGCCGCCTTCCGCATCAACCGCAACGCCGTGCGTGCCCGCATCGCCGAGCGGGCCGGCCCGAGCCCGGGAGAACGATCATGATTCCTGCGGCAGCTATCGATTCCCACCGCAGGCGCTCCCGCACGGTAAGCCCGCACCGCGGATGTTGCCGATGACCTCCGCGACCGACTTCGCCGAGAACCTCGGCGCCGCCGGGGTGCACCTGGCCCGCTTCGCCGCCCAACCCACGCCGCATCTCATCGACGGCGAGGCCACGCTCGGTGCCTCGGGCACCACGTTCACCAACCACTCCCCCATCGACGGCGCCGCCCTCGGGGAGGTGGCCGCCGGCGACGCCGCCGACGTGGACACCGCCGCGCAGGCCGCGGCACGGGCGTTCGAGACCTGGCGCGCCACCCCCGGCGCCGAGCGCCGCGAGATCCTGCACCGCGTCGCCGACCTCATCGTCGAGCGGGCCCAGCAGATCGCCTTCACCGAGTGCGTCGACACGGGCCAGACCATCCGCTTCATGCGGGCCGCGGCACTGCGGGGTGCGGAGAACTTCCGCTTCTTCGCCGACCGGGCACCGGGCGCGGCCGACGGCGTGGCTCTGCCCACCGAGCACCACGTCAACTACACCACCCGCCACCCCATCGGGCCGGTGGGTGTGATCACGCCATGGAACACCCCGTTCATGCTGAGCACCTGGAAGATCGCTCCGGCAC
Source organism: Acidimicrobiales bacterium (assembly GCA_965221525.1). GTDB lineage: Bacteria > Actinomycetota > Acidimicrobiia > Acidimicrobiales > CATQHL01 > VXNF01. The sequence goes on along the minus strand of CBDCSG010000003.1, from coordinate 47,085 downwards.
TGGCCGCCGGCTGCACGGTGGTGCACAAGCCGGCCGAGTGGAGCCCGCTGACGGCGCACCTGCTGGGCGAGATCGCGCTGGAAGCCGGCCTGCCCCCCGGCGTGCTGAACGTGGTGCACGGCATGGGCGAGACGGTGGGGCGGGCCGTCACCGAGCACCCCGCCATCGCCGCAATCGCCTTCGTCGGCGAGTCGGCCACCGGGTCGCTCATCGCCGCCCAGGGCGCCCCCACCCTCAAGCGCACCCACTTCGAGCTCGGCGGCAAGAACCCGGTGATCGTCTTCGACGACGCCGACCTGGATCGGGCCGCCGACGCGGTGCTGTTCATGATCTACAGCCTCAACGGCGAGCGCTGCACCAGCGCCAGCCGCCTACTGGTGCAGCGCTCCGTCCACGACGCCTTCGTGGCCCGCCTCGCCGAGCGGCTGCAGCGCATCCCGGTGGGCCATCCCCTAGACCCCGCCAGCGTGATCGGCCCACTCATCGGCCCCGAGCACTGCGCCAAGGTGCGCGGCTACCTGAACATCGCCCGCCAGGAAGGCGCCACGGTGATCGAGGGCCGGCCGTGGGATGAGGCACCCGGCGGCGGCAGCTGGGTCGCCCCGGCGCTGGTGACCGGTGCCACCAACTCCATGCGCGTCGCCCGGGAGGAGATCTTCGGGCCGGTGCTGGTCGCCATGCCGTTCACCGACGAGGCCGACGCCGTGCGGATCGCCAACGACACCCCCTACGGGCTGGCCGGCTACCTGTGGACCGGCGACGTGGGGCGGGCACACCGTGTCGCCGGCGCCCTCGAAGCGGGCATGATCTGGGTGAACAGCCAGAACGTGCGACACCTGCCGACGCCGTTCGGCGGCACCAAGCGCAGCGGCATCGGCCGCGACGGCGGCGACTGGAGCTTCGACTTCTACATGGAGACCAAGAACATCGCCATCGCCCTCGACACCCACCCCATCGGCCGCGTCGACGGCGAGGCACCATGAGCCTCTACTACGTCCAGAAGTTCCTGTACCAGCTGAACCGCGACCCGGCGTTGCAGGAGCGCTACGCCGCTGACCGGCGGGCCGCCCTGGGGGGCTACGAGCTGACCGGTGAGGAGGTCGAGGCGCTCGTCGAGCCCGACATCGGGCTGCTGTTCCACCTCGGGACCAACGGGCAGATCCTCATGCACTTCGCCGCCCTGCACGGCATCGAGTGGAGCGACTACCTGCAGCGCATGCGCGACGGCGTCGCCCGCCACGGGCCGGTCCGCGAGGGCGTGTACGCCATGGTCGGCTACGAGGGAACGCAGGCCCACGCCGCCCGGCTCGGCCAGTCCGAGACGCAGGGCACACCAGGCACCGAAGGCTCCTGACGTGCCACTCGTCTACGCCGGCGTGTGCAGCCACGCCCCCGGAATCACCAGCCGGGCCGACCGGGCCGACCCCGAAGTGCGCGACCGCTTCTACGAGGCACTCGACGGCATGCGTCAGCGGCTCGAGGCCGCCCGGCCGGACGCCCTCGTCGTCGTGGCCGCCGAGCACTTCGCCAACTTCTTCATGAACAACATGCCCGCCTTCGCCATCGGCATGGCCGAGGGCTACGACGGCCCCATCGAGGACCCTGACTGGCTGGGTATCGAGCGGTTCCGGGCGCCCGGGGACCGCGACCTCTCCGGGCGCATCATCAGCAAGGTCATGCAGACCGTGGACGTGGCCTACGCCGAGGAGTGGCTGATCGACCACGGCATCGCCGTGCCGCTGCACTTCCTCACGCCCCGCTTCGACCTGCCGATCATCCCCGCCAACATCAACTGCCAGGGACCGCCACTCACGCCGCTGCACCGAGCCTGGGCCTTCGGCGAGGCGCTGCGCCGCGCCGCCGACGCCGCCCCAGAGCGGATCGCCCTCATCGGCACCGGCGGCCTCTCCCACTGGCCCGCCACCCCCGACTCCGGAAAGATCAACGAACCCTGGGACCGCGAGTTCCTCGAGCGCTGGTGCCGCAACGACCGCGAAGCCCTCTGCGGCTACGACGACACCGAGGTCTACACCCAGGCCGGCCAAGGCGGCTTCGAGATCCGCACCTTCATCACCATCAGCGCCGCCGCCTCAGCAGCCCCCGGCACCATCCACTTCTACGCCCCGATCCCCATCTTCGCCGTCGGCTGCACCGTCGCCGACTACCGGCTCAGCTGAACGCACCATAGGCAGCCAACGCGGGGGATCTCACAGCAGCCTGCGTTCAAGGCACTCCAGGGCGCGGGTAAGGGCGATCAGCCCCCGTCAATCCCCGCCGAAGCGAGCGTCGTAGGCTTCGGCCGTTCGATCGATGAACTCCTGCCAGCGGAGTCCGGTCCCGACGGCGGGAAGCTGGGGATCAATACTTCCTGATTCTCGATCGAATACAACGACTGCGATGCCCTCGAGCAAGTGGGAAGCACCACCTTCGGTCTGACGCCCGCCAGCGCGCATAAACCGCCCTATGGCTCGCTCGATCAGGTGTGTCGTTGACTTCCAATGGTCGTCATGCTTCGACTTCACCCGCTCTGTTGTCGGGAAAGTGAGGACACCACCAACGACTGCGAACGGGAACTTGAGATGAATGTTGACGGCGAAAGTTCGGATGTCTCCGAATCGGCTCCAGACGGCGCGCCCCACAGCCAAGTGGACGGGCTTGATCTCAATAGCCAGCTTTAGACCGTCGGTTTCGGTGATGTCTGATACGTCGGCCTTCACGCTCCGCAGACCTCCACCGACCATTCGCTCACCCGCGACCGCGTCGTCCAAGCTGAGCCCGGCTGAGCGGAGGCTGGCCAAGGCTGCGTGAGACAGCCCATTGGAGAGCCGAAGCTGCGCCGCCTTAGCCCTCCGATCTCCAACCTGCGACGCCCCTCGGATGTACTCCGCGGACGCAGCGCAGTAGTCCTCGATCGTCGGTGTGGCCGACTCCCCCAGACGGTCTACCAGAGCAAGACCAGTGGGGTCTGGTGATTGAGCCACGACTCAGGCCGTACAGTCCAAGGCCAACTGGACGGACGAGTCCAGGGCGTCTCGCACCCTCCGCACGCAGTGTTCGAAGTAGATCGGGTCGATCTCGCAGCCCACACTGTTGCGACCCCAGGCCGCCGCCGCGACAGCGGTCGTGCCGGTTCCCAGGAATGGGTCAAAGACCGTGTCACCGACGAAGGAGAACATGCGGATCAGCCGCTCGGCCAAGCCGAGTGGGAAAGGCGCAGGGTGGTCTCGCGTCGAGGCCCCTGTGATTCGCCAGATCTGCTGGAACCACTCCGCGTGATCCTCGGCGGGGAGAAGGGACATGAGTCTCGTGGCCAGCTCGGGCTTGCGGTATCCGCCGGGCTTCCGCTGCAGCAGGATGTACTCGATGTCGTTCTTGATGACACCGTTCGGCTCGTAGGGCTTGCCGTAGAACCCACCAGCGCCCATTTCGTACTTGGCATTGGCGATCTTGTGCCAGATGATCGGCGCGAGATTGTCGAATCCGATCCGCCGGCAGCGCTCCTGGATGCTGGCATGCAGCGGGAATACCAGATGTCGCCCGAATTCCCTGCGCGACACGTTGACGTCCCCAACGACGACCACCATCCGTCCGCCTGGCACGAGGGCGCGATGGATGCGGCTCCACACCCGATCGAGTTCGTCCAAGAACTCCTCGTAATCCTCAATCTGGCCGAGCTGGCCAGCCTGATCGTTGTATTCCTTGAGGGTCCAGTAAGGAGGAGACGTCACCACGAGTTCGATACTCTCCGGCGCAAGCTCCAAGCAGCGGCTGTCGCCGAGGTGGACCTCATGGGCACTCGGGAGGCTCTGGACAGCCCGAGTAATCTCCGCGCACGCTTCTGGCTCTTTCGCAATCGCCGGGAACCCTCGTTGGGGCTCCACCGTTACGCGCTCGAGAAGCGGCGAGGGCGCAGCAGCCACAACCGCCGCCAGATTGGTCGACGAGCCCATTTCGACCCGCTGTCGGGCTGGGCGCTCCGTTCGTGCACCCCTGAGGCTCGTCAGGACGCGGCTACTCACGTACTACTCCCCTAGCTTCCAGAATTCGCTGCGGGCCTAGTGTCACGGTAGCCCAACCTCCTAGGTTCGGTTGTTGATGACTAATTATTATATATCATATTGTTCCCTGATTATCTCTTATACTTGAAGTATTCTGAGACCGGGCGGTGTGCCAAGAGAGCGGTGTGCCAAGAGAGTCGGGCTGAGAACGACGGGCCGGATTCTGGTGGACGGGATAGCCCGGACGGCACGCCCTCATCGGCGCCGTCGACCTGTGCGCGCCGATCCCCATCCTCGCCGTCGGCTGCACCGTCGTCGAGTGCCAACTGCCCTGAAGACCGCGCCGGAGTGGACAAGACAGGCATGGATTCCGGCCTGCGCCGGAATGACGAGGCAGGGCCGGGCGGCGAGGCGGGGCCGGGCGGCGAGGCGGGGCCGCTATCCGCTTTCCTCAACGCCCACGACCGCAGTGATGATCTCGGCCTCGTGGTATTGGCGGTGGTTGACCGAGGTTGCGTAGTGGTGGAGCAGCCGGAGCGAGACGTCGCGCTCGATCTCGATCTCGGAGAGGTCGGACTCGGGACCGGCGAGGAGCGCGATGCGGTCCTCGAGGTTCTCCGCGTCGGAGGGGCCGCTGGCGAACTCCAGCTCCACCGACGAGCCGCGGGCGGCCGCGGTGACACGCAGGCGCCGGTGGTCCTCGTCGCCGGAGACCGCTCTCCGCTCGGTCAGCACCAGGAGCGCCTCCTCGGCGACGGCGTCGAGCCGCGCCTCGGTTGACTCGTCCCATGACCTCTGCGCCACAAAGTCGGCTATGAACTCCCTGATCGCACCGAGGCTGGTCACACTCAGCTTCGTCTCGATGCTGCGGCGGTACTCCGTCGCGTTGAACCCAAGCGCTAGGACGATCAGCAGCACGCTGCCGACCAGCAGCCCGTGCCTCGTCACGGCGTCCCAGAAGGCGTTGTCGGGGAAGTCCACGAAGCCGATCTCGATGATCAGGCCGGCCAGCACGGGGAGGCCGAGCAGCACGAGATTCCGCGGTTGAGAGAACGAGCCCTTCTGAGACTTGGCGATGCGGAAGAGCAGCGGCGCCAGGATGAACACGAAGTAGACGACGACGAGCGCGCGCGGCACGGCGGTGACCGCCACCCACGCCTTCGGGAACAAGGCGATGACGAGGAACGGCACGGCGACCATCGCCCCCACCCGGCGCGAGGCGCAACGGCTCTGGGAGATGAACCGGATCCCCTGGGGCGAGGCGCTGACCGGCAGCGAACCCGCCAGACCGCAGGCGATGCTCCCGAGACCGAGCCGGGAGTTGGCGCGCTGGACCTCCCGGAAGTCGATCGACAGGAGCCGGCGCCACGAGACGAACTGGGTGATGATTGAGGCGCCGTGGGTACGGATCAAGATGACCAGTCCGAGCATCAGGAACGACGGCAGCAGCGTGAAGAACGCGGGACCGAAGGGATCATTGCCGACCTGGGGGCCGAACAACCGCCAGCCCCCGGTCGGGAGCCCGAACCAGGACGCCGACCGCACCTTGTCGAAGTCGTAGATCCCGAAGCCCATCGCCACGACGATCCCCACCACCATGCCGACAGGTGCGGCCCAGAGCTTCAGGGCGTCTCGGCCGCGCCGGTCCACGAACACCATGACCGCCAGGGCCACGAGCATGCAGACGAGAATGCCGGCGCCCTGGTCTCCTTCCTGCCCCGCGCTGACGGCATCGGCCAGCACCGGCACCAGCGACATGATGGACAGCACCAGGAGCGTGCCGCTCACCACCGGGGTGAGGAGCCTCCGCAGCCCCGAGAGGCGCATCCCGACGAGCACTTGGAACAGCCCGGTCACGGCCACCAGCGCGGCGAGCGTGCCCGGCCCCCCGTCCCTCAGCGCGATGATGCAGAACGGCACGGCGATCGGGTCGACGGCGGGGACGTAGAGGTTCTCGGTGCGCAGGCGCCCGAATCCGACGGTCATCGCCAGCATCAGCACGCTGCACACGACGATGGAGGCCAGCACGACGCGGGACTCGAGCAGGCTGCGGCCACCCACCAGCGTCACCACCAGGAGCGGCAGCAGGATCATTCGCGGGATGAGCATCAGCCCCAGCTGCGTGGCCGTCCCCACCGCCTGCCGGAGAGGCGGCACCTCGTGCGGTTCGTACCTCCCGTCGGGCGAGATGGCGCTTCGACCCATGAGCCAACGCTAGACGCGGTCGGTTCGGGCAAGGGTCGCCATTGCGCGCCGGGAACACACTCCCATAATGAGTGCGCAGGCTCGCAATACCGGGGGAGGTTCACCCCAGGGGGGAGCCCTGTTCCCGAGGCGGCGCGGTAGGGTCGCCGACGGCCGGAGGAGGCGTGATGACGGATGCGTTGGGCTTCTGGAGCATTGCGGAAGCGGATCCGCGGCGTGTGGCCGTCGTGGATCCGCACGGGCGGCACACGAGCTTCGGCGAACTGGCCGATCTCACCAACCGGTACCTGCACGGTTTCCGTGCGCTCGGACTCGGCGCCGGTGACTGCGTCGTCGCCGTCCTGCCGAACAGCCTGGAGCAGATCGCCGCCAGGCTTGCCGCCTACCAGGGCGGGATGTATGCGACCGTCTTCACCTTGCATCTCGCCGCGCCCGAGATCGCCCACATCGTCGACGACAGCGACGCCGGGGTTCTCATCGTCCACGAGCGCTTCGCCGCCGAGGCGGCCGGCGTCGCGGAACGGACCGCTGTGCCGCACCGCTTCGCGGTCGGGGCCGTCGAAGGGTTCCGGCCGCTCGAGGAGTTGACGGCCGGCCAACCGCCGGTCCGTCCCGAGGGTCTGTCCACCGGGGGCGTGATGGCCTACACCTCGGGCACGACCGGGAGGCCCAAGGGCGTGCACCGGCCCCTCCCGGACTGGCACCCCGACGAGTCGGCCCCGCTCTCGGCGCTGTTGCTGGCGCTGTTCGGCGTGCAACCCCACGACGGCAACGTGCACCTCTGCACCGGTCCCCTGTACTACAACGGCGCTGGCAAGTGGGTCAACATGTCGCTGCACTTCGGCCACACCGTCGTGCTCATGGACCGCTGGAGCGCTGCGGAGACGCTCGAGCTCATCGAGCGCCACCGGGTCACGCAGACCCACATGATGCCGACGATGTTCCACCGCCTCCTGCAACTCCCCGAGGAGGTGCGGCGGCGCCACGACACGTCCTCGCTACGCCACGTGGTCCATACAGGGGCCCCCTGCCCGGTGGAGACCAAGCAGCGGATGCTGGACTGGTGGGGTGACTGCATCTGGGAGTACTACGCCGCGACCGAGGGCGGCGGCACGCTCGCCAGTCCCGAGGATTGGCGGCGATTCCCCGGCACGGTGGGGAGGGCGTGGCCCGAGATCGAGGTGATCGTCGTGGATTCCGAGGGCGCCGAACTGCCACCCGGCCAAAGCGGCACCATCTACATGAAGATGCCCGAACGTTTTCGCTTCAGGTACCACAAAGACGACCTGAAGACCGCCGACGCTTACCTGGGCGAGTTCTTCACCGTCGGTGACGTGGGATACTTCAACGAGGAGGGATACCTGTTCCTCAACGACCGTGCCCGCGACATGATCATCGTGGAGAGCGTCAACATCTACCCGGCGGAGATCGAGGCCGTGTTGCACCAGTGCCCGCTGGTTGGCGATGTCGCCGTGTTCGGCGTCCCCGACGAGGATCTGGGTGAAAGGATCAAAGCTGTCGTGGAGCCGGCGGCGGGTGTCGAGCCGAGTGAGCAGACCCGCCAGGCCATCCTGGAGTTCCTGTCAGGCCGGCTGGCGAAGCAGCGCCGGCCGCACTCCCTGGACTTTGCCGAGCAACTCCCGCGGGATCCCAGCGGCAAGCTCTACAAGCGGCTCCTGCGCGATCCCTACTGGGAGGGACGCACCCGGCGGATCTGAGCGGCGCCCGGAGCGACGGCGACCTGTTGAAACCAGTGTGCCCCGGTGCCCGAGCGGGCCCTGTCAGGGCCGGCGGCCGATGGGATGCATGGACCCCCGGTGGAAGTTCTTCATGCCCGCGACGCGCAGCACCATCTCGGCGATCCGCCAGCCTTCGGCCGTGCGCCGCATCCGGCAGTGGTACTGCCCCCACATGTCGCCGTCGGGCGCCCCGCTGCGGTAGCTGGTCCAGGAGTAGACGTAGGCCGTGACCGCGGCCTCGCCCGCGCCGTCGGGGCTGATGCGGACGTTGGAGATGTGGTGCGAGCAGCCCGCGAAGATCTCCTCCTGGCCGCGGGCGACGGCCGCGACGATCTCCCGGCGCCCGACGATGGTGGGCACCTCCGGCCCGTAGTCGAGTGAGGCGTCCTCGCAGAACACCTCGCCCACCTCCTCGGGCTCGTTGCGGTCAAGGTGCCAGGCGTAGCCGTACAGCAGGTCGGCGATCGCGGCGCGGTCGTCGGCATCGAGGGTTGCGCCGGGGGCTGCACCGGCGGGATTGTCCGTCACGAGCGCGGAGTCTACGTCGGGTCGCGCCCCGCCCCGAGTTGCCGATATACCTCTAACTACTTAGAATTACATGATAATGATCGATATAGCGAGGTGCACGAGTGCCGTACATTCATCCGACACCCGGCGACGGTGCGCCGGACGGCGCCGCTGCGGGCCTCGTCGTGGGGGCAAATCTAGAATGGAGCCATGAAGATGCGCATCGGGCTGCTGAGGGCGAGACTCCGTCTCCCGAAGCTGATCGGGCACTTGGAGCCCGACGACGTCGTTCTGATCGTGCGGCGCGGGGAGCCGGTCGCACGCCTGACGCGCCCGACCGAGAGGGACATCCGGCCTCGGGGATTCGGCTGCATGCGCGGCAGGGGCACGGTCATCGACACCCCGTTGGAGTACTGGAGGGAGAGCGACGAGGAGGTCGCCAAACTCTTCGGACTCTGAACCCCGACCGTTCCCGGGCGGTCATCCTCGACACGCACGTCTTCGTCTGGTTCGTCAACCAGCCGGAGAGGATCCCGCCGGCGGTGAGAGACCTCATCGACGAGGCGGGCCGGGTTTGGGTCAGTCTGACCGCGCTCTGGGAAATCGTCGTCAAGGGATCCACTCGTCGCCCCATCATCCGCGACGACGACCTGCAGGGTTGGTTCATGGAGGCCCTCAAAGGAACCGGTCATCGCCTGCTGGCCATCCGGACCCGGCACGTGGGTGCAATCCAAGGGCTGCCGCTGTACCACGGTGACCCGTTCGATCGCCTGCTCGTCGCTCAGGCCACCGTCGAGGACGTGCCGATCGTCACCGCCGACTCCACGCTCGGCCGTTACGACGTGGAGGTGATCTGGACGCCTTGATCCGTCCCCGGGCGCGGTGCTGCCGCGCTGCTGGGGACCCGAACAACCCGCCCGGCCCACCGCCCGCCGGCGCGGGCCATAATGCTGCCCATGCGATTCGGATTCTGGCTCGACACATCCAACCACTTCAGCCACATGCAACACGTCTGCGGGGTCGCGGAGGCGGCCGGCTGGGACGGCATCTGGGCGCCCGACCACTTCATGCCACCCCCCGAGGGATACCCCATGAAGACCGGCTACCCCGACGGCCAGCCCGAACTGGCCGACGTCAACGAGTCCTGGGTGCTCCTCGCCGCCCTCGCCGCGACCGTGCCCCGGGTCCGCCTGGGCCACCTCGTGGCCGGCAACACCTACCGGCATCCCGCCGTCACCGCCAAGATGGCGGCCACCATCGATCAGATCTCCGGCGGGCGATTCGTCCTCGGTCTCGGTGCCGCCTGGCAGGAGAACGAGCACCGCCGCTACGGCATCGGATACGGCACGGCCGGCGAGCGGGCAGACCGGTTCGAGGAGGCCTGCGAGATCATCACCGCCATGTTCGCCAACAAGCGCACCGACTTCGCCGGGCGCCACTACCAACTCGACGGCGCTCCCCTGGCGCCCAAGCCGGTGGGCCACCTCCCGCTCATGATCGGCGGCGCCGGCGAGCGCCGCACCATCCCCATCACGGCCCGCTTCGCCGACGAATGGAACACCTGGGGCACCGCGGAGAAGCTCATCGGCAAGATGGCCGTCCTGGACCGGGCCTGCGAGGCCATCGGCCGTGACCCGGCCGCCATCGACCGCTCCGCCGCCCTGCTGGTGGACCTGCGCGACGAACCCGCGGGCGCGGCCGAGCGGGCCCAGGGGCTTGCCTCGCCCCATCCGCTGCTGGCCGGGAACACCGAGCAGATCGCCGGCGCCCTCGCCGAGTACCGCGACGCCGGCGTCGACGAGATCATCATCCCCGACTTCAACTGGACCGCCGAGGAAACCCCCGAACGCCTCCAGCGCATCGCCACCGAGATCATCCCTGCCCTCCGCTGAACCGCAGATGTTGCCGGTCGGTCGGCGAACCTGCATCATGGCGTCATGAGCGCCGCTGCCGCCGCTTCGGAGAACGTCGCCCCGCCCGGGCTCAAGGGGTTGATCGTCGCCGACACCGCCGTCGGGACGGTCCGGGGCGAGGAAGGCTGGTACCACTACCGCGGCCGTGACGCCACCGTGCTGGCCCGCGAGCACTCCTTCGACGCCGTCGCCCACCTGCTTCTCGAGGGAACCCTGCCGGACGAGGCGGCCGAGGCCGCCTTCTCCGCCGAGTTGGGCGAGGCCCGGGCCCTCACCCCCGAAGCGGCCGAACTCGTGCGCGCGCTCGCCGCCGGCACCGACCTCCCACCGATGTCCATCCTCCGCAGCGCGCTGGGCCTCGTCGTCGACTCGCGCCCCACGCTGGACCTCAGCCCCGCCGAGCGGCGTGACGCCGTGCTGCGGGCCGTCGCCGCGACACCGACGGTCATGGGCGCCATCAGCCGCATCCGTGCGGGCGCCGAGCCGCTCGCGCCCGATCCGGCGCTGTCACACGCCGCCGACTACCTGCGCATGACCCTGGGCGAGACGCCGCTCCCCGCCCACGCCCGCGCCGCGGAGATCTACCTCAGCCTCACCGCCGACCACGGCTTCAACGCCTCCACCTTCACCGCCCGCGTCATCACGAGCACCGGCGCGGACGTCGGCGGGGCCATGGCCGGCGCGCTGGCCGCGCTGTCGGGCCCGCTGCACGGCGGCGCCCCCAGCCGGGTGCTGGACATGCTGGAGGCCATCGGCCCGGCCGGCAACGCCGTGCCATGGGTCAAGGCGGAGTTGGCGGCAGGCCGGAAGATCATGGGCTTCGGCCATGCCGTGTACCGCGCCGCCGATCCACGCTCGGAGACGCTGCGGGAGACGGCACTCGGGCTGGGGGGCGAACTGGTGGAGCGGGCCGTCGACATCGAGTCCCGCCTGCTGGCGTTCCTCGCCGACTGGAAGCCCGGCGCGATCATCGTCACCAACGTGGAGTACTACGCCGCCGTCGTGCTGCACCTCGCCGGACTCCCCCAGGAGGCGTTCACCCCCACCTTCACGACCAGCCGCATCGTCGGCTGGGGCGCCCACCTGCTGGAACAGGCGGCCGACAACAAGATCATCCGCCCCAGCGCCCGCTACACCGGCCCAACCCAGCCTCCCTCCTAACCGCACCGGCGTCCCATGCCCGGGCCACCGCCGACCAGCGAGGGCGGGGGACGCCGGAGGCCGGCGCCGGAGCGATTTCGCCAGACGATCCGCCGACGGCAACCGGCGGCCCACGCCCGCACGGCGACAGAGTTCCGCGGCCCGCGAGGGTGGCGCTAGTAGCTTGCTGACCGGTGGTGTGAACCGCCGCCCACCGCGCAGCTCACCATCCCGGAATCCAACCCCGCATGCTGTTCCCCACCTTCACGTTCGCCCTCTTCTTCGTGGTGGTGTTGACGGTCGGATGGCTCATGCCGGGGCGTCGCGCCTGGTGGAAGCTCTTCATGCTCGCCGCCAGCTACTTCTTCTACGGCTACTGGGACGTGCGCTTCGTGGGGCTCATCGCGGCCTCCACCGTGGTCAACCAGGCGGCGGCCACCTGGCTGGGCCGCCTGCAGGGTCCGGGGGCCCGCCGGGCGGTCGTGAGCGTGGCGGTCGCCGCGAACCTGGCCTCGCTGGGGTTCTTCAAGTACGCGGGCTTCTTCGTGGACAGCGCCGAGAGCGCCCTGCAGGGCCTCGGCATCGCCGCCGACCTGCCGTTGCTGAACTTCATCCTGCCCGTCGGCATCTCCTTCTTCACCTTCCAGGCCATCAGCTACGTGCTCGACGTGTACCGCGGCGACGCCGAGCCGGCCAAACCGCTGGACTTCGCCGTCTACCTGGCCTTCTTCCCCCAGCTCGTGGCCGGCCCCATCGTCCGGGCGAACGAGCTGATCCCCCAGCTGAACCAGCCGCGCTCGCTGCGCCACACCGACTTCGCCCGGGGAGTGATCCTCATCGCCGCGGGCCTGTTCAAGAAGATGGTGGTGGCGACCTACCTGGCCGAGGCGCTGGTGGACGACGTCTTCGCCTTCCCCGACCGGTTCTCGTCCCTGGAGGTGCTGCTGGGCGTCTACGGCTACGCCATCCAGATCTACGCCGACTTCAGCGGCTACACCGACATCGCCATCGGCGTGGCGCTGCTGCTGGGAATCCGGCTGCCCGACAACTTCAACCAGCCGTACCGGGCGGCGACGATCCAGGACTTCTGGCGCCGCTGGCACATGTCGCTGTCGCGCTGGCTGCGGGACTATCTCTACATCCCCCTGGGCGGCAACCGGGGCGGCGCCTGGCGGCGCGACCGCAACCTGCTGGCCACCATGGTCCTCGGCGGCCTCTGGCACGGCGCGGCCTGGACGTTCGTGCTGTGGGGAATCTTCCATGGTCTGGGCCTGCTTGTCGAGCGACGCCTGGGCCGGCGCCTGCCGGCGGTCGTCGCGCAGCTCGCCACGTTCCACTTCGTCTGCTTCGGGTGGATCCTGTTCCGCTCGGAGTCGCTGGGCGCCGCCGGCGATGTCCTCGTGCGCCTGTTCAGTGCCTGGTCCACCGAGTCCGCCCATCTGACGTGGGTGCCGGTGGCGCTGATCGCCGCGGCGCTGGCCGTCCACTTCTGGCCGCGAACCGCCGGCGACTACGCCATCAGAGGCGTCAGCCACCTTCCCGTCGCCATCAGCGCCGTGGCGTTCGCCTTCTGGCTGGTGGTCCTCGAACAGTTCGGCCCCGAGGGCGTGGCGCCCTTCATCTACTTCCAGTTCTGAGCCATGGCCCGCCGCCGACCACCCGCAAGCCCGCCGCCTCCCCCCGGAGGACCACCGCCCCCGCCGAGGGGTCCCGCGCCGCCCGGGCGCCCGCCGGCCGGAGCCCCCGGTCCCGACGGTGGTGAACCCCGCGCCGCGCCCGGGGCGGCGGGCCACGGCGCGCCGTCCGGCGATCCGCCGGCGTGGCCTCCCATCAAGCCCGTGCCCGCGAGCGGACCCCGCCGCGACCGCCGCAAGCCGATGCGCCCCCGACAGATCATCATCGCGGTGCTCCTGGCACTGGGAGTGGGCGCCCTGCTGAGTTCCGGCGCTCTCGTCGGCCTCGCCGAGCGCCAGCCCCTCGGCACGCAGCGGACGGTCGCCCTGGGCGCCGCCGAGTTGGCCGACCGTGTGGCGCAGGCACTGTACCTCGACCGACCAGCGGAGGAACTCGCTGCGGCGTTCGACGGTGAGGAGGAGGTGTACGACGTCGAAGCCCTGCTCGCCCGAGCCAGCGCGACCACCGCGCAGGCGCCGCCACCCGCCGCGGCGCCGCCGCCGCCCGAAGACCGCGACGACCCCGAAGCCGGACCGCCCACCGATCCGGGGGAGGACCGCAGCGCCACCGGGGAGCCCGCAGAACCCGGTGGTGACGACCACGAGACGGGACCGCCGGCCGACGGCGACATCACGCCCATCATCGGCGTCGACTGCGTTCGGGTCGACCCGGACGGACTGGGGCCCGACAGCGACGAGGACCCGGGCGACGGTTCCGGCGGCGGGAACGAGGCACCCGACCCCGCCACCGGCGCCGAGCAGGCGACGGGGCCGGACAGATCGAGTTCCGAGGGCGAGCCCGACACGGACGCCGGCGCCGATAGAGCGACCGCACCGACCGCGCCGACCGCAACACCCGGCGGCGAGGGGCAAACCCAGGACCTCGACGCCGGCGCATCCGATGCCGGCGCAACCGCCGACGATGACCCGGGCGACGATCGCCGGATCGCCACAAGGAGCAGCGATGCCGGCGACCCCGAGGGCACCGGCGGACCTCCCCGCGCCGATGCGACCACCGGCGAGCCGGACGGCGAAGCCGAGTCGACAACCGGAGACGACGGCGCCGACCACCCGTCGGTGCCCGGGGAGTGCCCGCCCGGCTACGAGCCCGCCGGCGGCGATCCGGCCGAACCGGGGGGCACCACGGAACCCGAGGCCACCACCGATGACGCCGAGCAGCCCGGCGGCGACGAGGACGCCACTCCCGAGGTCACCTTCGACGCCCCGCGCACGCCCACCGCCGAGGACCCCCTGTCGATGTACGTCGGCGGCGACTCCATCAGCCGCGACCTGGGCGAGGGGCTGGCACGGATCACACCCGCGGAACTCGTCCGCATCGACCTGGATCCCCGCCCGGCGACGGGACTCTCACGTCCCGACTTCTTCGACTGGTCGCACCATCTTGCCGGGGTGCTCACCGAGAGTTCTCCCGACGTGCTCGTCGTGATGTTCGGGGCCAACGACTTCCAGAACGTGGAGTACGAGGGCCAGATCCTGGACCGGTTCGAGCCCGAGTGGCTGGACCTGTACCGCGAGCGGGTCGACCGGATCATGACCCTGCTGAGCCAACCCGACACGCAGGCGGTGTGGATCGGCCAGCCGCCGGTGCGCGAATCACGCCTGTCAGGCGGCCTGGCGATGCTCAACGGGGTCTACGCCGAGATCGCCGAGCGGCACCCCCAGGTGACCTTCGTGGACACCTGGGACCTATTCAGCGGCGACGGCGGCGGCTACGTCGACGAGATCGACGGGGTCCGGCTGCGCCGCGAGGACGGCGTGCACCTCACGATCGACGGCGGGAACCACTTGGCCGAGGCGGTCTGGCGGGTGATCGGGCCCTCCTGGGGCCTGGAGTGATCACCGAGGTCCCGTGGACGATCCCGCCGGGGTGGTCCGCTAAGGTTCGCCCATGGCCGACATCCTCGTGTATCACAACCCCAATTGAGGCAGTTCTCGCACCACTCTCGACCTGCTGCGAGAGAGGGACGTCGAGTTCGACGTCGTTCAGTACCTCAAGGAACCCCTCGACCGACCGGCCCTGGAAGCGCTCCTGGCGATCCTCGACAACGACCCGACCGACCTCGTGCGGCGCGACAAGAACTTCAGCGACCTGGGGTTGACCGACGCCGACGTGCAGGACGTCGACCAGGTCGTGGCGGTGCTGGTCGAGCACCCGAAACTGATGCAGCGCCCCGTCGTGATTCGCGGCGGGCGGGCCGTCATCAGCCGCCCACCGAGGACCGTCCTCGAGCTGTTCTGAGACCTCACCGGCGTCTCGACAGCCCGCTCGTGACCAACCGGCGGCCGCACCGGTGACCCCGCCGGAGACGCCCACGCTCGTCGTCGAGGATCTGCGCACGTCGTTCGCCACCGACCGGGGCGAGCTCAAGGCCGTCGACGGCGTGTCGTTCAGCCTGCACCGCGGCCGGACCCTGGGGGTCGTGGGCGAGTCGGGCTCGGGCAAGTCGGCCACCGCTCGCTCGATCATGAACCTCCTGCCGCGCGGCACGTCGTCGACCAGCGGGCGCGTGGTGCTCGACGGCCGCGACGTGCGCGCCCTCAGCCGCAGGGAGAGCCGCCACATCTGGGGCGTGGAGACGTCGATGGTGTTCCAGAACCCCATGACCTCCCTCAACCCGGTGATGCCCGTCGGCCGGCAGATCGGCGAGGGACTCCGCTACCACCGCAACATGCCCCGCCAGGCCGCCGAGCGCCGGGCGCGGGACCTGCTGGAACAGGTCGGTATCGCCGACCCCGGCAGGCGGCTGCGGGAATACCCCCACCAGCTCTCCGGCGGCATGCGGCAGCGGGTCATGATCGCCATCGCCCTCGCCTGCGAACCGAAACTGCTGATCGCCGATGAGCCCACGACGGCGCTGGACGTGACCGTGCAGAAGCAGATTCTCGACCTCCTGGACCGCCTGCGCCAGCAGCACCGGATGGCGATGATCCTGATCACCCACGATCTCAGCGTCGTGGCGGGACGCACCGACGAGGTCGTCGTCATGTACGCCGGGCGGATCGTGGAGAAGGCGCCGACGCTGCGCCTGTTCACGGCGATGCGCCACCCCTACACGAAAGCCCTCTTCGAATCGATCCCGAAGGTCGCCCAGCCCAGCCACACGCGGCTGCAGATCATCCAGGGACGCCCGCCCGATCTCGCCACCCTGCCGCCTGGCTGCGCGTTCGCGCCACGCTGCCGGCACGCGCAACCCCGGTGTCTCGCCGAGTCGCCCACTCTCGGCGGCGTCGACGGCAGCGACCACAGCTACGCCTGCTTCTACCCGGCCGGCACCGTCGAGGGCGAAGCCGCCCTGGCGACCAACCGCGCCGCCGGCCACACGGCGACCGGCCTGGCCGTCGGCGAGAAGCCACCACCCGCGAGTGGGGAGACCACCTGATGGCCGGTGTGGGCACCGCTCACCTGCGACCCGCCGGCGAGGTCCTCCTGCAGGTCACCGACCTCCACGTGGACTACCCCGCGGGCCGGGGACGCAAGGTCAGCGCCGTGAGCGGCGTGAGCTTCGACGTGGCCGCCGGTGAGACGCTGGGACTCGTCGGCGAGTCGGGCTGCGGGAAGTCGACGACCGCTCGCGCCGTGCTCCAGTTGCCCCACCCCACGTCGGGCGAGATCGTCTTCGACGGCGTCGACCTCACGACACTCCGGGGCGAGGAGTTGCGGCGCGTCCGCACCGGCCTGCAGATGATCTTCCAGGATCCCATCGCCTCGCTGAACCCGCGCCGGCGGGTCGGCGAGATCGTGCGGGAGGGCCTGGACATCTGGCCCGAGCTCGCCGGCGACGACGCCGCGGCGACCCAGCGGATCCGCTCGGTGCTCGAGAGCGTGGGCATGGATCTGGAGGAGGTCGGCACCCGCCGCGCCCACGAGTTCTCCGGCGGCCAGTGCCAGCGCATCTGCATCGCCCGGGCGCTTGCACTGAGCCCGCGCGTCCTCATCTGCGACGAGCCGGTGTCCGCCCTCGACGTGTCCATCCAGGCGCAGATCCTGAACCTCCTGGAGGACCTGAAGGAGCAGTACGGCCTCACCATGCTGTTCATCGCCCACGACCTGGCGGTGGTCAAGAGCATCAGCGACAGGGTCTGCGTCATGTATCTGGGGCGGATCTGCGAGATCGGCTCGACCGACGCCATCTTCGATTCGCCGGCGCACCCCTACACCGACGCGCTGCTGGCCTCGATCCCCCAACTCGACCCGGCCGGCGCCGGCGAGGAGGACGTCCTCAGCGGCGACCCGCCGTCGCCCTTCGACGTGCCCTCCGGCTGCCGCTTCCGCACCCGCTGCGAGCGGGCGACCGAGCGCTGCGCCGCCGAGGTCCCGCAACTGCGCCGCGCCTCGCCGGGCCACTACGTCGCGTGCCACTTCCCCCTGACCGGAGACGTGGCGGCATCGCCGCCCCCCGCCACACCCCAGCCCACTCCAACTGAATCGCCGCTGACCGGGACTGCATGAGCCCCCGGCGCATGGGCGAGCGCGAGTTCATCGCGCTCATGGCCGCCCTCACTGCCAGCACCGCGCTCGGCGTGGACGTGATGCTGCCCGCGCTGAGCGAGATCCGGGCCTCCTTCGGGCTCGCCGCCGATGCCACCACGCTGTCGTGGGCGGTGACGCTGTACCTGCTGGGCTTGGGGTGCGCCCAACTCCTCTTCGGGCCCGTCGCCGACCGGTTCGGCCGCAAGCCGGCGCTGTACAGCGGCATGGTGCTGTACGCGCTCGGCGCAACCGGGGCGGCACTGGCACCCTCCTTGCAGTTCCTGCTGGTGAGCCGCTTCATCTGGGGCATCGGCGCGGCCGGGCCGCGGGCGGTGGCCCTGACGATCACCCGCGACACCTACGTCGGCGACCGGATGGCACGCGCCCTCTCGCTGATCATGGCGGTCTTCCTGATCGCGCCGATCCTGGGACCGGGCATCGGTGAGTTGCTCCTGTTGACCGGCTCGTGGCGATGGGTGTTCGGCTTCTCGGTCCTGACGGCCGTGGCGCTGTCGCTCTGGCTCCTCCGCCTCGACGAGACGCTCGATCCCCGCAACCGGCTGCCGCTGGAATTCCGCCGGGTCCGCGGCGCCTTCGGTGCCGTGGTGCGCAACCGGGCCACCCTCGGGTACGGGCTGGCGGTGACCTTCGAACTCGGCGCCTTCCTGGCCTACCTCGCCGGGTCGGAGTTGCTGTTCGACGACGTGTACGGCCGCGGCAACCAGTTCGCCCTGCTGTTCGGAGCGGGCGCCGCGGTGATGGCGGTGGCGGCCCTCACCAGCGCCCGGGCGATCGGGCGGATGGGCGCCGACGCCGTTCTTCGCAGCGCCCTGGTGTGCTACGTGACCAGCGCGGCCGCACTCGCCGCGGTGTCGATCCTGGGCGGCGGCCACCCGTCGTTCTGGGTGTGGTGGGCACTCCTGACCGTCCTGAACTCGCTGCACGTCGTGATCGTGCCCGCCTGCAACACCCGGGCGATGGGCCCGATGGGAGAGATCGCCGGTGTGGCCTCAGCGGTGATCGGCGCCTTCTCGATGGGCATCGGCTCGCTGCTGGCGTCGCTCACCAGCCGGTTCGGGCAGGGCTCGGTGACGCCGCTGTCCCTGGGGTACCTGGTCTACGGATCGGCGGCCGCGGTCTGCGTCCTGTGGGCCGCCCGTCCTGCGGCGGCGGCACACCGGCCGGATTAGCGTGCCCCCATGAGCTTCGCGGGCAAGTCCGTCATCGTCACCGGCGCCAGCCGCGGCGTGGGGAAGGCCATCGCCGTCGAGTTGGGGCGGCGGGGCGCGGCGGTGGTCTGCGCCGCCCGGGCCAGCGCCGACAATCCGCTGCGCCTTCCCGGCACCGTCGACGAGACCGCGCAACTCGTCAGCGAGGCCGGAGGCGTCGGGCTGGCGGTGCCGTGCGACCTGACCAGCGACGACGACATCTCCCGCCTCATCGAGGTGACGATGGAGCGCTTCGGCCGGCTCGACATCCTGGTCAACAACGCCGCGGTCACCTTCGGCGGCGACATGGACATCGACATGAAGCGCTTCGACATCATGATGCGGATCAACGTGCGGGCGCCGTTGCTGGCCACCCGGCTGGCACAACCGCATCTGGCGGCCGCCCCCGGCGGGGGGCGCATCCTGAACGTGGGCTCGGTCACGGCGACCGGCTACTTCCCCACGATGATGACCTACGGCATGTCCAAGGCCGCTCTGGAGCACCTCACCGTGACCTCGGCGGCGGTGCTCCGGGACTCGAACATCGCCGTCAACTGCTACCGGATCGACATCCAGGTGGCCTCGGAGGGCTACGTGATGAACGCCCCGGACGCCGACCACTCCGCGTGGGCCGACACCGCCACCGCGGCGGACGGCGCTATCTGGATGCTCGGCCGGCCGGTGGACTGGACGGGACGTGTCGTGCCGATGCTGGGGCTCGCCGAAGCGGTTCCCTCCATCGCCCGGCTGGGCCAGGAACCCTTCACCCCGACCGGGCGATGGACGATGGCCGCCGCACAGCGCGACCCGCTCGACCCGTAGCGGCAACCCCCGGCGCGCCGAGCAGCCCGACCACCGTCAGGGGTCGGGACCACACGCGCTAGCCCTGTTCCACCACCACGGGGACGATCATGGGGCGGCGCTGGGAGCGGTTGGCCACGAGGGTGCCGGTGGTGCGGCGGACGACCCGGCGGACGTCGGCCAGTTCCGCCCCGGGCTCGTCGGCCAGGAACTTCTCCACGGCACCGGTGAGCGCCTCCTCGATCTCGATCTCGAGCGGGTCGGCGTCGGACTGGTCCAGCCAGCCGCGGCTCGTCACCAGCGGCTTGGCGGTGACCGCCCCCTGATCGAGGTCCACAACCACCGTGGCCACGACCATCCCCTGGTCCCCCAGGGTCAGGCGCTCCTCCACGACGCCCCGGTCGGCACCAGTGAACGGGCCGTGCACCAGCACGTGGTCGCCGACGCACACCGCCGGCTCGACCCGCAGGCCGTCATCGGCCAGCACCACCTGGTCGCCGTCGCGGGCCAGCAGCACCCGATCGCCGGGCATTCCCAGCCGGCGCGCCAGGGCACCGTGCGCTCGCAGGTGGCGCAGCTCGCCGTGCACCGGCACGAACCACTCCGGTGAGGCCACCTGGTGCAGCGCCGCCAGCTCGTCCTGGCGACCGTGCCCGGACGTGTGGATCTCGATCTCGCCGGAGTGCACCACCCGGGCGCCGCGCTCGATCAGTTCGTTGATCATGCGGCCGACGCGGGCCTCGTTGCCGGGGATGGGGTTGGAGCTCAGCACGACGGTGTCGTCGGGTCCGATGCTGATCCAGCGGCTGTCACCGGTAGCGGCCGTCGCCAGCGACGAGCGCTCCTCGGCCTGCGACCCGGTGGAGACGACGCACAGCTCGCCGGGCGCCAGACCGGCGGTGTCCGCGATGTCCACGAACGCGCTGTCCGGCGCCCGCAGCACCCCCAACTCGCGCCCGAGCGCCACGTTCTTCTTCATCGAGAGCCCCAGCGTGGCCACGCGGCGGCCGTCGGCGATCGCCGCGCTGATGATCTGCTGCACCCGGTGCAGGTGGCTGGCGAAGCACGCCGTCACGATGCGCCGGCCCGCCTGAGCGGCGAACACCCCGGCGAGGACGGGGCCGATGTCGCTCTCGGAGCGCGAACTCCCCGGCTGCTCGGCGTTCGTGGAATCCGCCAGCAGGAGCCGCACGCCGGGATCGGCGGAGATGGCGCCGATGCGGGCCAGGTCCGTGCGGCGACCGTCGATGGGGAAGAAGTCCAGCTTGAAGTCACAGGAGTGCAGCAGCACGCCCTGCGGGGTGCCGATCGCAGTGATCACACCTCCCGGCACCGAGTGGGTCACGGGTAGGAACTCGCAGTCGAACGGGCCGATGCGCTGCCTCTCGCCGTCGGAGACCGCGATGAGCCGGGCCCGGTCGACGAGACCGGACTCGGTGACCCGCCGGCGGGCCAGCCCCAGCGTGAACGGAGTGCCGTAGACGTCACACGGGATGCGGGCGAGGAGGTGGCTCAGCGCCCCCACGTGGTCCTCGTGGCCGTGCGTGGCGATGCAGCCCACGATCTTGGACGACCGCTCGAACACGTAGGAGAGGTCGGGCAGGATCGACTCCACCCCGGGCCGGTCGTCGCCGGCGAACATCAGCCCGCAGTCCAGCAGCAGCAGCGCCTCGGGCGTCTCGATGGCGGCGCAGTTGCGGCCGATGTCTCCGAGGCCGCCGAGGAAGGTGACCCGTACCTCGTCAGCCAAAACCGAGTTCTGCGCCCAGGCGGGTCGTCGCCAGCACCGCCCGGGCATCGTCCGCCAGGGTGGCGGGTTCGGCGTTCATGGGGGGCCGGCACGGTCCGCCGGGTTGGCCGATCACCCGCAGCAGGGCCTTGGTGGGGATCGGGTTGGGCGCCGCGTCGCCCGTCTCGTAGTCGAACGACGGCCCCATCCCCGCATTGATCTCCCGGGCCGCGGCAACGTCGCCCCTCTCCCAGGCGTCGAACATCGCCACGTGCTCCGCCGCGGTCCAGTGCGTGGCCACGCCGATCACGCCGACCGCCCCCACCGCCAGCAACGGCAGGGTCATGGCGTCATCGCCGCTGTAGACCTCGAAACCATCCGGGGCGGCGGCGATGAGGTTCCCCGTCTCGGAGGGGTCGCCGGCGGCGTCCTTGATGCCGGCGATGTTCTCCACGCCGTGCGCCAGCGACAGCAGGGTCTCGGTGTTGACCTTGCGGCCCGTGCGCACGGGGATGTCGTAGATGATCACGGGGAGATCGGTGGCGGCGGCGACGGCGGTGAAGTGGATCTCCAGGCCGGCCTGCGGGGGCCGGTTGTAGTACGGGGTGACCGACAGGATTCCGGCGGCGCCGGCCGCGGTGGCCCGCGCGGTCAACTCCACGGCGGCGACCGTGTCGTTGCTGCCGGCTCCGGCCAGGATCGGCACGTCGACGGCGTCGACGACCGCGGCGATCAGGTCGATCTGCTCGTCGTGGCTGAGGGTCGGGGCCTCGCCGGTGGTGCCCGCCACCACGAGCCCCTCGTTGCCGCAGGCCACCAGCCAGCGGGCCAGGTCCACCGCGCCGTCGAGATCCAGGGCGCCGTCGCCGGTGAACGGCGTCACCATGGCGGTGATGACGCGGCCGAAGCGCGGCCGTGTCGCGCCGGGGGGTGCCATGGCGCCGAGGCTACCTGCCACCGGCCCCCGACGTGTGATTGCGGGCGAGGCGCCGGCGCGGCTCAGCGGAAGTCACGGGAGCCAGGCGCACGGGCGACGGGCAGCGCCTCGAGCCTCTCCGCGACCACGTTCAGGACACCTTCGGAAGACTCGAGGCGCCCCCGGACCAGCAGCGCCGGCGAACCGCCGGCCACCTTGCGGTGGTACTGCCAGCAGCCCCCGGAGACCACCACGTTGATCAGGCCGGTCTCGTCCTCGAGGCTCAGGAAAGTGACGCCCCCGGCGGTGGCGGGGCGCTGCCTGTGCGTCACCACTCCCCCCACGAGCACCCGCTCCCCGTCGCTCCGGCCGCCCAGGTCCGCCGCCGTCACCACCCCGAGAGCGTCGAGTGAATCCCGGATGTAGCGGGTGGGATGGCCGTCGGGCGCCACGCCGGTGGCCCAGAGATCGGCCTGGGAGATCTCCGCCGCCGACATCGCCGGCAGCGGGGGCGCCCCGGTAC
The DNA here is from genome assembly GCA_965221525.1 of Acidimicrobiales bacterium. Classification (GTDB taxonomy): domain Bacteria; phylum Actinomycetota; class Acidimicrobiia; order Acidimicrobiales; family CATQHL01; genus VXNF01. The sequence goes on along the minus strand of CBDCSG010000003.1, from coordinate 24,241 downwards.
CGCTGACGATCCCGGGCAACTGGTCGGCGGTCGCCCGCCCCAGCGCCCCCGCCGTCCAGAGCCCCGAGCGGCGGTCGACGTCGAAGCAACCGAAGGCCCCCGCCACCGCGAGCCCCTCCAATGCGGTGACCGGGGCGCCCGGCACCCGCCGGCGCAGGTCCTCCACCGAGTCGTAGGGACGGCCGGCGTCGATCTCGGCGGCCAGGTCCGCTCCGACCCCGCGCACGTAGTCCAACCCCAGGCGCACCGCCCAGCCGCCGGTGGAGTCCTCCGCCCGCTCCAGGCCGGCGGTCGCCGCCGAGGCGTTGAGGTCGGGGGTGCGCACCACGACCCCGTGACGGCGGGCGTCGCCGACGAGGGTGTGCGGCGACCAGAACCCCATCGGCTGGGCCCGCAGCAGCGCGGCGCAGAACGCCGCCGGGTAGTGGTACTTGATCCACGACGAGGCGTAGACGAGGTACGAGAACGACACGGCGTGGCTCTCGGGGAAGCCGTAGTTGGCGAAGGCGTCCAGCTTCCGCCAGATCTGCTCGCCGACCTCGTCGTCGATGCCGTTGGCCCGCATGCCTTCGAAGAACCGGCCCTTGAGCCGTTCCAGCCGCTCGTGGCTGCGCTTGGATCCGATCGCCTGGCGGAGCCGGTCGGCCTCGGCGGCGCTGAAATTGGCCGCGTCGATAGCGATCTGCATGAGCTGCTCCTGGAAGAGCGGCACCCCGAGGGTCTTGGCGAGCGCCCGCTCCAGCAGCGGATGCGGGTAGGTGACGGCCTCGGTGCCGTTGCGGCGGCGGATGTAGGGGTGGACCGAGCCGCCCTGGATGGGGCCGGGGCGGATGAGGGCCACCTCCACGACGAGGTCGTAGAAGCAGCGGGGCTTCAGCCGGGGCAGCGTGGCCATCTGGGCACGCGACTCCACCTGGAATACGCCGATGGTGTCGGCCGCGCAGAGCATCTCGTAGACCTCGGGTTCCTGGGGCAGGGTGGCGAGGTCGATCTCGATGCCCTCGTGGTGGCCGATGAGATCGATGGCGTAACGGAGCAGCGACAGCATCCCGAGCCCCAGCAGGTCGAACTTCACCAGCCCCACCGCGGCGCAGTCGTCCTTGTCCCACTGCAGGACGCTGCGGTCCTGCTTGCGCGCCCACTCCACGGGGCACACCTCGATGACGGGCCGGTCACAGATGACCATGCCGCCGGAGTGGATCCCGAGGTGGCGGGGGAACCCCTCGATCTCGGCGGCCAGTTCGAGCACCGCTGCGGGGATCGAGGTGTCGGGGTCGGCCGCCTGCTCCCTCACGCCTCGCCGGTGGTCGAGTTGCCCGGAGAACCCGTCCTGGCCGCCCGCCCCGTGGCCCAGCGCCCGGGCCGCATCACGGACTGCCGAGCGGGGGCGGTAGGTGATGACGTTGGCCACCTGGGCGCAGTTGTGGCGCCCGTAGCGGTCGTAGACGTACTGGATGACCTCCTCGCGGCGGTCGCTCTCGATGTCGATGTCGATGTCGGGGGGCCCGTCGCGCTCGGAGGACAGGAACCGCTCGAACAGCAGGTCCAGCGAGACGGCGTCCACGTTGGTGATGCCGAGGGCGTAGCAGACCGCGGAGTTGGCCGCCGATCCCCGGCCCTGGCAGAGGATCCCGGCCCGGCGGCAGAACTCGACGATGTCCCACACCACCAGGAAGTAGCCGGGGAACCCGAGAACCTCGATGACGTCGAGTTCCCGGTCGAGTTGCGCCCAGGCGCCCTCCACCCGCTCGGCGGTGCGGGACCCGTAGCGGCGCGCTCCCCCCTCGGCGACCAGGTGGCGCAGGTAGTCCATCTCGTCGAGGCCGCCGGGGCAGGGGTAGGGCGGCAGATCGGGGGCGACGAGTTGCAGGTCGAAGGCGCACTGGCGCCCCAGTTCGGCGGCCGTCTCGACGGCTCCCGGCCAGCGGGCGAAGCGGGCCGCCTGCTCGGCGCCGGAGCGCAGGTGCCGACCGGCCACCGGCAGCCAGCCGTCGATCTCGTCGAGGCTGCGACGGGCTCGCACCGCGGCCACGGCGGCGGCGAGCCGCTGCCGGTTCACCGAGTGGTGGTGCACGTTGCCGGTGGCGACGAGCGCCAGACCCCTGCCGGTGGCCAGATCCGCCAGGGCGTCGTTGCGCACCGAGTCGCCGGGCAGACCGTGGTCCCACAGCTCGACGGCCACGTTGGCGGCGCCGAAGTCGGCGGTGAGTCGATCCAGTGCCCGGCGGGCGGCCGACGTCCCTCCCGCTGCCAGAGCCCGGGGTACCGACCCCTTGCGACACCCGGTGAGGATCAGCCAGTGGTCACCGGTGCCCGCCCCGCCAAGCTCGACGAGGTGGTCGTAGTCGAACCGGGGCGCTCCCTTGCGCCCCGCAAGCTGGCCCTCCCCGATGGCCCTCGCCAGCAGCGCGTAGCCGCGGGGATCGCGGGCCAGCACCAGCAGATGATCGCCGGGCGGGTCGGGCGGCCCGGGACGTGACAGGTCTGCCCGGCGCCGCTTCGCCAGCGGCGGTGCGGCGGGCGTCCCCGGCGGCGGTGCAGCGGGTGGTGCCAACGACGCCGGTGCGGGCATTTCCAGCAGCGGTGCAGCGGGCAGCGCCGGCGGCGGTGCGGGCATCTCCTGTGATGGCGATACGGGCGTCCCCGGCGACGGCAGTGTCAGTTCGGCGCCGAAGACCGTCGGGAGCCCGAGCGCCCCGGCCGCCTCGGCGAAGCGGACGACGCCGTAGAAGCCGTTGTGATCGCAGATGGCAAGCGCCTCGAGCCCCAGCCGGACCGCCTCGGCGGCCAGTTCCTCGGGATGGGAGGCCCCGTCGAGGAAGGAGAAGTTGGAGTGGCAGTGCAACTCCGCGTAGCGGACTGACCCTCGGCGGCGGACCAGCTCAGCCGGCGGCAGGTACGCCCGTCGCTTGCGTGTCCATGCCGGGCTGTCGTTCCCGTCGCCCGCCCAGGGGTCGCCGGGACGACCTGCGGGTGTCCGATCCGGGACAGGCCGATCCGATGCAGGCCGATCCGGGACAGGCCGATCCGAGAGCACGCGCTCGATGTCGCGCCAAGGGACGTCGGGATTGTGCCAGCCCATCCCCGTACGATATACGAATATATGTTCGTATCCTGATAGGCAGCGTCGGAACGGCGACAGGGTCACCGGCCGCGGACGGCCGCTCCCTGGAGCGGTCACCACGGTTGCCGTGCTGATGGTCCGGCCTGCCGCCCGGTCCGGCCAGCCCCACACGGCACTCACCTGCCGGCGGCGTGAGCGCTTGGTACAGATGCAGCGGCGTCTCGCGGCTCGTCAGTCCCATATGGCCGTCACTTGCCACCGGTCCCGATCGAGGACCGCGAGGCAGGCCGGCCCGTCGCCGGTGAGCAACTGGAGGCGGGCACAGCGCCGGCGCTTCCCGATGTCCCACCAGCGCTCCTCGATGGGCCACGGCCCGGCCCAGGCGACCACCGGCGAGGACCGCCCACCGATCTGTAGACGGGCGGGCGGCGCCGAGAGCGAACCCCGGCCGTCGACCTGCACGGCCGCGCCCGAGGCGTCCTGCACCTCGGCGGGCCACGGGGCCGGCAGCAGGCGCGACGGTGACGGGGGCGGCAGCCGGCCGGGCCAGGGGCGGTCGTCGACGACGAGCCGCCGGTCGCGGAGATCGACCGAGGCCGCCGGCACCAGGGCGAATTGCTCGTCGGGATGGCGGCCGCCGCGCCGCTCCGGAACCCGGACCGCATCGATGCCGAGGCGACCGCTGAGACGGGCGGCAACCCGGGTCGCCCGCTCGTCCGCTTCGGCCTCGCCGCCCCAGAACCCCAGTTGGCGACCCTGGGCGGGGGTGACCTCGTCACCGATGAGCGTCAGCCGGACGATCCCGCCGCTCGGCCGGAAGGCGCCGGGGCCGGCGAGCCGGGCGTCGAGGAGCCGGCGGACCCGGTCGGCGATGTCCGCCGCCGTCAGTCCCCCCGCGAGGCGCCAGAGGTGCACGAGTTTCCCGCCATCGACGGTCTCGGCCTCGACGGCCACCCGCACGCACGACATCCCGGCGCCCTCGAGGCGCCGGTGCAGTTGCTCGGCGAGGGAGCGGGCGCAGAAGGCCACCTGGTCGGCGCGATCGGCGGGCGGGTCGATCTCGGTGCTCACCGACCAGTCGGCGGGGGGTGCCCGGGGGGCAAGGGGTCGCTCGTCGGCCCCGGCGGCGAGGCACTGGGCGCGCCGGCCCTCGGTGCCGAACCGGGCCAGGACGTCGGTCGCGGGCAGGTCGGCGAAGGCGCCGAGCGTGGCGATGCCCAAGCGGACCAGCGTGTCGCTGAGTTCGGGCAACCCCAGCATCCGGACCGGCAGGGGGGCCAGGAACGCGGCGCTCCCTCCCGGTTCGACGATGCAGGCCGGATCCGCCAGTTCGGCGGCCACCGCCGCGGTGAACGGGCCGTCGGCGATGCCGACCCGCGCCCCGGTGCGTCCCCCGAGAGCCTGCGCCACCCTTGCGAGGACCATCCCGGCGAGGGCTCCGTCACCGCCGAAATAGCGGGACGGGCCCCGGGCGGCGAAGGCGCACGTGCCGGGACCCGACATCTCAACCTCCGGGGTGACGTCATCGAGGACCGCAACGACCGGTTCGAAGGCGCGGGCCTCGGCGGCGGGGTCGCGCTCGCGCACCACGAGGTCGGCGCACCGGGCCGCAGCGGTCCGCAATCGCAGCCCCGGCACCACACGGTGGCTGCGAGCCGCCGGGGAGGCGGCCACGACGCGGCCCGCCGCCACCACCGCCACCGGCTCGCTGAGCGGGTGCCCCAGCGCCACCACCGGCCAGTGGTCACAGCGAGCGACGAGCGTGCGGATCAAGCCGGTCATGCAACCACCGCCGATCCCCCGACCCCCGGACACCCCAGGTCGACTGACCTCTCATCGGCGGACCGCAGCGGGACAGCGGTATCCGCCGCAGCGGGGCCCGGCAGGATCGGCGAACCGTCCGAACCGATCACGCGACGACCGCTGATGCGCCAGCGTCCGGATACCCCGGGTCGGCTAGCGCCGGGCCGGCGCGCCGCAGCCGGACCGACGGGTCCTCTACAGCTGTCACGCCACGACTGCCGAGACGCCGGAGTCCAGACATCCCGGACCGGCCGGGGTCGAGGCGGCGCGCTGCAACCGGACCGATGGATCCCCTGCAGCAGGCTGCAGCCGCGCGGGCGAACCGTCCGGGCCGGGCAGCAGCAGGTCGACGATGCGTTCCCGGGCCGCTGCACCGCGCCCCTGCGCCCGAACCGACACGTGACGGGAACGCAGCAGGCCCCAGCCGTCCCCCAGGCCGTTCCAGCGTGACGACACGACCTGCAGGCGCACATCCGCGCCGTGCAGGTCGCCCGCTCTCCCCTTCGACGGCCTCGCCCCGGTCGTCCACACACCGGCGCCGTGCGCGCCGCCGCCGAGGCGGATCAGCACCGATCCCCGCTCCCGCAGCCGGGCCGCCAGCCGGCGCTGATCGGCCACCCCGAACCTGACCCCCGGGCCCAGCAGCACGACGTCCACCGAACCCACCAGCGCGGCTGTGGCCTCGAGAGTGGCACGGGGTTCGAGGGCGGCAACCACCAGGATGCGTTCGAGCACCATCCCGGCCTCGGCCGCGGCGGCGAGACCGAGACCCTCCTCCCCCACCACCGCGGTCCACGAGCCGGCCGCGGACGGGCCGGCGGCAACGGCGAGAGCCAGCGAGGTCGCACCGGCACCCTCGGTGGAGATCACCCACCCTCTCTGCAAGGCACCACCGGGAAACAGGTCCCGCAGCGGGGCCGGCACCGGCAGTGTCCGCTCCCGGGCACCGGTGAGCGGGGCGACCCGCTCACCGAGGAGCCGCAGGTGATCCCGCCCACTCCCGGGCGTCCCACCGGCGGCCATGCTCGCGGCGACGTTCTCCGGGGCGTTCTCCGGATCGGACATCCGACCATTATCGAACATCTGTTCGTATCCGGCAAATCAGCGAGGCGCCGGATCCGGTGTCGGGATTGTGCGCCGCCCTCAGGTTCGCAGGACGGGGTTGGTCGTGGGAGGTGGGTTGGCGAGGCGGAGGTGTTCGGGGGGTCGGAGTTTCGGGTGCCCGTTGGGCGGAGTGTGGACCTCGTAGTCGTGTTCGTGGACGAGGTCGTGGCAGGAGTGGCAGAGCAGGGCGAGGTTGGGTACGAGTGTGGGGCCGCCGTCTCGCCAGAACTTGTTGTGGTGCGCCTCGGATTCCTCGACGGTGGCCCGGCAGCCGATGCAGCCGCCGTCGCGGGCCGCCAACAGCATGCGTTGGGCTTCGTTGGGGTTGCGGCTGGTGCCGATGGCGATGTTCTGCCAGTTGGCGTCGAAGAGCACCGGCATGACCCGTCCCCGGGTGGCGAGTTCGGCGGCGACCTCGACAGGGATCTGGGTGCCGTCGTCGAGACGCGGGTTCGTGAGATGGCCGCGCACGTGGTCGTAGTCAGCGAGTACCAGCAGCGTGGTCTGCTGGCGGGTGCAGTCGCTGTGGGCGCCGAGCAGTTCGGCGACCACATCGGCGGCGCGCTGCGCGTGGCTGTGGTCGGCGGAGCCGGCGCGGTTGCGCATGGCGCGCATCGCGGCTTGGAAGATCTGATGCACCCTCCGGCCCGTGATGAAATCGAGACTTGCCGACAGGTGCCACATGCCGTCCTCGCCGAGATGCATCCTGGCAAGCCGGGCGGCGCGCTGGTCGCGCAACTCGTCCGCGGCGGGTCCGGTGCCGTACTTGGCGTCCTCGGCGGCCTTGCGTTCGGCGGCCGCCGCGGCGTCCGTCTCGACGCTCTCGTAGGCCAGCGTGTGGCGGCCCACCACATCGGCGGGGTACACCCGGGAGAGTTCCAAGAGCTCGGCCTCGGGCTTGGTGTGGGGCTTCGGCGCGGCGCGGGCCACCACACGGGCGTGCGACAGGGTGATCTCCCCTTCCGAGAGGGCATCGACCGTCTCGGTGAGGTTCTCGGCGGCGAGCGTGTGCGCCAGGCCCGCCTCGGCGCGCGCCTGGATCGCCGGCACCCGGTTGTACTCGCGCATCAGCCAGGCGACGGACTCCCAACCGTTGCGGCGCGCCACCTCACCGGCGACGGCCATCAACATTCCCTCGAGGCGCGCCCGCGCCTCACCGAGGTCCACCATCAGATCCAGCAACTCCCCCACCCGCACCGAACCGACGTCCAGCGAGCCCACGCACACGGGGCGGCCGCAACCGCAGTCGCCGCTGCCCACATAGCCGCTGTCGCCCACCGAGGCGGTGGAGCCGACGCTGCCCAGGTGCCCGCATTCCGCCGACTCCGCCACCGTCCGGCTCCGCGGATCCACGAAGTCCGCCATCAACGCCGCCCGAGCCTCCCGCTCGGCCTCGACACGATCAACCGCCCGCTCGGCCTCCAAACCGTCGGACGCTCCGACACCCGAACCTCCGGCAGGCGCCGCCCGCTCGGCTGAAGGCCGGCTGCAGCGCCCGCGCCCGGTGGCGACCCCACCCTCTCCGGCCCGCGTCTCGGCCCGCATTCCCGTCTGCATCTCCACCCCGGACCCCATGAAGTCATTGTAGCATGGTTCACACGGATTAGCAACTAATGTTTGTCTTCAGATTCACAATATTTGACAATAATTCATAGATAGCCGACTTTCGCTCTCACGCACTCGATGGTCCTCCAGGCAATCCCGCCTCCGACTCTCGGCGGGGATAGCACCCGGGGCTCGATACGGGGCCCCACGCCCACCTCAGGCGGAGGCCGGAATCGATACGGACCTGGGATCGGCCACAACCGGCGTCGAGGAGCCCGCAGCCCGCGACCCCGCAGCCCGGCGGACTCTCAGACGACCTCTCCGGGTGCCTCCTCAACGACGGCGGTCGCATCGGGGCGGCGGGAGACGTGCCGCAACACCAGCGGGTAACCCACCACGGCGATGGCGGTGAAGATGAACCACTGCACCGCGTAGCCCAGATGGGGACCGTCCCCGGGTGCGGGCAGCGCCACCATGACCGGGTAGTCGCTCGGGGGAGGATCCTGGCTGGTCAACTGCAGGTAGTAGGGGTGAACGGCGTAGTCCAGTTGGGCGGCGTACCGCTCGATGTCGGGCCGGGCCATGCTGGTCAGGCGCCCCTCGGCGGGGTCGGCCACGCCCAGGCCGGCCCGCTGCTCGCTGACGCGCACATGACCCCGGACGGTCACCTCACCGTCGGGGACCGCCGCCGGCGGGCGCGCCGCCGGATCGCTGGAGGACTGCGGCACCCACCCCCGGTTGACGACCAGGGCGGGGCCGTCAGCGGGCACCAGCGGGGTCAGCAACCACACGCCCGGGGCGCCGTTCAGCGACCGCCCCCGCACCGCCACTTCATCGGCGGACCGGTAACGCCCCGTCGCCTCCACCACCCGGTATTCGACCCCCGCAACGCCGCCGGCGGCGACCTCGGCGGCCAGCACATCGGTCACCACCACCGCAGCAGCCGTCCGCTCGGCCTGCAGGGCGTTCAGGTCGCGCCGCTCCTCCAGCCGCCGCACCTGCCAGAACCCCAGGTTGATCATCACCACGATCAGCGCCAGCACCAGCAAATGCGACACCAACCACCAGGGCCGCAGGAACCGCCGCATGACCGCCAGTATGCCCGGGGTGCCCCGCCCGGCCGCCGTCGGCGGACGGGTGACCCGATGGTCGGTTCAGTTCCCCGAAACGGTGGCCGGAGCCGTTCCTCGTCGCCGACGGTGAAGCCATCGGCCTCGTAGGCTTCCCGAGCCTGGTCGAGTGCCCGCAGGCCGGCTGTGGTCGTGGTAATGCAAACGCCTCATGCGCACCGGGTGCCCGGATGCCGCTCGGACAGAGGGCGCTGTGTCCTCCAACGTCTGGCAGGCACACACTGGAACGAGTATTGACGTCCAACTCCTTGCTTTTCAAGTATTTTTTCTTATATATAAGTGCTTGTCAGAATTCTCGTTGCGCTCGCTCTGCCGTCGCCACGCTGCGAGACGGCGGGCTCGCAGGGCCCCGCCGCCGCCGCTACGATCCGAAGGGAGAACTCATGGAACAAGCAATCCTCACCGTCGTCAGTCTCAGCGTGATGCTCACGCTGTACCTCGACCGCGCCCGCCGCAGTGAGACACGCAGACTCCGCGCCGACACGAACAACGGCCTCAGCGCCCTGCGCAAGGAAATGAACGACGGCTTCGGCACCCTCCGCAAGGAGACGAACGACGGCCTCGGCACCCTCCGCGAGGAAATGAACGACGGCTTCGGCACCCTGCGCAAGGAAATGAACGACGGCTTCGGCACCCTGCGCAAGGAGACGACCAAGGCAATCAAGTCCTCGGCGAGCACGATCAGCGCTCGAGTCGACAACCTCAGCACCCGAGTCGACAACCTCAACACATCGGTCATCGACCTGGCGAACAAGGTCGGTCGCGTCGAGGGCCGCACCGAGATCCTCACGGCCGTCGAATAACGCGCCCCGGTCGCGTTCGGATCCGGACTGCCCCGCGTGGTGATGGGCCGGGGATCAGCCCAACTCGATCATTCCCGACCAACCGGTTGGAACTCGCCGACCACAACCGATCGTGGATTCACGTAGTCCGCCCGCCGTCATCCACAGACCACGCCGGCTCGCAAACCAGGGAGGCGAGCGTGAGGGCCGGCTATAGGCCGAGAGGGCGAAGTTGGGCGCGACAACGCAGTTGCTGCGACCGAAGATGGCCGCAAGGTGCGCCAAGTCGTCCTCGAAGAACCCGGTGGTGCCGACCACGGCGTGGATGCCGTCGGCCGCCAACCGCTCCAGGTTCACCCGCGCTGTCTCGGTGAACGGGCGAGCCGGCCGCCGGTTCAGTTCCTGACGTCGACGCGTTCGAGGCTCCCGTCCCAGCCGAGGATCTCGCGGTCGGCGGTGGCGAGCCGCGCCCGCCGCGACAGGGCGCCGGCCATGATCAGCCGGTCGGCGAGGTCGTTCGGCGCGCCCTGCTCGCGGAGGTCCTCGGCGAGGATGAGCGTCTCGGTGTCCAGCGGTATCTCGCCGACGCCGGCGTCGCTGCGTCTTGCCCGCCAGACCCGCAGATCGGAGCCGAGGTCGATGCGGCCGAGTTGCACCAGCCGGGCCAGCTCCCAGTACGAGGCCGACGACACGAACAGGCGCCGGCGCCGGCGTTCATCCTCGATGAGTTCACGGGCGCTGGGGTGAAGGCGGGCATCACCGGCGAGAAGCCACAGCAGCACGTGGGTGTCGATCAGCAGCACTAGCCGGCCGGCGCGGAGTCGCCGCCGACGAGTCCCGGAACGTCGGGCAGGAGTTCATCCCACTCGGCCTCCCAGTCGCCGGTCCAGTCCTCCTCGGCGCCGGTCGGCTCGGTCAGGTCGCTGTAGACACTGATCTCGCCCCGGCACGATCCCCACAGTTCGGGCATGTCCGCCGGCGCTGGGGGGCACGGCACGAGCGCCGCAACCGGGTGCCCGTACTTCGTGATGATGACCTGCCCGCCGGTCTCGGCGACGCGATCCATGATGGCGAGGCACTTGGCCTTGAACTCACCGGCAGGCATCGCCTCCGGCAGCGGATCATGCAACTGCGCCATGGGTCTCCTCCCGTACACGCTCAAGATATGACCATACCATGACCATGTTACGCATCGCCTCGACCTGCGATTGCAGCGGGGCGCTATAGTCCTGTGTATTCCTCCCCGTCTGGCCGGCACTGCCGGGCATGGCGGGGTTACTTGTGTTGTGGCCTCGGCCCCTGATCGCCGCGTTGCCGTCTCCGTCGAATACCAGAACATCTACCACCGCGACTGCGAGCCGTTCGGTTCTCCTGGAGACCCGCCAACGGTGGGGCACGTTCACCCTCACCGCCTCGGCGATCTGCTCCGCGACACCGGCACGGCGCGCCGCCTCGGCTACCGACACCTCCCCGCACAACACCGACAACACCACCTGCAGCTTGCGCTCAGGGCTTCTCTTCGCTGGCTTGGCCATCTGGAGCTCCTCCCATCAGACGCAACCTAGACCTGAGCAAGAATTCGTGACCCAGGACAGCACTCCAAAATGCACCTACATCACGGACGCAGGCGACGCTCGGCCCACGCAGACGGGGCATCGGATCGACCGTGAGCCATCAGGTGCTGTGTCCCCAACGATTCGGCAGTCGTGGCCGATAGCCGGGGGTGAGATCATTCTGGAGGTCCGGTCAGAGGAGGCCCTGCCCGCGTCGGTCTTCGTCGCCATCGGCGAAGTGGTGACAAAGCTTGAGGCACTGTCTTCGACCCTGAGCCAGGCTGATGGCTCAGATGCTGTTGATGAGGGCGGCGAGACGTAGTCGTGGCCACCTCGCTTGCCCGCCGACCGTGGATCGTCCACTTCTTCAGGCGCGCCTCCGCGGACGACGCAGGCGAATCCGTGCCGACCGTCCAGTTCTTGGACGGGCTGCCCCCGAAGGTCGCGGCCGAGATCCACGCTGTGCTCGACGCAGTCGCGGCCGCGCCGCCACCGGCGTTCGCTGGCGGCGGAAAGTGGGAGGCCATGCACGGCGACATGGCGGGCTTCTACGAGGTGCGGGTCCAGGGCGGCGGAATGAACCATCGCCTCTTCTGCCTCTTGATCCGTGACGCCGAAGACCTGGGCGGTTCCTCAATCGTCTGTCTGGGCGGGCTGTCCAAGCCACGTCGAGAACGGGCGAACCCGCGGGACTACAGGCGAATCAAGATGTACCGCGAAGAGTTCGAGAGGCACCGCAAGGTCCTCAGCTAGCGCGGATGTCCTCAAATGGCTCGGCTGTCAGTTCAAGTTCCAATGCCCCCGCAAGGGCAACGAGGGTCGACAGGGTCGGATTGGGGCTCTCCGCCGAGAACAGCCGCCGAATCACCTCAGGGCGAAGATCTGCCCGACGGGCGAGTTCCGCCTTGCTCAGCTGCAGGTTGCATCGACGCTGGTCGAGCGCGCGAATGATGGCGTCGATCTGATCGATGCGTCGTCGCGCTGCCGTATACGCGCGGTCATAGGCCGGATCCTCTCGTCGGTCCCTAAGGTATCGCTCAGCCCCGGTAAGTTCGGACATACCTTCACCTTAGCGTGACATAAGAGTTACGGCTTGTGCTGATGGCAATCATCGGCTGGGCAGTGGTCAGGTCAAGTGCCCGGCACGTTCCTCGAGGCACCCGACGATGACTGGCCCGCAGACAACGACCAGTCCCGTTCAGCGTCGCGCGGCATTGGCGCCTCTACGGTTACCGCGATGGGCGATGCGCTATTGACGAACCGCGAACTCGCGTCGCTTGTGGCCCTGTGCGGTTTCGCGATCCTGGCGATCGCGATCGTTCGCCGCACCGGCAAGTCAGCGAAGATCGGCCGGGCGCTGCTGTCAGCGTTGAAGGTGCCGATGTCACTGAAGATTCTCGTGCTGTGGGGCCTGTATGTCTGCTGCGTGTGCGCTGTGTTGGTGCCGGCCAACCGAATCGGCTTGTGGAACGCCGACTTGTGGAAGGAGACAGTCCTGTGGTGGATCGTCTCGGGAGTGGGCCTGTTCGGCAGGGGCCTGAACGCTGCGACGGAGACTGGCGTGTTCGCGGTAGCACTGAAGCGATTGGTCATCTCGACGGTCTATTTCGAGTTCGTCGCCAACTTGGCGTCGTTTCCTCTGTGGCTTGAGATTCCCGCGCAGTTCCTTGCGGTGATCTTTGTCATGATCACCGTTGTCGCGGACCGCGATCCTGAACCTGACTGCGCGGTGAGCGTCGCGCACTTCTACTTGGGCGCTTTCGGTCTCGCCGCGATCGGGTGGGGAATCTCGAACCTTGTGAGCGGGTGGTCCGCCATCGACAAGAGCTTGCTCTGGCGGGAGTTCGTGCTTCCGCTGTGGCTGACACCAGTGGCGCTGGCATTCCTCTACCCGCTCGCGGTGTTCACTGCGTACGAGTCGGTGTTCGTCGCCATGCGCTTCGGCGCGCGCGGCGAACGCCTCATCGGACCGCGCCTCGCGGTCACGTTGTGGTCCACATGTCGGCTCTCCCGACTACGAATTCTCCGTGGCCCAGCGGCGTGGCACATCGGTCGAACTGGAACGTTTCGCGCCGCGTGGCGGGAGGTCGGCGAAGCGCAACGTGAACACCGCGAACGCGTCGAATCCAAGGTCGCCGCGAAACGGCGTCTGGAAGACAACGCTGGACTTGTGGGGGTCGACTCCGAGGGCAAGCAACTCGATCAGCGAGAACACGCAGCGACCATGGAGGCTTTGCGGTGGCTGGCGACGTGCCAGATGGGCCACTACCGCAATCGTGGCCAGCGCTACAACCCCGACTTTGATGACATCATCGACAGCCTGCCCGACAGGTACGGCCTGCCACGCCCAATCGGGGTCCTGCTACGCGTCAGCGATGACGGCCAATGCTGGTACGCCCATCGCGAATCGGTCACAGGGCACTCGTTCGCAATCGGCGCAGCAGGGCCGCCGAGCGACCAGTGGCTATACGACGGGCCGACCCCACCGGCCGGATTCCCCAACGAGAGCGAATGGGACCAGTGGGTCCCCGGCGACAACTCGCCGAACTGGAACTGATGCGGCTGAGAACGTGGGACAGTCGACGATCGCGCGGGCGGCGGACTCAACTCAGGGACCCGCCTCACCGCGGTCGGCTTGCGTGATCTCAAGGGGTGTCAGTAGGACTGGCTACCCTGATCGCGGCTATGACGCCGTACGAGTTCATCAGGAAGTGGCGAGCCTCCACGTTGACGGAGCGCTCAGCGTCGCAGCAGCATTTCCTGGACCTCTGCGAGTTGCTGGGCGAGCCGAAGCCCGCTGACGTTGATCCGTCGGGCGAGTCGTACTGCTTTGAGCGGGGGGCTCACAAGGACACCGGTGGGGACGGCTGGGCCGACGTCTGGAAACGCCACCACTTCGCCTGGGAGTACAAGGCGAAGGGCAAGGATCTCGACTCTGCATTCGATCAGCTACGGCAATACGCGCTGGCGCTCGAGAATCCGCCGCTGCTGATCGTCTCGGACATGGTGCGGTTCCGCATCCGCACCAACTGGACGAACAGCGTCAGCAAGACCTACGAATTCGACCTCGACGACCTCGCTGACGCGGCGACGCGGGATCTGCTGAAGTGGGCGCTCTCTGATCCCGAGCGGCTGCGGCCGGGAGAGACCCGTCAGTCGCTGACCGAGCGCGCCGCGGCATCGTTCGCAGCCGTTGCCCAGGCGTTGCGGGAGCGCGGCCACGACCCGCAGCGGGTGGCACTCTTCGTCAATCGGCTGGTCTTCTGCATGTTCGCTGACGATGTCGGACTGCTGCCCGACGACATGTTCTCACGGATGCTGATCCGGGCTCGGCTCGATCCGGATCGCTTCCCGATCCTCGCGGGGACTCTGTTCGAAGCGATGGCCGGCGGTGGCGAGGTCGGGTTCGAACCGGTTCCCTGGTTCAACGGCGGGCTGTTCACCGACAGCGACGCTCTGCCGCTGGAGGAGTCCGACATCGCTGCGGTGTCGAAGGCGGCGGGCTTGGACTGGTCCGAGATCGACCCATCGATCCTCGGCACACTGTTCGAGCGCGGCCTGGATCCGGGCAAGCGCTCCCAGCTCGGGGCGCACTACACCGATCGCGACAAGATCATGCTGATCGTCGAACCGGTGGTAATCCGCCCGTGGCTCACGGGATGGGCTGCGGAGAAGGCACAGATCGCTGCTGACTTGGAGCGCGCGGACGCTGCCGAGGCGCCGGCCACCCGCAAGAAGCGTCGGAATGAGGCCGAACGGCGCTACCGGACGTTCCTGGACCGACTGCGAGCTTTCACGGTGCTCGACCCGGCGTGCGGTTCGGGCAACTTCCTGTACCTGGCTCTGCAGGCGCTCAAGGACCTGGAGCACCAGGTGCAGTTCGAGGCGGAGGCGTTCGGCTTCCCGCGGGCGTTCCCGGGGATCGGTCCCGCGAACGTGAAGGGCATCGAGATCAACCCGTACGCCGCGGAGTTGGCGCGCGTGTCGGTGTGGATCGGCGAGATCCAGTGGATGCGGCGCCACGGCTTCTCAGAGTCGCGCAACCCAATCCTGAAGCCGCTCGACGCGATCGAGTGCCGCGACGCGATCTTGACACCGGACGACACCGAACCGGACTGGCCGAAGGCCGATGTCGTGATCGGTAACCCGCCGTTCCTCGGTAGCAGATTCTTGATCGACAACCTGGGTGAGGACTACGTCTCGCGGATGTTCGCCGCCTACGCCGGCCGTGTGCCCGCCGACGTGGATCTCGTCTGCTACTGGTTCCACAAGGCGGGCCGGCAGATCGCTTCCGGCAAGGCGAAGCGGGCCGGGCTTGTCGCGACCAACTCGATCCGAGGCGGCGCCAACCGCCGCGCATTGTCGGCAGCGACGAATAATCAGCGGATCTTCGAAGCGTGGAGTGACGAGCCGTGGGTAGTCGACGGAGCGGCGGTGCGGGTGTCGCTGGTCTGCTTCTCCCGTGTCGGCGACGATTCCGTGGCTGACACGTGGCTCGACGGCAATGGGGTCGACGAGATCCACACAGACCTGACGGCGCGGCGCGACGGTGTCGGCGTCGATCTGACGAAGGCCCGTCGTCTCGCGGGGAACGCCAGCGTGGCGTTCATGGGCGACACGAAAGGTGGCCCCTTCGACATCCCGGGCGATCTGGCGCGTGAGTGGCTCAATCAGCCGGCGAATCCGAACGGCCGGACTAACGCTGACGTTCTGAAGCCGTGGGTCAACGGGATGGACCTGACCCGGCGGTCGGCGGGAAAGTGGATCGTCGACTTCGGAGCGACCATGCCAGCCGGCGAGGCCGCGCTGTACGAAGAACCGTTCCAGTGGACGAGGGCGCACGTCCATCCGATGCGCCAGAAGACCCGGCGCAAGGCCCGTCGCGAGAACTGGTGGCGCCACGCCGAGCCGGCGCCGCATATGTGGGCAGCGCTCGACGGCCTAGCTCGATACATCGCGACGCCGACCGTGGCCAAGCACCGCTTGTTCGCCTGGCTCGATGCGCGCGTCTGTCCCGATCATCAACTGATCGTCATCGCTCGTGATGACGACACGACATTCGGGATCCTGCACAGCCGGTTCCACGAACTCTGGTCGCTCCGCCTCGGCACATGGCTCGGCAAGGGCAACGACCCGCGCTACACGCCGACATCCACCTTCGCTACGTTCCCGTTCCCGACCGGCCTGACGCCGGCCGTGCCGGCGACCGAGTACGCGTCCAACCCCCATGCGATGGCTATCGACGCGGCAGCCCGGCACCTCGTCGAGCTTCGCGACCGCTGGCTCAACCCGCCCGAGTGGGTCGAGTGGGTCGACGAACCGGTTCCCGGCTATCCGAAGCGGCCCGTCCCGCGCGACGACCAGGCGGCGAAGGACCTCAAGCAACGCACCCTGACGAACCTCTACAACGCCCGCCCGCAATGGCTGGCCGACGCACACGAAGCCCTCGACGAGGCTGTGGCCGCCGCGTACGGCTGGCCGGCGGACATCTCCGACGACGACATTCTCCGCGAGCTGCTGACACTCAACGGCGGCTAGTTGCGCGCGAACGCCACTAGCTCTTCGATCTCCCCGGCGTCGGCTCGCTGGAGTGCGTGGCGGTAGGCGGCGCGCAAGTCCACGGTGTTGACGTCGAGGCCGATGCCCCAGCCGAAGCGGGGCCAGCCGAGGGCCATCACGACGTAGTCGGCAGCCACGCGGCCGTGGCGGCCGTTGCCGTTGGGAAAGGGGTGGATGGCCACAAGGCGGTGATGGAAGCGCACGGCGAGTTCGTCGGGCTGGTACGTCTCGCTCTCTACCCAGGTGATGGCATCGTCGACGAGCATACGCACCGCTACTGAGATCTCTCTGGGGTCGATGCCGATGTTGGTCTCGTGGCGGCGGTAGCGACCGGCCCATTCCCAGACCTCGCCGAACATATCCCGGTGCAGGTTCCGCAGGTAGCCGTCGTCGAGCAGCGAACGGACGGGCGGCAGCCGGCGCAGGAGAGCCCGGGCGATGTTGCGCTGCTCTGCCGCGAAGAGGTCGCCCCTCGTGGCGATGTAGCTGGGAATCAGGCCAACGCGATCATCCTCAGTGAGTTCTGTGTGGCCGTCGCCGACCGGCAGCAGTGGATCGCTTACGTGGCCTGATCGTCGTCGGTCCAGAGCCCGCGGCGTTCGGCGAACCAGGATGTGAGTTCCTCAATCTGGGCGGCATGTTCGTCGGAGGACACCTCCTGGCTCTCGAGGCGACCGTGATGGGCGACATGGGCGAGGTGGCGCACGGCCTTGCGTCGCGCCTGGGTGTGGACGGCCTCCTCGAGTGTCGTCCGCGGCACGAGGGCATAGACGAGTTCGCAGTCCATAGCGGCCGCGGCCCGCGCAAGGGTGTCGAGCCTGGCCGTGGATTGCCGCTCGCTCCGTTCGATCTCGGACACCACCTGCTGGCTTACCCCCATGCGTGCGGCCAGTTCGTTTCCGGACATCCCGAGGGCGTCCCGAATCGCCCGGATCCATCCCTTGTTGGGGCGGCTTAGACCGCCGAGACCGCGGGCCGACTCGCAACCTGCATCGAGTTGCCGCCGAGCATGAAGCTGCGTGCTCTCCATGGGAGGAAGTCTACAGGGTTTAGCCTGTAATAACTACGCTTGCTCACATGGTATAGCCTGTAATCCGTCCTGGATTCCGGCCTGCGCCGGAATGACGGGCGAGCGAGAATGGAAATATACGGCCGGTTACAACCCCAGCATGGGTTCCAGGCCGACGGTCAGACCTGGTCGGTCACCGACCGCTCGGACCGCCAGCAGCATGCCCGGCATGAATGAGGATCGGTCGTAGGAATCGGCTCGGACCGTGAGAGTCTGGCCCTGGGCGCCCAGGATGACCTCCTGGTGCGCCACCAGGCCCGCCAGGCGCACCGAGTGCACTCTGATCCCGGCGGGGCCCTCGCCGCCGCGGGCGCCCGGGAGGACCTCGCTGCGGGTCGGGTCGGGGTTCCAGTCCTCCGACGCCTCCGCCATGCGCCGCGCCGTCATCATGGCCGTGCCCGACGGGGCGTCGACCTTGGCGTCGTGGTGCAACTCGATCACCTCGGCGGTGTCGAACAGCGGGGCCGCCAGCTCGGCGAAGCGCATCATCAGCACCGCCGAGAGGGCGAAGTTGGGGGCGATGATGCAGTTGCTGTGATCGAAGATCGCCGCGGCGCGCGCCAGGTCGTCCTCGGAGAATCCGGTCGTCCCGACCACGGCGTGGATGCCGTCGCCGGCCAGGCGCTCGAGGTTCGAGCGGGCGGATTCCACGACCGTGAAGTCCACGGCCACCTCGGCGCCGGCGGCTGTGAGCGCATCGAGCGACGCCGACACGCTGAGGTCGCCCGGCGGCGATGCGGGGTCGAGCCCGACGAGGTCGGCCAGCGTGGCGCCCGCCGCGGCCGGGTCCACCGCCGCGACGATTTCCATGTCCTCCGCGGCGGCGACGGCGCCGCACACGGTTCGCCCCATGCGCCCAGCCGCACCGAGCACGCCGACGCGGATCATGGGACTGCCGTTCAGTTCCGCCGGCGGCGCGGGCGGCTCGGCGGCTCGCTGGGACCGAGATCGCCGAAGTCGGCCGCGACGACGCGGTCGAACTCCTCCGCGAACGACACTTCCTCGAGCCCGGGGGTGGACGGCTCGGAGCGCGATCCCTGCCGGTCGCGCCCGCTGTCGCGCCGGTCGTCCCGGCCGCGGTCACGCCCGCTGTCGCGCCGGTCGTCCCGGCCGCGGTCACGCCCGCCGTCGCGTCGCTCGTCCCGGCCGCGGTCACGCCCGCCGTCGCGGCCACCGTCGCGCCGGTCGGAACCCCGGCCGCCGTCGCGGCGGGGCGAGGACCGGCGGTCGCCGCCGTCGCGGTCCTGCCGGTCGCGGGGCGCACGATCGGAGTCGGCGGCCTCGCCGTCGCTCTCGCTCCCCACGGGGATGAGGCTGATCCGGTTGTTGCCGTCGACCGAATCGACGCGCACCGTGATCTCGTCGTCGAGCGAGAGAACCTCCTCGACGCGGTCCAGCCGGCGCCCGCCGCCCAGCTTCGAGATGTGCACGAGGCCGTCGCGGCCCGGAAGGATGTTCACGAACGCACCGAACCCGGTGATGTTCACGACCCGGCCCGTGTAGACGGCGCCCAGTTCGACCTCGGGCGGGAAGACGATGGCGCGGATGCGCTCCTCGGCTGCGGCCACCGCGGCGCGGTCGGTCGCAGCGATCGCGACCCTCGCCCCGCTGTCGTCCTCATCGACCATGATCTCGGCGCCGGTCTCGTCCTGGAGGGCGTTGATGACCTTGCCCTTCGGTCCGATGACCTCGCCGATCTTGTCGGTCGGGATCTCGAAGCTGAGGATCTTCGGGGCCGTCTCGCCGACGTCGTCCCGGGGACCGTCGATGGCGTCGCGCATCACGTCGAGGATCTTCAGCCGCGCCGTGCGCGCCTGCTCGAGGGCCGAGGCCAGCACCGAGGCGGGAATGCCGTCGATCTTGGTGTCGAGCTGCAGGGCCGTGACGTATTCCGACGTTCCCGCCACCTTGAAGTCCATGTCGCCGAAGGCGTCCTCGGCGCCGAGGATGTCGGTGAGCGCCACGAAGCGGTCACCCTCGTTGATGAGACCCATGGCGATTCCGGCGACCGGCGCCTTGATGGGCACGCCGGCATCCATCAGCGAGAGGCTGGAACCGCACACCGAGGCCATGGAGCTGGAGCCGTTGGAGGCCAGCACCTCCGACACCAGCCGGATGGTGTACGGGAACTCCTCGATCCCCGGGATGACCGGCAGCAACGCCTTCTCGGCGAGCGCACCGTGGCCGACCTCGCGCCGGCGCGGGCCACGCATGAAGCCGGCCTCGCCGGTGCTGAACGGCGGAAAGTTGTAGTGGTGCAGATAGCGCTTGCGCTCGGTGGGGTCGATGCCGTCCACGATCTGATCCATGCGCTGCGTGCCCAGGGTGGTCACGTTCAGGACCTGCGTCTCGCCCCTCTGGAAGAGGCCCGAACCGTGCGTCATGGCGATCACGGCGACGTCGGCCGACACGGGCCGCAGATCTGTGGTCCCCCGGCCGTCGATGCGCCGACCCTCGTTGAGGATCCGCTCCCGCACGATGGACTTCGAGAGCGAGCGAACGGCGGCCTTGGCCTGCTGCTCGACGTCCTCGACGTCGGGGAGCCGCTCGGCGACCGCGCTGATGATCGTCGCGGCGGCGTCGCGCTCGGCGGCCTGCCGGGCGGCCTTGTCCGCAACCGCCAGCGCCTCCGCCAGCGACTCGCGGCCGGCCTCGGCGACGGCGTCGGCGACCTCGGGGGTGTAGTCGATCGACAACTCGACGGGCATCGCAGGCTTCACGCCCGCGGTGGCGATCAGCCGGCGCTGCAGCGCGACCGCCTCGGTCACCCACTGCTTCGCCGTCTCGAGCCCCTCGGCCAGCACGGCCTCGTCGACCTTCGGCGCACCCGCCTCGTAGTGGCCGACCGAGCCCGGCGTTCCGGCCGCCTCGACCATCATCACGGCCACGTCACCGTCGGCGAGCACCCGCCCGGAGACCACCATCTCGAACGTGCAGCCGTCGGCCTCGGGGTAGGTGGGGTGGGGAATCCACTGGCCCTCGGCGGTGTAGCCGATGCGCACGGCGCCGACGGGCCCGCCGAAGGGGATGCCCGACATGCCGAGCGCCGCCGA
This sequence comes from Acidimicrobiales bacterium, assembly GCA_965221525.1. GTDB lineage: Bacteria > Actinomycetota > Acidimicrobiia > Acidimicrobiales > CATQHL01 > VXNF01. The sequence continues at coordinate 3,579 of CBDCSG010000003.1, read as the reverse complement.
CGCGGCGTTGATGGCCAGGACGTCGTAGGGGTTCTCCTGATCGGCCCCGAGGACGATGCCCACCACGTGGACGTCGTTGCGGAAACCGTCGGGGAAGGCGGGGCGCAGCGGCCGATCGATGAGCCGGCAGGCAAGGGTCGCCTGCTCGCTGGCTCGACCCTCCCGCCGGAAGAACGAGCCGGGGATCTTGCCGGCGGAGAACATGCGCTCCTCGATGTCGACGGTGAGTGGGAAGAAGTTGGCGCCTTCCCGGGCGCTCTCGGAGGCCGTCGCGGTGACGAGGATCTCGGTCCGGCCGAGCCGGGCGAGCACCGCCCCTCCGGCGAGAGCGGCCATCCGACCGGTCTCGAATGTCATCTGCTTGTCGGTGGTCCCGCTGATCGGGCCGGACACGGTGATTGCCTCACCCATGGTTGGTTCCTTTCGGATAGATCACGGAAGCCACCCGCCGCCCGCCGGTGCGAGCGCCGGACATCCTCGAGTCACCGGGAAACGATCCGGATGGCCGGGTCGCTCGGGGGATGTGCCTGCGCGAAGTGTCTGTGGTTGTCAGCGACGCAGGCCGAGATCGTTGATCAGAGCGCGGTAGCGCTCGATGTCCTCGCCTCGGAGATAGTCGAGCAGCCGCCGGCGGCGGCCCACGAGCATCAAGAGACCACGACGGCTGTGGTGGTCCTTCTTGTGCACCTTCAGGTGCTCGGTGAGATGACTGATGCGATCGGTGAGGAGGGCCACCTGAACTTCGGTGGAGCCCACGTCGGTCTCATGCCGACGGTGCTTCGCGATCGTGTCGGCCTTTGGAGGCAGATGTTCGGCCATCATTCCCGACGGCCCGCTACTTCGCGGACCGGTTCCAAGTCGTTGCGTTTGATTCCGCGTCTTCGTTACTGCGTTGCACCGACCAGACTACCGGTCCGGTGTCGCCGCTCCACCGCCGCCCGCTCATCCCGCCGGGGCCACCACGACGACCGGCTGCAGGGTGTCACCGCGGCGCTCGCACATGGCAACCAGCGAGCCGGCCGCATCGAGGACGGCCCACGGACCCTCCCCCACCAAGCCCGTCGCCGGCAGGCGCCGCCCCTGCGAGACGGCCGTCGAGGCAGCCTCCGGCACGGTCAGCGCGGCGTAGTCCCGCATGCCGACCGCCGGCGCCAGCAGCTCCATCTCCTCGATCGGGCGCGCGTCGGCGACCGTGAAGGACCCGACGGCGGTCCGCCGCAGCGAGGCGAGGTGCGCGCCACCGCCGAGGGCGGCCCCCCAGTCCGCGGCGAGCGTGCGGATGTAGGTCCCCGACGAGCACTCCACCGTGAAGCTCGCGCTCGGGCGGGCGCCCGGGACGAAGCCGGTCATCTCGAAACTCCGGACGTGGACGGTGCGGGGCTCGCGAGGCACCGTGCGGCCCTCCCGGGCCAACTCGTGCAGGCGCCTGCCCCCGACCTTGACCGCGGAGACCATCGGCGGTACCTGCTGGATCTCGCCCACGAACCCGCCGACCGCGGCGCGAGCGCGCTCGGGGGTCAACCCGGACATGTCCCACGTGTCGACGACCTCCCCCGCGGCGTCACAGGTGTCCGTGGCCGCACCGAAGACCGCCGTCGCCTCATAGGTCTTGCCGAGGGCGGTGACGTAGCGGAGCAGCCGCGTGGCGCGGCCCACGCCGAGGATCAGCACCCCGGTGGCGTCGGGGTCGAGCGTCCCGGCATGGCCCACCTTGCGGATGCCGAGCCGGCGGCGGGCCTGCGCCACGACGTCATGCGACGTGCAACCCGGCGCCTTGTCGATCACGGCGAAGCCCGCGGCACCCGGGCTCGAACCGTTCACTGCGGTGGAGCGCCCGGCTCGACCTGCCCCTCCGGCGGGCCGTCGGTACCGCCGGCGGCATCGCGCAGAGACCGCAGGATCTCCTCCACCCGGGCGCCGGCGTGCATGCCCTCGTCGGGATGGAAGCGCAGGTTGGGCACCCGCCGAACGTGGGCCTGGCGCCCCACAGCCCCCTGGAGCCGCCTCCGGTAGCGCTCCAGGACGCCCGTCGCGGCCGCTTCGACGTCGTGATCCAAGTCGACGGTGGAGAAGTAGACGTCGGCGAACGCCAGGTCGCGATCCACCTCGACCCCGGTGATCGTGACGAGGGCCAGGCGCTCGTCGTCGATGCGCGCCAACTCGTCGGCCAGGATCTCCCTGAGCAGCTCGCCCAGCCGGTCGCCGCGCTCGTATCCCCGCCTTCGTGCAGCCATGTCAGTCGGTCTCCAACCAGTAGCGGCGCACTTCGATCACCTCGATCTCCGGCTGGGCCCACACGAAGCGCTCGACATCGTCGAGCAACTGGGTGAGCACCCCGCTCGACCCGCTGACCACCGCGACCCCGACGCCGGCGCGCTGCCAGAGGTCCTGGTGGTCCACCTCGGCGGCGGACACGCCGAATCGCCGCTGCAGCTTCTCGAGGATCGGGCGAAGCACGGACCGCTTCTCCTTCAGGGATCGACACCTCGGGAGATGCACATCCAGAATCATCGCAGCAACGGTCGCCTCGGTCAGGGTGACCTCCCGCCGGCTCAGGTGGGGAGAACCTCGCGCTCGTCGTAGGTCTCGATGACGTCACCCGACTTGAGGTCCTGGAAGTTGGACAGGCCCACGCCGCACTCGAAGCCGGCCCGAACTTCGGCGACATCGTCCTTGAAGCGCCGGAGCGAGCGGATCTCGCCCTTCCAGATGATGGTGCCCTCGCGCAGGAATCGCACCTTGGAGCCTCGGCTGATGACGCCGTGCTGCACGTAGCAGCCCGCAACGGCGCCCACACCGCGGATCCGGAACACCTCGCGCACCTCGGCCTCACCGCTGACGTGCTCCTCGACGGTCGGCGCCAGCATCCCCAGGAGTGCTGCCTGGACGTCATCGATCACCTGGTAGATGACTTCGTAGGTGCGGATCTCGACCTGCTCCGTGTCGGCCAGTGTCCGCGCCTTGCGGTCGGGACGCACGTTGAACCCGATGATCGTGGCGCCCGCTGTCGAGGCCAGCTGGATGTCGTTCTCGGTGATGGCACCGACCGCCCTGTGGACGAAGACCATCTTCACGTCCTCACGCTCGACCTTGCGGAGCGCGTCGATCACCGCCTCGAGCGAACCGTTCATGTCGGCCTTGACGATGAGCTTCAGCGTGGCCGGCTCGCCGGCCTGGATCTCCTGGAAGATGTCCTCCAGGCGGCCGCCGCCTGCGGCGACGGACAGTTCCCGGCTGAGGCTGGCGATCCGCTGCCAGTGCTCGCGCGTGCCGGCCACGCGGGCCGCGACCTTCTCGCTGGGTGCCACGGCGAACGTGGCGCCGGCCGTCGCCACCGTCGACAGTCCGAGCACACGGATCGGCGTGCCGGGCGTGGCCTCGTCCACCTGCTCGCCGCGGTCGTTGATGAGAGCCCGGACACGGCCCCAGGCCGCGCCCGCCACGACCGGCTCACCGACCCGCAGGCAACCGTCCTGGACGAGGAGCGTGGCCACCGGGCCGCGGCCGACATCGAGATGGGATTCCAGCACGACGCCCTCGGCGCGCCCGGACGGGTACGCCCGCAGCTCCTCCAACTCC
>CBDCSG010000002.1:0-35583 GCA_965221525.1 Acidimicrobiales bacterium | reverse complement strand
AGGTCGTGCTGGTCTCGGTCTGGGGTGCCCCTTCGGGGCTCGGATCGGCGGCGGCGCGCGCCGGGGTGCAGGTGGCGGGCGGTGCCGAGCCCGACCTGTTCAGCTTCCGGTACTGGCAGTTCACGGTGCTGCAACTGCCGCTCTGGCTGACCCTGGCCCTGGTCGTCTGGGCGGTCACTCGCCGCCACGGGGTCGGCCTGCGGGAGGGACTGGGCCTGACGCAGCGTTGGTATGACGTGCTCGTGGGTCTGGCGAGCGGTCTGGTCGCACAGTTCCTGCTCGTCCCGCTCGTCTACCTCCCGCTGGCACCGTTCATCGACGCCGCCGACGTGGAGGAGCCCGCCCGGCGGATCATGTCCCTCGCCGACGGCGCGGCGGGTGTGGCCGTGGTGGTCGTGGGGGTCGTGGTTGTGGCGCCATTCGTCGAGGAGCTGTACTTCCGCGGGCTGTTGCTGAGGGCGCTCTGGGGCCGGATGGGACGGACGGCCACGGTCGTGGTCTCCTCGGTGCTGTTCGGGTTGGCGCACGTGCAGTTGCTCCAGTTGCCGGCACTGGTGGTCGTCGGGCTGGTGGCCGGCGCGCTGGTGGTGTCGACGAAGCGTCTCGCCCCTGCGATGTGGGCGCATGCCGCCTTCAACAGCTTCACGGTCGTCCAACTGCTGCGCTGACCGATGAGCGTCGTGACCGGCCTCCCACCCCAGAACCCACCGGGGTCCCGCCCGCGGGCTCGTAATCTCGCCGCCCTGAACCGGCGCCTGAGCATCAGCTGCATCGTGGGGGCGTGCCTGTTCGTGTTCTGGCAGTTGCGGCCCGATCTGCTCTTCTCGGTCAGCACGCCCGCCGGGGGCGACATGGCCGCCCACGTCTGGGGACCGGCCTACCTGCGTGATCACCTGCTGCCCTCCGGCAGGCTGAGCGGCTGGGCGCCCGACTGGTACGCGGGGTTCCCCGCCTACCAGTTCTACATGGTGCTGCCCTCGCTGGCCATCGCCCTGGCCTCGTTCGTCATCCCCTACGGAGTCGCCTTCAAGCTCGTCAGCGTGGCGGGGCTCGTGACGCTGCCGCTGGCGGCCGCCCTGTTCGTGCGGCTGGCGGGAATGCGATTCCCCGCTCCCGCCATTGCCGCCGTGATCACACTGCCGTTCCTGTTCGACACGTCGTTCAGCATCTACGGCGGGAATATTGCGTCAACGCTGGCGGGGGAGTTCGCCTACTCCATCAGCCTCTCGCTGATGCTCGTCTATCTCGGCGTCGTGCAGCGGGGTCTGCACACGGGGCGCAACCGGGTCGCGGCAGGTGTGCTGCTGGCGCTCGTGGGCCTCACCCATCTCATTCCGGCGATCTTCGCCACCGCCGCCACCGCGCTCGCGCTGGCGATGCGGCCGGGGCTGAGCCCGCTTCGTTGGGTCGCCATCACGGGTGCGCTCGGAGCCTCGCTGGCGGCGTTCTGGCTGCTGCCGTTCTGGTGGCGGCGCGACTTCTACCACAACATCGACTGGGTCAATATCACCGAGTACTGGTCGAACCTCGTGCGAGACGATTGGAGTTGGGTGCTCGTCGGAGCCTGGGCCGGCTTGCTCTGGGGCATCCTGCGGCGCCAGCGGCTTGCCTTGTATCTCTCGGTGTTGGCGGCACTCGCCGCCGCCGCGTTCCGCTGGCTTCCCCAGGGCGTGCTGTGGAACGCCCGCCTGCTGCCGTTCTACTACCTGGCGATCCTCCTGCTCGTCGGCGTCGCCATCTCGACGCTGCTCGTCACGCTGACGGTGGGGGTCCCGCTGCGTAAGGTCCCGGCGGGCTCCGGCGGTGACGCCGGCGACCGGGGGGAACTGGGTGCGCGGCGCCGCTTCCTCCCTCGGGACTCCGTGCGCCTGCGGGTGATCCTGACGGCGCTCTGGCCGGCGGGGGCGGTCGCCGTGGCGATCGACGATCTCGTGGCCGGTCGCGCCACGCTGCGGGCGCTCCTGGAGGTCCTGCCGGGCATCGAGGCGGCAACGGCGCCGGATCGTGCCGCCGAGGTGGCCCACCTGGCCCTGATCGTCCTCATGGCCGCCGCCGTGGTGGCGTTCACCGAGCTACTGCGGTCGCTGCGGGCGCAGGGGTTCCGCCCGAGTTCCGGCGGTCTGGTCGTGCTCGGCACGCCGCCGCCTGCCGCGGTGCCCGCCGAGCCGATGCGTCCGGTCGCTTCCGGGGCGCCCGGCGGTCCCGCCGGCGGGGTCCGCCCGGTGCGCGCCGTGCGGCCACCGAGTCGTCGCAGCGGGGTGCTGCTGGCACTTGCGACGTTTCTGGTGGCCGTCGGGCTGGTCGCCGCGGTGGCCTACCCGCTGCGAGCCCTGGGAATCGCCGGAGGCGAGACCTCCGACGGCCGCTATGGCCTGCGCGTCGCCCCGAACGTGGTCCTGGCGGGCATCGCCGAGGAGAGCTTCCTGCCGTTCTGGGTGTACTGGAACTTCTCCGGCTACGAGGCCAAGCAACCGCGGGATGGAATCGGGGGGTACGACGAGTACTACCGGGTGGTCACCACGATGGCGGCGGTGGCCGCCGAGCGGGGTTGTGGCCGTGTCATGTGGGAGTACGGCCTGAAACGCCTGGACAGTTACGGCTCGCCGATGTCGCTCATGCTCCTGCCGCATTGGACCGACGGCTGCCTGGCCTCCATGGAGGGTCTCTTCTTCGAGTCGACGCAGACGGTTCCGTTCCACTTCATCAACCAGGACGAGTTGTCCGCCGAACCGTCCCGGCCGGTCCGGGCCGTCGCGTACACCGGCGCCGACCTCCCCGCGGGCGTCGAGCACATGCAACTGTTCGGAGCGCGCTACTACATGGCCTTCTCCGATTCGCTGATCGCCGAGGCGCGGGCACACGAGGACCTCACCGAGGTGGCGGCCGAGCCGCCGTGGGTGGTCTTCGAGGTGGCCGGTGCGCCTCTCGTGTCCCCACTCGCCGCCGAGCCCGTCGTGGTGGCCGGTGCCGGCGACGCTCCCGAATCCTGGTTGGAGGCCACCGTGCCGTTCTACCGCGGCTACGTCGGCTCCGGGGCGCTCGAGCCGCGCCCCGATCTGCTCAGCGGCTCGGCGGTCTTCCCTGCGGCCTCCGGACCCGACGGGTGGGCCGAGGTGGCCCCCGGCGCCGCTCTGCCCGTGCGCCCGCTGGAGGGCGTGACGATCACCAGGATGGAAGCCACGGAGAACTCGATCAGCTTCCAGGTCGACCGGACCGGCGTGCCGGTCCTGGTGAAGGCGTCGTACTTCCCGAACTGGCGGGCCGACAACGCGGCCGGTCCGTACCGCGTGGCGCCCAACTTCATGGTCGTGGTCCCGTCGGAGAACGACGTCACCCTGACGTACGGCTGGACTCCCGTGGAGGTACTGGCCTGGGTGATCACCGTGATCGGGCTCATCGCCGCGCTCGTGCTGTGGCGGAACCCGTACCTCCTGACGGCCGAGCCGTCGCGGCGAGCCCCGTGGGACTGATCGACGAGCGGGACCCGGCCCGGGTGGGGCTGTCCGTCGTCGTCCCCGCCTACCGCGAGCAGGACGTCATCGCCTCGACGCTCGCGGCGCTCCGCGATGGCCTGGGGAGCGTGGCGACGGGCGACGGGTTGGAGCTGATCGTCGTCGACGACGGATCGGATGACGCCACCACGGCGCGTGCCGGCGCCGCCGGGGCCGATCGGGTCATCACGTTCGAGCGGAACCGCGGCAAGGGGGCGGCGGTCCGCGCGGGGGTTCTGGCGGCGACCGGCGAGGTGGTCGCGTTCACCGACGCCGACCTGCAGTACCCGCCCGACCGGCTCGTGGCGATCCTGGGGCGCCTCGACGACCGCACGGGCGCCGCCGTGGGCAATCGCGGTCTCTCCGGTGAGGGGCTGGCGCGGCGGGTGGGGACCCGCATCGTGTCGCAACTGGCGAGACGGCTGGTCCTGGCCGATGCGGCCGTGGCCCGGGAGTGCCTCGACGACACGCAGTGTGGCCTGAAGGCGTTCCGGCGGGACGTCGCACGGGACGTCTTCAGCCGGTGCCACATCGACCGGTTCGGGTTCGATGTCGAGATCCTGCTCGTGCTCTCGCTACTGGGGGTGCACACGGCGGTCGAACCTGTCGAGGCCGTTGCGACGCCACGCCGCTCGAGCGTGCACATGCTGCGCGACGGGGCAGGCGTCGTTCGCGACCTCCTGCGGATCCGCTCCCGGCTCCGCAGGGGTGGCTACGCCGCCGGGAGAGTGTCCGATGGCTGAACGCCCCGGCGGCGATCGGGCCGACCGGGCGCCCCTGCGTGAGCGCCTGGAGGCGATCGTCCGCGCCAACGACATCCGGGGCCGCGTCCCGTCGGAGTTGGACGCCGGGATCGCCGGTCGCCTCGGTCACGCCTTCGCCACGTTCTTCTGCGAGCAGGAGCCGAGCACCGCGGAGTTGGTCGTCGGGCGCGACATGCGAACGACGGGGGAGGCGCTGGCGGAGGCGTTCTGCGCGAGCGTTCAGGCGGCCGGACTGGACACCGTGGACATCGGGTTGGCCTCCACCGACATGCTGTACTTCGCCTCGGGCCATCTCGGCGCGCCGGGGGTCGTGTTCACGGCCTCGCACAACCCGGCCGACTACAACGGCATCAAGGCGTGCGGTGCGGGCGCCCGCCCGCTCACCGGCGACCGGGACCTGGCGCGTGTGCTGGAGTTGGCCACCGGCGCCACCGGCGACGCCGGTTCCCCCGGCGGGGGGCGCCGGCGCGCCGCGGACATGCTGGAGACCTTCGCCCGCCACGTCCGGTCGTTCGTCGACCCGGGTCGCCTGCGGCCGCTGCGCGTGGTGGCCGATGTGGCCAACGGCATGGGCGCCCTCGTCGTGCCGGCCGTCTTCGAGGGGTTGCCGCCGACTCTCGATGTCCTCTTCGGCGAGCTGGACGGCCGTTTCCCGAACCATCCGCCCGACCCCCTGCAGGAAGCCAACCTCGCCGACCTCTGCCGGCGTGTCGCCGAGACCGGTGCCGACGTCGGGCTGGCGTTCGACGGTGACGCCGATCGGGTCTTCTTCGTGGACGACCGGGCGCGCCCGCTCTCGGGCTCGCTGACCGCCGCGCTGCTGGCGACGTCGGTGCTGCGCCGCCGGCCAGGGTCACTCGTCCTCTACAACGCCGCCTGCTCGCGGGTGGTTCCCGAGGTCATCGTCGAGCGCGGCGGTCGCGCCGAGCGCACCAGGGTCGGCCACTCGCTCATCAAGCAGCACATGGCCGTCACCGCAGCGGCCTTCGCCGGGGAGCACTCGGGGCACTACTACTTCGCCGACAACCACAACTCGGACTCGGGTGTCCTGGCCGCCGTGATCCTGCTGGAGGAGTTGTCGCGGTCGGGGGTCGCGCTGAGCGAGCTGCGCCGGCCGTACGACCGCTATGCGAGTTCCGGCGAGGTCAACTTCACCGTCGATGATCCGGCGCGGGTGACCGAGGCCGTCGCCCGGCACTATCGCGACCGCCCAACCGATCGCCTCGACGGTCTGGCGGTCGACTGCGGCGACTGGTGGTTCAACCTGCGTCCCTCCAACACCGAGCCCTTGCTGCGGCTGAATCTGGAGGCGCGAAGTGGCGACGAGTGCGGCTGGCGCCTCGCCGAAGTCCGTTCCCTCATCGCCGAGTCGGCATCCTGAGGGTGGCCGAGTCCGGGTCGGGGGCGCCGCGGCGCGGGGCGTAGGCTGGTCCGGTCCGGTCGAGGCGGATCGGCCGGCGCACAGACCCGACCGAGGTGGACCGATGTCGCTGGATCCCCGACTAGTCGAAATCCTGGCCTGTCCCGAGGACAAGGGCCCTCTCCTGTACTTCGAATCGGACGGCTACTTCTACAACCCCCGACTCCGGCGGCGCTACGAGATCGACGACGGCATCCCGATCATGCTCATCGACGAGGCCACCACGCTCGACGATGACACCCACGGTCAGGTCATGGCTCAGGCTGCCGCGCAGGGCATCGAGGAGAACTTCGAATCATGAGCACGACAGGGCCCGCCGACACCCTCGGCATGTTCGCCGCCACGGCGGCGATGCCCGAGCAGATCGCCACCGGGGTGGAGGCCGTCGCCGGCACGGGTGCGGCGGCGCGGATCCCCGACCCGGACGCCGTCACCAGCGTGCTCGTGCTGGGCATGGGGGGCAGCGGCCTGGTGGGCGACTTCCTGGCTGTCACCGCGGGGCCGTTCATGTCGCTTCCGGTTGTGGTGGTCAAGAACTACGTGCCGCCCAGCTACGTCGACCGCCGCACCCTCGTCCTGGCGGTGTCGTTCTCCGGTGAGACGGAGGAGACGCTGTCGGCCGCGAGCATCGCCGCCGAGCGCGGCGGCCAGATGGTCGCCGTCTGCACAGGTGGCCGGCTGGCGGAACAGGCCGAGTCGTGGGGTGCTCCTGTCCTGGCGGTGGATCCGGCGATCCCCATGCCGCGAGCGGGGTTCGCCGCAATGGCCTCACCGGTGCTGGCGCTGCTCGAGGACCTCGGCTTCTTCCCGGGTGCCAGCGAATGGCTGGCCAGGGCCGCCGAGCAGCTCCGCGTGCGCCGCAGCCAGTTGACCGAGACCGGCAACCCCGCGCAGCGGCTCGCCCGGGAGGTCGCCGGCACGATCCCCGTCGTCTACGGCCCCGGGGGGATCGGCGAGGTGGCGGCACGCCGCTGGAAGGCGCAGTTCAACGAGAACGCCAAGACCCCGGCGTTCAGCGCGGGGCTTCCGGAGATGACCCACAACGAGATCGCCGGCTGGGGAACGTTCGACGAGCTCACCGCTCCGTCCTTCAGTGCCATCCAGCTTCGCCACGACTTCGAACCGCCGCAGGTGTCGGCCACCTTCGACTTCCTCGATGATCATCTCACCGATGCCGTCCGGGAGCTCTACGAGGTGCGGGCCGGCGGTGAGGGGCCGATCGCCCAGATCATGGACCTGATGCTGTTCGGCGATTTCGTGTCCCTGCACCTCGCCGCGTTGCGGGGCGTGGATCCCGGTCCGATTCCCGCCATCGCCGAGTTGAAGGAGGCCCTGGGAGGTGTGGAGGCGTGATGTCGGTCGGCGGCGACTTCGCGGTCGCCGACCTCTCGCTGGCGCCGTTCGGGCGTAAGGAGATCCAACTCGCCGAGCACGAGATGCCCGGTCTCATGGCACTGCGCGCCCGCCACAGCGACGAGAAACCGCTGGCGGGAGCCCGGATTGCCGGCTCGCTGCACATGACCGTGCAGACGGCGGTGCTCATCGAGACGCTCTGCGAGCTCGGCGCGGCGGTTCGCTGGGCGTCCTGCAACATCTTCTCCACCCAGGACCACGCCGCCGCCGCGGTTGCCGTGGGCCCGGACGGCACGCCGGAGGGGCCGCGCGGCGTGCCGGTATTCGCCTGGAAGGGCGAGACGCTCGAGGAGTACTGGCGCTGCACCACCGAGGTGCTGCGCTGGCCCGGCGGCGAAGGGCCCACTCTGATCCTCGACGACGGCGGTGACGCCACCATGCTCCTGCACGACGGTCTGGCGTGCGAGCAGGCCGGTGAGGTGGCCGATCCGGGTCCCGGCGACAGCGAGGAGCAGGCGGTGGTGCTCGCCACGCTGCGGCGGATCCTCGAGGACGACCCCGGCGCCTGGAAGGCCGCCGCGGCGTCGGTGCGCGGCGTCAGCGAGGAGACCACGACGGGCGTGCACCGGCTCTACCGGATGCAGCGTGAGGGCTCGCTGCTGTTCCCGGCCATCAACGTGAACGACTCGGTCACGAAGTCCAAGTTCGACAACCTCTACGGCTGCCGCCACTCCTTGATCGACGGCCTGAAGCGGGCCACCGACGTGATGCTCGGCGGCAAGCTGGCGGTGGTCTGCGGCTTCGGCGACGTCGGCAAGGGATGCGCGGCGGCGCTCCGGGGCCAGGGGGCGCGCGTCGTCGTGACCGAGGTGGACCCCATCTGCGCCCTGCAGGCCGCCATGGAGGGCTACCAGGTCGTTCGCCTCGAGGACGTGATGAGTACCGCGGACATCTTCATCACCGCTACCGGCTGCCGGGACGTGATCGGTGCCGAGCACATGGGTCGGATGAAGCATCAGGCCATCGTCGGCAATATCGGCCACTTCGACAATGAGGTGGACGTGGCGGGGCTGCAGCGACTGTCCGACGTGCAGCGCGTCCGCATCAAGGACCAGGTCGACGAGTACGTCTTCCCCGACGGGCACTCGGTGATACTGCTGTCCGAGGGTCGCCTGCTGAACCTGGGCAATGCCACGGGGCACCCCAGCTTCGTCATGTCGTTCAGCTTCACGAACCAGGTGCTGGCGCAGATGGAGTTGCACGCCAACGCCGAGGCCTACCGTGACGCCGCCGGCCACCCCCAGGTCGTGACGTTGCCGAAGCACCTCGACGAGGAGGTGGCCCGGCTGCACATGGACGCGCTGGGCGTCAGGCTCAGTCGCCTGACCGACGACCAGGCCGGCTATCTGGATGTGTCACCGGATGGCCCCTACAAGCCCGACCACTACAAGTACTGAGAGCGCGCCCGGAGCCGTCGCCCGGGCGCCGGAGCGAGGAGGCACCAGCCATGATCAGACTCACCGCCGCCGACGGCCACCAGCTCGACGCCTACGAGGCCGGCCCTGCCGACGCCCCGGCGGGCATCGTGGTCGTCCAGGAGATCTTCGGCGTGAACGCCCACATCCGCGACGTCACCGACCGCTACGGGGCCATGGGTTTCCGGGCTGTGGCCCCGGCGCTGTTCGACCGCCTCGAACGGGGTGTCGAGCTGGGCTACAGCGAGGACACCGTGACCCAGGGCCGGGCCATGCGCGCCGCCATCGACTGGGACGACACGGTGCGCGACGTGGGCGCGGCGGTGGCCCACCTGGCGGGCAACGGCCCCGTCGGCGTGGTCGGCTACTGCTACGGCGGCAGCCTGGCCTGGCTGGCGGCGAACTCCCTGGGCGTGGCCGCCGCCGTCGGCTACTACGGCGGCCAGATCATCCAGTTCACCGATCGCGCGCCGCAGGCCCCCGTGATGCTGCTCTTCGGGGAGGTGGACTACATGATCCCGCTCAGCGACGTGGAGGAGATCTCACGGGCGCACCCGACGGTGCCGGTGCACGTCTATGCCGGCGCCGACCACGGGTTCAACTGCGACGCCCGCGACTCCTACCACGCCCTCGCCGCGGCCGGGGCGCTGGAGCGCACGCTCGGCTTCCTGGCAGCCCACGGCGTGCATCCTTGCCGGATGACCGGACCATGAACCCCAACGTCGTCGTCCGCAACGTCGAGCGCGCCCCCCGCGAGCTCCTCGAGGGCTTCGGTTCGGTCGACACCTCCACCGTGCACGAGGCCCTGGGCAGGCACGGTTTCGTGGGGGCGCACATCCGTCCCGTCCAGCAGGGTGTCCACATCACCGGCTCGGCGATCACCGTGCTGGTGCATCCCGGCGACAACATCATGATCCACGCCGCCATCGCGCTCCTCGAGCCCGGCGACGTGCTGGTGGTCGCCAGCACCGCGCCCTCCACCAACGCCCTGTTCGGGGAGCTGATGGCAACCTCGGCCATGGCGCGCGGCGGCGTCGGTCTCATCACCGACGGGGCGGTGCGCGACGTGGACTCCATCCGCGACCTGGGCTTCGGGGTCTGGTCGCAGCACATCGGCTGCCAGGGGCCCATGAAGACGACGCCCGGCTACGTGAACGTCCCGATCGTCCTCGGCGAGGCGGCCGTGCATCCCGGCGACGTGGTCTGCGCCGACGACACCGGCGTGGTCGTGGTGCCGCGGCGCCAGGCCGCTGAGGCGCTGGAGGGTGCCCGGGCGAGGATGGCGGCCGAGGAGGGCACCCGCGAGCGGTTGGCGGCGGGCGAACTCACCGTCGACTTCGCCGGCCTCGGAGCCAAGCTGGACGAACTCGGCGTCGTCCACGTCGACAGCCTCGAGGACCTGCGCGGCGGCTAGGGGCCTGCCGATCCGTGAGCCGCCTCGATCTGACCGTCGGCTTCTTCGGCCTCGGCGAGGCGGGGTCGCTGATCTCTGCCGATCTCGCCGCCGCCGGTGCGGCGGTCACCGGGTACGACCCCGCCCCGCGGGACACGCCACCGGGGGTGCGCCGCGTCGCCGACCCCCGCGATGCGGTCTCCGGAGCGCAACTGGTCATGGCCGCCACGGCGGCTGCCGACGCCATGGAGGCGCTCACCCAGGCGCTCGATGCAATCCCGCCGGGCGCCGTCTACGCCGACCTGTCGACGGCCTCGGCGCAGCGGAAGCGTGACCTGGCCGCCGTGGCGGCGGGCCGCCCGCTGCTGTTCGTCGACGTGGCATTGATGGCGATGGTGCCCGGCAACGGCGCCTACGGGAAGTCGCTCGCCTCGGGCACCGGTGCCGACGACTACGCGGCGATGCTCATGCCCATCGGTGTGCCGGTGGAGCCGATCGGTGTCGAGGCGGGGCTGGCTGCGACACGCAAGCTGCTGCGCAGCGTGGTGATGAAGGGTCTGCCCTCGCTGCTGATCGAGTCCATGCGCGCCGCCGAAGCGGCCGGCCTCAGCGCTGAGACCTGGGAGAACCTCATCGGCCAGATCACCTCGTCGACCGAGGATCTCCTCCGCACCCTGCTGGAGGGCACGCTGACCCACAGCGTGCGCCGCACGGCCGAGATGGAGGCCTCGGTGGAACTGCTGGAATCGCTGGGCGTGGACCCGGTGATGACCCGGGCCACCGTCGAGAGCCACCGCCGGATGCCCGCCGGCGGCCTGCCCGAGCTGCCCGGAACCTGATCGGCCGCGCCGTCTAGCGTTGGGGGAGGTGCAGGCCGGGTGACGCCGGCGACCCGGGCGCGACCCGGGAGAGGGGTAACTGCAACTCCGGGAGGGTCGAAGAGCGGCATGGTTGCGATCAACTGCGACATGGGTGAGGGCTACGGCATCTATCGCTGCGGCGACGACGAGGCCATCATGCCCTATGTCGACATGGCCAACGTGGCCTGCGGTTTCCACGCCTCGGACCCCAGCGTCATGCAGCAGACCGTGCGGCTGGCCAAGCGCCACGGCGTGCAGGTGGGGGCGCACCCCTCATACCCGGACCGGCAGGGCTTCGGCCGCCGGGCGATGGCCATGGACCCCGAGGAGATCACCGCCTCGATCATCTACCAGGCCGGGGCGCTTGGGGGGTTCCTGACCGCCGAGGGCATGCGACTGGGCTACATCAAGGCCCACGGCGCCCTCTACGGCGACGCCGCGGGCGACCGTGACGTGGCCGCGGCGATCGCCGCTGCCGCCGACGCCCTGGACACCGCCCTGCTGGGCATGGCCAACACCACCCACGAGGAGGTCTGGGGCGACCGGCCCCAGGGCTTCTTCGCCGAGTACTACTCCGATCTGGAATACGGGCCCGACGGCAGCCTCATCATCACCCGGCACCACGCCGCCGTCGACCCCGCCGAGGCTGCCGCCGGCGCCGTGCGGGCGGTCACCGAGAACACCGCCGTCGCCGTCGACGGCAGCGAGATCCCGATGCGGGCCGACATCGTCTGCGTCCACTCCGACACCCCGGGCGCGGTCGAGGTGGCCGCCGCGGTGCGGTCCGCCCTCGCCCCGTATCTCTCGTGAGCCGCGCCGGCGGGCCCGGCGCCGACCAGGCGCGCTGAACGTGGACATCCGCTCGCCGCTGCCCGGCGTGTTCTACCGCCGGCCGGCGCCGGACTTCGACCCCTTCGTCACCGTCGGCAGCCCCGTGGAACCCGACACAACCGTCGCTCTCGTCGAGGTGATGAAGCAGTTCTTCGAGGTGCAGGCAGGCACGAGCGGGACGATCGCAGCTGTGGTGGTGGCCGACGCCGAGATGGTCGATGCCGGGCAGGTGCTGTTCACCGTCCGCGGTTCCTGAACGGTCGCAGACCATGGTCCGGCGCAGCTTCGGCGGGGACGACCACATCTTCGTCGAGTTCGACGAGGAGATGAACCTTGCCGCCAACTTCAGGGCCATGGCGGTCACCGCGACCCTGGCCGAGCGGCGGATCGACGGCGTGATCGACATCTGCCCGGCCAACGTCTCCTACCAGGTCCGGTTCGATCCCGACCGCCTGGCGCCGCGGGACCTCGTGGCCGAACTGGAATCCATCGAGGACGCCGTCGGCGACGGCACGGGCTTCGACCTGCGGACCCGCATCGTCGAGATACCCATCCTCTACGACGACCCCTGGACGCGGGAGACCGCCGCGCGGTTCGGTCCCAACCGCCAGGATCCCGAGATCACCGATCTGGAGTACGCCGCACGAGTCAACGGCTTCGATTCCACGGAGGGCTTCGTGGCGGCCCACGCCCTCTCTCCCTGGATCGCCTCGATGGTGGGATTCGTGGCCGGCCTGCCGTTCCTGTTCCAGATGGTCCCGCGTGAGCGCCAGTTGGAGGTCCCGAAGTATCTCTCGCCGCGGACCGACACGCCCCGCCAGACCATTGGCCATGGCGGCTGCTTCGGGAGCATCTACTCGGTGCGAGGCGCAGGCGGGTACCAGATGCTGGGCATCACGCCGGCACCGATCTACGACCCGACGCAGACCCATCCCGATTTCGCGGACTCCCTGGTGTTCTTCGAGCCGGGGTTCATCGTCAAGTACGCGCCTATCGATCGGGAGACCTACGACGACTTGACGGCGCAGGTCACCGACCGGCGGTTCCGCCTCCGTCAGGCGCCCGTGGAGTTCTCCCTGGGGCGGTTCCTGGCCGATCCCGACGGCTACAACCGCGGGCTCACCGAGGCCCTCGATGGTCGTTAGCGTCCTGAAGCCCGGCCTCGCCACCACCGTCCAGGACACGGGCCGGCCCGGCTACTACAACGTGGGAATCCCGCCGTCGGGGTCGCTGGATCAGTACTCGTCGCTGGCGGCGAACCTGCTGGTCGGCAACAGCGAGGAAGCGGCCGTTCTGGAGTGCACCTACATGGGACCCGAACTGCGCTTCGGCCGCCCGGCGACTGTGGCGGTCACAGGCGCCGATCTGCCGGCGCTCCTCGGCGGCGAGCCGCGTCCGGCCTGGGAGAGTTTCGCCGTGGCAGCGGGCGAGGTGCTGTCGTTCGACTACCTGAGATCAGGGGCCCGCGCCTATGTCGCCGTGAGCGGCGGCATCGACGTCCCGGCGGTGCTCGGCAGTCGCTCCACGTACGCCCTCGGGTCGCTCGGCGGGCTGGAGGGGCGCGCCCTCGCCGTCGGCGACGAGTTGCCGATCGGCGACGCCGAGGGACTCGCGCCCGGACGGTCGGTGCCCGAGGCGCTGCGGGGCGTCCATCCGAAGCATCGTGAGATCAGGGTCATGATGGGCCTCTACGACCACCGCCTGACTGACGAGGGCCGCCAGACGTTCCTCGAAGCCACTTGGCGTCTCACCACGCTCGCGGATCGGACCGGGTTGCGCTACCGCGGGGCCGCCTTGGATTTCCGCGAGCGGGTTGCGCCATTCGGCGCCGGCAGCGATCCTTCCAACATCGTTGACGCCCCTTACCCCATCGGATCGATCCAGATCCCCGGCGGTGTCGAGCCGATCGTGCTGCACCGCGACGCCGTGTCTGGCGGCGGCTACGTGATGGTGGCCACCGTCATCAGCGCCGACATGGACGAGGTCGCCCAATCGGCGCCGAACAACACCACCCGCTTCGTCGAGGTCGACCTGGACGGCGCCCTGGCGGCCCGCCGCCGGCGGGCGGCCCGGCTGGACGCGCTGCGCGAGGCGCTGGCATGACCGCGGCCGGGACGAGCGCCGAAGCCCGCTCGTTGCTGCGCGCCGCCGAGGTGGCGCTGCTCAACGAGCGTCGCCTGCTGGAGCCGGGGGAGCTGCGGGCACTGGCCCTCCTGGACGACGAGCAGGTCCCGGCGCTCACCGCCTTGGCCCATACGGTGCGGCTGGAGTGGTGCGGCCCGACGGTGGAGATCGAGGGCATCCTGTCGGTCAAGACGGGAGGCTGTCCCGAGGACTGCCATTTCTGCTCGCAGTCGGCCCGCTTCTCCGAGACGCTGCCGGCGGTGCCGTTCCTGGACGTCGACGAGGTGCTGGCGGCGGCCCGGGAGACGGCCCGCACCGGCGCCAGCGAGTTCTGCATGGTGCTGGCGATCCGCGGCCCCGACGAGCGGACCCTGCAGCGGCTCATCTCCCTGGTGCCGCTCATCGAGGCCGAGACGGGGCTCAACGTGGCCATCAGCGCCGGGATCCTCAGCGAGGACCAGGCCCGGCGCCTGGCCGACGGCGGCGTGCACCGCTACAACCACAATCTGGAGACGGCGCGGAGTTTCTTCCCGCAGATCGCCACGACCCACACCTGGGACGAGCGCTACGAGACGTGCCAACTGGTGCGGCGCCACGGCATGGAGCTGTGCTGCGGGGCGCTGCTGGGCATGGGGGAGACCCTCGAGCACCGGGTGGAGCTGCTGGGCCAGCTCCAGTCGCTGGACCCCACCGAGGTGCCGCTGAACTTCCTGAACCCCCGGCCCGGAACGCCGCTGCAGATCCGCAAGCCCCTGCGCCCACTCGACGCCCTGCGCTGGATCGCGCTGTTCCGTCTCGCCTTGCCCTCGGTGATCCTCCGCTTCGCAGGCGGCCGGGAGATCACCCTCCGGGAATACCAGGCCATGGGAATGACGGCCGGTATCAACGCTCTGATTGTCGGGAACTATCTCACGACGCTGGGCCGCGATCCCGACGACGACCTGCGGATGCTCGACGACCTCGCCATGCCGATCGGCGCCCTGACCGGCGTGATCTGACGGCGATGGCCGGGGCGTTCTGCCCGTGGTGCGGAGCCTCGGCGTGCGGACGTTGCGAGCGGCCTCTGTATGAGGCGCCCCGGTATTGCGAAGTGTGCGGTCGACGCCTGCGAGTGACCGTCCGCCCCGCAGCGTGGCGGGCCGAGTGCCGCGGCTGCCGCAGGGTGACGACCTCCGGTGGCGCCACCGCCCCGGATGCACCGTCGCCGGAGGGCTCGTGACGACCGCCGGCGCAGCTTCCAGGGACGCCTCCCTCGTTCCCGAGCTCACTGAGGAGCAGCCGCAGAATGCCAACGACCTGGTCGCTCGCGACCAGAAGCGGCTCTGGCATCCGTATGCGGCGATGCCGTCGGTCATTCCGGCCCTCCCTGTCGTGGCCGCCGAGGGGGTCACTCTCCACCTCGCCGACGGGCGCCAGGTGATCGACGGCATGTCGTCGTGGTGGGCGGCCATCCACGGCCACGGCCATCCCGTCCTCGACGAGGCCGTCCGCACGCAGTTGGAGTCGGTCGCGCACGTGATGTTCGGCGGCATCACGCACCCGGCCGCGGTGGAGTTGGCCGAGTTGCTCGTCGAAGTCGCCCCGCCCGGGCTCGAGGCGGTCTTCCTCGCCGACTCCGGCTCGGTCTCGGTCGAGGTGGCCATCAAGATGGCACTGCAGTACGCCCGCGGCACCGGTCGCCCCGAGCGCACGCGTCTACTGACCGTCGCCTCCGGGTACCACGGCGACACGCTGGCCGCCATGTCGGTCTGCGACCCGGTGACCGGCATGCACAGCATGTTCGCCGGCATCCTGCCCGCGCAGTTCTTCGCCCCTGCGCCGGGGCCCCGCTACGGCGAACCGTTCGGTCCCGAACACGTCGCCGGGTTCGCCGAACTCCTGGCCCGCCACCGCCGCGAGATCGCGGCGGTCATACTCGAGCCGGTCGTGCAGGGTGCCGGTGGCATGCGCTTCTACTCGCCGGACTACCTGGCCGAGGTGCGCAGGCTCTGCGACCGCCATCAAGTCCTGCTCATCGCCGATGAGATCGCCACGGGTTTCGGGCGGACCGGCAGGCTGTTCGGTTGCGACCACGCCGGCATCAGCCCCGACATCATGTGTGTCGGCAAGGCGCTCACCGGGGGTTACCTGTCCATGGCGGCGACGCTCTGCACCGCCGAGGTGGCCGCCGGGGTCAGCGCGGCGGAGTCCGGAGCGCTGATGCACGGCCCCACCTTCATGGGCAACCCGCTGGCGGCGGCAACGGCCACGGCGTCGATCCGCCTGCTGCTGTCGCGGCCCTGGGAGGCCGAGGTCGCCGCCATCGAGGCGTCGCTGCGGGCGGGTCTGGCGCCTGCCGCCGCGCTGGGTGGCGTCGCCGATGTCCGGGTGCTGGGGGCAATCGGGGTGATCGAGACGGTCGAGCCGGTGCCCGTGGCCGCCACCCAGGAACTGCTGGTGGACCGGGGGGTGTGGTTGCGTCCCTTCGGGCGGCTCCTCTACACGATGCCCCCCTACGTCAGCAGCGACGAGGAGCTGCGGCGCATCACCGGCGCCATGGTGGCAGCCGCCGAGGCGCTGCCGTGACCGGGCCGGGAAGCGCCGGCAGCGGCGGCTTCGACGTCTGGGCGACCGAGCAGCTCGCCGCGCTGCGCGCCGCGGACCGCTGGCGGGAGGTCCGCAGCTTCGACGCCCGCGGGCCGGTGGGACGCCTGGGGGACAGGGAGGTGGTCTCCTTCGCCTCCAACGACTACCTCGGCCTGTCGTTCCATCCCGCCGTGATCGCCGCGGCCCACGCCGCGCTCGACCGCTGGGGAGCGGGTGCAACCGCCAGCCGGCTCATCGTCGGCTCGCGCCCCGTGCACGCCGAACTCGAGGCCGAGCTCGGCGACTGGAAGCAGACCGAGCGGGCACTGGTCTTCCCGACCGGTTACGCCGCCAACCTGGGTGTCCTCTCCAGCCTCGGAGGCCCGGACTGCCTGATCGTGAGCGACGAGCTGAATCACGCCTCGATCATCGACGGTTGCCGCCTGAGCCGCTCGCCGGTCGCCGTCGCCCGGCACAACGACATCGACCAAGTCGACCGGCTGCTGAGTGAGACCTCGCTGCCGAGGAGGATGGTCGTCGTCGACGCGGTCTTCTCGATGGACGGCGACGAGGCCGACGTGGCCGCGCTGGGTGAGTGCTGCGCCCGGCGCGGGGCGCTGCTGGTGATCGACGAGGCGCACGCCGTGCTCGGCCCGTCACTGGCCCCGCTCACAGGCCTCGACGGTCTGCGACTGCTGCGGGTCGTCACCCTGTCCAAGGCGCTGGGCACCGTCGGCGGGGCGGTGTGCGGGCCGGGCGAGTTCATCGACCTGCTCGTCAACCGGGCGCGCCCGTTCATCTTCACCACCGGGCCGGCGCCGGCCGACTCCGCCGCCGCGCTCGAGGCCATCCGCATCACCCGCAGCCCCGAGGGGGACGCGCTCGTGGCGCGCCTGGGGGGCCACGTCGACCGCCTGCGACCCGGGCATCGCTCCCCGGTCGTGCCGATCATCGTGGGCCCCGAGACGGAGGCGCTACGGGCCGCCGAGGCCCTGCTGGAGCGGGGCCTGCTCGTTCCCGCCATCCGCCCGCCGACGGTGGCGCCGGGCACCTCGCGGCTCCGCGTGGCCCTCTCGGCCGCCCACAGCGATGCCATGGTCGACGGGTTGGTCGCGGCCCTGGCCGGGCTCGGACTCCGGCCGTGACCCGGCCCGCCAGGCTCATCGGCGTCGCCGGGGTGGCCACCGAGATCGGCAAGACCTGGGTCACCGCCCGGGTTCTCGAGGCTCTCGTTGGGCGGGGACTCTCCGTGAGCGCCCGCAAACCCGTGCAGTCCTTCGGTCCCGCCGAACTCGGCGCCACCGATGCCGAGGTGCTGGCGGAAGCGAGCGGTGAGACGCCGCATGCGGTTTGCCCGGCGCACCGCTGGTACCCGCTGCCGCTGGCGCCGCCGATGGCGGCATCCCTGACCGGTGCGTCGCCACCGAAGCTGGCTGACCTGCTCGCCGAACTGCGTTGGCCGTCGCCCGCGCCGGACCTCGGCTTCGTCGAGACGGTGGGCGGCGTCCGCTCACCGCTCGCCGACGACGGCGATTGCCGCGATCTGCTGCGCGCCCTCGAGCCCGACGGCGTCCTGCTCGTGGCAGGTGCCGAACTGGGTGCCATCAGCGCCGTGCGGCTGGCGGCCGAGGCGCTGGCAGGCCCGGGCCTCACGGTGTTCCTCAACCGGTATCGCCCCGACGACGAGGTGCATCGCCGCAATCTCGCCTGGCTGCGCGAGCGTGACGATCTTGTCGTGGTGACGGGGACCCAGGACCTGGCGGATCGCATTGCCGGTTGCGGCCCCAGTCGCCTGCGGAACTAGGCCGAGAAACCCGGGCCATATGACAATTGATTGCCCCAAGTTGTGCTGCGATCGGTGGATTCAGGCTCAGTGGCCGATGAACCCTTGCTCGGCGCGGCGCAGGAAGCGGATCTGGTGGCTCTCCGCCAGTAGCAGCCCGTCCGGTGACCAGGCGAAGGCCGTCTCGTCCACGTGACCGCCGGCCGAGGCCGCGGTGTGCAACTCCACGAGCACGGGCTTGCCGGCGCTCGCCGGCACCGGGAACGGGGCGCGCAGGTGCGCGGTGAGCGTGATGGTGCCCGCCAGGTGCGGGTCGCTCACCCGGCCGATGGCCACCGGAGGAACCACGTCGCAGGCCATGAGGACCAGGGGCAGGTCGATCTCGGTCGTGAAGCGGGGGCGGACCCACACCAGCACGCTGGAGCCGTCGCGGTGGATCTCCCGCTCCTCGAACAGGTCGAAGACGGGAAGCGCGGCGATGCCGGGCATGGCGTCCGCCGGGGTCGCCTCGAATGCCGGGACATCGGGCATCGTCCGATTCGTGAATTCCTGGCCGTCCTGATCGGTGGCGGCGGTTGCGAGGAAGTGCGCGCAGAGCTTGCCCTCCATCGCCATGCGTCCCGACAGGAACGAGACCGAGCGGCCGGCCCGCTCGGTGGTCACCTCGATCCGCATCCGGCCGGCGGGCGGCGGGCGCAGGAACTGCATGGTGATGCCTCGGAGGGGTCGTGCGGCGTCGGCCACGGTCGCCTCGCAGGCCGCGGCCGCCAGGCTCACGAGGTAGCCGCCGAACAGGCCGTTGAACCCCCACCAGCGCTCATCGGCGTCGTGGCCCCAGACGCCGCCGCCGAGGTCTTCGAGGATCAACTCGCCGGGGTCCTGCACGGCAGGCAGGGTAGGTGCTCCGGGCTCGATTACGCACCCTCGCCTGCCGTCTGCCCGGCCGGTGGGGGAGGGGTGCCGTTCGCTCCTCCACGCGGGGCGAGAGTCGTCGCGAATCGGCCTCCCTCCCCCACCGGCCGACCGTGCACGGCGAGAATCGTCGCGAATCGGCCCCCTCCCCAGCGATCTGCCATGTGAGGAATAATGAATAATCATGAAACATAATGACACATGTGACAAGCGCTACGCTGGTGGAGGTGCTGATCCCGCTCCGCTGCGTGGTGTGCGGAGCGGACGACGTGCTGCTCTGCAAGCACTGCGACGAGCGGCTGACGCCTGCCCCTCCGCTCCCCCCGCCACCGGGCGTCGACGAGGCTCGTGCCCTGTTCCTGTACGACGAGGTGGGTGCTGCCGTGCTCGGAGCGCTCAAGTACCGGAACGCCCACCGGCTGGTGCGCCTACTCGGTCCAAGGTTGGCGGGGATCGCGCCTCCAGGGCTCGATGCAGTGACGTGGGCCCCGGCCACGCCGGCGAATCGCCGCCGCCGCGGCTACGACCAGGGAGAGCTGCTGGCCCGCGACCTGGCGCGGCGGCTCGGAGTGTCCTGTGGCCGGCTGCTGGCCCGCGGCCGGGACCTCGCGCAGGTCTCCCGCGGTCGTGCCGACCGGGCCGCCGGGCCCCGGCTCCGCTGCCGCTCGCCGGCCCCCGCGAGCGTCCTGGTCATCGATGATGTGCTGACGACCGGAGCCACAGTCGCCACAGCCGCCCGTTGCCTGCGGAGCGGGGGAGCGGGGAGGGTCGAGGTACTGGCAGTGGCCTGGACGCCACCACCCGGCCACGACGGCTGAAGGGCGCTCCGGCGCGAGCGGCGTCGACGTGTTGACGCTGGCCTGGACCCCGCCCGCCGGCTTCGACTACTGAACGCAGACTTCCGGCGGCACCGCACCGATCTCTGGGGCAGGATCCAAACACGCCACGCGACCCTCCACCGACCGGCGCGTGGGGTTCGTGGTAGATTTCGGGGCAAGCAGGGACGGCGGTATTGAGGCCGAGTCCGTAGGCGTACCGCCGCCCCTGCTCTACTCCAGGCGCTACCCCGGAGATAGACCCACGCTACTCACGCCGTGCGTTTTCAGTGTATCTCCAAACAGGTGTTTGCAGTGGCCGCGTGCCGGGAGAGTTCCACGAGGCGCGTCGCCCAGGTGCCGGGAGCCAATCACATTCGGGGCGTTGCCTCATTCGTTGCCTAGGGCGTCGGGTCGCCAACCGGCGGCTTCGCGCCGAAGCGCTCCCAGCAGGAGTGGTGCCAGTGGCGGCGCAGATCCGGCGCCTCCTCGGGCACGACGACGAGGTGCCCCGTCGCCGGTGGGATGGTGTTGTTGCAGCCCCCGCAGATGTACTCCTTGCGGGCCTGGTACGGCTGGATCCGCCGGACCTCCGCGGTCCCGCCGGGAGCGTTCATCCCCACAGCCCCCAGATGATCGCCACGATGACGACGGCGACGCCGAGGGCCACGAACAGGTAGTCGCTCCGCCGCCTCTGCCATCTCCTCGTGGGATCGAACCCCATGTGATTCCTCCGGGGCCCGCCCGCCGTCGGGCGGTCCACCGCTCAAGAGGCTAGGGAATCTGCACCACGACGGCGACGGACTCGCCGGCCCGTTGTGGCAGGTCGGCGGGGCGATGTGCGGGGAGCGGCTCGTGACGTCCGGGGTCGCTCGGCAAGTTCCCGCTTGCAAGTAAGAGTATGTTTCAGTATATATAAAGCACTCTTGGAGCACCGCTGGTCTTGCTCCCCATCCCCCGTTCATTGGTGGCCAGGCCTCGATGCCTGCCGCCGAAGCATGTTCGGCGAAGGAGGGAGTCGCAATGCTGGCCACGATCCCATCGGCCATCCTGCAGGGGGTCGCCGGGCAGGCTGTGAACGTAGAGGTTCACGTCTCCGACGGCCTCCCCGGATTCACGATCGTGGGCCTCCCCGACGCATCGTGCCGGGAGTCCCGCGACCGGGTCCGCGCCGCGCTCCATTCCAGCGACCTGCCGTGGCCCAACAAGCGGGTCACCGTCAACCTGGCGCCCGCCGGTCTGCGCAAGGAAGGGGCCGGCCTGGATCTGGCCATCGCAGTCGCCCTGCTGGTGGTACAGGACGTCCTGACCGGCGATGCGGTCGACGGCTACGCCTTCGTCGCCGAGTTGGGACTCGACGGAAGCCTGCGACGGGTCCCGGGGACCCTCAGCATGGTGGAGTCGGTCACAAGCCCCCGGGTGGTCGTTGCCGCCGATGCCTATGCGGAGGCCCGCCTGGGCGGTGAGCAGGAGACATTCTGCGCGCCGACGCTGGAGGAACTCGTGCGGTGCCTGCGCGGCGAGGCGGACTTCGGTGTCCCGCCGCCGCCTCCCCGGAAGGCGACCGACCACGGTGTTGCGGATCTCCGCGACGTGCGCGGCCAGCCGCTGGGGCGCCGGGCGCTGGAGATCGCCGCCGCCGGGGGGCATCACCTGCTGATGGTCGGTCCCCCGGGTGCCGGCAAGACCATGCTCGCCCGGCGCCTGCCCGGGTTGCTCCCGCCGCTCGAGAGGGCAGCGGCCCGGGTCGTGACCCGCATCTACTCCGCCGGCGACTTCGGCGTGTCGACCAGCGAGTTGATCACCCGGCCACCGTTCCGGGCACCGCACCACGGCACGACGATGGCGGCCCTGGTGGGCGGCGGGTCACGGGCGCTGCGCCCGGGTGAGATCAGCGCCGCACACGGCGGCGTGCTGTTCCTCGACGAGCTCGGCGAGTTCTCCCCGGTCGTGCTGGACGCGCTGCGCCAGCCGCTGGAGGAGGGGGTGATCCGGGTCAGCCGGCTGGTGGGCTCGGTCACGTTCCCGGCGGATTTCGTGCTCGTGGGGTCGATGAACCCGTGCCCGTGTGGCAACGCCGGGAGTCCCGGCCATTGCCGCTGCAGCGACGCGGCGCGGATGCGCTACTCGCGTCGTCTCTCGGGACCGTTGCTGGACCGGTTCGACATGCGCCTGTTCGTGCACCGCCCCACCGCGGACGAGTTGTTCCGGGGCGAACCGGGCGAGCCGTCGGAGGCCGTCGCCGAGCGGGTCCGGGCCGCGCGGCAGCGTGCGACTCGCCGCGGCGTGCGTTGCAACGGCTCACTCGGTTCGGCCGCCCTGGAGAGCGAGGCGCCGCTGGCCCCGGAGGCCGCCAGGATCGCCGAGCAGGCGGTGGCTTCGGGGCACTTGAGCGCCCGGGGCCTGCAGCGGGTGCGCTGTGTCGCGCTGACGATCTGTGACCTCGCCGGGCGCACACCACCGCTGGGTGGCGCGGACCTGGCCCTGGCGTTGCAGTTGCGGAACAACCCCGTGTCGCTGGACCGCTCGTTCGCCGGTCGCGGGGTCGCCTGATGATGGACTCGCACGCCACCGAGGCCGGGATGCCGTCGGGGACGGACGCCGCATCAGCCGGTCCCCGGGGTGGTCCCGCAACGCCGGGTGTGCCTGCTTCGATCGAGCGTCCGGCGGTGACCGAACTGCCGGAGGAGGCGTACCTGGCGGCGTTGGCCGGCCTCGCCGGGATGGGCCCGGCGCGCCTGGGTCGCCTGCTGGCTCGCTGGGGCCCCGAAGAGGTGTGGGACTTGCTCGCCGCCGGCAGGGTCAGCGAGGCGGCGAGCGTGGCGAACGTCGGCGAGCGGGTGGCGATCCGGTGGAGTGGCCAGGCCGCACAGGCCGATCCCGCCGAGGTGCACGGGCACCACGTCCGGGCGGGAGTGGCGGTGACGCGCCACGGTGGCGCCGGCTATCCGGTGCGGCTGGCCGGTGACGCCGAACCGCCCGCCGTCCTGTTCCACCAGGGCTCCCCGGAACTCCTGGGACACCCGACCGTCACGATCGTCGGCACCCGGCGGTGCACCCGCTACGGCGCCGATGTCGCCTTCGATCTCGCCAAGACGGCCGCGGCTCACGGGGTCGCGGTCATCTCCGGGCTGGCCGTCGGGATCGACGCGGCAGCGCACGCCGGCGCCCTGGCCGCAGACGGTGTGCCGCCCGTGGGGGTGGTGGGCAGCGGTCTGGACCGCGTCTACCCGCGCCAGAACGCGGTGTTGTGGAAGATGGTCTCCCAGCGCGGGCTGCTGCTCTCGGAGGCTCCTCTGGGTGCGCCGCCGGAGCGGTGGCGGTTCCCCGCGCGCAACCGCATCATGGCGGCGCTCGCCGACGCCTGCATCGTCGTCGAGTCCCACCCGGACGGCGGTGCCATCGGAACCGCCACCGAGGCGGCGCGACGGGGCCGGACGGTGGCCGCGGTGCCGGGGCCGATCCGCAGCCCGGCGTCGGCCGGGTCGAATCGCCTCATCGCCGAGGGTGCCGGCGTGGTGTGTGACATCGAGGACCTGGTGGTTCTTCTCGACATCGAGCGGGAGAGGTTGCCTCTGCGGGCCGCCGCGGCCGGGTCACCGGCGACCGCCGGCGACGATCCCGCATCGGGGATGATCCTGGATGCCTTCGACTGGATGCCGGCCACCCTGGAGTTGCTTGCCTCCCGCACGAGGCTCGACCTCGGGGAGCTCGCATGGCAACTCGAGCGACTCTGTGCCGCAGGCCGGCTGGAACGGCGCGGCCTGTGGTACGAACGCTGCGGCGAGTCGTCGCCGGCCGGGGTCCGGGAACGATGACGCGCCCGGGCATTCCCGGCCTCCCCGGCGGTGGTTGGTAGCCTGACGTGCATGTCCGCATGGGCGTTGGAGGCGTTCTGCGCTTCGCTGGTGCGGCTGGCGCCCTCTTCGGTCGCCGTGTACCGGCGAGATCTGGGTGCCTTCGTGGACTGGGCCACGTCCCACGACGTGGCTTCCCCCGGGGAGGTCGGGCGGAAGGACCTGCGCCGCTACCTGGCAGGCCTTACCCGCGCCGGCTACGCCCCCCGCACCGTGGCGCGCAAGGCGTCGGTGCTCCGGCGGTATTTCCGCTGGGCCGAGCAGTCCGGGCATTGCGCGAGCGATCCGTGCGTCGGGCTGTCGGTGCCGTCGGGGGCGGCCCGCCTGCCCGAGGTCCTCTCGGAGCGGGCGATCGGTTCACTGCTCGAGGGAAGCGCCGCGACGACCGCCGGCGACGATCCCCTGCGGCGTCTGCGCGACGACGCCGTGCTGGAGTTGCTCTACGGGAGCGGCCTGCGGGTGGCCGAACTCTGCACGTTGCAGCCGTCGGATCTGGACCTTGCGCGGGCGAGGGTCCGGGTCACCGGCAAGGGGAACAAGCAGCGTCTGGTGCCGCTGTCGCCCCCGGCCACCGAGGCCCTGCAGCGCTACCTCGACTCGCATGCGGCCGCCGCGCGCGCCGGCGACGCCCCCGCGGGCGAGGCGGACCTCGCCGAGGGCGGCTCGCTGTTCCGGAACCAGCGGGGCCGGCCGCTCAGCCCCCGGGACGTCCGGCGGATCCTGGACCGTCGGGCGTCCGAGCCCACGCACCCGCATGCCCTGCGCCACACGTTCGCCACCCACCTGCTCGATGGCGGCGCCGATCTGCGCTCGGTGCAGGAGCTGCTGGGGCACGAGAGTCTTGGCACCACCCAGGTGTACACGCACGTCAGCCGGCGCCGGCTGCGCACGGTGGTCGAGACGGCGCACCCGCGCGGCTAGCCGGGCGGGTCGCGGTCGCCGGCCTCGTCGCGGCGGCGGGCCTCGGCGTCCTCGCCGCCGGGGCGGCTCACGCCCAATCCCTCCCGCCGGCCGCAGACGTCGTCGTCTACCGGGCGCCCGTCGATGCGCCCGTGATCGACCACTTCCGCCCTCCGAGACACGTCGGCGGATCGGGAAACCGGGGGCTCGAGTACGCGGTGCGCCCCGGATCCGCCGTTCGGGCGGCCGCCCCGGGTCTGGTGACATTCGCCGGGCGGGTGGGCCGGGGGCTCCACGTCACCGTGTCCCACCGCGACGGCGTTCGCACGAGCTACTCGTTCCTGCGGACCATCGCGGTCGGTGTCGCCGACCGGGTCGTGGGGGGCCAGGTGCTCGGAACCTCAGGAGCGTCCCTCCATTTCGGCGCAAGGATCGGCGAGGCCTACGTCGACCCTGCGGTCCTGCTGGGTTCGGCTCCGGGCGTTCGCCTCGTACCGGTTGGATGGTTCGATGCCGGCTCGGTCCCTCGGCGGCCGCCCGCACCGGGATCGCTCCGCCGTGGCGGCCAGGAGTGGAGCGCCGTGGCCGGTCGGTAGACTCCCGGGCGGCCTTCGGGCCTGTCAGATCCGCCGATTTTCCGTCCGCGCCCTCCCACGGTCGCCTTGCTGGTGCCGGGTGTGGACTGTGACCGAACCGATGGGAAGGAGACCATGGCACCTGTCGTGACCATGAGCCAGTTGGTGGAGGCCGGTGTCCACTTCGGGCACCAGACCCGCAGATGGAATCCGAAGATGAAGAGGTTCATCTACGGGGACATCGCCGGGATCTACATCATCGACCTCAAGCAGACCCTGGCGCGCATCGAAGCCGCCTACTCGTTCGTGCGGGACATGGTGGCCGACGGGGGCACGTTGCTCTTCGTCGGCACCAAGAAGCAGATCCAGCCGAGCGTCGAGATCCACGCCAAGCGCTGCGGCATGCCCTACGTGAACCAGCGCTGGTTGGGCGGCACGCTCACCAACATCCAGACGATCTTCAAGCGCGTGCACAAGATGCAGGAGTACCAGCGGCTGCGCGACTCCGGCGGGTTCGATGCCATGCCGAAGAAGGAGGCGCTCAGTCTGCAGCGCGAGCTCACCAAGCTGGAGCGGAACCTGGGTGGCATCGGGCAGATGGACACGCCGCCCGAGGCCGTGTTCGTGCTCGACACGAAGGCGGAGCACATCGCGGTCAGCGAGGCGAACAAGCTGGGCATCCCGCTGATCGCCGTCGTGGACACCAACTGCGATCCCGACGTCGTCCAGTACGTGATCCCCGGCAACGACGACACCATCCGGGCCGGCGAGCTCATGTGCCGCATCATGAGCGACGCCGTCGTCGAAGGTCGGCGACTCGCCGAGATGCGCGGGACGGCGCCGCCGGTGCCTCAGCGCACCCCCGAGGAGGAGGCCGAGATCGCCCGCCAGCAGGCCACCGCCGCCGCAGCGGCAGCCGCCGATATGCAGGCCCGCGAGGCCAGGGTGGCCCGCACGATCGAGGAGTCCGGAGAATCCGCGCCCGGCGAGGCGCCGGTCGAGAGCGGATCCACCGAGGACGCAGTCGAGGGCGCCGCCGAGCCTGCAGTCGCGGGTGGCGATGAGACCGCCGGCGAGACCACCGGCTCCGAAGGTTGAGCGCGCAGATGGTTCAGGTATCGGCCCGAGACGTCAAGGCACTCCGCGACGCCACCGGCGCGGGGATGATGGACGCCAAGCGCGCCCTCATCGAGGCTGCGGGGGATCCCGACGAAGCGGCGGAGATCCTCAAGCGCAAGGGCCTCGCCAAGGCCGCGGAGCGTTCCGACCGGGAGGCCGCCGAGGGGGCCATCGCCATCGCCGCCGGCGCCGGCGCCGCCTCGCTCGTCCACCTTCGCTCGGAGACGGACTTCTCCGCCAAGGCGGACGACTTCGCGGCGTGCACCCAGGAGATCGCCGAGGCCGTCCTCGCCGGCGGCCCCGAGGCGGCGGCGGCGTTCGCCGACCGCGTCGACGCCCTGCGCCTGGCCAAGAAGGAGAACATCTCCCTCGGCACGACGGTGAGGGTGGCCGCAGCCGAGGGCAACGTGATCGACACCTACCTCCACCGCCAGGACGGGCGCGGGGTGAACGGCGTGATCATCGAGGGTTCCGGGATCGACCACGAGACCCTCCATCAGATCGCGCTGCACATCGCCTTCGCCAAGCCGGCGCACCTCGATCGCAGCGAGGTTCCCGCCGCCGACGTGGAGCGCGAGCGCGCCTCCGCGCTGGAGATCACCAAGCAACAGGGGAAGCCCGAGGCGGCCTGGGACAAGATCGTCGAGGGTCGCCTGACCGGATGGTTCCGGGAGAGTGTCCTGCTGGAGCAGGGCCTGCACGGTGACAAGACCACTGTGGGCCAGGTCATCGGCGCCGGGAGGATCGTGCGCTTCGAACAGGCCTACCTGGGTTAGCGATGGCCCGCTGGAGTCGCGTCCTGCTGAAGGTTTCCGGCGAGGCGTTCGCCGGCTCGGAGGGATACGGGATCGACGCCAGCACCGCCGCGACCATCGCCGCGGAGATCGCCTCGGTCCGGGACCGGACCGGTGTCGAGATGGCGGTCGTGGTCGGCGGGGGGAACATCTGGCGCGGCGAGCAGCATGCGGGCGCCGGCATGGACCGCGCCCAGGCCGACTACATGGGCATGCTGGCGACACTGATCAACGCGCTGGCCCTCCAGGACGCCCTCGAGCGTCTCGACCAACCCACGAGGGTCCAGACCGCCATCCACATGGCACAGATCGCCGAGCCCTACATCCGCCGGCGCGCCATCCGCCACCTGGAGAAGGGCCGCATCGTCATCTTCGGCGCAGGCACCGGCAATCCGTTCTTCACGACCGACACCGCTGCGGCGCTGCGAGCCGTGGAAGTGGAGGCGGAGGCACTGCTGAAGGGCACCCATTCGGGGACCGACGGGATCTACACCGACGACCCCAGGACGAACCCCGATGCGGTCAAGCTGGACCGGATCTCCTACATCGATCTCGTGAGCGGCGGGCTCCGCGCGATGGACGCCACCGCCGCCACGCTCTGCATGGAGAACGATCTGCCGATCGTGATGTTCGATCTCATGGCGCCGGGCAACGTACTGTCCGTCATCGAGGGTCGCCCGATAGGTACCATCGTGGCCTAAGGCCCCGCGGGCACACCTCGAGGCGAGTGCCGCATGAGTGAAGAACTAGTCGAGATCGTCGTCGAGGAGTCGCGCGACAAAATGGAGCGCGCCGTCGTGCATTCGCGCAAGGAGTTCAGCGGGGTCCGCACCGGCCGGGCCAGTCCGGCACTGGTCGAACGTCTCCCGGTCAACTACCACGGGGCCGAGGTCAGCCTCCAGCAGATCGCCAACTTCAGCGTTCCCGAGGTCCAGTTGCTGGTCATATCCCCGTACGACAAGCGTGCCATCGAGTCCATCCAGAAGGCCATCCAGCGCGCCGATCTCGGGCTCAACCCGAGCACCGACGGCGTCGTCATCCGCCTGAACTTCCCGCCGCTGACCGAGGAGCGTCGCCGCGAACTCGTCCGGCTGGTCCGGTCGATGGCCGAGTCCGGGCGGGTTGCGGTGCGCAACACGCGCCGCGCCGGCCGCCAGGATTTGGATGCGCTCCAGCGAGACGGCGACATTTCCGAGGACGACAGCCGCCGCGGGCACAAGCGCCTCGATGACTTGACCCAGGAACACGAGGATCTGATCGGGGCGGCCCTGGAGGCCAAGGAAATCGAACTCATGCAGGTCTGATAGAGGAGCATGCCAGTGGATCGAGACAACCCGTACGACCCCACCGAGCCAGGGGAATGGGAGGCGTCCGGCGCCGATCCCTATTCCGACCTGACTGATTCCGCCGCCGCTGCCGACGATGAGTGGGCCGCCGCCAGCGATGTCGACGAGGGTGAGGGCACAGACTGGGACACGTTCGGTGAGGGAGGTCCCGCCTGGGGCGAGGCCGACTACGCCGACGGCGACGTCGACGTGGGCTACCTGACCGAGCAACACCCGCAGGCCGCCGAGATCGGCGTCACCGACACCGCCGCAGGCGCGCAGTTCTTCGGCGACGAAGGCGTCGACGTGTGGCACGGTTCCGACGAACCGCCGATGATCGGCGTGCGGGAGCGCACGTCCGATCGCAGGATCGGCGCGGCGATCGTCACCGGCGCCGTGCTCTGCGCGCTGGCGATCATCTGTTTCTGGGTCAGTCCGGTCCTCACGCTCGTTCTGCTGTGCGTCCTCATGGTTCTCGCCGCCGGGGAGTTCTTCGGCGCGCTGCGAGTGGTGGGGTACCAGCCCGCGACCCTCGTGGGCCTGGTCGCCGCGGTGGGGTTGCCGGTGGCCGTCTACTGGCGCGGTGCCGATGCCTATCCCCTCGCCATCGGCCTGGCCGTCATGGCGGCACTCTGCTGGCACCTCGTCGGCGTCACGTCCGAGAGGCCCGTTCCCAACGTGGCGGTGACGCTCTTCGGCGTCGGCTACGTGGCGGTCCTCGGAAGCTTCGGCGCACTGATGCTGACGTACGAGAAGGGAACCGGTCTGCTCTTCGGCGCCGTCGTGGCCACGGTGGCCTACGACATCGGCGCATGGGTGGTCGGGAGGCTGTTCGGGCGGACGCGCCTCTCCAAGGCGAGCCCCAACAAGACCGTGGAAGGTCTCATCGGCGGTGTCGTGCTCGCTGTCGTCGGGTCGGCGGTCGTCCTGGGCGTCGGGCGCATCGACCCGTGGGGTGAGAACCCCGGTTCGGTCTCGCACGCCCTGGTGCTCGGTGTGGTGGTCGCCGTGGCCGCGACTCTGGGCGATCTTTGCGAGTCGATGATCAAGCGCGATCTCGGCATCAAGGACATGGGCACTCTCCTGCCGGGTCACGGCGGTGTCCTCGACCGTTTCGACGGGCTTCTCTTCGCCATGCCAGCCACCTGGGGTCTGGCGCTTCTCATCGACGTGGTCTAGTCGCGGCCCCCGGTCCGGGGCCGGGGTGCCGTCAACTCCTTCGGCGCGGGCGCAAGGCGTCGCAAATCGGCCCCCGGCCCCGGACCGGCCGTGCCGGTGCCTGCCCGGGCGGGTGCCGTTTGTGGGGCGGCCGTAAACTGAGGCTGAAGGAGGGCCATGGGCAACACCCTCGCCGTCATGGGCTCCACAGGGTCCATCGGCGTGCAGACTCTGGAGGTCGTCGAAGCGTGCGCCGGCCGCTACGAGATCGCGGCCCTCGGCGCCGGCCGTTCCGTTGAAGCGCTCGCCGCGCAGGCGCGCGCCGTGCGTCCCGGCATCGTCGCCCTTGCGGACGCCGACTCGGCGCCGCGGTTGGCCCGGCTGCTGCCGCCGGGCGTCGAACTGGTCGCCGGGCCAGACGCCCTCGCCGAGGCGGCGGTGACCGCGGACGTGGCGGTCAACGGGGTCGTGGGTTTCGCCGGGCTGCCCGTCACCCTCGCGGTGCTCGAGGCAGGGCGGCGACTGGCGCTGGCGAACAAGGAGTCCCTGATCGCCGCCGGGCCGGTGGTCGCACGCGCCCTGGCCACTCCCGGTGCGGAGATGGTGCCGGTGGACAGCGAGCACTGCGCGCTGCACCAGTGCCTGCGCGCCAACGACACCCTGGGCGATCCTGACCGGCTGGCCCAGGTCTCCCGCCTCCTTCTCACCGCCAGCGGAGGACCGTTCCGCGACCGCTCAGCGGCCGAACTCGCCTCGGTCAGCGCGGCGGAGGCGCTGGCGCACCCCACCTGGGACATGGGCCCGAAGATCACCGTGGACTCCTCCACCCTCATGAACAAGGGTCTGGAGGTCATCGAGGCCCACGAGTTGTTCGGCGTCGACTACGACCGGATCGACGTCGTCGTCCACCCCCAGTCCATCGTCCACTCGATGGTGGAGTATGTCGACGGGGCCACGATGGCGCAGCTCTCGCTGCCGGACATGCGGCTGTGCATCGGCTACGCGATCGGCTATCCGGACCGTCTAGACCATGCGTACGGTCCGATCGACTGGACGTCGCTCAAGCGCCTGGACTTCGAGGCGCCGCGCACCGACACCTTCGCCTGCCTACCGCTGGCCTACGAGGCGGGCAGGCGTGGTGAGACCGCTCCGGCGGTGCTCAGCGCCGCCAACGAGGTGGCGGTCGACGCGTTCTTGGCGGGCGTGATCGGCTGGACGGCCATCGCCGAGGTCATAGACGGGGTCCTGCAGGGCGATCCCGTGCGGCCCGCCGACAGCCTCGACGCCGTCCTCGAGGCCGACCGGGGAGCGCGCCACGCGGCGGCCGCGCTCGTCGCGGCGCGGGCGGAGGCCGCGTGAACGCTCCGGACCGGCCGCCACGCGGCGCGCCACGGCGCCCACGTGGTTGGGTGACGTGGCCGCAGCGATCCCGGGCGGGCCGAACCTCGTGGTCCGGGCTGCGGAGTCTCCCACCGGCCGTGTCCTCGTGGGCGCGCCTGGCGCTCGTGATCGGCGCGCTGGTGGCGCTCGGGATCTTCGGTGGCGTGTACGTCCTGGTGGTGGTTCTGGCCCTCATCGGGATCGTGATCCTGCACGAACTCGGGCATTTCCTCACCGCTCGATGGGCGGGCATGAAGGTGAGCGAGTTCTACGTGGGATTCGGCCCCCGGGTGTGGTCGATCCGCCGCGGCGAGACCACGTACGGCGTGAAGGCCATCCTGGCGGGGGCGTACGTCCGCATTCTCGGCATGAACAACCTCGAGCGGGTGGATCCCGTCGAGGAGAATCGCACCTACCGGTCGAAGCCCTACTGGCGCCGCATGTCGGTCGCCGTTGCGGGCTCGGCCATGCATTTCCTGCTGGCGGTGGCACTGCTGTGGGTCTTGCACTCGGCGGTCGGCTACTACGGGTTCGACCGCCCCGATGTCACCGAGACGCCGCGCTGGCAGGTGTCGCGGGTCGTTCCGGACAGTCCGGCCGCGGAGATGGGCCTGGCGCCCGGTGACCGCATCGTCTCGGTGGCGGGGCGAGGGATCGAGAACTTCGGAGACCTGCGCGGTGCGCTCTCGGACCTGGCGCATCGACCGGCGAGCGTCACGGTCGTCCGCGGCGGCCAGGAGATCGAACTCGAGGGCGTGATCGGCGCCTCGCCCCGCGACGGCGTTTCCGGCTTCCTGGGTGTGGGTCCGGAGTTGGCGCCCCCGCCCCGCGTCGGCCCCCTCAGCGGGCTCGGGCAATCGTTCGAGGACTTCGGATTCGTGGTGCGAGCCTCCGCGGAGGGCATCGCCGGGCTCTTCAGCCTCCAGGGCCTCGATGGCCTGCTCGGTCCGCTGGTGGACTTCGAGCAGGACCAAGTCGCCACCGGTGACGGCGTCGGCGGCGATGCCAACCGGGTGGTGTCGGTGGTCGGCGTGGCTCGCATCGGTGGTTCGCTGGCACAGGAGAACGTGACCGCCCTGCTGAGCTTCCTGGTCTATCTCAATGTCTTCTTCGGGGTGCTCAACATGTTCCCGCTGCTGCCGCTGGACGGCGGGCACGTGGTCATCGCCACCTACGAGCGGCTCCGCTCGTTCGGTGGCCGGCACTACCGGGCGGACGTGGCCAAGATGCTCCCGGCGGCGTACGTGTTCGTGATAGTGCTGGTGACGGTGGGCCTGGTTGCGCTGTCGAGAGACATCGTGGATCCTCTGAGCCTGCCCGGCTGATGCGAGGAGGGACATAAGTGGAAATTCAGGCGACGTTCCCGCGACGCCCCACCCGCCAGGTCATGGTGGGCAATGTCGCCGTGGGTGGCGGCGCACCGGTGTCGGTGCAGTCGATGACGACGACCAAGACCGCCGATGTCGAGGGCACGCTGACGCAGATCTACGCCCTGGCCGCCGCCGGGGCCGACATCGTCCGCTGCACGTGCAACGAGATCGAGGCGGCGGAAGGTCTCGCGGCCATCGTGCCGCGCTCGCCGGTGCCGATCGTCGCCGACATCCACCACCAGTACCGCATGGCGCTGGCGGCGCTCGAGGCCAACGTGGCCTGCCTGCGCCTGAACCCCGGGAACATCCGGCGACCCGAGCACATCAAGACCGTGGCGGCGGAATGTCGCGATCGGGGTGTGCCCATCCGCATCGGCGTCAACGGCGGATCCCTGCACCCCGAGCTCTACGCCCGCCACGGTGGCAAGGTGACCGCCGAGGCCATGGTCCGCTCGGCGCTCGACGAGTTGGGCTACTTCGCCGAGGTGGACTTCGATCTCGTCAAGATCTCGGTCAAGGCTTCCAGCGTCCCGCTCATGATCGACGCCTACCGGCAGCTGTCCGAGGTGACCGACCACCCGCTGCATCTCGGTGTGACGGAGGCCGGCCCGCCGCCGGCCGGCGTGGTGAAGTCGACCGCCGGGATCGCCACCCTGCTGGCGGAGGGAATCGGTGACACCATCCGCTACTCGCTCACGGCCGACCCGGTGACCGAGGCCAAGGCGGGGCGGACGCTGCTCGAGTCGCTCGGGCTGCGCGAGCGCAAGAACGTCGACTTGATCGCCTGTCCCAGCTGCGGCCGGGCGGAGGTCGATGTCTTCAAGATTGCCGACGAGGCACTCGAGGCCTTCGGTGACCGTGAGATCCCGTTGCAGGTCGCGGTCATGGGGTGCGTCGTCAACGGGCCCGGCGAGGCGCGCGACGCCGACCTGGGGATCGCGGCCGGGCGGGGCCGCGGGCACCTCTTCGTCAAGGGGCAGAACGTCGCCGTCGTTCCCGAGGATGAGATGGTGGAGTCCCTGGTGTCGTGGGCCGAGTTGATCTGCAGCGAGGGGGTCGAGGCGGCCCTGGAGCGCGCCGACGTCGACCGGGCTCGCCGGGAGGCCGAGAGGGACCGGAACGTCCTCCTCGAGGGCCAGGGAACCGACGCCAACGAGGTGGCTTCGCGGGTCGAAATCGTTCGCCGGGCCGCATCGAGCTGACGCCCCCGGCACCGGCCGCCGCAGCCCTTCAGCCGGCTGCGGCACGGCTGTCGCGCGCCCCCCAACGGTATACTCTGGTGGCTTCAGGTCAGTTGGCGGCAAGGGCGTGGGCGGGTCCCACGCCTTTCTTGTCGTTAGGTGGCCGCTGGCAACGGCAGGCGAGGCTCGACGGGTGTCCGACGGATGTCCGGGGAGCATCGAGGCGGCGGGACGGATCGAGACGGCAATGGGAGAGCGAACGGCGACTGCGACCGCCACCGAGACGCGCGTCCGCACCCTGACCGAGCCCCTGCTGGCGGACCTCGGGGTCGAGCTGGACGACGTCCAGTGGGGCGGCGGGCGCCTGCGCGTCACCGTCGACCGGGCCGGCGGCATCGACAGCGAGACCCTCGTCCTGGTCAGCCGGACGATCTCCGGCGAACTCGACGCCGCCGATCCGATCCCAGCCCGCTACACCCTCGAGGTCACGAGCCCGGGGGTCGAGCGGCCGCTGCGGCGACCGGACCACTATCGCAAGGCCATCGGCTCGCAGGTCACCGTCAAGCTCCTACCGGGCGTCGAGGGGGATCGCCGGCTGGAGGGACTGCTCGTGGCTGCCGACGATGAACGGATATCGCTCGAGACCGGCGACGGTCACCGTACCGAGATCCGCCTCGAGCAGGTTTCGCGGGCACGCACCGTCTTCGACTGGGGCCGGCCCGACGGCGGCCACAACGGCCGCAAGCCTGCGCGCAACCCACAGACCGGGGGAGGTTCGGTCGAGTGAACCTGGACATGATGGAAGCCATGCAGGCACTCGCCGCCGACAAGGGCATCTCCGTCGACACCCTGTACGGAGCCCTGGCGGACGCGCTCGAGTCGGCCTACAAGCGTATGCCGGGCGCCTACGAGTACTCCTGGGTGACGATCGACCCCGAGAGCATGGAAATCCGCGTCCTGGCACAGGAGATCGACGCCGACGGCGAACCGACGGGTCCGGAACTCGACGTCACACCGGCCAACTTCGGCCGCATCGCCGCCCAGACGGCGCGGCAGGTGATGACTCAGCGGATTCGCGAAGCCGAGCGCGACCTCAAGTACGAGGAGTACGCCGGCCGGGAAGGCGACATCGTCACCGGCATCATCCAGCAGAGCGACTCGCGGTACACCTTGCTGGATCTCGGCCGCGTGGAGGCCCTCCTGCCGCAATCCGAGCAGGTCCCCTACGAGCGTCCCGACCCGTCGAGCCGGCTGAAGGCCTACATCGTCGAGGTGAGGCGCACGGCCAAGGGACCCCAGATCGTGGTGAGCCGCACGCATCCGGGGCTGATCAAGCGGCTGTTCGAGTTCGAGGTGCCCGAGATCGCCGACGGGACCGTCGAGATCAAGGCCTGCGCACGAGAGCCGGGGCATCGCACCAAGATCGCCGTCTGGTCCAACGTCGAGAACGTCGACCCGGTGGGTGCGTGCGTCGGGGCTCGCGGCGCGCGGGTGCGCAACGTGGTCAACGAGCTGCGCGGCGAGAAGATCGACATCGTCTCCTTCGCGGAGAATGCCACCGAGTTCGTGATGAAGGCGCTGTCGCCGGCCCGGGTGAAAGAGGTGCGGATCGACGAGGAGTCGGGTACGGCGGAGGTGATCGTCCCCGACTACCAGCTGTCTCTGGCGATCGGCAAGGAGGGCCAGAACGCCCGCTTGGCGGCGCGGCTCACCGGATGGCGCATCGAGATCAAGAGTGAGACGCAGATCGCCGCTGAAGCCGCCTACGGCAAGGTGGATTGGGCCGAGGGCGAGTGGGTCCTCGATCCTGACACCGGCGAGCAGGTCTGGCGGCCGGCGGAGGGCGGTCCCACGATCTCCCTGGACGAGTGGACCGGGCAGGCCGCAGAAGCAGCCGCCGAGGGTGCCGGGGGCGGTGCCGAGGCCGCCGACGGGGGCGGCGCCGAAGGTGGTGCCGGACCTGCCGAGCGTGGCGCCGGGAGCGGTCCCGAGCCTGCTGCGGACCGGGAGGAAGTGTCATAGCCACGCCAAGCGCCGCGAGGCGCCGCACGTGCATTGGCTGCCGGAGCGCTCGCCCGGTCGGCGACCTCGTGAGGCTCGCCTTCGTGGGTGACCGGCTGCAGGTGGGGCGAACCCTG
>CBDCSG010000001.1:0-7965 GCA_965221525.1 Acidimicrobiales bacterium | reverse complement strand
CCGCCCGCTCGGCGGACACGGCGGTCGTGGTCTGGACGAACAGTGGGACGGCGTACGGCGCGGGTGTCGACTTCGACAGCAGCCCCCTCACCATCACGGTGCCGGCGGGCCGGACCACGGCCACGGGGACGGTCCGGACCATCGAGGACAACCTCTGGGAAGGCGACGAGACGTTCCATTTGGCTATCGCCACCAGCCAACTGCCCACCGGCGTGACCGCCGGCTCGCCTTCACAGGCATCAGCCACCATCGAGGACGACGAGCCCGACCCGGTGTTCTCGGTGAGCCTGACCCCGGCCTCGGGCGCCGAGGGCGATACGGGCGACACCTACGCGACCGTCGAGGTCACGCTGAACTCGGCCATCCCCAGTGCGCACACCGACTACCTGCTGTGCATCAAGAGCACCGGCACCGCGACCTTCCGCACCGCGCAGGGCAGCGATGCGGCGGACTTCGACCTGGTGCAAATCGACAACAACACGGGGCTCGCGCTCGACGGCAGCAACTGCCACGCCTTCGCCATCCAGGGCACCCGCACCAGCCTCGACTTCCCCCCGAGGCTGCGCATCATCGGCGACACCGACATCGAGCCCGACGAGACCGCGGTGGTGGAGGTGAGGCGCGCCCCGAACACGCCCTCGCACGTGACGATATCCCCGAGCGCGGGCACCGCGACCTACACCATCGAGGACGACGACGCGACGACGCTCTCGCTCGCCCCGTCCACGACGACGACGGTCGCCGAGGGCGATGCGGCGACGGTGGGCGTCGTCCTGTCCAGGGCCCGCTCGACGGCCACGGCGGTCAGGGTCCGCATGACCGCCCTCTCGGCGACGGGCGGCGATGTCGACTTCGACTCGAGCGCCCTCACCCTCACGGTGCCGGCGGGCGAGACCACGGCCACGGGCACGGTCCGCACCGTCGAGGACACCGCGTGCGAGGGCGGCGAGACCTTCCGGGTGGCCATCGACGCCTCGAGGCGCCCGGCCGGGGTGAGGCTCGCCAGCCCGCGCTCGGCGGTAATCACCATCGAGGACGACGACACCTGCACGGTCGGTTTCGAGCGCGCGGCCTGGAGCGTGACGGAGGGCGGGGCGGTCAGCGTCACGGTGACCATCGACCCGGCGCGCAGCGTGGACACGCAGGTGGGCCTCGTCTACAGGGATGCGACTCGCGCGGACCCCGTCTACAGGGGCGGCGGCGTGGACCACAGCCCCTACAGCAATTGGCGTCGCGGCGTCGACACGGCCCACAGAGCGAACACCAGCTATAGCAAACGGCTCGGTATCGCTATCGGCAAGGACTACGAGGCGTCGCCCGAGCGCATCACCATTCCGGCCGATGCCACCTCGCACACCTTCACCGTGCGGACCGTGGACGACCCGCCCGATGCGAGGGCGCAGGGGTGGGCAGAGCGCCTATGGTTGGAGCCGGACGAGACCTTCACCATCGGCCTCGGGTCGTTCCCGGACCGGTATTCCAGGGGCGCCCATCCCACGACGACGGTGACCATCGAGGACGACGACGCCGACACGACGGTGACGCTCGCCCGCGCAGGGGCGGCGCGGGTGGACGAGGGGGATGTGGCACGCTTCGCGCTGACCGCGACCCCGGCCCCGGCCGCGCCGCTCTCGGTGACGGTGGAGGTGACCGACAGCGGGCGCTTCGCCGCGAGTGGCCAGAGCGGCCGGCGGCAGGTGACGGTGGGCACCGACGGCACCGGCACGCTCACGGTGGCGACCACCGACGACCAGACCGCAGAGGCCCACGGCACCCTCACCGCGCGGCTTCGCTCGGGGGCGTACCGCCGCGGCGCCGAGCGCGAGGCCTCGGTGCGCGTGAGCGACGACGATATCGAGGGGTACCTGGTCGCCCTCAACCGCGGCGCGACGACGCTGCCCGAGGGCGCGGGCGTGGTGTTCAACTCCGTGCTGTCAAAGCAACCCGACGACGGCCAGACGCTGACGCTGCCGCTCACCGTCGGGGGCACCGCCGACCGGGGGACGGACTACCGGCTGGTGTGCGTCGAATCCGGTCTCGTCGGGGGCGCCACCTGCAACGACATCGACGGCGCCAGCCCCTCGGTCACCTTCCACGGCGCGCACATGACCCACTACCGCATCTACGGTCCGCTGCGCCTCGAGGTCATCGAGGACGAGACGGCCGAATCGGACGAGACGGTCGACCTGTCGTTCGGGAGCGGGCCGGTGCTGACGACGACCCTCCGGGACGCCCCGTCGTCGGTGACCCTGACCTTCACGCGGGGGACCTACAGCACGCGCGAGAACTACGGAGCCGTCTATCCGATACTGCGGGTGACCCCCGCACCGGGCCGGGACATCACTTTGCCGCTCGTCTTCACCGACATCACGGCCACCGCGGGGGCGGACTACGAGGCCCCGGCCACGAGGACGTTCCCCGCGAACGGCGCAACCACCCATTCCCTCCGCATCCCGCTCATCGACGACACCGCGCACGAGGGCGACGAGACCTTCCGGATGGCCATCGACGCATCGCGGCTGCCGGCCGGAGTGACGCTGGGCACGCACGGCGAGGCGGTGGTCACCATCGAGGACGACGACCCGGCGGGGCCGGGGCTGTGGCTCGCCCCGAGCAAGGTGACGGTGGACGAGGGCCTGACGGGGACCTGGACGGTGCGCCTCGCCACCGAGCCGACGGGCACGGTGACGGTGGGCGTCGCCTCGGACAACGCGGACGTGACGGTGAGCCCCGCGCAGCTCACCTTCGCCCGCACCGGAGCCAATCTGTGGAGCACGCCGCAGGCGGTGACGGTCTCTGCGGCCCACGACACCGGCGACGGCGCGGCCGACGACGCCGCCACCCTGACCCACACCGCATCAGGCGGCGGCTACGCCGGCATCACCGGCACCGTGGCCGTTGCCGTGAACGACGACGACGTGACCGTCGTCCCGCCCGGGGTGACGGTCTCGACCGCGACGCTCAGCCTCGCCGAGGGTGGCGCGGCGGGGAGCTACACGGTGGTGCTCGACAGCGCACCGACCGCCAATGTCACGGTGACCGCGACCCCCGACGACGCGGGCGCGGTCAAGGTGCACGCCGCCGGCGGCACGCCGGGTACCAGCGCGACGCTCACCTTCACCCCGACGACCTGGAGCCAGACTCAGGCCCTGACGGTAACGCCGCAGGACGACGCCGACGCGAACGACGAGAGCGTCACCATCGCCCATGCGGTGAGCAACACCGGGGGGTACGCCAACGTGACGGCGGCCTCGGTCACCGTCGCCGTGGACGACGACGAGACGCCGCCGGTCCCGAACGCCTGCGACCCGGACGACGTGCAGGGGGACGTCGAGGGCTACGTCCTGGAGACGCAGCACGGCCAGGCGCACGTCAACCGCTGGAAGCGGGTGCTCGCCGCCTTCGGGGTCGACAACGGCGCGACGGCGATGACCGCGGCGGAGGCGCAAGTCCATGCCGACAAGGGCTGGACCCGCTGGGACCCGGTGGTGACGGTGCTGACCTGCCTGGAAGGCGGCACGGGCACCGGCCCGCTGGTCACCGTCACCGGCGGCAACGCCGTCACCGAGGGCGGCGATGCGCTGTTCACCGTCTCGGCGAGCCCCGCGCCGACGGCGAATCTCGCGGTGACGCTCACCGTCGCCGACGACGCGACGAGCGACTTCCTCCACACGAGCCACGAGGGCACGCAGAGCGTCACCATCCAGGCCAATCAGAATTCAGCCACCCTCACCCTGCCCACGGTGAGCGACACCACCGACGAGCCCGACGGGAGCGTGCGGGCGACGGTGCAGTCCGCCACCGGCTACCGCCTGGGCACCCCGTCCACCGCGACGGTGGCGGTGAGCGACGACGACGACCCGCCACCCCAGACGCCGGTGGTGCGCATCGCCGGCGGCAGCGGCATCAACGAGGGCGGGACGGCCACCTTCACCCTGAGCGCCACGCCCCCGCCGACGAGCCCCCTCACGGTCCAGGTGCAGGTGACCGAGAGCGGCGCCTTCGCGCAAGGCGGCCAGACCGGCACGCGGACCGCGACCGTCGGCACCGGCGGCACCGGAACGCTCACCGTCACGACGGTCAACGACACCATCGACGAGCCGAACGGCAGCCTCACCGCCGCCGTCCAGGCCGGCACCGGCTACACCCCGCACCCCTCCCAGGGCGCGGCCACGGTCGCGGTGCTCGACAACGACCTGACGCCGGAGGTGAGCATCGCGGGCGGCGGGGACATCACCGAGGGCGGGACGGCCACCTTCACCCTGACCGCCACGCCCCCGCCGGCGAGCGCCCTCACGGTTCCGGTGCAGGTCACACAGTCCGGCAGCTTCGCCCAGAGCGGACAGACCGGCACGAAGCAGGTGACGGTCGGCACCGACGGCACCGGAACGCTCACCGTCGCCACGGTGAACGACAGTGTGGACGAGCCCGACGGCAGCCTCACCGCCACCGTGCGGACCGGCACGGGCTACACGCCGTCGGCCACCGCCCACCGGGCCACGGTCCATGTCGCCGACGACGACGTCCCCGCAGGCGCCCCGATGCTCTCGGTGAGCGATGCGACGGCGCGCGAGAGCGGCCGGACGATGACGTTCACGGTCACGCTCAACAAGGCGTCGGAGAGGTATGTCACCTTCTCCTACCGGGTGCAGGAGTCGACCCCGGTCTCGGCGCGCCGGAACGTGGACTTCTACGGGCCGACCCATGCCACGAGGCACTTCAGGCCGGGCGAGACCAGGCAGCGCTTCCGGGTCTACATCGCCGACGACGCGCA
Source organism: Acidimicrobiales bacterium (assembly GCA_965221525.1). Classification (GTDB taxonomy): domain Bacteria; phylum Actinomycetota; class Acidimicrobiia; order Acidimicrobiales; family CATQHL01; genus VXNF01. The sequence goes on along the minus strand of CBDCSG010000001.1, from coordinate 3,191 downwards.
CGATGAAGGGCCGGAGACCTTCGAGTTCTTCGTCTGGCAGGTAGGCGGCGCAGGGGTCGCCGACGCCGTGGGGGTGGGCACGATTGTCAACGACGACCCGATGCCGAAGGCGTTCCTTGCGCGCTTCGGGCGCACCGCGGCGGAGCAGGCGCTCGACGGGATTGCGGGGCGCATGGCCGCGCCGCGCACCCCCGGCGCCCGCGGCACGATTGCCGGACAGGCGCTCGGCTTCGGGGCCACGGACGGCTCCGGTGGATCGGGCGGCGCCGCGAACGACAACGGGGTCGCAGGCAGCGCCCGCTGGCTCGGCGTCAACGGCACGGGTGAAGGCCCGGCGATGGGGGCGGCGCGGCGGGGGCTGTCCGATATCGAGCGGCTGTTCGACGACGGGCGGTCGGGCATGACAACACGCACGCTCACCGGGCGGGACCTGTTGCTCGGTTCCAGCTTCACGCTGACGGGCGAGCGCGACGGCAGCGGCGGCAGCCTGGCACTCTGGGGCCGGGCGGCGCAGTCCTCATTCGACGGCCGGGAGGGCGCCTTCTCGCTCGACGGCGAGGCCACCACGGGGATGCTGGGCGCGGACTATGCGCGCGAGCGGTGGCTGGTCGGCCTCGCGCTGATGCAGAGTTCCGGCGAGGGCGACTACCGCGACAGCGGCGGCGGGTCCGTACGCTGTCCCCAGGACCTGGACGCGGAGACGCGGCGCACGGTGTGCGCCGGCGCGGTCCGCGAGGGCGACGGCACGGTGGAGGCGTCGCTGACCGCGGCGGTTCCCTACGCTGCGGTCCAGGCGTCCGAACGCCTCAGGCTCTGGGGCGCGCTCGGCCATGGCACGGGCGAGGTGACGCTGAAGACGGGCATGGGCCAGCGGCTCGCGTCCGACATCGACTGGACCATGGCCGCGGCGGGCCTGCGCGGCGATATCGTCGCCCCGCCGAAGGAAGGCTCCGGCCCGGCGCTGGCGCTCACGTCGGACGCGCTGTGGGCGCGTACGGGCTCGGAGAAGACGCACGAGCTGGCGGCGTCGGACTCCGACGTGACGCGGCTGCGGCTCGGCCTGGAGGGAAGCTGGAAGGTCGCCCTGGACGGGCAGGGATCGGTGACGCCGAAGCTGGAGGTCGGCATGCGCCACGACGGGGGCGACGCCGAGACCGGCTTCGGGGTCGAGCTCGGCGGCGGCGTCGTCTGGAGCGACCCGGGCCTGGGTGTCAGCCTCGACCTCTCGGGCCGCACCCTGATCGCGCACGGCAACGACGATCTGGAGGACCGGGGCTTCGCGGCCTCGCTCGCCTTCAATCCGGACCCGGCGAGCGCGCGCGGCCCGTCGCTCACGTTGCGCCAGACGCTCGGCGGACAGGCGACGGGCGGGCTCGATGCGCTGTTCCGCACCGATCCGCTGGCCGACCGCACGGGCAACGGCGAGACCAACAGCCGCTGGCAGGCGGAAGCCGCGTACGGCTTCCCGGCCTTCTCGGGACGCTTTACGGGCAGTCCGCATGTCGGGCTCGGGCTCGCCACGGGCGTGCGCGACTACACGCTCGGCTGGCGCCTCTCGCCCGCGGCCAACGACAATGCACCCGATGTCTCCTTCGGGGTGAAGGCGACGCGCCGGGAGAGTGATACGGCGGTACCGGAGCATACGGTCGGGCTCGAAGTCAACGCGCGGTGGTAAGACGCGGCGTGCGCCGGTGACGCCGGCGATGGGCCGCGGCGGGACAGGGAATCAGGGCGTCATCCGGGGCGCGCATGCCTGGGCGTACCTGCGGCGCGACCCGCTCTATCGCGCGGCGTGGACGGCGCAGGCGGGAGCGGCGCGTTTCGAGCCGGGGGCGTTCCCGCTGCGGGTACAGACCGAGGCGGACCTTGCGGCGGCGGAGTGGTCGCTGCTCGCGTGGGAGGACCCCGGGGCGGCGGCGTGGCGCTCGCCGTTCTGGGCGGGCGTGCCGATGCTTGTCGGCGAGCCCGACCCCGAGCCCTGGCCGGACCCCGCGCCGCTGCTGCCGCTGCTCGCCGAGGCGGGGGCGCGGGTGGAGGGTCTGCGGCTGCTCGACGGACACTTCGTTCTCAAGGTGGAGCTCGGCAACGCGCTGTTGCAGATCAGGGTGCCGTCGGGGCGCGCGTTCGGGCCCTCCGACGGGATCATGGCGAAGCTCGGGCTGAGCCTGCCGCTGGGGCCTGCGCGGATGCGGCCGGCCGCGACCGGTCCGGACCGTTCCCCCATGGTGAATTCCCCTGCCGGCGGCGGCGCGCGCCGCGCCGGAGTGCGTCCCCGCGGCACGCCGCGGCGGCTGACACCCGTCCGGTCACCCCCCTGGCACCGTGCGGCACCGCGTGGCCGGTCGGTTTTGCGACTCGCAAATCGACCCTTCCGGCCGGCCGGGCGCCCCGTTTCAATCGCGGACCGGATCGCAGACCGCCCGCTCCGGTAGCTGGGGCGGGCGGGACGAGGAGGACGGCGGTGACGGACGAACGCATGTATCTGACGACGGCCGAGGCGGCGCGGTATCTCGGGCTCTCGGCGCGCACGCTGAAGCGCTACCCGGGTCACGGGCGGGGGGCCGGCGTTCCACCGCTTCGGCGGCGGGTGCGCTACCGGCGCGGCGACCTCGACGCCTGGGCGGCGGAGGAAGGAGGACGGCGGTGACGGACGAACGCATGTATCTGACGACGGCCGAGGCGGCGCGGTATCTCGGTCTCTCGGCGCGCACGCTGAAGCGCTACCGGGTCACGGGCGAGGGCCCGGTGTTCCACCGCTTCGGCGGGCGGGTGCGCTACCGGCGCGGCGACCTCGACGCCTGGGCGGAGAAGCGCCGGCGGGTCTCGACGGTGGACGACGGCACGGGCGGACGGGCCGCCCGTGCGCTCGGTTGCGCGGCGGCGGCTGCGCTCGGGGCGGCGGCGCTGCTCGCGGGCACCGACGCCGCGATGGCGACCTCGGACACGACCTTCGGCGGGCCGCTGGGCACGGTGACGGACATCGTGAGCGGCACCGGCGGCCAGCTCGCGGCGGCCTTGGCCGTGGGCGCGGCGCTGGTGGGCTCGGTGCTCAGGTTCAACGCGATGCAGCTGATGGGCGCGGTGGGCGTCGGCGTGGCGGCGGGCGCGGGCACCGGCATCGTGACCGGCCTGGTCGGCACGGCGATCGTCTGACCCTCGGGCCGACGATGAACGACACCGCGCGCCACACC